>CALIWR010000006.1 GCA_938046585.1 uncultured Propionibacteriaceae bacterium | reverse complement strand
CGATCTGCCCGGCATCGATCTGCCCGGCATCGATCTGCCCGGCATCGATCTGCCCGGCATCGATCTGCCCGGCATCGATCTGCTCGGTGCCGACACCACCGGGCTCGGATCTGCCACGACAGTGGACCTAGCGTCGACGGCCGACAAGAATCTCGGGCGGTTCGCCGTACGGCCGGCGCCGGCTCGCCGGCCTGGTCGCGGCGGGGGATTTCTGAATGCTATGGTTCGGGCCAGAGAGTTGTCAGGCATCCGATTCGTCGGATGCGGGAACCCGGTGTGAATCCGGGACTGACGCGCAGCGGTAACGGTGACGGACCTGCGATGATGCCACTGGGCTTACCCCCGGGAAGGCCGCAGGCGAGGATGAGGCGAAGTCCGAAGACCACAACTCTCGGGATAGATTCGTCAAGGGTCCCGCGTCCGGGCTCGTGATCTTGGGAGTCGGTTGTCGTGCGGCCAACGAGGTCGGTTCGTGATGTGATCCGCGTTCTCGCGATCCCTCTCACGCTGGTGATCCTCGTGTTGACGGGTCTGAGCGTCATCTATTCGGTCAACATCGGTTCCGAGACGCTCGATTCGGATGCCGTGCGGCAGGTCCTGCTCAGCCATCTGGGATGGGACGTCGGCCCCCCCGACGAGGCGATCGAGGCGATCGTCTGGCAGTTGCGGCTGCCCCGGGCGCTGCTGGCCGTGGTCGTAGGCGCCGGCCTGAGTATCGCGGGTGCGGCGATGCAGACCCTGGTACGTAACCCGCTCGCGGACCCGTACCTGCTGGGGGTTTCCGCCGGGGCCTCGGTCGGGGCTACCGCGGTCATCACCTTCGGTATCTTGACGTCGGCTTTCGGGCTGTGGGCGATCTCCGTCGGCGCCCTGTTCGGCTCTCTCGCCGCAGCCGTCGCGGTCTACCTAGTGTCGATGGCCCAAGGTGGGCTGACCCCGATCCGGCTGGTCTTGTCCGGGGTGGTCCTCTCGTCCGCGTTCTCGGCGATCGCCAGCTTCCTGGTCTTCAAGAGCCCCGATCCGCGTGCCGCCCAGTCGGTGCTGTTCTGGCTGCTTGGCAGCGTCTCCGGGGCCCAGTGGGACCGGATCCCGCTCTCGACCGGCGTAGTCGTGATCTGCCTGATCCTGCTGCTGCTGGCCAGCCGCTGGCTTGATGCCCTCGCTGTCGGGCCGGACACGGCAGCCGCCCTCGGCATTCCCGTCGGCGCGCTGCGGCAGGGCCTGTTCGTGCTGCTGGCGGTGCTGGTCGGGGTCTTGGTGGCGGTCTCCGGGGGGATCGGATTCGTCGGCCTCGTGATCCCGCACCTGTGCCGGATGGTGGTCGGCTCCCTGCACTACCGGGTCCTGCCCCTGGCAGCGGCCTTCGGCGGGTTGTTCATGCTGTGGGTTGACGTGGCCTCCCGGGTGATCGTTGCGCCCGCCGAAATCCCCCTCGGCGTGGTCACCGGCCTGATCGGGGCGCCGGTCTTCCTCGTGGTGATGGGGCGCCGCAGCTACGAGTACGGCGGTGCGGCATGAGCCGTCTAGAGGCCCAGGACCTGACCTGCGGCATCGGGAACCGCACCATCGTTCGTGGTATCAGCCTGGCCTGCGCCTCAGGCACAATGACCGCCATCGTCGGCGTCAACGGGGTCGGAAAGTCGACCCTGATGCGGGTCCTCGCCGGTGTCCGGCGCCCGATCTGCGGGCAGGTGACGGTCGACGATACGAACCTGGCCTCCCTATCGCCGCGGCAGCGGGCCCGTCGGCTCGCCTTCGTCGCCCAAGAAGAGACCATCCCTGATGAGCTGACCCTGAGCGAGATGGTCACCCTCGGGCGGCTGCCACACCAGGCCCCCTGGCAGGTCGGCGGCCGCCGCGAACGGGCGATCGTCGCCGAGGCCCTGGCCGCAGTTGGGCTGACCGGCCTGGCGAATCGCTCCTGCGCCCACCTTTCTGGCGGAGAACGGCGCCGGGCCCTGCTCGCGAAAGGCCTGGCCCAGGGCACTGACCTGCTGTTGCTCGACGAGCCCACCAACCATCTCGACGTCCATCACCAGATCCACCTGCTGACGACGATGCGGGCCACCGGCCGGACCATTATCGCCACCATTCACGATCTCGATCTGGCGATGGGCTGGTTCGATCAGGTGGTGATGCTCGCCGACGGCGCGATCTTGGCCTCGGGTGCTCCCCTCGACACCATGACCCCGCAGCACTTGGAGGATTCCTTCCGGGTGCGCTCGCGCCAGATCGTCTCTGGCGACCACGACGTCGATCACCTCGTCATCGACGGCTTGATCACAGCGGACCCCCAGGGCAATCCCACTCAGGAAGGAAAACACGAATGAAGTTCACGACATTGGTGGTATCGGGGGTGGCTTTGGCAACTGTCGCGGCTTTCGGCGCCTGCTCATCCGCACAGCCCTCTGCAGCCAAGAGTTCTGCCTCCGCGGCAGGCCCGGTGACGGTCACCAACTGCGGCGAAGAGCTGAAACTCGACGCCCCGGCCAAGAGGATGTTTGTCAATGACGGCAACATCATCTCCCTGGTCCTGGCAGTCGGCGGGGCCGAGAACATCGTCGCGGTCAGCAGCATGAACCGTGACAAGGCGATCCTGGAAGCCAAATACGGGGCAGATGTCGTTGGCAAACTCAAAGAGACTAATAAGGACTACCCGACCCTGGAAGGCATCATCGCCCAGAAGCCGGACCTCATGGTCGCCGGCTGGAATTACGGATTCTCCGAGTCGAAGAACCTCACCCCGGACATGCTGAAGGAGAAGGGGATCAAGTCGTACCTGCTTACCGAGTCCTGCCGTCAGAAGGGCACCACGAAACGTGGTCTTGTCGACCCCTGGGAGGCGGTGACTACCGACATCACCAATCTCGGCGCGATCACCGGTCATACGGAGGCCGCCGCGAAGGTCGTAGCAGACCAGCAGGAGCGGCTGAAGGCGATCGACGCCGCCGCGAAGCCGGAGAAGAAACCGGTGGCGTTCGTCTTCGACTCTGCCAAGGACACCATCTTCACCAGCGGCTCCTTCGGGGCCCCGAACGCGATCATCGAGAAAGCTGGCGGCGTGAACGCTACCGCTGACGTCAAGGACACCTGGACCAGCGTGAGCTGGGAGAAGCTGGCCACGGCCAAGCCGGACGTCTTCGTGTTCGTGGACTACCCGGGCCAGACCTTCCAGGAGAAGGTGAACATCCTGAAGTCCCATCCGGTCACCAAGGACCTGCCCGCTGTGCAGCAGGAGCGTTTCGTGAACCTGCCCTACGCCATGTGGACCGAAAGCTCGCTGAACGTCGACGCCGCCGAATACCTGCGCAAGTCCTTCGAGAAGTACAACCTCGCCCCGGCCTCCCAGGTCACGACCAAGCTGGCGATGCCCGCCGATCTGCCGGGCCGCGACAAGCTGGGCTGACGCGTCTACACAGCCGAGCCTGGTCCCGGAATCTACGGGGCCAGGCTCGTTCTGCTTCTGGGGACTACATCGGGCGGCCGAAGACCGCGATCCCGGTGGTGACCAGCCACAGCAGCCCGAGCACGATCAGCACCGGGTCGTGCAGCACCACGTTCTCCGGTTCCCCGGCCGTGCCCCGGTCGATGTCGCGGGCGTACGAGAGTACCGCCAGGGTAAACGGGGCGATCGAAACTGCCGTCCACGGGACCCCCCATACGGTACGAGCCTGCTGTTCAAAGGCCCACAGGCTGTAGAAGGTGATCACCAAGGTGGCCGATAGGCCCCAGACGAAACGCAAGTAGTCGGCTGAGTACGCCGCCAGTGAGGGCCGGGTCCCGGCGTTCGGGCCGAGTTCGACCAGTTCGGAGAACCGCTTCCCGGCCACCATGAACAGCGAACCGAAAGAGGCCACCAGCAGGAACCACTGGCTGATCGGGATCCCGCTGGCCAGGCCACCGGCCAGGGCCCGCAGCAGGAAACCGACCGCCACCACGGCCAGGTCCACCACCGGCTGGTGCTTGAGCCATAGGGCGTAGCCGAGCTGCAATACCACGTACACTGCCAGCACCACCGCCAGCGGGATCGCGGTGGCCAGCCCGATCCCGATCCCGGCGAGTAGACAGACCACAGCCATCCCGATCGCGACCGGCACCGGCAGTTCACCCGAGGCGATCGGACGGAAACGTTTGGTGGGGTGCTGGCGGTCCTCAGCCACATCGACGATGTCGTTGATCAGGTACACAAACGAGCTGACCAGGCCAAAAGCGGCCATCGCGAGCAGGGTCTCACCCAGCACCCGCAGGTCCAGCAGCCGCCCCGCCGCGAGCGGGGCGCTGAACACCAGCACGTTCTTCACCCACTGCTTAGGACGCATGGCGCGCAGCGGCGCCGGTAGTCGTGATCGGCGCCGCTGGGTCTGATTGGCGCTGGGGTGGCTGTTCATCGGATGAGTACCGTATCCCACCTGTCCCAACGCCGTGGTAGGTCTCACCATCGGACGACCATGGGGACTACCGTGTGGGCCGTGTTTCAGCCGAGCCGGACCCTTGCCGTGGCTGCTGCCCTGCTCCTGGCTGGCTGCGGCAGCGCCCCCACTACCGTGCCCCCCAGCCCCACCACTGCGGTGACTCGTCGGGCACCGGCCGGGACGGTCAGCCTGGCTGACCTGGGTTGGCGCAACGGGCCCGCGAACCGGGTACTGCTGCCGAGCGGGGTCACGCTGACCCGCCGGATCGACCAGCCAAACTTGATCTCGGCCTTCGGGTACGGCACCGACCGGGAGCAGATCCGGCGGCTGCTGGCGCAGCACCTGCCGACCCTGGGCTGGGACGTGACCGGCTCCGGCGCCGACGCGCTGGTCTTCGGCGATCAGCAGTACCAGGGGGCCTATACCGCCAGCGACGAGGTCTGGGGGCTCACGATCCGGGCTCGGTCGCGCTAACCCTCAGGCCTGGCCCGTGGTCCACAAACAGTGCCAGGTGACGCCGAGGTCGGCCAGCATCATCCGCAGCAGCGGCAGACTAATCCCGACCACGTTATGCGGGTCGCCGTCGACCCGGGTGATGAAGGGCCCACCCCAGCCGTCGATGGTGAAGCCGCCAGCGACGTGCTCTGGCTCGCCGGTGGCCGCGTACGCCTCGATCTCCTCGGTGCTGAGGTCGGCGAAGTAGACCGTAGTCTGGGCGACCCGGCTTGCCCGTCGTTCGGTGCCGCCGCGGCGGACCACGACATGGTGTCCCGTGACCAGGTTCGCCTGCCGGCCGGCGAGCCGGTGCCAGAGCCGGGCTGCGGCCGTGGGGGATCCGGGTTTGCCGTACGGCTTGCGGTCGAGATCCAATACCGAATCACATCCGACCACCACCAATTCTTCGTCGCGGGGCACGGTGGCGGCGACTGCCTCGCATTTGAGGCGTGCCAACTCCAACACCAGGTCCTGCGGGTCGCTGATCTGGACTGCTTCCTCGTCCACCTGCGAGACCAGGACCTGCGGCTCGATCCCGGCTCGACGCAGGGTGCTGAGCCGGGCCGGGGACCGGGAAGCGAGAACCAGCCGCATCGCCTCAGCGGTTCCGATTGCCGAAGAGACCGCCGAGGATGTCGTCGACGATCCCGCCCGGCTCGGGCTGGGCTGCCGGCTGGGCGGGCTGCGGCGCCGGCTGCTGCTGGACCGGTGCCTGCTGGGCGCCGCCCAGGATCGAACCGAGGCTGCCACCGCTCAAGATCGACCCCAGGATCGAACCCAGGATCGCCCCGCCGGCGCCCTGCTGGCCGGTCTGAGTCTGGGTGGCCGGACCGGCCACAGCGCCGGTGAGAATGTCACCGAGGATCCCACCGTCAGCGCCGGTACGTGACTGCAGACCGGTGGTGATCCGCTGCGCCAGATAGGCCAACACGATCGGGGCCAGGATCCGCAGCAGCTTGCGAATCAGGTCCTGGCTGTTGCCGGTCCCGCTGCCCAGCGCCTGGGCCAGCGGGGCAGTCTGGTCGCCGAAGATGTGCCGTACGATTTTCTCGCCGTCGTCAGTGTCGACATCGGCCAGGTTCAGCCCACCCTCCAGCAGTGCCGAGCCCTGATGCTCCAGCAGGGCATGGGCGATCCGCGGCTCCTGTTCCAGGTCGGAGGCGTTGTGCTGCAGCCCGCCGATCAGCGTCGGGATCGCGGCCCGGGCGGCCTGCTCGGCGGCCTTTGGGGCGACTCCTAGCTGCTCGGCCAGCTGATCGACGGGGATCTGGCTGAGGATCTCCTCAACAACGGCGGTGGTCACAGGTTTCCCTCCTGGTCAGCGGTCATGCATCTCGGCCTGGGCGGAACCGGCCTGGCCCGGCCGGATACCCGGCGGTATGCAGATCGATCCCGATGCGGGCACCCTACCCATCCAGCCCGCGGTCTGCCGTCATCGCTCAGTCCTGGTCAGGCGGCGCGGCATCACCCAGGCCAAGGCCGCGGTGATCAGCAGCAGCACCGCCCCGATCGACATCGCCGCCGCAGCCGGGTAGTGGTCCAGCAGCAGCCCGACCGCCAACGGTCCGGTGATCGAGCCGAGATCACCGGCCATCTGATAGGCGGCGAGAGCAGGGCCTCGGCGGGTGCCGACGGCATCGCCGAGACTGGCCTGGGTGGAGGTGGCCGACAGCGAGGCGCCCACCCCGTACAGACACAGCAGCGCCGTCAGCCAGGTGAAGCTGCCGGCCTGGGCGAAGGCCACCCCGAGTACGGCGGTCAGCAGCGAGCCGGCCACCAGGGTCGAGCGCCGGCCGGCCCGATCAGTGAGCCAACCTGCCCCGTACAAGGTGGCGGCCTGCGCCGCCGAGGCCAGCGCGAAGGCCACGCCGGAACGGGCTGCCGGTAACAGCAGCACCTCGGTCACCAACAAGGGGACCACCAGCCCACGCGCCCCCTGGGACTGCCAACCCGAGGCGAAGGCTGAGGTTAGCGCTGCTCGGTAGCGTGGGTCACGCAGGGCAGTCGACAGTGGCAGCGACTCGACCGCCACCCGTTCTTGGTGACTTTGCCGCGGCAGCAGGGTCGCCACCAAGCTCGCCAGGACCAGGGTCGCGGCGTAGAAGAAGAACGGTGTGGTCAGCGAGATCGTGGCCAGAACGCCGCCAATCGCCGGTCCGGCCATCCCGCCGAGTAGGAAACCGCCACCGAAGATGCTGCTGGCTCGACCGAGGATTGCGGCGGGGCTGATCCGGATGATCAACTGTGAGGCGGCCAGGGTGAACAGCGCCGAACCGATCCCGCCGACGGCTCGGGAGACCAGCAGCACCGGGTACGAGTCGGCGAGCCCGGTAGCGACGCTGGACAGGCCGACGATCAGGCAGCCCGCTGCGACTATGGGCGCCTCGCCCCAGGCCTCGGTCAGCTGCGGCGCTAGCGGGGTGGTGAGCAGCCGGACCAGCGCAAACGAGGACACCACGGCGCCGACCATGAAGGTGGAGACGCCGAAGGTCCGGGCGTACACCGGCAGTACCGGCAGCACCACACCAAAGCCGACAGCGACACAGAAACCGATGCCGCCGAGGACCCACACCGCCTGCGGCAGCCGAGGTGAGGGTTCCATACCCCGGAGACTACCAACGCAAAGCTTGAAAGAATGACTTCTCATTCTCGAAAGCACGGCTATCATTTTGAGCATGACGGACTCAGCTGATATCACCCCGATCCTGGAAGAACTCGCTGCCGGGAGGATCGACGCCGCCGAGGCCAGCCGCCGCATCGACCAGCTGCGCAGCCAAGACCCGACCCGTTTCGAACAGCCGGCGACCCCCACCCCGCAGGAGGCCACCGGTGAGTGGCGGGAACGGCCGCAGTACGCCACGTACGACCGGGAATCGTTCCGCGAGCCACAGCGGCCCAGGAAACGGCGCGCGCCCGGCACCAATGGGGTGGATCGGATCTCGGTACGGGCAGTCGGGCGTCGGGTCCGGATCATCGGTGACTCGTCCGTTGCTACCGCCGCCGCCGAGGGGCCGCACCTGCTGCGTCGTGACGGTTCGGTGCTGGAGGTGAGTAGCGACGGCGAGGCCGGTCCGAGCCTGGAAGGGTTCTCGCTACTGCGTCCCCCGCGCAGCCTCGACGATCTGCGCTCGCTGGGGCTGGGCAAGGAATTGCAGCTGCGGGTCAACCCGGCGATCGTGCTCGATGTCGAGACCACCGCCGGCACCTTGCACACCACCGGTGTCGCATACCTGGGCAAGGTCCGGGTAACCGCCGGTTCGGCGGTGCTGGAAGACGTAGCCGAGGCCTCTGACGTCCTGGCGACCGCCGCCCAAGTCACGCTCAACGGCAGTATCACCTCGGGCCGGTCCCGGATCCGGTGTGAATCGGGCAGCCTGAGCATCGCCTTGGACGACGATTCCAATGTCGTGGTCAAGGGCGACACCCAGCTCGGGCGGATCGCCTGGCACGGCCAGCACGACGACGGCGCTGACGAGGTGGTGATGGGCAACGGTTCGGCCCGGCTCGATATCAGTGTGGTGATGGGGTACGCGACGGTCCGGCTGGGAACGGCCGAGACTCGTCCGTCGCAGGACCCGGCATGATCCACCGGGCCCCATCCGACTGTCCGGTCTGTGGTGACCGGCTGACCCTGACCCGGCTGGGCTGCGCCAGTTGCGGCTGCGAGATCGGCGGCCACTTCCAGCCCTGCGATTTCTGTGCCTTGTCACCGGCCGAGCTGGATGTGTTGCGGGTCTTCCTCGCGTCTCGGGGCAATGTCCGGGAACTCGAGAAGCACCTGGGGGTCTCGTACCCGACCGCCCGGGCCCGCCTCACCCAGGTGCTGGGCCGGCTCGGGCTCGCTGATACCGAGGCTGAGTCGGAACCGGTGTTGACCCGGGAACAGGTGCTGCGGGAGGTGGCTTCCGGGGCGCTCGACCCGGTCGAGGCCCAGCGGCTGCTGGTCGATCTGTGAGAGCTGGGTTCGCAGCGGTCAGTAGGCGGCCGCGTCGACGATGGTGACGCTGATGGTCCGCCCGTTGGGGGCCTGGTAGGAGACATCCTCACCGATCTGGCGGCCGGTGATCGCGGCCCCCAGCGGCGACTGCGGCGAGTACACGGCCAGGTCGACCGAGTCGTCGAGCCCGATCAGTTCCCGCGAGCCCAATAGGAAGGTATCGGTGTCGTCGCGGTCACCGTCGAAGGCGATGGTGACTCTCATGCCCGGCTGTACGGTGTCACCGCCGCCAGGAGTCCCGACCTGGGCCCGGGCCAGGATCTCCTTGAGCTGGCGGATCCGCAGCTCCTGCTGGCCCTGTTCGTCGCGGGCCGCGTGGTAGCCAGCGTTCTCCGACAGGTCACCCTCCTCGCGGGCCCGAGCGATCTTCGTCGAGACCTCGTCGCGGCCCACGTTGATCAGGTGCTCGTACTCCTCGCGTAACCTGTCGTACGCGTCCTGGGTCAGCCAGATCTCCTCCGTGCTCATCGGGGTATCTTAGTGATTCGCCGCCGATTGATCCACCATCGCTGAGGTCCACGGCCACCTTCGGGTCGCGTCCATATTTGTCGGCCCGGTCGGCAAGCCTGTGAGGCGATGGTTCAATACCGGGCATGCCCGAGCCCATCCGCCTTGATCCGGCAGGCGAACCACTTCGCCTACTCGCCGTCCACGCCCATCCCGATGATGAGTCGAGCAAGGGCGCGGCGACGATGGCCAAGTACGTCGCCGAGGGTGTCGATGTGCTAGTGGCGACCTGTACCGGCGGCGAACGCGGCGATGTGCTGAACCCCAAGATGGACCGCCCCGAGGTGCTGGAGAACATCGCCCAAATCCGGGCCGCGGAGATGGACGCCGCCCGGGAGCTGCTCGGGATCCGGCAGGTATGGCTCGGCTATGTCGACAGTGGCCTGCCTGAGGGGGATCCGCCGCCGCCGCTGCCTGAGGGTTGCTTCGCGCTGCAGGAGGTCAGCGAGGCTGCGTACCGGCTGGTCGAGGTGATCCGGGACTTCCGCCCGCATGTGCTGCTCACCTACGACGAGAACGGCGGCTACCCGCACCCCGACCACATCCAGTGCCACCGGATTTCGATGGCGGCGGTGCCGATGGCGGCGGCGTCGGACCGGCCCGAGCTGGGGCAGCCGTGGCAAGTGCTCAAGGTCTATTACCACATGACTTTCCACCGCAACCGCTTCGCCAAGCTTGACGAGCTGATGCACGAGCACGGGCTGGAGCCGGTCTACACCGAACGCTTGACCCAGTGGCCGACCGACCATCTGGCGCACCGCCTGACCACTTTCGTGCCGTGCGCGGATTATTTCCCGGTCCGGGACGCGGCGCTGCGGGCCCATGCCACCCAGGTTGACCCTGACGGGCCCTGGTTCGCGGTGCCGATGGAGATCCAGAAGGCAGGCTGGCCGACCGAGGACTACCAGCTGGTGATGTCGACCGTGCCGACCACGATCCCCGAGAATGACCTCTTCTCTGGGATCGCAGTCGAGACTGCGCAGCCGGCGCCGGAGTTCCTGATCTGAGCCGAGTGCATGCCGGTCCGGATTCTGCGACAATCGTTGCTGGTACCTGCGCAGGGGTGGGACCTGACCGAGGCCGAAACCTGGGCGCGGGAGTTAAGCGCCGAATCCCCTGCGTGAGCTTGGCTATCCTGGCCAGGCCGACCACCGCACGGAGGGGAGATCATGGCCGAGGCCACTGACGATCCTGCGGTGCATGTCTCGACCTCGATCGTGGAGACCGTACGCGCGGTCTATCACCGGTCTCGTAAGTTCTGGCCGGAGATCACAGCCTTCGTCTTGATGATGATCTACAGCGCTTTCCGTACTATCGCGGTCGCCACGGGGGTTGACACCGTGGCCCAAACCGACTGGCGGGTCTTCCTAGTGATCGAGATCGTGACCACCATCCCGTACGTGTGGGGGATCGGGGATCTGGTACGAGGCGCGATGACCGGATCTCACAGCCGGACCCGCAACATGGTCGGCACGATCTGTGTTCTGGGCGGAATAGCTGGCCCGTACGTGTATATCGCCCTGTACGGCGGTCTGCACCACCTGCAAAGCGGCCTGATCACCCTGGCGATGGTGATAATCGCCGTGATCGGGCTGCGCAAGTCGCTGGCCAAGCTGGCCCGGACCAGCCGGGAGCGGCGGGCCCGGGAGGCGGCCGCGGCTCGCCAACATGCCGTAGCAGCCGAGGAGTGAACGCGACGCCAGATGACGCGACCAGCCCGGTCATGATGGGCTACGGGGCATGAATCGGTTGCGTACCAGCTCCAGCCCGTACCTGCTCCAGCATGCGGACGACCCGGTGGACTGGTGGCCCTGGGGGGCGGAAGCTTTCGCGGAGGCGGCCCGCCGGGACCTGCCGGTCCTGATCTCCATCGGGTACGCGGCCTGCCATGCCTGTCACGTGATGCGCCAAGAGTCATTCACCGACCCGCAGCTGGCCCACCTGCTGAACGAAAACCTCGTCGCGATCAAGGTCGACCGGCAGCAGCATCCCGACGTGGACGCGGTCTACCTGCGCGCCACCCAGGCGTTGACCGGCTCCGGAGGATGGCCGATGACCGTCTTCGCGACCCCGGACGGTGATCCGTTCTTCACCGGGACCTATTTCCCACCGGTTCGGGAGGGGACCCAGCCGTCGTTCACCGAGGTGGTCACCGCCCTGGTCGAGGTGTGGCGGCAGCGCCGAGGCGACGTGCTGGAATCGGCCGCGGTGATCGTCGACCGGCTTCGGGCCAGCGCCGCTATCGACCTGACCGCGGCCCCGGACCTGACCGTGGCTTTGGGGCAGCTGGCGCAGCAATACGACCCGATCCATGGCGGTTTCGGCGATGCCCCCAAATTCCCACCCACCCTGGTGATGGACGCGTTACTGGCCCGGCGTCAACCCGACAGCGACACGGTGGTGTTGGAGACCCTGGAGGCGATGGCCCGCGGCGGGATCCACGACCAGGTCGGCGGCGGCTTCCACCACTACAGCGTCGACGCCGGCTGGGTGGTGCCGCACTTCGAGAAGATGCTGTCCGACAATGCGCTGCTGCTGGGCACGTACGCCCGGGCCTGGTGCCGGGTACCAGTCGAGGACCATGCCCGACGCTGGCTGCTGGAGGACGTGGTACGGCGCCTGGTCGGCTTCGTGGAGCGGGAGCTGCGCCTCGACGAGGGTGGTTTCGCGGCCAGCCTGGATGCCGACTCGGCCGACATCCGCGGCCTGCCGCACGAGGGGATCTATTACCTGTGGAACCCTGAACTGCTGGTGGACGCGCTGGGGGAGGAGGACGCCGCCTGGGCGCAGCGGGTCTTCCACGTGACGACCGAGGGCAGCTTCGAACATGGCCTGTCGACGCTGCAGTTGCGCGGGACAGTGGAGCCGGTCCGGCTCGGCTCGGTCCGCGAACGGCTGCTGGCCGAACGCGGCAACCGGTTCCGGCCCAATACCG
This sequence comes from uncultured Propionibacteriaceae bacterium, assembly GCA_938046585.1. Classification (GTDB taxonomy): domain Bacteria; phylum Actinomycetota; class Actinomycetes; order Propionibacteriales; family Propionibacteriaceae; genus Fen-668. Next base: position 266,653 of record CALIWR010000006.1, on the reverse strand, counting down.
ACGACCAAGTGGTGGCCGCCTGGAATGGCTGGCTGATCGACTCTCTGGTGCAAGCTGGCGGGATTCTGGGCGAGCGAGGCTGGCTGGACCTGGCCCGAGCGGCCGGCGACTACCTGTGGCGGGTGCACTGGGTAGCGGGCGGCTTGCGCCGTACCTCCCGGCTGGGTGAGCCGGGCGAGGCTCCCGGTACCGCCGAGGACTACGGTGCGGTGACGCTGGGGTTAGCCCGGCTGGCCGCCGCCACCGGCGACGCGACCTGGCTGCGACGCGCCCAGCAGACGATGGAGGTGGCCCTGGCCAGTTTCGGCGCCGACGACGGGGGTTTCTGGGATACGGCCAGCGCCGACCTCTACCTGCGGCCGCGGGAGGTGGCGGACGCGGCCACCCCGGCGCCGACTTCGACGCTGGTGGCGGCGCTGCGGCTGCTGGCCCTGCTGAGCGGTGATGACCGTTACCAGCAGCGGGCGGACCGGGCGGTGGCAACGCAGTACGCCGCGGTGGCGGCCTCGCCGCGGCATGCCGGCTGGCCGCTGCGGGACCTGCTGGTGGCGTCCGAGGCGCGCCACGGGCACGGCCCGGCCCAGCTGGTGGTGTTGAGCAGCGACCCGGTATCGCCGCTGGCGCAGGCCGGGTACCGGCTGGCGCCAGCGGGCAGCGTGGTGGTGGTCGCAGCCCCTGACAGCCAGGGTTTCGCAGGCCTGCTGAGCGGCAAGACCGGGAACGAGACTGCGTACTTGTGCCGCGGGCGGGTCTGCCAGGCGCCGGTGACTACCGCCGACCAGCTCGCCCGGCAGCTCGGCTGAGCCGGCTTAGACCGTGATCAGGGTGATCGCGGCGAACTGGCTGCCGGCGGCCAGCACCGTACAGAGGTGGAAGACTTCGTGGAAGCCGAACCAGCGCGGCGACGGGTTGGGGCGCTTGCGGGCGTAGACGATCGCGCCCAGGCTGTACACCAGACCGCCGGTGATGATCAGGGCCATCACCAGCGGCCCGCCCGCAGCCCACAGCTGCGGCAACCAGAACACCGCTACCCACCCCAGCCCGAGGTAGAGCAGCACGTACAACCAGCGCGGGGCGCCGAGCCAGAAGACCCGGAAGCAGACCCCGGCCACGGCGACCCCCCATACCACCGACAGACAGACCACCCGGTCTGTCCCGGTCAGCAGCAGCAGCGCCAGCGGGGTGTAGGTGGCGGCGATGAAGACGAAGATGTTGGAATGGTCGAGCCGGCGTAGTACCGCCTCTGCCCGTGGCGACCACCGGCCCCGGTGGTACAGGGCGCTGGTGCCGAACAGCATCACCGACGCGGCGAGGTAGACGGCACCGCCGACCCGGCCCGCGGTAGAACCAGCCAGAAGCACCAGCAGGATCCCGCCGACTAGGCAGCAGGGCACCGCGGCGGCGTGTAGCCAGCCTCGCAGCCGGGGTTTCACCTCCGTCACCACTGGGTGAATCAGGCCTTCGTCGGACATTCCACTCCTTAAGTTTACGCAACCGTAGGTTGTGGTCTGCCACCCTAGCCCCTCAACCCCAGACCGACGACCAACCCCGCAGTGGCGCTCGACTGGCTTTTGTGGAGGGACGCCTGATTGAGCGTTCGTGCGAGGTCTGTGCATGGTCGACGACCGTTGTGTGGTTGTAGTACACTGTCAGGCATAGACCCCCTCCCAAGCCTCTCGAAGAAGCTCATAATGGGAGGGGCCGTTTTTTGTGAGGTACCTCATGAAACCTGGCCTGTCCTTGGATGAACTGGTGGATCTGATGGATAGGCGTGGTCTCATCATTGAAGATAAGCCGTCGTGTGCCGCCTTCCTGGCTGCCGCTAACTACTACCGGTTTTCCGGCTACGCCCGATACTTTCAGAAGGCACCTCACTGCGGCGACAACGTTTTCCGGCCAGGGACTAGTTTCGGTGAGATCCGCGCCGTCCACGACGCCGACGAGGCACTGCGTACCGCTCTCATCCGACCTCTCGCGCAAGTGGAGCTCATGCTCCGCTCTCATGTCGCTCGAGTAATCTCCGACGAGCACGGGGCCTACGGTGATTACCTCAAGAGGGATTTTTATGCTGACGAACCAACTGTTGAATCCTGTCTGCGTGATCTCGATCGGAGCAGGGACCGCTATATCGATCATTTTCGGGACGACGGCGACTACAGCAAGCTGCCTGTGTGGTCCGCTGTCGAAGCGTGGTCGTTCGGGACCCTGTCGAAAGTCATCGAGCATGGGGGACGGGGGATTTTGGCCGGCTCTGTCGCCGCGAGCACTGGGATCGCCAAGGCCGGCTTTGCTCACCGTGTGAGGGCCCTTGTCTATCTCCGCAACCGTTGCGCACATCACAGCCGCCTGTGGCACCACCATGTCATCGACGCCGGGCCCACTCCGAACAATGTTCGACAGAGAGCCAAGCGGACCGTAGGACATTTTGAGCCACGGTCCGTTCTTGACGTTATCGCCTCGCTCGATGACATGACCTCCCGCAGATGCGTCGCCGAACCTCTCCTTCCTGAACTTGTGGGAGCACGCGATCGCGCCCCTGATTTTTGGCAGGGCCTCTGCAGTCCTCGCAGAACACGCGACCATGGGATTTAATAACGTCGGCCGCGGATCTGATATGCCGATTTTCGGCTAATTCTGCGGATGTGGAGAGAACGTTCAACAGGTACGGGGTCGTCTGGCGAGCCGTTCGGACATCACCAATCCCAGGATCACCAGCAGCCCGAGGTACGGCGGCAGGATCCACATCCCGGTCCAGCCGGCGACCGCGCCTAGCAGGGGCGGGGCCAGGGTGGAGCCGGTGTAGGCGGCGGCCATCTGGATGCCGATGATTGCCTGCGAATTCCGGGCCCCGAAATTGCTGGGCGTGGAATGGATGATGGCCGGGTAGATCGGGGCCGCGCCGAGCCCGGCGATGACCAGGCCCGCCAGAGCGAGCCAGCCCGGACCAAACGGAAACACCAGCAGCAGCACACCGGTCCCCATGGCGACGAAACCGCCGCGGATCAGGGCCCGGTCCCCGACCCGGTTAGCGAGCAGGCCGGCCAGGAACCGGCCCGCGGTGATCCCGAGCACAAACAACGAACCGAAGGCGGCCGCGGTCGCCTCGCCGATCCCGCGCTCGGAAACGAGATAGCTGGCGGCCCACAGGATCAAGGTCGATTCCAGGGCACAGTAGGCGAAGAAAGCGATCAGGATCAGCCAAACCCCCGGGATCCGCAGGGCCTGAACGAGCGGTACCCGCCCGTCCGGTTCGCCGGCAGCGCCGGCATCATCTGGCGCCGGGCTGACGACCGGATGCGTCCTGGTCCACAACGACAAACTGGCGGCCAGGATCGCCGCGAGCCCCACCTGCAGCAGACCCACGGTGCGGTACGCCGAGGCCCAGCCCAGCCCGGTGGCGATCGCATGGCTCATGATGAACGGAGAGATCGAGGCGCCGACACCCCAGAAACTGTGCAGCCAGTTCATGTGCCGGGCCGCGTAGTGCAGGGCGACATAGGTGTTGAGCGCCGCATCGACCGCGCCCGCGCCCAGCCCGTACGGGACCGTCCACGCCAGCAGCATCCAGAACGAGTCCGACACCGAGAAACCCAGCAATGCGGCGGCGGTCATCGCCACACTGACCGCGGTCACCCGGCCCGCGCCGAAACGGTGGGTCAGCCGTTCTGAGGCCAGGCTCGAGGCGATGGTGCCGGCGGCGATCAAGACCGTGATGAGACCGGCGTACGAGACGGGGACACCCAGATCGTGGTGCATCGCCGGCCAGCCGGAACCAGTCAGCGAATCCGGCAGCCCCAGACTGATAAAGGCCAGATAGATGATCGCAAGCAGGAGTGCGGACACGGTGGCAACGGCCTTTCACGGGTGTCGGATCGGGCCGATCCTACGGCGCGGATGCCTCATCGGGGCAACAGCAACCTTTTCCCTGTGAGACCTCAGGGGGCCACGCTGGCAGCCGCTGGGACAATACCTATCGTGATCTGGGTACTTGTCGCTGTGGTCGTGGCGACCATGGCCGCAGCCGGCAGGTCCATCCGCAGCGATCCCCGCAAGGCATCCAACCCGTTTTGGTTGATGGCCGCGGTGATCATGATCGGTGGGGCCGGCTCCCTCGCCGTCGGGGTCGCGCCTGCTGCCATCATCGTGGCGATGCTGTCACCGATCCTGGTGCTGGTCCTGGTCGTGGCGTTGTTGGTGAACGGCGTGATCACCTGGCGGTATGAGGGCGCCAGCCTGGCCAACCTGTTGTCACTACTGGCTGGACTGGGCATCATCGTCGCGGTCGGATTTTGCCTGTCTTCTCTGATTCTGAGCACTCTGGCGCCGTGGTTGGTGGCGATCGCAGCCGCGGTGGTGATCGGCTTCGGCTGGCTGGGTTTCCTGCTGACCGCGTACCTGTTGTATGCGCTGGTCTACCCGGCGCTGTGGCGGCGGCCGCGTCCTGACTTCGTCGTGGTCCATGGGTCGGGCCTGGTCCGCGGGCAGGTGGCCAGGTTGCTGGGGTCACGCATCGACGCTGGGATCGCCTGCTGGCAGCGAGCCGGCGGCGAGATCCCGCTGATCATGTCTGGTGGTCAGGGCCCCGACGAGCCCCGCTCGGAGGCTGCGGCGATGGCTGAGTACGCGCTCGCCCGGGGCGTTCCCGCATCGGCGATCCTGATCGAGGACCGCTCCCGCACTACCGAGGAGAACCTGGCCTTTAGTCGGGATCTGGTGCGGGAACGGCTGGGGGAGCAGGCGCGAGGGGTGTCGGTGACCAGCGACTACCACGTCCTGCGGACCGCTGCTCTGGCACGGGATATCGGTTTCGACGTCCAGGTGGCGCCGGCCCGGTCGGCGCTGTACTTTCGGGTCAACGCCTTCCTGCGTGAATTCGTCGCCCTGATCTACCGCCACCGCTGGCGGCACCTGATCGTTGCTTGCCTGGTCTGTCTGCCGTTGCCGCTGCTGATCGGTCTCGCTGCGTTGGCCTCCTGAGCGGCGATCAGGCCGTAGGATCACGCCCAGCAACGAGGCGACCGTACTGCATCCACAGCATGTCGACCTGGACGACACAGCTAGCTCACAGGCAGATGGTCTTGTCTTGCAAGCAAGCACACCCGACCGCGAATCGAAGAAGGATCCCCGATGAACCGCATCGCCCGCCTGGTCACCACTAGCGTGGTCGCCCTCGCCCTCAGCCTGGGGTTCACCGCCTGCAGCAACCCGGCGTCGACCACCACCAACACCAGTTCCAGCGTCTCGCGTGATTCCAGCAACTCCAGCACGGCCAGCGGCGCGCAGAACACGGCTGCTGTGAAGAGCCATTTTGACGCCAACGACCTCACCTGGAAGACCGCAGATGAGATCAAGGTCACCCTCGCTGATGGCTCTTCCAACGGCGGCACCGGGGTCAGCGTCTCCGGTGACACCGTCACCATCACCGCCGCTGGGGTCTACCGGGTTTCCGGCAGCCTGAGCAACGGGCAGCTGGTGGTCGCCGTACCCCAGGACAAGACGGCCGTGGTCATCCTGGACGGGGTCACCATCTCCAGCACTACCGGGCCGGCGATCTCGGTGACCAGCGGCGACAAAGTCACCTTGTACCTGGCGGACAAGACCAGCAGCACCGTCACCGACGGCGCCAAGTACACGGTCGCCAACGACGCTACCCCGGTAGCCGCGATCGCCTCCGCCAGCGACCTCACTATCGCCGGGAACGGCTCTCTCACGGTGAACGGCCGGGCGAATGACGCTATCAACACCAAAGATGGCCTGGTGATCGCCTCCGGCACCATCAAGGTCACCGCAGCCGATGACGGCATCCGCGGCAAGGACTATGTGGATGTCCGCGACGGCACCGTCACCGTAGAGGCCGGCGGCGACGGCGTGAAGTCGGACAATTCCAAAGACACCGGCCGGGGCTGGATCACGATCGCCGGCGGTACCGTCACCGTGGCCAGGTCGGATGAGGGCCTGGAAGCTCGTACGATCACCATCAGCGGCGGTACGGTCAACGTCACCGCGAACGACGACGGGATCAACGCCACCGCCGGAAAGGTCGCCGGCGGCACCGAGCAGGACGACGGCTCGATGGTCATCATTTCTGGCGGCACCACCACCGTCAAAGCTGGCAGCGACGGCATCGACTCCAACGGCGGGGTCACCTTGTCCGGAGGAACTCTCACCATCACCAGCGGCAACGACGGTGGTGGGACCAGCCCGGTCGATGCCAACGGGACCGTTACTCTCAACGGCGCCAAGGTCACCGCCAACGGCACCGAGGTCACTTCGGTCAGCCAGCTCGGCAGCCGCGGCGCGAGCGGCAGACGCAGCGGACGCTGACGATTCATCCACGCCGTGCGGCGGGACCTGGCAGGCGCCGCCGCACGGTCTGTTCTCGGCTCACGTCGGTCGGCAAAGCCGGGCGTCGGCGCCAAGCCGTATGGTCGTACCACCAGTCTCGCGAGAAAGGTCGGTGCCGATGTCGTCGCAGCCCTACCACGATCCCAGCCTGCCGGTTGAGGAGCGGGTCACTGACCTGCTGGCCCGGATGACGCTGGAGGAGAAGGCCGGTCAGCTGACCCAGTATTTCTACCTGAACCAGAACCCGGGCCAGCAGGCCGGGCCCGGCGAGGACGCGGCCCGGTTGAGCGCGGTTGATGAGGCCCTGGCCAACGGCCGGGTCGGCTCCCTGCTGTTCGTGCGCACCGCCAGCGAGACCAACCGACTGCAGCGGGTCGCGATCGAGGGGCACCGGCTGCGGATCCCGGTGTTGTTCGGCTACGACGTGATCCACGGGCTGCGTACCGGTCTGCCGGTTCCGATCGCGCTGGCCGCCTCTTGGGATCCGCAGATCATCGAAGCCGGGCAAACGGTGGCGGCCCGCGAGGCCCGGGCGGTCGGCATCCACTGGGCCTTCGCCCCGATGGTCGACATCGCCCGCGACCCCCGCTGGGGCCGGATCGTCGAGGGTGCCGGCGAAGATCCCTGCCTCGGCTCGGCGGTCGCCGCTGCCCAGGTCCGCGGTTTTCAGGGCGACCTGGGCCCGGAGCGGGTCCTGGCCGGCCCCAAACACTTCGCCGGGTACGGCGCCGCGCTCGGTGGTCGGGACTACGACGACGCCGACATCTCCGACTCCCAGCTGTGGAACCTCTACCTGCCGCCGTTCCAGGCCGCGGTTGAGGCGGGGGCCGAAAACATCATGAGCGCCTACATGGACCTCAACGGAATCCCAGCCAGCGCCAACCGCTGGTTGCTGACCGACGTGCTGCGTGACCGCTTCGGTTTCCAGGGTTTCGTGGTCAGTGACGCCGATGCGGTCCGCTCCCTGCACACCCAGCACTTCGCCCGTGACCTGGCCGACGCCGGGGTCCGGGCCCTGTCGGCCGGGCTGGACCTGGAGATGTGTTTCGAGGACCCGGCCTTCTCCCGGCTTCCAGACGCGGTCCGGGCCGGCCGGGTCAGCGAGGAACAGCTGGACCAGGCCGTACGGCGGGTGTTGAGCATCAAATTCCGACTCGGTCTGTTCGAAAAACCGTACGTCGACGAGGAAGCAGCCGAGGCTACCGTGAACCGGGCCGACCACCGCGAGACCGCCCGGGTTGCCGCCGAGAAGACCCTGGTGCTGCTGACCAATACCGGTGTTCTGCCGCTGGCCGCGCCACGGTCGGTGGCGGTACTGGGGCCGCTGGCGGATTCTCCCCGGGACCTGCTCGGACCGTGGATCTTTGACTATAACCTGACAGAATCAGTCACGATCCTGGAGGGGATCCGACGTCGCGCCGGCGCTGGTGTCGAGGTCCGTTACGCCCCCGGGGCGCTGCCGGGTGAGCGGCTCTATCCGTCGATGTTCGACGCCCAGGATCAGGAGTTGATGGTCTGGCCGGAGAACTTTGATGCCGAGGCTGAACTGGCCCGGGCAGCCCAGCTGGCCCGCGACAGCGAGGTGGCTGTGGTGGTTGTCGGGCAGAGCCAAAACATGATTGGGGAGCGGGCCTGCGTCTCCACCCTGGAATTGCCGGGTCGTCAGCAGGAGCTGCTGGAGGCAGTGGTCGCCACCGGTACCCCGACCGTAGTCCTGGTGATGAGCGGGCGGCCGTTGCAGATCGGCTGGGCCGCCGAGCAGGCCGCGGCCGTGATGCAGGTCTGGTATCCGGGGGTCCGCGGCGGCGAGGCGGTTGCGGCGGCACTATACGGGGACTGCTCACCGGCCGGCCGGCTCCCGTTCACCTGGCCGCGGTCGGTCGGGCAGCTGCCGATGGTCTACAACCACTACCGCACCTTCCAACCCGAGGCTCAGCACGAGCGCTACTGGGATGCCCCCTCGACGCCGCTGTTTTGCTTCGGGCACGGCCTGTCGTACGCGGACATCCGCTATCAGAATCTGCGGCTCGATCCGCCCCGGATCGCGGTGGGGGGTACCACCACGGCCCTGGTCGACGTCACCAACACTTCCGAGCGGGAGACCGACGAGGTGGTCCAGCTGTACATCCACCAGCGGTACGGGCAGGCTACCCGGCCGATCCGGGAGCTGAAGGGGTTCCAGCGGATCACCTTGGCTCCCGGGCAGACCCGAACCGTCCGCCTGCCGCTGGGTCCCCAGCAGCTGCGGTACTGGTCAGCCGACTGCCGTGACTGGGTCCTGGACGCCACCACCATCGACGTCTGGGTGGGTGGCTCCTCGGCTGCTGATCTGAGGACCGAACTGATGGTGGGCTGACCGCACCGGCCAGGTCGAGTGAAGGCTCGGACCATCAGATCAGGGTCGGCAGCAGCTGGCCGAGAGGTCCCCAACGCCTCCCGGTCAGCCATGTGCGGGCAGTCAGAGGCTGCCGTGCCACTCGGCGAGGCATTCGGACAGGATGTGGTCGGATCTGCGCAGGGCATTGGCCGAGCCCTCGGCTGTGCCGCCGAGCGTAATCTGCCAGCCGTTGCCGAGCGCGGCGATGTTTTCGCTGAAGACGTGGCCGGCATCGGGGAAGATGAAGACCTTAAACCGGCCAGACTGCGCGGCCAGGTGCGTTGCCGCGATCTCAGACTGCCACATGCGGTCCTGGCCGCCGGCGAAGAAGACAGCGTTGCCCTGGAAGGAGTCCAGCCGGATCGCGGACGATGACTCGGCATGAGAAGCCGCTTCGACGTGCATTGGTCGCAGGTACATGGGTCTTCCTGTGAGTTGATCCCAGAAGAAATCGGCCATGACTCGACTGCTGTTGTGTCCATAGCCTGCGAACGGGACGGGCATGCCCTGGTAGGTGAACGGTGGATACTCCACCCGGGGATTTCTCGGGTCGAATTCGCCAGGATAGGAGCGATCGGTGGGGGCGTAGTTCACCAGGTTGTCGATCGGGAATCCGTGGGACGCGAGTTGGGCGCTGAACTCGGCTCCGCGTGACGATCCGATGACCGTGATCGGGGTTGGGTGGGTGATGTTCGTCTTGATATACGACTCGATCTCAGTGTACTGATCGAGGGGCACATTCGCCATCCGGGGTCTCTGGTTGGGTTGCCCGAAGAAATACAGCGCCAGCACCTCGTAGCCCTGGTCGGCGAGCTTCTTGGCATCGGCGTACGGCGCTGAGCCCTCCGAACCGCCGAAGAGCACGACCGTTCCGGGATGAGACCGGTGGGGCGGGCTGAAATGGAAACCGTTGAGATATGTGCCCTGGATCGATCGCACCTCGGCATTGGTGGGATACGCGGCCTTGTCGCGGCCAGCCGTGGCGTGTTGCATCACGGGATAGGTCCGCCCATTGTACCGGCGCAGACCGACGATGACCGCCGTCAGGACAATAGCGACGATGATACAGCTAACGATGATCCTGAATAGAATCCTCACGGCCCTCTTCATTGCGGTTCCTCCCTCATGGCAGTTCACGGTGTCGGGGGTGAACCCAACGCCGTCCAGTCTAGATAACTGACAGTCCCGATAGGCCGTGAATAAAGGATCACCTGAGGTCTCTTATCCATCACTCTGTCGCCGTCACGAGATCAGATTCCGGCCCGGGGCTAACCTGCTCAGGTGTCTCGATCTGATCCGCAGCGTCGTTCGTGGTGGCGCTGGCTGCCAGCCGCAACACTGGCGGTCCTGCTGTGGGGTGAATGGGTCACCTGGCGCTCGTCATGTCGGATGAGGGCCGGGCCCCAGGCCGGCAGCCAAGTGGTCGTGGTCTTGGGCTTCCGCAACCGTGGCCGGCGGGCTAATGCCATGAACCGGTGGCGGGTCCGGGCCGGCCTGCGATCGGTCGATCCGGGCGCCAGCAGCAGCCGGTTGATGCTCTGCGGTGGTCCGGTCGCCGGACCAGCCAGCGAGGCCGCCGTGATGGCGGCCTACGCCCGTGAGCTCGGGTACCGCGGTGAGCTGGTGCTCGACGAGGTCTCCCGTACCACCTGGCAGAATGTGGCCTGCCTGATCGCACGGGTGGCGGACGCAGACCGGATCACGATCGTCTCCACCCCGCATCACGTCGACAAGGCTCGACTCTATTTGTGCCGCCAGCGGCCCGATCTTGAGCGGCGGCTGAGCGCCGGGCGTACCTACCGGTTCGGGGAATGGACCCTGGCGAAACCGCTGCTGGCGATCCACGGGATCTGGGATCTGCGCCGGGCTTATCGTCGTCACAGCTGGGTCTGACGCAGTCAGATCTGATTGCGTGGCTGGTTCGGTCCCTCTACCATCGTTGCCGTACAGCGGGGGGCTGTATGAAGAGGCTCCAATTCTGGGGGGATGCGAGCTATGACCACGTCAGTTCGTTCTGGTTTCAGCCGGTACGGCGTTCCGGTGGCCTGCCGGGCCTGCGGCACCCACATCGTGTACCCGCAGCCGTGCTCGCACTGCGGTCTGGACCCGGTCCGGTACGCGACCGGCGACCTAGATCCTGCCGAGCCGCCGGCAGGGCAGGCCGGGTGGTTCCGGCGCCCCCACGACCCGGTCGATGTCGAACGCTGGTGGGACGGCAGCGCCTGGACTCGGCAGATCCGCGGCGGTGAGCAAATCGCTTGGCTGGAGCGGCTGACCACCATGGCGCCCGATCAGCAGACCCCGTACACCGAGGATCAGATCGACCTGCTGACCATCGAAGTGGAGCGGATTCGCAACCTGGTGACGACCGGTGAGCAGGCCCGCAGGCGCCACCCGCAGCCGGAGCAGGCGCCTCGCTGGTCGCTGGCGGGGATGGCGCGACCCGGCCTGGTGGACCTGCCGGCGGCGCCACTCACGAGCCGAGCAGTCTCCCTGCTGATCGACCTGGCCCTGATCGGCCTGGTGGTCGGGGGGATCGGCTGGACGCTACAGCCCTCCCAGCCCCTGCTGCTGGCATTAGGCGCGGCTGTGGCGGCACTGGCCTACCTGGCCGGCGGCTGGGGTGGCGGTGCGACGCTGGGGATGCGGACCGTCGAGATCCGCCTCGCGGACGCCCATACCGGCCGGAGCATCGGATGGCGACGGGGACTCGTCCGTGCCCTGGTCGTCGTGGCCGGACTGCCGCTGCTGGTCGGCCTGTGGTCGTCGTTGCTGGACCGTGGCCGCTACCGCCGTTGCCTCGCCGATGTGGCCAGTGGTGCGGTGGTGGTTCGGAGCCGCTGAGTCGGCGCGCCCACGAGCTGCTCGGCCGTGAGGAGTCACCGGCGACGGCGAATGAGGCAGTGCCCCGGCGGGCCGCAGTCGGCCGCTCTAGGATCGTGGTATGCGCGTCTATAACTTCTCTGCCGGTCCAGCTGTGATGCCCCTTGAGGTGCTGGAGGAAGCCCGGGCTGAGCTCACCGACTGGGAGGGCTCAGGCATGTCGGTGATGGAGGTCTCCCATCGAGGCAAAGCCTTCGTCGCCTGCGCTGCTGAGACCGAGGCCCGGTTCCGTTCGGTGATGGGGGTGCCCGACGACTATGCGGTGCTCTTCCTGCAGGGCGGGGCGACCGGGCAGTTCGCGGCGGTGCCGCTGAACCTCACCGCCGCGGGGGATCAGGTCGACTTCCTCAACACCGGGCAGTGGTCGAAGAAGGCGATCGCTGAGTCGAAGAGGTTCGGCACCGTCACCCAGGTGATCGCCGACGAGGCCGAGTCGGGCTACACCACGGTTCCGGCTGCCGGCTCGTACCGGATCACCGAGGGCGCGAGATACCTCCATTACACCCCCAACGAGACCATCGGCGGCGTGGCCTTCGACTACGTACCGCAGACCGGCGAGGTGCCACTGGTGGCTGACATGAGCTCGATGATCCTGTCCCAGCCGATCGACGTCACGAGATTCGCCGTAATCTACGCCGGCACCCAGAAGAACCTCGGACCAGCCGGGATGGCGGTCGTCGTAGTCCGCCGGGACCTGCTCGGCCAGGCCCGGCCTGAGACCCCGACCGTGGTCGACTGGACCCAGATGGCTGGCGCCGATTCGATGGTCAACACGCCCCCAACCTTCGGGATCTACCTGCTGGGCAAGATCCTGGCCTGGGTCGAACGGCAGGGCGGTACCGAGGGCATCGGCCGGATCAACCGGGAGAAAGCCGAAGCCCTGTACGGCTTCATCGACGGGCATGATTTCTACTCCAACCCGGTCGCGCCGAATGCCCGCTCGATGATGAACGTGCCGTTCCTGCTGGCGAAGCCGGAACTGGACAAGCAATTCGTGGCCGAAGCCACTGCCGCCGGGCTGACGAACCTGGCCGGTCACCGCTCGGTGGGCGGGATGCGGGCCAGCATCTACAACGCGATGCCGCGCGAGGGCGTGGACGCGTTGCTGCAGTTCATGGATGACTTTGCAAAGCAGAACAGGTGATGTCGAACCAGATCCGTACCTACAACGCCATCAGCCAGGTCGGGCTGGACCGGCTCGACGGATACCAGATCGGCCCGGACCTGCCGCAGCCGCTGGGCGTGCTGGTTCGTTCGGCCAACCTGCACGGCGTCGATCTGCCGCCCTCGGTGTTGGGGGTGGCCCGGGCCGGAGCCGGGACCAACAACATCCCGGTGCCGCAACTCAGCGCGAGGGGGATCGTGGTCTTCAATACCCCCGGCGCCAACGCCAACGCGGTCAAGGAATTGGTAATCGCCGGGATGCTGCTGGCAGCCCGGAACCTGGCTCCGGCGCTGAACTTCACCGGTGGGCTTACCGGTGATGACCGCCAGATCCAGGAGGCCACCGAGAAGGGCAAGAAGTCATTCGTCGGCTTTGAACTGCCCGACCGGACCCTTGGGGTTGTCGGCCTCGGCGCGATCGGGGTCCAGGTCGCTAATGCGGCCCAGGCGCTGGGGATGCGGGTACTCGGCTACGACCCGCAGATCGCGATCCACCACGCCTGGCAGTTGTCGGCCGACGTGGAACGGGCCGCTACCGTCGAAGAGGTCTTTGCCGGCTCAGACCTGCTGACCGTCCACGTGCCGCTAGTCGACGCCACCCGAGCCCTGGTGAATGCCGAACGGCTGGCGCTGATGAAACCCGGGTCGGTGCTGCTCAATTTCGCCCGCGGCGGGATCGTTGAAGAGCCGGCGGTGCTGGCAGCCTTGGACGCGGGCCGGCTGAGCTGGTACGTGTGCGACTTCCCGTCGTCGGGGCTGCTGGGTCGTCCGGACGTGATCGCGTTGCCGCACCTGGGCGCCTCCACCGCCGAAGCGGAGGACAACTGCGCGGTGATGGCTGCCGAGCAGTTACGGGCCTTCTTGGAACGCGGCGAGATCACGAACTCGATCAACTTCCCCGAAGCCAGCCTGCGCCGCGCCCCAGGCACTCATCGGATCGTGATCGCGAATTCGAACGTGCCCAACATGGTCGGCCAGATCTCGACCGTACTGGCCGGGGCGGGGCTCAACATCGCCGACCTGCTCAACACGTCCCGCGGTGAGCTGGCATACACCTTGATCGACGTCGAGGATCAGGTCGGTGACACCGTACTGGCCCAGATCCGCAGTATCGACGGGGTGCTGAACGCCCGGGTGATCCAAGCCTGATGGGCAACAGACGGCAGAGACTACCCCAAGCGGGTAGTGCGGTCGTAGTGTGTGACCTGCGATGACGCTGACGAAAGGGTGATCTGTGACCTCACTGACCTGGACCGACCTTGACCAGAGGGCCGTCGATACAGCCCGGGTTCTGGCCGCTGACGCGGTAGAGAAGGTGGGCAACGGCCACCCCGGGACGGCGATCTCCCTGGCCCCGGTCGCGTACCTGCTGTACCAGAAGGTGATGCGGACCGATCCTGGTGATCCGCTCTGGCTGGGGCGGGACCGGTTCGTACTGTCAGCCGGTCACGCCTCGCTGCTGCAGTACACCCAGCTTTTTCTGGCCGGCTACGGGCTGGAGCTCGACGACCTTGCCGCGCTACGCACCTGGGGCTCCAAGACCCCCGGCCATCCCGAGGTCCACCACACCGCCGGCGTCGAATGCACCACCGGACCGCTGGGGGCCGGGGTCGCGAACGCGGTCGGTTTTGCGATGGCGGCCCGCAAGGAGCAGCAGCTGTACGACCCGGCCGCCGTCGCGGGGGAATCGGTCTTCGACCACTTTGTCTACTGTGTGGCCGGTGACGGCTGCCTGCAGGAGGGCGTGGCCGCTGAGGCGTCGTCGCTGGCTGCGACCCAGAGACTGGGCAATCTGATCCTGATCTACGACGATAACCGGATCTCGATCGAGGGTGACACCGTGATCGCCTTCACTGAGGATGTCGAGGCCCGCTACGCCGCGTACGGCTGGCACACCCAGCACGTCGACTTCACCAACGCCGGCAGCGGCTACCAGGAGAAGGTCGCCGACTTGTACGAGGCGATCCAGGCCGCCCAGAAGGTCACCGACCGGCCCTCGTTCATCAAGGTCACCACCCTGATTGGCTGGCCGTTGCCGACCAAGGCCGGCCACCACTCGGTCCACGGCGCCAAGCTGGGCGGTGAGGAAATCGCCGGGCTGAAGACCGCGGTCGGGTTCGACCCGTCCCAGAGCTTCCAAGTCGACCCGCAGGTGCTGCGGCACACCCGTGAGAATGCGGCGCAGCGTGCCCAGGCCGCCAAGGCCGAGTGGGAGCCGCGGTTCGCGGCCTGGAAACAGGCCAACCCCGAGCCGGCCGCGCTGCTGGAACGAGTCACCAACCGCCAGCCGGTGAACCTGTCCGAGGCGCTGCCGGTCTTCACCGGGAAGAAATCAACCCGGGCCGCGTCAGGCGACACCCTCTCGGCGATCGCCGACGTGATGCCGGAACTGTGGGGCGGCTCGGCCGACCTGGCGGGCTCGAACAACACCACGATGAAAGGCAAAGCGTCGTTCCTGCCTCAGGACCGCTCCAGCCACGACTTCGTCGGTGGGCCGAATGGTCGGGTGCTGCACTTCGGGATCCGCGAGCACGCGATGGGCAACATCCTGAACGCCATCAACCTGTCTGGGCTGACCCGGGCGTACGGGGCGACCTTCCTGGTCTTCGCCGACTACATGCGGCCCCCGGCGCGGCTGGCGGCGCTGTCGGGGATCCCATCGGTGTTCGTGTGGACTCATGACTCGATCGGTGTCGGTGAGGACGGCCCCACCCACCAGCCGATCGAACAGGTGCCGTCACTGCGGCTGATCCCAGGCCTGGATGTGGTGCGTCCCGGCGACGCCAACGAGACCACCGCCGCCTGGGCCACGATCCTGGCCACCACCGACCGGCCGGCGGCGCTGATCCTGTCACGGCAGGACCTCACGGTCTTCGACCGCGGCGAGGGTACGGGCTTCGCCTCCACCGCGGGAGTCGCCAGGGGCGGGTACACCCTGGTCGAGGCCAGTTCCGGGACCCCGCAGGTGGTGCTGGTCGGTACCGGCTCCGAGGTCGAGATCGCGGTCGCGGCCCGAGACCTGCTGGAGGCCGAGGGGACCGCCACCCGGGTGGTGTCAATGCCGTGCCAGGAGTGGTTCGCCCGTCAAGATCTGGCCTACCGTGAGCAGGTGCTGCCGTCGCAGGCGGCCAAGGTGTCGATCGAGGCCGCGGAGCCGACCGGGTGGAAGGAATTCCTGGGCCCGAATTCTGACGCCCTGGGGATCGACCACTTCGGCGCCTCCGCCGCAGGCAGTGTCCTGTATCGTGAATTCGGGATTACCGCCGAGGCTCTCGCCGACAAGGCCCGAGCTCTGCTCGGCCGGCGCCCATAGTCGACAGGGGCTCGCGGACGGGGAAGCCGCGAGCCCCTGCCATCTGCGTCGACCCGGCAGAAGAGCCTTCGAGTGTCCCGCTCTCAATGCTGGTTTCCTAAGCCTGGTTGAGGTATACACGGGAAGATGACCGACCGATCCCCAGCAGGTGCCACCCTCGACGTGCCGACGCGGTTCGAGGTCGGCGCCCCCTTCAGCGAACGTCATCCCTGGGTATATCCGGCTGCGGTGAAGTACCACCAGGCTCGCCGCTGGCTGCGGTGGCTTACCTGCGGTGCCCGATGGGTCAACGAACGAGACCTTGACCGGCTCCCGTACCGGGTGAAGCAGCACAAGTCGTTACTGATGCGTCAACTGGGCGAATCGGAGATGTGGCTGCAGCGCAACAAGGTGGTGAACTTGCGGCTGGCCTGCCCCCGGACCAATGGGATCCTGATCCGGCCCGGGGAATCCCTGTCCTTCAACAGGGTGGTCGGCAACTGCACCGCCCGGCGCGGCTTCGTCGAGGGAATGCGGCTGTCGAACGGCGTGGCGCGTCCCGGGGTCGGCGGCGGCACCTGCCAGTTGGCGAACCTGATCCACTGGATGGTGCTGCATTCCGATCTGGTGGTCACCGAACGCTCCGAACATTCCTTCGACCCGTTCCCAGACAACGGCCGGGTGCTGCCCTGGGGAGTGGGCTGCTCGATCGTCTACAACTATGTCGACCTGGTCTTCCGTAACGACACCGACCGGACGTACCAGCTGCTGACCTCGGTGGGGGAGCGCTATCTCGAGGGTGAGCTGCGCACCGACCAGCCGGCGCCGTACTCGTACAAGGTCTTTGCCCGCGGCGAAGAGTTCCTGAGGAAGGACGGGGAGATCTTTCGGCGCAACGAGATCTGGCGGGAGCGGATCGACCGGCGTACCGGAGAACGAGTTGGCGAGGAATTGGTGAAACGCAACTGTGCCCTGGTGACCTACACCCCCCGAGACGTCGAGATCATCGACCTCGACCGGGTCAGCTGAGCCCGCGGCCGGTGACCGGGACATGCCGACCTTGCGTGGGATTCCTAGGCTGGCGGTATGGCTGTCGACCTGACCAGGCTCTGCAACAGACTCCTCGGCGATCCGGGACGGGGGCCGGTGGTCCTCGAGATCGACCTTGACCGGGGGGTCCTCAAATCTGTGCCGGACAGCCCGCTGCAGGCGCTGCGGGCCATTAACACGCCCACCATGGCGGTGCTGGGCCGTGCACTACGGCAGGCGGCCCGAGACCAGCGGGTCCGGGGCCTGGTGCTGCACCTGGGGACTTGCCCGCTGTCCGCGGCCCAGGTCGACGAACTGGGGCTGGCGCTACACCAGTTCTCGCAGGCCCGGCCGAGCGTCGCCTACGCAGAGTCGTTCGGGGAACTGACCAGCGCCATGATGGCCTACCGGCTGGCCACGGCCTGCCGCGAGGTGTGGCTGCAGCCATCCGGCGCGCTGGTACTCGGCGGCACCCACCTCAACCTGCTGCTGCTGCGTGGCGGCCTGGAGAAGCTGGGCCTGGAACCGGAGTTCTCCTGGCGCAAGGAGTACAAGACCGCCGCCGAACAGTACGCCGGCCGGGAGATCTCCGAGGCCAATCGGGAGATGATGCAGCGGATCGCGGATTCAGTCGTCGAGGAGACGGTGGCCGTGATCGCGCAGCGACGCCGGCTGGACGCTGACCTGGTCCGGCAGGTCATCGACCGAGGCCCGATCAAGGCCACCGAGGCCGTCGACCTGGGTTTCGTGGACCGAATCGGTTACCGCGACGAGGTGTACCAGGCGGTCCGCGACGCCTGGGGCGCCGGTGCCCGGCTGCAGTACGCCGGCCGGTACGGCGGTTCGCTCGCCTCAACCCTGGTCGACCGGGTCGGCCCCCACCGTGAGGTAGTGGCGATGGTCAGCGTGCATGGCGCGATCGTCACCGGGCGCGGCGCTCCGGGCTCCCCGTTCGGGGGCCGGCAGGTTGGCTCGGAAACCGTCTGTGACCATTTGCGCCAAGCCCAGCGTGACCCGCAGGTGAGGGCCGTGGTGTTGTCAGTGGACTCGCCGGGCGGTTCGTACATCGCCTCCGACACCATCCGCCGAGAGGTGCTGCGCACCATCCAGCTAGGCAAGCCGGTGGTCGCCACGATGGGGGATGTGGCCGCCTCCGGCGGTTACTTCGTCGCCATGGGCGCCGACGAGATCGTCGCTACCGCGTCCACTCTGACCGGCTCGATCGGGGTCCTGGCCGGCAAGATCGTCAGCCAAGGCCTGTACGACAAACTCGGCCTGATCCGCGAGGATGTGCACAGCGGCGCTCTCGCCGGAATGTTCGCCGGCAACCGCGGCTTCACCCCCCAGCAGTGGCAGCTGCTGGATGCCTGGCTGGACGATGTGTACGCCGACTTCACCCAGAAGGCCGCCACCGACCGGGGGATGGACGTGGACGACCTGGAACCGCTGGCCCGCGGCCGGGTCTGGACTGGGGCTGACGCCCGTCAACGCCGCCTGGTCGATCATCTGGGTGGGCTCGACCTGGCCGTCGACCGGGTCTGCGCCCTGGCTGGACTGAACCGGGATCGGGCCCAGCTGCGGCCGGTTCCCCTAGTCGGGATGCTGGAACGGCTGCGCCCAGCCGAATCCTCCGAACAACCGGGGGGACTCGAGGCTGCAACCGTCGGGCTCGACCTGGCTACCCCGGAGGGTCTGACCCGGCAGTTGGGCCGGGCCCTCGGCCTTGAGGCGGCCGGGGTGCTGACCATGCCATACCAGGTGACGATCCGCTGACGCTCGTACACCGCGAGGCCGTCTTCCCGGCCGACATCTGGTGCTACGGGGAAGCCTTCGTTAGGCTGTCGCCGTCGCAGGCATTACAGGCTGTTGGCGAGGAGAGGCAGGATGCAGATCGGTGTTGCGCTGGAGTCGATGCAGGCTGAGACCCGGGTCGCGGCGACGCCGAAGACCGTGGCCCAGCTGATCAAACTGGGCTACAGCGTCCAGATCGAATCAGGTGCCGGGCTGAAAGCCAGCTATCCTGACGCGGCCTACGAAGCAGCCGGGGCCGAGATCGTCGACCGCCAGACGGTCTGGGACAACGACATCGTCTGCAAGGTCAACCCACCCACCTCGGGTGAGATCGCCTCGCTGCGTGAAGGCGCCACCCTGGTCTCGCTGATCTCGCCGGCGCTGCGCCCGGACCTGGTCCGGGAACTGGCCGAGCGTGACCTCACCGTGCTGGCCATGGACGCCGTACCGCGGATCTCACGCGCCCAGGCCCTGGACGTGCTCTCCTCGATGGCCAACATCGCCGGCTACCGGGCCGTGGTCGAGGCCGCCCACGAGTTCGGTTCCTTCTTCACCGGGCAGGTCACCGCCGCCGGCAAGGTGCCGCCGGCCAAAGTCCTGGTGGTGGGCGCCGGGGTTGCCGGTCTGGCCGCGATCGGGACCGCACGCTCACTAGGCGCGATCGTCCGGGCCACCGACGCCCGGCCGGAGGTGGCCGAACAGGTCGAGTCGATGGGGGCTGACTTCTTGGCGGTTGACGTGGGCCGCCAACAGGTCTCCAGCGACGGCTACGCCAAAGAGACTTCCGCCGACTACGACGCGGCCGCAGCCCGGCTCTACGCCGAACAGTGTCTCGAAGTGGACATCATCATCACCACCGCCCTGATTCCCGGAAAACCCGCACCGCGGCTGATCACCGCCGAGATGGTGGCCTCGATGAAGGCCGGCTCGGTGATCGTCGACATGGCGGCCGCCAACGGCGGCAATGTTGAGGGCTCGGTCGCCGACCAGCGGGTGATCACCCCGAACGGGGTCACGATCATCGGCTACACCGACCTTGCCGGGCGGCTGCCGACCCAGTCTTCCCAGCTGTACGGGACGAACATCGTCAACTTGATGAAGCTGCTCACCCCCGGCAAAGACGGTCAGCTGGTTCTGGACCTCGACGACGTGGTAGTCCGCGGGATGACTGTTACCCGAGGCCGGGAGATCCTGTGGCCCCCACCGCCGGTCCAGGTGTCGGCCGCGCCGGCCCCAGCCTCAGCCCCGGCTGCGCCGACCAGCCAGACCGGGGCACCGCCGCGGCCGGGGCGCAACCTGGCCTTGCTGGCGGTCTGCGCGGCCGCGGCGATGCTGGTCTTCTGGGTCTCGCCGGAACCTTTCCTCGGCCACTTCATGGTCTTCATGCTGTCGGTGGTGATCGGCTACTACGTGATCGGCAACGTGCACCACGCCCTGCACACCCCGCTGATGAGCGTTACCAACGCCATCTCCGGGATCATCGTGGTCGGGGCCCTGCTCCAGATCGGGGTCGCCGCCACCCCGGTCGTGGTGACCGTGCTGGCTTTCCTGGGGATCCTGCTGGCCAGCATCAACATCTTCGGTGGCTTCACTGTGACCCAGCGCATGCTGTCGATGTTCCGGAGGGCTGAGCGATGACACTGACGCTGCTGCAAGGTTCGTACATCGTCGCCGGCCTGCTGTTCATCTTGGCCTTGGCGGGGCTGAGCAGACACGAGAGCGCCACATTCGGCAACCTGTACGGGATCATCGGGATGACCCTGGCACTGGTGGTAACCGTGGCCGCCGCCGTGATCGGCATCGACGCTGCCGGCGAGGCCCGGGACCGTCCGGGCACCGGGACCGTGGCGCTGGGGCTGATGCTGGCCGCGATGCTGGTGGGCGCAGTGATCGGGGTGATCCGAGCGTTGCGGGTCGAGATGACCGGGATGCCGGAGCTGATCGCCCTGCTCCACAGCTTTGTCGGCCTGGCCGCGGTCCTGGTCGGCTACAACTCCTACCTGGTCTCGCCAGACCACAGCGACGGGATCCACCTGGGCGAAGTCTTCGT
This sequence comes from uncultured Propionibacteriaceae bacterium, assembly GCA_938046585.1. Taxonomy (GTDB): domain Bacteria; phylum Actinomycetota; class Actinomycetes; order Propionibacteriales; family Propionibacteriaceae; genus Fen-668. The sequence continues at coordinate 245,722 of CALIWR010000006.1, read as the reverse complement.
CGGGGTCTTCATCGGTGCGGTGACCTTCACCGGCTCGGTCGTGGCCTTCTTGAAGCTCAGCGCCAGGATCCGCTCGGCGCCCCTGGCGCTGCCCGGGCATAACCTGCTCAACCTGGGCGCTCTGGTCCTCTTCGTGGGGTTGACGGTCTGGTTCGTGATGGCGCCGTCGCTGTGGCTGCTGATCGTGATGACCGGGATCGCGTTGGCCCTCGGCTTCCACCTGGTCGCCTCCATCGGCGGTGGCGACATGCCGGTGGTGGTGTCGATGCTGAACTCGTACTCGGGCTGGGCCGCAGCAGCAGCCGGTTTCATGCTCGGCAATGACCTGCTGATCATCACCGGGGCCCTGGTGGGATCCTCCGGCGCCTACCTGTCGTACATCATGTGCCAGGCGATGAACCGGTCTTTCCTCTCTGTGATTGCCGGTGGCTTCGGCTCTGACGGGGCGGTTACTGGAGAGGCTAGGGATTACGGCGAGCACCGTGAGATCACCGCCGAGCAGACCGCCGAGCTGCTGCGCACCTCCCAGTCGGTGGTGATCACCCCCGGGTATGGGATGGCGGTGGCCCAGGCCCAATACCCGGTCGCCGACCTCACCAACCGGCTGCGGGCCAGAGGCGTCAAGGTCCGGTTCGGGATCCACCCGGTCGCCGGGCGGCTGCCCGGGCACATGAATGTGCTGCTGGCTGAGGCCAAGGTGCCGTACGACATTGTGCTCGAGATGGACGAGATCAACGACGACTTCGAGGATACCGACGTGGTGCTGGTGATCGGCGCCAACGATACGGTGAACCCGGCCGCGCTCGATGACCCGTCCAGCCCGATCGCGGGGATGCCGGTGCTCGAGGTCTGGAAGGCCCGCGAGGTGATCGTCTTCAAACGTTCCATGAACACCGGATACGCGGGGGTCCAGAACCCGTTGTTCTTCAAGGAAAACACCCAAATGCTGTTCGGTGACGCTAAACAGCGGGTCGACGACATCATCGCCGCCCTGTAGATCGGCCGTGGTGTTCGCTAGCTGGGATACGGCCGGTGCCAGGTTACGGCTGTGTCACGATTCGGCACTGCTGGTCGTACCGTGGCAGCGTCGCGGCCTAGGTTGAGCGACCGTAAGCGGGCCCGACGACCGTCGGGTACCTCGGCCCTCAAGGAGGCACGTTATGCGACTTCGCCGCTCAGTCGTCGCCACCACCGCCACCGCGCTCGCCTTGCTGGCGAGCGCCTGCGGTGGCTCACCCGGCACCCAGAGCTCGGAAGGTGCCGTCAAGGACGGTGGCCAGATCATCATCCGCGGCTGCACCCCGCAGAACCCGCTGATTGGCACCATGACCGGCGAGGTCTGCGGCGGCTGGATCGTCGACTGGACCAGCTCCCGGCTGGTGCATTACAACACTACGACCTCGGCGCCCGAGAATGACGTCGCCGAGTCAATCAAGACCGACGACTCCACCACCTTCACCGTCACTCTCAAGAAGGGCCGGACCTTCTCCGACGGCACCGAGATCAAGGCCAAGAATTTCGTCGAGGCTTGGAATATCGGCGCGTACGGGCCGAACGGGCACGAGAACAGCCACTTCTTTGAGCCGATCGCCGGCTACGACGACCTGCAGTGCGGCACCACGGCCGACGGCCAGACCGACTGTGCCACCGCGCCGCCGAAGGCCAAGCAGCTGTCCGGCCTGGTGATCAAGGACGACTACACCTTCACCATCACCACCAGCTCGCCGACCTCGAACCTGCCGATCCGGCTGGGCTACTCGGCCTTCATGCCACAGCCTGACAGCTACCTGGCGAATCCGAGCGATGAGGCGTACGGGAAAAAGCCGGTCGCTTCCGGCGCATACCAGGTGATCAACAACACCGCGACCGAAATCGTGTTGCAGAAGAACACGAAATACAACGGCCCCCACCCGGGCCACGTCGACAAGCTGATCTACCGGATCTACAACGACCCGAACGCGGCCTTCACCGATGTCGTCGCCAATAACATCGACTTCACCGACGTGATCCCCACCGATCAGCTGGCCGGGGACGCCTGGAAGGCCCAAGTCGGCGAGGGACGGTGGCTAACCCGCGAGGCCGGGATCATCGAGGTGCTGACCTTCTCACCCGCCGATGACCAGCTGAAGAACAACCCGGCGCTGCGGAAGGCGATCTCACGGGCCATCGACCGGGAGACCATCACCAAGCAGATCTTCAACGGCACCCGGACCCCGGCCCAGGGCTGGGTCTCGCCGGTGGCCGACGGCTACCGGGCCGGCGCCTGCGGTGATTCCTGCACCTATGCCAAGGACCAGGCCAAGCAGGCCTACGAGGCTGCCGGCGGCTACCGGGGCCAGTTCACTATCTCGGTGAACCAGGACGGCGGGCACAAGGCCTGGGCCGATGCGGTCTGCAACAACCTCAAGAACAACCTGGGCATGGACTGTGTCGTCAACCAAACCCCGAACTTCCGGACCCTGCTGAACCAGGCCAAAGCCGGCGAGCTGAAGGGAGCCTTCCGTAACGGCTGGCAGATGGATTACCCGTCGATCGAGAATTTCCTGACCCCGATCTACGCCAAAGGCGCCGGCTCCAACTATTCCCGTTACCACAACCCGACCTTTGAGGCCAAGCTGAAGGAGGCGGCAGCCGCCAAGGAGCTGTCTCAGGCCAATGCTGCGTACCAGCAGGCCGAGGCGATGCTCGGCCAGGACTTCCCGACTGCTCCGCTGTGGTTGCGGGTTCAGCCCGGCGTGTACTCGAACAAGATCACCCACGTGCAGTACAACGCCTTCGGTGTTCCCGACATCGCTGGGATCAGCGTTAAGTGATCTCCGACCGGCGGCGGTCACCTGAGGCCGGACCAGGCCTGGTGGCCGCCGCCGCGGCGCTTGGGGAAGGGACCCGATGGGTACGTACATCCTGAGACGTCTGCTCCAGATGATTCCGGTGGTCCTGGGGGCGACGTTCTTCATTTTCATGCTGGTCTACGCCCTACCCGGCGAGCCCTGGGAGGGCCGCTGCGGCGAGCGTCCCTGCTCCGATGCGTACATCGCGAAGTTCAAACAGGACTACAACCTCGACAAGCCAGTCCTGGTTCAATACGGGCTCTACCTGGGCAAACTGATCCACGGCGACCTGGGCACCAACTACTACAACAACCAGGTCAGCGATGAACTGCTGCTGCGCTATCCGACCACCATCAAGCTGGCTTTGGTGGCGCTGATCGTCCAACTCGTGGTCGGGATCATGGCCGGGGTGTTGGCCGGGGTCCGGCGCGGCAGCTTCATCGACTCGCTCGTGACCATTTCGACCCTGGTCGTGATTTCGATCCCGATCTTCGTGATTGGTTCACTGGCCCAGTTCACGATCCTCACCTTGGGGTTGAATCAGACGATCCCGGTCACGGCGAGCGCCGGGACTATGAGCCAGCTGATCCTGCCCGGGGTGGTGCTAGGTTCATTGTCGGTGGCCTACGTGGCCCGGCTGACCCGCGCCAACCTAGTCGAAAATTTGCGTGCCGACTATGTCCGGACCGCGAAGGCGAAAGGGCTCAGCTGGGGCCGTACCGTCGGGCTGCATACCCTGCGGAATTCGCTGATCCCGGTGATCACTTTTATCGGCTACGACGTCGGCCAATTGATGGGCGGCGCGGTGGTCACCGAACGGATCTTCAACATCAACGGCATCGGCGGTTTCATCTTCCGCAGCATCGACCAGCTGGACGGGGTCTCGGTGGTCGGCGCGGTGACCGTCCTGGTGCTGATCTACCTGCTCGCCAATCTGGTCGTTGACGTGATGTACGGCGTCCTGGACCCGAGGATCTCCCATGACTGAGCCCGCCAAGACCACCGACGCTGATCCGCAAGAGCAGGAGCCAGCCCGATCGCTGTGGTCGGACGCCTGGCGTGAGATGCGTCGGCGGCCGATCTTCTGGGTGGCGTCGCTGCTGATCGTGCTGGTGGTGGCGATGGCTGCCGCGCCGGGGCTGTTCACCGGCCGTGACCCGGCATACTGCCTGCTTACTGAGGCCCGGCAGCGACCATCGGTGGCGCACCTGTTCGGGACCGATGTGCAGGGCTGCGACGTGTACGCCCGGACCGTGTACGGGGCGCGGTCCTCGATCCTGGTCGGGCTGCTCACGGTCACCGCGACCACCCTGGTCGGTGGGCTGATCGGAACCATCTGCGCCTACTACGGCGGCTGGTTGGACGCGGTGCTGTCGCGGCTGGGGGAGATCTTTTTCGCGATCCCGACCCTGCTCGGCGGGATCGTCATCCTGTACTCGTTGAAGAAACCGGGCGTCACCCCGCCGTACCTGGTGGTGGTGCTGCAGGTGGTGATGGCGATCTCGGTTCTTGGATGGCCGAGCGTGGCCCGGATCATGCGGGGCAGCGTGTTGCAGGTGAAACCCCAAGAGTACGTGCTGGCCGCCAAGGCGCTGGGGGCGTCGCCGTGGCGGGTGATTACCTCCCACATTCTGCCGAATGCGATGGCCGCGGTCACGGTCGTAGCCACGATCAACCTAGGCCTGTACATCGCGGTGGAGGCGACCTTGTCCTTCCTCGGGATCGGGCTGCAGGCACCGGTGATCTCGTGGGGGATCGCGATCTCGGAGGCCTCCGGGCTGGGCTACATCCTGCAGGCGCCGCACATGCTGCTGTTCCCGTCCCTGTTCCTGTCGCTGACGGTGCTCGCCTTCATCCTGCTCGGCGAGGTGGTCCGTGACGCGCTCGACCCGAAACTGCGGTGAGACCTATGCCACGCTCTGCACGCCTCGTCGAGGCCCCTGCCTGGGAACCGACCGACGGGCGGCTGCTCGATGTCGAGGACCTGTACGTCGAGTTCCGCACCCGCGACGGGGTAGCGAAGGCGATCAACGGGGTCTCGTTCAGCCTGGACCAGGCAGAGACCCTGGCGATCCTGGGCGAATCCGGCTCGGGCAAGTCAGTCACCGCGCAGGCGGTGATGGGGATCCTCGACGAGCCCCCGGCGTATATCCCGTCCGGCTCGGTGCGCTACTGCGGCACCGAGCTGTTGACGATGCCGGAGCAGCTGCGCCGTACGGTGCGCGGCGCGCAGATCTCGATGATCTTCCAGGACGCCTTGTCAGCCCTGAACCCGGTATTTCGGGTCGGCTGGCAGATCGCCGAGATGTTCCGTACCCACCGGGCGATGAACCGCTCCGATGCCCGGGACCGGGCCATTGAGCTGATGGAACGGGTCCGGATCCCGGCTGCGCGGCAACGTTTTGACGCCTACCCGCACCAGTTCTCCGGCGGGATGCGGCAGCGGATCATGATCGCGATGGCGATCGCGTTGGACCCGGCGGTGCTGATCGCTGACGAGCCCACCACCGCTCTCGACGTCACCGTGCAGGCACAGATCATGCAGTTGCTGAAGGACCTGCAGGACGAGCGCCACATGGGTCTGATCCTGATCACCCACGACCTGGGGGTGGTGGCTGATGTCGCCGACCGGATCGCGGTCATGTACGCCGGCCGGCTGGTCGAGACCGCCGACGTGTACGCGTTGTACGCCAGACCGGCCCACCCGTACACGAAGGGGCTGTTGGACTCGATCCCGCGCCTGGACCAGAAAGGGGAACACCTGTCTGCGATCGGTGGTCTGCCGCCGAACCTGCTGCGGATCCCACCCGGCTGCCCCTTCCACCCGCGTTGCCGCCACGGCCGTGATATCTGCCGAAGCGGTACCGCGCCGGAGCTAGTCGAAGTCCGCCCGGGCCGGTTCGCTGCCTGTCACGTCACCGAGGAGGTGCTAGGTGGTGAATGAGGTGATCCTCTCAGCCGAGAACCTGGTCAAGCACTACCCGATCAAAGGTGGGGTGTTGCGCCGGGCCGTGGGCCGGGTCCGGGCCGTGGATGGGGTTTCGTTCGACCTGCGCCGGGGCGAGACCCTGGGCGTGGTGGGGGAATCTGGTTGCGGCAAGTCGACCCTCGGCCGGCTGCTGATGCGGCTGGAAGAACCCACCAGTGGGCGGCTGATGTTCGACGGGGTCGACGTGTACGCCCAGCGCGGCGCGGCGATGCGGCGGCTGCGGCGCGACATTCAGATCGTCTTCCAGGACCCGTACACCTCGCTGAACCCGCGCAAGACGGTCGGCGACATCATCGGTGAACCTTTCGACATCCACCCCGACGTGGTGCCGAAAGGAGGCCGCCGGCGGCGGGTGCAGGAGCTACTAGACCAGGTCGGGCTGAACCCGGAGCACATCAACCGGTACCCGCACCAGTTCTCCGGCGGCCAGCGGCAGCGGATCGGGATCGCCCGCGGGATCGCGTTGCAGCCCAAGGTGTTGATCTGCGACGAGCCGGTGTCGGCGCTGGACGTGTCGGTACAAGCGCAGGTGGTGAACCTGTTGGAGGACTTGCAGGCCGAGCTGGGCCTGGCGTACGTCTTCATCGCCCATGACCTGGCGGTGGTCCGCCATATCTCGGACCGGGTGGCGGTGATGTATCTGGGCAGGATCGCCGAGATCGGCGACGAGGACCAGATCTACTCCCGCCCCACCCACCCCTACACCCAGGCGCTGCTGTCGGCGGTGCCGGTCCCTGACCCGACTACCCGCCACCAGCGCAACCAGATCATGCTGAGCGGTGATGTCCCCAGCCCGGCGAATCCGCCCTCCGGTTGCCGTTTCCACACCCGCTGCTGGAAGGCCCAGCAGCGCTGTTCGCAGCAGGAGCCGGAACTGGTCGAGCACCCCGACGGGGACGGAACCCACCATTCGGCCTGTCACTTCGCCGAGCCTCGGGATGTGGTCACCGCCGACGCCTGAGACCTCTCGCCTGATCCTGCCGGTGGTGACCGGGATCTGTCGAGCGGCTGCCGGCTGGCGCCAGTTCGGGTAGGCTAACCCGGTTCCCGCCGCCGAGAGGTTCCCCGAGTGACTGTGCCCCGAGACGACGATGCGACCGTTTCTCACCCGGCGGTGACACCGCCGGCGTCCGAGGACTTGCCGTCCGATGCCGCCGAGGCGGTGGCGCCGCAGCCGATCCGGCGCCGGGCCTGGCCATACCTGGTGGGGCTGCTGCTCGCGGTCCTCGGCGGCGGCTACCTGGCGGGGTATCTGATGGCGGACGACTCGGTCCCGTCGCGTACCACCGTGGCCGGGGTCGCGATCGGCGGCCAGAACCGGGAGCAGGCGATCGCCACTTTGAAAGACCAGCTGGGGCACAGGTCGACCGCTGAGATCCAGGTCCGGGCTGCGGCCAAGACCGCCACCGTACGTCCCGGCGATGCTGGCCTGGCGGTGGACCACGCCGCCACCGTCGCCGCTAGCGGCGTCGGCCGGAGTTGGTCACCGATCCACATCTGGCGGGTCCTCACCGGCGGCGGGGCCGTAGACCCGGTCTTGGCCGTCGACCAGCCCAGGTTTACCGCCGCCGTCAGCGAGGTAGCCGCCAACCTGGGGACCAGGCCGGTGGACGCTAGCCTGAACCTTCACGGCACCCAGGCCAGCGTCACTGCCGCGGTCACCGGGGTCAGCGTCGACCAGGCAGCGACCGCCCAGGCCATCACCGCGGCCTACCTCACCACGACCCACGTCACCGCGGTCACCACCACGACCGAGCCGCAGGTCACCACCGCGCAGGCGCAGGCCGTGGCCGACGGCTGGCTCGCCGCCGCGCTGTCCGGGCCGATCACCCTCGACACCGGCAAGGGCACCTTCACCATCACTGCCGAGGCCGTGGCGGCGGCGGTCAGCTTCCCGGTCCGCGACGGTAGCCTGACACCGCAGGTCGACTATCCGAAGCTCTTCGCCACCGCCACCGAGGCGATGAAGGCATTGCAGCTCGGAGCCCCGGTCGACGCCACGATCGGTTTCGGCCCCGACGGCAAGCCCGCCGTCACCGCCTCCAAGGACGGGCTTACGGTCACCGTGGAGAAGTTCGCGCAGGCGGTTGCGCCGCTGCTCGACAAACCCGCTGACCAGAAACGAGGCCCGGTCGAGGCGAGTCTGCAGCGGGCAGCTTTCACGACCGAGGCCGCCCAGGCTTTGGGAGTCAAGGAGGTGATCGGCGAGTTCACCACCGAATGGCCGCACGCGGACTACCGCAACAAGAACATCGGCAAGGCCGCGGCCGGGGTCAACGGCACCCTGCTCAAACCCGGCGAAATCTTCAGCCTGAATAAGATCCTCGGCCCCCGGACCGCGGCCAATGGCTATGTCGACGGGTATGTGATCCAGGGCGGCGCCCTGGTCAAGGAGACCGGCGGCGGGATCTCCCAGAGCGCCACCACGATCTACAACGCGATGTTCTTCGCCGGGCTGAAGGACATCGAACACCACCCGCACATGTTCTACATCGACCGCTACCCGGCCGGCCGCGAAGCCACCGTCTACTACGGCAGCCTCGACCTGCGGTTCCAGAACGACACCCCGTACGGGGTTTTGGTCCAGGCCTTCATCAGCCCGTCCGCCTCGGGCCGGAAGGGCTCGGTCACGGTCCGGATGTGGTCGACCAAGACGTACGACGAGGTCCGCTCCAGCGAACTGGTGCGCTCTCACCACACGTCGCCTACCACCCGTCGCTCGACCTCACCCACGTGCGAACCCCAGGGACAGACCGCCGGTTTCGACGTCACCTACTCTCGGCTCTTCCTGAAAGGTGGGCAGGTCGTCCGCGAGGAGAAGTTCTTCTGGCGCTATTCCCCCCAGGACCGGATTGTCTGCGGTTCCGCCTGAGCGCGGTACCCGTCGCGGGGTGAGGACAACCAAAGGCCGCCCGACTGGCCAGACCCGGTAAGATCTGAACGCTGTTGAGTCTGCCATGGAGGAGCTGAAGTGACCTACGTCATCGCATTGCCGTGCGTCGATGTGAAAGACCGCGCCTGCGTTGACGAGTGTCCCGTGGACTGCATCTACGAGGGCAACCGGATGCTGTACATCCACCCCGAGGAGTGCGTCGACTGCGGCGCCTGCGAACCGGTCTGCCCGGTCGAGGCGATCTATTACGAAGACGATCTGCCGGCAGATCAGGCCGAATACCTCGACATCAACGCCAGCTTCTTCGACAAGCTCGGCAGCCCGGGCGGAGCGGCCAGGTTTGGGGTCATCGACGACGACCATCCGAGCGTGACCGCACTGCCGCCGCAGGGAGAGTGACTATGCCAGCAGGTTTCGCCCGCCCGCTCAACCTGCCGGACTTCCCCTGGGACACCATCGCTGCGGCCGCGGCCCGGGCCCGGTCCCACCCTGACGGCGTCTGTGACCTGTCGGTCGGGACCCCGGTCGATCCCGTCCCCCGCAGCGGACAGCAGGCCCTCGCCGCCGCCAGCGACGCCCACGGCTACCCGGCCACGGCCGGAAGCCCACAGCTGCGCGACGCAATCCGCAGCTACCTGACGAGCCGGTGGCGGGCGGTCGAACTGACCGACACGGGGGTGCTACCAGTGATCGGGACCAAAGAACTGGTCGCCTGGTTGCCGACCCTGCTAGGCCTCGGCGCCCAGGACACGGTAGTGATCCCGGCCACCGCCTACCCGACCTACCTGGTCGGGGCCCGGATCGCGGGATGCCGGGTGGTGACGGCCGACAACCCAGATGAGGTCTACGACGAGACCCCGGCCCTGGTCTGGATCAATTCCCCGGCCAATCCGACCGGCCGGGTGCTGACCTTCGAGCAGACCCGGGCTTGGGTCGGCTACGCCCGCCAGCGGGGTGCCCTGTTGGCTGCTGACGAGTGTTACGGCGAGTTCGGGTACGAGGCGGAGCCGGTCTCGGTGCTGGACGCGGCGGTCAACAATGGCGACCTGACTGGGCTGCTGGGCGGGTATTCCCTGTCGAAACGGTCTAACCTGGCCGGCTACCGGGCCGGTTTCGTCGCCGGGGACCCGGCGCTGGTCAGCCACCTGTTGGGGGTCCGGAAACATCTCGGGATGATGGTGCCGGCACCGGTCCAGGCAGCGATGACGGTGCTGCTGGCCGACCAGGACCACGTCACCGAGCAACGGCAGCGCTACCTGGCCCGTCGCCAGCGGCTACGCCCGGCGCTGACGGCCTGCGGTTTGCGGATCGACCATTCCCAGGCCGGGTTGTACTTGTGGGCCAGCCGCGACGAATCCGGCCGTGACACCGTGGACTGGTTGGCCGACCTCGGGATCTTGGCTGCCCCGGGCGACTTCTACGGCCCGGCCGGGACTCACCACGTCCGGATCGCGCTGACCGCCACCGACGAGCGGATCGCTGCCGCCGCCGACCGGCTGCTGGTAGCGGCGTCATAGCCGCGGCCGGTCCCAGCAGACACAGGTTCCATCACCTCCAGACTGGCGGCAGCCAGCCCGTACCGCATCGGGTCCTGAGTGCGACAAAGACCGTCCCGGGCGTTGGGCGGGATTGTGACCGTGGCCCACGAATAGGGATGGGATTGGTATGGCATGTGGCCACTGATCCCGGCCCGTCGGATTGACAGCGCCTCTCGTTCGCCGGGTGAGCCTCCTGGGGCTGGGATTCAGCCTCGTGCAGTGGTGGTTTTGTTTGCCGCTCAGCTGCCGCCGCGACCCGAGGCTGATCCTCCCCGCGTCAGAAGATTCACCGGGCGACGTTCCATTGGATGTCTAGGTCCTCGGCGCGGAGCTTGGTGATGTCGGCGGTGATCATCCACGGCTGGTCGTACGGATTGATGCTCGACGACGGATTGTTCTTAAACTTGAACTTCATCACGCCGGCGATCCGGACCACCGCCTGGGCCAGGGCCTGGTCGGAGGCCGAGACGGTCCACGTGGCCCCCGAGATCGGGTCTGCCTCCTGCGGGGTGTACGAGATAGTGCTCGGATCCGGAGCAAAATCCGTCGAATCATTCTTCCAGCGGAAGGGGCAACTCAAGTCACTCAGGGTGTGTGAGTTCATGCAGTTGTTCAGCGAGGTCAGCGAGGCTTTGATCAGAGCCTGCTTGCCCTGGTCGGTGATCGCGACCGGCAGGTCTTTGATCGGGTTGGTGTAGTCCAGGTTCTGCACCGTGAACTTGGTGTCGGGCAGATACGAGACGAACGGAAGTTTGGTCGACAGGGTGTACGAGCCGGGCACCAGCTCTACCTCGTTGATATTCGGCGGAACCTCCACCCCGTTGATGTACAGCGGCAGCCGGTTGCTGCGACGGGCCGTGATCTGGACGGTGGTGGTGACCTTGGCTAACCGCCAACTCCGATCGTCGCCGCGGACTACCCGGAACACCGCCGGCACTGCCTGGGAACCGACCTGGTAGCTGGCATTGATCAGGGAGGCGTTCTCGTCGGCCGGCGGCACCTGGATGTTTGAGATCGGGGAGTCTTGGATGGATGCCCGGATCGCTGCCTGCTGCAGCAGCACCTCGCTACCGTGACCGCCACGGGGCCCGAGCGACAGGGCCTTGTCGATGTCTCCGGCAGCCAAGGCCTTGAGATAGTCGGAGACCACCTGGTCCCCGCGCTGGTACGCGACCGTGGGCTTGTCGGTGCCTGACAGGGATGGATCGATCCACACCGGTCGGTTGGCGCGCCACAGCATCACCCCGGCGAATGTGGCAACCACTACCAGAGCGGCCGTGAGCACCATCCAGAGCTTCACCGGGGAGGTCCGTACCGGTGGCGGGGGCTCTTCGGCCGGCTGTTGGAAGAGAGTGGTGTCGCCCACGTTCTCGTCCTGATCCCTGCGGACCTGAGGTACGACGACCTCCGGCAGGTACTGCGGCTCGTGGCCGGCGTTCTCCGATTCGGGGGAGAAGGCCGAGGTCGCAGGGTCTGCCGGTGGCGGCGACCAGCCCGGCGGGTCAGCCGGGATCTCGACCGGCTCGCCCGACGCCCACCCCACCGGTGGCGGACGCAGCCGGGTCGACTCCCAGTCTGGTCGGCCACGAGCTGGCGAATCTTCGGCAGGCAGCGTGCGCTCGCTGGCCCGTAACAGAGTGGGCGGCCCAGAGGAGGTACGGGCACCGAGCCGCAGCGTGGTGGCCTCGGCCTCGTCGGCGGTGGGGCTGGGACGTACCATGGTCGCCTCGGCGGGGTCAGCGCCGCCAGAGCGCAGCAGGGTGGCATCGCTAGCCTCACCGAGAGTGCGGTGGGTCCGCAGCAGGGTAGCGTCGGCAGGGTCGGTGTTGCTGGGCCGCCGCAGCATGGTCACCTCGGATTCCGGTTCTGGAATCCCCCGCCGGGGGCTCGTCTCGTCGTTCACCACTACCTCGCTAACCGACCTGCCAGGTCTCACTGCCGCGCAGCAACCGCTGCAGCGCCTCATCCGCATCCGACCCGGTGTCGGCATCGGCAAGCTGCTCCCGCGCGAGATCGTCGTACGCGGGCCGGTCGACATCGCGGAAGATCCCGACCGGGGCCCGGTGCAGACCGGCCGAATCGGTCAACCGGGACAGCTGGAAGGCCAGACTCGGGTCCTGCCGGTGGGCGTCGTGGACCAGCACCGCATCCAGACCGACCTGCGCCACCTGCGCCACCCGCAGATCATGTGTGGCCGGGTCACGAACCACCCCCAGGGTGCCGTCAGCGAAAGTGATCGGCTCTGCGTGCCGCAGCCGGATCAGGGCCTGATCCGAGCCGCGACCCTTCAAGGCGTCGAAGGCGCCATCGTTGAAGATCGGGCAGTTCTGGTAGATCTCCACCAGCGCCGCGCCACGGTGGTTCGCTGCTGCCAGCAGCACCTCAGTCAGCCCATTGCGATCGGAGTCGACAGCCCGGGCCACAAAGGTTGCCTCCGCCCCCAGCGCCAAGGTCACCGGGTTGAAAGGGGTATCCAGCGAGCCGACCGGGGTCGACTTGGTCACCTTCCCCTGCTCCGAGGTCGGTGAGCACTGGCCCTTGGTCAGCCCATAGATCCGGTTGTTGAACAACAAGATGGTGAGGTTGATATTGCGCCGCAGCACGTGGATCAGGTGGTTCCCGCCGATCGACAAGGCATCACCGTCGCCGGTCACCACCCAGACCGCCAGGTCGGGACGGGTCATGGCGATCCCGGTGGCGATAGCCGGGGCTCGGCCGTGGATGGAATGCATCCCGTACGAGTCGACATAGTACGGAAAACGTGCCGAGCAGCCGATCCCGGAGACCACCACGGTGTTCTCGCGGGCGATCCCGAGCTGCGCCAACAGCCCCTGGAAGACCGCCAGGATCGCGTAGTCACCGCAGCCGGGGCACCAGCGCACCTCAGCGTCGCTGGTGAACTCCTTACGCGTCAGCGGCTGCAGTGCCCGCGGAACCCCGGCCAGCCCGTGCTTGGTGCCGTTCATGCCAGCTCCTCGAGAATGCCCTGGAGGTCAGCCGCCAACTCACCCAGTGAGATCGGCAGGCCCCGGACCCGGGAATAGCTGTGGACGTCGACCAGGAACTGGGCCCGCAGCAGGGTGGCCAACTGGCCCAGGTTCATCTCGGGGACCACGACCCGGTCATAGTGACGCAGCACCTCGCCGGTGTTCGCCGGGAACGGGTTCAGGTGACGCAGATGGGCCCGGGCGACCCGGTAGCCCTGGGCCCGCAACCGGTTGACTGCGGCCGTGATCGGCCCGTACGTGGAGCCCCAACCCAGCACCAGCAGCCGGGCCTTCCGGCTGGGATCGTCGACCATCAGGTCACCGATCTGCCGGGCAATCCCCGCCACCTTGTCGCGGCGCAGCCGCACCATCCGGTCGTGATTGGCCGGGTCGTACGAGATGGTGCCATCATCAGACTTTTCCAGCCCGCCGATGCGATGCTCCAGGCCTGCCGTACCCGGGATCGCCCACGGGCGGATCCGGGTCTTCGGATCGCGCAGGTACGGATGGTGACGCGGGCTGCCGTCGGCGCCCTGACCATTCGGTTCGGCGGCGAAATCCGGCTCGATCGGGGGGATCTCGTCGAGCCGGGGGACCCGCCATGGCTCTGACCCGTTGGCGACGTAGCCGTCCGACAGCACGATCACCGGGGTCCGGTAGCGGACCGCGATCCGACAGGCCTCGACCGCGGTGGCGAAACAATCCGCGGGGGACCGGGCAGCCAGCACCACTACCGGCGACTCACCGTTGCGCCCGTACACCGCCTGCAGCAGGTCGGCCTGCTCGGTTTTGGTCGGCATCCCGGTGGACGGCCCGGCCCGCTGAACATCCACCACCACCAGCGGCAGTTCGGTCATCACTGCCAGCCCGATGGTCTCCATCTTGAGCGCCAGCCCCGGCCCGGAGGTGGTGGTGACCCCGAGATTCCCGGCGAACGAAGCGCCCAGCGCCGCCGCCACCGCGGCAATCTCGTCTTCGGCTTGGAAAGTCATCACGCCGAGCGGCTTGTGCTTGCTGAGCTCGTGCAGGATGTCCGAGGCCGGGGTGATCGGGTAGCTGCCCAGGAATAGCCGCAGCCCGGCCCGTCGGGCTCCGGTCATCAGTCCGTACGCCATCGCGGTGTTGCCGTTGATCTGGCGGTACTCACCAGTCGGCATCGGCGCCGGAGCGACCTGAAAACGTACCGCGAAGGCTTCGGTGGTCTCGCCGTACGCGTATCCGGCCTTGAAAGCAGCCAGGTTCGAATCCCGGATCTGAGGACGGTCGGCGAACCGACGCTGCAGGAAGGCCTCGGTATGGTCGAGCGGACGGTCGTACATCCAGGTCAGCAGCCCGAGCGCAAACATGTTCTTGGTTCGGGCGGCGTCCTTGCGGCCCAGCCCGAATTCCTTCACCGCCGCCACGGCCAAACCGGTGAGATCGACCGGGAAGAGCTGATAATCATCCAGGGAGCCGTCGGTGAGGGGATTGGACTGGTAGCCGACCTTGGCCAGGTTCCGGTCGGTGAAATCTGCCGTGTCGACGATCAGGACCCCGCCCCGGGACACCTCGGCCAGGTTCGCCCGTAACGCGGCCGGGTTCATCGCCACCAGCACCTGCGGCGCATCACCCGGGGTTGAGATGTCAAAATTGGCGAAGTGCACCTGAAAGCTGGACACCCCCGGCAGGGTTCCTGCGGGGGCCCGGATCTCGGCCGGGAAGTTCGGCAGGGTCGCGATGTCATTGCCGAAGGTCGCGGTGTCGGCGGTAAACCGGTCACCGGTCAGCTGCATGCCGTCGCCGGAATCGCCCGCGAATCGGATCACGACGTGATCCAGCGCCTGCACCGATGCCATAAGGTCCTTTCACCGCATCCCCTGACGTGAGCATCACCAGGGTAGTGGGCCTGACCGTCGAGTGGCGCTATGACGGGTGAAGGTCCGCGGGCTGGTCCCCAGGTCCGCCCGGGCGATCAGGCTGAGGCGGTTCAACCAGCTGCGAGGTTCGCTTCCCGTTAGGCTGTGAGGTCGCGGAGAGGAGTCGACACGGTGCGCGAGAAGCTGGTGCGCGGGAGACTGGCGGCCGGCTTGTACGACGCCTGGCAGCTTCGCCCGGCCCGGACCGGGCTGCTTGCCACCTTCTTGATCGTGCTCGGCTCCCTGACCCCGGCCTACCTGCCACAGAATTCTCCCTGGTGGGGGCCGCTGCGGGCCTGGCATCTCAACACCACCGGGGTCAAGATCCTGGGAACGGGTTTGGTGATCGCCGGGATTGGACTGCTGGTGGATGCCTGGTTCCGGCTCCGCCCGTCGGCCCAGGGCGAGGTCCAACACTGGGCGGTGCTGACGATCTGGAGTCTGCCGCTGATCGGCTCCCCGCCGACCTTCAGCCATGACGCTTATTCTTACGCCGCGCAGGGCTGGATGCTGGTGAACGGGGTCAACCCGTACGAGGCTGGGCCGGGGGTGTTGCCGGGAGCATTCGCCGACCAGGTGGCCTGGGTGTGGCGGTTCACACCCGCCCCGTACGGGCCGCTGTCGCTGGTGATGTCGCAGGGCATCGTGGTCTTGTCGGGGCTTCAGCCGTACCTGTCGACGGTGCTGATGCGGCTGCCGGCCCTGGTCGGGGTGGCGCTGATCGTGGGCCTGCTGCCTCGGATCGCCGACCGATTCGGGATCGACCGGCGCAACACCGCCTGGTTCGCCAGCCTCAACCCGTTACTGGTGATCGACTTCGTCGGCGGCGCCCACAACGACGCCCTGATGATGGGCCTGGTGGTGCTGGCTGTGTGGCTCTCCTGCCAAGGCCGGTTCTGGCTGCTGGGGGCAGTCACGGTCGGGGTCGCCGCGACGATCAAGCAGCCGGCCTTCCTGACCGCGTACGCGCTGCCGTTGATCACCCAACCGCTCGACGGCTGGGCCAAGGGCCGGATCGCCAGAACCGTGGCCCGGATCGCAGCCAGCTGCGCGACCAGCATCGCCACCTTCTCGCTGATCTCGCTCGCCACCGGGCTCGGCTTCGGCTGGTTGAAGGCGGTTAACGTTCCCGGCCTGGTGGTGACGGTCTCTCCGTTCACGCTCGTCGGCCAGGGCATCCAGCTGGTGCTCAACTACTTCCAGCTCGACCGGACCGAGCACGCAGCGATCCGCTATTCGCGTACCGTCGGGCTGGTAATCTCCGCCGCCGGGACCCTGCTGATGGCGGTGACCGTGGCTCGGAGACGACCGATCGCCTTCCTGTCCTGGTCGTACCTGTTGATCGCCTTCGGCGGGCCCGCCCTGCACTCCTGGTACGTATTGTGGGGATCCCTGCTGCTGCCGTTGACCAACCCGTCGCGGCGACTAGCCCGGGTCGCGTTGTGGACCACGATCGTGCTGTTGTGCTATTCAGCGGTGAACCTGGCCTGGCGTAACGGGGCCCTGGCCCTGGGGATCGCAGCTCTGGGAGGCTTCTGGTGGCAACTCAACCACCACGAACGGGCGGAGAGCCGCCGCAGCGAGGAGGACCGATGACCACCGTACTCACCGAGATCCGAGACCAGGTGGGGATTTTGACCCTGAACCGGCCACGGGCGATCAACGCGCTGACCCGCGAGATGATCGACATCCTGTACGCCACGCTGCAGGACTGGGCTAGTAACGACCGGGTGTCTCAGGTCCGCCTGGTCGGGGCCGGCGAGCGGGGGCTCTGCTCCGGAGCCGACGTACGGACCCTGCGCGAGCAGGTCCTGGCCGGCGGCAGTGGTGAGGCGACCAGCTTCTTCCACCACGAATATGAGCTGAACCGGCTGATCGCCCACTACCCGAAGCCTTATCAGGCCCTGATGACCGGGATCACGATGGGCGGCGGGCTGGGGTTATCGACCCACGGCCGGCAGCGGATCGTCGACGCCAGCTCCCGGCTCGCGATGCCGGAGACGATCATCGGTTTCTACCCCGACGTCGGCGTACTGTGGCAGCTGTCTCAGGCCCCCGGCGAGCTGGGCACCTACCTGGCCCTGACCGGGGCCACCGCCACCGCAGCGGTCGCGGTCCGCGCCGGGCTGGCCGATCCGGGCTCGGGCTACCCCGACGATCCGGTTGCCGACTTCATCGGCCATTGTTTCGTCGGTGATGACCCGGTCGCCATTGCCGACGCCTTGGCCGGGCATCCCGACCCCGCCGCCCAGCAGGCCCTGGCCGCGATCCGGGCCCGTTCACCGCTGTCGGTCTGCGTCACCCTGGCCGCATTGCGCCGCGCCCAACAGATGCGTTCAGTCGACGAGGTCTTGGACCAGGACCGGGCGATCGCCCCGGCGATCATCCGGCGCCCAGACTTCACCGAAGGGGTACGGGCGCAGCTGGTCGACAAGGACCGCCGGCCCCACTGGTCGTATGCCCGCATCGAGGACGTCCCAGCCGCCGAGGTCGAGGCCGTCCTGGCCGGGTCCTGACCGGCGGCCGGAGCTTCAGCCACGGCGCAGGGTGATCACCGGGACCTCGGGTGGGGCGCCGACCCGGACCGGGGGACCATAGCCACCGGCGCCGCGCGAGGTGTACACCGGGACCTGGGAGACCACCCGGTAGCCCGACAGGTACGGCTGCTGCAACGGGACCAGGTAGTGGATCGGCCACATCTGCCCGCCGTGGGTGTGCCCCGACAGTTGCAGGTCCACCCCGACGCGGGCTGCGAGACCGTCCGCTGAGGACGCCATCCGAGGCTGGTGGGCGATCAGCAGCCGGAATCGGGAGGTGTCTGCCGGTGACACGCCCTGCGCCGGCAGCTGGGCGAGTGCCGCCTGCAGGTCCTCGGCTAGCGGCGGCTGCCCGGAGCGGTCATTGATCCCCAGCACGTCGATGCTGGCCGAGCCCCGGTGCAGCACCAGCGCATCGTTGGTGAGAACCGTCAACCCCTGCCGGCGCCAGTCGGCGACCCAGTCTGCGGCGTCGTAGAAGAATTCATGGTTGCCGGTGGTCACCACCACCGGGTATGTGCTGCGCAGCTGGGACAGCGGGGCCAGATCCTCGGCCAGGTAGTTGACCGGGCCGTCGACCAGGTCACCGGCTACCACCACCAGGTCTACCTGTTCGGCGTTCACCTGGGCCACCAGCCGCTCCAGGAAGGCCCGGCCACGGGACGGGCCGATGTGCAGGTCGGTGATCAGCGCCACCCGGAAGCCGTCGAATTCGGCTGGCAGGTCAGCCGAGGTGAGCGTCACCCGGGTCACCCGTACCGTGGCAGCCTCGACCAGCCCGTACCCGGTCACCACCGCCGCCAACGTCAGCATCAGCGCCGTCACCCGCCGCAGTCGTCGCCCCAGCTCGGCCCTGGTCGGCCGGGCCCGCCGCAGCAGGTCCACCAGCCGCCAGCCGGTCGCTACGAGGCCCGCGGCCAGCAGCCCCAGCAGCAGGTAGAAGACGTACCCATCTAGCACCAACAAGGCGGTAGTCAGCCAGCGCCAGCGGCGCGGGTTCAGCATGACTCCCATCAGCCCGCACAAGGCCAGCACCGTCAGTACGAACGTACCGACAACAGCCCGCCACTGCCCGCGTCGTGACCAGCGCAGCGCCCACCCCAGTCTCCACAACAGCAGCGCCCACAACAGCAGGCTCACCACGACAACGACGATCACGCGGCCGCTCATGGGGCGGCCCTTCGGGGACGCAACGCGTCAATTGCGGCCCGCAGGCCAGCTTCGGTCTCGATCACCGGCCAGTAACCCAGCTCGGTATGGGCTCGGGTTAGGTCCAGGCTCAGACCCCGGGTCAGGATTCTCACCTCGCCCACGGTAAAAGGCGGCTCCAGCGACTGGCGGCGGCGAGCCCACCACTCGACGGTTTTGGCCGCCAGCACCGCCACCCCGGCCGGCAGGTACCGTTTGGGCCGGGGGGTGCCGATCGCGTCGGCTACCCGGTCTACCAACGACCACATCCCCACCAGCTCGGTGTCGCCCAGGTTGACCGGGCCGGAGATGCGGCTACCGACGGCGAGTTCGATCGCCTCTACCGCGTTACCGATGTGCAGCAACTGGTTGCGGACTTCGCCTCGGGTGAGGCGGGGCAGCCGGCCATCGCGGATCGCGCCCGCCACCCGGGGCAGGAAGGTGGTGTCACCCGGGCCGTACACCCGGCGCAGCCGTAGGATGCAGGCCCCGGGGAGCACCTGCTGGATCTCCTGCTCGGCCAGGTATTTTGACATCGAATATCGGCTGTCGAAGCGGGGTCCGCAGGGCTGGGATTCGGGGATGTTCCATTTCCGGTCGCTCAGGTTGTACACCGCCGAGTGGCTGATGTACACCATCCGGGTCCCGAACGCCTTACAGGATCGGGCCAGTGTCGCCGAGGCCTCAACGTTAGTGTCGCGGTACGTTTCCCAGGTGTCCCAGACGGTGTGGGCGGCCGCCGCGTGGACCACCACATCGGTGCCTTCCAGCAGGTCGACCCAGTACGGTCGGCGGATGTCCATCCAGACGAAGTGGATCCCGTCGGCGCGGAGTTGTTCGCCCGCCTCCTGGTTGCGTCCGATGCCGGTGACATCATGGCCCGAGCGGTGCAGGGCACGCGCTGCCGCGCCACCGATGAATCCGGTGGCACCCGTGACCACAACCCGCAATCCGACCGCCTACCGGTAGTTGACGAATTGGACGGCGAAGTCGTAGTCGGCCTTGCGGATCAGCGCCTGGACCGCTTGCAAGTCGTCTCGGGACTTCGACGAAACTCGCAGCTCATCGCCCTGGATCTGGGTCTTGACAGCCTTCGGCCCCTGGTCGCGAACCAGTTTCGTGATCTTCTTGGCGTTCTCCTGTGAGATCCCCTGCTGAAGGGCGCACACCTGCCGCCACCGCTTGCCGGACTGTTTCGGATCGCCCGGGTCGAGGGCCTTGAGATCCACCCCGCGGCGGGCCAGTTTGGAGTAGAAGACATCCAGCACCGCCTTCAGCCGCTCCTCGGTTGAGCTCTCCAGCAGGACGGTCTCGCCCTGCCAGGCGATCGACGAATCGGTGCCTTTGAAGTCGAACCGCTGCGACACCTCCTTGGCTGCCTGATTGATGGCGTTGTCGACCTCTTGACGGTCGACCTTGCTGACGATGTCGAACGAGCTCTCGGCTGCCATCAGTCCTCCTGTCGCGAATCGTGGGTGGTCTCGCCAGACCTAGTCTGCCGGGTTCTGGGCACGACACGCGGGTTGTTATCAAGGCGTGAGGCAAACCTGGTCATAAGGCACCTGGCCGGGCCAGGGCCTGGGCTGCGAGACCATGTCCGACGGTGGCCGCCGATATCGGGTCCTGCCCGGTCGCGACCGCCGACAGATAGCCGCCGGCGAAAGCATCCCCGGCGCCGGTGGTGTCACGGATGCCGCTGACCGGCGGCACCGGGACCTCAGCCCGCTGTGAGCCGATCAGGACCAGAGTCGGGTTGGCCCCGTGCTTGACCACGCGTACGGTGTCAGCCAGCCAGTCGTCGTGGCCGACCCCGAGGAAGGCCGCCTCGTCGGCATTAGCCAGCAAATGGTCGGGAGCCAGGTCGGTCAGCAGCTCCCGGGCCCGGCCACGGCCGAGTTGGGATAAGGCGCCCACCGAGGACGCATCGATACTGGTCACCACCTGCCGGGCTCGGGCCCGGCGTAACGCATCCTGGGCGGCGGTCGCGGTCGGCTCGACGCAGAGGCTGTACGCCGGCACGTGCAGCACGGCGAGCTGATCAAGCCAGGAATCATCGACCGGTTCCAGTAGGGTGGCCGCCCCCCGCTGCGGGATCATGGTCCGCTCGCCGTCGGCGCTGACCACGACCACGATCGTGCCGGTGCTGCCGCGGCGCTGGACCCGGACCTCGACCCCGGCCCGGGATAGATCCGCGACCAGTCTGTCGCCGGTCGGGTCCGGGCCGACACAACCCAGGTAGCGGGCCGGGACCAAACCCCGTACGGCGACCGCGGCCGCGACATTCGCTGCGCTGCCGCCCCGGGTCCGGGTGATCTGGCCCGCCGTGTCCGTCCCGACAGCGAGCGGCTCAGCCAGCCAGACCACGATGTCCTCGACCAGGTCGCCGAGGGTGGCGACACTCACGCGGTGAGCGCCTGGGCGATCTCGGCGCCGAGGCCGACATTACCCAGGTAGATCTGGACGTTGGTGGCCTCCGAGGCCCCCTCGGTGGCGGTGTGGAAGTAGTCCAGCAGGAACGGGGTCACATCGTGGCCGTGGATTCCCTGCTGCTCGGCTGCGGCCAGGGCCTCAGCCAGTACCCGGTCATGCAGCCCCGGGTCGAGCTGATGCTCGGCCGGGACCGGGCGGGTGACCAGCACCGCCGACGAGATCCCCAGCCTGTCGCGGGCCCGGGCGATCGCAGCGACCTCGGCTGGGCTGTCGGCCCGGGCCGGTGCCGGGTAGCCGGAGTCGGCGATGTAAAAACCGGGGAAGGCGTCGGTCTGGTATCCCAGGACCGCCACGTTCAGGGTCTCCAGCCGCTCCAAAGTGGCACCGGTGTCGAGGATCGACTTGACCCCGGCCGAGACCATCACCACCGGCAGCTGCGACAACGCCACCAGGTCGGCGGACTCGTCGAAGGTGCTGGCGGCGCCCCGGTGTACCCCGCCCAGGCCACCGGTCGGGAAGACCGTAATCCCCGCCTGGTGGGCGAGATAGGCGGTGGCGGCGACGGTGGTGCCGCCCGGCTGGCGGCGGACCAGGGCGGTGGCCAGGTCGCGGATGCTGCACTTCACGGCCCGGTCATCACCGCCGAGCCGCTCCAGTTCGACAGCGCTCAGGCCGACCACGGCCTCGCCGTCGAGCACCCCGACAGTGGCCGGTACGGCGCCGGCGGCCCGGACCACGTCCTCGGCTTGGCGGGCGACCTCCACATTCCGAGGCCGGGGCAGGCCGTGGGTGATGATGGTCGACTCGAGCGCGACGACCGCGCGGTTGTGAGCCAGCGCAGCCTGAACATGGTCACCGATCCTGAGCGTCATGGCGGGCAGCATAGCTAGATCAGCAGACGGTCTGCGGACCGGCTAAGGCCGCGCTCAGCCCGGCTGGACGGTCCAGGCTGGAGGCTCGTCGGTACCGGCCTCTTCGTCGCGTTCGGCCTCCTCGAAGGTGGCATGGACCTTTCCGGCGCTGTGGTGGGTAGGCGCGTACACCGCGTATACCTGCAGCGGCTGGTCGCCGGTGTTGATGACGTCGTGCCAGGTGCCGGCGGGGACCTGGATACTCCAGCCGTCGCTCACGTCCTGGCTAAAGCTGAGGTCGTCCTCGGCCGGGCCCATGACGCAGCGCCCGGTGCCCGCGTCGACTCGGAGGAATTGGTCGGTCTCGGGATGTACCTCCAGCCCGATCGAGCTACCGGCAGGGATCGACATCAGGGTCACTTGCAGGTACTTCCCGGTCCAGGCCACGGTCCGGTAGGTCTGGTTGGCGCGGGTCGCCTCCTCGATGTCGAAGGCGTTCGGCTGCGGTCCGTTGTCGAGGATGGTCATGATGCGCTCCTTCTCGTCGGGTATAGATGTTTTGGCCAACCTCGAAAGCAGGAGCCGTATTCCACGCCCAGCCGGCCGGGCACCCACGATCCGGATCTGGTTGAAACGTCCATGAAGGGGGTCTCATGGGGTCGCTTCGACCGATGCACCCTCGCTACCGTCAGGGGTGAAAGGGGTTCAACCATGAATCTGTTGCGGGGTTTGCGCACGATGCTGATGAGTCCACGCGCCCGCCATGGGTACGGCCTGGAACAGGTTCTACTCGGGGTCACCGCGCAGGAGCCGCCAGTGCACCAGATCCGGCTGACCGAGTGGCGTACCGAGCCCCGGCCGGGGCTGTACGCCCGGCAGTTGAGCGGTTCGTCGGTGATCACCGTCTCCGGGCTGGACCTGCATTCGTCTCCTGGTGGGCTGCGGCTGCTGCTGGACCTGCCTCGTGCCGAGGCGGTGCAGCGTCTCGGCGGCCCTGGAACCCGGCTTGGCTGGTCCCGGTCCCGCCAGGGCCTGCTGCCCGGCACCCCCGAACTGTTGTTGGACTGGGCCGCGAGCCAGGTCCACGACGAGGTCTTGCTGCTGGATTGGGCGCCTGACCACCTCGACGCGGCGATCGGCCTGACGACCCGGGGCGAGGTCGCCCTCGAAGTCCAGGCAGACCAGCCGACTGACCCGGCCCAGGTGACGCAGCTGATGCTCGACTTGCGGGACCTCGCCCACCAGCGCTACACCAGCTGAGGTCGCACCCTTAGCGCAACCGGGCGTCGAGTTCGGCGATCCGGCCCACCAGGAAGTCGATGTACCCGGCCGCGTCCACGTCGAGGGCGACGTCGGTGTTGGGCTGGTGATGCCAGACCCCGCGCAGGTCGGCGACCGTCATGCCCCGGGTGTACGTTCCGGCCGTCTCTACCCCGACCCAGACCCGTTGGGTAGTCACCAATGCCGGTCTGACCAGCGCCGCGACCGCTAGCGCGTCGTGCTGGGCGGTGGCGTCCAAGCCCAGGAAAGAGCGGTAGAAGGCGCTATAGCAGTCGATCATGGCCGTGATCGCTCGCGCCAGCGGCCCCGCCTGCGGGCCGCGCAGCCGGTCCCAGTCGGAACCGGCGAAGAGCGCCTGCTGGGTCACATCCAGCCCGACCATGGTGATCGGGACTCCGGCCGCGAAGACCCGCGCTGCGGCCTCCGGGTCGAACCAGATATTGAACTCGGCTGCGGGGGAATGGTTGCCGGTCAGGTGCGCTGAGCCGCCCATAATCACCAGCCGCTCTAGCCGGGCGTACAGATCTGGGCGGGTCGCGGCCAGCAAGGCCACATTGGTTAGCGGGCCGATCGCCACCATCGTCACCGGTTCGGGACTGGACTCGATCAGCTCCACCATCAGCGCCAGCGCGCCGCGCGGGTCAGCGCGCCGCTCGGGTAGCGGCAGTTCGACCCCGCCCAGGCCGCCCTGGCCGTGGATCGAGGCGTCAGCGAAAGATTGGTCGTGCACCAGCCCGCGGGCCGCGCCGGCTGCGACCGGGACCTGGTCTCGACCCAGCAGGTGCATCACCCGCAGTGCATTCGCGGTGGTGTTGTCGAGGCCGATGTTGCCTGCGACCGTGGTCACCCCCAGCAATCTCAGTTCGGGACTGGCAGCCGCGAGGGCCAGCGCGACCGCATCGTCGATGCCGGGGTCGGTGTCGATGATGACCGGGATCGTCATCTCAACGCTCCGAGAGGGTAGCGATGGCAGCGATCATGACATCCCAGAAGCCCGCCACGTCGAGCCGGGTGGCGACGTCGCAGTTGGGTGGCAACTGGTTGTGGTGGATCCCGCGGTGGGTCTCGAAGTCGACCACGGTCATCCCGTACGTCAGCTGACCCTGGGTTTCCACATCCACCCGGGCCCGCTCGGTAGTGACCAGCCCCTGCCCGAGCAGCACCGCGACCGCGGTCGGGTCGTGCACCGGCGGGTATCGCAAACCCTGGGATTCACGGTAGGAGGACTGGAAGAACCGCAGCATCGCCACCACGAAATCGCTCAACGGCCCGCCGATGCGCTCCAGCCGTTCGAAGACCAGGTCGTCAGCCAGCGCCTGGTGGGTCAGGTCCAGCCCGACCATGGTGATCGGCCAGCCGGCGGCGAAGACCTCGGCCGCGGCCTCCGGGTCGGCGTAAATATTGAACTCGGCCGCGGGGGTCGAATTGCCCCGGGTGTAGGAGCCGCCCATGAGCACTACCCGCCTCACCCGCTGCGCGATCGCCGGCTCCTGCCGCAGCGCCAGCGCGATATTGGTCAGCGGCCCGACCGGGACCAGGTTGACGCTGTGCTCTGGTTCCCGCAAGACCGTTTCCACGATCAGGTCAGCCGCGGTACGGGGATCCAGGTCGATTGTTGGTTCGGGCAGGATCGGCCCGTCCAGCCCGGAATCGCCGTGGATGGCCGGTGCCACCACCTGCTCGCGATGTATCGGCCGGGCCGCCCCGGCGGCCACCGGAACCCCGGTGATGTGGGCCGCGGTACAGACCGCCAGCGCGTTGCGGGTCACCTTGGGCAGGGTCTGGTTGCCGGCCACGGTCGTGATCGCCAGCAGGTCCAGCCGCGGGTCGGCTGCGGCCAGCATGATCGCCATCGCGTCGTCGTGGCCGGGGTCACAGTCGAGGATCAGCCGTTGCGCCATGGGTGTTATGCCTCCTTGAGGGCGGCGGACCGGCGCCGCCGCTTCATGATCTCCAGCGATGCCAGGGTCAACGCCACGATCGTGATGATGTACGGCGCCATCTTGGCGAGATTGGAATTGACCCCGGCTACCCCGAGCCGATCGGCGATCGCATCAGCGAACCCGAAGATGATCGCCGCCGCCAGGGTCGGGACCGGCCGGGCCCGGCCGAAGGTGAGCGCTGCGACCGCGATAAAGCCGCGGCCTGCGGTCATGTTGGTGGTGTACGAGCCGAGGTTGGCCATCGACAGCTGGGCCCCGGCCAGGCCGCACAGCACCCCGCACAGCATCACCGAGATGAACTTCACCCGGGTCCCGTCGATGCCGGCGGCGGTCGCCGCCGGCAGGTCCTCACCGACTGCCCGCAGGTGCACCCCAAAGCGGGTCCGGTACAGCAGGAAGGCGTACGCCGGTACGCACAGCAGCGCCAGGTACACCAGCGCGGTCTGGTCTCCCAGCACCGGCAGGTGCGGCTTCGGCAGCGAGATAGTCACCGAGGCCGGGGTACTGCCCGGGTTGCCGTACAGGATCTGCAGCAGGAACACCGTCAGCCCGAGGGCCAAGATGTTGACGCCGATACCGACCACGATGAAGTCGGCCTTCCACCACAGCGTGCAGATCGCGTAGATGATCGACAGCAACAAAGCCGAAACCACCGCGGCCAGCACCCCGACTACGGCGCTGTGGGCAGCCGCTCCGACTGCGATCGCGCTGAACGCGCCGACCAGCATCATGCCTTCCAGGCCGATGTTGAGGATGTCGGCCTGCTGGGTGATGGCGCCCCCGATCGCGGCCAGCAGGATCGGGGTCAGGAACATGAGCGTGGTCCCGACGAGGGCCAGGCTGAAAACCGAGTTCCAGATCTCCATCAGCGGATCCCTTCGGTATCGCCGGCCGGCTCTGCCGGGCAGGCCGCGGTCTGCGGGGCCGGGGCATTATCGCCGTTTTTAGCGCCGCCGCGGCGCCGACGCCAGTTCCACACGAAGGTGGCGGTGATCATCAAGATGATCAGGCCGCGGATCAGGTCCACCAGCGACTTGGGAACCTCGGCGCTGGACTGCATCTGGTCGGCGCCGGCCATCATGTCGGCGTAGAACAGGGCTGCCACGATCGCCGCCCACGGGTTCAGCCTGGCCAGCAGCGCGACTGTGATCGCAGTAAAGCCGTAGCCGGGGGAGAAGGCCTGCAGGAAACGTCCCTGCGAGCTCGGGCCAACCACGAACAATGCCCCGGCCAGGCCGGTGACGGCCCCGGACAGCGCCATCACCTGCATCGCCATCGACCTCGGGCTGACCCCGGTGTACTCGCCGAAGCGGTTCATCTCGCCCAGTTCCCGGACCTTGAGCCCCCAGCTGGAGCGAGTCAGCACCAGCGCCAGCGTCACCGTCACCCCCAGGGCGATCACGATGTCGGGGGTCAGCGAATAGGTCGGTTCCCAGTACGGCAGCATCGCCTCGGCGCCGATTTTCTTCGACCCTACCGACCCGTACTGCGGGTCCCGCAGCGGGCCGGTCACCAGGTATTGGGTAAGCAGGGTCGCAATCGAACTCATCATCAAGGTAGTGACGATGATGTCGACATTCCAGACCGCTAGTAGTGAGCCTGGGACCAGGCCCCACAATGCGCCGGCTACGAAACCGACCGCCAGGATGATCAGGATCTGTACCGGGCCGGGCAGGCTGCTGCCCTTCATCGCGACCCCGGCCAGGGCACCGGCCAGGGAACCGACGTACAGCTGTCCCTCGCCGCCGATGTTGAAGAAGCCGGCCTTGAAACTAACGATCACCGCCGCCGCCAGCATCAACAGCTGGACCGAGTGGGCGATCAGCCCGCCCATCCCGTACGGGGTGACCAGGGCCGAGCCGAACAGGGCCTGGTAGGCCACGGCCGGGTTCTTGCCCATGATCGCCATGATGATCGCGCCGACCAGCAGCGCCCCACCGATCGCGATCAGGGGCTGGACGGCGTTGGTGACGATAGAACGCACCACCGTCCGGGATCGTTCGGCGCCGCTGAGCTCGCGGCGGCGGGCCTGCAGCGCGTCCAGGTCGACCGGTGCCGCGTCAACCTCGGCCAGCTCATCGCTGGTGGCGGCTACCTCGGCCACTACCTCATCGGTGACCGGCTGCGAGACCAGATCGGTCGAGGCCAGGTCGGCCTTCTCGGCGTGCGCGGTCTCAGCGGCCTGGATCGCCGCCTCGTCGGCCGCCTCGCCGCCCATCGCCAGGCCGACCGCGGTCTCCGACATCGTCTCCTGAGTGAACTCGTCGACGATCGTGCCGCGGTGGATCACCAGTAGCCGATCGGACAGGCTCATCACCTCATTGAGGTCGGCCGAGACCAGCAACACCCCGGCTCCCCGGTCCCGGGCCGCGACCAAGGCGTTGTGGACGAACTCCATGGCCCCCACGTCGACCCCTCGGGTCGGTTGGGAAACCACCAACACGGCCGGGTCGGCCTCGAATTCCCGGGCGATCACGACCTTCTGCATGTTGCCGCCGGACAGGGAGCCGACCGGGGTAGTCGGGTCGGCCCCCCGGATGTCGAATTTTGTGATCAGTGCTTGGGCTAGGTTCCCGATCGCGGTCCGGTTCAGCCAGCCAGCCCGGGCTATGGGCGGGTGCAGGTGGGTGGCGATCAGGTTCTCCGCGACCGGCAGCGTGGGTGCGGTACCGACCTCGTGCCGGTCGTCGGGGATGTACGCCAGACCCTGCTCGCGGCGGCGTCTGATCGAGGCCCGGGTGACGTCGTTGCCCCTGAGCAGGACCTGGCCGGCGTCGATGTGTCCCAGGCCGCTGATCGCCTCGCAAAGTTCGGCCTGCCCATTCCCGTCGACGCCGGCGATGCCGACGATCTCACCGGCCCGTACGCTCAGCGAGACCCTGTTCAGCGCGGTCACGCCGCGCTCGTCGACCACGGTCAGGTCACGAACTGCGAGTACCTCGTCGCCCGGGCTGGCGGGGGTGTGTTCGATCCGCAATAGCACCTCGCGGCCCACCATCATGGTGGCGATCTGCTCTTTGGTGAGCCCGGCCGCCGCCACGGTGGCAATCACTCTCCCGTCGCGGATCACAGTCACCTCGTCGGCGACCGCTAGTACCTCGTCCAGCTTGTGGGAGATGAAGATGACCGCCACCCCTTGCTGGGCGAGTTCGCGGACCACCACGAACAAGTCGTCGGTCTCCTGGGGGGTCAGAACGGCGGTGGGCTCGTCCAGGATCAACAGCCGGGTGTCGTGGGAGAGGGCCTTCAGCACCTCGACCCGCTGCAATTCGCCGACACTCAGGTCCCGGATCTGCGCGGTCGGATCGACCTGGAGCCCGAACCGGTCGGACAGTCGACGGACCTCGGCCGCCATCTGGTCGGTGTCGAGTTGACCGTTGCGGGTGAGTTCCCGACCCAGGAAGACGTTAGCGGCGACGGTCAATGAGCCCACCAGTTTGAAGTGCTGGAAGACCATGCCGATCCCGAATGCGGCCGCCTGCTGCGGGGTGGTGATCGAGACCGTCGCCCCGTCGTAGTCGATGGTGCCGGCGTCGGGGACCGCGGTGCCGTTGATCATCGACATCAAAGTGGTCTTGCCGGCCCCGTTCTCGCCGACGATGGCGTGAACCCGGCCAGGGTAGATGTCCAGGTCGACCTGATCATTGGCGACCTTTGGCCCGAACGTCTTGGTCAGTCCCCGCAGCTGCAGCAGCGGCGTGTCCATGGTGCCTCAGCTCTCGATGTGGTGGTCGCACGCTGGTGGGGGCCGGATATCCGGCCCCCACCAGCGTGCCGTACTGGTCAGATCACGACAGCGTGGTTGGGACGTGGACCACGTCGTTGACGACCTGCTGGGCGTACTCGTCGATCTTGGTCTTGATCGTGTCCGGCACGATCCCGCCGTTGTCGTCGAAGGTCAGCGCGACTCCCTTGTTCTTCAGGCCGTACGAGGTGACCTTGCCGAATTCGAGGGTGCCCTCGTCGGCAGCCGTGACCGCCCGCTCGACCCCGTCGCCGATGTTCTTCAGCATCGACGCCAGGATGTGGCCGGGCTGCAGGTTGTTCTGGTTGGAGTCGACCCCGATCGCGTACCGACCGGCGTCCTTGGCCGCCTTGAGGACGCCGATCCCGGCGCCACCGGCCACCTGGTAGACGACATCCGCCTTGTCCTGATCGAACATCGACTTGGCGATCGAATAGCCCTTGTCGGCGTCGGTGAAGTTCCCGACGAAGCCGCTCTTGACCTGGATCGCCGGGTCAACGGTCGCGACACCTTTCTTGAAACCCACCAGGAAGTCGTTGATGATCGGGATGTCCATGCCGCCGACCAGGCCGACCACCTTGGAGCCGGTGGCCTTGCTGAACTGGTCCTTGGTCGTGGTTACCAGCGCCGCCAGCACCCCGGCCAGGAACGAGCCCTCGTTTTGCTTGAAGGTAATCGAGGCCACATTCGGCTGCTTCACCACGTCGTCGTAGATCAGATACTTCTGCTGGGGGAACTTCGGCGCGACGGTGTCCAACACCTCCACCATCTGTGAGGAGCCGACTACGACCAGGTCCCATTTGCCTGAGACTGATTCGGTGTTCTGCTTCCACGAGGTCGGGTTGTTGGCCTCCGACTGGACTGTCTCGGTCTTGTGACCGCTGGCCTTCAGCCGCTGGATGCCCCGCTCCGCGTCGTCGAAGAAGCTGGCGTCCCCGAGCGGGCCGTTGACCACGCTGACCACGCTCTTCTTGCCGCTGGCACTGGCGCTGCCGGATGCGGTCGGGGTGCTGGACGACGGCGAGCAGCCCGCGACCAGGAAGCCAGCCACGCCGGCTGCGCCAAGCCCGAGAAGTGTCCTGCGATCCATGATTCTCCTTGTCATGCCTCGGCCGTCGGTGCGGCCTGCTGGTCGCCGGGAGCATCCCCGGGCGTCGTGGGTACGGCGGCGAGTACCTCGCTGCGGCGCGGCATGGCCGCCGTGGCACCAAGCCGGCGGGTCGACAGTGAGGCCGCCACCACCGCCCGGCGGGCGGCCTGCAGGGTCTGCGAACCGGCTGCTAACTCGGCTGCCAGGGCCCCGACGAAGGTGTCTCCGGCGCCGGTCGTGTCGACTACCTCGACCGCCGGCGCGGGCACCAGGGTCACCACGCCCTCGTGGCAGACCGCGGCTCCCCGCTCGCCTAGGGTAGCCACGATCGTGGTGGGGGCGCCGGGCCGGGCAGCGACGGTCCGGATCTCGTCCAGGT
The DNA here is from genome assembly GCA_938046585.1 of uncultured Propionibacteriaceae bacterium. Lineage (GTDB taxonomy): Bacteria > Actinomycetota > Actinomycetes > Propionibacteriales > Propionibacteriaceae > Fen-668. The sequence goes on along the minus strand of CALIWR010000006.1, from coordinate 215,145 downwards.
CGTCGGGCAGCGGCGCGCCGAGCACGGTCTGGTATTCAGTCTCGTTGACCACGAGGACATCGGTGGCTGCCAGCAGGTCGGGTGGCAGCGGTTGGGCCGGGGCCGGGTTCAGGACGAAGGTCCCCGTACACACCTCACGGGCGGCCTGTACTGCTGCCAGCGGCACCTCCAGTTGGCATACCACGACTGACGCCGCTGCGACCGCCGGTACGGCCCGTACCTGCTCGGCTGTCAGCATCGCATTGGTGCCCTGGACCACGATGATCGAATTCTCGGCGGCCGCGTCGACCATCACCAGGGCTCGGCCGGTGGGTCCCTCGGCGACGACGAAACCAGTGACGTCGACCCCTTCGGCGGTGAGCGCGTCGGCTAAGGTCTGCCCGGCCGGGTCCGGGCCGCGCAGCCCGACGAAACTGACCTCGGCGCCCATCCGGGCGGCTGCATGGGCCTGGTTGCTGCCCTTGCCGCCGGGCCCTTCGCGGTAGGAGCGCGCCAGCAGGGTCTCCCCCGGGCGCGGGAGTGTGTCGCAGATCGTCACGAGGTCGAGATTGGCGCTCCCGACCACGGCGACCCGGCCTGGCGACATAGCCATCGGACCCCCACTCATCCGGGCACGACTACGCCCGGCGTGCCCGATCCAAGCGAGGCGGCCTCGCCGGTGTCAAGCAGGTCGGGCGTGCCGCAACCCGACTGTGACCTACGACCGCAGCGCGTCCGCTGCGACCTGGACCATCGAGCGGTAGCAACTCTCGCGTTCGTCGCTGCTGAGGTCCCCGGCGCCGTTCTTGAGATGGTCGGAGACGGTCAGCACCACCAGCGCTTCGCCGCCTTCGAGCATGGCAGTGGCGTACAGGCCGGCCGCCTCCATCTCGACTGCCAGGGTTCCCAGCGATTCCAGCTGGGTGATGGTCTCGGGGTTGCCGAGGTAGAAGTGATCGCTGGCGAAGACCGGGCCGACGTGGGTGGTGACGCCGTTGAGCTGGTCGGCCGCGTTCATCGCAGCCCGCAGCAGCTGGGGGCTCGGGGCCAGCGACACGGTCGCATTGCGGACTAGCAGCGAGGGAACCGAGGAATTGGTGTGGGCGGCCGAGGCGATGATTACGTCGCGGACCTTCACCGAGTCTAGGTACGCCCCGCAGGTGCCGACTCGGCAGATCCGCCGGACGCCGTAGAAGCGGTACAGCTCGGTGGCGTAGATCGACAGCGAGGGCAGGCCCATCCCCGAGGCCATGACCGACATCGAGGTGCCCTTGTAGTTGCCGGTGTAGCAGCCGATGCCGCGGACCTCGGAGACCAACTGGGCATCGTCGAGGAAATCGGTGGCGATCTTCTCGGCGCGCCTCGGGTCTCCGGGCATCAGGACCAAGGGGGCGATCTGACCGGGTTCGGCGCTGATGTGGGGCGTTGCCATGGCGGGCTCCTGTCGGTATTGGTTCCGCGACAGCCTAGTGGGCGAGGCCTTACGGCATGGGGCCGACAACACATGACCCCGAGGCCGTGGCCCCGGGGTCATGACGGGTGGCAGGTGTAGGGTTCGAACCTACGTAGGCTGAGCCGACGGTTTTACAGACCGCTCCCTTTGGCCACTCGGGCAACCTGCCGTGCGCTTCGCGGATACAAACGCGCCTAAGAACCATAGCAGCCCAGGTGCCGATCTCGCCAGGCAGATTCCGACTCGCGCGGCCGGGTGTTCGTCCTGTATGGTTATCCGGCGGCTGGCCCCTATAGCTCAGTCGGCAGAGCGTCTCCATGGTAAGGAGAAGGTCTGCGGTTCGATTCCGCATGGGGGCTCCGACAGCAGCTCTCAGGCCCGGGCCCCTCCAGGAGTCCGGGCCTGAGGGGGCAAGGCGGGATAGCTCAGTCGGTAGAGCGAGCGGCTCATAATCGCTAGGTCACGGGTTCAAGTCCCGTTCCCGCTACCGAGCCGAGAAACATCGAGACGAAGGGCGACCAGGATGGCCAAGAAGGCGGGCGACATCCGTCCGAAGATCACGCTCGCGTGCACCACCTGCAAGGAGCGCAACTACATCACCAAGAAGAACCGGCGCAACGATCCGGATCGGTTGGAGCTGAAGAAGTACTGCCCGCGCTGCTCGACCCATGTTGCGCACCGCGAGACCCGCTGACCTCAGGTTCGGCTGACGAACGAGACCGGGACCGCCGCCGGCGGCCCGGTCTTTGTCGTGCCCAGGCCGGTTGTGTCGCCCTGCGTGATCAGGTGTCTGGGCATCCGTACGGCATCGCCGCACGGTGTGTCCGGGGAGCGGCTCAGGGGCTGAGCCGAGTCTCGAGCGGCCGGTGGGTCAGGTCCACCACCCAGGTTCGGGTGACGGTCCAGGCGGTGGGCGATAGCGAGGCCCGACGTCCGTTCGCGATCACATCGCAGGTCACCGACCATTTACCGGTGTGGGTGACCTCGATCAGCGAGGATCGGGGTACCGGGCGGACCGTCAGCAGCGGCTCGCTGGGTTCCACCTTCCAGCGGATCGATTCGCGGACCACCGGCTCGTTAGCGTTGGCGGTGATGCTCTGCGGGCAGCCGGCCGGGGCCAGATCACGCTGCTGTTGGCAGCGGGAGATGGCCTCCCGGGTGAGCCGTTGGGCATGGGAGATGGCTTCGTCGGTGACCACCAGCCGCAACGCCCCGACGACCGGGGCCGCGCTCGGCCCGCGGACCAGCAGCACCGGTTCGCCGCCAGTGAAGGCGAGGTACGGGTTGGAGGTGTACAGCCGGTACCGTCCCGGGAAGGCGGCCAGACTGTCCACTCCCTCGGGGATCTCGATCCCGTTCACGTACAGCTTGGCGCCCGCGGCCCGTACCGAGGCGACCCCGAGGGTGCCGGGATCTTCGCTGAGCCGCCAGCTACCGTTGCGGTAGGTGGTGTGGAAGGTGGACGTGATGACGGTATCGCCCACCCGATAGTGGGCCTCGACGCGCTGGCCGCCGTCCAGGGCGGCGACTGGGCTGCCGACCGAGATCACCGTAAGCTGTCCCTCGGCTCCCGCATGCTGCAGCACCACATTGCTGAGCAGCAGATCATTGCCTGGTTGGGTGGCTAGGTACGACCGGGCGGTCTGGGCGTCAGCGTTCCCGATCGCCTCCAGGTAGGCCCGGACCACCGCACCGGAGGTAGCCGGCCCTTTGCCGCCCAGGGCGGCGATGTTGATCCCGAAACGGTTGACGTTCAAGGCCGCCCCGACCGCGAGCAGGACGATCGTCAGGGACAGCGCTAGGCCGGTCGCGAAAGGGGCAAAATTGGGCAGGGTGATCTGGTCCAGCGCCAGCGCGGTCCGCGGCGGCGCCGGCCAGACGGCGCCGCTGGCCGGTAACGGCTGGCTTAGGTCGATCCCTTCTGCCGTTTTCTCGTGAGCGGGGTCCGGTTCAGGGGCTGCTGCATCAGCGATCAGCCAGGCCGCATCATCCGGCTCCGGCTGCCAGTCCTGGTCCGGGTCGCCGGAATCACTGATCAGCCAGGCCGAGTCGTCGATCGGGTTGCTACTCGAGGGGCCGGGGGGGTTCGGCCCGGCTCCTGCCGCGGTGCCCGGCCATAGGGGGGTCGCCGCAGTGGCGCGTGGTGTGGTCCGGGACGGATCCCGGTTTCCCTCAGACGACATGGGAGGAGCCTAACCGCCAAGACCGGTGGTCCGGCGCTCTTGCGCGCCGCTACGGTGGGGCAATGCCCATCAGCGACGCCCATGTCGGGCGCACCTACCCGGCCACGTCGGCGTACCGGGTCAGCGCAGCCAAGATCCATGACTTCGCCGCCGCCCTCCAGGACCGGTCGCCCGAGTACCGGGGGGAGCAGCCGATCGCGCCGCCGACCTTCGCAGCTGTGGTCGCCGCCCAGGCCTGGGAGGCGTTGTTCGCGGATCCGGAACTGGAATTGGCCTTAAACCGGGTGGTCCATGCCAGCCAGTCCTTCCACTGGCACCGGCCGCTACGTAGTGACGACCAGGTGGTCGCGACCCTGAGCATCGACCAAGTCCGGGTCCGGGCAGCGGTGGAGCTGATCGGGATCACCGTGCACCTGGTGACGGTCGACGGGGAGCCGGTCTGCGATGCCGGCTCCACTCTGGTGCATACGAGGGCCGCATGAACGCCGAGGTGGGCCAGCAGCTGCCCCCGCTCACGGTCCGGCTTACCCGGACTGACCTGGTTCGCTACGCCGGTGCTTCCGGCGACCTGAACCCGATCCACCACAGTGACCGGGCAGCCGCAGAGCTTGGGTTGCCGGGGGTGCTGGCCCACGGCATGCTCACTATGGGCCTGGCGCTGCGTGTGGTGACCGATTGGGCCGGATCGCAGCAGATTCGTCGCTACTCGGCGCGGTTTACCAGGCCGGTCGTGGTGCCCGATGACGGCGTCGGCGTCGAGTTGCGGTTCGTCGGCCAGGTGACACAGGTCAGCGAGGACCAGATCACGGTAAGCATCGACGCCACCTGTCACGGCGAGAAAGTGTTGGGCCAGGCGGTGGTGGAGATCGCCCGATGAGCTCGGCCGAGCCGGGGTCGTTGCTGGCCGAGTACACGACGGTCAGGACCGGCGGACCGGCGCGGCGGTTGGTGTTCGCCCGTACCGTCGACGACCTGGTTGCCACGGTGAGTACGGCGGACGCCGCCGGAGAACCGGTGTTGGTCCTGGGCGGCGGCTCCAACACCATCGTCGCCGACGAGGGCTTCGACGGTGTGGTCGTCCTGGTAGCGACGCGTGGTCTGGACGCCGATGTCTCTGCCTGTTCAGGGGCCTTTGTGACCGTGGCCGCGGGGGAGCCTTGGGATGAGCTAGTGGCGACCAGCGTGGCCCAGGAATGGGTGGGTCTGGAGGCTCTGTCGGGGATTCCGGGCGCGACCGGAGCGACCCCGATCCAGAATGTCGGGGCGTACGGGGCTGAGGTCGCCCAGACCGTAGCCTCAGTGCGGACCTGGGATCGCCGTGATGGTTGCTATCGCAGCTTTGCCGCTGCTGACTGCGGGTTCGGTTACCGCAGCAGTCGGTTCAAGACCGAGCCGGGTCGGTACCTGGTGGTCGAGGTGCGTTTCCAACTGGCTTTGGGGTCGCAGTCGGCCCCGATCCGCTACGCCGAGTTGGCTCGTCGGCTTGGGATCGGGCTCGGCGAACGGGCCCCGGCAGCTCAGGTACGTGAGGCGGTGCTCGAATTGCGGCGCAGCAAGGGCATGGTGGTGGATGTGGCGGACCACGACACCTGGTCGACCGGGTCCTTCTTCATGAACCCGGTGCTGGAGCAGCGAGCTGCGTCGGCGTTGCCGGACGACGCTCCCCGTTTTCTGCAGCCTGACGGGCGGGTGAAGACGTCGGCCGCCTGGCTGATCCAGCGGGCCGGCTTTGAACCCGGCTACGGCAGCGGGGCGGCCCGGCTGTCCACCAAGCACAGTCTGGCGTTGACCAACCGGGGCGGGGCCACCACGGCCGATCTCCTGGATCTGGCCCGGGAGATTCGCGACGGGGTCGAGGCGCGATTTGGGGTCCGACTAGTCCCCGAACCGGTGCTGGTGGGCTGTGATCTCGAGGCTCGGTTCGACGGGCGCGACGAAACCACGTAGACTCTGGGACTCGGTGGGCCGTTCCGGGGTCTGATGGTGCCCTCAGTCCGGGTCCGAACCACCAGAGGGCAATAGCTCAATTGGCAGAGCAGCGGTCTCCAAAACCGCAGGTTGGGGGTTCAAGTCCCTCTTGCCCTGCGAAGCCAGCATGCTCATCGCCGGCAGCGCGCCTGACCGTTGCGTCGCGCCCCGGCGCGGCGTACGACAGAAGGACACACACGTGGCGAAGCACCAGCGCACCGTCTCGGTTCCCGAGCCGGAGCCCTCTGCCGCGCCCAAGGACGGGCTGGACTCCGAGGCCGGCTACATCCCGGCCGGTGCCGATCCTGAGGCCGTTGCCGGCGAGGAGATCACCGAGCAGGCCGGTGGCGGCCAGGCCGCTGTGACTGAGGAGACCGATGCCGGCGCAGAGTCGGCTGTGACGGCGGAGGAGTCTTCCGGCGAGGGCGATGCCGAGCCGGTCGAGTTGAAAGGCCATGGTCTCGACATTCTGGATGCCCGTGGCGAGACCGACCTTCCTGACGAGGCGGCAGATCCTGCGGGCACTGAGGACCAGGCGGAGGACGACGACTCAGACGACCCGGAGCAGAACGAGGACGCCGCGAAGAAGACCCGGGCTGCGGTCTCGATCCGCAAGACCCGTTCGTCCAAGGCCCCGACTAAGAGACGGGGCGTCAAGACCCCGGCCCGCAAGGAGTCGAAGGTCACGGCGACCGAACGGCGCACCACCCCGTTCCAGTTCGTGCGGGAGTCGGTCGCCGAATTGCGCAAGGTGGTCTGGCCGACAGTGCCCCAGCTGCGGACCTACTTTGTGGTGGTCCTGATCTTTGTCACCTTCGTGATCGCGCTGGTCGGCCTGCTGGACTTCGGGCTCGGCTGGGCACTGCTCCGGATTTTCGGCTGAGGCAGAGGAGATGCTTCATGGCAACTGACACCCCTGACGAGACCCCGGTCGAGGAGGAGATTCCCACCGAGGACGAGATCTCGATCACCTTCGACGAGGTGGACGATGATCCCGCCGCTAGCGAGCCGGTTCTCAATCTTGACCTGGGGGGCGACGACGAGGCGGATGACGAGACCGAAATCTCGCTCAATTTTGGGCAGGACGAGGCCGAGGAGGTTGTGGACCCCTCTGACACCGAGGCCGTCGCAGTCGCGGCGCTGCGCTCCGAGTTGAGGTCCAAGTTCGGCGAGTGGTACGTGGTGCACACGTACTCGGGGATGGAGAACCGGGTCAAGCAGAACCTGGAGCAGCGGGTCAAAGCTCTGAATATGGAGGACTACATCTTCGAGGCCGTGGTGCCGACCGAGGAGGTGGTCGAGATCCGCAATGGCTCCCGTAAGACCGTGACCCGGACCTCCCACCCGGGCTACGTCCTGGTCCGGATGGAGCTGACCGACGACTCCTGGTCGGCTGTACGTCACACGCCATCGGTCACCGGCTTCCTGGGGTACGGCAACAACCCGGTCCCCTTGGCGATCGACGAGGTGGTCAGCATGCTCTCGCGAGCCGCGATCGCCAAGGCGAACGCGGCCCATGCTCCCAGCGCCCGCCGTAAGAAGGTCGAGGTGGCGGACTTCGCCGTCGGTGACTCCGTGATGGTGGTCGACGGTCCGTTCGCCGGCGTCCACGCCTCGATCACCGAGATCCACGCGCACAACCAGAAGGTGAAGGCCCTGGTCGACTTCATGGGCCGGGAGACGCCCGTCGAGTTGACCTTCAGCCAGATCCAGAAGGCGTAGCGTGAGGCCCCGACCGGGGCCACCCACCAGGCCGGGGCACCGGCCGCCAACCACACAACCAAGGACCCGAACAGCATGCCAGCTAAGAAGAAGGTCGCGTCCCTCGTCAAGGTCGCGCTGAACGCCGGAGCGGCGACTCCGGCTCCGCCCGTCGGCACCGCCCTCGGCCCCCACGGGGTCAACATCATGGAGTTCTGCAAGCAGTACAACGCTGCGACTGAGGCCATGCGGGGCACCATCATTCCGGTCGAGATCACGATCTACGAGGACCGGAGCTTCACCTTCATCACCAAGACTCCGCCGGCTTCCCAGCTGATTAAGAGGGCTGCTGGGATCCAGAGTGGCTCGTCGGTGCCGCACAAGACCAAGGTCGGCCAGATCAGCCGCGACCAGGTCCGTGAGATCGCCGAGACCAAGATGCCGGACCTCAATGCCAACGACATCGAGGCGGCGATGAAGATCGTCGAGGGAACGGCCCGCAGCATGGGCGTCACCGTCGAATGATCTTCCACGCGCCCGGCGCGTGACCATCGTGGTAGGGCCGGTGCGGCCCGTCGTACCACACCTGGCCAGCCGTCATCCGCGACGGCCGACGAAAGGAACCAGATATGAAGCACAGCAAGGCCTACCGGGCTGCAGCGCAGGCCATCGGCCGCGATCAGCTCTACTCGCCGGGCGAGGCGATTGCCCTCGCCCGACAGAACGCGTTCAGCAAGACCGACGAGACGGTCGAGGTGGCGATGCGGCTTGGGGTTGATCCCCGTAAAGCCGACCAGATGGTCCGCGGCACGGTCAACCTTCCTCACGGTACGGGCAAGACGGCACGGGTCCTCGTCTTTGCTACCGGCGAGAAGGCCGCGGACGCGGTGGCCGCGGGCGCCGACGAGGTCGGTTCTGATGAGCTGATCGACAAGGTGGCCGGCGGCTACCTGGACTTCGACGCGGTCGTGGCAACTCCCGACTTGATGGGCAAGGTCGGCCGGCTCGGACGGGTCCTCGGCCCGCGCGGACTGATGCCGAACCCGAAGACCGGCACCGTCACCATGGACGTGGGCAAGGCCGTGACTGACATCAAGGGCGGCAAGATCGAGTTTCGCGTGGACCGGCACGCCAACCTGCACTTCATCATCGGCAAGGTCTCGTTTCAGCCCGGGCAGTTGCTGGAGAACTACGTGGCTGCGATCGACGAGGTGCAGCGGCTCAAGCCGAGTACCTCCAAGGGCCGCTACATCAAGAAGATCACCGTGGCCACTACCTTCGGTGTTGGGGTCCCTGTCGACCCGACCCGCAAGCCAGACGAGATGAGCGCCTGAGCCGGCCTAGCCGCCGGATGCCGCAGCGCCAGGGTGTGCCGATGAGGCCACCCTGGCGCTGCTGGTTACGAGCTGGTCGAGACGTGATTTGTCGATGAGTCCTCAGTCCGCTACCCTTGAAAGGCCAAAGATCGCTGGCTGACTTCGGGGTTCCGGAGTCCGAAGAGACCGAGTCCATCGGAGGAGGTCAACCCGCGTAGGTGATGCTGAGGATGATCTCGTCATGAGATCCGCGCCCGGGCCCTACGCGCCGGGCTTTTTTCATGCTCGGAGCTGATCCGCGGCAGCAGGGACGAGAATGTGGAAGGAGACCTCATGGCGAGGCCGGACAAGGCAGCCGCGGTCGCGAGTCTCAAGGAACAGTTCTCCTCGAGCACCGCGGTCGTGCTGACCGAGTACCGCGGGCTCAAGGTCAAAGACCTCAAGGAGCTGCGGCGATCGCTCGGGGCTGACGCCACGTACGCCGTCGCGAAGAACACCCTGACCACGATCGCCGCCCGGGAAGCGGGCATCGATGGGCTGGATGACCACCTGTCAGGGCCGACGGCGATCGCCTTCATCAACGGTGATATCGCCACCGTGGCCAAGGGACTGCGGAATTTCGCGAGGACCAACCCTGCTCTGGTCATCAAGGGCGGAGTCTTGGACGGTCGGGTCTTGGACTCCGATGCTGTGAAGAAGCTCGCCGACCTGGAATCGCGCGAGGTGCTGCTAGCCAAGCTGGCCGGCGCGATGCAGGCGAACCTATCCAAGGCGGTCTACCTGATCGCGGCGCCGCTGTCCCAGGCGGCTCGTGCTCTGGGCGCTTTGGAGCGGGCGGCGACGGAGAACCCGTCGCTGATCGGTGGGGCCGGTTCAACATCCGCCGCCGACCAGAAGCAGGAGCCTGCCGACGGCACGTCGGCTACCGCGGCCTCAGCCGCGCATCCGGGAGAGGTTGACACCTCGACCGACACCACCGCCGAGATCACCTCGGCCGACGATGCGGCTAGCGCCGCGACCGAGTGAGGAAGGAAGTCATTTATGGCGAAGCTCAGCAACGATGAGCTCCTTGATGCGTTCAAGGAGATGTCCCTGATCGAACTCAGTGAGTTCGTGAAGCTGTTCGAGGAGACCTTCGGTGTCACCGCCGCTGCTCCAGTCGCGGTCGCGGCTGCGGGAGCCCCGGCAGCGGCCGGTGATGCTCCAGCTGAGGCGGTCGAGGAGCAGAGCGAGTTCGACGTGATCCTGGACTCTGCGGGCGACAAGAAGATCCAGGTCATCAAGGAGGTGCGTACGCTCACCAGCCTCGGCCTGAAGGAGGCCAAGGACCTGGTCGAGGCAGCTCCGAAGCCGATCCTGGAGAAGGTCACGAAGGAGGCTGCAGCGAAGGCTAAGGAGCAGCTCGAAGGCGCGGGAGCGACGGTTACCGTCAAGTGAGGTTCTGAAGCGCGTGAGGTCGGCCCGCCGAGGGCCGGCCTCACCGCTTACCCCGTTTCATCCGACTCGGGGACGCAGAACCGGCCCGCTCCCGAAGGGGCGGGCCGGTGAGCTTGGGGGGTGAACAGTTGATTCCGCGGCTGCGGGATCTAGGCTGTTTACGGAGCGAGCGTCACCTGGGTGATGGCCCAGTCGCCTTCACCGCCACAGGGGCCGGCCATGGCGTTGGTGCTAGAGCCAAGGACCAGGCCAGCTGACAGGGCAGCGGCGACCAAGGCTTGGACGATCCGGCGGGAACTGAACATCTGTGCCTCCTGAGAAGCTTCTAGGGAACCTTGACACCAATACTATAAGGGGCGTTGACTTAATGTCAATACAGAATCGGCCATCTGGCCCTGACAAGGGAGGAAAGCGCATGCGCATCTCTGGAGGATTCGGTGCACGGGTGCGGGAGCTACGACGCATCCGAGGGCTCACCCAGGCGGAACTGGGTGGTGAGGCCTACACCGGCAGCTACATCTCCTACTTGGAGAGCGGCCGTCGGACGCCGACGGAAGACGTGGCTCGCTACATCGCTCGCCGGCTCGCGGTGGACCCGTCCGAGCTGGGCATCGGCGGTGCGGCATCGATGGGTACCGACTTGGCGATCGCCAGCCAGCTGATGGTGGCTGACCGCCACCTGCATACCTGCGAATGGGACGAGGCCCTCGCTGCGGCCCGCAATGCCGAGAGCGTTGCTCGCAGCTCGGGACGCATGGACCGGGCCTGGGAGTGCCGTTTCATGCAGTGCCGGATCCTGATCGAATCCGAGCAGTTTGCCGAGGGCGCGGAGCTCGCGGTGGAACTGGCTGACGACGCGGCTTTTAACTCGGCTTCCGTGGTGCAGGGGGACGCGCTCACGCTGGCGGCCCGGGGGATGCGCTCGGTGGGTCGTCTGGACGAGGCCCTGCAGCACGCCACGGCAGCTTTGCGCTACGCCCCCGACCTGATCCGCCGCGCCGAGGCTCTGCTGCAGGTGGTGGCTGTTCGGGCGGTATTGGGCGATCCGTTCGCGGAGTGGGCCGACACGGTCGAGGCGATCGAGGAAGTGGCGACCCAGCTGCCGCGCGGGCATCTGCTCGGCCGGATCTACTGGACCCTGGGTAACATCTACCACCAGCAGGGCGATATCGAGCGGGGTGAGCGTTGCCACGGCGAGGCGGCCCAGCTGATCACGTCCTCTGTCGATCTGATCCTGTGGTCGCGGCTGCACCGGGTGATCGCCCATCACCGGTTGCTGCGGGGCGTCACTGACGGCGTCGCCGAGCAGCTGGCTCAGGCGGAGAATGCCATGACGCTGACCGGGCGGATCACCGATCTGGTCGAACTCTGGGTGGACTCGGCCCGGTTGTCCCTCATGGAGGGAGACCTGGAGGCTGGCCTGATCCGCGTCCGGGGAGCCTTGGACCACGACGCGATGCGGGTGCCCTGCCCCCCGCGTGCCGCGGCCTACGAGCTGCTCGGGGAGATCCTGCTGGCGAAGGGTGACGCCGGTGGTGCCCGGGCTGCCTACCGGGCGGTGGCTACCGACTATGAGGCGATGGGTGCCCCGGCTCGGGCTCTGGACGCCTGGCGACGCGCCGCGACCGTCCCAGACGGCGAGGCAGATTGACACGGTGTCAGGGGAGTCGGAGAATAGCGCCAGCGTCAACGTGTCCCCCAAGCCCGCGCTGGCGCGAGAGGCTCAGCCTCGCCGAAGCCGGCGTTCCCTGGCCGAGGGAACGCCGGCTTCGTGCTAGCCTCGGGCGGCCGGGTGCCTTGGGCCGTCGACGATCGGCGTGAGGGGCGGTGGCCCTGCGGGTTTGCTATCCTGCCCCGCTGCCACTATGCTTGTGGTTTGCCCATCGCCTTGTACGACCTGTGTGCTTGACACGGGTCGTTCAGCGTGCTCGAAAACTCTGGCGAGTTCTGGAAGGACCACATCTTGGCCGCCTCGCGCACCGCGTCGAAGTCCACAGCGAAGAACACGAACGTCGTCTCCACCAGCGGGCGCATCTCGTTCGCGAAGATCCACGAGCCTCTCGAAGTCCCGAACCTGCTCGACCTGCAGGTGGACTCCTTCCACTGGCTGGTGGGCAACGCGATCTGGGCCGAGCAGGTCGAGCAGGCTCTCACCGCTGGCCGTACCGACGTCAACACCAAGTCCGGGCTGGAGGAGATCTTCGAGGAGATCTCACCCATCGAGGACTTCTCCGAGACCATGTCGCTGTCCTTCCGCGACCACCGGTTCGAGGAGCCCAAGCACTCGGTCGAGGAGTGCCGCGACCGGGACGTCACCTACGCCGCCCCACTCTTCGTGACCGCCGAGTTCGTGAACAACGACACCGGCGAGATTAAGAGCCAGACGGTCTTCATGGGTGACTTCCCCCTGATGACCGACAAGGGCACCTTCATCATCAACGGGACCGAGCGGGTGGTGGTCTCGCAACTGGTGCGTTCACCCGGGGTGTATTTCGAACAGACCCCCGACAAGACCTCGGACAAGGACATCTTCACCTGCAAGGTGATCCCGTCGCGGGGAGCCTGGCTGGAGTTCGAGGTCGACAAGCGCGACCTGGTCGGGGTCCGTTTGGACCGCAAGCGCAAGCAAAACGTGACCGTACTGCTGAAGGCGCTGGGCTGGAGCGACGAACGGATCCTGGAGGTTTTCGGGGACTTCGAGTCGATGCGGCTGACCCTGGAGAAGGACCACATCGGCACCCAGGACGAGGCCCTGCTCGACATCTACCGCAAGCTGCGCCCAGGCGAGCCGCCGGCTCGAGACGCCGCCCAGCAGCTGCTGGAAAACTATTATTTCAACCCGAAGCGGTACGACCTGGCCAAGGTTGGCCGGTACAAGATCAACAAGAAGCTCGGCCTGTCCGAGCCCTTCGATCAGCAGGTGCTGACCGAAGCCGACATCGTGGCCGCGATCCGGTACGTGGTCGCCCTGCACGAGGGCCGCGAGAGCTTGGATGGTCTGCCGGTCGAGACCGATGACATCGACCACTTCGGCAATCGTCGCCTGCGGACGGTGGGGGAACTGATCCAGAACCAGTTGCGGACCGGTCTGGGCCGGATGGAGCGGGTGGTCCGGGACCGGATGACCACCCAGGACATCGAGGCGATCACTCCGCAGACCCTGATCAATATTCGCCCAGTAGTGGCCGCGCTGCGGGAATTCTTCGGAACCTCGCAGCTGTCGCAGTTCATGGACCAGACCAACCCGGTGGCCGGCCTGACCCACAAGCGGCGGCTGTCAGCCCTTGGCCCGGGCGGTCTGTCGCGAGACCGGGCCGGCATGGAGGTTCGTGACGTTCACACCTCTCACTATGGCCGGATGTGCCCGATCGAGACCCCGGAGGGTCCGAATATCGGCCTGATCGGCTCGCTGGCCTCATTCGCCCGGGTGAACGCCTTCGGCTTTATCGAGACTCCGTACCGCAAGTGCATCGACGGCCAGGTGACTGACCAGATCGACTACCTCACCGCCGACGAGGAGGATCGGTACCTGATCGCCCAGGCCAACGCCACCCTGGATGACGAGGGTCGGTTCACCCAGGAACGGGTGCTGGTGCGGACCAAGCACGACGTGGACCAAGTCGCCCCGACCGACGTCCAGTACATGGACGTCTCGCCGCGGCAGATGGTCTCGGTCGCGACCGCCCTGATTCCGTTCTTGGAGCATGACGATGCCTCCCGGGCCTTGATGGGCGCCAACATGCAGCGGCAGGCGGTGCCGCTGGTGCGCAACGAGGCCCCGTACGTCGGCACCGGCATGGAGTACCGCGGGGCGGTCGATGCCGGTGATGTCACCGTTGCTTCCAAGGCCGGCGGGGTCACTGGCGTCAGCGCCGACCTGATCGAGGTCGCCAATGACGACGGCACTTACACCGCGTACCGGCTGGACAAGTTCGTCCGTTCTAACCAGGCCACTTGTATCAACCAGCGGCCGCTGGTCGAGGTGGGGCAACGGGTCGAGGTGGGCACTCCGCTCGCCGACGGTGCCTGCACCGACCGGGGCGAGATGGCTCTGGGACGTAACCTGCTGGTGGCCTTCATGCCGTGGGAGGGTCACAACTACGAGGATGCGATCATTCTCAGCCAGCGGCTGGTCCAAGACGATGTGCTGACCTCGATCCACATCGAGGAGCACGAGGTCGACGCCCGTGACACCAAACTGGGCGCCGAAGAGATTACCCGCGATATCCCGAACGCGGCCGATGAGCTGCTCGCCGATTTGGACGACCGGGGCATCATCCGAATCGGTGCCGAGGTCGGCACCGGTGACATTCTGGTCGGCAAAGTTACCCCGAAGGGCGAGACTGAGCTGACTCCGGAGGAACGGCTGCTGCGGGCGATCTTCGGTGAGAAGGCTCGCGAGGTCCGCGACACCTCAATGAAGGTGCCTCACGGCGAGACCGGGACCGTAATCGGGGTGCGGGTCTTCGACCGGGAGGACGGCGATGAGCTCCCGCCCGGGGTGAACCAGTTGGTGCGGGTCTATGTCGCCCAGAAGCGCAAGATCTCCGACGGTGACAAGCTTGCCGGGCGGCACGGCAACAAGGGAGTGATCTCGAAGATCCTGCCAGTCGAGGACATGCCTTTCCTGGCTGACGGCACGCCGGTCGACATCGTGCTGAACCCGCTTGGTGTGCCCTCCCGGATGAACGTCGGGCAGGTGCTCGAAACCCACCTGGGGTGGGTGGCTAAGGCCGGCTGGGACATTACCGATGTCGACGAGCCCTGGGCCGAGCGGCTGCGTGGCGTCGGGCTGGGTCGGGTCGAGGGCGGTGCCCGGTTGGCGACCCCGGTCTTTGACGGGGCCAATGAGGAGGAGATCGCTGGGCTGCTCGAGTATGGGCTGCCGAACCGAGACGGCGACAAGCTGATGGACGCCGGCGGCAAGGTTCAGCTCTTCGACGGACGCTCTGGCGAGCCATACCCGGAGCGGGTCGGCGTCGGCTACATCTACATGCTGAAGCTGCACCACCTGGTCGACGACAAGATCCATGCCCGCTCGACTGGCCCGTACTCGATGATCACCCAGCAGCCCCTGGGGGGCAAGGCCCAATTCGGTGGCCAGCGTTTCGGTGAGATGGAGGTCTGGGCGCTGGAGGCGTACGGGGCGGCCTGGGCGCTGCAGGAGCTGCTCACCATCAAATCCGACGATGTGCCAGGCCGGGTGAAAGTGTACGAGGCGATCGTCAAGGGTGAGAACATCCCCGAGCCGGGCATCCCCGAGTCGTTCAAGGTATTGGTGAAGGAGATGAAGTCGCTCTGCCTCAACGTCGAAGTGCTGTCCTCTGACGGGCAAGTGGTCGAACTGCGAGACTCCGAGGACGACTACCGCTCGGCCGAGGAACTCGGGATCGACCTGTCCCGGCGGCCCGGAGCCGACCACTTCAGCGCGCTGGACGAAGTCTGAGTCTCTCAGTCCCACACACCCACGGCAACGCACAAGTCCCGGTGATGACCGGGAGAAGGTGAACACACAGTGCTGGACGTCAACTTCTACGACGAGCTGCGGATCGGGCTGGCTACCGCTGAGCAGATCCGCGAATGGTCACACGGCGAGGTCAAGAAGCCTGAGACCATCAACTACCGGACTCTGAAACCGGAGCGCGACGGTCTGTTCTGCGAGAAGATCTTTGGTCCGACCCGGGACTGGGAATGCTACTGCGGTAAGTACAAGCGGGTCCGGTTCAAGGGAATCGTCTGCGAGCGCTGCGGCGTCGAGGTCACCCGGTCCAATGTCCGGCGGGAGCGGATGGGCCACATCGAGTTGGCCGCCCCGGTTACCCACATCTGGTATTTCAAGGGCGTCCCGTCCCGGCTTGGCTACCTGCTCGACATCGCGCCGAAGGACCTCGAGAAGGTCATCTACTTCGCGGCGTACATGATCACCGAGGTCGATGAGCAGGCCCGTCACCGCGACCTGCCGTCCCTGGAGAGCAAGGTCGAGGTCGAGCGCAAGCATCTTGCCGCTCGCCGCGACCACGACATCAATGTCCGGATGGTGAAACTGGAAGAGGACCTCGACCAGCTCGAGACCGAGGGCGCTAAGGCGGACATCAAGAAGAAGGTCCGTGACGGCGCCGAGAAGGAGATCAAGCTGATCCGGGACCGGACCCAGCGCGAGCTGGATCGGCTGGAGGCGGTCTGGGCCCGGTTCAAGAGCCTCAAGGTGCAGGACCTGGAAGGTGACGAGATCCTCTACCGGGAGATGAAGAACCGGTTCGGGAAGTACTTCAGCGGCTCGATGGGTGCCGAGGCGATCAAGGCCCGGCTGACCAGCTTCGACCTGGAAGCCGAGGCCGAGTCGCTGCGCGAGGTGATCCGTACCGGTAAGGGGCAGCGCAAAACCCGCGCCCTGAAGCGGCTGAAGGTAGTCGCGGCCTTCCTCCAAACTGCTAATTCGCCGTCGGGCATGGTGTTGGACGCGGTGCCGGTGATCCCGCCGGACCTGCGTCCGATGGTTCAGCTGGACGGTGGCCGGTTCGCCACGAGCGACCTGAACGACCTGTACCGGCGGGTGATCAACCGCAACAACCGGCTGAAGCGGCTGCTGGATCTGGGGGCCCCCGAGATCATCGTCAACAACGAGAAGCGGATGCTGCAGGAGGCGGTCGACTCCCTGTTCGACAACGGTCGGCGGGGGCGTCCGGTGACCGGGCCGGGTAACCGTCCGCTGAAGTCGATCTCCGACATGCTCAAGGGCAAGCAGGGCCGCTTCCGGCAGAACCTGCTCGGCAAGCGCGTCGACTACTCCGGCCGTTCGGTGATCGTAGTCGGCCCGCAGCTGAAGCTGCACCAGTGCGGACTGCCGAAGGCGATGGCGTTGGAGCTGTTCAAACCCTTCGTGATGAAGCGCCTCGACGATCTCAACCACGCCCAGAACATCAAATCCGCCAAACGGATGGTGGAGCGCCAGCGACCGGTGGTGTGGGATGTGCTGGAAGAGGTCATCGCCGAACATCCGGTGCTGCTGAACCGGGCCCCGACGCTGCACCGGCTGGGCATCCAGGCTTTCGAGCCGCAGCTGATCGAGGGCAAGGCGATCCAGATCCACCCGCTGGTCTGCACCGCCTTCAACGCCGACTTCGACGGCGATCAGATGGCGGTCCATCTGCCGCTGAGCGCCGAGGCCCAGGCCGAGGCCCGGATTCTGATGCTGAGCACCAATAACATCTTGAAACCGGCCGACGGGCGTCCGGTGACTATGCCCACCCAGGACATGATCATCGGCCATTACTTCCTGACCTTGCAGCGTGACGGGCTGCCGGGTGAAGGCCGGGCCTTCGCTTCGGTCGCCGAGGCGATCATGGCCTTCGACCAGGGTGAGATCAAGATCGGGACCAGGATCCGGCTTCGGCTGCGCGACATCGTCCCACCGCCGGGAGCCGAGTTGCGCCCTGACGGGACGATCCTGCTTGAGACCACCCTGGGGCGGGCCCTGTTCAATGAGGCGCTCCCAGCGGACTACCCCTTCGTCGACAAGGAAGTGGGTCGCAAGCAGCTGGGCACGATCATCAACGACCTCGCTGAGCGGTACCCGAAGACCCAGGTGGCGACCACCCTGGACAATCTCAAGGATCTGGGCTTCCGGTGGGCGACCCGCTCCGGGGTGACGGTCTCGATCGCTGACGTCCAGACCCCGCCGACCAAGAAGGAGATCCTGGCCGGCTATGAGGCGAAGGCGTCCAAGGTCGACAAATTGTACGACCGGGGCCAGGTCACCGAGGAGGAGCGCCGTCAGGAGCTGATCCAGATCTGGACCGACGCCACGGCCGAGCTGACTGCCGCGATGGAGGCAAACTTCACCCGCGAGAACCCGATCTTCATGATGGTGCACTCGGGGGCCCGTGGAAACATGACTCAGATGCGGCAGATCGCCGCCATGCGGGGCCTGGTGGCCAACCCGAAGGGTGAGATCATCCCGACCCCGATCAAGTCCAACTTCCGTGAAGGCCTGTCGGTGCTGGAGTACTTCATCTCCACTCACGGTGGCCGCAAGGGGCAGGCGGACACCGCCTTGCGGACCGCGGACTCTGGTTATCTGACCCGGCGGCTGGTCGACGTCAGCCAAGACGTGATCATCCGCGAGGAGGACTGCGGCACCGAGCGTGGCCTGCAGAAGGTGATCGCGGTTCCCAACGCCAAGGGCCAGCTGGTCACCGCCGACAACGTCGAGACCAGCGTGTACGCCCGTTCGCTGGCGACTGCGGTGCACGACGCCGACGGCAACGAATTGCTGCCAGCCGGGGTGGACTTGGGCGACGTCAACATCCGGATGCTGATCGACAACGGGATCACCCAGGTCAAGGTCCGCTCCGTGCTGACCTGCGAATCAGCCACCGGCACCTGCGCCATGTGCTACGGCCGTTCGTTGGCCACCGGCAAGCTGGTGGATGTCGGTGAGGCGGTCGGGATCGTTGCGGCCCAATCGATCGGCGAGCCTGGCACCCAGCTGACGATGCGGACTTTCCACACCGGTGGTGTGGCCGGCGACGACATCACTCAGGGTCTGCCCCGTGTGGTGGAGCTCTTTGAGGCCCGTACCCCCAAGGGCAAGGCACCGATTGCCGAGGCGGCGGGCCGGGTCCGGATCGACGAGACCGACCGGATCCGCAAGATCGTGATCGTGCGCGACGACGGCGGTGAGGATCTCTCGTACCCAGTTCCCCGCCGAGCTCGGCTGGAGTGGGACGACGCCCAACACGTACGGCATGCGATCGCCGACGGCGACCATGTCGAGGTGGGCCAGCAGCTCACCGCGGGCACTATCGACCCGCAGGACGTGCTTCGGGTGCGCGGTGTGCGCCGGGTGCAGGAACACTTGGTGGACGAAGTGCAGCAGGTGTATCGGACCCAGGGCGCCCCGATCCACGACAAGCACATCGAGATCATTATCCGGCAGATGCTGCGCCGGATCACGGTAATCGAGTCGGGCGACAGTACGCTGCTGCCCGGTGAGCTGGTCGACCGGGGCACCTACGAGGCCGCGAACCGGGCTGTGGTGACCGAGGGCGGCAGTCCCGCCCAGGGCCGACCGGTCCTGATGGGGATCACTAAGGCGTCGCTGGCGACAGAGTCTTGGCTGTCGGCGGCCTCGTTCCAGGAGACCACGAAGGTGCTCACCGACGCCGCTATTCACGGTAGGTCGGATTCTCTGCTGGGCCTGAAGGAAAACGTCATCCTGGGCAAGCTGATCCCGGCGGGTACCGGCCTAGACCGGTACCGCAACATCCGGGTAGAGCCGACCGCAGAGGCCCGCAGTAAGGCCTATGCGATCACCTACGACGAGTACGACTACGACTTCGGCGGTGGATCGGGCGCGGTCGTCCCCTTGGACGACTTCGACCTGGGTGATCTGCGCTGACCGAGGGTCGGATCATCTGAACGGGTACGGCGCCTCGATGGGGCGCCGTACCCGTTTGTTATGCCCTGGGCGGTTCGGCGGTCGCAGCGGCCAGACGCCAACCGGTGACCAACGCCACCAGACCACGTTCGAATTCTTCTTCGGCCGCCGGCCCGTACTCGAGCAGGGTGCGGGCCAGGTATGGGTGGGTGGTGGCATCTACCGCGGCCAGGACGCTGGCGACGTTGGCGGATGTGGACTGCTCGGCACCGCCGATCTCAGCCAGGACCTTGCCCACGGTGTAGCCAGACAGGCAGTCGATCAGTTCCATCGCGTCTTTGCCGGTGATCTCAGTCTGGTCGAGCCGGCCCAGGATCTGGTCCACGAGCCGCAGCATCGCCGGGGTGACCGAGGGCCGGGTGCCCACCAGGACCACCGCCCGGGGATGCTGGTAGAGGCGCTCCCGGAAGGCCCGGAAGACATCGCAGAGCACCTCCTGCCAGCTTTCGCCTGCGCGGACCTCGGGCAACTGGACCCCGAGCCAGATCTCCTCTACCAGGCTGTCCAGCAGCGCGGTCTTGCTCGGGATGTGGTGGTAAATGGCCATCGGGTCGACCCCGAGCCGTTGCCCGAGCCGGCGCATCGACAGCTGCTCAACCCCGGATTCGTCGAGCAGGGCCAGGGCTTCGATAAGGATCCGGTTACGGCTGAGGGGAGGTCGGGTGGCAGTCATGAGATCACTGTGCCATCTGGTCGGGCAGGGCCAGGGCTCGCGGATCCCCCAGGAACAGCTGCCGTTCTCGGATCACGACCACCACGGTCAGGACGAGCAGCAGTGCGGTCTGGATGAGTTTGGTGTCGGGATGGGTGGCGAAGACCTCGTTGGCGAAGTTCGCCGTGGTGTGCACGATCACCGCGACCATGATGCTGCGCCCGGAGCGGAAGTAGAGCCAGTTCATGAGCACCACAAAGGCCACCATGCTGATCGGGAAGTTGAGGCTGTGCAGCCAGCCCAAGTCGATCAGTTCAGCGTGGTAGTAGCCCTTGACGAATGACAGCGGCAGATGCCACAGCGCCCAGATTACGGTGAACAGCAGCGAGGCGGGTAGCAGCCGCAGCCGGCTCAGGAGCGCGTCCGTACCGTAGCTGTGCCAGGCCAATTCCTCGAGGATGGCGGCGACCAGCAGGACGCTCCAAACCGGCAGTACCCCAGCCGTGAACGAGAACCCATCCCGCGGCAGGAACTGCCCGGCGCTGTAGCCGAAAAGCAGGCTCACGGCCTGGGCTAATAGCAGGCTGACTGGCATCAGGGCCACCGCCGCGATCAGATAGCGCTTGGGGGCCCGGCGCGGCCACAGCAACCGTTGGCGGATATCGGCGCGTAGGTCGGGCCGGTCGCGGACCAACCAGGCCACCACTGCCACTGGCGAGATCAGGCCGAGCACGAGTAGCGCGGTGGTGGCGACCGCTGGGGTCTGTTGGGGCAGGTGGCTGAGCGCGGCGGCGACGCACCACAACGCCCAGGGGATCGCGCTTGCCAGGGCGTAGAACAGCACGGGGCGGTCGTAGCCGTATCGCGGCCGTCGATCGGGGAGGGTTGCGATACGGGGGTGTGCGATAGCCGGGGTCGTCATGAACATCTCCTCTACGGTGTAGAACGCGAATCACTCTACACCGTAGAACGGAGCAGGGCAAGGCCCGGTAGGATTCGGTCCCGTTGGCGGACGCCAGTGGGCGTTTTGACCGGCTGGGGTGTACCCACTAAAGTTGGACGGTGGGTTCGGTCTACTCGAACCGCTCGTGCACGCCCTGGTGCCGCTCCGGTGGGGCCAGCCCTGGAGCGGGCACACCGCAACGACTCAGCCCTGGCGGACGCGTGGCGAACGCGGTGCCGGGTTGGTCGACGCAGACTCTCCGGAGCCGCCTTGGCGACCCCGGGCCCGAAACAGCAGTGGTCACACGACACGGAAAAGAGACAGTCCCCGGTGCCTACGATTCAGCAGCTGGTCCGCAAAGGCCGCTCCGACAAGGTCAGCAAGACCAAGACGCCCGCTCTCAAGGGTTCACCCCAGCGTCGTGGCGTGTGCACCCGTGTGTACACCACTACGCCGAAGAAGCCGAACTCTGCCCTGCGTAAGGTGGCTCGGGTCCGGCTTTCGAGTGGGGTCGAGGTGACCGCGTACATCCCCGGTGTCGGCCACAACCTGCAGGAGCACTCGATGGTGCTGGTGCGGGGCGGTCGTGTGAAGGATCTGCCCGGCGTTCGCTACAAGATCATCCGCGGCGCGCTCGACACCCAGGCCGTCAAGAACCGTAAGCAGGCGCGCAGTCGCTACGGCGCCAAGAAGGAGAAGTAATGCCTCGCAAGGGCCCCGCACCCAAGCGCCCCGTGATGGTGGACCCCGTGTACGGGTCCCCGTTGGTCTCGCAGCTGGTCAGCAAGATCCTGCTCAACGGTAAGAAGACCATCGCCCAGGGCATCGTTTACACCGCCCTGGAGGGCACCCGCGAGAAGACCGGCGGTGTCGACCCGGTGCAGACCCTGAAGAAGGCGCTGGACAATGTCCGCCCCAGCATTGAGGTGAAGAGTCGCCGCGTTGGAGGCGCCACCTACCAGGTGCCGGTCGAGGTGAAGCCGGCCCGAGCCAACACCTTGGCCATGCGCTGGCTGGTCTCGTTCTCACGGGCTCGCCGTGAGAAGACGATGGCCGAGCGCCTGCGCAACGAGATCCTGGACGCGGCCAACGGGCTCGGCGCCGCCGTGAAGCGGCGCGAAGATACCCACAAGATGGCTGAAGCTAACCGCGCATTCGCCCACTACCGCTGGTGAGCGCGGCGCCCTCGACCCGGATCCCGGTTCGAGGGCGCAGCCATGTTCACCTCCAGACGACGTTGACCCGACAAACGACACAGAAAGCACACGATCGTGGCTGACAAGACGACAGACCTGGCCAAGGTTCGCAATATCGGGATCATGGCCCATATCGACGCGGGCAAGACGACCACGACCGAACGCATCCTGTTCTACACCGGGATCAACTACAAGATCGGCGAGGTACACGACGGCGCCGCGACGATGGACTGGATGCCGCAGGAGCAGGAACGCGGCATCACCATTACCTCCGCCGCCACCACCTGTTTCTGGAAGAACCACCAGATCAACATTATCGACACCCCCGGGCACGTCGACTTCACCATGGAGGTTGAACGGTCGCTGCGGGTACTCGATGGTGCGGTAGCCGTCTTTGACGGCGTCGCTGGAGTCGAACCACAGTCGCAGACGGTGTGGCGCCAGGCCACCAAGTACGGCGTCCCGCGGATCTGCTACGTGAACAAGCTGGACCGTACTGGTGCCTCCTTCGACTTCTGCGTCAAGACCATCCGGGAGCGGCTGAACGCTAACCCGCTGGTGATCCAGCTCCCGATCGGGGCCGAGGCCGATTTCCTGGGCGTCGTCGACCTGCTCGGGATGCGAGCCCTTACCTGGCGCGGTGAGACCGCGATCGGTGAGGATTACGCGGTTGAGGAGATTCCCGCCGAGCTGGCGCAGTGGGCTGCCGAGGCGCGCGAAGAGTTGATCCATGCCCTGGCCGAGGTCGATGACGAATTCGGTGAACTGTGGTTGGAGAAGGAGGACTCCGGCGAGGACTTCACCGTCGAGGAGCTGAAAACCGCGATTCGGCGGGCGGTACTGGGTAACCGTGGCAATGCCGTGATCTGTGGCACCTCCTTCAAGAACAAGGGTGTCCAGCCGTTGCTGGACGCGGTGATCGATTTCCTGCCGTCGCCGCTGGACGTGCCGGCGATTCAGGGCTTCAAACCCGGCGATGAGTCGGTAACCCTGGAGCGTCACCCCGACATCGCCGAGCCGCTGGCCGCGCTGGCCTTCAAGATCGCGGCCGACCCGCACCTGGGCAAGCTGACCTTCGTCCGGGTCTACTCCGGGGTGCTGAAGTCTGGCATGCAGGTACAGAACGCTACCCGGGGGCGTAAGGAACGGATCGGCAAGATCTACCAGATGCACGCCAACAAGCGTGAAGAGGTAGAGACCATGGGCGCCGGCATGATCTGCGCCGTGATGGGTCTGAAGGACACCAGCACCGGGGAGACCCTGTGTGACGCCTCGGCGCCGATCATCCTGGAGTCGATGGACTTCCCGAAGCCGGTCATCGAGCAGGCGATCGAGCCCAAGACCAAGTCTGACCAGGAGAAGTTGTCGGCCGCCATCCAGCGGCTGGCTGAGGAGGACCCGACCTTCCGCGTCCACACCGATGAGGAGACCGGCCAGACCATCATCGCCGGCATGGGTGAACTGCACCTCGACATCCTGATCGAACGCATGAAGCGTGAGTTCAAAGTTGAGGCAAACGTCGGCAAGCCGCAGGTCGCCTACCGCGAGACCCTGCGTCGCAAGGTCGAGAAGGCCGAGTACACCCACAAGAAGCAGTCCGGTGGCTCCGGACAGTACGCCAAGGTGATTCTCGACATCGAGCCGCTGCCGGCCGGCAGCGGGTACGAATTCGTCAACTCCGTCACCGGTGGCCGGGTGCCCAAGGAGTACATCCCCGCGGTCGACGCCGGGGTTCAGGACGCGATGCAGTTCGGTGTCCTGGCCGGCTACCCGATGGAGGATGTCCGGGTCACCCTCACCGACGGCGCCTACCACGACGTGGATTCCTCCGAGCTGGCCTTCAAGATCGCCGGGTCGATGGGCTTCAAGGAGGCCGCCCGCAAGGGCGACCCGGCCCTGCTGGAACCGATGATGGCGGTCGAGGTGACCACCCCGGAACAGTTCCTGGGAACCGTGATCGGGGACCTGAACTCTCGCCGTGGCCATATCCAGGCCACCGACGAGCAGCACGGCAACAAGGTGATTCGGGCCTCGGTCCCGCTGTCGGAGATGTTCGGCTACGTCGGTGACCTGCGTTCCAAGACTTCGGGCCAGGCCTCGTACTCGATGGAATTCGACAGCTACCGCGAGACCCCACGGTCGGTGGCGGAGGAGATCGTCGCGAAGGCCCGCGGCCAGGTCTGACCGGCCCGGAGCTGGAAACGGTTTGACTCACCCGGCCCCGTGACGGAAGACTTGTCCGGTCCCCTTCTGGAGGGGTCCTGGCAGACGTGCCAGGTGCGGGTCACTAGCCTGGTACGACAACGAAACACAGCCGCCGCGCGACCGCGTGGCAACCATCGGAAGAGGAGCCCAAGTGGCAAAGGCCAAGTTCGAGCGGACTAAGCCGCACTGCAACATCGGCACCATCGGACATATCGACCACGGCAAGACCACGCTCACCGCGGCGATCACGAGGGTGCTCCACGAGAGGTACCCGGAGCTGAACGAGGTCTCGGCCTTCGACCAGATCGACAAGGCTCCGGAGGAGCGCGCGCGCGGCATCACGATCTCGATCGCGCACGTCGAGTACCAGACCGAGAAGCGGCACTACGCGCACGTCGACTGCCCCGGGCACGCCGACTACGTGAAGAACATGATCACCGGTGCCGCCCAGATGGACGGCGCGATCCTGGTCGTGGCCGCCACCGACGGTCCGATGCCGCAGACCAAGGAGCACGTGCTGCTCGCTCGCCAGGTCGGCGTCCCCGCCATGGTCGTGGCGCTGAACAAGTGCGACATGGTCGACGACGAGGAGATCCTCGAGCTGGTCGAGATGGAGGTGCGGGAGCTCCTCAGCGCCCAGGAGTTCGACGGTGACAACTGCCCGGTGGTCCGGGTCGCAGCCTTCCCCGCCATGAACGGTGACGAGAAGTGGAGCGACTCTATCGTCGAGCTGATGAACGCGGTCGACGAGTACATCCCGCAGCCGGAGCGCGAGACCGACAAGCCGTTCCTGATGCCGGTCGAGGACGTCTTCACCATCACCGGTCGTGGCACGGTGATCACCGGCCGGATCGAGCGTGGCGTGATCAAGTCTGGCGAGGTCGTCGACATCATCGGGATCCGCGACCAGAAGCAGTCCACCACCGTCACCGGTGTGGAGATGTTCCGCAAGATCCTCGACGAGGGCCGCGCCGGTGAGAACGTCGGCCTGCTGCTGCGCGGCACCAAGAAGGAGGACGTGGAGCGTGGCATGGTCGTGACCAAGCCGGGCAGCACCACCCCGCACACCGAATTCGAAGGCAGCGTTTACGTGCTGACCAAGGACGAGGGCGGCCGGCACAAGCCGTTCTTCACCAACTACTCGCCGCAGTTCTACTTCCGTACCACGGACGTCACCGGCGAGGTCGTGCTGCCTGAGGGCAAAGAGATGGTCATGCCTGGCGACAACACCGACATGACGGTCCGCCTCAAGAAGCCGATCGCGATGGAGACCGGCCTGAAGTTCGCCATCCGCGAGGGTGGCCGGACCGTCGGCGCCGGCCGGGTGACCAAGATCATCAAGTGATCCACTAGCACCACAACGCCCGGGGCCCCGCACCTACTAGGTGCGGGGCCCCGGCGGTTTCAGGCGGACTTCAGCTGCCGTTTCTGGATCGCAGCCCATTCGTCACGCAGTCCCACCGTACGGTGGAACAGCATCGGCTGATCCAGGTCATGGCAGAAGTAGCCGAGCCGCTCGAATTGCACCACCTGCCCGGCGGCGGTCTCGGCCAGCGCGGCCTCGACCTGGCAGTCAACGAGGAGTTCACGCGAGTCGGGATTGAGGTCGTCGAGCGGTTCGCCGGTGCGTTCGCCGGGGTTGGCGGCGCTGAACAGCCGCTCGTACAACGCGACCCTGGCTGGGAGGCTGTGTGCGGCCGAAACCCAGTGCATGGTCGACTTCACCTTGCGCCCGTCTGGGGCGCTGCCACCGCGCGACTGGGGGTCGTAGCTGGCCTCGACTGCGACCACCTGGCCGGAGTCGTCCTTAACTACCCCGGTGCACCGGATCAGGTACGCCCCCCGCAACCGGACTTCGGTGCCCGGTGACAGCCGGAAGAACCTCGGCGGTGGGACTTCGGCGAAGTCGTCAGCCTCGATCCAGAGTTCCCCGCTGAAGGCCACCGAACGGGTCCCGTCGGCCGGATTCTCCGGGTTGTTGGCGATGTCGACGTGATCGACCTGGCCCTCGGGCCAGTTCGTGATCACCAGCCGCAACGGCCGCAGCACCGCCATTCGGCGCTGGGCGGTGGCATTCAGCTCGCGGCGCACATACGCCTCGAGCGCCTCGATCGACTGGCGGGAATTGCTGCGGGTGGTGCCGATGTCGCGGCAGAAACTGGTGATCGCGGCCGGCGGGTAGCCTCGGCGGCGCAGTCCCTGCAGGGTCGGCATCCGCGGATCGTCCCAGCCGGAGACGGTGCCGTCGTCGACGAGCGTGCGCAGCCGACGTTTTGAGGTCACCGTGTGGGTCAGCTCCAGGCGGGCGAATTCGATCTGACGGGGCCGGTCGCCCGGCAACGGCAGATGTTCCAGGTACCAGTCATACAGGGGCCGGTGGGAGTCGAATTCGAGGGTGCAGATTGAATGGGTGACCCCTTCGATCGCGTCTGACTGGCCATGGGCCCAGTCGTAGGTGGGGTAGATGCACCACTGGTCGCCGGTACGGTGGTGGTGGCGCCGGCGGATCCGGTACATCACCGGATCCCGCAGTTGCATGTTCTCGTGCTGCATGTCGATCTTGGCGCGCAATACCCGGGAGCCCTCTGGGAAGTCGCCGGCGCGCATCCGACGCAGCAGGTCGAGGTTCTCCGCGGCGCTGCGATCCCGGTACGGGCTGGGCACCCCTGGTCTGCCGTAGCCGCCGCGCTGGGCGGAGATAGTCTCCCCGTCCTGGTCATCGACGTAGGCGAGACCGGCCGTGACCAGGTACTCGGCCCAGTCGTACAGGCTCTGGAAGTAGTCCGAGGCGTAGCGGATCTCGGCCGGGTCGAAACCCAGCCAGGCGATGTCGGCAGCGATCGCGTCGACGTACTCGGTCTCCTCGGCGTCGGGATTGGTGTCGTCGAAACGCAGCAGGCATCGCCCGCCGAAGTCGCGTGCGATTCCGAAGTCGACTGTGATCGCCTTAGCGTGCCCGATATGCAGATAGCCATTGGGCTCGGGTGGGAACCGGGTCTGGACCCGGCCGGCATAGGTCTGCTGCTCGTTGTCGCGTGCGACGGTATCTCGGATGAAGTCTCCAGCGGCAACGGGTTCGGTCATGGAAGGAATCCTATGGGTGGTCGTCGCTGACCCAGAGATGCCCGGGTACGCGGGTCTGCAGGATCATTCAGCTCCGGTGACTGAGCAGTAGGCTGTGGCGTCGTGACCCAGACTCCTGCCCGTACTCGTGTGGCCCCGTCCCCGACCGGGGATCCGCACGTCGGTACCGCCTACATGGCGTTGTTCAATCTTGCCTACGCACGCCAGACCGGGGGGCAGTTCGTGCTCCGGATCGAGGACACCGACCGGGCCCGGTATGTGGCCGATTCCGAGCAGCAGATCTTTGACTCGTTGCGCTGGTTAGGGTTGCCCTGGGACGAGGGTCCAGACATCGGCGGCGAGTACGGGCCGTACCGGCAGAGCGAGCGGCTGGACGCCTACCGCCCCTACGTCGAGCAGCTGATCGCCGACGGGCACGCCTACTACTGCTGGTGTTCAGCCGAGCGTCTGGCCGACTTGCGCACCGAGCAGCAGCGCAGCCGGCAGGCGGTGACCGGCTACGACCGACTTTGTCTGGGGATGACCCGCGAACAGCGGGCCCAATTGCCCGGCTTCAGCCAGACCCCAGTGGTGCGGATGCTAGTCCCCGACGACGTACCACTCGGCTTCACCGATCTGATCCGGGGCGAGGTCGCAGCGCCGCGGCCAGACGATCAGGTACTGCTCAAAGCCGACGGTTTCCCGACGTACCACATGGCATTGGTGGTGGACGACCACTTGATGGGAATCACCCACGTGGTCCGGGGAGAGGAGTGGATTAGCTCCACCCCCAAACACTTACTGCTGTACCGCTGGCTGGGATGGCAGGCGCCGCAATTCGCTCACATGCCGTTGCTGCGCAACACCGACCGGTCCAAGATCTCCAAGCGCAAGAACCCGGCTGCCCGGCTGCTGTGGTTCCGTGAGCAGGGCTACCTGCCGGAGGCGCTGCGCAATTTCCTGCAGTTGCTGGCCTACCCGCCGGCCGACGGTGTCGACGAGGTCGCGAGTCTCGATGACTTCGTGGCTGGTTTTGATTGGACCAAGGTGAACACGGTCGGACCGATCGTGGACCTCGACAAGTTGAACTGGTTGAACGGTAGCTACATCCGCAGCCTCCCGGTTGGCGACCTGGCGCAGCGGGTAGTGGACCATGCCCGTGCCTATCAGGACCTGCCGGAGGCCTCGGTCGACCTGGTACGACGGGCTGTCCCCATGCTGCGCGAGCGCCTGGTGGTGCTCGGGGATGCCCTACCGATGCTGGATTTCGCTCTCACCGCTGACGAGGAGCTCCCGATCGCGGACGAGGCTCGCGCCCAGCTCAACGACCAGGCGGGTACGATCCTGGCCGCGGCTCGGGAGACGTTGGCGCAGTTGCCGCGGTTTGAGGCCGGCGACATCGAACAGGCGCTGCGGGAGCGGCTGGTGGCCGGGCTGGGCCTTAAACCGCGGGTGGCCTTCACGCCGCCGCGGGTGGCGATCTCGGGCAAGAGGGTCTCTCCGCCACTGTTCGAGTCGATGGAGCTGTTGGGCCGCGATTCGGTCCTGACACGGATCGATCGGCTGGCGGCCAGCCTCTGACCTGAGGCACAGCGATTTGCGTGTCACGGGAGCACATGCAAGAATCGCAGGGTTGCCCGACGGGTCGCCGGGGTGCTGTGTCGCGATGCGAGATAGCGCCGAACCGAGAGATCCGCCCCAACGGCGTACGGGACTACATGTTCGGTCGCCATCCACTGCTGAATGGCAGGGGAGAGGTGCGAGCCTGGTTTCCGACACGCCCGACCGCGGGGGTCGGTGCGACAAGCGGAGACTCGCAGAGGCTCCAGAGCGACGCCGGCAGCCGGCCGGGCGGAGCCAGAAGGACGAGAGGGATGGGACCGTGGCGGGACAGAAGATCCGCATCAGGCTCAGGGCCTATGACCACGAGGTGATCGACTCCTCGGCGCGCAAGATCGTGGACACGGTGACCCGTGCGGGCGCCAAGGTCGCCGGCCCGGTGCCGCTGCCGACTGAGAAGAACGTGTACTGCGTGATCCGCTCGCCCCACAAGTACAAGGACAGCCGCGAGCATTTTGAGATGCGTACGCACAAGCGGCTGATCGACATCTTCGATCCCACGCCGAAGGCAGTGGAGTCGTTGATGCGGGTCGACCTGCCAGCCGGTGTCGACATCGAGATCAAGCTCTAGGGGTTGCACCGTCATGACGACTGAACGCAAGGTGAAGGGTCTGCTGGGCACCAAGCTCGGCATGACTCAACTCTGGGACGAGAACAACCGGGTCGTGCCTGTGACCGTGATCCAGGCCGGGCCCTGCGTGGTGACGCAGGTCCGGACTCCCGAGGTCGACGGCTATTCAGCGGTCCAGTTGGGCTTTGGTGCGATCAAGGGCAAGGCGGTCCGTAGGCCGGCGGCCGGGCACTTCGAGAAGGCCGGGGTCACCCCGCGCCAGCACCTGATCGAAATCCGGACCGTCGATGCCAGCGAGTACCACCTGGGTCAGGAGGTCTCCAGTGACGTCTTCGCGGTCGCTGATGTGGTCGACGTGACCGGCGTCACGCGAGGCAAGGGCACCGCCGGCGTCATGAAGCGGCATGGCTTCGGTGGCCTCGGCGCCGGCCACGGCGTACACCGCAAGCACCGCTCGCCCGGCTCGATCGGCCAGTCTTCGACTCCGTCCAAGGTCTTCAAGGGCCTCCGGATGGCCGGTCGGATGGGCGTCACCAAGAAGACCATCCAGAACCTCACCGTCCACGCGGTGGATGCCGAGCGGAACCTGATCCTGGTCAAGGGTGCGGTCCCCGGCCCGAAGGGCGGCCTGGTTGTGATCCGGTCCGCCGCCAAGAAGGGAGAGCAGGCATGAGCGTCTCTGTTGACGTCTTCGGCTCCGACGGCAAGAAGGCGGCTACTGCCGAACTGCCGGCCCACCTTTTCGATGTCCAGGTGAACATCCCGCTGATCCACCAGGTCGTGGTGGCCCAGCAGGCTGCCGCCCGGCAGGGTACGCATGCCACCAAGACCCGCGGTCAGGTCCGCGGCGGTGGCTCCAAGCCATGGCGCCAGAAGGGCACCGGACGTGCCCGGCAGGGTTCCCGGCGGGCTCCGCAGTGGACCGGTGGCGGCACCGTACATGGCCCGCAGCCACGCTCGTACGCCCAGCGCACCCCCAAAAAGATGGTCGCCGCTGCGCTGCGCGGGGTGTTGTCGGACCGGGCCCGAGACGGGCGGCTGTTCGTGGTGGACAGCATTGTCACCGGTGAACTGCCCAACACCAAGCAGGCCTTGAAGGCGTTGGCGCCGATCGGTGACCTGCGCTCGGTGATCGTGATCTTGCATCGAGACGAGGACCTGGCCTGGATGAGTCTGCGCAATGTGGCCCACGTGCATCCGATCGCGGTCGACCAGCTCAATGTCTACGACGTCCTGGTCAACGAGGCCGTGGTCTTCACCGCAGCCGCGCTGGAAACCTTTGTCGGCGCCCCGGTGAGCGCGGAGCCGGCCGAGGCCCAGAGCCAGAAGACAAGGAAGGCCAAGGCCGACGAGGAGGCCTCGAAGTGAGCGCAGCTACCAAGATCCGCGACCATCGCGACATCCTGCTCGCGCCAGTCGTCAGCGAGAAAAGCTATTCGCTGCTGGACGAGAACAAGTACACCTTCCTGGTCGCCCCGCAGGCGAACAAGACTGAGATCAAGATCGCGGTCGAGAAGGTGTTCGACGTCAAGGTCGTGAGCGTGAACACGATCAATCGGGCTGGAAAGAAGCGGCGCACCCGGTACGGGATCGGCCGCCGCCCCGACACCAAGCGGGCGATCGTAACCGTGGCCGAGGGCCAGCGAATCGACCTGTTCGGCCAGGCCGGCTGAGGAAGGGCAACGACTGATGGGTATCCGCAAATACAAGCCGACCACTCCGGGTCGTCGCGGGGCGAGTGTCGCTGACTTCGTCGAGGTGACCCGCTCCACCCCGGAGAAGTCCCTGCTGGCGCCGAAGCCGAAGACCGGTGGCCGCAACAACCAGGGCCGGATCACCACTCGCCACATTGGCGGCGGTCACAAGCAGGCCTACCGCCTGGTGGACTTCCGCCGCTATGACAAGGACGGAGTCCCGGCCAGAGTCGCCGAGATCGAGTACGACCCGAACCGCACTGCTCGGATCGCGCTGCTGCACTACGCCGACGGCGAGAAGCGATACATTCTCGCTCCGCAGGGTTTGACCCAGGGGGCCCGGGTGGAGGCCGGAGAAGGCGCTGACATCCGTCCCGGCAATAATCTGCCGTTGCGCAATATCCCGGTCGGCACCACCGTCCACGCCGTGGAACTGCGCCCGGGCGGCGGCGCCAAACTGGCCCGCTCCGCTGGTTCGGGGATCCAGTTGCTGGCTCGCGAGGGCAAGCTGGCCACCTTGCGGATGCCCTCCGGTGAGACTCGGATGGTCGATGTCCGGTGCCGCGCCACGGTCGGCGAGGTGGGCAACGCGGAGCAGTCCAACATCAACTGGGGCAAGGCTGGTCGGATGCGCTGGAAAGGTGTTCGCCCTACCGTGCGCGGTGTGGCCATGAACCCGATCGACCACCCCCACGGTGGTGGTGAGGGCAAGACCTCGGGTGGTCGTCATCCGGTGACCCCGTGGGGCAAGCCGGAGGGCCGTACCCGAGACGCGAACAAGGCCTCGTCCCGTCTCATCATCCGTCGCCGCAAGTCCGGCAAGAAGCGCTGATCGGAGTAGAAGACACCATGCCACGCAGCCTGAAGAAGGGCCCGTTCATCGACGACCACCTGGCCAAGAAGGTGGATCTGCAGAACGAGAAGGGCACCAAGACCGTTATCAAAACGTGGTCGCGGCGTTCCATGATTAGCCCTGCCATGATCGGCCACACGATCGCCGTGCATGACGGCCGCAAGCACGTGCCGGTTTTCGTCACCGAGTCGATGATCGGCCACAAACTCGGCGAGTTCGCCCCCACACGTACCTTCCGTGGGCACGTGAAGGATGACAAGAAGGCCCGGCGCCGGTAACGAGAAGAGGGAACACACAATGAGCACCAACACCCAGCGGCCGTCACGGCGCCGCTTGGCGCTGCTCGGGGAGCGCCCCGGCTCGTACGCCATCGCGCGCCACGTCCGGATGACCCCGATGAAGGTCCGCCGCGTGGCTGACCTGGTCCGCGGGCTGGACGTGGACGAGGCCCTCACTGTGCTGCAGTTCGCGCCGCAGGCGGCCAGTGAGCCGGTGTACAAGGTGGTGGCCTCGGCTGCCGCCAATGCCGAGACCACCGTCGGGCTGCGCCGCGAGGATCTGTACGTCTCGCAAGTTTTTGTCGATGAGGGCGTCACGATGCGCCGGATTCGTCCCCGGGCGAAGGGTTCCGCAAGCCGGATCCTGAAGCGGGCCAGCCATATCACGGTCGTGGTCGAGCCGCATCCGGAGGCGGTCAAGCCGGCTCCGCGGAAGAAAACGAAGGCAGTCGACAAGGCTAGCGAGAAGAAGTCTGAGACGTCGGCCAGCGAGAAGAGCGAGAAGGAGGCCTGAGCATGGGGCAGAAGATCAACCCGAACGGCTTCCGCTTGGGGATTACCACCGACCACAAGACCCGCTGGTATTCCGATAAGCAGTACGCCAGCTTCGTGGGCGAGGACGTCAAGATCCGTACCTACCTCAATAAGACACTGGACAAGGCGGGCATCAGCTCGGTTGAGATCGAGCGGCGTAGCGAGCGGATTACGATCTACCTGTACGCCGCCCGGCCGGGTATCGTTATCGGCCGTAACGGCGCCGAGGCAGAGCGGGTCCGCAGCCAGCTGGAGAAGCTCACCGGCAAGCAGGTGCAGCTCAACATTCTTGAGGTAAAGAATCCCGAGATCGATGCCCAGCTGGTGGCCAAGGGTGTTGCCGAGCAGCTGGGGGCCCGTGTTGCCTTCCGGCGCGCGATGCGCAAGGCGCAGCAGACCGCGATGCGTTCCGGCGCCCAGGGGATCCGGATCCAGTGCTCGGGCCGTCTCGGCGGAGCCGAGATGAGCCGCTCGGAGTTCTACCGTGAAGGCCGGGTTCCGCTGCATACCCTGCGCGCAGACATCGACTATGGCTTCCACGAGGCCAAGACCACCTTCGGGCGGATCGGCGTGAAGGTCTGGATCTACAAGGGCGACGTCGCCGGCACCCGCGCCGAGCGCGCCGCCCAGAAGGCTGCTCGGCAGGC
Organism: uncultured Propionibacteriaceae bacterium; assembly: GCA_938046585.1. Lineage (GTDB taxonomy): Bacteria > Actinomycetota > Actinomycetes > Propionibacteriales > Propionibacteriaceae > Fen-668. The sequence continues at coordinate 181,413 of CALIWR010000006.1, read as the reverse complement.
CGCGACTGGCCGTCAGCGGCCAACCCGTCGGCCGGGGCGTGACGGTGGCGCAGGCCGCCAGGAGCGCGGTGGTCGCCGTCGGGCCGAGGAGGCCGCCGCCGAGGCGCCGGCCACGGAGAACGTAGGAGCCTGACATGCTGATCCCACGCCGCGTTAAGCACCGTAAGCAGCACCACCCGAGCCGTACCGGTCAGGCCAAGGGCGGTACCAGACTCGCCTTCGGCGATTACGGCATTCAGGCGCTCGAGTCGTCGTACCTGACCAACCGACAGATCGAGGCCGCGCGAATCGCGATGACCCGCCACATCCGTCGTGGCGGAAAAGTCTGGATCAACGTCTACCCGGACCGGCCGCTGACCAAGAAACCAGCCGAGACCCGGATGGGCTCGGGCAAGGGCTCTCCGGAGTGGTGGATCGCCAACGTCAAGCCAGGGCGGGTGCTCTTCGAGCTCTCCGGCGTCAACGAGGAGACCGCCCGTGAGGCCATGCGTCTGGCTATCCACAAGCTTCCGTTCAAGGCGCGCTTCATCAAGCGGGAGGCAGGGGAAATCTGATGGCCAAGACGTTGAACGCCGCTGATCTGCGCGGCCTTTCGCGTGCCGAGCTGGATGCGAAGGTGGTGGAGCTGAAGGAGGAATTGTTCGCCCTGCGCTTCCAGCACCAGACCGGGCAGCTCGAATCACACGGCCGGCTGCGCGAGGTCCGAAAGGACATCGCGCGGATCTACACCGTGATCCAGGAGCGGGTCCTCGGGATCGTGCCGGATCCGGATGAAGGGAAGAAGTGAGCATGAGTGAGTCGAGCGCCGAGCGCGGCTACCGGAAGGTCCGCGAGGGCGTCGTGGTCTCCGACAAGATGGACAAGACCGTAGTGGTCGCCGTGGAGGACCGCGTCAAGCACGCGCTGTACGGCAAGGTGATGCGCCGTACCGAGCGCCTCAAGGTGCACGACGAGACCAATCAGGCCGGCGTGGGTGACCGCGTCCGGGTGATGGAGACCCGCCCGTTGTCGGCAACCAAGCGCTGGCGGCTGGTCGAGATCCTCGAGAAGGCCAAGTAAGCCCACCAACGAGTTCCACCAGGCCCTGGATGGGGAACCGGTAGGACAAGGAGTAACAGATGATCCAGCAGGAGACGCGACTCAAGGTCGCCGACAACACGGGTGCCAAGGAGTTGCTGTGCATCCGGGTCCTCGGCGGCTCGAAGCGTCGCTACGCCCATCTGGGCGACACCATCGTCGCGACTGTGAAGGACGCGATCCCGGGTGGCAATGTGAAGAAGGGCGACGTTGTAAAGGCGGTCGTGGTCCGTACCGCCAAGAGCCAGCGTCGAGGCGATGGCTCGTACATTAAGTTCGACGAGAACGCCGCCGTAATTCTGAAGACCGACGGTGAACCGCGGGGCACCCGGATCTTTGGTCCGGTGGCGCGTGAACTGCGTGAGCGTCGCTATATGCGCATCGTCTCTCTCGCTCCCGAGGTGATCTGAATCATGGCGAAGTCATTGCACGTGAAGAAGGGCGACCGGGTCCGGGTCATTGCCGGCAAGGACAAGGGCCTGTCCGGTGAGGTGCTCTCAGTCGATGTGGGACGCCAGCGGGTGACCGTCTCCGGCGTGAACATCGTCAAGCGGCACAAGAAAGACAGCGCCGCACAGCCGCAGGCTGGGCGGGTGACGAAGGGTGGGATTATCTCGTCCGAAGCGCCGATTCACGTCTCGAATGTGGCTCTCGTGGTCAAGGTGGACGGCAAGGAGGTGACCACCCGGGTCGGCTACACCCGCGAGCAGGTCACCAAGCGACGTCCTGACGGCTCCGAGTACAGCGCCACCCGTTCGGTCCGTATCGCTCGCAAGACCGGGGAGAAGATCTGATGACCGATAGCATGCAGCCGAAGACGATGCCGCGGCTTAAGCAGCGTTACCGGACCGAGATCGCCAAGGCGTTGCACGAGGAGTTTTCCTACGCCAATGTGATGCAGATCCCGGGTCTGGAGAAGATCGTGGTGAACATGGGCGTCGGCGAGGCCGCGCGGGACTCCAAGATCATCGATGCGGCCGTACGTGACCTGACCGCGATCACCGGCCAGAAGCCGCAGGTGACCAAGGCCCGTAAGTCGATCGCGCAGTTCAAGCTGCGTGAAGGGATGCCGATCGGATGCCACGTGACCCTGCGCGGGGACCGGATGTGGGAATTTGCCGACCGGCTGCTGACCCTGGCCCTGCCTCGTATTCGGGATTTCCGAGGCCTGTCGCCGCGGCAGTTCGATGGGCGCGGGAACTACACGTTCGGGCTCACCGAGCAGGTCATGTTCCATGAGATCGACCAGGATAAGATCGATCGGCTCCGGGGCATGGACATCACCTTCGTGACCACGGCGACCACCGATGACGAGGGCCGGGCGCTGCTGAAACGTCTCGGTTTCCCGTTCAAGGCCGACGCCGATGTGGTGGCAAAGGTGAAGCGCAAGGGCGGTCGTCCAGTGAAGGGCGCCAAGACCAAGACCATGATCGCGAAGAAGAAGTGAGGCTGTAGGTGGCCAAGACAGGACTCAAGGTCAAGCAGGCCCGCAAGCCGAAGTTCGGCGTCCGGGCGTACACCCGGTGCCAGAAGTGCGGCCGGCCGAAGGCCGTGTACCGCAAATTCGGCCTTTGCCGGATCTGCCTGCGCAGCCTCGCCCACAAGGGCGAATTGCCGGGTGTCACCAAGTCCAGCTGGTGATCCCAGCCGGCTGCACCGGGCCGTGGCCCACCATCTGACCAGCTGCCGGGAGCATCCCCGGACCGAAACGCGGAAGGTCAACCGGTCAGGACCGGAAGAAACCGCCGCGAGAAAGAGGCAACTGCTGCCATGACGATGACCGATCCGATCGCAGACATGCTGACGCGTCTGCGGAACGCCAATCAGGCGTATCACGACCAGGCGACCATGCCGAGCTCCAAGATCAAGGTGGGGATCGCCGAGATCCTCAAGCAGGAGGGCTATATCGCTGACTTCGTGGTGAACGAGCCGAAGGAGGGCGAGGTGGGTAAGACTCTCACCGTCACCCTCAAATACGGCCGTAACCGGGAACGCTCGATCGCTGGGGTACGGCGGATCTCGAAGCCCGGCCTGCGGGTGTACGCGAAGTCGAACGATCTGCCGAAGGTCCTCGGCGGCCTGGGTATCGCGATCATCTCGACTAGCCAGGGCTTGTTGACCGACAAGGACGCCAACCACAAGAGCGTCGGCGGCGAAGTCCTCGCCTACGTCTGGTGATCTGAGGAGGTTCACATGTCTCGAATCGGAAAGCTCCCGATCCCGGTTCCGGCCGGGGTCGAGGTCAGCCTCGACGGCCAGCACGTCTCGGTGAGGGGCCCGAAAGGAAGCCTGCAACACACCGTTCCGGAGCCGATCCTGGTGACGCGCCGCGAAGATGGTCAGATTGAGGTCTCTCGCCCCAACGACGAGCGACTGGCTAAGTCCCTGCATGGGCTGACCCGGACCCTGGTCAACAATATGGTGGTCGGGGTCACTGAGGGATACGAGAAGAAGCTGGAGATTACCGGCGTCGGCTACCGGGTCACCGCTAAGAGCCCGACCCAAATCGAATTCGCGCTCGGCTTCAGCCATCCGGTGGTGGTGAACGCCCCCGAGGGGATCACTTTCACCGTGGAGACCAACACTCGGTTCTCGGTGCTGGGGATCGACAAGCAGCAGGTGGGTGAGGTCGCGGCCAATATCCGCAAGATCCGCAAGCCTGAGCCATACAAGGGCAAAGGTGTGCATTACGCCGGCGAGCGTATCCGGCGCAAGGCCGGGAAGGCAGGTAAGTGATGGCGATCTCGCTGTCGGTACGCAAGACGCTCAACGATCGGCAGGCTGCTCGGCAGCGTCGACAGAACCGGGGCCGCAAGAACATCTTCGGCACCGCGCAGCGGCCACGCCTGGTGGTGACCCGCTCCACGCGGCATGTGTTCGTCCAGGTCATCGACGACACCACCGGCACCACGCTGGCCTCGGCATCGACCATGGAAGCGGACCTGCGCAGGCAAGAGGCCGACAAGTCCGGCAAGGCCAAGCAGGTGGGCCGGCTGATCGCGCAGCGAGCGAAGAAGGCCGGGATCGAACAGGTGGTGTTCGACCGGGCCGGCAACAAGTATCAGGGCCGCGTGGCCGCTCTCGCCGAGGGTGCCCGCGAGGCCGGACTCGGGTTCTGACGGAGGTTTGAGCGATGAGTGAGATGCAGCAGCGCCGCGGTGGCGGTGAGCGTCGCGGTCGCGATGACCGTCGAGGCCAGTCCCAGGCAGACCGCGACCGTAACCAGTACCTGGAGCGTGTGGTCGCGATCAACCGGGTCGCCAAGGTTGTCCAGGGCGGGCGCCGATTCAGCTTCACCGCGCTGGTCGTGGTGGGCGACGGGGACGGCACCGTCGGCATCGGCTATGGCAAGGCCAAGGAGGTGCCGTCCGCGATCGCCAAGGGGGTCGAGGAGGCCAAGAAGCACTTCTTCCGGGTTCCCCGGATCCAGGGCACCATCCCGCACCCGGTACAGGGGGAGAAGGCTGCCGGCGTGGTCATGCTGCGCCCGGCTTCGCCCGGTACCGGCGTCATCGCCGGTGGTTCGGCCCGCGCGGTGCTCGAATGCGCCGGGGTGCATGACGTGCTGGCCAAGTCGTTGGGTTCCTCGAATGCGATCAACGTGGTACATGCCACGGTCGCGGCCCTGAAGAGCCTCGAGGAGCCGGAGCAGGTCGCCCGCCGTCGCGGCAAGTCCGTCGAAGACGTGACCCCGGCCGCGCTGCTGCGAGCCCGTGCCGAAGGGAGCCACTGAGATGACACAGCTCAAGGTGACGCAGGTGAGGTCCAGCGTTGGAGGCCGGCAGCGCCAGCGCGACACGCTGCGCACGCTGGGCCTCAAGAGGATCGGCCAGAGCAGGACTCTGGAGGACCGTCCCGAGGTGCGCGGCATGATCAACGCGGTCTCGCATCTGGTGACCGTTGAGGAGGTTGACTGACCATGGCGCTCAAGGTGCACCACTTGCGCCCGGCCCCCGGTGCCCACACCAAGAAGACCCGGGTGGGTCGCGGTGAGGCCTCGAAGGGCAAGACCGCTGGCCGTGGTACGAAGGGCTCCGGCGCCCGCCACACCATGCCTGAGAATTTCGAGGGTGGCCAGATGCCGCTTCATATGCGGCTGCCGAAGCTGAAAGGCTTTAAGAACCCGTTCAAGGTCAGCTACCAGGTCGTGAACGTGGCTCGTCTCGGCGAGCTCTTCCCCGACGGCGGCGATGTCCGGGTCGAGGACTTGGTCGCTAAGGGTGCCGTCCGGGACGGGCAACTGGTAAAGGTGCTCGGCAACGGCGAACTCTCGGTGGCGCTGACGGTGAGCGCGCATGCGTTTTCCGCCTCGGCTAGAGAGAAGATCGAAAAGGCCGGCGGCTCAGCGACCGAAGTCTGATCGGCTCGAGCCGGCCCCGTCGTGTTGCGCTCAGGGGTCCTGATGGCGGGGATTGATTCCCGCCTCGAGAGCCGTTGGCCGTATGGCTGCGGTAGGCCTTGGTCGACGGCCTCGGGTCAGTTGTGTCTGTTCGCCGGCAATACCCCTGACGTGTTCGGCGCTCGTCAGCACACCGAATAGGTGCGTGCGGTCTTTCCGCAGCTGCTGATCGTATGGAATGAGGAGGGTGGTGACGTCACCCGGTTGCAGGCTGCGACCGGGTTCATCCTGCCCGGCTCTATCGCGTTAGGGGCTGCCGGGGACCTGGTTCTGAATCGCCGGGCTGCCGTAGCCCTGGGGCGGCCCGGTCCGCTGCCGGAGCTGAATTCGACCTGGCACCCGTGTTGGACGTGGCCACTGAGCCCGACAACCCGGTGATCGGGGTCCGGGCCTTTGGCGACCGGCCCGAACTGGTCGCCGAGCATGGCATAGCCTTCGTCACCGGACTCGCCGAGACGGGCGTCACCGCCTGTGCCAAGCATTTCCCAGGCCACGGGGGGCTGGCGATGGTGGCTTCCCATGCGGCCCTGATACGGGCACCGGACCTGGCGCCTCCTGCAGGTCCCCACTGCGGCGGTGATGACCGCTCACCTGCTGGTCTTGGCACTGGGGGAAAGGCCCGCCTCGCCGTCGAGCTGGCCGCCGACTTGGTGCGCCGCAGCAACCCCGAGACCGTGGTGATCACCGACGCGCTGGGGAGGGTCGGTGCGTGTGCACAGATCAGGATCGGCGAGGCCTGCGTGTGGGCCATGGAGACTGGTACCGACCTGCTTCGCCTGAACTCCCCGCTACCGCATGCTCCGGGCCGACCCTGCAAGAAATGGCGACTGCAATCGACACGGCCTTGGCCAGCGGGCGGCTAGATTGAGCGGCAGCTGCTGGCCCGGGCGGCCCGAGTCAGGCGCCTGACCCGCCCCTTGCCGGCACCGCCCGAGGATCTGCCGGGGTTCGTGGCCGAGCCGGACCAGATCGGGCTGGGGGCGGCGCGGCATGTCTTCGACTCGACTGGACTAATCCGTGTCGAAGGCTCGATCACCCTAGTCGACCTGCGGATCCGAACCGGCCATGCCGGTGGGCTGGCCTCTCACGGGTACGCCGAGGCCCTGGTCTCGGCTGCCTCGTTGGAGCTGCCCCCGTCCGGCCTCTCACGGGTACGCCGAGGCCTTCGCCCGGGCTCGGCCCGTGACCGCTGCCGACCTGGATGCCGGGGCTCAATTCCCGCTCGGGACCACGCCGATGGCGTTGGTCCAGCTGCCGCGCGCCGACCAGGACCAGGAAGAGGCACTTCAAGCCTTGCTGCGGACTTTTCCCGAGACTGCGATGATCCATACCGGGGTCGCGGCGGGAGCCCCGACGTGCCCAGGCCGGTACGGGCCCCGGAGAACGTCAGCCCGAACGCCCAGCGGGTCATCGAACTGCTGGCCGGTGACCAGATGGTGAGCCAGACCGGGCGTAGTGGTGCTGACTAGGCAGGCTTTGTTAGGATTCCACGGTTGCCGTGGCATCCTCGCGGGTGTCAGATCCACCGGCGCCTGTGGGCGTCGCCAACACGAGTGGGGAGAGGGCTTCGGATGCTGTCCGCCTTCACCAACGCGTTCCGGACCCCGGACTTGCGCAAGAAGATCTTGTTCACGCTCTTCATCATGGTGCTGTTCCGGATCGGTTCGACGATCCCGGTGCCGAACGTCAACATCCAGCAGCTCAATGTCTGCCGGACCCAGGCCATCGCGGGGGAGCAGGCTGGCCTGTACTCGATGATTAACCTGTTCTCCGGTGGCGCATTGCTGCAGTTGGCGATCTTCGCGCTCGGTATCATGCCGTATATTACCGCCAGCATCATCTTGCAGCTGATGACCGTCGTCGTCCCTCGGTTGGAGGCCCTCAAGAAAGAAGGTGCTTCTGGTACCCAGACGATCACCCAGTACACCCGTTACTTGACTCTTTTCCTGGCCGTGATCCAGGCCACCGCCTTCACCACCCTGGCGGTCAATGACCAACTCTTTCAGGGGTGTTCCGGGATCGTGTACGAGAAGAGCTATTTCCCGCAGGCGGTGATGATTCTTACGATGACCGCCGGCACTGGCGTGATCATGTGGATGGGTGAGCTGATCACCGACCGTGGCATCGGTAATGGTATGTCGGTGATGATTTTCACCCAGATCGCAGCCCAGTTCCCAGCCTCGTTGTGGGGGATCAAGGTGGCCCACGAGACCGACGGCACCCGGGGCTGGTTCCTGTTCCTGCTGGTGATCGCGGTCGGGTTGCTGGTGATGGCCGGGGTGATCTTCATGGAGCAGGCGCAGCGCCGGATCCCGGTCCAGTACGCGAAGCGGATGGTCGGCCGGCGGATGTTCGGTGGGACCACCACGTACATCCCACTGAAGGTGAACCAGTCCGGCGTGATCCCGGTGATCTTTGCTTCCAGCATGCTGTACCTGCCGGTGCTGTACGCGCAGTTCTTCCCGAAGGCCCGGGGCGCGGAATGGATCGCCGCACATTTCATCAGTGGCCGGCACTGGGTCTACAACACGATCTTCTTCGTGATGATCATCTTCTTCTCCTACTTCTACGTCGCGATCACCTTCAACCCCGAGGAGGTCGCCGACAACATGAAGAAGTATGGCGGCTTCATCCAGGGCAAACGGGCCGGCAAACAGACCGAGAATTACCTGCGATATGTGCTGAACCGGCTTACCGCCCCCGGCTCGCTGTACCTGGCGATGATTGCGATGATCCCGACCCTGGCGATCGTGCTGCTCAACGCCAACCAGCAATTTCCGTTCGGCGGCACCTCGCTGCTGATCATCGTCGGCGTCGGCTTGGATACGGTGAAGCAGATCGAGAGCCAGCTTCAGCAGCGCCACTACGAGGGATTCCTGCGCTGACCCAGCGCCCGTCCGGCCGGATCCGGCGGCTAGGGTGAGGCGACACCGTCGAGACGAGGACTGACCGATGCGTCTGTTGATCATGGGGCCTCCGGGGGCCGGCAAGGGGACCCAGGCGATGGTCGTCGCCGAGCACCTGCAGATCCCGGCGATCTCCACCGGAGAGATCTTCCGGGCCCAGGTGAAGGCCGGCACCCCGCTCGGACGGGAGGTCGAACGGATCGTCGCCGGCGGCGACTACGTACCGGACTCGATTACCGAGCAGATCGTGGCGCAACGGCTGGCCGAGCCGGACGCCATCCGCGGCTGGCTGCTGGACGGTTTCCCTCGTACCCTGCATCAGGTGGCCGCCCTGGAGCAGATCCTGGGCGAGCAGCGGCTGGACGGAGTGTTGTCCTTGGAGGTCGACACCGACCAGCTGGTGGCGCGGATGCTGAGAAGGGCCCAGATTGAGGGCCGCGAGGACGACACCGAGGACGTGATCCGGCACCGGATGGAGGTCTACACGGCCGCCACCGAGCCGCTGCTGCAGCACTACCGCGGCGTCGGCCTGCTGATCGGCATTGATGGTGATGGTGGCGTCGACGAGGTCGCCGCCCGGATCCGTACGAGCCTGAACCGGCTCGCTGCGAGCGTCCGGTGATCCGCCACCGTCGTCCGACCCCTCGGATCGAGGTCAAGACCCCCGACCAGCTGCGCGCCATGCGCCGGGCCGGGTTGGTGGTGTGCCGGGCGCTGCGGGAGATGGCCGCCGCCGCCACCCCCGGCACCACCACCGCCGAGATCGACCAGGTCGCCCGACAGGTGCTGGCCAGCGCCGGCGCCACCTCTTCTTTTCTCGGCTACGACATTGGGTACGGGGTGCCGCCGTACCCCGCGACGATCTGCATCAGCGTCAATGAGCAGGTGGTGCATGGCATCCCCAGCGGGCAGCGGCTGGCTGACGGGGACCTGGTCTCGATCGACTTCGGGGCGATCGTGGACGGTTTCCACGGCGACTCGGCGGTGACCGTCGAGGTCGGTACGACGAGCCCGGAAGCGAGCGCCTTGTCTGCCGCCACCCGTACCGCGCTCTGGGCTGGGCTGGCCGCGGCCCGTCCCGGCTGCCGGGTCGGCGATATCTCGGCCGCGGTCGAACGGTCGGTCCGCGACCGCGGGCTCGACTACGGGATTGTGGCGGAATACACCGGGCACGGGATCGGCTCGCGGATGCACATGGACCCCGACGTGCCGAACCTTGGCCGATCCGGTCGTGGGCCGCGGCTGCTGGCGGGGATGGCGGTCGCAGTCGAACCGATCCTCACCCTGGGCCGGCCCCAGACCGAGGTGTTGGACGACGGCTGGACCGTGGTCACGATCGATCGGGGCCTGGCCTGCCACTGGGAGCACACGGTGGTGCTGACCGAGCACGGGATCTGGGTCACCACCGCCGAAGATGGTGGCGAGGCTGAACTCGGTGCGCTTGGCGCCCCGTACGCGCCGCTAGCCGACTGAGTCGGCGAGCTTCTTCTGCCAGGCTACGCAGATCCCCTCTGCCCGGTAGCCGAGGAGGGTGTTGATCGCCAGCATGTGGTCGTTCTCGTCGGCGTTGAAGGTGTGGATCCGTCGCGATGTGGGCCGTTCTCGGCAGATCAAGTCGCAGTTGGTGGCCTTGAGTAACAGCCCCAGCCCATGGCCGCGGTGCCCGTCGAGCACCCCGGTGTACATCTGTTCCACGGTCTCGGGCCGGTTGTGGGGGGCCTGCAGTTGGGTGAAGGCGACCAGTGTCCCGGAGGTGACATGGCGGGCGGCGGTGGTGAACAGTTCTCCCGAACGCAGCATCTGCTCTTCGGCGACCCGGACCCGGTCAGCGTCGTAGATTTCGCGCCGATAGTCGACCTCGCCTGCCGGTACATCGGTCGACATCGCCTCATACAGTCGAGCCATAGAGTCCAGATCCTGGGCAGGGGTGGCGCCGCACCAGGAGACGATCTGGTAGCCGGCTGCGGTCGCCCGGGAAGCATCCAGCGCTGGGATCAGTACCTCGGCTGGGACCGGGAGCGGCTGTACGTTGTGCCGCTCGGCCTGGGCGAAGCTGTACCCATGGCTCAGCGCGAACCGGACCGCCGGGTCGTCGGTACGTAGCCGGACCTGGCCGGATGGGTCGATGACGATGTCGTGGTCCTGGTCAGTGACGGCGGTGCTCATCGCCCACAGCGCCAGTGTGGTGCCTCCTAGCCGGCGCACGAGGTTCTCGCTGGCGCCCAGCAGCGCGGTCCCGATCCCGCGTCGGCGGCTGCCCTTGGTGACCAGGAGATCGGCGATCTCCCCGAGGTGGGTGTTGTCTTCGCGGCCCACCTCCAGCGTCGCTATGCCCAGCAACGAGCCGGCCTCGATCCCGCCAGGACCCCGGGCTGGCACGCCCCGATACCCGTACTGGCCGCGCGGGCCGCCCGGGTCGGAGCCTGGCAGCGCCAACAGGATCACCCGGATGATGTAGCGCTGGTCGGCGTACCGGGTGGCGTGAAGCTCAGGATCGGTCTCAACCAGGTCGGTGTAGCCGAAGCTTTCGAGGTCCCGCTCGGTTCCCAGCCGGATTACCTCGTTCCAGATCTCGCTGGGGCGTTCGCAGGAGTCGTCGGGGACGATCTCGGCCAGGTGGAAATCCATGGCCGATTACCCTACTGGCCGGTCGAGCCTGCTCCGCAACCGAATAAGGGAAGCTGCGATGTCACCCGCGGTTCGTCAACTGGCGCCAAGTGTCTGTGGCGGCTGCATCGTCGCGCGTTAGAGTGGGCATTCACAAGTTTCGTCGTATAGAGAAAAAGGTGTTCATGGCCACCGCCACCATCACGCGTCAGGAAGCAGCCGCCCGCTCCGAGGTGGTGACGGCCCAGGCCTACCGGGTGACGGTCGACGTCACAGGGGCCGGGCTTGCTGATCCGACCGCCACCTTCATCACCCGTACCGAGCTTGACTTCTCGGCTCAGGCCGGTTCGACTCACCTCGATGTCATCGCCGACGAGATCCGCTCGGCCAGCATCGACGGTCGGCCGTTGCCCATCGATGGTTTCGATGGCTACCGCCTGCCGCTGACGGACCTAGACGAGGGCCAGCACACCGTCATCGTCGAGTCCGTGGGCCGATACTCACACACCGGCGAGGGTCTGCATCGATTCGTCGACACCGACGCCAAGGTATATCTGTATAGCCAGTTCGAGACTGCCGACGCCCGACGGATGTACGCCACCTTCGAGCAGCCCGACCAGAAGGCTACCTTTCAGCTGACGGTACTGGCGCCGACTGGGTGGAGCGTTTTCTCTAATGCGCCGAGCGTCCCCGGCGTACCGGTCGCTGAGGGGGTATCGCGGTTCACGTTCGCGCCGACTCCCCGGATCGCGACTTATATCACCGCTTTAGTAGCGGGGGAGTACCACGTGGTCCAAGGCGAGATTCGCAGCGTCAAGGGGGTGCTGCCGGCGGCGGTGGTATGCCGGGCCGCGGTCCGTGAATTCCTGGACGCGGATGCGATCTTGGCCACCGCGCAGCGTGGTTTCGAGGTCTTCGAGGCCGCTTTCGGGGTGCCGTACGCCTTCGACTCGTACGACCAGATCTTCGTGCCCGAGTTCAACTTCGGAGCAATGGAGAATGCCGGCTGCGTCACCTTCCGCGACCAGTACCTGTTCCGTTCCCGAGTCACGGCCCGCGAACGGGAGGCTCGCGACAACACGATCCTGCACGAGCTGGCCCATATGTGGTTCGGTGATCTAGTCACCATGCGCTGGTGGGATGACCTGTGGCTCAACGAATCGTTCGCCGAGTGGGCGTCGCATTTTGCCGCCCACGAGATCGCTCGCAGAGACGGCAGCGATACGTATCCCTGGGTCTCGTTTGCCAACGAGCGTAAGGCCTGGGCGTACCTGCAAGACCAATTGTCCACGACCCATCCGATCGCCGCAGACATGAGCGACCTGGAGAAGGTGGAGCAGAACTTCGACGGCATCACCTACGCCAAGGGCGCCTCGGTGCTGAAGCTGCTGGTCTCTTTCGTCGGCATCGAGGCCTTTCTGACCGGGGTGGGTCGGTACTTCGCCAAGCACGCCTTCGGTAATACGACACTCACCGATCTGCTGACCGAACTCGAGGCCGCCTCGGGTCGGGACCTGTCCTGGTTTAGCTCCGAATGGTTGGAGACTAGCGGCGTCAACACGCTGCGAGCCGAATTCCTGGTCGACGAGAAGGGGACATTCACCCAGTTCGCGGTCGTCCAGTCTGCCCCGGCAGACCATCCGACGCTGCGCACTCACCGGCTCGGTATCGGCAGCTACGCGCTGAGCGAGGAAGGCCTGACCCGGGTCGACTCCGTCGAGATCGATGTCCGAGGGGAACGCACCGAGGTGCCGCAGCTGGTCGGCCGTACCCGCGGTGACGTGGTGCTACTCAACGACGGTGACCTGACCTTCGCGAAGGTCCGCCTCGACGATGCGTCCCGGGCTGCCGTGGTCGCTCACATCAACGACCTCACCGATCCGTTGGCGCGGGCCATCACCTGGTCCCTGTTCTGGGATTCGGTCCGTGACGCCGAAATCGCCCCGCAGGAACTGGTCGACCTGGCGCTGGCCGGGATCGGTTCGGAACAGGACATGGCGGCCGTCACTACCGTGCTCGGCCAGGCCACCCAGTGTTCGGTACGGTTCATGGCCCCTGAATTGCGCGGGGACGCCAACACCCGGCTGGTCGCCGGGCTGGCGGCCCTATTGCGTGATGCGCAGCCCGGTTCCGACGCCCAGCTGATCATTGCCAAGGCCCTGATCGGCGTCGCCCGCAGCGACGAGGCCCTCGACCTGATCAGTGGTTGGCTTTCCGACGAGGAGGTTCCCGAGGGGCTGGCCGTCGACACAGAGCTGCGGTGGCTGATCGTCGCCACGCTGGCCCGGGCCGGGCGGTTCGGGGAGACGCAGATTGCCGCCGAGCTGGAACGCGACAACACCAATTCCGGCGCCGAGCATGCCGCCGGGGCCCGGGCTGCGATCCCGACGGCCGAGGCAAAAGCCGCCGCATGGCAGCTGGCCACCGTCGACGCCAGCGTCCCCAACGAGACCCACCGCAGCATCGCCAGCGGTTTCGTGCGTTACGGCCAGGATGAGGTGTTGCGGCCGTACGTTGACGCCTACGCCGACCTGCTGGCCGCGGTGTCGCGGCGCGAGGCCGGCTGGGACCAGCGCGGCTACGCGGCCATCAACACCGCCCTGCGGTGGTTGTTCCCCGAGCCCTTGGCCACCCCGGAGGTGATCGCCCGGTTCCGGCGTTTCCTCGCCGAGGGCCAGCCGAGTGAGCAGGTCCGGCGGCTGCTGAGCGAACGTCTTGACGAGGCCGAACGCAACCAGCGGGTCCAGGAACGCAGCCGTATCTGATCCGGGCCGACCACTGGTGCCGGTGTTGCGGGCCGTGCCTGGTCCACGGATCCGGTCCTCGGCTCAGCGCAGCCGCTCGACCTCCTCGTTGAGCAGCCGGACGGCCTCGTCGGCGTCGACCACTCCGAGCAGGGTGTGCTGGGCGAGGCCGTTACTCAGCGCGATCAGCCGGGCTGCCTGAGCTCGGGCTGGTTGCGCGGCCAGGCCGGTGCGGCGCAGCAGCCGGGTGACCTCGGCGAGGGTTCCCTGGCTGGCCTCGGTCACGATAGCGCCGATCTGCGGGTCCACCATTGCCCGGGTCAGGTAGGCGTACCAGACTGCGGACCCGCGCCGGAAACCCTCGTCACGGGGTATCGGCTGCACCAGGATGTCGACCAGGGCCTGGTACGGGTCGGGCTGGGCCGTCGGATCGTGATCACGGGCTGCGAGGGCCAGGATCGCCTGGCAGCCGGCGAGCACCAGCTCCCGCTTCGAGGTGAAGTAGTGCTGCACTCGTCCCACGGAGATCTGGGCTTCTTGGGCGACTGCCTGGTAGGTGACGGCCTCGATCCCCTGCCGGTAGATCACGGCCCACAGGGCCAGCACGATCTGCCAGCGGCGCTGTTCGACGTCGACTGCTCGTGGCATGGGTTCACAGTACAGGTGTACTGTGATCGTTACAGTATGAACGTATTGTAAACGGATGAGGAGTCCCCGATGCCTGACATCACCGCGGCCGGTACCCCCATGAGTGGGACGAGGCGCTCGCTGCGGCAGGTACTGCGCTCGACCCTGGCCGTGATCTGCAGGCGGACCTGGCTTCGACGGACGGTGGGCGTGGCTGTCGTCCTGCTGGCCCTGATCGGGGCGGGCGGCATCGTCAGGACCTTCACCGCGGCCCCCGAGGTAGGTTTCTTCACCTCGGCCGAGGGCCGACGCGACTACGTCGAGAAGTACCAACGCGCGATGCGGGCACTGCCTGCCGCCAGCATCATCCACGACGTGGCCACCGGCTACGGGACGATCCGGGCATACGAATGGTCGACCCCGGATACTGCCGCCACGGTGCCGGTGCTGCTGCTGCCCGGCCACTCATCTGGGGTGCCGATGTGGGCCGAGAACCTTCCCGGTTTTCTGGCCGGTCACCGGGTGATCGCGCTCGACGCCCTGGGCGATGCCGGCCTGTCGGTGCAGGCGGTCCCGATCGCCACCATGGCCGACCAGGCCACCTGGATCGACGAGGTAGTCCAGCGGCTGGCTCCGGGCGGGGTACACGTGGTCGGGCATTCCTTCGGCGGCGCCACCGCCGCCGCGTACGCCCGGCACCACCCGGACCATGTCCGTTCCCTGGTGCTGCTAGAACCGGTCTTCACCTTCGGCTATCCGCCGGCCAGCACCTTCTGGTGGGCGACGGTCAGCTCGATCCCCTGGTTGCCCGAGACCTGGCGCGAGTCGGCGCTGGGGCGGATCGGGGGCGTCGACTACGACAGCGCCGACCCGATCGCCCAGATGATCGCCTCCGCGAGCCGGCACTACACGGCCAGACTGCCGACCCCATCGCCGCTATCGCAGGCCGAGGTCGACGCCTTGACGATGCCGGTCTACCTGGGTCTCGGCGGGGCAGAGTCACTAGCAGGCAGTGACGCCGCTGCCCGTGCCGGGCGGCTGCCCCGCGGTACGGTCGAGGTCTGGCCTGGCGCTACCCATTCGTTGCCGATGCAGCAGGCCGGGCCGCTGGCGCAGCGGCTGACCGGCTTTTGGGCAGCCGCGAGCTGATCGTCGACCGGGCGCCGTGTTTCGGTCGCCCAGGACGTGGCCGTGAGATTCACCCGCCAGCCACGTGGACCGGTGCTCCTGTTTAGGGTGAGGACATGCGCGTACTCATTGCGGACAAGTTTGAGAAGTCGGGCATCGACGCCCTGACCGCTGCCGGCTGCGAGGTCAGCTCACAACCCTCACTCAAGGACCAGGCACTGGTGGACGCGGTCGCCTCCGAGAAACCGGATGTGCTGGTGGTCCGCAGCACCAAGGTTCCCGAGGCAGTCCTGACCGCTGGGCCGCTGAAGCTGGTGGTCCGGGCCGGCGCCGGCTACAACACGATCGATGTCGCTACCGCCTCCCGACTCGGCATTTACGTCGCCAACTGCCCTGGGAAGAATTCGATCGCGGTGGCTGAACTGGCCTTCGCGATGATCGCCGCCTTGGACCGTCGGATCGCCGACAATGTGGCCGATCTGCGGGCGGGAACCTGGAACAAGGCTGAATATTCCAAGGCCCGGGGCCTGTACGGGCGCACCCTGGGCCTGATCGGGGTCGGCGGCATCGGCTCGGCGATGGTGCCGCGGGCCAAGGCCTTCGGGATGCCGGTGGTGGCCTGGAGCCGTAGCCTGACCCCTGAGAAGGCTGAGGCGTTGGGGATCACCGCGCTCGGTTCGCCGCTCGAGGTGGCCCAGGCTGCCGATGTGGTGAGCGTGCACGTGGCCCTGAATGCCGACACCCGTGGCCTGTTGGGGGCCGACTTCTTCCAGGCCATGAGACCGGGCGCGATCTTCATCAATACCTCCCGCGGTGCGGTGATCGACCAGGAAGCTTTGGCGGCCGCGGTGAGCGAACGGGGGATCCGAGCCGGCTTGGACGTCTTCGCCCAGGAACCCGACTCCTCGACCGGTGACTTCACCGACCCGATCGTGCAGTTGCCCGGCGTGTACGGCACCCACCATGTGGGTGCCTCCACCGACCAGGCCCAGGAGGCGATCGCTGCCGAGGCAGTTCGGATCGTGCTGGAGTTCGGCGCCACCGGCGCCGTACCTAACGTGGTTAACCTGGCGAAGACCACGCCGGCGGTCTGCACCCTAGTGGTGCGGCATTACGACCGGCCCGGGGTGTTGGCTCGGACGCTGGAGGCGGTACGCGCGGCCGGAATCAACGTTCAAGAGATGTCGAACACGGTCTTCGACGGCAGCCAGGCCGCGGTGGCGCGGATCTCTCTGGAGCAGCAGCCGCAGCAGTCGGTGCTGGACGCGATCCGAGCCGATGAGTCGGTAATCGAGGTCAGCCTGGTCGAGCACTGAGCCCCGGGGGCGGTGCTGCGGGGCGGGCTAGAGTCGCCCGCATGGAGTACCCCGAGAGCCGCCGCGAGGATCTGGTCGAAAACCTGCACGGGCGCCTGGTGCCCGATCCGTACCGCTGGTTGGAGGACCCGGACTCCGAGGCGACCCGGGCCTGGGTCGAAGCTCAACGCCGCCTCACCGAGCGGTATCTCGACCAGCTCCCGGAACGGGCCTGGTTCCAGGAAACCCTGAACCGGGTGATCTCCCGGCCCCGGGCTGGGGTGCCGCGGATCAAGGGCGGCTGGTGCTTCCTGAACCGCAACGATGGCAGCCAGGCCCACGACGTCTGGTACGTGGCGCGGTCGGTGGCGCAGATCCATGATCCGCAGGCTCGGGTGATCGCCGACCCGAACACCTGGAGCACGGATCACACCAGTTCGCTGATGCTGTTCACCGTGTCGGGCGACGGCCGCTATCTGGCCGAGGCGGTCTCGGAGGGCGGCTCGGACTGGCAGCGGATCCGGATTGTCGAGGTCGCCACCGGGGAACGGGTGGACGAACCAGACCTGGTCACCAAGTTCGCCACCCCGACCTGGCTGCCAGACGGACGGTCCTACCTGTACAACGCTTTTGCCGACACCAGCCACGCGGTGGGCACCGAGACTGGTCACCTGGGCCGGCCGCGGGTGATGCGGCACGTGTTGGGAACCGATCAGGCTGAGGACCAGGTGATCTGTGAACTCGACGACGAGCGGATGCTGTTTGACTGGGAAGTCACCGACGACGACCACTGGCTGTGCCTGAGAGCCGGGCGGGGCACCGAGAACCGGAACCTGTTGTGGGTGTACCCGCTGACCGATGCCGGTGGGTTGACCCAGATCGGGGAGCGGATCGACTTGGTCCGTGATCTCAGCCACGAATTCCTGGTGGTTGGTTCGGTCGGCGCCCCGGGCCAGGACGCTCGGTTGGTGGTCCAGACCGACCAGGGCGCGCCTCGGGCCCGGATGATCAGCTTCGACCTGGACGCGGCTGCCGCCGGGAGACCAGCACCCCCGGTCGAGCTGGTCCCCGAGGCCGCCGACACTCTGATCGGGGCAGCCCTCGCGGGGCAGACAATCCTGGCGGAATACTTGGTGGACGCTTCGGCCCGGATCCGGCGCTTCGCCCTGGACGGCGCCGCGCTCGGTGAGCTCGATCTGCCGGCCGGCTCCCTAGTCGGGATCGACGCCGCGGCAGGTCGGCCTTTGGCGTACGTCGGGATCTCCACAGTCACCGAACCGACCGCCGCCTTTGAGGTCGACACTCGCAACGGCGTGGTCCGCCCGCTGGACCTGGTGCCGGCGACCGAGCGGGTAGCCCCCGATCTCACGGTCGAACGCCACCGGGCCACCAGCCCGGACGGCACCCAGGTCCCGTACTTCCTGATCCGCCCGGTCGGCGCCCCGGTCGGGCCTCGGCCGACCCTGCTCTACGGCTACGGCGGGTTCAAGATCCCGGTGCTGGCTGATTACCGCACCGGCTGGCCCGGCTGGCTCGCTGCCGGCGGCACCCTGGTGATCGCGAACCTGCGCGGCGGCGGGGAATACGGCACTGACTGGTACGAGCAGGGCCGGCGCCACCACAAGCAGAACGTCTTCGATGACCTGATCGCGGTCGCAGAGCACCTCATTCAGACCAGGGTCACCACCTCCGCCCAGCTCGCGGTGCATGGTCGCAGCAATGGCGGGCTGCTGGTGGGCGCGGTCCTCACCCAGCGTCCTGACCTGTTCGCGGCGGCATTGCCAGTGGTCGGGGTGCTGGACCTGCTCCGGTTCCACAAGTTCACCATCGGCTCGGCCTGGGTCAGCGACTACGGCGACCCGGACCAGCCCGACGACTTCGAGGTTGCCTACCGCTATTCGCCGCTGCATAACATTCGCGAGGCCATGTGTTACCCGCCCACCTTGATCGCCACCGGCGACCATGACGACCGGGTAGTGCCGTTGCACAGCTACAAGTTCACTGCTGCGCTGCAACATGCCCAGGCCGGTGACCATCCGGTGCTGACCAGGATCGAAGTGTCGACTGGCCACGGCGCCGGCAAGCCTACCCAGATGCTGGCAGCGGAATGGGCTGATCTACTCGCCTTCGCCGCGCATCACACAAGACTGCGACCTCCCGATCGGCTGGCGCCGCGACCGGGCCACGGCGGCTGAGCAGCATCGGAAACCGGGGTGATCGATCCAGCAGGGCCTCGACCGGCCTCCTACACTCGGCTCCATGACTGACCCCTCCGGCAAACGTGTGGTCGTGGCGGCGCCGCGTGGTTACTGCGCCGGCGTCGATCGGGCCGTAGTGACCGTCGAGCGGGCCCTGGAGACCTACGGCGCCCCGGTGTACGTACGCAAGCAGATCGTCCACAACCGGCATGTTGTCGAGGATCTCGAGGCTCGGGGTGCGGTCTTCGTGGAGGAATTGTCGCAGGTCCCGCCGGGAGCCACGGTGGTGTTCTCCGCGCACGGGGTTTCGCCGGCGGTGCATGCCGAGGCCGCTGAGCGGGGCCTGAAGACGGTCGACGCCACCTGCCCCCTGGTGACCAAGGTGCATAAGGAGGCGAAGCGGTTCGCCGGCGAGGGGCGCGAGATCCTCTTGATTGGGCACGCCGGCCACGAGGAGGTGGAGGGAACGACGGGAGAGGCTCCCGACCACATCACCCTGGTGCAGCATCCAGACGACGTTGACCACCTGGAGGTCCAGGATCCGTCAAAGGTGGCCTGGCTGTCGCAGACCACGCTCAGCGTGGACGAGACCTACGAGACCGTGAACCGGCTGCGGGACCGCTACCCACTGCTGGCGGACCCGCCTTCGAACGACATCTGCTACGCCACCTCCAACCGCCAGGCAGCGGTCAAACAGATCGCCCAGGGGGCCGACCTGGTGATCGTGGTCGGCTCGCGGAATTCGTCTAATTCGGTCCGCCTGGTCGAGGTGGCCCTGGAAGCCGGGGCGAAGGCTGCCCACCGGGTCGACAACGCCACCGAGATCGACCCGGCCTGGCTGGACCAGGCCCGTACGATCGGGGTCACCAGCGGCGCCTCGGTCCCGGACGCCCTAGTCCAAGGGGTGCTGATTTTCCTTGAGCAACAGGGATTTCCGCCTGCGGAGGAGGCTCGACTGACCGAGGAAAGTCTGACCTTCGCGCTGCCCCCTGAGCTTCGTAAGGACCTGAGACGGGGTGCGTCTCGCTAGGCATGCCGGACAGCCGCTGCCGGGCCCGACCTCTTCTCAACAAATCTAATCTCGTGTCTTGACCAATCTGGTGTGTGGTTCGCCCCCGCCATCGCCTAGGGTGGCCCCGACGGAAGGAGTCCCATGCCAGACCTCACGGTCGACCTGGCAGACCTCGAGCGGGCCGCGACCCAATTTGACGCGATCCAGGCTCGATCTGAGCAGGTGCTCGCCCGCCTGGGCGAACTGAAGATCCCCGACGGCACTTTCGGTCGCGTGCCGTGGTTGTCAGACCAACTGCGCCAGCCGTACGCCGAGCATGCTCAGGCCTGTACCGACTGTGTATCCGATATCACCGATTCACTGGCCGACCTGGCCGTGGCGGTGCGGACCACGTCGAAGGGATACCGCGAGACCGATCAGGCCAATGTGGCCGAGGCTGGGAAGGTGCACTCATGAACCGCTCCACGCAGCTGGACCGCAAGGGTGCCACCGCGACCCTCACTCGTCGTGAGAGCATCATGACCCCTGCCCGGCGCGAGGACAGCCCGACGCAGCAGGAATACCAGAACAAGATGGAGCAGTGGTACGGCTCCTGCCCGGGCCCGGTTCAGACGGTTCTGAACTTCGGCAACGCCTTCCAGACGGTCAATACCTGGCTGAAGAAGGTTGCCGGCGACCCGGAGAAGATCATCAGCTACGGGCCGAAGTACGTGGCCCTGGGCGACGATCTGAAGGACATCTCGCAGGACGTGACCCAGACCGCGGGGTCGATCCGGAACTGGTCGGGCGACTCTTACACGAACTTCATGGCCAAGACCAAAGACTTCGCCGACAAGGTCGAGAAGGCCGGTGAGGCTGTCGCCGGCACCCAGGAGATCCTGGTTGCCTGCGCCAAGGGCTGTGTCGAGGTCGCGAACTGCATCTGCGACCTGGTCATGATGTTCGTGAAGTTCATGGTCAAGAGTTATCTCGCGGCGCTGGCGTCGTCGAGTATTAGCTTCGGCGCTACCGTCGCCGCCTGGCTCGGCGCCAATATCGCCAAGGGCATCCAGATGGTGCAGCAGGTGACCTCGGCGATCTCGAAGCTCTCGGAACTGATCCAGAAGGTCGTCAGCCTGATCCAGCAGGTGATGGAGGTAGTCCGCAAGATCCAGCAGGTGATCCAGCTGATCAAGGGGATCTTCGCGGCATTCCGGGCTTTCCGCGACGGTGACTTCGTCGGCGGGGTGCAGGCCTTGGCGGGTGTCGCCCAAGGGGCCTCTGGGCTGACCGGCGGCGCTGGTGGGTTGTCGGGGCTGACCGGTGGCTCTGGTTCGGGTGGACTGTCGGGAGTGGCCCAGCAGGTCTCCGGACTGGCCGGTGGGTTGTCCGGCCTGGCCCAGGGGATCTCGGGACTGACCGGTGGTTCCAGCTCCAACGGGCTGTCGGGACTTCCGGAATCCACATCGGGACACTCGAGTGAGCCGACCTCGGGGACGACCGGGTCCGAGTCGGGCGGTTCGGCGACCAGGTCTGGTGCGGGCCATGCCGGTGGTACGGGCCGTTCTGGTGGTGCGGATGCTGGTTCTGGTGCGGGCCATGCTGGTGGTACGGGCCGTTCTGGTGGGTCGACCTCCGGGACGAACGGCGTGACGGGAACGGGTGAGGATCATTCAGGCGGGTCAGTCACCGGCTCCGGCCAGGGCCGTAGCTGGGGTCAGCTCGCCGGCGCCGCGTACGACCGGGTGGCCGGCGCTGATCCTGAGGCGAAGGCGGGGCAGACCTCGACCCAGGGTGGAATCGCGGGCATGAGCAAGCATCAGATCGTCCGCGAGGGGATCACCAACGTCGCCAACGACGCCCAGGGTGCCTGGGGCGCGATCAAGGATGCCCGGGCCGCGGCGAAGAAGAACGCGCCTCCCACCATTTAACGGGTACACAGAATGTGGCCGGGACCTGGATGGTCCCGGCCACATCGCGTATGCGTCTGGCCGCTACTGCGGCTTGTTCTTAGCGGCGGCCTCGCGGGCCTCCTTGATATGGCCCCAGGCATCTCGGCCGTCTTGCACCGCATGCCCACCCTCGGAGACCCCGCCCGGCATCTTGGTATCACCGGGCAGTAGCGGGTTCGCGGCCAGCCCGGTGCCCAACTTGATCGGCGCCTGGATCCCGGTCTTGAGTGCCTTCTTGGCAGCAAACCCGGTCAGACCCTTGCTACCTGCAAAGACAAGATTCGAGATATCCTTCGCGCCCTTGAAGACCGCTTGGATGGCCTTGATGATATCTTTGATCCTCAGCAGGATCTGATTGATCCTCATGAAGAGCTGAGCGATCTTTTCCAGGAAGCGTGCGAACTTCTCGATCACCCTCACGATATCGGCGATCGCCTTTGCTGCCCTGGCGATGTTTCCTGCCACCCAGGCGGCCAAGCTGGCCCCGGCTGTGAAGACCGAAAGGGCGGCGGACACGGCCAGGGAGCTGATCAAGAACTCGATCAGCATCTTGACGATATCGATGATGCAGTTTGCCACCTCGACCGCGCCTTTAGCGCAAGCTTCGAGCACCTGCGGGGTGCCCTGAAGGGCCTCGGAGATCTTGGTGACCTTGCCGGAGAAATCAGTGGTCTTCGCCAGGAAGGCGTCATGCGCTTCGCCGGTCCACCCCTGGATTCCCTTCGCCAGGGTGCTGATCTCCTCGCTGACCTGGGTGACCCGGTTGCCGAGTTCGGTGTATTTCGGCGCGTAGCTCATGATCACCTCGGGATCCCCGGCCACATCTTTCAGCCAACCGTTGACTTTGTCGTATGCGCCGCCCCAGTTGAGCACCTGCTGGACCGGATCAGGGCAGGATCCGTACCACTGCTCGAGCTTGTTCTCGTAGGTCATGACAGGTCCATCTCCATGATGATCCGGTTGGCATCGTCCGCGTTGTGGGTCTCAGTCTCCCGATAGGCTGCTGCCACCTGCTTGAGGGCCTCGATCAGGCCTTCGATGGTCTCTACGGTGTCATTGATCGCATCGGAACAGGCCGTTACTTGTTCGGTGTATGGTTCTCGCAGCTTGTCGGACAGCCACGGGACCCTACCGAAGGCGCCATCCGGTACCCGCAACGACTGACTGTCGGAATGCGCCTGCTTCGCCTTCTGCCTGGTGTCCTCGTACGCAGTCGCCGCTCGGTCTACCTGCGCCACATCGATGGTGAAATCACTCATGAATCCCCCTCTCCATGCGGCATTTTAACTCGACAGAGTGTCAGGTGAACCGGCAAGATAGTGCCATGTCCCTCGAGATACCTGAGATCCCTGACCTGCCGGTGTTGCCTGAGGAGATCCGGCAGGCTGTGGACCGTACTTTCACCTATGCCAACGAGGATGAGACAGTCCACGCCACCGCTCGTGGCGACCAGACCCTGATCACGGTCGATGTGCAGGTCTACGAGGATGCCGACCCAGAGCAGATCGCCGAGGGGATCACCTTCGCCTGCCGGGCAGCACTGGATGAGGCGCTGGAGTCGCTGCAGGCCGAGATGCTCGCCAGCGGACTGATCGACGACGAATTGCGGGCCGCGTTGCTCGGCCAGGTCGAGCCGGGACAACCGGCGGCCCCTAGGCAGACGTACGAGGCAACGGTCGGATCGGTGACTGCCGTGGTCGATGCCGACACCAGCCTGCAGCGGATCTTCCTGGCAGGTCTGGAGGAGCCGGAACGGATCGGTCCGGACACGGTCAGCGCCGTGAATGACGCCCTGCAGCAAGCCCGCGGCGCCGACCAAGACGATGTCACGAACCTCGCCGAGCAGCGACTGGCCGAACTCGGCGCGACCATGGACCGGCTCAGCGCCACCCTCGATCCGCTTTCGCGACGGCTGGATGAGATCAGCAGGAGCCTCGACCAGGCCTGAACCCCGTTACAGCTCGCGTTCTAGGGCGTCGAGCCGGCTCTCTAACGGGTCCATCGCAGCGTCGAGCCGTTCCAGCGCGGCCTCCAGATCCGAGATCCGCTCCTCGAGCCGCTGGTCGAAGTCCGCGCCGTCGTCTCGGCCAAGCGCTTGGTCGAGAGCCGCGTTGACGCAGGTTACGGTGGCCTGGCCCAGGTCCTCGCCCTCGGTAATCTGCTCGACCCGGACCGCGGTCAGGGAACCGTCACCGGCGACCGTCGCCGAGATCGGTCCACTGCTGGTCTGGTATGGGCCGGCGGGGCTCTCGTGCGCGACGGCCTGGCCGTCGAGGTAGGACTCCAGGCTTTCGCCAAGCGATGAGGTGCGCAGCGCGGCCACGGTCGCCTCCCGAGCCTGCGTCAGGGCCGATGAGCAGGCCTCGGTCAGCTTGCGTCCCAGCCGGACCGGGTCACGATCGTCAAAGAGGTCGATCTGGACGGTGTGCAGGCGCAGGTCCCCCTCGGCCGTGGCCGTCACCGAACCGTCCGCGCAGGACGCGGTGAAGGTGCTGGCCATGATCGTCGCTAGATCCGGCGGCGGACTGTACGTGAAGTCGCTCATGGGGCCGATTGTCGCCTACCGGTGGATCAGCGAGACTGGGAACATGCTGTTGGATCCACTCACAATCTATGCCGACCACATCGCCTGGATTCTGGCAGAGGGGGAGCGGGCGGTGGTCGCGGCGGGTGTTGGGTATTTTTCAGGCCGGGAGGATGACGGCACCGTCGAGCCTCGGCTGAGTCTGAAAGACCGGCTGCTGGCTCACCTATTCGCGCTTCCGATCTATACCGAGCAGATGATGGGAGTGCTGTTTGGCTCCAGCCTTCGAGCACGGCCCGGGACTCTGGCGGCGGGGTTGCACGAGGCGATCGAGGATGTGATGATGATGGACTGCTTGTTGACTGATCGTCGGCTGCTGATGGTGGCGGATCTTACTGTTGAGCAGCCGGTCATCGGCTGGCAGTGTCGGCTGGACGACATCCGAGGCATTGTGCCGGCGCCGCGGCTGATGCAGCTGGGCCGGATCATGGTCAGTTTCCAGGATGAATCCTGGATCGCGCTGGTGGCGGGGGTGCTGTTGCGCAGCCGCGCGAAGCGGGTGATCGCTGGCTGGGAGTCGGTACGTCCTCGCTGACCCGATTTGGGCGGCGTGCCAGCGGCAGCGTAGAATGGCCAGTCGGTCACCCTTGTCCAGGGGGACGGCCGGGTCCGGCCTGTTGGGTCCCGGCCGCAACACCAACCGATTGAGAGTGTATGGCGAAGAAAGACGGTGCCCTCGAACTGGAGGGGACAGTGGTGGAAGCCCTGCCCAACGCGATGTTCCGCGTCGAGCTGACGAACGGCCACCGGGTCCTCGCCACGATCAGCGGGAAGATGCGGCAGCACTACATCCGCATCCTGCCGAGCGACCGGGTCGTCGTCGAACTGTCCCCGTACGACCTCACTCGCGGCCGAATCGTCTACCGGCACCGGTAGCCGACCGACCTACCCAGAGAAGAAGGAAGCTCGCCATGAAGGTTCAGCCGAGCGTCAAGAAGATCTGTGACAAGTGCAAGGTGATCCGCCGGCACGGTCGCGTCATGGTGATCTGCGACAACCCTCGCCACAAGCAGCGGCAGGGCTGAGCTCGACCAGCGCCCCCGGTCAGACCGGGCGCGCGCCGGTGACGTCGGATCGCGTCCACCGGCACACCAGCCCCGGCTGGTGAATAATTCAACAGCGTGCACGCACTCAGGGCCGTACGGCTCCTGCGAACCCTCGGGCGAAGGCCGAGGCCCCGCGAGCGGGGAACGCGTCACGTCCAGCACCTTCGCGGTCCACGACCGGGCGCCCCTGGCGCCAGGACCGAATATCGGAAAGGCAAACCGCCAGATGGCACGTCTGATCGGTGTCGACCTCCCGCGTGACAAGCGTCTCGAGGTCGCACTTACCTACATCTTTGGCATCGGTAAGACCCGGGCCCGCCAGACTCTGGAGGCGACCGGGGTATCCGGCGACATTCGGGTCCACCAGCTCACCGACGAGCAACTGGTCGCCCTGCGTGACCACATCGAGGCTCATTACGAGATCGAGGGTGACTTGCGCCGCGAGATCGCCGCCGACATCCGACGCAAGGTCGAGATCGGCAACTATCAGGGCCGTCGGCATCGCAGCGGCCTTCCGGTTCGGGGACAACGCACCCGGACCAATGCCCGTACCCGCAAGGGCAAGAAGAAGGCCGTCGCCGGCAAGAAGAAGGCCCGCTGATCCTCGCCGATCGCGTGAACTCCAGGAGAGATAAGAACTGATGGCTACCGCAGGCCGCAAGCAGAGCACCGCGAAGACCAAGGTGCGGCGCAAGGAGAAGAAGAACATCGTCGCCGGACAGGCGCACATTAAGAGCACGTTCAACAACACGATCATCGCGATCACCGACCCGACTGGTGCGGTGATCTCGTGGGCCTCGGCCGGGACGGTCGGCTTCAAGGGCTCCCGCAAATCCACCCCGTACGCGGCGCAGATGGCCGCCGAGGCGGCTGGGCGGCGGGCCATGGAGCACGGACTGAAGAAGATCGACGTGTTCGTCAAGGGGCCGGGGTCGGGTCGTGAGACCGCGATCCGTTCGCTCGGCGCGATCGGGCTCGAGGTGGGCGCGATCTCCGACGTGACCCCCGTCCCGCACAATGGCTGCCGCCCGCCCAAGCGTCGCCGCGTCTGACCACTCTTCTGCAAGCAAAGGACTGACGAACCCATGGCCCGTTACACCGGCCCGATGACGCGCAAGTCGCGTCGTCTCGGCACCGACCTCGTCGGCAACGACAAGGCCTACGAACGCCGCCCCTACCCGCCCGGCATGCACGGACGGGGCCGTACCAAGGACTCCGAGTACTCGCAGCAGCTCAAGGAGAAGCAGAAGGCGCGGTTCGCGTACGGAGTGCTGGAGAAGCAATTCCGTACCTATTACGAGGAGGCCACGCGCAGCCCCGGCAAGACCGGTGACCTGCTGCTGCAAATCCTCGAATCCCGTCTCGACAACGTGGTCTACCGGGCTGGTTTCGCGACCACCCGGCGCCAGGCCCGCCAGATGGTGGTGCACGGTCACTTCACGGTCAACGGCCAGAAGGTGAACGTGCCGTCGTACCGGGTGAGTCCGTACGACATCATCGAGGTCCGGCCGAAGGCCGTGAACCTGCACCCCTTCGTGGTGGCCCGCGAGACCCACAGCGACCGCAAGATCCCGGGCTGGCTGACGGTTCGCCCGAATCAGATGCGGATCCTTGTTCATCAGTTGCCGGCCCGCGACCAGATCGTGGTCGACGTGCAGGAGCAGCTGATCGTCGAGTTCTACTCCAAGTGATCTGATCACCTGGCTGGGGTTCTCGGACCCCGGCCAGGTGCCGGGCACCACCAGCCAGGTCGGTGCTGACACCAGATGCCGTCATATGGCGGGCGGCTGAAAGGAAAACCACATGCTGATTGCCCAGCGTCCCACGCTGACCGAGGAGATGGTCGCCGAGTACCGGTCGCGGTTCGTGATCGAGCCGTTGGAGCCGGGTTTCGGCTACACCCTCGGCAATTCGCTGCGCCGGACCCTGCTGTCGTCGATCCCCGGCGCGGCAGTGACCAGTATCAAGATCGAGGGCACCTCCCATGAGTTCTCCACCATCGAGGGTGTGGTTGAGGACGTCACCGAGATCATCCTCAACCTCAAAGGCCTTGTCTTGTCCAGTGAGGAAGACGAGCCGGTCATCATGTACCTGCGTAAGGCGGGAGCCGGGGCGGTCACCGCTGCCGACATTGCCCCGCCGTCCGGGGTCGAGATCCACAACCCCGACCTGCACATCGCGACCCTGAATGACAAGGGCAAACTTGAGATGGAGCTGGTCGTGGAGCGGGGCCGGGGCTACGTCTCGGCTGTCCAGAACCAGAACTACGACGCTGAGATCGGCCGAATTCCGGTCGACTCGATCTACTCGCCGGTGCTCAAGGTGACGTACAAGGTGGAAGCCACCCGCGTCGAGCAGCGGACCGACTTCGACCGACTGATCGTCGATGTCGAGACCAAGCCGGCGATCAGCCCGCGCGACGCCGTTGCCTCGGCGGGACGGACCCTGGTGGAGCTGTTCGGCCTGGCCCGGGAACTCAACTTCGAGGCTGAGGGCATCGAGATCGGCCCGTCGCCGGTCGACGAGCAGATGGCTGCTGATCTGGCGCTGCCGGTCGAGAATCTCAACCTCACCGTCCGTTCGTACAACTGCCTGAAGCGCGAAGGCATCCACACCGTTTCCGAGCTCGTCTCCCGCAGCGAACAGGATCTGCTCGACATCCGTAACTTCGGCTCTAAGTCGATCGACGAGGTGAAGCTGCGGCTACACGAGATGGGCCTGTCGCTCAAGGATTCCTCACCGGACTTCGACCCGCTGGCCGCCCTAGAGCGGTTCACCGCACTCGGGGACGATGAGGACGACGAGGCCGACTTCGCCGAGACCGAGCAGTACTGACCGCTAGCCGAAGGAACCAACGATGCCGAAACCCACCAAGGGCCCCCGTCTCGGCGGCAGCCCAGCTCATGAGCGGATCATTCTCGCGAATCTGGCCAGCCAGTTATTCGAGCATGGTCGCATCACCACCACCGAGACCAAAGCCAAGCGCCTCCGGCCGCTGGCCGAGAAGCTGATCACCAAAGCCAAGCGGGGCGACCTGCACGCGCGGCGGCTGGTGCTGCAGACCATCGGCGACCGGAATGTGGTCCACACCCTGTTCACCGAGATCGCCCCGGACCTGGAAGACCGCGAGGGTGGCTACACCCGGATCACCCGGGTCGGCAACCGCAAGGGCGACAACGCCCCGATGGCGGTGATCGAGATCGTCACCGAATCGGTCGAGGAGGGCCGCAAGAACCGCGGCAAAGCCCAGGCCAAGACCAGTCGCCCGAAGGCCACCAAGGCCAGGAGCTCTGAGCCGAGCAACGAGGAATTGGCCAGGTCGGCGGACACCTCCGAACCCAGCAATGCCGAGGTGGCGCGGGCCGAAAGCTTCGGCCCCGACGCGTACCTCGGGGACGAGCCGCCGGAGGGCTACACCATCAAGGGCAATGCTGATTCGATGATGTACCACACGCCCGAATCGCCCTGGTACGACCGGACTATCGCCGAGGTGTGGTTCAACAGCACCGAGGCTGCCGAGAAGGCCGGCTTTGTGCCGGCCGGCAAGGACGACGAGGACAAGTAGTTCATTCCACGACGCACCGCCCCGGGGATACTGTGCCCCCGGGGCGGTGCGCGTCACCCCCGCGCCTGAGAGGATGACGGCATGCGGATCGCCCAGCTGGCCAACTTCGTCGGTCCCACCTCGGGTGGGATGCGGCGGGCGGTGGACCAGCTCGGCGAAGGGTACGTGGCCCAAGGCCATGACCGGATCCTGATCATCCCCGGCCCGCGGACCCGGGTCCGCGATACCGCTGCCGGAACTATCGCCCAGGTCCGGGCCCCGCGCGTCACCGGCGGCTATCGGATCATCGTCGACCTGCCCCAGGTGCTGAGACTGCTGCACCAGTTCAACCCCACCTCGATCGAAGTCTCGGATAAGTGGACCCTGACCGCGACGGCCCGCTGGGCCCGGATGCGGGGGATCGGCTCGGTGCTGCTCAGTCACGAGCGGCTCGACGACATGGCCTCCGACTTCACCCGGCTCCCGGTCCGTACCCCGGTGCGCTGGCGCAACCGGCGCCTGGCCAAGGCCTTCGACCGGGTGGTAGTCACCACACGGTATTCCGCGGGCGAATGGGAGCAGACCGCGGCCCGGTTGGTGACGGTCCCGTTGGGCGTCGACCTCGAGACCTTTGTCGTGCCGCAGCAGCCGGCTGAGGCGATGCGGCGGCTGCGGCTGGTGCATGTGGGGCGGATGTCACGCGAGAAGTATCCCCAGCTGGTGATCGAGACCACGCTGGAGTTGGACCGCCGCCAGGTCCCGGTACACCTGACGATGGTGGGGACCGGGCCGCACCTGGGATGGTTGCGGGAACTGGCCGGTGACGGGCCAATCCGGTTCGTCGGCTACATGGACGGGCGGGCCGAAGTGGCCAAGGCGTACGGGGCGGCGCAGATCGCGATGTCGGTCTGCCCGACCGAGACCTTCGGCCTGGCGGTGCTGGAAGCGCTGGCCTGCGGCACCCCGGTGGTAACCGCTGACCGAGGCGGGGCTCGAGAATTGGTGGATGCCTCCTGTGCGGAGTGGGGCAGCGCCGACCCGGTCTCGCTGGCGGATGCGGTGCAGCGGCTGTGGCGTCGGCTACACGACGACCCGGCCACGGTCCGTGAGGCGGCGCGGGTCCGGGCCGAGCAGTACCCGTGGTCAGCGGCGGTGGCGAGGATGCTGGCGGTGCATGACGAGGTCGCCTCCGAGCAGTAGCGCCGGTCAGCTCTCGGCTCGCATCACCCGCACCTGGGTGGCTTTGATCGAGCACCACAGCTCGTCGCCGGCGCTGGCGTCGAGTTCGGCCCAGGCTGACATCGTGATCCGAACCGTGATCGGGCAGCCGTCGACGAGGGCCACCGAGACCGTTACCAGCCCAGCATCGACGCGTGAACCAACCACCCGGGCCGGCAGCATGGTCCGCGGCGAGCCGGGTACCGGCTGCCGGTACAGCGAGACCGCCTCTGGGGGGAAGATCATCGTCCACTGCCCGGCCGGCTCGAGCTGGCCATCGCTGGCGGCGACCAGCTGCCGGTCGGCAATCCGCAGCGCCGGCAGACCATCCGCGCGGGCAATGGCCTCGCCGGTGACGATGTTCAGCCCGGCCAGCCGGGCCGTGAAACGGCTCCCCGGCCGAGCCAGCAGCGTGGACGGGGACCCGGTTTCCACTACCCGCCCGTGATCCAAGACCACCATGTGGTCGGCCAATTGCAGGGCCATCAGCGGATCATGGGTGACGAGGACGGTCGTGGTGAGCGAGGTATGAAGCCGTTCCCGCAGGATCTGGGTGATCTGGGCGGTGGCCTCGACGTCGAGGGCTGCGGTCGGCTCGTCCAGGATGAGTAGGTCGGGCTGGAAGACCAAAGCCCGGGCCAGCGCCACCCGGGCCGCCTGGCCGCCTGAGAGGTTCCCGCCGCGCCGACCGGCCAGCTGGGCGCAACCCACCGCCGTGAGCTCGGCCCGTGCCTGCTGCTCAGCTTCGGCGCGCCGACGCCCCCGGGAGCGTAGCGGGTAGGCGACATTGGCCAGCACGGTCAAGTGCTCAAAGATCCGCGGCTGCTGGCTGACGACCGCGACCCGGCGGTGACGAGCGGTGACGAAGCGCCCCGGACCATCGACCAGCCGGCCCGCAATGCTGATCTGTCCCGAATCCAGGGCCAGTCTCCCAGCCAGCACTTCGGCCAAAGTGGACTTGCCAGCCCCGTTGTGCCCCATCACCGCCCAGACCTGACCGGCGGGCAGGTCCAGACTGACATCCCACCCGCGCTGCGTGATTGAGCCGGCAACCGAGACGACCGCCGGGCGGCCGGGCAGTACCGGCTCGGTTGATACTGGATCCGGGGTGGCTGCTTCGACCGGCTGAGGGTGGTTTCGTCGGTGTGGCCATTCGGTGATCGCTACTACCGCCGCGGCCAGCAGCACCAGCACCATGCCCAGCACCAGGGCAGCATCACTGTCGGATTCTCGGGCCAGATAGACCTGTAACGGCAGGGTCCGTGTCGTACCTTGCAGAGAACCAGCGAAGGTGAGGGTGGCGCCGAACTCGCCCAGGCAACGGGCCAGCGCCAACGCCGTACCCCGGGCTAGGCCGGGCGCCACCATCGGCACCGTGATCGTGGCCAGCACCCGACTTGGCCCGGCTCCCAGCGCGGCAGCGGTCTCTTCCAGGCCGTACGGGCGGGCCCGCAGCGCCGCTTCCAGCGTGATCACGAGGAAAGGCAACGAGACGAAGACCTGCGCCATGATCACCGCAGAGGTTGAAAAGGCGATCTGAAGACCGGCAGATTCCAGCCAGGGCCCCATCAGTCCCCGCCGGCCGAAGACGCTGAGCAGAGCGATGCCGGCTACCACCGGTGGCAGCGACAGTGGCAGTGCCACCAACACTCGGACCAGGGTCACGGCCCGCCACCGGCGAGCCAGCAGCACCGCCAGCGGGACCCCGACCACCACGTCCACCAGAACCGCCGCCAGGCAGGTTCGCAGGCTCAACCACAGCGCATCGACCGAGGAGTCCTGAGCCAATACCGTCGCGAACCGGTCCCAGGGGGTACGAGCCGCCATAGCGACCAATGGCACCACCAGGTAGACAATCCCTAACGCTCCCAGGCCTGTCAGCCAGCGGGGAGCGGGAGAAACCTGGGGACGTCGGCGGCGCCCATCAGGGCGAGACCGCACCAGCCACCTCCAGAACCTATGGGAAATGCTCGGGGCCTTTGCCCGCAGAAGATTCGGCTCAGGCGCCAAAACCGAAGGATTTCAAGGTCTTCTGCCCGGCCTCGGACCTCACGTACGCGATGAACGCGGTGGCGGCGGTGGTGTTCTTGGAGCTCTTGACGAGCGCGATCGGGTAGCGATTGACAACCTTCTCAGAATCGCGGATCGCGACCGTGGTGACCTTGTCGCCGGCGGAGGCGGCATCGGTCTGGTAGACGATACCCGCATCGGCCTGGCCGGAGATCACCTTGTTCTTCACGTCGGTCACCGACTGTTCCTCGGACTTCGGGGTGAGTGTGACCCCCGCCAGTCCGGCCAGCTTGGCCGTGGCGCTACCGCAGGGGACCGCTGGGGCGCAGATGACCAGATTCTTCCCGGTCAGCGAGGCGTCCAACCCGGTGATCTGGGCGGGATTGCCGGCAGGGGTGATCAGGGTCAGCCGGTTAGTCGTGAACTCCTGCGGGTCAGTGACCGAGCCGGTCTGGACTGCCTTGTCCATGGTGGTGGTGTTGGCGGTGGCCAGGACATCGGCCGGGGCGCCATTCGCTAACTGTTCCACCAGGGTCTGGGATCCAGCCCAGCTGAAGGTGACCTTGGTCTGGGGATTCTGGGCTTCGAAGTCTTTGGCGATCGCGGTGAAGGACTTCTCCAGGGAGGCTGCGGCGAAGACCGTGATAGTGGTCTGCTGACCCGACGGCGAGGCGGTGGAGGAGGGTTTGGTGCCGCACCCGGCCATCGTCGCGACCAGCATCAAGGCCGTGGCCCCGGCCATCAGAGAACGCCTCATGGGTTATCGAATCCCTTTCCCTCTCGTTATGAAACAAGGATTCTTTCAGAATCAATCCTGCCGCGTCAACCAGATCACCGATTGGTATCCTCAAACCCCTTATCGGCGCTGAAAGAGCGGGCATCAGCATTTTTTCTGGATGGAAGCCAGAAAATATCATGCTGAAAGGGGAATCTCAGGTTCGGAGGGAAGGCATGAAAGGCAACGACCTGGCTGCGATCTCGGCGGCCGTCATCGTCAGCAGCGATCGGGTCCTGGCCGGGGAACGGCCCGATCGTACTGGGCCCGCCGTGGTCGAACGGTTACAGCAGGCTGGGTTGCGGGCAGTGAGCGTGACTATCGTGGCCGAAGGGTTGGCCGCGGTCTGCTCCGCTCTGGATCAGGCCCTCGCCAGTGGGGCTCGACTGGTGCTGGTCCTTGGCGGGACCGGCTTCGGGGTCGGCAATGAGGCGCCCGAAGCGGTACGGGCTCGGTTGGCGGTCGAAATCCCCGGCATCGCCGAGCAGATCCGGGCCCAGGGGCTGGCAAACACCCCACTGTCGGGCCTGTCGCGAGGGGTTGTCGGGGTCACCGCTCGCGATGCGACCGGAGCGCTGCTAGTGGCCGCGCCCGGCTCGCTGGGTGGGGCAGTGGACAGTCTCGAGGTGCTGGTCCCGCTGCTGGGGCCGATCTTCGCCCAACTCGACGAGCCTCGTTAGGGATCAGCCGATCCCGGCCTGCCAATAGGTCAGGTCTGCCGTGGTGTCGAGATCGCGGCAGACCGCGGCCGGTTGCGGAATCTCGACCAGACGCAGCCTTCTCAGTACCCGCCGTACCCCAAGACCGCGAGGCGGACCGGCGGCGGCGATCACCTGGCTCAAGGCCCGAAACCGGTAGCAAGCTTGCAGATGCTGGACGAAGGGGGCAGGCTCCCCGCCTACCACGACTGCCCCGTCACCGTCGGTCCGGCGCGCAGCCGCCACGAGGTCCGGCAGCAGCCGCTGGGCGGCCGGGGTGTCCACCGCCAGCACCACGACCAGATCGTCCGGTCCGGGTTGGGTGGCCTGCTCCAACCACCGCAAGCCAGCGTCGATCCCCGCCAGCGGACCGCCCAACGGGGGATTCTCCAAGGTTTGCCCCACTCCCGTCGCAACGGTGACGGTGGCCGGGGCCACCACCACGAGACGACCCGTGACCAGCGGGACGGTCGCCGCTACCACCAGGTCCAGCAGCCGTTGACCCTGGATCCGCAGATCGGCTTTCGACAGGCTGCCCAGCCGTTGGCCGGCGCCTCCGGCCAGGATGATGCCGTGCACGTCCATGCCTCCACCTTGGCAGAGGACCCGCGAGATTAACGCGGGGTCTGGCCCGCTGAGATAGTCTCCCGGCATGCCAGAACCGGACCCCGCGCCGAGAGCCACCGTGCTGCGGGATCGGTTCGGACGGGTGGCGCGTGATCTGCGGGTCTCCCTGACAGACCGCTGTAACCTGCGCTGCTCGTACTGTATGCCAGCCAATGGTCTGAACTGGCTGCCGACCGAGCTGACTCTGACTGATGCCGAGGTGACCAGGCTCTGCCGGATCGGCGTTGAACGGCTCGGGGTGCGTGAGATCCGGTTCACCGGCGGTGAGCCGTTGCTGCGGCGCGGCCTGGAGGACATCGTCGCTGCGGTCGCCCAGTTGCGTACCGACCAGGGGCAGGTTCCCGGGCTGGCCCTGACTACCAATGCGCTGGGGCTGGAGCACCGTGCGCAGCGTCTGGCAGCAGCCGGGCTTCAACGAGTCAACGTCTCCCTCGACAGTCTCGACCCGCAACATTTTCGGCAGATCACCCACCGTGATCGGCTTGCCGATGTGCTGGCCGGGATCAGCGCCGCCCAGGCGGCTGGCCTCAGTCCACTGAAAGTGAATGCGGTGATCGTACGAGGAATCAACGACACCGACGCCGGTCGGTTGCTCGACTACTGCCTGGCTATTGGCGCCGAATTGCGGTTCATCGAACAAATGCCGATCGGTCCGCCCGGATCCTGGGACCGTGCCCAGATGGTGACCCGGGACGACATCCTCGAGCTGGTGGGCGCGCAGCATGAGCTGACACCGGCCGAGACCGAAGACCCGTCGGCGCCGGCCCGGATCTGGACCGTCGACGGCGACCCGCGGCAGCGGGTCGGGATCATCGCCTCGGTAAGCGAACCCTTCTGCGACAGTTGTGACCGCACCAGACTCACCAGTGACGGTCAGATCCGCAGCTGTCTGTTCGCCACCCAGGAGGTCGACCTGCGCCGGATCCTGCGTTCTGGCGACGAACCGCGACAGATCGAGCGGCGGATCGTCGCAGCCTGGACCGCTGCGATGTGGGCGAAGCCCGAGGCGCATGGCCTCGACGGCTCCCGCTTCGCCGTCCCCTCCCGCACCATGAGCCGGATCGGCGGGTGACGATGAGGGACTTCCTCCCCGAGCAGACCAATGCTGGTCATCAAGAGAGATCCGGGAACATCGTGATGACCGGTCCGAGATCCCCCAGGCGTCGCCGGGCGCGGCCGGCCGACAACCAAGGGCTCTTTACCAGTCTGGCCCAGCTCACTCCCGCACAGAGCACCTTGCTGCGACGGATCGCGCAGCATGGGAATCCGGTCACGGTGGCTGAGCTAGCTGATGAGTCCGGGCTGCATCCGTCCAGCATTCGGGAAACCCTGGAGACCTTGATCGAGCTGCGATTGGTGTCGGGCGTGAGGCTGCCTGTTCATGGGCGCGGTCGTCCGGCCACCGGTTACCTGGCCATCACCGCCCCCGACCTGGTCTCCCCGGACAACCAGATGGCGCTGGTAACCCGATGCTTCTTCGACTGGTTGCGAGATACCCCGAACGACCGGATCGAGGCGGCTCACCAGGTCGGCGCTCTGATCGGGCAACGGGCCCTCGACCTGATGCGGGTCCCGGCCCATGCGGCGGGGTCGCCGGACTGGGATCTGGCTCATCAGATGCTCCAGATCCGGATGGTCCTCACCGCCTTCGGGATGGCGCCCACCCCAGACCCCAGCCACGAGGCCACCCTGGTGCTGCGCGCCTGCCCGTTCACCGCCGGCGAGCAGCCGAGCCTGGTGGGCTTGGCGTTGCGGCACGGCTTCGTTCAGCGAATCGTCCACCTGATCTGCCAGGACTCGGTTCAAATGAGTTTCCAGCCCGACGATGCCGACCCGTACCGTTGTGCGGTGATCCTGACCCTGACCGATCCACAACCAGAGGAGACCATGACCACGATCCGGTACTTCGGCGGCGCAGTGGATGCGGCCGGCTGTACTAGCGAGACGTACGAGCGGCATGGCACCCTGGCTGGCCTGCTGGCCGCCGCCGCCCAACGACACCCGGACCTGGAACCAGTGCTGGCAGTCAGCACCTTTCTGATCGACCAGCGCCCGGCGCAGCGAGACCAGCAGCTCGACCGGGAATCGGTGGTCGAGGTGCTGCCCCCGTTCGCTGGCGGCTGAGCCGTACCGTCGGAAGGTTCCGTATGACCAGTCAGATCCGCTCCGGGATCGTGGAGACCCCACTCGACCTCGAACAGATCATCGCCCAGCTGACGGATGTCCGCTGTGGTGGTGTCGTCACCTTCTGCGGGGTGGTCCGCAACCACGACGCTGGCCGCGACGTCACCGCGATCGACTACTGTGCCCATCCCTCGGCTGAGGCCCGGTTGCGGGACCTCGCTGAGCAGGCCACATTGCGTCACGGGGTGCATGCCGTGGCCGCCTGGCACCGCGTGGGGCACATCGTGGTGGGGGAAACGGCGATGGTGGTGGTCGTCGCCGCCGAACACCGGTCCCAGGCCTTCACCGCGGCCCAGGCCCTGGTCGATGAGATCAAGGCCACCGTACCGGTGTGGAAGTGTCAGATCCTGGCTGACGGCAGCCGTAGCTGGACCGGTCTGTGATGGGTGTGCAGATCCCGTTAGCTAGTCCGGCCCAGCCGATCACCGCGCACGCCCGGGTACGACATCGCCGCACCTGGTTGGTCAACGGAATCGACTTGGCCGGCCAGGCCCGGCTTCGGGCCGCCCGGGTACTCGTGGTCGGGGCTGGGGGACTGGGGTCTCCGGTACTGCTCTACCTGGCCGGTGCTGGTGTCGGAACCATCGCTGTCGCGGACCATGACCTAGTCGAGGAGCACAACCTGGGCCGCCAGGTGGTGCATGGACAGGCCAGCATCGGGCAGCCGAAGACCGCCTCGGCCCGTACCCGGCTGCTCGACCTCGACCCCGAGGTACAAGTCGTCGAAATCGGCCAGGTCACCACCGAACTGCTCGACCAGCAGCGCGACCGGTGGGATCTGGTGATGGAATGTTCCGACACCTTCGACACCACATACCTGGTGGCGGACTGGTGTGAACGTGGCGGGACGCCACTGGTCTGGGGGAGTGTGATCGACATGGTCTGGCAAGTCAGCGACTTCTGGAGCCGCCCACCCGACGGCTGGGCGCCGACCAGCCTACGTAGCCTGTATCCGCGCCCGCCGAAGCCCGGCCAGACCCCCAGCAGCACCGAGGTCGGGGTACTCGGACCGGTGGTCGGACAGGCCGGCAGCGCCATGGCCACCGAGGCCGTCAAGCTGATCACCGGGGCCGGGGAACCGCTGCTCGGGCAGGTCCTGTACGGCGACGCGCGTCGCAACAGCTACCACGTGCTGACCTTTGCGGGCCGGCCATGAGCCGCTCCTGGACGGTGACCGAGCACCGGAGCCTGATCGAATCGTTGGCGGCCCCTACCACGCCGGTCCGTTCTCCGGTGGTGGGAAGCGAACTGTTGGGCTGTGCCCTGGCCGAGGATGCCCACGCGCTGCTCGATACCCCGCCGTTCACGAACTCCGCCATGGACGGTTTCGCGGTTCGGCATGTCGATCTGCCACCGGAGAAAGCCGAGGTCGTCTTGCCGGTCGCCGGGGACCTGCCCGCCGGCGATCAGCAGGTCCACCGCCTGGCGGCCGGCCAGGTGGTCCGGATCATGACGGGGGCCCCATTGCCCGAGGGTGCCGACACCGTAGTGATGGTGGAGCAGACCGACCACCTGCCCGGGACCCGGCAGGCGCCGCAGCAGGTACGGATCCAGGCCCCATGGCCGGAACCGGGCGCGAACGTACGACGCCGAGGCGAAGACCTGCCAGCCGGGGCGCCGGTACTGCCTGCCGGGACCGTCGTGGACGCCGCAGCAGTATCCGCGCTGGTTTCGGTCGGGGTCACCGAGGTGACGCTCCATCCCCGTCCCAGGGTCGGGATCATCACCACCGGACGAGAACTGGTGGCGCCTGGCGTGCCCGTCGGCCCTGGCCAGATCCCTGACTCCAACGCCGCCCTGCTGACCGGCCTGGTATTAGCGGCCGGGGCATCGATCGTTGCTAGCGCCCGGATCAACGACCAGATCGAGCGCCTCGCCGCAGTCTTGGATGACTGGCCGGAGCTTGACCTGGTGATCACCGCCGGTGGGATCTCCGCCGGCGCCTTCGAGGTGGTCCGACAGGGACTGGCCCACCAGGGGGTCGACTTCCACCATGTGGCGATGCAGCCCGGAGGCCCGCAGGGAGCCGGCCGGTTGCGCTGCGCCGGGCGGCAGGTCCCGGTGCTCTGCCTGCCCGGCAATCCGGTCAGCGTCTTCGTCAGCTTCCACGTCTACGGGGCCGGCCTGATCGCGATGCTGGCCGGTAGGGCCGCGGACAGTCTGCCACCCACCGAGCAGGTGATCGCCGCCGAGGGCTGGGTCTCACCGCCGGGCAAGGAACAGATCTGCCCGGTCCGCCGCGACGGGCAGCGGGTCTGGCCTCACCATCGGCTTGGTTCCCGGTCTCACCTGGTCGCGTCCCTGCCGCAGGCCGACGGGTTGGCTCTGGTTCCAGTCGGAACTTCGACGGTCGCCCCCGGTGACCGGCTGACCTTCATCCCCACCCGAGTAGGACGCCGTGGCTGGTGAACTGACCCACCTGCGTGATGATGGCAGCGTCCACATGGTGGACGTCACCGCCAAGCAGCCCACGCCCCGGACCGCCACCGCGGTCGCCGAGGTGCGCTGTGCCGAGACGACCCTGGCGGCGCTACGCAGCGGCGATACCCCCAAGGGGGACGTGCAGGCGGTGGCCCGGCTGGCCGGGATCCAGGCCGCCAAGAAAACCCCGGAGCTGATCCCGTTAGCCCATCCGATCGGGATCCACGGCTGCGAGGTCGACCTCGAGCTGACCGGCACCGGGGTGCGGTTACGGGCAACCGTACGGACCGCCGACCGGACCGGGGTCGAGATGGAGGCCCTGACCGCGGTCACGGTGGCGGCGCTGAGTCTGGTGGACATGCTCAAAGGCCTCGATCGGAGCCTGGTGATCGCCGAGGCGAAGATCATCGCCAAATCTGGGGGACGCTCCGGCGACTGGGTCCGGCCCGACTGATCAGTGGTCGCCGCCCCGGCGCTGGTCCAGCAGATGAGACAGCACCGGCAGCAGCGCGGCTACCGCGTCCCTCACCCCGCCGGGCGAGCCAGGCGCGTTGACCACCAGCGCCGCATCCGGTTCGCGGCTGGTGAGCCCTGCCAGGCCCCGGCTCAGCAGCGCAGCCGGGACCTGCTGCTGCCCGTGGGCCCGGATCGCGTCAGCTAGCCCGGGGATCTCGCAGGCCAACAGTGCGGCGGTGGCCTCAGGGGTCAGATCATGTGGCCCGACCCCGGTACCGCCCGTGGTGAACACCAGATCGGCATTCTCGGCGCCGACGCGGATCGCCTGCCGGATCTGTTCGACGTCATCGGGCACCACCAGCAGCTCACGGACCACCACTGGACCGGCCTGCAGCAGGTCACGGGCCAACGGGCCTGAACGGTCCTCGCGTTCGCCGGCGGCGCAACGGTCAGAGACGGTGATCACCACCGCCTGGACAGGAGCAGTCATGCCTGCACCGTACGCCGCCCGGCCCGGCCAGGCTGCGGAATAGTTCTCGATAGGGCAGGCTTATATCAGCACGGGCTCGGAGTCGGCTCCGCCCGGTACCACGACGAGAGGACCATCGGTGGCTGTGTACACCCTGCCTGACCTGGACTACGACTACGGCGCGCTCGAGCCCCACATCTCGGGCGAGATCATGCAGCTGCACCACTCCAAGCACCACCAGGCGTACGTGACCGGCGCCAACACCGCGCTGGAGAAGCTGGCCGAGGCCCGCGAGAACGGCACCTACGCAGCGATCACCAAGCTCGAGAAGGACCTCGCCTTCCACCTGGGCGGCCACATGAACCACTCGGTGTTCTGGAAGAACCTGTCACCCCACGGCGGCGGTGAACCGGACGGTGAACTGGCCGCGGCCATCAGCGACTTCTTCGGCTCCTTCGCCGCCTTCCGCCAGCAGTTCACCGAGGCCGCCAACGGCATCCAGGGTTCTGGTTGGGCAATGCTGGTGTGGGACCCGCTGGGCGGGCGGTTGAACATCAACCAGCTGTACGACCAGCAGGCCAACCTGCCGGCGGCCCAGATCCCGCTGCTGCAGCTCGACATGTGGGAACACGCCTTCTACCTGCAGTACCGCAACGTCAAGGCTGAGTACGTGTCAGCCTGGTGGAATGTCGTGAACTGGGCCGACGTCGCGGCTCGCCTGGACCGGGCCCGGACCCAGACCGCCGGACTGATCTGACCTGACCGAGATGCGTACCCGGCCCGGATCAGGTCGAGATCCCTAGCCGGGTGGCATCGTCGGCACGGGTGACCGCGAAAACCCGAAAACCTTTGGCGCTGGCGATCCGGGAGCAGCCCCAGCCGCAACGATCGAGCCAGGCCGCCAACGAGTCCGCGCCCAGGTTCCGGGCCACCACCAGGTACGCGGACCCGCCGGGGACCAACCGGGGCAGCCAGGCCTGCAGCAGCTGATGCAGCGCCGGCTTGCCGATCCGAATCGGAGGATTCGACCAGATCTGGTCGAATCCCACCGCCGGGTCCACCGCCTCCGGTCGCAGCACCTGGACCCGTGATCCCAGCCCGGCCCGGGCCGTGTTCTCGCGGGTCAGCTCCAGGGCCAGGTCGTTGACATCGACCGCCGTGATCGACGCCTGGGGTGCGGCCAGCCCGAGCGCCACCGTGATCGGGCCGATCCCACAGCCCAAGTCGAGCAGCTGGACCGGCCCGGACGGGATCGGCGCCGCCCGCAGCAGCACCGAGGTCCCCACGTCCAGCCCGGATCCGGAGAAGACCCCTCGGGCTGAGACCAAGCTGAGCCGGCGGCCGGCGAGCCGCGCCTCGACCTCGAAACGTCTCTGCGGGCCGGCCGGGGTCTCGAAATAGTGGCTCACGCCAGCTCCCGGGTCGCGCGGGTCTGAGCCGCCCGGGCCGCGAGTAAATGGTCGGGCGGGTAGCCGACCTCTTCCAAGGTGAGCCCATGCGCCGGCATCACCCGGACCTCGCCGCAGCGACTGGCAGCGTCCGCCAGGCTGGCCAGCCAAGACCCCGGGCGCTGCCCGGAGCCGACCATCGTCAACGCCCCGATCAGCGAACGCACCATCGAATGACAGAAAGCGTCGGCCCGGACGGTCACCGTCACGGTCCCATCTGCGGCCCGGCTCAGGTCCAGCTGTTGCAGCTGCCGGATCGTGGTGGCCCCCTCCCGCGCCTTGCAGAGGGCGGCGAAGTCATGCAGGCCTAGCAGCGGGCGGCTAGCCGCTGACATTAGCTCGAGGTCGAGTCGCTGTGGGACGCGGCAGACATGGCCTCGACGCAGCGGATCCACTGCCTGCGGGGTGTCCCACAACCGGTACTCGTAGCGGCGCCAGATCGCGGAGAACCGGGCATCAAAACCGTCCGGGGCACGGCGGACCTCGCGTACCACCAGGTCATCGGGCAAGGCCCGGGGGAGCCGTCGGGCCAGCAACCGACCGGTGTCCTCAGACCCGCGGCGACCGGCGAGCGTGACCTGCGGCAGGTCAGTATGGGCCACCTGGCCGCGGGCATGCACCCCGGCATCGGTACGACCGGCGCAGGTCAGTATCACCGGGGTGTCGCTGCGCAGCACCCGCGTCAACCAGGTTTCCAATTCTCCCTGGACGGTGCGTCGGCCCGGTTGAGCCGCCCAACCCGAGAAGCCTGCGCCGTCATAGGCGATGTCCAGCCGCCACCGTACGGTCATCGCCGCCGCCCGTAGCTGAGGTCATAGATCCGCCGCCCGGCGGCCAGGCCCCGCCGCTCATACTTGGTCACTGGCCGTTGTGCGAAGCGGGGCGCCCAGCCGGGGTGCAGATTCACCAGCGTCGAGGCGTCCAGCACCTGGCGCATCGTCAGGGCGTAGCCCTCCCAGTCGGTCGCCAGCCGCAGTACCCCGCCCGGTCGCAGCCGGCTCGCGACGAGTTCCGCGAAGCCGGGCGACACCAGCCGCCGCTTGTGGTGGCGGGCTTTGGGCCAGGGGTCGGGGAAGAAGACCCGGATCTCCGCCAGCGAACCGGGCGCCACCAGATGCATCAGCCCGGCGCGGCCGTCGGCCAGTACGAGCCGGACATTACCGACCCCGGCCTGACCTAGCCGGCCCACAGCCGAGGCCACCGACGGCTGGAAGACCTCGAAACCCACCAGGTTGGCCTCAGGATGCGCCTGCG
The DNA here is from genome assembly GCA_938046585.1 of uncultured Propionibacteriaceae bacterium. Taxonomy (GTDB): domain Bacteria; phylum Actinomycetota; class Actinomycetes; order Propionibacteriales; family Propionibacteriaceae; genus Fen-668. Next base: position 138,755 of record CALIWR010000006.1, on the reverse strand, counting down.
CTGCGGCCAGCAGCGCATCACCGTTGCCGGGGCCGATGTCGACGATCAGATCGGCCTGACGGCCGAAGATCGTGGCCCAGTCCAGCGGCGGCTGCTCAGCCACCGACGTCGACAACGGCCCGCGGGCCACCTCGACCAGGTAGCGTTGCCCGTACGTCTCAAGAGCCCGCTGTTGTGACGGATTCATCCGGGCACTGCGGCGGACGTAGCTGACGACCTGCCGGTGTGGTCGCTCAGGCGTGACGGTCATCGCCGCAGCCTACCCGGGTTGGACTGGGGAAGACCCCGATCCTCGCCGAAGCCTCGGATGCGTGACACTGAATCACATGCGCACCCTGCTCAACCTGATCTGGCTCCTCTTTGGTGGTATCTGGCTGGCGATCGGCTACTTCGTGTTTGGCCTGCTGGCTTGCATCCTGATCGTCACCATTCCGTTCGGAGTGGCTTCGATGCGGATGGCGGCGTACGCCCTGTGGCCCTTCGGTAGCGCAGTGATCGCCAAGCCCAATGCCGGTGCCGGCTCGGCGATCGCGAACCTGATCTGGTTTGTCGCGGCTGGGTTCTGGCTGGCGATTGGGCATGTGGCTACTGCCTTGGCGCAGGGGATCACCATTGTCGGGATTCCGATTGCGCTGGCCAACCTGAAGATGATCCCGGTGACCTGCTTCCCGTTCGGTAAGCAGATCGTCTCCCGTTCCAGCCTGCCGCCGCAGGTCCGGCCGCTGCACTCGATCTGATCGGCCGGGGCTGGTTTCTCGACCTTGCCGGGTGCCCTCTAGGGTTGCGCTCGAAGGAGCGCAATGAACCAGTTGGGGTACCTGTACCTGTCGACCCTGCTGACCCTGTGGGTGATTCTGGACCCACCTGGACTGCTGCCGGTCTTTCTCAGCCTGACCCGGCGGATGACGCCTCACCAGCGCAACGCGGCGGCGATCAAGGCCTCGCTGGTGGCGTTGACCGTGATCGGGCTGTTCGGGCTGTTCGGGCAATACATCTTCAATTACCTGCACATCTCGCCTGGTGCGCTGCAGGTCTCGGGGGGTCTGCTGCTGCTGCTGGTCGCGTTGGAATTGCTGACCGGTAAGTTCGACAAACCCGAGGAGCAGGAGGCGCCGGACTCGGCGGTGAATGTGGCGATCGTGCCATTGGGCACCCCGCTGCTGGCCGGGCCGGGCGCGATCGTAGCCACGATGCTAGCGGTGGAGTCCACCTCCGGGCTCATCGGCTCGACGGTGGTAATCGCCGCCGTGATCAGCGCAATGGTTCTGGTGTACGTGGTGCTCCGGTTCGCCGAGATCGTACGGGCCTTCCTCAAGGACGCCGGGATCACCCTGCTGACCCGGATCGCGGGCCTGCTGCTGTCCGCGATCGCGGTTCAGATGATGGCTGACGGGCTGCTGGGTGTAGTTCAGCGGTTACTGACGGCTGCGTCCACCAGGTTCTGTGGCATCTGCTCATAGCCGTGGAAGGTTCGAGTGAAGGTGCCGGAACCGTGGGCGAGGCCGCGCAGGTCGATGGCGTAACGGCTCAGTTCGCTCTGCGGGACCAGAGCCCGGACGATGGCGTGGTGGTTGCCGTCGGCGTCAGTGCCGAGAACTTGGCCGCGGCGGCCTGAGATATCGGTCATGACCGCGCCCAGGTATTCCTCGTCGACGGTGACCTGGACCTCGTCGATCGGTTCGAGCAGGGTGACGGTCTTCGGGCTCGCGGCCTCCTTCATGGCCAGCTGGCCGGCGGTTTGGAAGGCCATGTCGGACGAATCGACCGAATGCGCCTTGCCGTCGAAGAGCGTGACCTGGACATCGACGATCGGGTAGCCGGCCAGAACCCCCTTCTCCAGCTGGGCCCGGACCCCCTTCTCCACCGAGGGGATGAACTGCCGCGGCACCGCGCCGCCCACCACCTTGTCGACAAAGACGAAACCCTCGCCGCGGGGCAGCGGCTCGATCTCCAGGTGGCAGACCGCGTACTGGCCGTGACCGCCGGACTGTTTGACGTGGCGTCCCATGGCGGTGGCCTTGGTGATGAAGGTTTCCCGTAGCGGCACCAGCAGGTCCTCGGTAACGACCTTGACCCCGTACCGGGAGCCGAGCCGGTTCAGCAGCAGATCGACATGACCTTGGCCCATAGTCCAGAGCACAATCTGGTCGGTCTCCACGGTCCGCTCGACCCGCACCGTGGTGTCCTCCACCGCCAGCCGGGCCAGCGCCGCGGGCAGCTTGTCCTCGTCGGCGCGGGTCTCGGCGCGGATCGCCACCGGCAGCAGCGGCTCGGGCAGGTTCCAGGGCTCCACCACCGCCGGACGGTCCTTCGCCGACAGGGTGTCGGAGGTCTCGGCCTTGGCCAGTTTCGCGACGTACACCAGCTGCCCGGCGATCGCCTGCGGTACGGAGACGGTCTCGATCCCGGACGGGATGGTCAGCGGGCCGACCCGCTCTTCCCCGTCATGGTCGGGGTGGGCGTCGTCGGAACGCCCCGTGAAAAGGCTGCGGTGACCGCAGACATGCACCACATCGTCGGCCTTCAAAGTGCCGTTATAAATCCGCACCAGCGACAGCCGCCCGGCGAACTGGTCGGAGGTGGTCCGGATCACCTCGGCTACCAGCGGTCCGCTCGGGTCCCCGGCCAGCGATTCCAAGTCCTGACCGTCGGTGCTGGTGACCGCGACGGTGTGGGTGCTCGGATCGGGGAAAGAACCGGCGATCACGGTCAGCAACTGGTCGGTACCCAGCCCGTTCAGCGAGTTCACCGGGATCACCGGGTGGAACTGCCCATTCAGGATCGCGGTCAGCAGGTCGGCGAGCAGTTCGTCTTCCTTCAGGTCATCGCCTTCCAGGTAGCGGTCCATCAGGTCCGCGTCCTCGGACTCCTCGATGATCCCCTCGATCAGCTGGGAGCGGTACTGCTCGACCAAGGCCGTCTCGGTGGCACTCGGCTCGCGCCGCTGCAGGTTGCCAGAGCTGTAGTCGTGAACCTGCTGTGACACCAAAGACAGGTTCCCGATGATCTGATTACCGCTGGTGACCGGGACATACGCCGGTTGCACCGACTGCCCCAAGACGGACTGGATGTTCTCCAGCGCCTCGTCGAAACTGATCCGGCCGTCGTCGAGCTTGGTAATGCAGATCGCCCGTGGCAACTTGACCTCGGCGCATTCACGCCACAGGGCCGCGGTCGCCGGGTCCAGGCCGTCGCTGGCTGAGATGACGAAGACCGCCGCGTCGGCGGCTCGCAGACCGGCCCGCAGCTCGCCGACGAAGTCGGGATGGCCAGGGGCGTCGAGCAGGTTCAGAACCATGCCGTCCAGCTGGAGGGCGGCCACCTGCAGGGCGGAATTGCGCTCCAGGTCCTCCTTCTCCCCTCGGTACCCGTGGACCCGGGAACGGAGCAGATGCTCAAACAGCGTGGTCTTGCCGGATCCGCTGGATCCGACCAGGACCACGTTGCGTACACCCGACGGGTCGGTGACCTTGATGCTCGACTGTGAACCCATGGCGGGACACTACACCGCCCCTGGTGGCGCCGGCCGCTGACCCGGTCGCGGGTCTTACCATGACGTCATGAGCCACAGCGTGCTGGCCCTGGTCGCCAACGCCGGCGACGGCAGCATTACCACCTTTCGGATCGTCGACGACCGCCTGCGGCGGCTGGCCGTGAGTGAGGTCGCCCCCGGCTGCTCTACCTTCGCCGTGGACCGTGACCGTTACCTGCTGTACGCGGCCGGTAAGGATCCGGCCGCGATCCTCAGCTGCGCGTTGGACCCGGCCACTGGTCAGCTGGAGACCATCGCCACCCGCCCGGTCGACGCCAACCTCACCTACCTAGCGTTGACTTTGCGCGGTGACCAGCTGCTAGGCGTCTCCTACGACGGGGGCTTTGGCTGTTGCTGGCCGGTCGCCGGCGGCCAGGTCGGCGAGCCAGGCGAACCGGTACATCACCGCAACCTGCACGCCGTGGTGATCACCCGCGACTCTCGGCAGGCGTACCTGGTCTCGCTCGGGGAAGACCTGGTGGCCCGGTACGCGATCGGCGCCGACCATCGGCTGGTGGCGGAGGCCACAGTCGCGGCCCCCACCGGTTCGGGGCCGCGGCACCTAGTACTGAACGCCCACGAGACCGCGGCCTACCTCGTGACCGAGTTCACCGGTGAGGTGCTGTACTACCGCCGTGATCCGGACACCGGGGACCTCAGCCTGCAAGACCAGACCTCGGTGGTGGATCCACAGGCCGGGCTGCGACCTGGCCGGTTCGGGGCCGACCCGCTCGCCGAGCGTCTGATCTGGGGGGCCGACCTCCACCTGGCGCCGCAGCAGGACCACCTGTGGGCCAGCGAACGGACCGCGTCGACCCTGGCCACGGTTCCGCTCGGCTTGGGCGGCGATCTTGCACCGGTTACCGCCATCACCGCCACCGAAACCCAGCCGCGAGGCTTCGCGGTCACCCCGGACGGGCGTCACCTGCTAGCGGTGGGGGAGCGTTCGACCACCGCCACGCTGTACCTGATTCAGCCCGACGGTAGCCTGCGCCAGACTGATCGGCAGCCGACCGGGACGAAGGCGAACTGGGTCCGGTTCATCTGACGACGGGCACCGGGTTTTGCCGAACCCCGGCGCTGCCGGTACCCTGATCTGCTGTTGTGCCCGGTGTCTCGACCCGTGGCCATCGAGCAGCGAACCTGAAGCAGTGCCAACACAAAGGATGGGTCCAATCCCGTGTCTACGTACAGCCCCAAGCCTGGCGAGGTGACCAGGAACTGGCATGTCATCGATGCCGAGGATGTGATCCTCGGCCGGCTGGCCGTGACCGCGGCGACCCTGCTGCGCGGCAAGCACAAGCCCACGTTCGCCCCGCATGTCGACACGGGTGACTTCGTGGTCGTGGTGAATGCCAGCAAGATCGCGCTCACCGGCACGAAGGCCACCGACAAGTTTGCGATCCGCCATTCCGGGCGTCCGGGCGGCCTGAAGAAGGTCGCGTACGGCGACCTGCTCGCCAAGGATCCCCGCAAGGCGGTCGAACGGGCTGTGTGGGGGATGCTGCCGAAGAACAAGCTCAGCCGCCAGCTGATCGGCAAGCTCAAGGTCTACGCCGGACCGGAGCACCCGCACCAAGCCCAGCGGCCGACCCCGTACCAGATCACCCAGATCGCTCAGTGAGAGAAGAGCAGCGTATGTCTGACACCGTGGCCGAGCAGACCGAAGAGACCTTCGAAAGCTTCACCGACGAGTACGACCGGGAGATCGCCTACCGCTCCGAGTCGACGCCGCAGGCAGCCGCCGGTTCCGACCGCCCGGCCGTGGTGACGTACACCGGCGGCACTGGACGCCGCAAGGAGGCCGTGGCCCGGGTCCGGTTGGTGCCCGGCACCGGTACCTGGTCGATCAACGGGCGTAGCCTGGACGACTACTTCCCGAACAAGGTGCATCAGCAGATCGTGTCCGAGCCGCTGGAGACCGCGGCCGTGGCCGGTCTGTACGACGTGATCGCCCGGATCTGCGGCGGCGGGGTCACCGGCCAGGCCGGGGCATTGCGACTCGGCGTGGCCCGGGCCCTGAACGCGGCCGATCCGGAGGCCTCCCGCCCGGCATTGAAGAAGGCCGGCATGCTGACTCGTGATGCCCGGATCAAGGAGCGTAAGAAGGCCGGCCTGAAGAAGGCCCGCAAGGCTCCGCAGTACAGCAAGCGCTGACCGTCGCGGTCCATGGGGCGTCTATTCGGGACCGATGGGGTACGAGGGGTCGCCAACGCCGACCTCACCGCGGAACTGGCACTCGAACTGTCAGTGGCGGCCGCGCAGGTGCTCGGTGAGGCCGGGATCTTCTCTGGCCACCGCCCCCGGGCCCTGGTCGGGCGAGACCCGCGGGCCTCGGGCGAATTCCTGGAGGCTGCGGTGGTGGCTGGCTTGGCTAGCGCCGGGGTGGACGTGGTCCGGATCGGGATCATCCCGACCCCGGGCCTGGCGTACCTGGTGGCCAGTACCGGCGCCGACCTGGGCGTGATGCTGTCCGCTTCACACAACCCGATGCCGGACAACGGGATCAAGTTCATCGCTCGCGGCGGGATCAAACTCGACGACGACCTAGAGGATGCGATCGAACAGCGTCTTGGCGAACAGTGGACCCGTCCGATCGGGGCCGCGGTCGGACGGGTCAGCGATGACCCGGGCCTGCTCGATGCCTACATCGCGCACCTGGTCGCCTCGCTCGGCACCGATTCCTCCCTGGAGGGGATCCGGATCGTGATCGACTGCGCCCACGGCGCGGCCTCGGTTACCGGTCCCTCAGCCTTCGCCGCCCAGGGCGCCGAGGTGATCGCAATCCACGCCGAGCCGGACGGGCTGAACATCAACGACGGGGTCGGATCGACCCACCTGGAAAAGCTGCAACAGGCCGTGGTCGAGCACCGGGCGCACCTCGGGATCGCCCTCGACGGCGACGCCGACCGGTGCCTGGCAGTCGACGCCGACGGCCACGTCGTCGACGGGGACCAGATCCTGGCGATCCTGGCGCTGATGCTGCGCGAGCGTCAGGAACTCGGCTCGAACACCGTCGTCGCTACCGTGATGAGCAATCTCGGTTTCGTGAATGCGATGCGTGAGCACGGGATCCGGGTCGACCAGACCAAAGTCGGCGACCGGTACGTGTTGGAGTCGATGAACGCCAACGGTTTCACCCTCGGCGGCGAACAGTCCGGGCATGTGATTATGAGCGCTTTCGCCACCACCGGGGACGGGGTACTGACCGGCCTGCATATGACCGCCCGGATGGCCCGTACCGGCAAGAGCCTCGCCGAATTGGCCTCGGTAATGACCCGGCTACCGCAGGCGATGGTCAACGTCTCCGGGGTCGACAAGCTTCGTGCCGGCAGCGACCTCGAGATCAAGGCCGCGATCACGGCCGCCTCCCACGCGCTGGGTGACAGTGGCCGGGTGCTGCTGCGGCCCTCCGGTACCGAGCCGGTGGTCCGGGTCATGGCTGAGGCTCCCACCCAGGAACAGGCCCAGCAGATCTGCGACCAGCTGGCAGCGGTGGTTACCGAGCGCGCCGGCCTGTAGATCATGATCGTCCAGGCTGGCGCTGGGGTCCGGTGATCAGCCCTGACTGGCCGGTCCGTGACGGGTCAGCAGGCGGCGGACCAGGCCGTGACGGGGGCTGCCCAGGTAGACCAGTGCGAAGACCAGGCCCTGCAGCAGCACCACGATCCCGCCGGGAGAAGCATCGATCCAATAGCTGAGATAGATCCCGGCGGCCGAGCACGCCGCCGAGCCCAGCGGGGCGATCAGCAGCATCCGGGAGAACCGTTCGGTGAGCAGCCGGGCAGTGGCGCCTGGGATGATCAACATCGCCACCACCAGGATCACCCCGACCACCTGCAACGCGACCACGGTCGTGATCGCCAACAGTCCCAGCAGCAAGGCCCCCAGCCGGCGCGGAGACAGACCGATCGCGTGGGCGTGGGTCGGGTCGAAGGCGTACAGGGTCAAGTCGCGGTGCTTCACCAGCACCGCCACCAGCACCACCGCGACCAGGACCCCGATCTGAACCAGGTCCGCATCCGAGATCCCCAAGATGTTGCCGAAGATGATGTGGTTGAGGTCGGTCTGGCTGGGGGTCAACGACAGCATTACCAGTCCCAGCGCGAACAGGCTGGTGAAGACGATCCCGATCGCGGCGTCCTCCTTGACCCGGCGTCCGTCACGGACCACCCCGATCAGCAGCACCGCCAGGAAACCGAAGACCACCGCGCCCAGCGCGAACGGTAGGCCCAGGATGTAGGCCAACACCACCCCCGGCAACACCGCGTGGGAGACCGCGTCCCCGATCAGTGACCAGCCGACCAGCACCACCCAGCACGACAGCAGGGCGCAGACCACCGCCGCCACCACCGTGGTCGCCAGGGCCCGGATCATGAAGTCGTACGTCAACGGTTCCCACAGGCTCATGTGGCGTCCCCGGTGTTGAGCACGTCCAGGCCGAACGCCGACGCGAGCCGGTCGGCTTGCAGGGCCTGCCGAACCGGGCCATGGAACACGACCCGGCCTGCCAGCAGGACCGCATCCTGCGCCAGCTGCGGCAGGGCCTGCAGGTCATGGGTGGACACCAGCACCGTACGGCCGTCAGCGGCCAGCTCCCGCAGCAGCCGGACCACGGTCGCCTCGCTGCGCTTGTCGACCCCAGCGAAAGGCTCGTCCAATAGCAGGATCCGGGCATCCTGGGCGATACATCGGGCCAGGAAGGCTCGTTTGCGTTGCCCGCCCGACAGGGCGCCGATCTGACGCTGGGCCCGATCGGTCAGCTCCACCCGCTCCAGCGCCTCGGCCACCGCCGCCCGGTCCCGGCGCCGCGGCCGACGGGTGATGCCGAGCCGTCCGTACCGGCCCATCATCACGACCTCGGCGACGTTGAGCGGGAAGGTCCAGTCGACCTCCTCGCTCTGGGGCAGATATCCGACAACTGCCTGCCGGCGGGCCTGGGCCGGTTCTAGCCCGTCCAGACGAACCTGGCCTTGGTCGACCCGGAGCATGCCAAGAATCGCCTTCAGCAGGGTCGACTTCCCGGAGCCGTTCATGCCGATCAGTCCGGTCACCCGGCCCGGCTCGAGCCGCAGACTGACCTGGTCCAAGGCCAACACCTCGCCGTAGCGGACGGTCAGCCCGCTGACCTCGACCGCAGTCACGAGCCGGTCAACCCGGCGATGATGGTCCGGGTGTCGTACCGGATTAGGTCGAGGTACGTCGGGACCGGGCCGTCGGCCTCCGACAGCGAGTCGACGTACAGGGTTCCGCCGAGACGGCTCCCGGTCGAGGCGGCCACCTGCCGCATCGGCTTGTCTGAGACGGTCGACTCGCAGAACACGGCCGGAACCCGGCGCTCTTTCACAAACTGGATGACCGAGGCGACCTGCTGGGGCGTCGCCTGCTGCTCGGCATTCACCGGCCAGATGTACTTCTCGGTGAGTCCGGCATCGCGGGCCAGGTAGGAGAAGGCCCCCTCACAGCTGACCAGGGCCCGGTGCTCGGCCGGGATCTTGGCCAGGTTCGAGACCAGGTCGGTGTGGATCTGCGTCAGCTGGGCCTGGTAGGCGTCACCGTTGCGGCGGTAGTCGGCGCCGTGCGCTGGGTCCAGCTCGGTGAAAGCTCGCACCATGTTGTCCACGTAGATCCGGACATTGGTCGGGCTCATCCAGGCGTGCGGGTTGGGTTTCCCGGCGTACGCATCCTCGGCGATGTCGATCGGGGTGACCCCCTGCGAGACCACCACATGCTTGACACGTACCTGTTCCACGAACTGCTGAAACCAGACCTCCAGGTTCAGACCGTTGTCCAGAATGAGGCTGGCCTTCGTGGCCCGGGCCACATCGGCCGGGGTCGGCTCGTAGCCGTGGATCTCAGCCCCCGGCTTGGTGATCGACTCGACCTGCAGGTGATCACCGGCGACCGATCGGGCGATGTCCGCCAATACCGTGAAGGTGGTCAGCACCACGGGCTTGGCAGCTGATGCAGCGCTGGGGGACGGATTCAGGCGACAGCCAGCCAGCAGCAGGGCGGCGAGAACCGGTATCACGATCCAGGAACGCAGACGCATGCAATCAGTCCACCTTTCGACGTACGCCCAGGCGAGCGTCGGCCGGTGAGTCTAGTTCGGTCCTCTCAGCGCCCGACAGCCGCCTCATAACTTACGGATCCTCACCCAGTCCACCGTGTGATCGGGGCCCTTACGTAAGACGACGGTGGCCCGAGCCCTGGTCGGCATGATATTGTCCCGCAAATTCGGGCTGTTGATGGTCTCCCAGACCTCGGCCGCCATGGCCAGGGCCTCAGCCTCAGGCATCGCCGCAAACCGAGCGAAGTAGGACTGGGGATCACGGAAGGCTGTCTCCCGCAGGTGCCGGAAACGGGCCAGATACCAGGACCGGATCAGTTCCTCCTCAGCGTCGACAAATACGCTGAAGTCGAAGAAGTCACTAACCGCCAGCCCCAGGGCCCCGTCGAGACGCAGCCGGGGCGGTTGGAGCACATTTAACCCCTCCACGATTAGGACCTTCGGCCGGCGGACCACGATCTCGGCCCCAGGGATGATGTCGTAGGCGAGGTGCGAATAGACCGGCGCCCGAACCTCCGGTTCGCCGGATTTCACGTCCATCACGAATCGCAGCAGCGCCTTGCGGTCGTACGACTCGGGAAACCCTTTCCGTTCAAGCAGCCCGCGGGCCTCGAGTTCAGCATTCGGCAGCAGGAAACCGTCGGTGGTGACCAGGTCGGCCCGGATCCCGTTTTGGCGCAGCAGTTCGCGCAGCAGCCGGGCGGTGGTGGATTTACCGACCGCCACCGACCCGGCGACCCCGATCACGAACGGGGTTCGGATCACATCAAGGCCCAGCAGCCGGTTCTGCTCGTCGTACAACATCCCGGTGTGCTGCAGGTACAGGCTCACCAGCCTCGTCAGCGGCAGATAGACCTGACGGACCTGGTCAAGCTCGATCGGGTCGCCGGTGGCCCGGATCCGCGCCAACGTCTCTTGGGTGAGGTCCAGTTTCCGACTGCGGGCCAATTCGGCCCAGTGTTCCCGGCTGCGGGTCGTGTACGGGCCGAACGGGTCCTCCTCGGCTGCCTTCATCTGTCTACCTCCGGGTACGGGCTCGCAGCGACGGTGCGTGCTGGCTCGATACTGTTCGAGCGCCACCGGCGGCCAGGCCAGCGACGATACAGTGCCCCGCATGTGCGGAATCATTGGGTACGTGGGGCCGCGCCCGGCCGAGCAGGTGGTGGTGGCCGGGCTGAGGCGGATGGAATATCGCGGTTACGACTCGGCCGGGGTCGCCGTGGTCACCGACGACGGGCTGGCCCTGGCCAAGAAAGCCGGCAAACTGAAGCATCTTCAGAACGAGCTGGCGGCGCGTCCGTTGCCCGGCTCACACCAGGCGATCGGCCACACCCGCTGGGCCACCCATGGCGGACCCACCGATGACAACGCCCACCCGCACCTGTCCCAGAACGGGCGGGTCGCCGTGGTTCACAACGGGATCATCGAGAACTACGCCGAGTTGCGCGTCGAGCTGGAACAGTCCGGCGTCCGGTTCCGCAGCGAGACCGACAGCGAGGTCGTCGCCCAGCTACTCGGCGTCGCGGTCGAATCCCTCGGCTTGGCCGAGGCGATGCGGTCCGTGTGCTCGCGGCTACAGGGAGCTTTCACCCTGGTCGCGGTCGACCACCAGGTGCCGGGCCGGATCGTCGCCGCCCGCCGTAACTCGCCGCTGGTGATCGGGGTCGGACACGGCGAGATGTTCCTGGCCTCGGATGTCGCAGCGTTCATCGAATTCACCCAGGACGCGGTGGAGCTAGGCCAAGACCAGATGGTGGAGGTTAGCGCCGACGGGTACCAGGTCACCTCGTTCACCGGTGAGCCGGCCGATTCCACCCCGTACCACATCGACTGGGATCTTTCCGCAGCCGAGCGGGGTGGCTACGACTGGTTCATGCGCAAGGAAATCTTCGAACAGCCGAAGGCGGTCGCTGACACCTTGCTGGGTCGTCTCGACCCGGACGGGCGGCTGGTGCTGGACGAGATCCGGATCGATGACGCCGAGCTGCGCCGGATCGACAAGATCGTAGTCGTGGCCTGCGGCACCGCCTTCTACGCCGGCCTGGTCGCCAAGTACGCGATCGAACATTGGACCCGGATCCCATGCGAGGTCGAGATCGCCTCCGAATTCCGCTACCGCGACCCGATCATCACCGCGACCACGCTGGTGGTGACAATCTCCCAGTCCGGTGAGACCGCCGACACCTTGATGGCGATCCGGCACGCCCGCGAACAGCACGCCAAGGTGATCGCGATCTGCAACACCAACGGCGCCACCATTCCCCGCGAATCGGACGCGGTGATTTACACCCACGCCGGCCCGGAGATCGGGGTCGCCTCGACCAAGGGCTTCACTACCCAGATCGTCGCCTGCTACCTGCTCGGGCTGTACCTGGCGCAGGTGCGAGGCACCAAATTCGGCGACGAGATCCGGGGCCTGCTCGCCGAACTGGAACAGATCCCGGCCCAGATGCAGACGGTCCTGGACCGCCTCGACCAGGTCGCCCAGCTGGCCCGGGACTTCCTCGACCGGAGCTCGGTGCTCTTCCTGGGCCGCCATGTCGGCTACCCGGTCGCCTTGGAGGGCGCACTGAAACTGAAGGAGATCTCGTACCTGCACGCCGAGGGATTCCCGGCCGGCGAGCTCAAACACGGGCCGATCGCGCTGGTCGAGCCGGGGCTGCCGGTCTTCGTGGTAGTCCCGCCGTACGGCCGCGACCAGCTCCACGACAAGGTGGTTTCCAACATCCAGGAGGTACGAGCCCGGGGCGCGTTGACCGTGGTCCTGGCCGAGGAGGGCGACCCGCAGGTGTCCACCCATGCTGACGTCTGGGTGCCGCTGCCGAAGGTGGCGACCCTATTCCAGCCGCTGGTGGCGGTGATCCCGCTGCAGTTCTTCGCCTGCGAGCTGGCGACCCTGCTAGGTCACGACGTCGACCAGCCTCGGAACCTGGCGAAGTCGGTCACCGTCGAGTGATTGTCGCGATCGGGGTCGACATCTGCGACCTGAGCCGCTGGCAGGCGATGTGCCGGCGCCACCCCGGCGCTGCGGCCCGGGTCCTCTGCCCGGCTGAGATGGCCCTGCCGCCGCGCTCGCAGGCCGCTCGGTTTGCCGCCAAAGAGGCCTTGGCCAAGGCTTTAGGTGGGTCGCCGGGGCTGTCGTGGCAGGACGCGGAGGTGGTCGTCGCCGAATCCGGGCAGCCCGCGTTGCGGCTGCGTGGTTCTGTGGCTGCCCGGGCTGCTGCCCTCGGTACGAATCGGGTCCACCTGAGCCTCAGCCACGACGCCAACCTGGCGGTAGCAATGGTGGTCCTGGAGCGGTGAGCACCCTCATCCGCAGCATGCTGGTGTGGGGCGATGCGGAATACTGATACCTGACCGGCACCGGCGAGCCACGGCGCCGGTCGGTTGCCATGGGGGGCCGAAGAAGGAGCGTGGGCATGCAGCCGATCTACTCTGCTGCGCAGATTCGTGTCGCCGAGGCAGCAGCTGTCCAGCCACCGGAGCAGTTGATGCGGCGGGCGGCCGCTGCGGTCGCCGCAGCGGCGCGGGAGGAACTCGGCGAACGGACCCGGGTGCTGCTGGTGGTCGGGCCGGGCAACAACGGCGGTGACGCGTTGTACGCCGGGGCTGAGCTGGTCGACGGACGCCAGGTGTGGGCCTGGCGGACCGCAGACTCGGTTCACGCCGCCGGCTGGCAGGCCCTGCTGGAGGCCGGCGGCCAGGAGGTGGCGGCCGATGAGGCCCTCGCGATCCTGCCTGAGGTGGACCTGGTAGTGGACGGGGTCTTTGGGATCGGGGCCCGAGCCGGGCTGCCCGGACCGGTCGAGGCCCTCGCCGTGGCCTGCCGGGAGCGGCAGCTGCCGGTACTGTCGGTCGATCTGCCGTCCGGGCTGGAGGCTGACTCGGCCTGGGCCCCGGCCGAGTCGTTCTGGCCCACCCGGACCGTGGCCCTCGGCTCGTACAAAGCCTGTCACCTGCTGGGCCCGGCCCGGCGGCGCTGCGGCCGGGTCACCATCGCCGACATTGGGCTCGAGATGCGGGAAGCTCAGCTGGTTGCCTGGCAGGTCGAAGATGTGGTCGCTGCCTGGCCGGTCCCCGACGAACGCAGCGACAAGTACGGCCGGGGCGTGGTCGGCGTCGACGCCGGATCCCAGCGGTACCCTGGCGCCGGGGTGCTGGCCACCCTGGGTGCGGTGTACGCGGGGGCCGGGATGGTGCGTTTCTGCGGCCCGACTTCGGTGGCCGAGCTGCTGATGTGGCAGCTGCCGAATGTGGTCCGGGCCGAGGGCCGGGTCCAGTCCTGGCTGGTCGGCCCCGGCTGGGGACCCCGCCCCGATGGGGCCCGGGAACTTGACGACCGGCTTGCTAGTGGCCTGCCGGTGGTGGTGGATGCCGACGCCCTGCCGTACGTCCCCGAGCATCTCGGCCGGGCCGATGTTCTGCTCACCCCGCACGCCGGTGAACTGGCTCACCTGCTGGGGGTGTCACGGGCCGAGGTGGTCGACGAGCCGGTGGCGGCGGTCCGCAAGGCTGCCGGTCAGTACGGGGTGACGGTGCTGCTCAAGGGCGCTGTCCAGTACGTGGCCGGGCCCCGTTCGACCACCGTTCAGGTTGCGGTGCCGGGGCCGGCGTGGACCGCCCAGGCCGGCTCTGGTGATGTCCTGGCCGGGATCTGCGCGACCCTGCTGGCGTCGGGGATGCCGGCCTGGCAGGCGGCGGTCTGCGCTGCTTCAGCGCAGGCCCTGACCGCTACGGCGAACCCCGGACCGTACCCGCCGCAGGACGTGGTGCGACAGCTGCCGGCCACTATTGCCGGACTCGCCCGGTGAACCCCACGAGACGAGAAAGAGGATTCCTGAGGTGACCGTGATCTACTCCCGGGCTCAGGGCCGGGCGGCCGAGAACGCATCCGGTCGCAGCCTGCCGGACCTGGTCCGGGCCAGCGCCGCCGCCGTGGAACAGGCGCTATTCGAAGAACTGGGGTCCGGGCAACGGGTGCTGCTGCTGGTGGGCCCCGGTTATAACGGGGTCGATGCGCTGGTGGCCGGCGCTGCCGCCGCCGGGCAGGGCCGCCAGGTCGGCGCCTGGCGGGCGCTGGGGACCGTGGTCCCCGACGCCTGGTCGGCTTTCCTTGAGGCGGGCGGCCAAGAGGTCAGCGACGAGCAGGTGGTCGATCAGGTTGGGCAGGTTGACCTGGTCGTTGACGGGGTCTTCGGCCGGAATTCACGCCCCGACCTGCCGCCGCGGGTGGCCGAGGTCGCCGAGGCCTGCCGTCGGGGCCGGGTGGCGTTGCTGGCGATCGACATTCCTAGCGGCCTGGCACCCGACGAGACCCGCCCGACCGGGGTGACCTTCCATGCCAGCCGGACCGTGGCGCTGGGCTATGCCGGCGCCGCCCACCGGCTGGGGGCCGCGCAGCTGCGGTGCGGCGCCGTGACCGTGGCGTCGATGCCGTTTGAATTGGGCGAGCCCTCGGTCGTGGCCTGGTCCCAGGCCGAGGTCGCGGCGGCCTGGCCGGTGCCCGAGGAGGCCGACGAGCCGACCTGCCGGGTCGGGATCGATGCCGGCTCGGCTGAGAATCCCGGCTCCGGGATGCTGGCCTGCGCCGGTGCCCTGTACGCCGGGGCCGGGCTGGTCCGCTACCTGGGAACGGCGCCGATCGCGGAGCAGCTGGTCGCCCAGCTCCCCAGCGTCACCATGCCTGACGGCCCGGTCGACGCCTGGCTTGCCGGGCCGGGCTGGCAGGGCCTCGACGATGCTGCAGCCCGGCTGCAGATGGCGCTCGACAGTGGCCTGCCGCTGGTGATTAGTGACGCTGCCGTGCCGTATCTGACCGAGCATCTGGGCCGGCTGGAGGTGGTGCTGACCGCTGGCGCGGAGAGTCTGGCTGGGCTGCTGCGGACCCCGCTGGAGGAGGTGCTGCAGAACCCACCAGCGGCGGCCCGGCGTGCGGCCGGCGAGTACGGGGTGACGGTGCTGCTGCGGGGGGCCGTCAGCTGCGTGGCCAGCCCCCGGACCGCTCAAGTTCAGGTGGCGGTGCCCGCGTCGGCTGGGGCAGTGGCGGCCGGCGCGGATGATGTCGTGGCGGGGATCTGTGTGGCGCTGCTAGCTACGGGTATCGAGCCGTCACGGGCGGCGGTGCTGGCCGCCTCGCTGCCGGCCCTGACCGCGGTCCGCCATCCGGGGCCATGGCCGGCGATCGAGACAGTTCGCAGGTTCCCGGCCACGATCGCGGAGCTAATCGACCGATGACCTCGACGATCAGCCGGCGCCGCCTGCTCGGGCTGGGGATCGGGGCGGGGCTGACGGTCACCGCCGCGGCCGCCGCGGTGGTGATGAGCCGGACCTGGGAGGGAGACGATCAGAAAATGGTCTGTGTCCCCCAGAGTTCGCTGCCGGTGTTCTCCCAGATCGCCGGCGCCGAGCTGCGCTACGAGGTGGACCAGCAGCCCCGCCGGTTCTGGATCGACCAGGTCCTCGCCGACCGGCTTACGCAGTGGGTGCGGTTCCTGCCGTCCATGGGGCTGGAACCGGTAACCGCGCTGCGTACGTACGGCTCCTGGATCGATGGCAGCACCACCTGTACGTCGATGCACCATGCCGGACGGGCCTTCGACGTGGCAGCCGTGGTAGCAGGGGCGCGGGTCATCAGCTGCCGGACCGACCAGTGGCCCGGTGGCGGCAACGACGACCAGTTGGCTGCCTACTGGCGGCTCGCGGCCGGGCTCCACGCCTATTTCGCGTATGTGCTGACGTGCCTGTTCGACGAATTGCACGTCAACCACATCCATGTCGACGACACCGAATCCCGGGGCCGGATGACTTCGTTCAACCACCGCAGCCGGGTCCAATGCCAGGCAGTGCAGGCGATCTGCCGCTATGTCTGGAAGACGCCGACCGAACTCACCGGGGCCTGGGACGACCAGACCCGGGCCTCGCTGGCGAAAGTCACTGACCAGCTTGGGCTGAGCAACCAGATCCAGCGGCAACCGGCGTGGCAGGATTTCCTGATGGCCAGCGCCCGCTTCTGATCGGGCCGAGTCGCTAGGCTGCCGGGATGACTCCCCGGATCGGCATCGTCGGTGGCGGCCAGCTGGCCCGGATGATGTACGCGGCTTCGGTGGGCCTCGGGATCCGGGTCGCGTTGCTGGCCGAGGGACCTGACAGCTGTGCCGCCCAGGTGGTGCCTGATGTCAGCCTCGGCGACTGCACCGACCCGGACACGGTGACCCGTTTCGCCGAGCAAGTCGACGTGCTGACCTTCGAGCACGAGCAGGTCCCGACGCAGATCCTGCGGCAACTGGAGCACCGCCAGGTGACGCTCCGGCCCGGCCCGGCGGCGCTGGAACATGCCCAGGACAAGGCGATCATGCGGCGGCGGCTGGCTGGCCTGGGGATCCCGGTGCCCAGCTACCAGGTGGTGGCTGACCCAGACCAGCTGGCCGGCTTCGGGGAACAGGCCGGGTGGCCGTGCATCGCGAAGACCTCCCGCGGCGGCTACGACGGCAAGGGCGTCTGGCGGCTCGACGATCCCAGCCAGGCTGGGCTCCCATTCCAGGGCTTGCGGGACGGCGTCCAGGTGGTAGCCGAGGAATATGTCCCGTTCGTCCGGGAGCTGTCGGCCTTGGTAGTCCGCTCGGCCTCGGGGCAGACCGTCGCATACCCGGTGTCGGAATCGGTCCAAGACGACGGGATCTGCGTGGAGACCATCACCCCCGCCCCGGGCCTGGGCGAGCAGCAGGCCCAGGCCTGTCAGCGGTTGGCGCTGCGGATCGCCGATGAACTCGCCGTAGTCGGGGTGCTGGCGGTCGAACTGATGCAGCGCGGCGACGGGCAGGTGGTGGTCAACGAACTCGCGATGCGACCTCACAACACTGGTCACTGGTCGATCGAGGGGGCGGCCACCAGCCAGTTCGAGAACCACCTCCGGGCGGTGCTGGACTGGCCGCTGGGTGATCCGGCGCCGATCGCCCCGTACACCGTGATGCACAACGTGCTCGGCGGCGACCGCCGCGACCTGGTGAGCGGTCTGGCTCAGGTCTGGGCCCACGATCGCGGGGTGAGGGTTCAGGTGTACGGCAAGACGGTGGTGCCTGGCCGCAAGGTGGGCCATGTCAGCGTCACCGGAGCTGACCTGGAGGAGATCCGCGGCCGGGCCCGGTCGGCGGCAGCTCTGTTGCGAGGAGAACGATGAACACGCTGGTCGGGATCGTGATGGGGTCGGATTCAGACTGGCCCACGATGGAGGCGGCCGCCGAGGCCTGTCGTGACTTCGGGATCTCGTACGAGGCGGACGTGGTGAGCGCCCACCGGATGCCTGAGGACATGGTGAGTTATGGGCGCCAGGCCCACCGGCGCGGGCTGCGGGTGATGATTGCCGGGGCCGGGGGAGCAGCCCACCTGCCCGGGATGCTGGCCGCGCTCACCCCGCTGCCGGTGATCGGGGTCCCGGTCCCGCTGCGGCACCTCGACGGGCTGGACTCGTTGCTGTCGATCGTGCAGATGCCGGCGGGAGTACCGGTCGCCACCGTGGCGATCGGTAATGCGCGTAACGCGGGGCTGCTGGCGGTCCGGATCCTGGCTGCCTCTGACCCCGGCCTGCAACAGCAGATGGTGGACTACCAGACCGCGCTGCGGGCCGCCGCCCAGGCTAAGGGTCAGGAGGTGTTCGATCGCTCTCGCCTTCGCGAGGATAGGCCGCGCAGTTGAGTCTTCCGGCTTATTCCTCACGACGAGAAGGTTCTTTCGGTGGTGGTTGTGATGGGTGGAACTCGTCGTTCGTCGTCCAGACGGGTGTCGCGTGGCCCTTCAGCTGATGGTCGGGTTTCAGATTCGTTCAGACCGGGTGCCTCGTCGCCCCTGTGATGTCGACCGCTGCAGAGACGTCAGTACCAGGGTCGAGCTGCTGTGAGCGTTTCGTATCGACCGGGCCTGGTGAGGCACGGCTAGGCTGGATTGGTCTCGGTGTGTGCTGGTCTGGAGGAGGCTGCCTTGTCAACGGCTCAGACCGTCGACCCTGCCCAGGAGGTGCTGGCCCGTAGTCGCTCGGCCAAATTCCGCCGGGGCCTGGGCATGCTGGTGATGACCGTGCTGCTGCCAGGTTCAGCGCAGGTTGTGGCCGGTGACCGTCGTCTCGGGCGGCTCGGCCTGCGGACCTGGTTTGGGCTGATCCTGGCGATCCTGCTGGTCGCGGTCCTGGCTCTCGTGGGACGAGACCTCCTGGTCGGCCTGGTGACCTCCCGATGGGCCCTGCTGGTCTTGGCTGGGGCTGTGGTGGTGCTCGGCGGAGGGTGGGTGCTGCTGCTGCTGCATGCCTGGTGGGTCGCCCGTCCTGCCGGAATGGGACGGGTCCGGGGGGGTGTCTTCTCGGTGATCGCCCTAGTGCTCGCGGTGTCGCTGGCCGGCGGTACCGCCTGGGCTGCCTCCACTCTTCGGGCCTCGGCGAACCTGGTCGGGACGGTCTTCGGCGGCGGCGGTGACACCCAGGCTAAGGCCGGCCGCTACAACGTGCTGCTGATCGGCGGGGACGCCGGCGTCGGACGCCAAGGGCTACGGGCCGACTCGGTCACGGTGGCTTCGGTGGATGCGACCACCGGCCGTACCGTCTTGTTCTCGTTGCCCCGCAACCTCGAGGATGTGCCGTTCCCGGACTCATCGCCGTTGAAGAAGCTCTACCCGAAGGGGTACGGCTGCCCCAGCCACGAATGCATGCTGTCGGCCATCTACCCGCTTGGTGAGCAGCACAAAGACCTCTACCCCGGGGTCGCCCTGCCCGGAGTGAAGGCCCTTACTGAGGCTGTCGAGGGAGTCACTGGGCTGAAGATCAACTACTTCGCGATGGTCGACTTGTACGGCTTCGTGGAGCTGGTCGACGCCGTCGGCGGGATCCGGATAGACGTCAACAAGCGGGTCCCGATCGGCGGCGGCACTTCCAAGGTCTCCGGCTACATCGAGCCGGGGAAGAATAAGCTGCTGAATGGCTACGAGGCGCTCTGGTTCGCCCGCTCCCGGCACCAGTCCAACGATTACGAACGGATCCAGCGGCAGAAGTGCGTCATGTCAGCGATGCTGCACCAGCTGGATCCGCTCACCGTCGCCACGAAGTTCAGCCAACTGGCCGGCGCCACCCAGCAGATCATCGTCACCGACGTACCTTCGAGCGAGGTGAACCGGCTCAGCAGCCTGGCGCTCAAGGCTCGCGAACTGGACATCATCAGCGTCTCCTTCACCCCGCCCCTGATCCAGCCCGGGGCCCCGGACTTCGCCCGGATCCGGAAAGTAGTCGCCGAGGAGATCACCCGCTCCCAGGAGCTGGACAAGGGCGGCTCGCCAGCCCCCAGCGCCAAGACGACCGCCCAGCCCACTCAGCCAACTGCCAGCGCGTCGGCCTCGGGCCGGCGTACCTCGACCCGGCCCAGCTCGGGCAAAACGACAACCCCCGCGGCCAGTTCGACCCCGACAGAACCGGTGACCGAGGACCTGTCCGGGGTCTGCGCTGCCCGCTGACTTGTGAGACAGCCCGGCCCCGGCGGGAATCTCGGGCCACAGCCGGGCCGTTGATCCGACGGTAAACTCTCTCACTGGCAGGTACCTGCGCAGTGTCGGCGCTGGCCGATGGGGTCAAACCTGTCACGCCATCCCCGGAGGTATGCCTGTGAGCAGTTCATCCCTGCCACCCATATCGGTCGTCATGCCGATCCGCAACGAGGAGCGGTACCTCGCGACCGCGGTCGCCAGAGTCCTCGCGCAGGACTACCCCGGTGACCTGGAGGTGGTCCTCAGCGTCGGGCCTAGCACCGACCGAACCGCACAAATTGCCGCCGGCCTGGCCGCTGGGGACCCTCGGGTACGGGTGGTCGACAACCCGACGGGCCGGACCCCGAGCGGTCTCAATCTGGCGATCGCTGCAGCCCGGCACGACATCCTGGTCCGGGTCGACGGGCACGGGGAGCTGACCCCCGGCTACCTGGTGACCGCGGTCGAGACTCTGCAACGCACCGGGGCGGCCAACGTCGGCGGCCTGATGGACGCCCAGGGCGAGACCCCCTTCGAGCAGGCGGTGGCGGTGGCGTACACCAGCCGGCTCGGCCTGGGAGGGGCCAGCTTCCATCTCCTCGACAGCCCCGAAGGGCCAGCTGAGACGGTCTTCCTGGGAACCTTCCGCCGTGACGCTTTGGAACGAGTCGGTGGCTTCGACGAGACCATGCTCCGCGCCCAGGACTGGGAATTGAATCACCGGCTGCGGGCCGCCGGGGAACAGATTTGGTTCACCCCGCGGCTACGGGTCCGCTACCGGCCCCGGTCGTCGCTGCGGGCCTTGGCCCGGCAGTTCTTCGAGACCGGCCGCTGGCGCCGGGAGGTGATCCGGCGCTACCCCGAGACCGCGAGCCTGCGATACCTGGCCCCACCGGCGGCCGTAGCTGGGGCGACGGCCGGAGCCCTGGTCGGACTGGCCGGTCTGGTGCTGCGGTCACGCTGGGCTACCGCGGCCCTGATTGCGCCACTGGGGTATCTCAGCTTGATCACCGCCGGGGCTGCGGTGCTACCCCGAGCGATGCCGCTGGGCGTACGGCTGCGGCTGCCGCTGGTGCTGGCCGTGATGCATCTGTCGTGGGGTGCTGGTTTTGTCGCTGGCCTCGGCCCCACCACGGGGCGTCTCTCGTCGTTCGAGGCCGGGCATTCCACCCTAGGGGCGAAGTGATGAGTAGACGGCTCTCGGCCCGCGACCGGCTCCGCCCGACTCACGAGACCACCGTGGGCGAGGCCGCGAACGACCTGGTCCGGTTGAGCGTTGACCGCGGCTGCCGGGTCCGTGAGATTATTTTCGCAGACCGTTTGGATCGAACCAGCTCTGAACGTCTGGCGGGGGCGGTGTTGAGCGCCTACGTCGAGGCCTGTTCGCGCTACACCCGCTCCGGGGCGATCGGGCAAGAACTGACGCCCTTCCGGCTGCCGGCGCCGATCCCGCTGGGTGAGCGGGGTACGACCTCGGAGCCGGAACCGGTGCCGGTGCCGACCCCGAAACCGAGCACGGCCGCGATCCAGGCTTTCGAGCGGCGACTGCAGCAGCAGTTGGACGAGTTGGCGCTGCGAGCCAAGAAGGAGGCGGACCGGCTGGAGCAGGTGACAGCGACCCGGCAGACCCCGTACGCCACGGTCACCGTGACCGCTTCTGGGCGCCTGCGGCGGGTCGCCTTCCACCCCCTGGCGATCGACCTGGGCGGCGATGTGCTGGCTGCTGATCTGCTGGAGGCCCTGGCCGTGGCCGAGACCGAGGCGGCGCTGAGCGCCACCACCGACAAACAGTCCACCCCGCCCGCTCAAGCCGGCTCGCAGCGCCAGAGCCGGCCGCGGTCCGCCGCGGCGGGCACCCGTACCGGGCGGCGCCGCAGCCGCCGCTGAGCCGTGCCCGTCCGCCAGCATGCCGGCTTATCCGGTGACGCGTTCGGCGCGACGAATCGCATCAAGGTTCCCGGTACCGACGGCGATGACCGTGGAACCGTTGCCGAGCAGGGGCGCGACCAGGGCATCGCGGAGGGTGGGCCAGCCGGTGCCGGGGCGGATCAAGCGACGGGTTGGGGTCGGAGGAGTCTGGGCCAGGTCGGCGTGGCTGAGGCTGCGGTGGTGATCGGTCCAGGCGAGGCTGTGGTCGTCGACCTGGATCGGGGAGAACTGGTCGGGCTGGCTGCGCAGGTCGATAGACACGTCGATGACGTCAGCGGCGAGCGGCTCGGCGAAGCCGAAACCGAGCGGGTGCAGAGAACAGGCGAGGATGGTGCCGGGGCTGCCGTCGTGGATTCGAGGGTCGGCGGGCCCGATTACGGTGACGGCGGCGTCGGGGTGGTCGTGGGCGACGATGGTCGCGCCGGCCTGCCAGGCGCCGGCGGTGATGGCGAGGGTGACCCAGTGGCCGGGGTCGGTCTCGGCCAGGGGAAGGGCGACGAGGTCGCCTGGTGCGACATCGAGGCCGACGAGGAGATTCGCGGTCTTGTCGGCCCAGTTGGCGAAGGTGATGGCAGACAACTCGGTCCGGGTGCCAGCGTCGAGGTCGTAGAAGGTGAGCAGAGGCCGGGCACCGTCGCGACGGACGCGGTGGCGTAGAGCGGCAGGGATCGTGGTCATCCGGATAGTGTGACTGACATGCGCTACGTGGTGATCATGGCTGGCGGTGCCGGAACCCGACTGTGGCCGCTGTCGCGGCAGGGAATGCCCAAGCAACTGCTGCGGCTGGTGGACCAGACCTCGCTGCTACGGATCTCGTACCAGCGGGTGCAGGGGATGGTCCCGGACGCCCAGATCCTGGTCTGTGCCGGGGCCGATTACCTGGATCTGGTGGCGTCCGAGGTGCCGGAGCTGCCGGCCGAGAATCTGCTCGGGGAGCCGGTTGGTCGGGATTCACTGAACGCGGTGGCCTGGCCGGCGGCGGTATTGGCCCGCCGTGACCCGGAGGCAGTGGTGGCGACACTCACCGCCGACCACATCATCCGCCCGGTGCCCGCTTTTCAGGAGGCCTTGGACGAGGCGTACCGGGTCGCCGAACAGGACCCGACCGCGCTGGTCACGTTCGGGGTGGTGCCTACCACGGCGCATACCGGCTTCGGGTATCTGCGCCGCGGCGAGCCTCTGGCAGGTTTCGCCAACTCCTTCGCGGTCACCCGGTTCCAGGAAAAACCCGACGCCGTGACCGCCGCCGGATACCTGGCCAGCGGGGACTACTGGTGGAATTCGGGGATGTTCGTCTGGCGGGCGGCGACCCTGCTGGAACAGCTGCGCAGCTTGCAGCCGCAGGTGTACGAGGGGGTCACTGCTCTGGCCGCAGACCCCAGCCGTTTGGGCGAGATTTATCCCACACTGCCGCGGATCAGCGTCGACCACGCGGTCATGGAGCCGGTCTCCCAGGGCCGGGCGTCGGCGCATGTGGTAGCGGTGAGGCTGCCGATCGACTGGTTTGACGTGGGCGGCTTCGCGGCCCTGGCCGAGCACCTGCCGCAGCGCGACGGCAACGCGGTGGACGGCGAGGCGGTGCTGCTGGACAGTTCGGACAACCTGATCGTGAACCGGGGCCCCGACGGCAGCCTGGTGGCGGTGGTCGGCCTCCACGACACGGTGGTGGTGACCAGCGGCGCCATCACGCTAGTTTGTCCGCTCGACCAGACCGAGCGGATCAAACAGTTGGTGGCCGAAGTCCGCCGTCAGGCAGGCGACGCGTACGCCTGAGGCTTACGGCCAGCGATCAGGGTGAGTAACGGGACTCGAACCCGCGACCCTCTGGACCACAACCAGATGCTCTACCAGCTGAGCTATACCCACCATGCCCGTACGGCGCAGCCGCCGGTGCGCCGCTCATCGTAGCGGACCTGGACGCCGGCCACCACTCGTTAGGTATCAGGCGATGTGGCCGAGGCGACGGTGGCGCCGGTAAGCGCGCCCTGGTGGCGGGCGGCGATCCTGGCCAATTGGTCGCGGTCTGGCCCGGGCACCGGGACCAGCATCGCATCGCGGTAGTAGCGCAATTCCTCAATCGACTCCTGGATGTCGGCCAGGGCGCGATGGTTGCCGGACTTCGCGGGGGAGCCGTAGTAGATCCGGGGATACCAACGTTTAGCCAATTCCTTGAAGCTGGACACATCCACGTTGCGGTAGTGGACGTACGCCTCGAAGGTGGGTAGGTCACGGGCCAGGAAGGCCCGGTCGGTGCCGATCGTGTTACCCGCCAGTGGCGCCTTGCGGGCGTCGGGGACGTGTTCGGTGACGTAAGCCATCACCTGCTGTTCGGCCTCGGCCAAGGTCATGCCCGTATCGAGCAGCGCCAGCAGCCCGGAGTTTTGGTGCATCTGGGTGACGAACTCACCCATCGCCGCGAGCGCCTGCGCCGGCGGGCGGATCACGACATCAACGCCGTCGCCTAGCACGTTCAGGTCGCCATCGGTGACCAGGACTGCCACCTCGATCAGCGCGTCACCGACCAGGTCCAACCCGGTCATCTCACAGTCGACCCAGACGAGTTCTTCCACCGGGGCAGCGTAACGGAACCCCGGCCCAGGCAGGAGTTTCTGTTCTAGCCTGATCGGTATGCAATCAGAGGTCGTGACCAGGTCGGGTGGGTACGCGCTGATCGTGCCCGCCGGTGACGTCGAGTCCGTCGCGGCGCAGGCCGGGCTGGAACCGGACGGCTACTTCTGGGAAGGGGTGATCCGGGTCCTGGTACAGCAGCAGGCCCCCGACCTGAAGGTACGGTTCACCTTCGACTCCGACGACTCTGCCTGCGTCGCTGAGGCCCGCGACCGGGCAACCCTCGACAGCATTGCCGCGCTGCTGGCCGACCTGGTCGCCGACCCGAAACGGTTCGCCCGGATCCTCAGCCAGAGCAACCCGGCCGAATTCTTGGACTGAGGTCGCGGGCAGCCGAGCAGTCACCACTGTCTGGCCCGGCGACCGGTCGCCGTACACTGACAGCGTCAGACCCGCCCCAGTAGCTCAGCTGGACAGAGCAGCGGACTTCTAATCCGACGGTCGGAGGTTCGAGTCCTCCCTGGGGCGCGGGCTCACCGGTACGCGGCGGTCTTCGCCCGCCAGTACCCTGGCAGGCATGGCCGATGCTGTGAGGACCGACGTACCGGGTATTGCGCGTTACCGGCGGCTTTCCGGCATCACTACCACCGAGGGGCAGCCCTGGTCTCAGCAGCTGCTACGGAGCCGGTGGTTGTGGGCCAGCCTGGTGTTGACGCTGGGTTTTCTGGCCGCCGTGGTACGGATGTACGTGATCTTGAGCCCTGACCGGCAGGTCGAGGGCGGCACCATTCCTGGGCTCAACTCCGACGCCTTGTGGACCGCTGCCGGGTACGCCCTGCCGACCCTGGCGGGCTGGGCCGTGGTCTTCCTGCTCCTCGACCGGTGGCGTCCGCAGCGGCTGCTGCTGTGGTTGCTGGCCGTGGGCTGGGGAGGGTCGGTCGCCACCTGTCTGTCGCTGGTGGTGAACAGCTGGGCTGCTGAGCGGTTGGCCCTGGACGACAACGGCAATCAGCTTGCCGGGGCCCGGGCCGCGATCTTCATCGCCCCCTTCGTCGAGGAGGCGTTCAAGGCCAGCGTGCTCTTCCTGATCGCTTTCTTGGACCGGCAGCGGCTGACCAGCAAACTGAGCACGTTGTCGCTGGCCGGGTTGTCGGCGGTCGGTTTCGCCTTCAGCGAGAACATCGTCTATTACGCCCGCGCCATCGTGTACGGCAGCTACTCCCAGAGCACCGGCAATGCGGAGGCCGCAGTCCAGAAACTGGTGGAGCTGCGGGGCCTGTGGACCAGTTTCGGCCACCCCTTGTTCACCTGCCTCATCGGGCTCGGGGTGGCGATCGGGATCCGTTCTCGCAGCAAGGTGGTGCGGGTGGTGGCCCCGCTGGCGGGGTATCTGCTGGCCGCGCTGCTGCATATGCTGTTCAACACCGTCGCCAGCCTGGCTAACCAACGCCAGCAGATGATGATCTACTTCACTGTGGCGCTGCCGATACTGGTGATCGCGGTCGGGCACGGGATCTACCAGGTGATTCGAGAAGGCCGTCTGATCCGGCAGCGGCTGGTCGACTACGTGGTGATGGGGTGGCTGCCTCGCGAATACCCGCTGCGTTTCTCGAAACTTTTCCGCCGGCTCTGGCTGGTAGTGGTGTCCCTGTGGTGGGGCAATGTGATCGCCACCTTCCGGCTGATCCGCGCTGTTACCGAACTCGCGTATCTGCGGGATGCGATGACCCGGGGGATCGTCGACGCCGCCGGGCTGTGGCGAGAGCGGGAGCTGCTGGCTCGTATCCGAGAGCTGCGTGATCAGGGCGCCCTCGACGACACCACCGGCCGGCGGCTGTACCTGCCGTGGCGCCGTCCCGGCAAGGCCGAGGCCTGGCAGCCGCCGCAGTTCCCCGGCCCGGCCGGGCTCAGCGGGCAGGTCCCGGCGCCCAGCGGATCGGCGGCGGCGCCGCTACGATCGTCCGGGCCGATCTACTCGGCTGTGAACCCGAACTGGGGGCCGCCCCGAGTCTGAGGAGAATCCATGGCGAGTCCACTGGTTGCCGCACTGAGCGAACTGCGGGATTCGCTGATCGCGGCCCGGCTTCCGTTGCCGCTGCCGCACGCGGCGCACCGTGCCCTGGCCGCCCGGGACCTCGCCAAACAGCTGGACGACTACGTGCTGCCTCGGCTGCAGCGGATTGAGGCGCCTCTTCTGACCGTGGTCGGCGGCTCCACTGGCGCTGGAAAGTCGACGCTGGTGAATTCGCTGATCGGACGGGTGGTCACCCGTCCGGGCGTGATCCGGCCGACCACCACATCACCGGTGCTGGTGCACCACCCGGACGACGCCCGATGGTTCGTCGATGACCGGATTTTGCCCGGGCTGATCCGCTCCCAGGTGTCCAGCAACGACACCCGGTCGCTGCAGCTGGTGGCCGAGCCGACGATCCCGCAGGGCCTGGCGATCCTGGACGCCCCCGACATTGATTCGGTGGTGGAAGGCAATCGCAAGCTCGCGGCGCAGTTGCTGTCGGCTGCCGACCTGTGGCTGTTCGTGACCTCGGCCGCCCGGTACGCCGACGCGGTGCCCTGGGAGTACCTGCAGGCGGCGGTCGATCGGAGCGCCGCGGTGGCGGTGGTCGTGGACCGGGTGCCACCTGCGGCGATGGCCGAGGTGCCGGCGCATCTAGGCCAGATGATGACTGAACGCGGGTTGGCGGAGTCGCCGCTGTTCGCGGTCCCCGAGACCACCGTTGACGCCGACGGGATGCTGCCTGCCGCCGCGGTCTCCCCGATCCGTGGCTGGTTGGCGGCGCTGGCCGCTGACCAGCACACCCGGGCCCGGGTGGTGATGCAGACCTTGGACGGGGCGGTCGGCTCGCTGCTGCGGCAGGCCCCGGATATCGCCCAGGCGGTCGATGACCAGGTCGCGGTCCTCGACCAGCTGCGTCAAGACGCGGACGCCGCGTACGCCGAGGCGATCCGCAGCGTCCAGGTCCAGACCCAGGACGGCACCTTGCTGCGCGGCGAGGTGCTGGGGCGTTGGCACGATTTCGTCGGTACTGGCGATTTTTTCCGTGCCGTGGAGCAGCGGATCGGCTGGCTGCGGGACCGGATCTGGGCGGCTGTGCGGGGAGTGCCGAAGGGGGCTGACAAGGTCGAGGTCGCGGTCGGCTCCGGCCTGGAGGCGCTGCTGCGCGAGGAAGGGGAGAAGGCCGCCGAGCGGGCCGAGATCGCCTGGCGGGCTAATCCGGCCGGCCGGGCGCTGCTGGAGCAGGCCGCCGGTGACTTGCGTCGGGCTTCGGCGGACTATCCGTTGCGGGCGGCCCGGGCGATCCGGGAATGGCAAGGTGACGTGCTGGACCTGGTCAGTGACGAGGGTCGCGGCAAACGCCGGCAGGCCCGGATCGCGGCTTTCGGGGTCAACGGGGTCGGGGTGGCGTTGATGCTGGTGGTCTTCTCCCAAACCGGGGGCCTGGTCGGCGCCGAAGTTGGGGTCGCGGGCGGCACCGCGATCCTCGCCCAGCGGGTGTTGGAGGCGGTCTTCGGCGAGGATGCCGTCCGTCGGCTCACTACCCGTACTAAGCAGGACCTGGATGCCCGGGTGGAGGGGCTGTTCAGCGCCGAGCTGGCCCGGTTCCACGCGGTCCTCGGCACGGCGCGGGTGTCGGCTGAGCAGGCTGGGCGGATCCGATCGGCAACCGACCAGGTCGCCCAGCACCGTGACCGGGAATTGCACCGGTTAGCGTTGCAGCCGCAGACCGAACCGGCCCTCGAAGCCGGTCCGCGGCCGGCTCCAGTCACCCTGCAGCAGGTGTATGACCCTGCGGCCGAGGTGGTCGAGGCCGAGGTCGTGGAGCGAGGGGAGTAACGGTGGCCCGATCGTCGAAGACCCCGCTGCCGGACATTCTGGCAGCGCTGCGGCAGGCCTTGGAGCAGGCCCAGGGTCGGATCGATCCTGAGATCGAGGCCCAGGTGGAGGCGGTCCTCGCTCACGTCGATGGACGGCTTGCCTTCTCCGGCGACATCACCATCGTCGCGATCGCGGGGTCCACCGGTTCGGGCAAGTCGAGCCTGTTTAACGCGGTTTCGGGGACCACGCTGGCCGAGCCGGGCGTACGGCGGCCGACCACCTCGTCGGCGATGGCGGCAAGTTTCGGTGACGAGCAGCCCGGGCTGCTGGACTGGTTGGATGTGCCGCGCCGCCACCTGGTGACTGGCGCTGCGGAGCTAGACGGGCTGGTGTTGGTGGACCTGCCCGACCACGACTCCACCCAACAGCAGCACCGCGAGATCGTAGACCGGATGGTGAGACTGGTCGACCAGTTCGTCTGGGTGGTTGATCCGCAGAAGTACGCCGACGCAGCTCTGCACCATGGTTACCTGCGACCGTTGGCGGCCCACGCTGATGTGATGCTGGTGGTTCTCAATCAGATCGACCGGGTAGCAGCGGACCAGCGGGCCCTGATGCTAGCTGACCTGCGTCGGTTGTTGGACTCCGAGGGCTTGCAGCAGGCCCGGCTGCTGGCTGTCTCGGCCGCCACCGGCGAGGGGATCGACGAGCTGCGGGCGGCGCTGCTGACGCTGCTGCGTAGTAAGCAGACCGCCGCCCGGCGGCTTTGCGGCGACCTGACTGATGCTGCCGCGGCGCTGCGCCCCGAGATCGGCGACGCCTCGGTCGACGGTGTCTCCCGGCGCCGGATCAGCCGCCTGAACCAGGTCTTGGCGGTGGCGGCCGGGGCGCCGGTG
Source organism: uncultured Propionibacteriaceae bacterium (assembly GCA_938046585.1). Taxonomy (GTDB): domain Bacteria; phylum Actinomycetota; class Actinomycetes; order Propionibacteriales; family Propionibacteriaceae; genus Fen-668. The sequence continues at coordinate 109,428 of CALIWR010000006.1, read as the reverse complement.
GTAGTCGAGGCGGTCAAGAAGGCCTGGCGGCATCGGGGTGGGTTGGCCACCGGTTGGCCGCTGCTGGCCTGGTTAGCGAGGTTCCGGCCTGACCCGCTACGAGCCCTGCACTTGGACCAGGTGGTGGGCCGCAGACAGCCGGCGGTTGAGCCGGCCCGGGTGAACCGGACCTCGCTACCGGCCGCGCAGGGCGTGGCCAAGGCCCGGGTCGACAGCGCCGTGCGGGCCTTGGCCGCCGATACCGGCGAGCAGCTGCCGCGAGGCTGGCAGGATGCAATCGATCGGGCCTGTCGGCAGGAGGAGCGGCTGCTGCCCGACCATCTGGACCGGGCGATCGCTACCGCTGATCTGGCCACCGACCGGGGCCACGGCTGGTGGGCTGTGGTCCGGGTGCTGCAGTGGCTGGTGCTGTTGGCGACGCTGGTCGGGGCCGGCTGGTTGTTGGCGAATATGGTGTTGACCGCGTACCTGGCGCTGCCGCCGCTGCCAGTACCTAGGGTCGGCCGGTTCGGGCTGCCGACGGTGCTGGCGCTGGGCGGGCTGGCCGCTGGGCTGCTGATCGCAGGGCTAAGCCGGGTCGGGGTTGAGATCGGCGCCCGAGCGCGAGCCGCCCGCGCCGAGCGGGTCCTCACCAGGGCGATCGCCCAGATCACCCAGCAGTACGTGGTGGCGCCGGTGAACGCGGAACTGGAACGTCGAAAGCAGGCCCAGGCGGCGCTGCGCCGAATCCCGACCCGCTAACGGCCTCACACCCGGCCGGCGGGGCCGGGCAGGTGGTGTCTACAACCGAAGGCCTCCAGGCCTCGGTGCGGGCCGATGCCTCAGCGTCGGTCCTCCCCTGTTGTCCACAGCAGAGGACGACAACACGTGTTGTCCACAGCTGAACTGATTCGGTGGCTGATCACGGCCCGGGACGCCCATGGTGGAGGGTGAGGCTTCCCAGAGCGAGGAGATAACGATGATGGAAACCTACGTTCAGATGTCGGGCTATGTCGGTGGCCCGGTCGACCACCGGATCCTGGCATCGGGTTCGAGCAGGGCATCTTTCCGGATCGCCAGCACCCCGAGGCGCCGTCTTGAGAACGGCGGCTGGCAGGACGGGCCGACCACCTGGCTAACGGTGGTCTGTTTCCGGCAGCTCGCCACCCACGTGACCTCCAGCCTGCAGCGCGGTGATGCGGTGGTGGTCGCTGGCCGGCTGCGGACCGACCGCTGGGTCGACCAGCAGGGAACCCAGCACGAGCGGCTGGTGCTGCAAGCTGACGTGGTCGGTCACGACCTGAATCGGGGGACCAGCGTCTTCCACAAGGCACCCCGCCGTGACCTGGAATCGGCCGATGATGAGCAGGCGACGCAAACTCCTGCGTCGCGGGCCGGGTAGCGACCAGCGAGTGTGGTATCGCGCACCAGCAGATCACCCGGATTGGGCCCCGTCTATCCGAGCCGGCCGTTCCTCCCCGTGGTGGTTGAGCACCCGAGCCTGGCGTGCTCAACCACCACAGCCCGGCTAGCTGGGTTTGCTGCCTGGCTTGCTGGTCGGGGTTGGCTTGCTGGTCGGGGTCGGCTGACTCATCGGGGCCGGTTGGCTGGTCGGGGTCGGGGTGGGAGTCGGGGGTGTTGATGTGCGGCGTGGGCAGGCTGACGTGCTATTTGCGGGCTCGTTGGGGTCGTCGGGCTCGACGTATTCGTACTGGTCTGGGTCGTCGTATTCGTCTGGGTCGACGTTGAGTGACTGTGTTTCGGTGATCGGTAGGCGTGTGGTTGCGGTCGTGGCCACGGGGATGGTTCCGGTCTTACCTAATACGGCCCAGGTGACGCTCCAGTGCGCGGTGGCGGTCATCGTGTACCCGACACACCGCTGCTTGAGGAGTTTCTGATAGATATAGCCACAGTCGGATGATTCCCACGGCTCATCTTCCATGCCCGGCGGCGGGGGTACGTGGCCATTTTCCCTGTTAATCAGAACAGTCGCGGCGTGCCACGCGGATGCCGGAAGGAGCGTATGAACTCCTCGATTTGATTGTAATCTTTCCAATAATGTTATGGCCAGGATGCACTTTTTCATTTTATGGCGGCATGCCTCGTCAGTATCGCCCCACCGCCTGCCCACAACAGGCCAGCCAACACCACCAGGACAGCCGCCGGCTCGGATCAGCCCTCGTCTGCTGGGGGATGGACCGCCCCCGGCGGGAGATCCAAGTGGATGTCGTGGTGGGTGTCGACCCAGCGGGCATAAGCCGCCATCGCGGTGGGCAGGGTCGGGAAGATCCGTTCACTGTCGACCCGGTCCACAAAGCCGGCGGCTTCGAGCTGGATCCGCAGGTCCTGCTTCACCCGGGCCATAGCGAACTGGGTTCCCCGCGCAGCCAGGTCCTGGCGCAGCCGTTCCAGGGCGTCGACCGCGGTGAGGTCGATCTCGACGATCGCCTCGGCGTTCAATAAAAACCAGCGCACCGGCCCCGCCGCCTCGGCCACAGCCCGGTTGGCCCGGGCCAGAAAATCGTCGGCATTGGCGAAAAAGAGCGGGCAGTCGTACCGGTAGACCACGATCCCGGGCACCTGGGCGGCGCCGGGATAGTCGTCGATGTCATGCATCCCGGCTAGACCGGGCACATAGCCGAGGATCCCGTCATGGGGGCGGGCCATCCGCCGCAGCAGATCGAGTACGGACAGGCCGACCGCGATCCCGATCCCGGCCAGCACCCCGACAAAGATCACGACCAGGGCCGTCGCCGCCGCCAACAGCGCCTCACTGAACCGGAACCGGGCGACCCGGCGCCACTCGCCGAGATCGACTAGCTGGATCGCGGCGTAGACCACTACCGCACCGAGGGCCGCGGACGGGAACTGGGCCAAGCCGTCCCCCAGCAGGTAGACGGTGGCCACGATGGCGCCGATTGCGACCAGGGAATGCAGCTGGGTGCGGCTGCCCATGGCATCGCCGAGCGCGGTCCGCGAACTGCTGCTGCTGACCGGGAAACCCTGGCTGACCCCGGCCGCTAGGTTGGCCACACCGAGCGCCAGAAACTCCTGGGTGGGGTCCAAGTCCAGGTCCGGATCGGCAAAGGCCCGGCCGTTGAGGATGTTGTCGGAATAGCTCACCAGGCCGATCCCGATCGCAGCCGGCACCAGCAACGCCAACGGAATCCCCGCGGCGCTAGGGATCCGAGGTGCGGGCAGGCCGGGCGGCAGCGAACCGATCAGGCTGATCCCTAGCCGCTGCGCCCCGATCAGCCAGACCACCAGGGATGCAGCCACGATCACCAACAGCGGGCCAGGCCACGACGGTGCCAGGCGTCGCAATACCAGCAGCGCCACCAGAACCGTGCCCGACAGCACCACGGTCGCCAGGTCCACCCGGCCCAGCTGATGGGCCAGGCTCATCAGCTGCTCGGCGGTTGTCGCCCCGGTGACCTGGATTCCTAAAGTGGTGCCCAGCTGGCCGATCACCATCAGCGCCGCCACCCCGGCGAGGTAGCCGATCAGCACCGGGCGCGACAGGAAAGTAGCCAGGAAACCCAGCCTGCCGAGAAAACCCAGCAGACAGACCAGGCCGACCGTGACCGCCAGCAGGGCCGCCACCTCGGCGTACCGGTCGGGGCCGACCACCTCCACCATGGCCCCGACCCCGGCGGCGGTCATCAGTGCCACCGTCGACTCCGGGCCGACCGAAAGCTGACGAGAACTGCCGAGCAGCGCATACCCGAGGAAGGGGCCGATGCAGGAGACCAGCCCGATCTGGGCCGGAAGCCCGGCCACCGCCGCGTACGCCATCACCTGCGGCACCAGGTACGCGGCGACCGTGACCCCGGCCAGCAGGTCACCACGCAGCCAAGCCCTCCGATAGCCCAACAGCACCGCCAGCCCCGGCAGCCACCGCCGCCACCGTGAACCGTGGGCAGCAACCTCGCTGGACATGCGCGGAAGGCTACGCCGCCGCAGATACCCGTGCCGTCGAGAGGGGCCGGTCAAGGGCTTTGGTCCCACGGATCGGAGCAGAAAACCTGGCGGGCACTATCATGGTTCATCGTCCGACCGGTGAGCCCAGGCCCGGTCCATCCACCACGCACAGGCACGAGGAGCGCCCACACGCATGGCTGAGTTCATCTTCACGATGCACAACGTCCGCAAGACCCTCGGGGAGAAACTGGTCCTCGACAACGTCACGATGTCATTCTTCCCCGACGCCAAGATCGGTGTAGTCGGGCCCAACGGGGCAGGCAAGTCCACCCTACTGAAGATCATGGCCGGGCTGGAGCGGCCTAACAACGGTGACGTGGTGTTGGCCAAGGAGGCGACGGTGGGGATCCTGCTCCAGGAACCGCCGCTGACTGCCGGCAAGACCGTGCTGGAGAACGTCGAGGAAGCAGTCGCCGAGACCAAGGCTATGGTCAACCGGTTCAACGAGATCTGGGGGCTGATGGGCGGCGACGACGATGCCGCACTGATGGCCGAGGCCGGGGAACTGCAGGAGCAGCTGGACCACCGCAACGCCTGGGATCTCGACTCGCAACTGGAGCAGGCCATGGACGCGCTGCGTTGCCCCGACCCAGACCAGGTGGTCGACGTGCTGTCGGGCGGTGAGCGGCGCCGGGTGGCGCTGTGCAAGCTGCTGCTGCAGCAGCCCGACCTGCTACTGCTCGACGAACCCACCAACCACCTCGACGCGGAGAGCGTCAACTGGCTCGAAGGCCACCTCAAGAATTACCCGGGCGCGGTGCTCGCCGTGACCCACGACCGGTACTTCCTCGACAACGTGGCCGGCTGGATCTGCGAGGTGGACCGGGGCAAGCTCCACCCGTACGAGGGGAACTACTCCACCTACCTGGAGACCAAAAAATCCCGCCTCCAGATCGAGGGCAAGAAGGACGCCAAACGGGCCAAAATCTTGGAACGGGAACTGGAATGGGTACGCCAAAACCCGAAAGCTCGCCAGGCGAAGAACAAGGCCCGTTTGGCCCGCTACGAGGAACTCGCCGCCGAGGCCGAACGGAGCCGGGCACTGGACCTGGCCGAGATCAACATCCCGGCCGGGCCGCGGCTGGGCGCCGACGTGATCTCGGCCACTAACCTGACCAAGGGCTTCGGCGACCGGGTACTGATCGACAACCTCTCGTTCACCCTGCCCCGAGCCGGAATTGTCGGAGTGATCGGCCCCAACGGGGTCGGCAAGACCACCCTGTTCACGATGCTGGTCGGCGAGCAGGAACCTGATGCAGGCGAGATTAAGGTCGGCCAGACCGTCTCCTTTAGCTACGTTGACCAGGGCCGTACCGGGCTGGACCCGGCCAAGAACGTCTGGGAGGTGGTCTCCGACGGGCTCGACCACATTAAGGTCGGCAGCTTTGAAATGCCGTCGCGGGCGTACGTGGCGTCGTTCGGGTTCAAGGGCCCTGACCAGCAGAAGCTGGCCGGGGTGCTCTCCGGTGGTGAGCGGAACCGGCTCAACCTGGCCCTCACCCTGAAACAGGGCGGCAACGTGATCCTGCTCGACGAGCCGACCAACGACCTTGATGTGGAGACCCTGCAGTCGCTGGAAGACGCGCTGCTGGAGTTTCCCGGCTGCGCTGTGGTGATCTCCCACGACCGGTGGTTCCTGGACCGGGTCGCCACCCACATCCTGGCCTGGGAAGGTGACCAGGAGAACCCAGCTGCCTGGTTCTGGTACGAAGGCAATTTTGCTGACTACGAGGAGAACAAGGTGACCCGGATGGGGGTCGAGGCGGCCCGGCCGCACCGTGCCACCCACCGTAAGCTCACCCGCTGAACCAGCCGGAACCGGCGTCAACCTCGTCTCTGAACCGGGGACGGGTGGTCGACCTGATCAGTGGATACGCCACTCAGTTGGGCTGGTCAGGCGGCCTGGCGCCGGGATCCGGATCGGCGGCGAGCACCGCCCGCATCGCTCGCCCGACAGCCACGAAATCGCCTGGGTCGACCGCATCGACGAAGACCCGCCGGACCGAGGCCACATGCGCCGGCGCTACCTGGATCAGCAGGTCCATCCCAGCGTCGGTCAGCACCGCCACCACCCCGCGCCCGTCGCTGGCGGTCTTCTCGCGGCGCACCAGCAGGGCCGTCTCCATTCGCGCGATGGTGTGGGTCAGCCGGGACCGGGACTGGTGTACCTGGTCGGCGAGTTGGCTCATCCGCAGCCGGCGCTCAGGCGCTTCAGACAACCTGACCAGGATCTCGTACTCTGCCAAATCCAAGCCGTGCGGGCGCAGATCAGCATCCAGCACCCGGTCGATCCGGTCGCGGGCCAGCAGCCAGGATCGCCAGATCTGCTGCTGCTCGGCCGACAGCCATCGCGGTTCTTCGGCCCTCACGTGCTGATGCTACAACGGGAACGATCTGCCACAATTCGGCGAGACACCACGGCGGAGGGGGCCTGGAACTGATGGGCGTACGCGAGACCATCCTGTCGCAATGCGCGAGCTCGGTGGGGGCGCTGCTGCGCCGCCGCGTTGACCTGACGCCGACCCGTTCGGCCTTCCGGTACCCGGATCAGGCCGGGTCCTGGCAGACGTACACCTGGGCCCAGGTGGGCGACCTCTGCGACGCTGTCGCCGCTGGCCTGCTGAGCCTAGGATTGGGCTTTGAGCAGCGCACCGCGATCGCCTCGAGCACCCGGATCGAGTGGATCCTGGCCAGCTACGGGGTCAACGTGGCCGGTGGGGCCGTGACCACCATCTACCCGAACACCACCCACGAGGATGTGGCCTTCATCCTCAGCGACTCTGGCGCCACAGTGGTGTTCGCCGAGAATGCCGAACAAGTCGCCAAGATCACCAGCCATGCCGAGCTGAACCAGCAGGTGGCCACGATCGTGGTCTTCGACGGCGAAGGTGACGGTGAACGGGTTCTGGCTTGGGCCGACCTGCTGGAGCAGGGCCGCGAACACCTACGCCAGCACCCCGACGCGGTCCGCGAGGCCACCGACACCACCGGCCCTGACACCCTGGCCACCCTGATCTATACCTCGGGCACTACTGGCCGGCCGAAGGGAGTGGAACTCACCCACCAGGCCTGGACTTACCTGGCGGTGGCAGTCGACTCGATCGGGCTGGTCGCCGACGATGACCTGCAGTTCCTCTGGCTGCCGTTGTCGCACGTCTTCGGCAACTGTCTGACCGTGATCCAGCTTCAGATTGGCTTTTGCACCGCGGTCGACGGGCGGCTGGATCGGATCGTGCCCAACCTGGCTGAGATCCGGCCGACCTTCATGTGTGGTGCGCCTCGGATCTACGAGAAGGTCCGGGTAGCGGTTCTGACCGGGGCCACCTCGCGGGGGCTCAAGGGCCGGATCGCGGCCTGGGCCTTCCACCAGGGCAAGGCGTCGATCCCGTACCGGCTCGAGGGCCGTCCGATGCCGCGGTCGCTGGCGATCAAATACGCGATCGCCAACCGGCTGGTCTTCTCCAAACTTCAGCAGCGCCTGGGCGGGCGGATGAAGTTCATGGTGTCCGGGGCGGCGAAGATGTCGCGCCAGGTGCAGGAATGGTTCTACGCCGCCGGGCTGCTGATCGTCGAGGGCTACGGGATGACAGAAACCAGCGCGGTGACCTTCGTCAACCACTGGGGCCGGCCCCGGATGGGCACGGTCGGGCCGGTGACCCCCGGGATCGAATACCGGATCGCCGAAGACGGCGAGGTGCTGGTCCGGGGGCCGGTCGTGATGCGCGGATACCACGACGCCCCCGAGCTGACCGCCGAGGTCTTAGACGCCGACGGCTGGTTCCATACCGGCGACCTCGGCGAGGTCGACGCCGACGGCTATCTGCGGATCACCGACCGCAAGAAAGACCTGCTCAAGACCTCCGGCGGCAAATATGTGGCGCCGCAGAAGGTGGAAGGCGCGATCGTGGCCAACGTCCCGTACGTGTCCCAGGCGGTCGCCGTCGGCGACGGGCAGAAGTACATCGCGGCGCTGCTGGTGCTCGACCCGGATCTGCTGCGGCGCTGGGGGGAGCGGCATGGTTTCCCCGACGCCTCGTACGCCGAGCTGTCCCAGATGCCGAAGGTTCGGGCTTCGATCGAACGTTTTGTGACACGCGCCAACAGCAGACTGGAACGCTGGGAGACGGTGAAGACCTTTGCGATCTTGGACCACGAACTGACGGTGGCCGACGGGTCGGTCACGCCCAACATGAAGCTACGCCGCCAGCAGGTGATTGACGCTCACCGGGAGCTGGTGGATTCCCTGTTCGTCGCCGACCCGCAGTAGCCGATGGGACGCCATGTGGAGGTGCCGCTGCGCTGGGGAGACCTGGACGCGCAGGGCCACGTGAACAACGCCCGCTTCATCGACTACCTGCAGGAGGCCCGGGCCGATTTCCTGCTCGGCAGCCCGGTCAGCCACCTGCTGGGCGGCGGAATGGTGGTCGTCTCACACCAGATCGAGTACCTGGCGCCGATCGAATACCGCGACGAGCCGGTACTGGTCGACGTGGCAGTCCTGAGCTGCGGCGGCGCCCAGATCGAACTTGGCTACCGGCTGCACCACCAGGGGCGCTGCTGCGCCCGGGCCCGGACCCGGCTCTGCCCGTACGACCTCACCGAGCAGCGGGTACGGCGGCTGAGCGGAGCCGAGCGGGCCTGGTTCCGCGACCAGGTGGAGCCAGCCGAGCCGCTGCGGGACCTGATCCGGCTGCCGATCACCGAACGGGCCTTCGCAGCCCCGATCCGGGTCCGCTGGTCCGACATCGACTCCTACGGCCACGTCAACAACGTCTGCTTCTTCGAATACATCCAGCAGGCCCGAGTAGTCTTCGCCAGCCGTGCCGACGGTGAGATGCGCCGGGCGGCGGCCACCGCCGGAGAATACCTGTGGTTGGTGCTGCGCCAGGACGTGGAATACCGCAGGCCGTTGACGTTTCGGACCGAGCCGTACCTGGTCCGGGTCGGGCTGGCCAGCGCCGGGCGGACCTCACTGGTGTTCTGCTCCGACCTGGTCGACCCGGTCACTGGCGATCAGCACGCGACCGCGGCGACCGTGGTGGTCTGCGGAGACCGGCACGGTACCCCGGTCCCATTGCCCGACCACTGGAAGCTTGCGCTGCAGCCGTACACGCTGAGCTGAGCTTCAGCGGGGCAGCAGCAGCGAGACCGCGGCTGCGGTCGACGCGACCAGGGTTAGCCGTTCGAAGGTGACCTGGCTGAGACGGCGGGCCAGGACCCGCCCGAGCCAGGTTCCGGCCAGCACTGCCGGCAGCAGCATCAGCGTCAGCCACAAGGTCGAGACCTGGTAGAGCCCGAGCGCGGCGGAGAACGGGACCTTGGACAGGTTAACCAGCAGGAAATACCAGGCTCCGGTGCCGATGAAACGGGCCTTGTCGACCCGCGCCGCCAGCAGGTACATCGCCATCACCGGACCGCCGGCATTGGCGGCCATCGTGGTAAAACCAGCCCCGATCCCGGTCGCCACCGCGTAGCCGAGGTGGAGTTCGTGGTCGCTGCCGGCGGTCGGGCGGCGTTGACGCTGCCACAACTGCAGCGCCACCATCACGATCAGGATCAGCCCCAGCGCCATCCGCATCGCTGACTGCGGCACCAGCCTTAAGAAGACCGCCCCGAGCCCGATCCCGGGCAGCACCGCCGGCAGCAGCCGCCGCAGCATCCGCCAGTCGGTGTCGGTGTGGTAAATCTGCACCGCCACCAGGTCACCGACAATCAGGAGCAGCAGGACCGCCGCGGTGGACTCCTTGGCCGGCATCAGATTCGCCAACAGGGCCACTGCCGCCGCGCCCAGACCGCCGACCGAGGTCTTGGAGGTTCCCACGATCACAGCAGCCAGCACCGCCAGTGCCACTGCCCCCGGCGTCGGGGCGAAGGGCAGCGTCACCCGGGAATCGTACGGCGCCGAGCCGGCGCAGCCGCGGGCAGATCAGGTGGCGAGCCAGACCGCGGTGTCCCCGGGGATGGTGTCGCTGACGTCGCCGGAGGCGAGCAGGACCGTACCGGCTGGCAGCGGCGCCGGCCCGGGCCCGAAGTTCACCAGGCAGCGGAAGCGGTCGCCGCGGCAAAAAGACAGCAGCTGCTCGCTGGCCTCGTCCCAGGCCAGCCTCTCATCGCGTAGCGCCGGGTTGGCATGCCGGATGGCCAGCGCTGCCCGGTACAACTCGAGGTGGCTACCCGTCACCCCGGTCTGGGCGGCGACCGACAGACCGGCCCATCCGGCCGGCTGCGGCAGCCAGGGCTCGCCGGGGCCAGGTCCGAAACCGTACGGAGGTTTGGTGCCGGACCACGGCAGCGGCACCCGGCAGCCGTCGCGACCCTTCTCGGTGTGCCCGGAACGATCCCAGATCGGGTCCTGGAGCACCTCGGCGGGCAGATCCTCGACCTCGGGCAGCCCCAATTCCTCACCCTGGTAGAGGTAGGCGACCCCGGGCAGCGCGAACATCAGCAGGGCCGCCGCCCGGGCCCGCCGCCGTCCCAGGTCAACGTCGGTCGGAAACTGGCGGTGGTCCTCGGCGAATCTCGGCTGCCCGACCCGCCCGTCGGCGTCGAACGGCCAGCCGGTCTCCGGTTTCCCGTAGCGGGTGACCGGCCGGGGCACGTCGTGGTTGCCGATCACCCAGGTGGCTGGTGCCCCGACCGCATCGTGGGCTGCCAGGGTCCGGGTGATCATGTGCCGCTGGGAAGCAGCGGTCCATTCGCACCAGAGATGGTCGAAGTTGAAAGTGGTGTGCAACCGGCCGGCCGCCACGTACGACGCCTGCCGCTCGATCGGGTCTAGGTGCGCCTCGGAGACGAAGACCCGCGCCCCGAGGGCGGTGTCAGCGTAGGAATCAGCGATCTGGCGCCAGCGGCGGTGAATCGTCTCCACACCGGGCTGGTCCCAAAACGGTGCCCCGACGTCCTTGTGCCAGCTGCCGAAACCGGTCGCGGGATCGGGCTTGGTGTCGGGGAGGGTCTGGTCGAGCGCCATCGAATCGGCCACGTCAATCCGGAAACCATCCACGCCCCGGTCGAACCAGAACCGCAGCACCTGGTCGAAGAAGGCGACCACCTGCGGATTGTCCCAGTTCCAGTCGGGCTGCTCAGGGGCGAACATGTGGCAGTACCACTGGCCCGGACGACCATCGGACTCGGTCACCTGCTGCCACATTGAACCTCCGAAGAGGGAACCCCAATTGGTGGGCGGCTGCCCGCCGTCGACGCCGCGGCCGTCGCGGAAGACGAACAGGTCCCGCTCCGGTGAGCCCGGCGCCGCGGCGAGGGCCCGCTGGAACAGTGGGTGCCGGTCACTGCAGTGGTTGGGTACCAGATCTACCAGGACCCGCAACCCGAGCCGGTGAGCCTCGTCGAGGAAAACGGTGGCGTCGTCGAGGCTGCCGAAGATCGGGTCGATGTCGCAGTAGTCGGCTACGTCGTAGCCGCCGTCGATCATGGGGGAGGTGTACCAGGGGCTGACCCACACCGCATCCACCCCGAGCCGAGCCAGGTGACCGAGCCCGTTGCGCATGCCGCGGATGTCGCCGTTGCCATCGCCGTCGGCGTCGCGGAAGGACCGCGGGTAGATCTGGTACACCACGGCATGGCGCCACCAATCAGGGTCATCCAGAGCAGTGCCGGGAGCCGTCGACATCCGGGTCCTTTCTCTCCCGGCTTATGGTAGAGACACCGTTGTCGTTGGCCCGGTGTCACCCGGCATCCGGTGTACGTCGTGGCGCCGGCACCAGCCGCGGCACCCAGTACGCCGCCCATCCGGCCCCGGCCAGGGCCAAGGCCCCGGTGACTATCCCGGCGGTGGCGACTCCGGCTGCGGCGACCGCGCTGATGATGCCAGGGCCGAGCAGCTGCCCTGTCCCGACCACGCTGTTCCACAGCCCTATCCAGCGGGCGCGCTGGTGGGCAGGGGTGAGGTCTGCGCTCAGGGTCTTGTTGATCCCCGAGCCGAGCCCGTTGCCGACTGCGAAGACCAGCGCTATCGCGCAGAAACCCGCCCGGCTGACCGCCAGCGGCGACATCACCAGCGCCGCGCCGCACACCACCAGGCAGGGGACCAGGACCGCGGCCCGTCCGAAGCGGTCCATCACCGGCCCGGCGACCAGCATCAATGCCAGTTCTGTGGCTGCACCGAGCGCGAACACCAACGACACCAGGGCGGCGCGGTGCCCGTACGCGTGGCCGAGTAGCGGCAGCAGCAGGTCCCGGTTAGTCCGACAGGCGACCAGGATGACGACCGTGGTCGCCGCCAGCAGCATCGGACGCAGCACGGGCCAAGACAGACCAGGATCGGCGCCGGGCGCCGTGGCGGCCTGGGATCGAGGCGGGACACAGGCCAGCACCAGGGTCAGGCTGATCCCGGCGGCGAGCAGGTGCACGATGAAGGCGGCCCGCAGGTCCCAGACCAGGATCAGGGCGGCCCCGATCGCGGGACCGCTCACCCGCCCGGCCCGCAGCGTCCCCCCGTACAGGGTCATCGCGCGGGCCCGGTACCGGGCCGGGACGGTGTCGGCGAGATAGGTCTGCCGGCCCAGATCCCAGGTCAGGTCGGCCAAGGCCAGGGCCAGGATGCAGATCAGGAACAGGAACTGTCGGCTCCGGGACGGGTACGAGGCGATGCCGAGACAGCCCAGCGTTGAGCAGATCGCCACCGCTGCTCCTAGCGTCAGCCCGGCTCGTTCCCCGACCCGGGCCACCAGCCGGCCCATCGGCATCGGTCCGACCACCGTCAGCACCCCGCAGGCGGTCCCGAGCAGCGCGATCTGGGCGGGGCTCAGCCCGAGCCGTAGCCCCAGCAGCGGAACTACCGGGACGATCGTGGCCGAGCCGGCCGCGTACAGGGCGTTCGGCAGATAGATCGGCCAGATCAGGCGCCGCAGCACCGTACGCAGCTGAGGTTCAGCCACACACACCTCCCAGGACGCCTCGACGCTACCGCGCCGTACCGGCTGTACGACCGGGTGTCCGGCCGCGGTACCCGGCCGGACTGGCAGGGTCAGTGGCTGTCGGTGGCCTCGGTCTCGCTGCGATCACCCGACCAGAGAGTGTGGAAACTGCCTTCGGCGTCCACCCGCCGGTAGGTGTGAGCGCCGAAGAAGTCACGCAATCCCTGGGTCAGGGCGGCATTCAGCCGCGGCGCCCGGACCTGGTCGTAGTAGGCCAGCGCCGAAGCAAAGCCGGGTACCGGCACCCCGCCCTCGGTGGCCTTGGCGACGACCCGACGCCAGGCGCCCTGCGCGGTGGCCAATTCGGCCTTGATCGAGGGGGCCTCCAGCAGGGTCTCTAAGTTGGCAGCGGCATACTCATCGGAGATCCGGTTCAGCAGCTTGGCCCGGATGATGCAGCCGCCGCGCCAAATCCGGGCACAGGCGGCCACATCAATGGTCCAGCCGTAGTCCTGCGCGGCGACCTTGATCAGGTGCAGCCCCTGCGCGTACGCGACCACCTTGGCGCACCACAGGGCCTGCCGGACATCCTCGACGAAGGCGGGGACATCGTCGACCCGGATGCCGTCGGGACCCTGCAGCGCGGCCTGCCCGGCACGGCGCAGGTCCGGCGAACTAGAGACCGCGCGGGCGAAGACCGCCGCCGCGATCGAGTCGACCGGGACCCCCACGTTCAACGCCTCCTGCACGGTCCAGGTGCCGGTGCCTTTCATCCCAGCCTGGTCCACGATCACGTCCACCAGCGGCCGGCCGGTCTTCGGGTCCTGCTGGCGCAGCACCTCGGCGGTGATCTCGATCAGGTACGAGTCCAGGTCGCCGGTATTCCACTGGGCGAAGATGTCGGCCGCTTCCCCGGTCGACACCCCGGCGCCGGTGAGCAACTGGTAGGCCTCGCCGATGAACTGCATGTCGGCGTACTCGATCCCGTTGTGCACCATCTTCACGAAGTGACCGGCGCCGTCGGTGCCGATATAGGTACAGCAGGGCTCGGCCTGGGGGCCGACCTTGGCTGAGATCTCCTCCAGCATCGCGCCGATATGGGCGTACGCATGCTGCGAGCCGCCCGGCATGATCGAGGGCCCCTCCAGGGCACCGGTCTCACCCCCAGAGATCCCCGCTCCCACGAAGTGCAGGTCGTGTTCGCGTAGCCGCTGCTCGCGGCGGCGGGTGTCCTGAAAGAACGCATTGCCGCCGTCGACGACAATGTCGCCCGGCTCCAGCAGCGGGATCAGGGCGTCGATCACCGCGTCGGTGCCAGCGCCCGCCTTGACCATGATCACCATCCGGCGGGGCCGCTCCAGGCTGTCGACGAAGTCCTCCAGGGACTGCGAGGCCACGAAACCGGCCTGCGGGTGTTGGGCCAGCACCTGCTCGGTCCTGGCGAAGGTTCGGTTGTAGATCGCGGTTCGGTAGCCGTGGTTGGCGAAATTGCGGGCGAGGTTGGAGCCCATCACCGCCATCCCGATGACGCCGATCTGGGCCGTCCCGGTCTTCTCGCTCATACTCGATCCTTCACGCTCGGGCCAGCCGTGCCGGATCGGCAACGGCCGCGTCATGACCCCATCCAACCAGAATCTGCCGTCTGAGCGCCGGTTGCCGCGAGTTGGCGGTCCAGTGACGAGCCGGTGTCTCACCCCAAGGACTCTTGCCTAGTGTTGCAGCGGCGGCCGTACAGTTGGCAGGGTGAACGACGAGCAGGTCGGAATGGCCGCCGCCGGCGACCATCCGGCCACGATCTATGAGGTCGCTGAGGCCGCGGGGGTCTCGCCGTCAACGGTCTCGCGGACCTTCTCCCGGCCCGGTCGGGTGTCGGTCCGGACCGCCGACCATGTACGGGCCGTGGCGGCCCGGCTCGGCTACCGCACCACTGGGGTCTTCCGGCCGATCCACCCGGTCAAGAGCAAGATCATCGGGATCGCGATCTCGGACCTCACCAACCCGTTCTATTTCGGGATCCTGCGCGGCGCTGAACGGGCCGCCGGCCGGGCCGGCTACACCCTGCTCCTGCTCGACACCCAGGAATCGGACGTGATCGAACGGGAGAACCTGAACCGGGTGATCCCCCTGGTCTCGGGGCTGGTGATCGCCTCCACCCGGACCAGCGACACCGTATTGCGTAGCGTCTCCAAGAGCACCCCAGTGGTGGTGCTGAACCGCCACGTCGGCGGCCTGGCCTGTGTGGTGCCGGATTCGCAGCGCGGCATCCGGCGAGCGGTGGAACACCTGGCCAGCCTGGGGCACCGCCACCTCTTCTACCTGGCCGGTCCGGATACGGCTTGGGCGAACGGAACCCGGTGGCTAGCGGTCCGGGAAGCCGCGTACGAACTGCGGATCCACGAGCATCGGATCGGCCCAAACCCGCCCACGGTCGAGGCCGGCCATAGCGCCGCCGCCCAGGTGCTGAGACGGGGCGCCAAAGCCGTGATCTGCTACAACGACATGATGGCCATGGGCCTGATGCGGGGACTGGCGGCGATGGGTCAACGGGTCCCCGACGACGTCAGCGTGATCGGTTTCGACAACAACTTCGCCGCTGACCTGGTGACCCCCGGGTTGACCACCGTGGCGGCACCGCTGTCGACGATCGGGGAGACCGCAATCCGGCAGGTGCTGTCGATGATCGGTGGCGCCACCCCCCGCGGGGATGTGCCGACCGTGGTCCCGGTCCGGCTGGTGGTCCGCGGCTCCACCGCGCCCCCCGCCTGCTGATCGCCGCGGCGGACGGGCCATTCAGCGCAGCCGGAACAGCACCTCACCGGCGTTCTCCACCACCATCGTCTGCGGGTCGGCCTGCCAGGCCGCCACGTCGATGCTTGCCGGGTCCCGGTAGCCCAGGTTCACCTGGGCGCAGACCTCGGCTGGGATGCCCGTAGCCAAGGTGACCTGGATCCGGTTCTGCTCGATCCCGGTCTGCGGGTCGTAGCTGCCAGCGCCGCGGACATGCGTGGAGTGGGCTAAGACCCCTTTCGGGACCCAGGCGAAACGCTCGGCCTGCTTGGTGAAGTACTCCATGCAGTGGTAGCCGATCTGGTAGATCTCGCGGTGCACCTGAGAGACCTCGCTGACATGCGGGGCGTAGATGATCACCTCGCCACCGTCGGCCATCGCCGGCTGCGCCTTGTAGCAGCCCTTGGCGGCGGTCCAGATGTCGTCGTAGCGGGTCGGCATGATCGCCAGCATCCGCTGTACCGGCTGGTCGAGGTAGACGATGTGAGATTCAGCCGCGATCGGCGCGGTCGCTGCCCAGGCGTCCTCACTGGTGCCGAAGGCCGCCGCCTCCACCATCCCAGTTCCGGACTGGACGACCAGGCAGAGCGCCAGTTTCTCGGTGTCGATTAGGTCCGAACCGGCGTTGATGATCGCCCGGACCGGGGTGATCTCGGTGCTGCCGATCATCGTCTCGACCCCGATCAGCGCCCCCACCCAGTGCGACAGGTCGATGATCTCGTGGGTGGCGCAGCCTGGGATGAAGTACTTGTTGCCGCCAGAGATCCCAACCACCTCGTGCGGGAAGACCGGCCCGATCACGATTGCATAGTCGGCCTCTACCACATGCCGGTTGATCTCGACAGCCACGTCCTGGCGGATCGCGCCCTGTGACAGCTGCTCGATCTGGTCAGCCGACAGGGTGCCGACCTGGACGATCTGGCTCGGGTCGTGCCATGCGTGGTTGCGGATCGTCAAACCCGGGTAGAGCTGGTCCAGCCCGCCTGGTACGGCCCCGAACATCCGCTCGATCTGGCCCGGATCCATGGGCGCATGAGTACCCAGCGCGATGACCGCGCTTAGTGAGGCGACCCGGTCGATCAGGGCCCGGTACACGATCCGCATCACCAGCGGCAGCGGCATCGACCGAGTCCCGTCGGGGACTACCAGCACCACGGTGCGCCCGTCGAGGGGCACCGCGGCCAGATTCCGGGTAATGAAGGCGGCCAGGTCCGCGTCGCTGACCTGGTGGTGTGGCCCGCCGATGCTGTCGACCGGGATAGGCGTAGTCATGCGGTACTCCGTACTCCGTTCCTGGGCTGTCGGGGAATCTACCTGCTGCTCGCGCGCCGGCCAGGACCCGCCCCGACGTGCCGCGGCTCCGGGCAACCCATGGCAAACCCGGTCGCCGGGCGCGGGACCGGCTTGGATGACGGCATGGCTGAACTCTCCCTGCACCCTGACCGGCTGTTCCCGGCCGAGCCGGCGACTCGTGAGGTGACCCGCCGGTTGTACGCCTCGGTGCGGGACCTGCCGATCATCTCGCCGCACGGGCACGTCCCGCCGCAGTGGATCGCTGAGGACCTCGCCTGGTCGGATCCCACCAGCCTGCTGCTCAGCCCCGACCACTACGTGAACCGGCTGCTGCACAGCCAGGGGGTGTCACTGGCCGATCTGGGAGTCCCCCCCGGCACCGACATCAGCCCCGAGCAGGCCCGTCAAGCCTGGCGGATCTTCTGCGCGCACTGGGCCGTCTTCCGCGGTACCCCGGTGCGGTACTGGTTCGAGAATGTGCTGGTCGACATCTTCGCGGTCACCGAGCGTCCAAGCGCGCAGAACGCGGACCGGATCTACGACACCATCGCGGCCCGGATTGCGGAACCGGACTTCCGGCCCCGGGCGCTGCTGGACCGTTTCAGCATCGATTTCCTCGCTACCACCGATGACCCCTGCGATGACCTGCGTCACCACCGGCAGCTGGCCGCCGACGCCTCCTTCCAGCGCCGGGTGGCGCCAACCTTCCGGCCCGATCGGTACCTAGAACCGGCCCGGCCCGGCTGGAACGAGCTGATCGACAAGCTGGGCCAGGTTAGCGGTGAGTCGACCGACACGTGGGCTGGCTGGATTTCGGCGATGGAGAATCGCCGGGCGTATTTCAAGGCCAACGGGTCGGTCTCGTCCGACCACTCGCACGCGGACTTGGGCACCGAGCCGCTGCCACGCGCCGAGGCTGAACTGCTGTACGCCAAGGCTCGCCGCGGGCAGCTCAGCACTGCCGAAGGTGATGCGTTGCGGCGGACCATGGTGTTCGAGATGGCCCGGATGGCCTGCGAGGACGGCCTGGTGATGACCCTGCACCCGGCGGTCTACCGCAATCACCACGGGGAAACCTTCCGCCGCTACGGCCCCGACGTGGGCGCCGACATCCCGATCGCGGTGGAGGCTACCCGGGCATTGCAGCCGCTGCTCAACGCCTTCGGTACCCATCCCAACCTCACCCTGGTGATCTTCACCATGGACGAGACCAGCTACGGCCGCGAACTCGGCCCCCTGGCCGGTTTCTACCCGAGCCTGTACGTCGGGGTGCCGTGGTGGTTCCTGGACGCGCCGGACGCGATCCGGCGGTTCCGGAAGGCGGTCACCGAGCCGGCCGGCTTCACCCGTACTTCCGGCTTCATCGACGACACCCGGGCTTTCCTGTCAATCCCAGCCCGCCATGACATGTCACGCCGGCTTGACTGCGCGCACCTGGCTGAGTTGGTGGTCGAGCACCGGCTCGCCGAGGACGAGGCGATGGAAGTCGCCCACGACCTGGTCGCCACCCAGCCCCGGAAGGTGTTCAAGCTGTGACCAGGCGTCGTCTCTTACGCGCCCAGAACGGGCGCCCCGCGGCCCCGGTGAAGACCGTCCACCTGGGGCTGGGCAATTTTTTCCGGGCCCACAGCGCCTGGTACACCGAGCACTGCGGCGACGACTGGGGGATCGCGGCTTTCTCTGGCCGTACCGACACCCATGTCGCTGAGCTGCGGTCGCAGGACTGCCTGTACACCCTGGTCCAGCAGGGCCGGGAGGTGACATCCGAGGTAATCTCGGCGCTGGTCGCGGTCCACCCGGGCCACGACCTCGCCGCCTGGCGAGGGTATTTCGCCTCATCCGAGGTACAGATCGTGACCTCGACGATCACCGAGGCCGGCTACGTACGCGACGGCTCCGGCCGGCTGGACCTCGCGAACCCGGCGGTGATCGCCGACATCGCCGCATTACAGGCCGACCCGCAAGCCGGCGTCGTGACCACCGCGCCGGGCAAGTTCGTCGCCGGGCTGATGGCGCGCCGGGCTGCCGGGGCCGGCCCGATCACCTTCGTCCCGTGCGACAACATCATCGACTCCGGGGCCCTGGTGCGGTCGGTGGTCCGGGCCTTGGCCGAGCAGGTCGACCCGTCGCTGCTGAATTGGCTCGAGGAGCACGTCTCGTACGTGACCAGCATGGTGGACCGGATTACCCCCCGCCCGACCGAGGCCGACCTGGAGGCTGTCGCCCGGCTGACCGGGGTAACCGATGCTGCTCCCGTCGTCACCGAGCCATTCTCGGAATGGGTGCTGATGGGGGACTTCGCCGGGCAGCGCCCGGCCTGGGAGAAAGCCGGCGCTACGATCGTCGACGACATCGTGCCCTTCGAGCACCGCAAGCTGTGGTTGCTGAACGGCTCCCATTCCCTGATGGCCTATGCGGCCCCGCTGCTGGGCTGCGCCACCGTGGGGGAGGCGATTGCCCACCCAGTCGTGCGGGGCTGGGTGGAGCAGTGGTGGGATGCCGCCGCCCCACACCTGCCGCTGCCCGCTGACCAGATCAGCGCCTACCGCGCCGCCCTCGTAGAGCGTTTCGAGAACCCGTCGATCCGGCATCTGCTGGCCCAGATCGCCGCCGACGGGTCGATCAAGATCCCGATCCGATTCGGTCCGGTGCTGAGGCGGCAGATTGAGCAGGGCCCTCTTCCTGAGGGCGCCACCCGGCCGGTCGCAGCCTGGGTGCTGCACCTGCAGGGCCACGGCGGTATCCCGCTCAACGATGCCCACGTCGATGAGGTGACCAGGATGGTCGGCGGCGACGACACCCAGACCGTGAGCGCGGTCTGTGCCTGGCTTGGGATCGGCCGGCAAGAGGTGGTGGATCAGGTGCTGCGCCAGATGGGGGAGCTGCTCGCAGCCTCCCGCAGGTGACGGATTTCATTGCGGCAGGTTCGGCTGACTGAGGTGCCGGTTGTGATGTATCCTGATCGTGAGGGCCTTCGGATCGGCTCCCATTTTTCGTCCTCCTAAAGGGGTTTTGGAGATAGGGCATTGAGTGGGGTCGACACCGGAGGCCCTCCCCGCCTCAGGGTTCCTGCGTCACGCCTGCGGAGCCCATCCTCGACAGGTACGCTTGCCGCAGGTTGCCTCGGCTGGGCTCCCACCGCCGAAGACAGCACTTCGTCCAGATCGCCACCAGGTGAGGGCTTATCAACCCGACCCCACTGCCAAACTTGTGGGTCGCCTGGGCTGCGAATCGCTGTGACGAAGATCGCGATCGACTGTGACGACGAAGGACATCCATGACCCTGCCCCTGTTCGGCCCCGGCCGGCACCTGCTCTCAGTGCGGCAGTTCGACCGGGACGGGCTGGAAACCCTGTTCCAGCTGGCCGACACCGTCCGTCCGATCTGCCAGCGGCGCAGCGTCTGCACCGTGCTAGACGGGGCAGTGCTGGGATCGTTGTTCTTCGAACCCAGCACCCGGACCCGACTCAGCTTCGAATCAGCCTTCCTGCGGCTCGGCGGTGAAGTCACCACCACTACCGGTTTCACCTTCTCCTCTATGGCGAAAGGGGAGTCCATCGCCGACACCTCCCGGGTGGTCTCGGGCTATTCCGACGTGCTGGTGGTACGTCACCCCGAGGAGGGCTCGGTGGCCCGGTTCGCGGCCGCCTCGGTGGTTCCGGTGGTGAACGCCGGAGACGGCGCCGGGGAACATCCATCGCAAGCACTGTTGGACGTTTACACCTTGCGCTCCGAGCTGGAGCCGCGCGGCATCGATGCCAGCACGGTCGCGATCGTGGGAGACCTGCGCTACGGCCGTACCGTGCATTCGCTGATGAAGCTGCTGTCGATCTTCTCCGGCATCACCTTCCGGCTGTTCGCCCCGCCCAGCCTGGAACTTCCCGACGAGATCGGCCGCTACGCACGCCAGCGCGGTCACCGGGTGATCGCCTGCCCCTCGGTAGTGGCCGCGGTCAGCGGCGCCGACGTGGTCTACGCAACCCGGGTCCAGCGGGAGCGGATCACGGGGGAGCTGCCGGCGTCGGTCACCGGGTCACTGCTGGATAGGCCGATGCTGGAGGAGGCTGGTGCCTCCGGGATCGTCATCATGCACCCGCTACCGCGCGATTCCCGCCACGACTCGTACGACTTGTCGACCACGGTCGACGAGCTGCCGGGGTTGGCGATCTTCCGTCAGACTGACAACGGGCTTGCGGTCCGGATGGCGATCTTCCTGACCGCGCTGGGCTGCTCCGCCGACACGGTCCGGGCGACCACCAAGCAGCGGCCGTGGGATGCCCGGCTGCGGATGGACGAGTGAGACCTCGCGGGCCGCGACGGTTCGTCCTAGGCTGAGGCTACGACGCCGGCAGCCGCTGGCTGGTCTTGGTGAAAGGCATGCGATGAGTACGACAGTGGAGATGTGGTTCGACCCGGCCTGTCCCTGGGCCTGGATCACCTCGCGCTGGCTGCTGGAGGTGCAGCAGGTCCGGGACGTGGAGCTCATCTTCAAGGTGATGAGCCTGGGGGTGCTGAACGAAGGACGGGACCTGGCCGAGGACTACCGCCGCTTCCTCGACACCGAATCCTGGATCGGGGCCCGGGCCGCCGCCGGCGTTGCTGAGACCGGCGACCAGGCCCTGTTGGCCCGCTTCTACACCGCCCTCGGAACCCGCTACCACCAGAACCGGGAGCCCAAACAGGTCAACACGGTACGGGCCGCACTGGTCGAGGTTGGCGCGGACCCGACGATCGCCGACCAGGCCCAGGGCGACGCCTTCGATAGTTCGCTGCGGGCCTCCCATGCCGAGGCGATCGCGGCCGTCGGTGACCAGGTCGGTACCCCGGTGATCCGGGTCAACGCTGTGGCCCTGTTCGGGCCTGTGCTCTCTCCGGCGCCGAAGGGTGAACAGGCCGGCGACCTGTTTGATGGCTTCGTCACGATGGCCGCCTACCCGGGCTTCTTCGAGCTGAAACGCAGTCGTACCGTCGGCCCGATCCTGGACTGATGTCGATTCTGCGGCTTGCCGCTGGCCCGATCCTGGCCGAGGTCTGGACCCTGGGTGCGGCGCTGAACGGGCTGTTCGTGTCCGGCCCGGGCGGGCCGGTTCCGGTGCTGCTCGGGGTTCGCGACCAGGAGGCCCGGCTGGCCAGCACCGCCTACCTGGGGGAGATCGTCGGCCCGTACGGGAACCGGATCGCCGAGGGGCGCTTCCGTCTGGACGGGCAGGAGTACCAGCTGGAGCGGAATTTTGCTCAGCGTCACTGCCTGCACTCCGGCAGCGACGGCTTCCACCGCCGGGAATGGCAGGTGCTCGATCAGGGTCCGGCCCGGGTCCGGCTCGGGCTGGTCTGGGCCGACACCACCGGGGAGCATCCGGGCCCGGTCCGGGCCGAGGTGACCTACACCGTCGGTGAACAGTGGGTGGAACACCAGATCGAGGTTCGCGCCGACGTTACGACGGTGGTCAACGTGGCCGCCCACCCGTACCTGAATCTGGCCGGTTCAGGTACTATCCACGAGCACCTGCTGCAGGTACGGGCCGGCTCGTACCTGCCGGTCAGCCAGACCCTGATCCCGCTGCCGGGAGCACCGGCCCCGGTGAGCGGGGTCTTCGACCTGCGCCAGCCCCGGCCGCTGGCCGAGTCGATCCTGGCCCAGGGCGGCCTGGACCACTGTTTCGTGCTCGACGGTGAGGGCTTTCGGGAGGTGGCCAGCCTCACCGACCCGGTCTCCGGGCGGCGGCTCACGATCGCCACCGACCGGCCGGGTCTGCAGGTGTACACCGGGCACGGGCTCGACCAGACCACGATCGGCCCGGAAGGGCCATACCAGCCGTACGCGGGGGTCGCGCTGGAGACCCAGGACTTCCCTGACGCCCCGAACCGGCCTGACTTTCCGAGCACCGTGCTGCGCCCGGGCGAGGTACGTCGTTCCCGGACCCGGTGGACCTTCTCGTCCGGATAGGATCCAGCCGCCGGTACGGCGGTCAGGCCGCTTCGGACGTGCCAGAATCTGGGCATGCGGGTACACATCTCCACCGACCATGCGGCTTTTGAGACCAAACAGTTTCTCGTCGCTCAGCTCGGTGAGCGCGGCTACCAGGTGATCGACCATGGGGCGACCAGCCTCGACCCGGACGACGACTACCCAGACTTCATCATCCCCTGCGCCGAGGCGGTGATAGCTGATCCGGGTTCGCTCGGGATCGTGCTCGGTGGCTCCGGTAACGGGGAGGCGATCGCGGCCAACAAGGTGCCCGGGATCCGGGCCGCGTTGGCGTACAACGTCGAGACTGCGACCTTGGCCCGCGAACACAACGACGCCCGCTGCCTGGCGATGGGCGGGCGGATGCATTCCAACGCGGAGGCGTTGGAGATCGCACTGGCCTTCCTCACGACCGCCTTCTCCGGCAACCCGCGCCACCAGCGGCGGATCGACAAGATCACCGGTTACGAGCGGGGTCAGTCTTGAACGGCCGGCGCCCGGAGCCGCGCGACTTCGGCCGTGACGGGGTCTCGGGGCTGGTGACTACGCAACGCGCTGCGCGGGCCCGTGACATCTCGCGCCCCAGCGAGGAGCAGATCCGCCAGGCGCAGACGGCCGCGCAGGCCATGATCCGCAGGGCTCGCGGCCGGCAGGGGGCCTGATGCCGGAGGGACACCACATCCACCGACTGGCGCGAGACCTGGACCAGGCTTTCGCAGGCCAGCCGGTCCGGGTGAGCAGCCCGCAGGGCCGGTTCGCCGAGTCTGCGGCGCTGCTCGACCAGGCCGTACTTGAGGGCTCCTGGGCGGTCGGCAAGCACCTGTTCATAGGTTTCGCCGGTGACCGGGTGGTCCACATTCACCTGGGCCTGATCGGCAAACTGCGCTGGTATCCCTGGCCGGGCGGCCCGGGCACGGTCCGGCTGCGGATCGGCACCGAGGCCGGGGTGTACGACTTGACCGGGCCCCAGACCTGCCGCCTGATCACCCGGGCTGAGGCGGACACGGTAGCCCAGACCAGCGGACCGGACCCGTTGGACCCGGCCGCGGACCGGGACCGGGCCTGGGCCAGGGTGCAGCGCTCGTCGCGGACCGTGGCCGCGCTGCTGATGGACCAGAAGATTTTCGCCGGGGTCGGCAACATTTACCGAGCCGAGGTGCTGTTCCGGGCCGGGGTGAACCCGTACCTGCCCGGCAAGCAGGTGCCCCGTCGGACCTTTGATGCGATCTGGGATGACCTGGTGGAGCTGATGCCGCGGGGGGTTGCCGATGATCGGATCGACACCGTCCGCCCCGAACATAGCCCGGAGGCGATGGGCCGCCCGCCCCGGGTCGACGCCCACGGCGGCGAGGTGTACGTGTATCGCCGCCACGACCTGCCCTGCCTGGTGTGTGGAACCCCGATCCGGGTCGAGGACCATGCCGCCCGGAACCTGTACTGGTGCCCGCGCTGCCAGCGGGGGCAGCAGCAACGTACCGGGTAGCCACTTTTTCCCTAGAGCACGGCCCCCGGTCGGTAGGCGGCAGCCTGCGGGTACTGCCGGGCCAGCTCGGCGACGGCGTCGGCGATCCGCGCCACCTGCTGCCCGGCTGTGCCTGTCAGGTCGAGGGGATCGGTGATCAGCGCCCCCAACTCGGCGCGGCTCAGCCGCAGCCGCGGATCGGCGGCCAGCCGATCCAACAGGTCGTTGGTCTGGCGTCCTTGCCGCAACTCCAGCGCGACAGCGACGGCATGTTCCCGGATGGCCTCGTGGGCCTGCTCGCGGCCCACTCCCTTGCGTACCGCCGCCATCAGTACTCGTGTGGTGGTCAGGAACGGCAGGTGGCGGTCCACCTCGGCGTCGATCATCGCTGGGAAGGCCTCGAAGTCGGCCAGGACCGTGAGGAAGGTCTCAAACAGCCCGTCGAGGGCGAAGAACGCGTCCGGCAGCGCAACTCGGCGCACCACCGAGCAGGAAACGTCGCCCTCGTTCCACTGGTCCCCGGCCAGTTCCCCGATCATCGACACGTGGCCGCGCAGGATCACCGACAGGCCGTTGATGCGCTCACAAGAGCGGGTGTTCATCTTGTGGGGCATGGCCGACGAGCCGACCTGGCCCTGCGTGAAACCCTCGGTGACCAGCTCTAGCCCGGCCATCAGACGGATGGTGGTGGCGAGGTTCGACGGGGCGGCTGCGGTCTGCGCCAACGCGGTCACGACGTCGTAGTCGAGGCTGCGGGGATACACCTGCCCTGTCGAGGTCAGGACAGTCGCGAAGCCCAGCTCGGCGCTGACCCGGCTTTCTAGCTCGGCCAACTTTCCGGTGTCGCCGCCGAGCAGGTCGAGCAGGTCCTGGGCGGTGCCGACCGGCCCTTTGATGCCGCGGGCGGGGTAGCGGGCGATCAGCTCGTCAAGGCGGCGGTAGGCGACCAGCAGCTCGTCGGCGGCAGTGGCGAAGCGTTTGCCGAGGGTGGTGAGTTGCGCGGCGACGTTGTGGGAGCGGCCGGTGAGCGGCTGCTCGGCCCAGGTGACGGCGAGCCGGGCGAGGTGGGTCAGGGCCGTGATCACCCGGTCGCGGATGATCCGTAGACTGGCCAGCACCTGGTACTGCTCGACGTTTTCGGTGAGGTCGCGAGAGGTCATGCCCTTGTGGATGTGCTCCTGGCCGGCCAGGGCGTTGAATTCCTCAATCCGGGCTTTGACGTCGTGCCGGGTGACGTGTTCCCGGGCCGCTATCGATTCCAGGTCGACCTGCTCCACGACGGCTTCGTAGGCACGAATAACGGCGTCGGCGTCGGCGCCACCGAAGTCGACGCCGAGGTCTCGCTGGGCGCGCAGCACCGCCAGCCACAGGCGTCGCTCGGCGATGATCTTGGCCTCAGAAGTCCAGATCGCGCGCAACTGCTCGGAGGCGTAACGGGTGGCCAGCACATGGGGCACGCTCATGGCGGCACCCTATCCGCCCGACCGCGTCATAGCGCGAGAGCGAGCCGCAACCCGACGGCTCGCCGAAATTCACCCACCAGACCCCACTGCGCCTCACCACTGTCAAGCACCGGAATCGATGGGGCCCGTCCACTGGACACGACCGGCTCAACCACCAGTTCGTCTGCTAGCGCATCGAGTGCGGAGGTGACTGGGCCCGTCCTCCAGCTATTCCATGAACGAGCGATGCAGCTCTTCCGGACGGCGGCGGATGGACGTGAGGTGGGTCTCATCGGGCAGAACCTTGAGAGAAATGCACGTCATGCCGAAGCTGTCGCCGCAGACCGGATGTCTATGCTGACTCCATGGATTCCGCCGGCGGCTCAACAACACGATTGACCCACCGGCAGTGGCTGGCGCATACGGCCTCGCACTGCCACGGCGTTGTTCTTGATCTTGGTGCCGGACAGGGCGTCCTAGGCGGCTTTCTCCCCACGGAAACTCGATGGATCGCGTTGGAACCTCGCCCGTCAGGCAAGCTGAGAAGGGCCGCCGCCCGTCGTCCTGAGGCGAGGGTCCTCGCCGGGGTGGCCGAGGCCATCCCTCTCGACGACGTCTCCGTCGACACTGTGGTGTGCGCAACGGTTCTCTGCTGCGTCACGGACGCCGCGCTGGCGCTCCGGGAAGCACACCGCGTACTGCGACCAGGCGGGATCCTGCACTTCAACGAGCACGTTGCCGCTCCGGCCGGTTCCATCGCACGCCGACTGCAGAGGATGCTCTCGCCCTTCACCAAGCTCCTCGACCACGGCTGCAACCCCTGCCGCGACACCACGGCCGCCCTCCAGGCAAGTCCTTTCCGTGACATTCACCTCAAGCACCTGCGATACCCGGGCGCGCTGGGGATGCTGGGCCCGCTCATCCGGGGGACAGCGGTCGCATAGGGCTGCGCTCCACATTCTTTATTCCACGCGACGGTGTTTTGCACGCTGATCCTTCCTCACCAGATCTGCTGAACTCGCTTAGGCTTTTTCCGTGAAAACCCAAGCAGCTCGCGTCCTGACGCCGATAGCGCTGATCCTGGTCTGGCTCCTGGTCGGCGGGATCGGTGGACCGTATTTCGGCAGGATCGGCGAGGTCGCGCGCAATGACCAGGCCAGCTTCCTGCCGACCACTGCCGAGGCGACGGTGGTCGGGCAGCGGTACCGCGACTTCGTCGGGAATGATCAGGTGCCGGCCATCGTCGTGTTCACGGGGGAGCAGGCCCTGACTGATTCCCAGCGCAGTGTGCTGGCGGCTACCGCGCAGGACCTGAGATCCCTGTACGGGGTTTCCATGGTCTCTGCGCCGATCGGCTCGGAGGACGGCCAGGCGGCGCAGGTTTTTGTCGGCATCGACACGACGGCGAATATCGCGAAGACCGTCTCCGCTGTCAAGGACAGCATCGCCCAGCACCAGCTGGAGGGCCTGGATGTCCACGTGACCGGTCCAGCCGGCTTCACCAGCGACCTGGCGAAAGCCTTCAGCGGGATCGACGGGCTGCTGTTGCTGGTGGCCCTCGGCCTGGTGCTGGTGATCCTGCTGGTCGTCTACCGGGCGGTGATCCTGCCGCTGGTGGTGCTGATGACGAGTATTTTCGCCCTGGCAGTGGCGCTGCTGGCTAATTGGTGGCTGGCCAAGTGGGAGGTCCTAACGATCACGGGCCAGACACAGGGCATCCTGTTCATCCTGGTGATAGGGGCTGCCACCGACTACTGCCTGCTCTACACCGCCCGCTACCTGGAGGAGTTACGCCGTCACGAGTCGACGGCGCAGGCCACCCGGGCTGCGCTGCGCGGTGTCCTGGAGCCGGTCCTGGCCTCCGGAGGAACCGTGATAGCGGGGTTGCTGTGCCTGCTGCTGAGCGACCTCGGCTCCAACCGTTCACTGGGTCCGGTGGCCGCCATCGGCATCGCCTTCGCGATGCTGGCCTCGCTGACTCTGCTGCCGAGCCTCTGCCACCTGCTGGGACGGGTCTCGTACTGGCCGCGTGTGCCACGGTACGACCCCGACCGGACCGACGAGGAGCAGACCCACAGCGGGATCTACGCGAAGGCGGGGGCCCTCGTGGCCCGTTATCCGCGCCGGATCTGGGTGGGATGCGTTGCCTTGCTGGCTCTCGGGGCGGCTTTCGTGCCCACCCTCAAGGCTGACGGGGTGCCCCTGAGCAGCTTCGTGCTGGGGGCCTCCGATGCGCGTACCGGCCAGGAGGTGTTGGCGCGGCATTTCCCCGGCGGGGCGGGCTCGCCGGTATATGTGCTGACAGCCGAGGCCAACCTGCAGCCGGTGGCCGATCGGCTGCTGGGCAACGCCAACGTGGCCTCTGTCAGCGTCGTCGCCCGGCAATCCCCGTCCGGGACGGCGCCGGTTACCACGAAGGGAATCCAGTCGGCAGGTCGGCCCGGCACCCCGCCACCCGCGCCTACCGTCAACCAGGGTGAGGTCATGCTGCTGGCCACCTTGACCTCCGCGGCTGACAGCGACGAGGCCGTCGATGCGGTCCGTGGCCTGCGAGCCGACCTGTCCGGGGCCGCGCGGCTCGGCGGAACCACAGCCACCGACCTGGACACCCGTACCACCACCGAACATGACCGGTCCCTGATCATCCCGCTGGTTCTGGCGGTGATCCTGGTAATCCTGGTAGTGCTGCTGCGCAGCATCCTGGCTCCTGTGCTGCTGGTGGCGACCACAGCCCTGAGCTTCGGCACGGCCCTGGGGACAGCGGCCATCGTGTTCAACCACATCCTGAGACTGCCCGGGGCGGATCCCTCAGTGCCGCTGTACGGGTTTGTCTTCCTGGTGGCTCTCGGCATCGACTACAACATCTTCTTGATGACCCGGGTACGCGAGGAGTCGCTGACGTACGGCACCCGCGAGGGCATGTCGCGCGGGCTCGCGGTGACTGGCGGCGTGATCACCTCCGCCGGGCTGGTGCTGGCAGCCACTTTCGCGGCGCTGGCGGTGCTGCCGCTTCTGTTCCTGCTCCAGATCGCTTTCATCGTCGCTTTCGGGGTGCTGCTGGACACTTTCGTGGTGCGTACGCTGCTGGTCCCGGCCCTGGTCCACGACATCGGCCCTTCCGTATGGTGGCCGTCGAAACTGCGCCACCATCAAGGCTGAGGCTGCGGGCAGGGCATGGACGGGTACCGGATCGCGTCTGGCCTGCTGGTCGACGGCGACGGCTGGGCGCGGCTAGGCGCAGGCGAACGGGCAGTAGGGATCGCCTGGCCCCAGTACAGCGTCGGGCCGCAGGGCGCTGACGCCGCGCAATGGCAGGTCCGTTCCTGCGACATCGACGACGACGAGGTGCACGTCGAACTGATGACGCAGCGGCTGCGGGCGACGGTACGACATTCAGTGGTCGGCCGGATCTGGCGGCTGCGGGCCACCCTGCAGAACACCGGGCCGGTGCCCCTGTCGGTTTCTCAGGTCAGCTTGGACCTGGCTCCCGGGCAGGGACAGGCCTGGGTCTGGGGCGGGGGAGCGGAGGCCCTGGTTTCGCTGGCCAGCAGCGTCGAGCCGGGACGTCCCTGGGCTCTGGTGTTGCGCCGCGGGCAGCTGACCGACACTGCCGGCAGGCTGGTCTGGCTGGCATCAGGTCAGGGCCTGGACCCGGGTCAGCGGCTGGTGCTGGACCTGGACGGGCGCCGCTGCCCGGACTGGGAATCGGTATGGGACTGGTTGCCGAGCTGGCTGCCGGTGCCGGCGGTGAGCCGCCCGCAGCCGGTGGAGCTGCGGCTGCCGGACGCAGCGGTAAGCGCCCCCGACTGTGAGGTGGTCGAGGACGGCTGGGTCACCCTCATCAACGGGGTGGGCCAGCAGCGGGTCTCGGTCCGGGGTGCTTTCGGCGAGGTGAGTCTTGATGTGGCCTTCGCCCCGTCCCTGCGCAGCACTGTCCAGACCATGAGCCGGCAGCTGGCGCGGCTGGCTCGGGAGGTCCCGGGAGCGATCGTGCAGGCCGAGGGCACCAGCCCGGACCGGCGGGCTCAGGCCATGGACCGGACTGCGCGCCGGCTGCTGGTGTTGCAGGCGTCCCGCGATCAGGTGCCCGAGCAAGACCTGGTTCGGGGTTGGCTGCTGGACGGGGTCACCCATCTGTTGGTGACCGGTGGGCTGCCGGGGCCTAGTACGATCGCGGCACTGGCCGGCGAGGTCCAACGAGGTGACGGCCAGGCGGAGGCGGCGCTTGCCGACGCCATGGCCGTCCTGGCTCCGCTGCCGGGGATGGGTCTTGCCCTGAGCCGCGCCTGGGCGGCGCTGTGGGGGTCGGGCGCCGAGGTGGCGTCGGTCCGGGCGGCGCTGGAACGGGTCCAGCGGGACGCCGGGCCAGACCCTCTGTCCCAAATCGAACGCTACCTGTTGACCGGCCGCGGTGACGAAGAGTGGGTCCTGGGCTGCTGGGAGGGACTGTTGGGAGGCGGGCTGCCGGGACGCCGGGATCCAGAACTCGACCCGACCGAACTAGCCCAGCTGGTCGCGGCGACCGGGCTGCTGCCTGAATCGGGCACTCGCCGGGGCGGGGCGGTGCTGGCTGCGGCGCAGGTGGCGACCAGGCGACTGTTGGCCAGGTACCCGCAGGATCCGGACGTGCTGGCCTGGCTGGTGCTGGCACAGCAGGATTGAGACGACCTCTGTCACAACCCGTGGTGTCGCCGGCCCCCGGTAGAGCGGATGACGGGAATCGAACCCGCATGACCAGCTTGGAAGGCTGGGGCTCTGCCATTGAGCTACATCCGCAGTGCCGACCAGCGTACCGTTCGAGCTCGGCGGGGTGAAACCCGCGCCAAGCTCATCGTGCCCAGGTGGTGGGTGGTCGGGGCGACAGGACTCGAACCTGCGATCTCCTGATCCGATCCGAAATGACGCAGCCCCAGCTGCGAACACCCAACCCGCATCCTTGTCGTCAATCCGGTCGTACGCCCTGTGCACGAGGACCGACGGGCGGATGCCGAACGTCTGAGCAAGCCTCGGCCACCGGGATTCTCTGCGGGCTTCCTACAGGCTGGCGAGGAGCCGGTTCAGGGTCGGCCACAGTGAGCCGGCGGAGGTGTGAGGGACCGCGTCCCGGACGAAGTACCACCAGAACCAGCCACCGACGAAACGCGTCCCCAGCCGCCGGGACAGTTCCGGCTGCATCGACATGTACCGCTGGGCGATCCGCTGCTTCTCTGCCAGGGTGGGATCGGAGAAGTCGTTATCGTCATCCTTGTCCTCTTCTCCCTGGGCCCCGATCTCGCCGATCCCGAGCATGGCTTGCGGCGCCGCGGCTCCCAGATCAGCCAGCATCGTGGCTAGGTCCTGGGCGCTCGGCTGCTGGATCGGGCGGCAGGCGGTCTCGTACACCGACAGCATGAGCAGGTCAAGCTTCTCCATCACTTCGCCGGGGATGGTCTTCACGTAGCTGCGCGGTTCTTCCCATCCCTGGCTGTAGCAGTTCGGTGACGACCAATAGTTGAGCGTGATGGCGGTACGCTCTCCAGCGGCTTCGACGACCCGCGCCGCTGCTACGACCTTGGCGTTGATCTCGGCTGGGCCAGAGCCCACCCACTCTCCGTTCAGCTCGTTGCCGATCTCCCAGATGTCGACCTGGTCGCGGAAAGCGTTGACGAATGCTTGGGTCCGGTCGCTGATTTGGGCGGCGCTGAGTAGCTTCATCTGGGTCGAGTCCAGGATCGTCATCATGATCTGGGCGTGCGGGTCCAGACCCATGACGAGCTCACGCCAGTTCTCAGGGGTCTCCTCCAGGTGAGTGACCAGCCTCAGTGTCGGCTTCGTTCTCAGGGCCTTCACCGCCTCGATCGTGGCCGCCGACTGCTGCCGCGATTCGATCGTGATTCCGCGCAGGACCTGGTCTGGCCAGTGCGCGGCATGGCTGGTAGCCCCGCCGGCGAGGGTGAGTGCCAGCACGATCCCCAACACCGCGCCGTAGAGCCAGCCCGAAGCTCTCGTCCTCATCCGTACCTCCTGACTGTCGATCGCCAGATGCTATCCGGCGCAAGGATCAGGCCCGGCCCGCGCCGAGAGCAGGCTGCACGCTCACCTGGCACCACCTGGTCAACCACGCCGGGGGGTAGCGCCTCCCGGGCGACCGGCAGGGCCGAGGTGCCGGCGCAGACCACCACCAGCCCACCGCTCGGCTAGCCGCCGAGCACTTCACGTGGGCAACCCGGTGACTTACTGTCGAGCGCAGATCTGATCTTGTCCCACGTCGTCGCGTGGCTCCGAGCAGACACGACTGCGAACCTCGGCGCTTGCGGTGCTGCTTTCGGGTACGGTGCAGGGCCACTCAGCGCACCCCGGATGTCCTGCGTGCACCTGTGCTGAGGCACGCTCTTTGCGCTGGTTGGCCGGGTGGTTCACCGCCACCTGCCTCGTCGGGGGGTGGTCGGGGCGACAGGACTCGAACCTGCGATCTCCTGCTCCCAAAGCAGGCGCGCTAGCCACTACGCTACGCCCCGCCGCGCTGACGGCGACCGAGGTACTTTACCCCGCTGGGCCATAGGCTGTCACCCGTGCTTCCCGGCAGCGGGATTCGTGCCGGCCCGGACGACCCGATAGCATGGCGGGCGCGTCAGCGCCGCTGGCTGGGTGGCGCGCCGTCGAACGCCAACGAAATCAGGAGTGACCTGTGCCGAGCACTGTCGAGCAGTTGAGCCCTACCCGGGTCAAGCTCACCGTCGAGATC
This sequence comes from uncultured Propionibacteriaceae bacterium, assembly GCA_938046585.1. Taxonomy (GTDB): domain Bacteria; phylum Actinomycetota; class Actinomycetes; order Propionibacteriales; family Propionibacteriaceae; genus Fen-668. The sequence continues at coordinate 76,916 of CALIWR010000006.1, read as the reverse complement.
CCCTTCTCCGAGCTGAAACCGGCCCTGGACAAGGCCTACCGGCAGATCGCCTCGCAGGTGTCGATCCCGGGATTCCGCAAGGGCAAGGTGCCCGCGGCGGTGATCAACCAGCGCTTCGGACGGGGTCCGGTGCTGCAGGAGGCGATCAACGAGACGGTGCCCGATGCGTACGGGCGTGCGATCGCTGAGCATCAGCTGACCCCCCTGGCGCAGCCGGAGATCGATTTGACCAAGCTCGAAGACAACGAGGTGGTCGAATTCGTCGCCGAGGTCGACGTACGGCCGGACTTCGATGTCGCTGACTTCTCCGAGGTCAAGGTGACCGTCGACGATCTTGAGGTCAGTGACGAGGTGGTGGACGAGCGGGTGCAGCTGCTGCGTCGCCGCTTCGCCACCCAGACCGAGGTGGACCGGGCCGCCCAGACCGACGACGTGGTGACCCTCACCTTGCAGGGCTCCCGCGACGGGGTTGACCTGCCCGAGGCCAGCGCCGAAGGGGTCACCTACCGGATCGGCGCCGGCGGCATGCTGGACGGCTTGGACGAGGCGGTCACCGGGTTGAAGGCCGGTGAGCAGGCCTCGTTCACGTCCACCCTGGTGGGCGGCCCGCTGCGCGGCGAGGAGGTTGACATCACGGTCACGGTGACCAAGGTCGCCGAACAGCACCTGCCCGATTTGGATGATGACTTCGCCCAGCTGGCCAGCGAATTCGACACCGTCGAGCAGATGCGGGCGGATCTGGCGGAGGGGGCGCTGCGAGCGGCCCGGCTGCAGCAGGCCACCCAGGCCCGGGACAAGGTCTTGGAACGGCTGCTCGAACTGACTCCGTTCGAGATCCCGGAGAAGATCCTGGAGACCGAGATTGAGCATCGCCGCCAGCAGATCGTCACCCAGCTCAAGCAGTTGGGGATGACCCTGGAACAGTATCTCGCCGAGAACGAGGAGGAGTCCCGTACCGAGGATGACTTCTGGGCCGAGGTCAGTTCCGCCAGCGAGCAGGCCTTCCGGGCCCAAATCCTGCTCGACAAGATCGCCGATGATCGTCAGATCGGCGTCGAGCAGCAGGACCTGACGGCGTTGATCGTCCGCAAGGCGCAGGAGAACGGGACCAGCCCCGAGCAGGAGCTGAAGCACATGCAGGACCACAACCATTTGGCGGAGTGGCTGGGGGAGGTGCGCCGGGGCAAGGCCCTGGGTCTGATCGTCACCGGCGCCGAGATCACGTCCGCCGATGGGACTGTGATTGACCTGGAACGGTTGCGCAGCGACGGCACCCTGGCGGAGCAGGGGACCGAGGATAACGAGACCGCGGCGGAGGCCGAACAGGCCGGGGCCGGCGAGGCTGAGCCCCAGCAGTGACCCGATCGGGGCCCCGTCTGGTGACGGGTGGGGCCTGTTGGCCTGGTGCTGCTCGCCGTCAGCGAACAGCCGTGGCCGGGTCTCGATTTTGGCGGCTGAGCCGGTAGGTTCGCTGCGTGAACGAAACGCTGCCCTCTCTGCCGCGCCTGGCGTCCACGCCGGGTGGCATCACGATGCACGACTCTGTGTACCAGTCGCTGCTGGCGAACCGGATCATCTTTCTGGGTTCCGAGGTCAAGGACGAGAACGCCAACGCGATCTGCGCCCAGATGCTGCTGCTGAACGCGGAGGACCCGCACAAGGACATCTACCTGTACATCAATTCCCCGGGCGGCTCGGTCACCGCCGGGATGGCGATCTTCGACACCATGCAGTGGATCTCGAATGATGTCGCCACCGTGGCGATGGGGCTGGCGGCCTCGATGGGGCAGTTCCTGCTCTCCGCCGGTCAGCAGGGCAAGCGGTACGCGCTGCCGCACGCGAAGATCATGATGCACCAGCCGCTGGGCGGTATCGGCGGCACTGCCTCCGACATCAAGATCCTGGCCGAGCAGTTGCTGGCCACCAAGCGTGAGATGGCGCACCTGATCGCCCAGCACACCGGGCAAACGGTGGAGCAGATCGAGTTCGACTCCGACCGTGACCGCTGGTTCACCGCCGAGGAGGCGAAGGCGTACGGATTCATCGACCACGTCTTCGAACGGGCCGCCCAGATCACCACCGACGCTCCGAACCAGTGAGGACCTCCATGGACATGCCCCAGTTGCCCGGCGGCCTGGCCCCGGCCGGCCCCCGCGCCGACTACTACATCCCGCAGTGGGAAGAGCGCACCAGCTACGGTGTGCGGCGCGTCGACCCGTACACGAAGCTTTTCGAGGACCGGATCATCTTCCTCGGCACTCCCATCTCCGATGACATCGCCAACGCCGTGATGGCGCAGTTGCTGTGTCTGCAGTCGATGGATGCCGAGCGCCAGATCAGCATCTACATCAATTCCCCGGGAGGTTCGTTCACCGCCCTGACCGCGATCTACGACACCATGCGGTTCATCAAGCCTGACATCCAGACCGTCTGCCTGGGGCAGGCTGCTTCGGCGGCGGCGGTGCTGCTGGCGGCCGGGACCAAGGGTAAGCGGCTGGCGTTGCCGAATAGCCGGATCCTGATCCACCAGCCAGCTACCGAGGGCGGCTATGGTCAGTCGTCGGATATTGAGATCCAGGCTAAGGAGATCCTGCGGATCCGGTCGCTGATGGAGCAGATGCTGGCCGACGACACCGGCCAGCCGGTGGAGAAGGTCTCGAAGGACATCGAGCGGGACAAGTACCTGACCGCCGCCGAGGCGGTGGAGTACGGGCTGGTCGATGAGATCCTGACCTCGCTCAAGGACGCCTGAGGATGACTAGGTCGAGATGCTGTGCAGGTGATGGGGGGAGGCAGAGATGGCGCGCATCGGTGAGACGAGTGACCTGCTGAAGTGTTCATTCTGCGGCAAGAGCCAGAAGCAGGTGAAGAAACTGATCGCCGGGCCGGCGATCTATATCTGCGATGAGTGCATCGAGCTGTGCAACGAGATCATCGAGGAGGAGTTCTCCGAAGGTACCGATATCGGCCTGCTTGATGATCTGCCCAAGCCCCGCGACATCCAGGAATTCCTAGACCAGTACGTGATCGGGCAGGAGCGGGCTAAACGGACCCTGGCGGTGGCGGTCTACAACCATTACAAACGGGTTCAGGCCAAGGGCCAGGCCCAGCCGCGGCGGGCTAGCGAAGATGACACGGTCGAGCTGGGCAAGTCGAACATCCTGCTGATCGGCCCCACCGGCTGTGGGAAGACCTATCTAGCGCAGACCCTGGCCAAGATGCTCAACGTCCCGTTCGCCATGGCCGATGCCACCGCGCTTACCGAGGCCGGATATGTCGGCGAGGACGTCGAGAACATTCTGCTCAAGCTGATCCAGGCCGCTGATTTCGATGTCAAGAAGGCCGAGACCGGGATCATCTACATCGACGAGATCGACAAGGTCGCCCGGAAATCGGAGAACCCGTCGATCACCCGGGATGTCTCCGGTGAGGGGGTGCAGCAGGCGCTGCTGAAGATTCTGGAGGGTACCACTGCGTCGGTTCCGCCACAGGGTGGGCGCAAGCACCCACACCAGGACTTCATCCAGATCGACACTACCAATGTGCTGTTCATCGTCGGCGGGGCCTTCGCTGGGCTGGAGCGGATCATCAATGAGCGGATCGGCAAGCGTCCGCTGGGTTTCACCAATGACGAGGTGGCTCGGCGCAAGGATGTGGATCCGTTCGCCGAGGTCCGGCCGGAGGATTTGCACAAGTTCGGTCTGATCCCTGAGTTCATTGGTCGGCTGCCGATGATCGCGTCGGTGTCACCGCTGGACAAGGAGGCCCTGGTCCGGATCCTGGTGGAGCCGAAGAATGCGCTGGTACGGCAATTCCGTAAGCTCTTTGAATTGGACGGGGTGGACCTGGACCTGACCGAGGAGGCGATCGAGGCGATCGCCGAGTTGGCGCTGGAGCGGGGCACCGGGGCGCGGGGGCTGCGCGCGATCATTGAGGAGAATCTCCTGAATGTGATGTTCGACGTGCCGAGCCGAGAGGACGTCTCGCAGGTGGTTGTCAACGCCGACTGTATCCGGGCCGGCGCCGAGCCACGGCTGGTGACCCGGGTCGCCCGGCGGGAGAAGACCGCCTAAAGCCACGCCCCGGCAAGGTATTCATGGAAAGACCCCACAGGGGCTGCGCGTTCTATTGCGCGGGGCGGACTCAGCTCGGCCCTGGTGTGGGTCCTGATGAGGCCCTGAAGCGAACCTGAATGCGTACTACGATCAGGAAAGTGATCCGGGCTACGAGCCACATCAGGGCCCACACGCAGGCTCCGTAGGCGATGAAGGTGATGATGCGTAGCCAGTTCGGCATGATCCAGTCATTGCGAGGGAAAATGACCTCAACGATGACCGATCCGGAGAAATCTTGAGAATCGACGACCGGTATGCTTCTGATTCCTCGTGCCACATCGATCTGACCTGTGACCCGGCCGCGGGAGACGATTTTTACCTGGTCCCCGATTCGAGGGCCTTCCCCGGTCCAGGCGGTCACGGTAGCCTGGCACCGGTGGATCACCACACCGCTGCGGCGACAGCTCATAACCTGAACTTGGCCCTCCCCAGGCTTCAACTCGGAAACCTGCATTCCCAGATCCTCGAGCAGCAACCACAAGCTCACGATGCTGGCAACGAAAACCGCGACCATGGCCACTACGGTGATGCTGGTGGCTCGTGAGCGGATTTCGGGAGTGGAACCGTGTTTTCGGTCCTATTCGGCTAGCAGCTTTTCGCGAGACTTCTCCCGCTTTTTGCCTTGCTTGCGATAGTTGTTTCTTGCCATGGATCAGTAGCCTCCGGGGAGGTCCTTCGCCTCTGAACTGGATTCGGCATCGAGTATCGTATCGGTGGTTCCGGCGATCTTCTTACCTCGACCATATTCCTTCTTGCTAGCGGCATAACCGGGCGAATACTCCTTGAAGGTGACGGAGTTGTTACCCTGTATAATCGCGGCGGACAATTCCTCAGCCGTGCGGGCCTACGAATCAGTCAGCCTCTGGAAGTCACTGATCACCGTTCTGAAGTCTGGTACGGGGATGCTCATGCCCAGCAACCGTAGACCATGGCGGGTTCAGAGCCGGGACAGCGGCTCGGCGGTGAGGATGCCGGTTTCGGTCCGGGTTGCTAGCGTCAGCCCCATGCTGTCCAGCTATGCCCGGTATCCGCACCTCAGCGGCGATGACATGGTCTTTGTGGCCGACGACGACCTGTGGGTGGTCGCGACCGAGGGAGGACGGGCGGCGCGGCTCACCAGCGAGCGACAGCCGGTACGCCATCCCCGGTTCTCGCCCGATCGGCGCCGGATCGCGTATACCCGGCAGGTGGGGGCCGCCTTCGAAGTTTTCGTGCTGGAACTTGCCACCGCGGAGGTTACCCAGCTCACCTACTGGGCAGTGGCGCTGACCGCGGTCGATGGCTGGCTCGACAACCGGCACGTGCTGGTGGCGTCCTCGGGAGGGCAGCCGCACCGGGCCCGGGTCACACTACGCTCGGTCGGGCTGGACGGGGTCAGCGAGGAGCTGGCGTACGGGCTCGCGATGTCGGGCGCCTTCCGGGGCAGCTCAGTGGCGATTACCACCCCGTATTGGCGAGACCTCGCGATGTGGAAGCGGTACCGCGGCGGCACCGCCCCGCAACTGTGGCTGAAACGCAGCGCCGGGGACTGGTTCCGCCCGCTGCCCGACGAAACCGCCGGCATCTACTCGCCGACCTGGGTGGGGGACCGGCTGGTCTTCACCAGCGACCTCGGCGCCACTTTCCCCGACCACAGCGACGAGCAGGCCCAGCTGTGGTCAGTAGACGCGACCGGGCAGGACCTCACCCAACACACCCACCACACCGCCGAACAAGGCTTCGTCCGCAACCCCACCAGCGACGGCAGCCGGGTCGTCTACCACGCCCGCGGCCGGATCTACCTGATGGACTCGCTCACCAGCGAACCACGTCCGGTGTCCATCAACCTGCCAGTCCCGGTCCGCCGGGTGACTCCGGAACCGACCGAACGACTCCACGACATCCAACCCGACCATGGTGGCGACCTGTCGGTGGTGTCCTGGTACGGGGCGGTGTACGCGCTGACGCACCGGGCCGGCCCGGCCCGGGCCCTGTCGGCTGATCCGGGAGTCCGGGCTCGACTGCCGCGGGTGCTGGGGCGCACCGGGCAGGTGGTCCACGTCAGCGACGCCACCGGCGAAGATTGCCTCGAGATCGTGAACCTTGACGGCACCGGTGAGCGGCGCCGGATCGCCAAGGGCAAACTGGGCCGGGTGCTGTCGCTGGCCGCGGCCCCGGACGGGGCCTCGGTCGGGGTAATCACCGGTGACGGTCGGATCTGCGCGGTCCGGGTCTCGGACGGTCGGATCACCGAACTCGGCACCTCCCCGTACGGCGAGGCCACCGACCTGGCGTACTCCCCGGACGCGCGCTACCTGGTCTGGGTGGCGCCGGCCAGCTATGACGGGTCCGTTGTCACTCGGCTCTGGTGCGCTGACCTCAAAGCCCGCCGCAGCCTCGGCGAGCCGCTGACGTCGGGACGCTTCCGGGACTTCTGCCCGGCCTTCACCCGTGACGGGCAGCACCTGGTCTTCCTCAGCGGGCGGACCTTCGACCCGCGCTACGACGAGCTCGGATTCGACCTGTCGTTCACCTCCAGTGTGCGTCCGTACCTGGTGCCGCTGTCGGCCACCGCCCCGGCCCCCTTCGGAGTCGCCGCAGACGGCTGGCCGATCAGCCAGCCCGAGACCGACGACACCGACGCCAAGAAGAAACCGACGAAGGTGATCAGCGCCGAACTGGACGGGGACTCGTTCGAGGAGCGGCTGGTGCCGTTCCCGGTGCCGAGCGGCGACTACCAGGGCCTGCGTGCCGCCAAGGACGGCGTGATCTGGCGGCGGGTGGTGGCCGGCAACGGTGAATTGGGCACCACCCGGTCCGGGGTCGCAGCAGAACCAGAACGGGACCTGGTGGAACGATTCAGCTTCGAGACCCGGATCGTGACCGAACTCGGCCGCGGGGACTGCTTCGAAGTCTCCGGTGACGGGGAGCGGATCGTGCTGCGCGACAAGGACGAGGTAGTCGTGCTGCCCGCCACCGACAAGGTCGACAAGGATGACCCGGCCCGGGTCGGAGTGGACCTCTCCCGGCTGCGCCGCAGTTTCGACCCGCGGCGGATGTGGCGACAGATGTTCGATGAGAACGGCCGCCTGATGCGTGACTTCTACTGGCGTGAGGACATGGACGGGACTGACTGGTCCAAGGTTCTGGACCGGTACCGCCCGGTGGTGGACTTGGCTCGGACCCGTGACGACGTGGTCGACATCCTCTGGGAGACGGTCGGCGAGCTCAACAGCTCCCACGCCTACGTCAACCCGCCCCAGCCCAGCGGTCCGCAGCAGGGGCTGCTCGGCGCGGACCTGGAAGCTACCCCGGCCGGCGCCAAGATCATCCGGGTGTTGCCGGGCGAGGCCTCCGACCCGGCTGCCCGGTCGCCGCTGCGGGCGGCCGGCGTGGACGCCCAGCCGGGAGACCTGATCGTGGCGATCGACGGCCAGGAGGTGGGCTCGCGGGGTGTCGGGCCATTGCTGCGGGGGGCTGCCGGCAAGGTCGTCGAAGTCACCCTGCGGCGCGACAAGGAGCGCCGCCGGGTGGCCGTCATCCCGCTCGCGAGTGAGCAGCCGCTGCGCTACCAGGCCTGGGTGGCGTCACGGATCGCGTACGTTACGCGGGTCTCCGAAGGCCGGCTGGGCTATCTGCATGTGCCGGACATGATGGCCGCCGGGTGGGCCCAACTGCACCGTGGGCTGGACCTTGCCATGGCCCACGAGGCAGTGATCGCCGACGTGCGTTACAACAGCGGCGGGCACACCTCACAACTGGTGATCGAGCGGCTCAGCCGGCAAGTGATCGGCTGGGATCTGGTCCGGCATGGGGCCCCCGAGCCGTACCCGTACCAGGGGCGACGCGGGCCGGTGGTCTTCGTCACCAACCAATTCGCCGGCTCGGACGGGGACATCGTCTGCGCAGCAGCCCAGGAGCTGGGGCTGGGGCCGGTGGTCGGGCAGCGCTCCTGGGGCGGCGTGATCGGCATCGACGGTCGCTTCGACCTGGTGGACGGCACCTCAGTAACCCAGCCGCGGTATTCTTTCTACTTCGACCAGCACGGCTGGGGGGTGGAGAACCACGGTGTCGACCCGGACCGTGAGCATGTGATGAGCCCGGCCGACTGGGACGACGAGGATGTTCGTGACCCGCAACTCGACCTGGCGGTCGAGGAGGCGCTACGGCTGTTGGAGCAGACCCCCGCCAAGCAGCCGCCGCCGCTACCGGCGCCTCGTAACCGTCGGTGCTGACGGTCCAGGTCGTCGCGAGGGCCGGCCCCATCGCGGGCCGGCAGCCCACCAGGGCCGATCGGATCAGGCTGGCAGGTTCCCCCGCCGGGCCGCTTGGGCTTGGGCTTGCAGGCCGAGCCGCAGCACCTCGAAGGTGTGCTCCTGCGGTACCGCGGTCCGGGTGTTGTGGAGTACGTCGGCGACGATCTGGGAATGGAACGGGTTCAGATCGTGCTCGCAGGGCAGGTGTTGGACCCCGTCCTGGTTGACCAGGAAGAGGTGGTTGGTGCCCTCCCGGCCGGCGATGTCGACATACTTGCGGATCTCGATATAGCCCTCGGTCCCCAGCACGAACAACCGCCCATCGCCCCAGGTGGGAAGCCCGTCGGGGGTGTACCAGTCGACCCGGATATAGCCCTGCCCGTGGTCAGAACGCAGCATCAGCTCGCCGAAGTCCTCGAAAGCCGGCACCTCGGGGTGACGGAAATTGCCGACCGTACTGGCGACGACCTCGCCACTGCGCGAACCGGTGAACCAGAGGAACTGGTCGATCTGATGACTGGCGATGTCGACGATGATCCCGCCGTAGGTCTGTGGCCGGTAGAACCATTCCGGGCGCCCGGCACCGCCGGACAGGTGTGCTTTGTCGCCTTCACGGTGCGGGCCCAGCCCGAGGGTCTGGACCACCGTGCCGATGGCGCCGGATCGGGCCAGCTCGCCGGCCCTCGCCACCGCCGGCACCTCGAACCGCTCGCTGAAGACGTTGACCCAGAATCGTCCGGACGAGGCGACAGCCTGCCGGATCGCGTCGAGCTGCTCGAATGAGACACAACCCGGCTTGTCAGTCAGGACATGCTTGCCGGCCTGCAACGCCTGGATCGCGATCTCACCGCGACGGTACGGGATAGCGGCGGTAGCGATCAGGTCGATGCTCGGGTCGTCGATCAGCTGGGCGGCGTCGTCGAACCAGGCGACGTCGGGGAACATCCGACGAACGGTCTGGCAGACGCTCGCCTGCGGGTCATCTGAGGCCAGGCCGACCAGCTCGGAGCCGGCCTCGAGCTGACCCCTGATGATCCCGAAGATATGGGCGTGGTCCAGGCCGATGACGGCGAAACGGACCCGGCGGTCAGACATGGCACTCCTGCGGACGTGTGGTGGCCCTCACCGTAGTTGGCTGGCTGGTCCGGCAAGCCAGGGGGCCGTTCTTGCCATCACCGACGCTCAGATGTTCGGGCGAATGGACATCCGGATCAGACAGCGAGATTGTTCTGGATCATGCTGCAACCGTTCCGCGCTCTCGCGCGTATCTCAGATGTGATCACCAACCCTCAGGGATCTTCTCGTTCCCGGACCCGGCTCGCCGCCGCCAGCCTGATCGTGGGCCTGGCTTTGCTGGGATCTGGTTGTACGGGGACCGGCCGTGCCGGCTCACCGGCCAGTACCTCGGCTCCTGGTTCTCAGTCGGCGTCGGCTGCCAGCAGCACCGGCAGCCCCACGGCCAGCGGACGTAGTTCCAGCGCCATGCCGTCGGGCAGTGCCGCCTCCGGCATCTACCAGGGCCCGGTGACTGAGCTTCCGAGCCGTTTCGGCAGCCCCAGCGTCCCGGTCCCGGCCAGCGCCAAGGAAGATCCTGAATTCCAGGAGCAGGAATCGGCGCCGCTGCGGGTCTGTAGCAGCGAGGCCTCCTCTGCTGCCTCACTGCGCAAGCTCAAGGCCGCCCAGACCTTGGTCTACGTGGCCGGGGACACCCAGATCATCTACTCGGCCCTGGAATTTCCCGAGGTGTCAGCCGCCCAGGCCTTCCTGGCCGAGGTGACGAAGGCGAACCGGGAATGCGCGCCGGTGGCTGCTACGGCAGACCGGGAGGGGAGTAAGCCAGGTTCGCGGGATCTGCCCGCCGAAGCGGCAGCTGTCGTCGATGAGGGCCGTGTGCTGGGCTACGAGGGGATCCATCCTGCGGGCTCCGAGCGCCGGATCCCGTCCGGGGAGGTCTACTTCGTCGCGCGTAAGAAATCCGTGGTGATCGTCGCCGGGCATCGCCACGTCACCACTCAGGCGCACACCCCCGATGCGAAATTCGACTCCACTGCGATCAAGCCCATCCTGGAGGCTGCCGCCAGTCTCTAAACCCACCCCCACGACTGCTCGGTGTCCGGTCGGTATGCGCCGGATACCGAGCAGTCATTCGTCGTGGCAGGCTGGGTCCACCCCCGTAGAAAAGATGACGAGGCACTGGGCGGGCTGGGCGTGACCGGGACGGCGGCTGCGGCCGGGCGCCAGGCGCGTGTCCACGATGCGGGCGAGAGCGCCTAGGTCATTAATCCCGAGCGCTGGCGAAGACAGATCACCGCCAGCCGATTTGACTACTGGTCGGTGTCGTCCTGGGGGAGGATGAGATCCAGTTCGACCCTCAGCTGCTGGTCCGAGTCCACCCAAACCAGGTCACCAACCAGCCGGCCCACCGCCCGCAGATCCTGCTCGGCCTGCCGCAGCCGAGCCAGCTGATCGGCTGGCCCGGTGAACCGGGCATTGCCAGCCTCGGTCTTCATCGAAACCTTGGCGCTCGACTTGGCACCTCGGATCTCCACGAGCGCCGCCGAGATGTCGTCCACGAGGGTCGCATCGCCTTCCATATCCGCAGGCTCTTCAGGTCCGGCACCGGCCATCAGCGCCGTCGAGTTGTTACCCGGCAGTTCGTCACGGCTCGGCCAGGAGGCCAGGTGGATCGAGGAGTCGTGGCCCCAGGACCAGACCTCTTCGGTGACAAAGGGCAGGTACGGGGCGAACAGCCGCAGCTGGACATCAAGGGCTAGCGCCAGGGCCGCCCGGGCCGAGCCGGCGGCCTGGGCCGAGCCGGAGTAGGCCCGTTCCTTGACCAGTTCCAGATAGTCGTCGCAAAAGGTCCAGAAAAACCGCTCGGTCTGCTCCAAGGCGTCGGTGTATTCGAAATCGTCCAAGGCCATGGTCGCCGCCGTCACCACCTCGCCCAGTCGGGCCAGCATCGCCAAGTCCACCGCCTCGGTGATCTCGGCCGAAGCATCGTCCCCGGCGATCCCGAGCACGAACTTCGACGCGTTAAGCACCTTCATGGCGAGCCGACGACCCACCTTCATCTGGGATTCGTCGAAGGGGGAGTCAGTCCCCGGACGGGCCATCGCGGCCCGCCATCGGACCGCATCCGAGCCGTACGTGTCCAGCGCCGCGGTCGGCACCACCGCATTCCCGCTCGACTTGCCCATCTTCTTGCGGTCCGGGTCAGTGACGAAACCGGAGATCGTGGTCCGACGCCAGGGGACCACGCCAAACTCGAAGTGAGAACGGACGATCCGGCTGAACAGCCAGGTCCGGATGATGTCGTGGGCCTGCGGGGCGATGTCCATTGGGAAGGTCAGCTCAAACAGCTCCGGATCCCGGCCCCAGCCCGACACGATCTGCGGGGTCAGCGACGAGGTCGCCCAGGTGTCCATCACGTCCTGGTCGGCGGTAAAGCCGCCCGGCTGGTCACGCTGCTGCTCAGTGAAACCGGGTGCTGGCTGGGCCATCGGGTCCACCGGCAGTGACTCCTCGCTGGCCAGGATCGGATGGTCATAGTCCGGCTCGCCCGCCTCATCCAGCGGATACCAGACCGGGAAGGGAACCCCGAAGAAACGCTGCCGGCTGATCAGCCAATCACCCGACAGCCCGTTCACCCAGTCCTGATAGCGGTGCCGCATGTGCTCGGGGGACCAGGCCAGCTGATTGCCACATTCCACCAGCTGCTGCTTGAGCTCGGGGTCGCGGCCACCGTTGGTGATGTACCACTGCCGGGTGGCCACGATCTCCAGAGGCTTATCACCCTTCTCGTAGAAGGTGACGTTCCGGGTGGTCGGGGTCGGTTCACCGACCAGGTCACCCGAATCGCGCAGCAGCGCCACCATCGCCTCGCGGGCCGAGAAGGTGGTCTTCCCGGCCAACGTGTGATACGGCTCAGGGTTTGTCAGCCAGTCCGGGGTCTCGGCCTGGAACCGGCCGTCACGCTGGACCACGGTCCGGGTTGGCAGCTGCAGGTCACGCCACCAGACCACGTCGGTGAGGTCACCGAAGGTGCAGCACATGGCGATCCCGGCGCCCTTGTCCGGTTCGGCGTCCGGGTGCGCCAACACCGGGACCTCCACCCCGAAGATCGGGGAGGTGACGGTGCTGCCGAACAGCGGCTGGTAGCGCTGATCGTCGGGGTGGGCGATCAGGGCGCAAACGCTGACCAGCAGCTCCGGCCGGGTGGTCTCGATATACACCGGGTCACCGTCGGCGCGGTGGAAGCCGATCCGGTGGTAGGCCCCGGGATAGTCACGCGCTTGCAGCTCCGCCTGGGCCACCGCGGTCTGAAACGTGGTGTCCCACAGGGTCGGGGCGTACGACAGGTAGGCCTCGCCGCGGGCCTGGTTGCGGAGGAAGGCCCGCTGCGAGATCGCGATCGTGTCGTTCGAGATGGTCGCGTACAGGGTGTTCCAGTCCACCGATAGGCCTAGCCTGCGCCACAACTGCTCGAAGGCCTGCTCGTCGATCTGGGTCAACTGCTCGCACAGCTCGATGAAGTTACGCCGACTAATCGGCACCTGCTGCTTCGGGTTCGGCTTGGCAGGTGGCTGGAAATCCGGTTGGTACGGGACCCGCGGATCGCACCGCACCCCGTAGTACACCTGCACCCGGCGTTCGGTGGGCAGCCCGTTATCATCCCAGCCCATCGGGTAGAAGACCTGTTTGCCCCGCATCCGCTGGTAGCGGGCGACGATGTCGGTGTGGGTATAGGAAAACATGTGCCCCACGTGCAGCGAACCGGACACGGTCGGCGGCGGGGTGTCGATCGAAAACACCTGCTCGCGTGATGCCGGACGGCGGAAGGCGTACGTCTGCTGCTCGCGCCAGTAGTGCGCCCAGACCTGCTCGAGGCCCTCCAATGCTGGTCGCTCGGGTACCCCCCGCCCCGCCTGGGTCGGCGTGGACGGGGTCGTACGAGCGGTGTCAGTCATGGCACGACATGGTACCCAGCGCCTGCCGGGCTGGCCGGTACGCCGATCAGGAGGCCTTGAGGAAAGGGTCGATCGAGGCCGGGTTGTTCGGGTTCAGCTGCTTGGTGACGTCAGTGCCGTTGAACTGGTAGGTCGGGGTGGACGTGACCTGGGACCGGGCCGCGGCGGCGTCCATGCCATTGACGAACTGCAAGGTGGCCTTGGTGTCGTAGCACTGCTGGAATCCGCTCAACCGGTCCCCGCTTAGCCCGATCGTCGACGGGATATCCACGCGTAGCAGCTGGTCGGAATAACCCTGGCCTTCCCGGGCCGGCTGGTGGGCGAAGACCTGGTCGTGGTATTCGAGGAAAGCTCCCGCATTGTCAGCGCAGGTGGCTCCGATTGTCGACCGGGTCGAGGCGTCATTGCCCACGCTGCCGTCGAGGAACTTCAGCACTCGGTATTCGAGTTGGATCTCGCCGGCCTGCGCCGCGGCCCGGATCTTCTTGTCAAAAGCGTCGTGGAACACTTTGCAGAAGGGGCACTGGAAGTCTTCGTAGATCACCAGCAGCGGGGCCCCGGACTTCGCCTGGTTCGGGTAGGCGATCATTCCGGTCCGGTCACCGTTGGCGCGCGGCGGGACCGCATTGGTGGCGCCGATCCGGTCCTTGAAGGTGTAGACCCCCCAGACCACGCCCGCCACCAGGACCACCAGGGCTACGATCCCGGAGCCGATCGCGAGCCGCCGTCTGCGCTGCGCGGCGCGCAGCTCGGCCTCGCGCTGGGCGCGGAGCTCCTCACGCCGCGACTGCTTGGCCGACATGGTCCCCGAGCCCTTGGCGGAAGGATTCGAGGCGGGGCGATTGCGCTTGGACTGGCTCATGCACTTTCCTCATCAAGGTCGTCGTCGGTGATGGCGGGAAACACGGTGTCGTCGAGGGCCCAGGGGGTCGTAGGACGCCAGACCAGCCAGGCGCCCAACGCCAGCAAGCCGAGATCGCGGGCGATCTCCCAGGGGTACGCGCGCAGCGCCTGCGCTAGGGCGATCTCGCCGCCGCCGCCGAAGCAGCCACAGTCCAGGGCCAGGCCGCGGGCCCAGGCCGAGGCGATCCCGATCGTAAAGGCGACCATCAACGCCGAGCCGATCACCGCGCAGGCCCGGGTGAACAGGCCCAGCACCAGCAATAGCCCGACCGCCACCTCGACGATCGGTAGCCCGTAGCCGACCGCGACCGCCAGGTCGTACGGGAGTAGCCGGTAGGCCCGGACCGCCAGCACGCTACCCGGCAGGTTCGTCAGCTTGAGCGCGCCGGCGACCAGCAGCACCCCTCCCAGCACCAGGCGGGCCAGCAGACCGGTCAGGTCACGCCAGTCGCGCCGAGCCCAGGCTGGGAACCCGGCTGCGCTCTTCTCCACGGTCGTTGACACCTGAAAGAGTCTAGAGGAGGTCATGGGCGGGTCGGTAACGCTGGAAGGCGTCTATCCTCGGCAGCACCATGACCGTGAACCCAGACCGCCACGCGGACGTTGTCGCTGAGCTGCGGCAACGCCAGCCCGAGCACCAGATCGGCCCTTCGCTGGCCCGGATCCGAGCCCTGACAGAGCTGTTGGGTGACCCGCAGCGCAGTGCCCCCGTGATTCAGATCACCGGCACCAACGGTAAAGGCTCGACTGCGATCATGATCGACGCCCTGCTGCGGGCCCAGGGATTACGGACCGGTCGCTATGCCTCGCCTCACCTGAGCGACCTGACCGAGCGGATCAGCATCGACGGCCGGCCGATCAGCGTCGACGTGTTCGACCAGACCTGGGACCAGATCCGGCCGTACGTCACGATGGTGGACGCCCAGCGGATCGACGGCCTGGCGATGACCTTCTTCGAGGTGCTGACGGGGATGGCCTTCGCGGTCTTCGCCGATGCCCCAGTTGACGTGATGGTCCTGGAAGTGGGGATGGGCGGGTCCTGGGACGCGACCAATGTTGCCGATGCCGCGGTCGCGGTGGTGACCCCGATCGGCCTGGACCATACCGACTACCTTGGCGAGAGCCTGGCTGAGATCGCCACCGAGAAGGCCGGGATCATCAAGGAGGGGTCGGTCGCGGTCTTGGCCGGGCAGGAACCGGAAGCGGCCCGGGTCCTGGTCGAGCATTGCGCCACGGTGGGGGCGCTGATGGTCCGCGAGGGCGTCGATTTCTCCTTGATCGAACGGACCGCCGCGGTCGGGGGACAGGTGTTGCGGATCGAGGCCGCCCAGGTGCTGGACGGGCTGCATCTGCCGCTGTACGGGGCCCACATGGCGCATAACGCGGTTCTCGCGGTCGCTGCCGTCGAAGCCCTGCAGGGGCAGCGGGGACTGCCGTCGCAGGTGGTCGCCGAGGGCCTGGGCGATGTGGTGGCCCCGGCCCGGACCGAGCGGGTCCGGACCTCACCGGCCCTGGTGATCGACACCGCGCACAATCCGGCTGCGATCGCGGCCACGATGGCGACCATGGCCGAGGCGTACGCCTTTGCACCGCTGATCGCGGTAGTGGCGACAATGCGGGACAAGGACACGGTGGCGATCCTGCGGGAACTCGAACCCGGCGTGGACACGCTAGTCGCCACCCAGTCCGCAGGGCCACGGGCCCTGCCTGCCGGCCAGCTCGCCGACCTAGCCGGCGGCGTGCTGGGCGAACAGCGGGTGCGGCTGCGGCCAGACCTGGCCGATGCCGTGGAAACGGCGGTGGCCCTGGCCGACGAGGCCGGGCCCGCCGCCGGGGTGCTGGTGATCGGTTCGGCTGCCTTGGCCGGCCAGGCCCGGGCCTTGCTGGTCCCGTCCGGGACCGAGCTGGTCGGGAGCTTGGCGCAGGTGACGGTCGAGGACGATCCCGGGCAAGGCAGCCTCGCTGGCGACAACCCCGTCTGAGCGCACCTCCTGCGGGGCGGGCCGGGTGGCTTGCGGGATCTGCTCTGGTTGTGGACCGGTAGGCTCCCGCCATGAGCGAACGCACCTTCGTGCTGATCAAGCCAGACGCGGTACGACGCGGGCTGACGGGGCGGATCCTCGACCGCTACCTGGCCCGGGGACTCACGTTAGTGGCGATGCAGATGCGGATCGCCTCCCCTGAACTAACCGACCAGCACTACGCCGAACACCTCGACAAGCCCTGGTATCCGCAGCTGCGCGATTTCCTCACCAGCGGGCCACTGGTGGCATTGGTGGTCGAGGGTGAGCGTGCCATCGAGGCGGTGCGCCGGCTGAACGGCGCCACTGATGCGCTGGCCGCCGAACCCGGGTCGATTCGTGGTGACTGGTCAGTATCGGGTCGTGAAAACCTGGTACACGGTTCGGACTCGCCCGCCTGCGCGATCCGGGAGATCACGCTCTGGTTCCCGGGGCTTCGATGAACAGCCAGCCCGGCGCCGAGCGGCCGGTCTTGCCAGGGTCGCCTCATGCTGCCCCGGCTGGGCCACAGATGAACCCATCAGCCCCAGCGGCCAGGCCAGGCGGCTTTGCCGGGCCTGCTGCCATGGGCCCAGTCCCCGCTATGGGTCCGGTACGACCAGAGGCCTCGGTTACTCGACCATCGTCGGGCCCGACCATGGCCGGGACAGTGCCTGGCGGTCCCGGGTGGCCGGGATCTCCCGCACGGCCGGACCAGCCGGTTCCTGACCCTGGCGCCGGCCAGTCCGTGACTGTCGCGATGCGACCGCCAGCGGACATGCCGCAGCATCCGTACGCCGCGTCGCCGCGGGCGGTGCTGCCGATCGAACCCACCCCCTACCACAGTTTCTGGAGGGCGCCGTCGTATGCCTGGTGGCGGGGCCTGGTGGCATTGGTGGTGTTCTTCGTCGGCTGGTTCGCGGTCACCATGATCATCGGTGTGGCCTGGCTGCTGCTGCAGCTGCTGCTGAATCCCGGGTCCCTGGAGACGCTCTTCAGCGGGTCCATCTCCAATTTCCGGATGACTCCCGGGCTGTTCCTCATGAACAACCTCACGATCGTCGCCATGATCCCGGCCGCGTACCTGACCCAATGGCTGCTGGTGGGGCAGCGCCCTCGCTGGCTGTCCTCGGTGGTGGGGCGGCTGCGGTGGCGCTGGCTGGGGTCCTGCCTGGCGGTCGCCGCAGTGCCCTACCTTGCTGTGACTGGGGCTCGGATCGGGCTCGGTAGGTTGCCCGACTTGGAGTGGAAGCCTTACACCGTCTTCATGATCGCGACGGTGCTGCTCACCACCCCGTTGCAGTCGGCCGGGGAAGAGGTCGGGGTGCGCGGTCTCGTCAACCGCGCGGTGGCCTCCTGGTTCCGGGATTCACGCCTGGGGTGGTGGCTGGCAGCGGTAGCGTCGAGCCTGGTCTTTGCCTCGCTCCACCTGGCCCAGGACCTGTTCTTGAACTTCTTCTACATCAGCTTCGGAATGCTTGCCTGCTGGCTGGTACGGATGACCGGTGGTCTGGAGGCCTCGATCGCCTGGCATGTGGTCAACAATCTCAGCGCCATGTGGGTGTTGCCCTTCGTCGACTTCTCCCACTTGATGGACCGCAGCGCCGGGGCGGTGGGCCTGGGGGACGCGGTCGAGACGGTGGCGACCTTGGCGCTGGCCCCGTTGGCGTTGTGGCTGCTGGCGCGCTGGCGCCGGCCGGTCACTCAGGGGCCACTGGTCGAGACCTCACCAAACCCAGCCGAGATTTCACCGGGCCCGGTGGCCGGGTGACAATGACCACATCACGTAACTGAGGAAGGGTTTGGGCATGGCCGACAGCGATCTTGGACAGCGGATCGCCCGTTTGGAGTGGATCGTCGAGAGACTGGCCCAGCACGTCGGTATCCCGATCCCCCCCATTCCTCGGCCGCAGCCCCCGCAAGCCGCCCCGTCCTCCCAACCGGTCTATCCGGGGCAGCCCGGCCCGGCGCCGACCTCGCCTGCGATGCCGCGTCCTAGCCTGCCTTCGGCCGCGGCACCCGACCCGGCGATGCCCAGGTCAAGCCAGCCCCTGCCCGGCCAATCTTCCGTTCCGGAGCCGGGTACTGCCCGGCAGACAACTTTGGCCCCGACCTCACCGGCTGCTCCCAGCCAGCGCTGGTCTCCCGATCCGACCCCGTCGCTGGCTGACGCCACCCAGCCCCGTCCCGAACCGACAACCCCACCTCACCCAACCCCGTCTCAGCCGGCTCCGTCGTACCTGTCAGCACCCTCCACGTCGGTTGCCACGCCGAGTCCCCGGACGCTGGCACCCGGCGCCGCAAGCGGGTCGCCGGTCTCGTCCCTGTCCCCGAGCACCTCGATCACTCGTCCGCTGTCAGGCCGTACCGCTGCCCAGACCTCGGCAGCCACGACCACTTCGAAGGCTGTCCCTCCGGCGTCGGCGTCGGGTACAGCGCCGGCGACCGCAGCCAAGTCCCGACCGGCGGCTCCCGCCGGTCCCACCGCGCCGGCCGCGTCATCGACGACGGAATCTGGTTTGGACGAAGCGGCGGTCCTGGAGCTGTTGCGGACCGGTCACAAACTCGACGCGATCCGACTAGTACGGGTGCAGCTGGGGGTCGATATCCGCGACGCCGCCGAGACTGTCGAGCGGCTGCACGATCGGCTGGTCTGAAGGTGTTCGGTGATGTGGAGCGGCGGCTGGGGCGGCTCGAGCAGCAGATGGCTGAGGTGGTGCGCCGCCTCGACGCGATGGGCGCGCCCAGCGCCGGCTGGTCCGACCCGGCTGGGCCCCAGGCCGACGGGCTGACCGATCCCGACCGGGTCCTGCGCTACATCCGCGCCGGCCAGAAGGTTCAGGCCATCAAGGAGGTTCGCGATCAGACCGGGATGGGGCTCAAGCAGGCCAAGGACCTGGTCGATTCCCTGGATAATCTGCGGTGAACACCGCCGGCGCCAGCTGATCGCCGGTGAAGCTAGGCGAGGAGGCTCAGGCTCGTCGTACCGCCTGCTTCACCAGGCCGACTAGCGGCGGCTGCACGCTCAGCTCAGTGACCCCCCTGCTGATCAGGGCGCTGACTTGATCCGGGTCGCTGGCCAGATCGCCGCAGACGCCGACCGGAATCCCCGCAAGGCCCCGACAAGTGGCTTCGACCAGGTCCCAGACGGCCGCAGTGCCCGCCGGGACCAGGTCACGGACCCGTTCATTGCCGCGGTCGGCGGCCATCGTGTACTGGGACAGATCATTGGTTCCGATCGAGACAAAGTCCACCAGCCCGGCGAAGTCGGCTGCTCGCAGCGCGGCCGCCGGAACTTCGACCATGATCCCGAGCGGCAGCGGCGGCGGGTCAGTCAGCTCGGCCCGTACCTGCTCGAGCAATTCCCGGGCCCAGCGCACCTGCGCCGGCTCGCTGATCATCGGCAGCAGGACCCGGACCGGGACCTGCCGGGCAGCCAGCAGGATCCCCCGGAGCTGGGTTCGCAACAGCTCTGGTTGACGACGTACGGCGCGGATGCCGCGCTCACCCAGCATCGGGTTCGGATCTCGCCCGGCCGTGACGAAAGCTAGCGGCTTGTCGGGGCCTGGGTCCCAGGTTCGGACCGTGATCGGGCGGCCCAGGATCTCACCTATCGCCACCAGGACCTCGGCCTGCTGCCCAGCATCAGGTGCCTGGCAGGTGTCGGCAAAGACGATCTCGGTCCGGACCAGGCCTGATCCGTCGGCGCCAGCCGCCGCCCCGCGGCGAGCGTCGTCCAGCGAGCCGACGTTGCATTCCACCAGGACACCGATCCCCGTGGTGGTCACCGCCGGTTCGTGGGCCAGGAGAGCCGCCGCCTCGAGCTCGCGGGCCCGGGCCGCCCCCCGGTCCTGGATCTCGGCGACCAGCTCTGGTCCCGGCCGTAGCCACCACTGCTGGGTAGTCGGGTCGAAACCGATCAGGTCACCGTCGCGGGCCTGCCGGGCCTGCTGGCAGCCGGGCAGCACGGGGATCCCCCGGGAGCCGGCGACGATCACTCCGTGACCGGTTGGCCCGCCGGTCAGGGTCACCACCCCAAGCGTCAGATCGGGATGTAGACGGGCCGCGGTAGCCGCGTCCAATTCGTCGACTACCAGGATGTGGGCCCGGGCCGGGTCCGGTTCTGAGGCCCCGGTCAGCGCCAGCAGCAGCAGCCGGCGCAGGCTGCGCAGGTCCTGCCCACGTTCACGCAGGTACGGGTCGCTAAGCGCGTCGAAGTCGGCGGCCACCTCGTCGAGACGTTGCCGTACGGCGTCGACGGCCGTGGTCCCCGAACGGGTGTCGCCGGTCAGCTGCTCGGCCAGCTCCGGGTCGCTGAGCAGGGCCTGTTGGGCCTCGAAGATGTCCCGCTCGGCCGGGGACTGTGCCAGCCGGGCCAGCCATCGGCGGACCTCGGCGGTCGCGGCGGCCAGCCGAGCCGTCTCGGTAGCCGGATCCGAAGGCTGGTAGTCACCGGTGTTCACCTCACCGGAGCGGACCGCGGCCGGGGCCAACACCACCTCCCGGCCGGTGCCCGTCCCGCCCGGGACGGCCCCGGGGCCGGGGTGGTGGGGCTCGCCGAAATCGTTCGCGGCCAGCTCCTGGAACCGGGCCTGGGCAGCGGCCGCCTGTGGCCCGGCGAAAGTGGCCTCCAAGCTGGCCCCGTGCCGCAGGCCTAGGGCGGCGACCCGGGTGATGCTGCCGGCGTCGACCGGGCCCTTGCCGGTGGTCAGGTTCCGCAGCCGCACGGTCGCGTCCAGGCCCCGTAGCCCTGTCACCAGGGCGGCAGCCGGGCGGGCATGCAGCCCGTGGCGGTTGCGGATCTGGTGACGGACGGTGAGCTGCGGTTGTACGGCCCAGACCTCGTCGCTGCCGGCGGCCGGGGCCGGCGCCCCCAGGTGTTCCTGCTTGGCGGCCAGCCCGTTCTCGGCCTCGACCGCCACCTGCTCGAGGTCATTGCCGGCGCTTGCGGTCACCACCGCTGCCACCAGCCCCTCGACCAGCGGGGCCGCCGTCAGCCGGACCGTACCCACTGGTTGCGGCTCGGCGAGTTCGACAGCCAGTTCGGCCGACAGCAGTGCGCTGCCGAGATCCAGCAGGACCAGGACCCCGTCAGGGGAGTCCACCTCGGCGATGGCCTCGCCGATCGCGACCGCATCGGTGCCGAAGGTATCCGGTCCCAAGCCCGCCGCGACCGCGATCCGCGGCCGGGCGGTCTGCGGGGTCATCTCGACAGCCAGCGCTACCGCGGCCTCAGCCAGCGGGCGGGAATGCGAGACGACGACGATCCCGATCATCTAGGCCAGGGTCCGTGCGGCCGCCTCGATCAGCAGCGTCATGCTGGTCGCGCCCGGGTCCTGGACTCCCGCGCTGCGCTCACCCAGGTACGAGGCCCGGCCTTTGCGCGCGATCAGGGCCGTCGTGGAATCCCGGCCGGCAGCGCTGGCCTTCGCCGCGGCTATCAGCGCCGCCGCGATACCGTCGCCGGCGGCCGCGTCGTACGCCCGCAGCGCCGGGACCAGCGCGTCCACCATGGTCTTGTCGCCGACCTTGGCCTTGCCGCGCTGGATGATGCCTTCCAACCCGGCACGCAACGCGGCGCCCAGTCCCGCGGCGGATTCTTCCTTGGGCCAGGCCCCGCCGACCCGCATCAGGAATGTCCCGTACAGCGGCCCGCTGGCGCCGCCGACGGTCGAGACCAGCGTCATCCCTGCCTTGCGCAGGTAGCTGCGGGCGTCGGCAAAACCCTCGGTTCCCAGGGCCGCCACCGCGGCCGTGCCACGTTTCAAATTGCAGCCGTGGTCGGCGTCGCCGATCTGGCGGTCCAGATCGGTCAACAGGTCGACATTGTGGTACACCTGGGCGGCGAAGTCAGCCATCCAGGCTGCGGCTGCAGCAGTGTTCAGAGCCATGTCAGCATCCCCATCTCAGGCCCGGCGTCATGACCGGGGCATCCCACAACGACAGCATGTCGGCGTCGGCCTTGAGCAGGGTTACCGAGCAGCCGGCCATCTCTAAGGAGGTGATGTAGTTGCCCACCAGGTTTCGGGCCACCCGGACCGCGCTGGCGGCCAGGATCCGGTTCACCTCCTGGTACATCAGGTACAACTCGGCCAGCGGGGTGGCGCCCATCCCGTTCAGCAGCAAGATGGTGTCACTGCCGCGGAAATCCAGGTCCGCCAGGATCGGTTCCACTAGCAGTTGGGCCACCTCGCGGGCGCTCCCCAACAGGACCCGCCGCTGACCCGGCTCGCCGTGGATCCCGACCCCGACCTCGATCTCATCGTCGCCCAGCTCGAAGGTGGGCCGCCCGGCGGTCGGTACGGTGCACGAACTCAGCGCGACCCCCATTGACCGGCCCTGGGCCGCGACCCGGGCGGCCAGTGACCGTACCGAGTCCAGGTCTCGCCCCTGTTCGGCGCCGGCGCCGGCAATCTTCTCTACCAGGACCGTGGTCCCGACCCCGCGCCGGCCGGAGGTGGAGAGCGAATCCTGGACCGCGACATCGTCGTCGACGACCACCGTCGCTACCCGGATCCCAGCCGCGGCGGCCATCTCGCAGGCCATCTCGAAGTTCAGCACGTCTCCGGTGTAATTCTTCACGATGTGAAGCACCCCGGCCCCGGCGGCGACGGTACGGGTGGCGGCCAGCACCTGGTCGGGGACCGGGGAGGTGAAGACCTCGCCGCAGCAGGCCGCGTCCAACATCCCCAGTCCGACGAAGCCGGCATGCAGCGGCTCGTGTCCGCAGCCGCCGCCCGACACCAGCCCGACCTTGCCCGGCGTCGGCGGCTGGCGACGGTAGACGATCCGCAGCTCGGGATCGACCCGTAGCTGGTCCGGGTGGGCGGCCGCCATCCCGGCTAAAGCCTCGGCGACGACCTCGTTGGCGTCGTTGATCAGCTTTTTCATGGGCTGAGTCTGGCAGGTGCGTCGCCGGTCGTTGGGGGCGGGATCCGCCGTACCGGCTGGGCTACCCTGGTCGGGCCATGACCCTCGTGACAGACCGTGATCCCGGCTCGCTGTTCGCCCAGCTGGAGCCGCTGCTGGCTCGCGTCTCGAAGCCGATCCAGTACGTCGGCGGAGAACACAATTCGGTCCTCAAACCGTGGGATGCGGCCCAGGTGCGCTGGTGCCTGATGTACCCCGACGCGTACGAGGTGGGGCAGCCGAACCAGGGAATCGCGATCCTGTACGAGATCCTCAACGAGCTTGACTGGGTCCTGGCCGAACGGACCTACGCGGTCTGGCCGGACCTGGCCGCCCAGCTGCGCGAGCACCGGCTGCCGCAACTGAGCCTTGACGGGCACCGTCCGGTACGGGCCTTCGACCTGCTCGGGGTGTCCCTGTCCACCGAACTCGGCTACACCAATCTGCTCCACGGCCTGGACCTGGCCCAGATCCCGCTGCATGCCGCCGACCGTGACGAATCGCATCCGGTGGTGATCGCCGGTGGGCACGCGGCTTTCAACCCGGAGCCGATCGCCGACTTCATCGACCTCGCCGTGCTCGGCGATGGCGAGGAGGCGGTGGTGAAGATCAGCCAGATCGTACGGGAGTGGAAGACGCAGGCCCGCCCCGGTGGCCGGGATGGGTTGTTGCTGCGCCTGGCCCAGACTGGCTCCGGGTATGTACCGAGCCTGTACCAGGTTGACTATCTGCCCAACGGCCGGATCCGGCAGGTACGCCCGACCCGGTCTGACATCCCAACGCGGGTGCCCAAGAATACCCTGGAGAACTTGGACCGGTGGCCGTACCCGAAGGCGCCGCTGGTGCCGTTGGCTGAGACCGTGCACGAGCGGTACTCGGTCGAGGTCTTCCGCGGCTGCACCCGGGGTTGTCGGTTCTGCCAGGCCGGGATGATCACCCGCCCGGTCCGGGAACGCAGCATCGACACCATTGGTGACATGGTCGCCAGCGGGCTGCGGGCGACAGGGCTGGAAGAGGTGGGCCTGCTGTCGCTGTCCAGCGCCGACCATTCCGAGATCGCGGAGGTGGCCCGGCAGCTCGCGGACCGCTACCAGGGCACCCAGGTGTCGTTGTCGCTGCCGTCGACCAGGGTCGACGCTTTCAACGTGGACCTCGCCAACGAGTTGTGCCGCAGTGGCCGGCGTTCCGGGTTGACCTTCGCCCCGGAGGGTGGTTCGGAGCGGCTGCGGCGGGTGATCAATAAGAACGTCTCCGAGCAGGACCTGATCGACACCGTGACTGCCGCCTTCGCGGCCGGGTGGCGGCAGGTGAAGCTGTACTTCATGTGTGGTTTGCCGACCGAGACCGACGAGGATGTGCTCGGGATCGCCGACCTGGCCCGTAAAGTGGTTGCCGCCGGCCGTGAGGTCAGCGGGACCCGCGACATCCGCTGCACAGTGTCGATCGGGGGTTTCGTCCCGAAGCCGCATACCCCCTTCCAGTGGGCGGGTCAGGCTTCGGCTCAGACCGTCGACCGTCGCCTCCACCTGCTGCGCGACGAGATCCGTGCCGATCGCTCCTACGGCAAAGCGATCGGTTTCCGCTACCACGACGGCGAGCCCGGGATGGTGGAGGGGCTGCTTTCGCGTGGGGACCGTCGGGTGGGCCGGGTGATCGAGGCCGTGTACCGCGACGGCGGGATCTTCGACGGTTGGAGCGAATACTTCTCGTACGAACGGTGGCAACGCTGCGCCGAGACCGAACTGGCGCCGTACGGGGTGGATCTGGACTGGTACACCACCCGGGAACGCGACGAAGACGAGGTCCTGCCTTGGGACCACCTGGATTCCGGGTTGGACCGGGACTGGCTCTGGGAGGACTGGCAGGAAGCGCTCGACGAGGCCACCGTCGACGACTGTCGGTGGACTGACTGCTACGACTGCGGGGTCTGTTCGCAGCTGGGAACTGCGACCGACATCGGCCCCACAGGACGCCGGCTGCTGCCGCTGACGGTGCTCCGCAGGCCGGGCCTGGGCGGCTGACCCGGATCCGCGACGGCCCGGCCTGCGGGCAGCGCACCCCAGATTGGGGTGCGCCGCGGCAACGGTCAGGACAGCAGCCGGGACCAGGTGTTGGGTCCGACGACTCCGTCCGTCTCGAGGTCGGCTGCGTTCTGGAAGGAGGTCACCGCAGCCTGGGTGGCGGGGCCGAAGACGCCGTCGACAACGACCGAATGTCCCTTGGCGACCAGACAGGTCTGGACTGCCCGGACCGCCTGGTTGTCGTTGCCGCGCTCGCAGAGGACTGCCAGCGGGGATTCCCAGGTGAGTCGTCCGATCACCCCGTCGGGGTCGAGACGTTTCGCGGTCTGGAAGGCGACCACGCTGGCCCGGGTTAGGGGGCCGAAAGTGCCGTCCACGGCCAGCGAATAGCCGGCGTGCCGCAGCAGCAGCTGAGCCGCGTTGACTCGGAAGCCAGTAGCGCCGACTTCCAGGATCGGCCAGGAGCGGGTCGGGCTCGGCGAGGCGGGAGGACGGCTGCCCAGTTTGGCGGCGACTGCGCGGCGCAGTTCACCCAGCCGGGAGTACAGGACATCGCCGGGACACTGGGTGTCGTTGAAGTCTCGGTGCCCGTAAATCGCCGACGGCTGCAACCGGTAGGTCTGGCACAGGTACGCGCAGAGGTTCACCAACATCGTCCACTGCGCCGAGGTGGGCCCCTCGGCGGTGTACGTGCCCTCGTTCTCGATGCCGACCGAGGAGGAGTTCTGGCCTCGGCAGTGGACCCCGAACGGGGTTTGGCGGCCGGTGGCCAGGCCCTCAAGGGAGCGGTGGCGACCCTCCAGGGCATACCCGCCGCGGCTGATGGTGAACTGCTGCCCGGAATCGCCCCAGCCGTTGCCGAGGTGCCAGGACTGGATCTTGCGGGCGATGGCGACTGCTGCCGCCCGAGAGTAGTCGGTGGTGTTGGGCGAGGCGGTGTGGTGAACGATGATCTTGGTCACCGGGCTGGTCATGTCGATCGTGCCCTGCGCGGGCTGCGCCCCCCATTCGTTGCAGCTGATGATGGCGGGGCGGGGGACTGGGGCCCCGGTCGCGGGGAAGGCCCACCACCCCGCGACGGCGGTGGTGGCGAGCCCGCCAGCCGCAGCCAGCAGGGTCCGGCGACGAATCCGGGGAAGGGGGGAGGTCATCTGTGTGTCCTTCAAGCTTTCGCGGGCCGCAGCCAGGCCGCGGCCCGCATGGGTTGGGGGTGGGTAGGAAAACGGGGGTGGGAACAATCTGTGGGTACGGGAACCGACTATCGGACCTCCGGGGGGCGAGAGGACGACGAGGCAAGCCTCATCGCGATCAAGGTGAGCCGACCGGGGCCGACCCACCGAGGGTGGGTTGGGAGCGCGACCGTCTTTAGCGTGCTCTGTGGAGTTTCTTATCAGGAACCGGGGTCGCGGTCCAGCCATCCTGGTGAAATTTCTCCCGTTGTTGGGAGATCGGGCCCAAACTGGCCTGGCCAGGCTGGCGAGGATCGCTCCAGGCGTCGGGTATCAGGCTGTAGTCCCAGCGTCAGCAGCACCGCTGCGGTGGTTCCCTCCCGGGCCCGGCGGCCGTGGTTCCCGTACCGACCGGATCCTGGCTGCGAGCGGGTTTGTGTCGTGGAGCAGGCCACCTGCCAGCATCAGCGGGTGGTTATCGTCATCGACGATGGCCTCGCAGGTGGTGAGCAGACCGGTCAGGGCCCGATCCACGATCTGGACCGGCCACCGAGTCCCTGGCCTGGGCGGCGGCGATTGCCAGCGGGGCGACGTTCGTGCAGGCCACCGGTCGTCGCCCGTAGACCCGGCTCATCAGGCGCCAGATCTCATCGGCGCGGGCCGCGATAGGCGAGTGCCGATCAGGCGGGAGGGGCATTTCGTCGGCCACCTTGGCCAAGACCAGGTCGATCAGAGCGGTACGCGGGCCGCGACGGTTCAGGTCCGCCGCGACCGCCCGGACCCTCCCGGCCCAGCTCAAAACTAGAACCTTCGTCTCCCAGCAGTCAGCCCACCGCTTCACAGACCAGCGCCGGGCGTCCATCCTGGATCCGGGCCCCGGTGCCTGCCAGGATCAGATAGCCGTCGGTCTCGGCAGTCCCCAAGAGGTACGCGCTGACGACGTCACCGGCCCAGTCCACGCGAACGTGCAGCCCCCGTTCAGCCAGGCCGGCGCGGACCTGGCCGATGTGGTGATCGACAATCTGGCCACGTACGGCGATTCGCCCCTGACTGTGGCCGCAGGACTGTCGATGGAGCGATCTGCTCGATCACCGCGGCCACCATCGCGCAGTTGCTCAGCCTGGGGGTGGCGCAGCGGTTGCAGGCTCGTCAGACCACGCTGCCGGTGTTCGTCTCGGCGAATGTTCCCGGTGGCGACGAGTGCAACGGTGCGCTCAAGCAGCGGTATCCGGGAAGGATGCAGCCCGACGGCTGACATCAGCGGCGGGCGCGGTAAAAGTCACGACTTGAGATCGGTTCCGTGTGGATCCTTGCAAACCGAGCCCGGACCGCTAGGTTTCACCCCTAGGCGACGGGGCTGGGGGGCCGCGGCGCAGGTTCCTGTTGGGGGCAGGCACTGGCATCGACTTGCAGGAGAGCAGATGACAACTTCGTTCGGGCGTCGGACCCTGCTGGCCGGCGGCATTGCCGCGGCAGCTCCGGCGGCCTGTGCGGGGGGCGCTCTGGACGGCAATCTCAGCGGTGCGGCCAGCATGGTTGCCCGTACCGCGGAGGACCCGTTCGGTGTCACGCAGGGATCCGCCGTCGACGCGGTGATCTTTAACGGTGGCTACAAAACTGACGATATCGACGACGTTGCTGAGCAGGCCAGGAAGAAGCTCGGGCGGACCCACATGATCACTCCGTCTGCCCAGGTTGCTCAGGAGCTGCAGCCCCGCTTCGTTGGTGGCATCCCACCGGGCCTGGTGGATAACGCCGGTGCCGATCAGATCGGGATGTTGACCATCGTCGATCGGTGGGAGGACCTGACCTCGCTGCTGGAGGCCAACACCTCCCAGGGGCGGAAGATCGCGGGCACGGTCTGCGGTGAAACCTTGACGAAGGCTGGAACGTACAACGGCACATTCTTGGCCCTGAACTATGCGATCTACCTGACCACGACCTTGGACTTCGCCATCAAGGAGAGCGGCGTCGCAGGAGATCGTCGACCAGGCAGCCAACGATCCCAATGTAAAGAAGCTCGAGGTGTCCTAGTCCGAACGGACTGCAGTGTACGAGAGCCAGCGGTTTTGGTGCTGGCGGTGAATCCTTCGCCGCCAGCCCGGCGTCGTACCCGAGGGCTTTCCTGGGATGTGGTGACTTTATCCCTGGTCTTCCTGATCCTCCCGCTGGGGATCTTCGTGTACGTGGCCGGGATGGCGCTGTTGTTTATGATGTTGTTGGGGGCCATGTGCGCGTACGTTCTGGCCCGTTGTGATATGCCCGACAGCCGGGTCAGCCACGCCAGCATGAGGGGAAACTACCACCTCATGATGGGCGGGCTTATGCTCCCGGTTTTCTTTGCCCTTGTTCCCATGCTCCTGCAGTTGCAGAATTTTGGCTGGAGAGACACCAGGGAGAGTCTGATCGTCACCTATGTGGCTTTCGCGCTGCCTCTCACGATGTTCTTCCTGTACGCCTTTTTCCGCTCCTTGCAGGGTGACATCGGAGAGGCCGCCCAGATCGACGGCGCGAATACCTGGGTGACGCTCTTTTGGATATACCTGTCGATGGCCAAGCCAAGTTTGGCGACGGTCACCATCATGAACTTCCTTGGTCTGTGGGACCAGTACTCTGCTCCCGGCGGCTCTGAAGGCCAACCGGGACCACACCGTTCTCAGCCAGGGATTGGCGTCGTTCACCGTTGCGGCGGGTTGCGACGTCGACTTCGGGGCTCAGCTCGCGATATTCGTGATCACTGTCGCCCCGGTCCTGCTGGTTTTACATCGTCTTCCAGCGTCAGTTGCAGGGCTCCGTCTCGCAGGACGCGCTCAAGTAGCGATCCTGTGGGTCGGACACATCGAGAGGCTTGCTCGTGGTCCTGAAGTTCAACCCTCCGCCGGACTGGCCGGCGCCGCCGCCGGGCTGGGAGCCCCCACCTGGGTGGCAGCCCGACCCGTGCTGGCCACCCCTGCCCGATTCCTGGGATCTGTGGGTCGACGACATCGAGCCCCCGACCGTCTTCGGCGGGCCGAACGAGTTGATCACACTAGAGAACCTGTCGCAGGAACACCTGCACGGGGTCCTCGCCAATGCCTACATTGACACCTTCGTTGAGGACGGTGACCTGGGGATCCGCGAAGGCTGCACGATGTGGGTATTTCCCGAGAGCGAGTACCGCAGGATCAAGCTGGTGGCGATCTACGAGTTCTTCGACCATATCGACCAGGTCGCCCGGCTGGAATTCGCCAACAACGTGAACAGCACCTACATCATGGTGCAGGCATCTGTGTTGGGGGACCGGGCCTGGTTCTCGTACTGCATCCCGCTCGATGCGCCGATCACCCGGCGCTACTTCGTCTCGATCGTGAAGCGCTTCAGCCAGATCGT
Organism: uncultured Propionibacteriaceae bacterium; assembly: GCA_938046585.1. Taxonomy (GTDB): domain Bacteria; phylum Actinomycetota; class Actinomycetes; order Propionibacteriales; family Propionibacteriaceae; genus Fen-668. Next base: position 47,225 of record CALIWR010000006.1, on the reverse strand, counting down.
GCCGAGCGCGGTAAACGAGTTCAGCGAGGGCATCATTTCGTAGCCGCAGCGTCTCACTGTACGGGCGCTGCGGTGCCGGTGGCTTAAGTTGGGCCGGTGCCTCGTCGTCAGCCTCCCATGCAGCAGCCGCCCCCGGTGCAACGGCTCCGGGTCCGGTACGCGAAGCGGGGCAGGGCCCGGTTCACCTCGCACCGGGACTTCGCCCGGGCCTTTGAGCGAGCCCTGCGGCGGGCCGAGATTCCGATGGCGTACTCGTCGGGATTCAGCCCGCACCCGCGGATCTCCTACGCCAATGCGGCGGCGACCGGGGCCGCGAGCGAGGCCGAGTATCTCGAGATCGCGCTGGCCTTGACCTGCCAGCCGGAGGCGGTACGCGAGGCCTTGGACCAGGCGCTTCCGACGGGCCTTGACGTGCTCGAGGTGGTCTCGGCGACGGCTACCCCGCTGACTGAACTCTTGCAGGCCTCGCGTTGGCTTATCGACCTGGTGAATGCGGAGCCTGATGCGGTACGGGCGGCAGTCGCAGCCTTCGTTGCGTCCGCATCGGTGCCAGTGGAGCGGATGACGCGATCCGGCCGGCGAGTCTTTGATGCCCGGGTCGCAGTGGAGTCGAGTCGAATGTGCGGTGATCGGCTGGTGGAGGTAGTGATCCGCCACGGCGAACCGCTGGTTCGCCCCGACGATGTGGTGGCGGCACTGCGAGTCGTGGCCCCCGACCTCGACGCCGGTCAGCCGCCGCTGCTGACTCGGCTGGCGCAGGGCCCGTACCGCGACGGCCAGATCGGTGACCCGTTCGCAGACTGAGGCTGACAACGGCGAGGGCCGGCGTGGCAGCAACATCCGGTCGGGTGTGCGACAATGCATATCAGGTTCGGGCACCAACCAGGTGCTCGGCCGGGCCGGCCTACATCGGCGCCGCTGGTCCGCGACCTGCACGGGCAGGCGTTGAGCGCGGGGGCGAAGCGGATGCAGGCTGACTGGCCCGACAGACTTTGTGCGGGGAACTGGTCCGCCTCTGTTTTCCGGAGACGCGGGCGGGTTCCCGCCACCGATTGCGGCGCCCGCCGGCGCCGGTGGAATGGAGCCTCATGCTCGATGTGACCGTGGATACCGCATCGGATGACGTATCGCAATCGCAGCCGCGCCGCCGACGGGTCGCGGGGCGGCCCTCCGGCCCACCGACCCCGGTGGCGCCCCCGGCCCTGACCGACCAGCCAATGCTCGGTGCTGAGGACGCGCCGCCAGTCGATGCGACGCGGCCGGACAGCATGGGATCGGATTCGGATGCCGAGCCGGTCTCGCCGGCGGCTGAGAACGGCGCCTGCGAGCCGGGCCCGCAGCCTATGACGGGTCGCGGTCGTTCCCGTACGGCCGATGAGCCCGCAGACGACGAGGTGCCCGGTTCGGTCTCCACCAGTGACGCCAGCCTCAGCCGTTCCCGTACGGCCATGCCGGTCGCCGGGGCGGGCATCGAGCAGACCATGTCGGCCTCTCAAGCCGGGTCTGCACGTGAAACCATCACGCCCGATGTGGGGCAGGCCCTGGCCGCCTTGGAGCCGCGCCCGCGGCGCCGGGCAGCTCGTCCGGCCGGCGCGCCGGCGCCGATCGATCTGGAGGCGATCAGGAAGTCGCTCCAGGATCCGGAGCCGGCAGCCGGGCAGGATCAGCCGGACGATCCGATGTCCGACGAGCCGCAGCAGCCGGTCACCGAGGCCGACACCGAGCCGCAAGACCCCAGCGAAGGGGATGCGGTCATCGCGGCAGCGCCACCGCAGAGCACTGGGTTACCGGAGATTACCGACCCGGACCAGGCTGCTCTCGAGGATGAGGCCGAGCCGCAGCCCAACACCGAGGAAGAACCACCGGCCGAGTCGGAGGAGTCCGCTGAGGCTGAGGGCGACGACGAGGACGCTCCTCGCCGCCGCCGTCGTCGCCGGGGCGGTCGGCGGCGGCGCCGAGCCGGTGACGCCGCCGACGACAACGAAGAGCACGACAGCGACGAAACCACCGAGACCGGCGACGGTGAGCAGGAGAAGCCGGATTCCGACGAGGCCGAGGAGTCTGGTTCCGGGACCCGGCGTCGACGTCGACGCCGCCGCCGCGGGGAGGAAGCGACCACCTCCGAGGATGATCCGAGCGATGTCGTGGTACGGGTCCGCGAGCCCCGCCAGCGCCGCGGCAGCGGTCCCGACGAGGTTTCTGGCATCGAGGGGTCCACCCGGATGGAGGCCAAACGGCAGCGTCGGCGGGAGGGGCGGGCCGCCGGCCGGCGGCGGGCCCCGATTCTGTCCGAGGCCGAATTCCTGGCCCGACGCGAGTCGGTGACCCGGCAGATGCTGGTCCGACAGAAGGATGACTACTCCCAGATCGCGGTGATCGAGGACGGGATCCTGGTCGAACACTACGTCGATCGGGCCAGCGCCACCTCGCTGATCGGTAATGTTTATCTGGGCCGGGTCCAGAACGTCCTGCCTAGCATGGAGGCCGCTTTTATCGACATCGGTCGCGGCCGTAATGCCGTGCTCTATGCCGGTGAGGTGGACTGGGACTCTTTCGGCGCCGACGGGCAATCGCGCAAGGTGGAGAAGGTCTTCAAATCCGGCCAAACGGTGCTGGTCCAGGTGACCAAGGACCCGGTCGGAGCCAAGGGGGCCAGGCTCACGGCGCATATCTCACTGCCCGGCCGCTATCTCGTCTATGCCCCTGGCGGGCACTTGTCGGGGATCTCACGCAAACTGCCGGAACAGGAACGCAACCGCCTCAAGGAGCTGCTCGGTGAGCTGGTCGGGGATCGGGCCTCGGTGATCATCCGTACCGCGGCCGAAGGTGCCAGCGAGGAGGAATTAGTCCGTGACGTGAACCGGCTTACCGCGCAGTGGGAGGCGATCGAGAAGAAGGTCAAGCAGGGTTCGGCGCCGCAGCTGCTGTACGGGGAGCCTGACCTGACGGTCCGGATCGTTCGGGACCTGTTCACCGAGGACTTCGCGGCGCTGGTGATTGACGGCAACGGCTTGGCCGAGGACGCCTTCGACATGGTGAAGGCTTACGTCGATCACGTCGCCCCGCACCTATCGGACCGGGTTTCTCGCTGGAACCGGGACGAGGGTGACATTTTCACCCGGTATCGGGTGGATGAGCAGATCGCCAAGGCCTTGGAGCGCAAGGTGTTCCTGCCCTCGGGCGGGTCTTTGATCATTGATCGTACCGAGGCGATGACCGTGATCGACGTCAACACCGGCAGATTCACCGGGTCAGGCGGCAATCTGGAGGCCACTGTTACCTCGAATAACCTGGAGGCCGCGGAGGAGATCGTGCGTCAGCTGCGGCTGCGGGACATCGGCGGAATCATCGTGATCGATTTCATCGACATGGTCCTGCCTAGTAACCGGGAACTGTTGCTGCGGCGACTGGTGGAGTGCCTGGGGCGGGACCGGACCCGCCACCAGGTGGCCGAGGTGACCTCGCTGGGGCTGGTTCAGATGACCCGCAAGAAGATCGGGACCGGGCTGGCGGAGGCCTTCACCGAGACCTGTGCGGGCTGCGGTGGGCGTGGGTATCACCGTCACACCGAACCGGTCGACACCCAGGCCCCGGCCGATGGGGGAGACCGTTCCGGACGGCGAGGGCGACGCTCCTAGGGCCAGGCTCGGCCGTACCGGATTCTGGGAGAAGCCCTCACGACGCAGGGCTTGCCCGGCCGGTGCCGCCGGGGGAGCAGTTTGACCCTCTTCCCCTGGGCCCCGTAGCATGGGGCGTCGGTGTGCTGCTCGGCTAAGGCCGAAGGACAGCCCAGGCCGCGCTGGTCGCGGCCTCAGAGACGAGACGAGAGTAGGTCAACCGTGTACGCGATCGTGCGCAGTGGTGGGCGCCAGCACAAGGTGGCCGTCGGCGACGTGCTGGAGATCGACCTCCGCGATGCCCAGGCCGGCGACGAAGTGGCGCTGGAGCCGCTGCTGCTGGTCGATGGCGATGCCGTGACGTCGGCCTCCGAGAAATTGGCCAAGGTGGCGGTGACCGCTGAGGTGGTTGGCGAGACCAAGGGGCCGAAGATCCGGATCCTCAAGTTCAAGAACAAGACCGGGTACAAGAAGCGCCAAGGGCATCGCCAGCGCTACACCCAGGTCAAGGTCACCGGGATCAAGTGAGGGACTGATATGGCACACAAGAAGGGCGCGTCCTCATCCAAGAACGGCCGCGATTCCAATTCTCAGCGGCTTGGGGTGAAGCGGTACGGCGGTCAGGCGGTCGGCGCCGGCGAGATCATCGTCCGCCAGCGCGGCACCCACTTCCACCCCGGCGACAATGTCGGGCGCGGTGGCGATGACACCTTGTTCGCCCTCGCCGCGGGTCAGGTGCAGTTCGGCACCAAGCGCGGTCGTCGCGTGGTGAACGTCACCGTCGCCGGCTGATCTTTCATCCGTGGAAAAGCCTCCGGGGTATCCCGGAGGCTTTTCTGATGCCTGAGGCCAGATCCGGCTTGGCCGGCACATCAGCCACCGAGGGTGGTGGTGACCCAGTTGTTGAGCATCGGGTACGGAAGAGCGCCGCGGCGGGTTGAGAGCACCTGCCCGCCGCGCAGCAGCACCAGGGTCGGGATCGACGAGGCCTCGAAGCGGGTGGTCGCAGCCGGGTTCTCGTCGGTATTGATCTTGACCAGCTTCAGGTGGCCGGCTCGTTCGGCCGCGATCCGTTCCAACACCGGGCTGACCGCCCGGCAGGGCGGGCACCAGGGGGCCCACAGGTCCAGCAGGACCGGAACCGTGGATTCCAGCACCACCGCCTGCAGATCGGCATCGGTGGCAGCCGCGACCCACGGCAGGTCGGTCTGGCAGCCGCCACAGCGGGGCCGGCCTGCGGCCGCTGCCGGCACCCGATTACGACGGTTGCAGGATCTGCAGGTGACGATCTCAGCCATGCCCCGGAGCCTACTGCGGTACCTGGAGCCGGCTGGTTGATCGATGCCAGGAGGACACCGAGCGGTGTGGGACGATGGTGCCTGCCACGCCGACCGAGGAGGAAGACCGCATGGCCATCGCGTCGTTCGTCGACTCCGTGACCTTGGAGGTGATCGCCGGCAAGGGTGGGCACGGCTGTGCCTCCGTCCACCGGGAGAAGTTCAAACCGCTGGGCGGGCCGGACGGCGGCAACGGCGGCAACGGAGGATCGGTGATCCTGCGGGTAGACCCCAATCTCACCACCCTGATCGACTACCACCGTCAGTCCCACCGGAAAGCTGCTAACGGGCAGCCCGGCCGGGGCGGACACCAGAACGGGGCCAATGCCGCCGATGTGGTGCTCTCGGTCCCGGATGGGACGATCGTCACCGACACCGCTACCGGGCAGGTATTGGCCGACCTGGTCGGCGCCGGCGCTGAGCTGGTGGTCGCCAGGGGCGGTCGAGGCGGATTGGGCAACGAGGCGTTGGCTACGGCAGCCCGCAAGGCTCCCGGCTTTGCTTTGCTCGGCGAGCCTGGTGAGCAGCGCCGGATCAGCCTCGAACTGAAGGTGCTGGCCGATGTCGGGCTGGTGGGGTTTCCCAGCGCCGGCAAATCTTCGCTGATCGCCGCCATCTCCCGGGCCCGGCCAGCGATCGCCGACTACCCGTTCACCACCTTGGTACCCAACCTGGGAGTAGTCGTGGCCGGTGATGTCACCTACACCGTTGCGGATGTTCCCGGGCTGATCGAAGGGGCCGCCGAGGGCCGCGGCTTAGGGCACGACTTTCTACGCCACATCGAACGCTGCCAGGCGATCGTGCACGTGATCGACTGCGCCACGTACGAACCGGGCCGTGACCCGCTTACTGATCTAGACGTGATCGAGGCCGAGCTGCGGGCGTACGGCGGCTTAGACGACCGCCCCCGGCTGGTGGCGCTCAACAAGGTGGACGTCCCCGACGGCGCCGAACTCGCCGCGCTGGTGGTGCCGGATCTGCAGGCCCGCGGGTTGGAGGTGCATCTGGTGAGCGCGGTCTCCGGGGCCGGGCTGGACAATCTGCGCCATGCCATGGCCACACTGGTGGCCAACCGCCGCGCGGTGCAGCCGGCCCCGACCCAGCGGATCGTGATGGCCCCACCGGTAGCGGCTGGTCCGCCGTTTCGGATCACCCGCCAAGGCGATGGTCACGGTGGCTTCTTGTGGCGGGTTCGCGGCGAGAGACCCGAGCGTTGGATCCGGCAGACCGACTTCAGCAATGCCGAGGCGGTCGGCTACCTGGCTGACCGGCTGCACCGGCTCGGGGTTGAGGACGAGCTGCTGGCGCTGGGCGCCGAGCCGGGGGATGCGGTGGCAGTCGGCGGTGAGGACGCCGTGGTCTTTGACTTCGCCCCGCAGATCGACATCGGCGCCGAGCTGCTGAGCCGGCGCGGCGAGGACAACCGGATGCAGCAGTTACGTCCGGCGGTGCAACGACGGCGGGCCAGGGACGCCGAATACCACCAGCGTAAAGCCGCCGAGCAGGCGGTCTCGGCCGCCCTGATCGGGCTTGACCCGGACCTGGGTCCGGATGCGTAGCCGGGTCCGTACCGCCCGCCGGATCGTGGTCAAGGTCGGCTCGTCGTCGCTGACCACGCCCGAGGGCGGGATCGATCCGGGCCGGCTGGACCGGATCGTCGACGCCGTGGCCGGCGCCCGGCGCCGGGACCGGGAAGTGGTATTGGTCTCTTCTGGCGCGATCGCGGCCGGGATGGGGCCGCTCGGGATGCGGACCCGGCCCCGGGACCTGGCATCACAGCAGGCGGCCGCCGCGGTCGGTCAGGGGCTGCTCGTGGAACACTACGCGGCCCGGTTCGCCGCGCAAGGCCTGACCGTCGGGCAGGTACTGCTGACTGTCGACGACACTACCCGGCAGGGCACCTACCGTAACGCACTGCGGACCCTGGACCGGCTGCTGGAGCTGGGGGTAGTCCCGATCATCAACGAGAACGACACCGTCGCCACCAGCGAGATCCGCTTCGGCGACAATGACCGGTTAGCTGCCTTGGTCGCTCACCTGGTACGCGCCGATGCGCTGTTCCTGCTCTCCGACGTGGACGCCCTGTACAGCGCGCACCCGTCCCAGCCGGACGCGGTCCGGATCGACGAGGTCCGCAACATCGACGAGTTGCGGGTGGATACCTCCCGGCTCGGTAGCCGGGTGGGGACCGGGGGAATGACTACCAAGATGGAGGCCGCCCGGGTCGCCACCGGGGCCGGGATCCCGGTGGTGCTGGCCAGCGCCGAGCAGATCGGGCTGGCCCTGACCGGTCGGGCCGGCACCGTCTTTCACCCGTCGGGCAGGCGGCGTCCCTCGCGTCTCAACTGGCTGGCTCACGCCTCACAACCGGCGGGGGAATTGGTTCTCGACGATGGGGCAGTCCAGGCTGTTCGAGGTGGCGGGGCTTCCCTGCTGCCAGCTGGAGTGACCGAGGTCCGCGGTTCCTTCCACGCCGGCGAGCCGGTGCTTCTGGTGGACCAGTCAGGGACCGCGGTGGCCCGGGGGATCGTCAGCTACGACGCCGATGTGCTGCCCCAGCTGCTGGGCCGCAGCACCCGGGACCTGGCCCGTGAACTGGGGCGGGACTATCAGCGCGAGGTAGTCCACCGAGACTCGATGGTGCTCCGGCGCCGCCGGCCCGATTCCACCCGCTGACCAGCCAGTCAATCTGCCTGATGCCCATGGTGGGATTGCCGTAATGCCCAGGTAGGTCTGATGGGCGGATCGGTGGTACGGGAAGCGATTCCTCTGCTTGCTCCCCGGCGCCTGGCTCGAGGCTGTTAGGGGTTGACATGCGCGCTGGCGTATGTGAAGGTCGATCCGGGTCCGGGTGTCTTCCAGGGACGGAGGGTGACGGGTATGGCTGGTGTGTTACTGGGCATGGTCGATCGGCCGCAGGTGCGGTGGTTCAGCCACCGGCGGCTTCGCTGAGTAGACCCATGCCGAACCGCATCACCCCTGCTGCGAGGCCCTTTCAAGAGGCTCGCCAAGGAATTGGACCTCCCAACCAGGTCGAAGAGGATACCGACGTCCACCCGCAAGGGAGAAAGACAGGCGGCGTCCAAGTCTCAGGGCGTTCGGACCTCATTGACGAGAACGCCGACGCGGGAAGAGGCGCGTCTCCTGCCGCGTGAGGAATGAGAGAGGCTTCGGGGCGTCAGCCTAGGTGACGGTCGCGATACCTTCGGTAATTACACGGGGCATGATGCTGTGAGCGCCGACAAGGAAGCTCAGGGGCTTGCTCGGTATACGAGGAAGACAAAACGTGAGGTGACCCGAAGGCAGGTTGAGGTGAGATTCGCTGGAAAAGGCGAGAGGCAGATCAGGAAATATGACGGCCTGGCCTTGAAGAGGGATGGCACCTATGAGGGGGTAGAGGTCAAAAGCGGCAGCGCATATCATAAATATTATCAGCCTTCTCATGTTCAGCGACATTTCGATGAACGCGTTTCATACGCCAACCCTGCGTGTGGGAAATGAGATGGGCGACCCATCTCGGTGACGAGCGTCCGAGTGATGTCCGTCGATTGATGTCTATGGTAAGGATAAAATTATGAAGCCGACTCATGCCACTGCCACTAATTGGCGGTTTTTTATGACTACTCCTGATGATCCGGTGGAGGCTGATCAGGAGATGGCAACTATGCTTGGTCTGCTTGATGGCGATGAAGAATGGAGTGCTGCGTTGTGGCGGCTTCCTGAGGATAATCCGACGCGTGTGTTGAATGGGGCTGGGGCTCGGGAGTTCCTGCAGTCTGCCGGTACGGCGCAGCGGCTGTCGATTGAGATGGATGCGTCGAGAGCAGCGCGGTGACGATGGGTACTGTTTTTATGCTGTTGGTAAGCCTGGGGCTCCAGGGCCCGAGCCGACGACCATCTCCTGGCAGGACCGCAGTATCCAGGTCGCTACTAATGAGGTGTATACCGCGGAGGAGGCCGCGGTCATCTAGGCGTACTATCGTGAGCATAACACGGTCCCGCCGGATGCCACTTTGAGACTGATCGACACCTTCCCCAACGACGACGTGGGTGGAATCTGATACGTGCCTCCTCGAGGCAGATCGACCGCTACACCATCCAAAGCGGTCGATCTGCCCGAGCCTTGATCAGAGCCGTTATCGGGTGGTTGCCGGCTGGCCTGGTTGCGGGGACTGGGTACCGGCTGCGCCAGGCTGAGCGGACGAACTGGGCGTGTTGGGCTCTGGGGAACGGTCACGGTTGAGGTCGATTTCGGGCAGAGGCTTGAGCCGGTCCGCGATGACCACTTGCTCGCCGGCTGCGATACCACTGAGGACCTCAACGTCGGCGCCGCTGCGAGCACCAAGCGTGACGGTACGGGTCTCGACCTTGCCTGCAACGACAACAGAGACGGTACCAGTGGTGGTCGATTGTGGGGTGATGGCTGAGGCGGGGACCATAACGGCGGCCTGGGTGGTCAACGTGGTGATAGTGACCTGAACCCGGGAACCTTCCGGCAGATCCGCGCCACCGGCCCCGACGGTAATCACCACCGGGTACGACACCGAACTGTTGGTGGCTCCAGCAGCCGGCGCCGATCCGGCGACTGCGCTGGCGCTAGCGGCAGCGCTGGCTGCCGCGGCAGCCATCTGGTTGGCGGGAAGCGCGCCCACCATCGGGAGCAGACCGATCCGGGTAGTGGTGCCGGACAGGTCAGAGGCGCCGATGACGCTAGACACCGTCACCTTCTGCCCGGGCGCCACCTGAGGCCGCTGGGCCAGCGACACCGGGGCGGTGATCTCGACCGCACCCGGGCCGATGATCACGGCGGAAGAGGCGATACTCGCCGGCTGACCGACGGTGAACGGGATCGAGGCGACCACACCCGCGACCGGAGCGGTGATGGTGGCGCCAGCGAGATGATCCCGGGCCTGACGCAACGCCAAAGCGGCCTGATCGACCGCCGCCCGGTCAGAGATCAACCCGGCCTCGGTGACCGTGCCCGACCCGCCCCTAGCCGCCGCCTGGGCCGCGGCCGCGGCCTGGCCTTGCAGCGCGGCCGCCTGCTGACGCAACAGGGCTGCCTGCTGCTGGAGGGCGACAGCCTGCTGGCGCAGCACCGCCGCCTGCTGCTGCACGGCCCGTCCCTGCTGCTGCACCTGGGCGGCCTGCGCCTGGAGCAGGGCCGCCTGGGCGGTCAGCGACTGCTGAGCCGCGACGAGAGCCTGCTGGGCGGTGGTCATCTGCTGGGGCAGCATCACCGCCAACCGGCTCAGTCTCTCGACCGATGCCTGGCAGGCGGGATCCAGGCTGCGCGGCGCCGACGGCGAGGCGGTAGCCGAGGGCGTCGGCGCGGACACGGTGGCAGCCGGCAGGTCTCGAATCGGCGTCGCCGTACGGCTGCCAGCCGCAGTCGATGCCGTACGACTCGGCGTCGCAGAGACCGACCCGCTGGGGGTGGCGGAGGCTGACGGGGTGGCCGTGGTCGTGACGGTCTGGGTGGCCGTGACGGTCTGGGTGACGGTCACGGTCGGCGCAGGACCGAAAGGCGTCTGCGACTGCAGCGGTGCCAGGCAGGCCTGGGCAAAAACCGGGACCTCGGCTTGGACCGCGGCGACGCTCTGCTGCAGGGCGGCGAGGGCAGCAGCGGCCCGGGCCGCTGCCTGAGGGTCCGGGGCAGCGCCAGGAAGGGTGGCCCCGCCAGGGCCGGCCGCCGGCCCCGGCGCACCGGCCGGGGCACCACCATGGGAACCGCCAGCCGCCACGGCGGGCCCGCCGCCGCCGGCGCCGCCAGCCGCCGCGCCAGCAGCCGGATTCGCCCGGCCAGCCCCGACCGGCGCCGAAGCTGCCGAGGGTTTGGCGTCGTAGATCTTCTGGTCGATCTCCAACTTCAGCCGCGCCTGCTGATAGGCGGCCTCAGCCGCCAAGACCTCATCCTGCAACGGGGTGCTGTCAATGGTGGCCAGCGGGGCCCCAGCCGCTACCCGATCGCCGGCCTTGACGTGGACCTGGGTCACGGTGCCCATCGTCGGGAACGACACCGACACCTGGTCGACGTGGTGCACTGTTCCCGACAGCGACAGCGATGTGGTCACCGTCCCAGGCCCCGCGGTCACCAGCCGGTATCGGTCGCTGAGAGCAGTCGCCCCGTTTGCGGTCTGATATGCCAGGACACCCGCCACGGTGATCCCAAGAGCCGCGGTGACCAGAACCCCACCAGTGAGGATGCGTCGTGCAGAAGGCATATGTTTACTCGTTCCGGAGAGCGTCGATAGGAGCAAGCCGAGCGGCCCGCCATGCGGGATAGACCCCAGCGGAGATCCCGATCGCCAGCGATACCAGGAGCGCTGCGATGGTGGCCGTGGGAGAGATGACGACATCAAGGCTGCTGATCACGCTGCTGATCAGCTGGCCGAGTCCGATCCCGAGTCCGATCCCGAGCAGTCCGCCCAGAACCCCGAGGATGCCGGCCTCCACCAGGAACTGCTGCATGATCACCGCTGGCCGGGCGCCGAGCGCCTTGCGCAGCCCGATCTCGCGGATCCGTTCGGTAACGCTGACCAGCATGATGTTCATCACCCCAATGCCGCCCACGATCAGTGAGATGGCCGCCAGACCACTGAGCAGGACGGTAAGCACAGCGGTCATCCGGTTGACGGTATTCACCAGCGCCTGCTGGCTGGAGACCGTGAAATCGGGGGAATCGGCGGTCGTACGGTGCTGGAGCAGCATGGTGGCTGTCGCCTGCTGTTGGGCTGCTGACAGAGACTCCTGGTCCCTGGCCTCCAGCAGGATCATCGCCACATTGTTCATATTGGCTCCGGTCGCCATCCGGCTCGCGAAGGTTCCCGACGGGATCACGATCACGTCGTCATCGTTACCGGCGAGCGATTGCCCGGCAGCCTCCAAGACTCCGATCACGGTGAGGGTATGGCCATTGATCGTCAGGGTACGTCCTATCGGATGGCTGCCAGCGCCGTACAGCGCCGCCGCGGTACTCGAACCGATGACCGCCACCAGCCGGCCGCCACGCGACTCATCCTCGGTGAAGAAGCGGCCCTGGCTTAGCTTCTTGGCCCGGATCGGCAGCCATTGCGGCGAGGTCCCGGTGATGGTCGTGGTGGCCGAAGTGGTACCGGCCTGGACGGTTGCCCCGGCCTGTGTGATCGGAGCCACCCGCAGGATATCGGGGCAGACCCGCTGATCGGCCAATATCGCTGCATCGTCAAGGGTGAGTGGGGTCACAGCTTGATTCACATTACGCCCGGAACCCATGCCGGTACCGGCGCCGGGGGTGACGATCAGCATGTTCGAGCCCAGCTTGTTGATCTGGCTGGTGATGCTCTGCTGGGCACCCTGGCCCAACCCGACGGTGAGCATCACCGAGGCGATCCCGATCAGGATCCCGAGCATCGTGAGGGCACTGCGCAGTTTGCGCGCAGCGACCGCAGCGACCGCGACCCGGATTGTCTCGAACAGACTCATCCGACCATCACCTGAGCTTCGGTGAGCAGTCCGTCGTAGATCTGGACCTGCCGCTGTGCCTGCTCGGCGACGTCATGCTCATGGGTGATCAGCACGATGGTCCGGCCCTGACCGTGCAGTTCCCGCAGCAGCCGGAGCACGTCGTTAGTGGAGACCGAATCCAAGTTCCCGGTCGGCTCGTCAGCCAGGATGATGTCGGGATTGGTCACCAGAGCCCGCGCGATGCAGACTCGTTGCTGTTGACCACCCGACAACTCGCCGGGACGGTGATGAGTGCGGTCCGCCAAGCCCACTTTGGCGAGCGCCTCCTGGGCCCGATGGTGCCGCTCGCCAGCCCGTACCCCGGCGTACATCAGGGGAAGCTCGACGTTGCGTTGCGCGGTCATCGCGCGCAGCAGGTTGAACTGCTGGAAGACGAAACCGATCCGTCGGTTGCGGACCGTGGCTAGTTCCCGTTCGGTCATCCGGCTAACGTCTTGCCCGCCGAGGTGATAGGTCCCGGCGGTGGGGACGTCGAGACAGCCCAGGATGTTCATCAAGGTGGACTTGCCGGATCCAGACGGACCGGTGACCGCTACGTACTCGCCCTGGCCGATCGACAATGACACCCCGCGTAGGGCTTCGAAGGTGACACTTCCGCTGCGGTACGTCTTACGGACGTCACTGAGCTCGACGATCCCAGTCACCGCGATGACCGAGCCGAAGACGGAGCCGGACTGGCGGGGCTTGAGGCAGCCGGGCCCGAGGGGCTAGGGGAGGCTGCCTCGGCTGGGATCACGACCCGGTCGCCCTCCCGGATCCCCTCGAGGATCTCGGTCTGCTGGCCGAGGGTGCGCCCCAGTTTCACGGGAACCGGCTTCTCGGTCCCGTCCTTGACCATCCGCACCATGGACTGGCCGTTCTCGGTGTGGACCGCGCCGGTCGGTACGGCGAGCGCCTCCGACTCGCTGATGGTGATCGCGACATCGGCTGTGCCCCCGATGTAGAGGTTGGGCGGGTTCCCGGTGATGGTCACGATGATCGGGAAACTCGCCTGGCCCGAGCTGGACGAGCCGACGATCCCGATCGACGTCAGGGTCCCCGGCAGATGGGCATTGCTGCCAGTGGGGGTGACCAGGCTCGCCATCCCCTGTTTCAGGGATCCCAAGTCGGCCGTGCCGACGTTGGCGTTGACCTGCCAGGCGGTGACATCGACGACCACGATCTGGGCGCCAGCCTGCAGGCTGCTGCTAGCGGTGGCGGTGGTCCCGGCCCCGGTCGTGGTGGAGACCGATCCGGCCACCTTGGTGCCCTGGGTGAGGTTCACCTGGGCGACTACCCCGGCGAACGGTGCGGTCATCGTGGCCCCGGCCCGGTCATTACGGGCGGTGGTGAGCTTGGCCTGCGCGGAGGCCAACTGGGCCCGGGCCGTCGTGATCTGGGTATCGGTCGCCGAGCTGCTGTTGCGTACCGTCGTGAGATTGGCGCGGGCAGCCTCGACCCCAGCCTCGGCGCTGGACACCGCGGCATCCAGCATCGTGCTGTCCTGGGTGGCGAGGACCTGCCCGGCGGCGACTGCGTCACCGATCTTGACCTGGACCGTGGCGACGGTGCCGGCGGCCGGGAAATTGAGGTACGACTGGCGCTGGGATGCGAGGGTCCCCGAGGCGGTGATGCTCTGGCGCAGGATGGTCCGCGCGGCGGCGACGGTGACGGTCTGAGCGGTGGGAGTGGTCGGCGCCGGACGGGTCAGCCGCCACAGGGCCAGGCCAGCTCCGACAAGAACGACCACCGAGGCTGCGATCACAGCCACCATCACCCGGGTCCGGGGCCTGCCTCGCGCCACCTGAGTCCTTCCTTTCACAGCCATCAGTGATTGTGGCACGGGGTTCAAGAGCCGCTTAGTCGGCCCTAATATCACGACTCGGAGCGGCCAGGATCGTCGTCGTACGCAGAATTAGGCTTCCGGCATGGAATTCCTGGACCGGGCCCAGTGCGCCCGTACCGCCGCCCGGGTCCTGGCGACCGCCGTGCGCGACGCCAAGGACACAGCCTTGCAGGCCATGGCCGACCAGCTGCTGGCGTACGCCGGCGAAATCCTCGCCGCCAACCAGGCCGACGTGACGGCCGCCCAGAACTGCGGAACCCAGGACTGGATGATCGACCGGCTCTCGCTGACACCGGCCCGGCTTGATTCCATGGCCGACGGCCTACGGTCCCTGGCCGGGCTCGCGGACCCGGTGGGCGACGTGGTCCGGGGCTGGCGGCTGCGCAATGGGGTGGAGGTACGCCAGGTCCGGGTGCCCTTCGGGGTGGTCGGGATCATCTACGAGGCCCGTCCTCATGTGACCGCCGACGCAGCCGGGATCTGCCTGAAGTCTGGCAATGCGGTGTTGCTGTCAGGGTCACGTTCAGCCCGGCATTCAAACCAGGCAATCGTGGCTGCGTTACGGGCCGGTTTGGAGCAGGCCGGCCTGGTGGCCGACGCGGTCCAGCTGCTGCCGCCTGGGCGGGAATCGTCGGCGCAGCTGATGGCGGCTCGGGGGCTGGTGGACGTCTTGGTGCCTCGCGGCGGGGCCGGGCTGATCGCCTCGGTGGTGGAGCAGGCCTCGGTGCCCGTGATCGAGACCGGCACCGGCAACTGCCACCTGTACGTGGACGCTGCCGCGAACCTGGAGATGGCCCGCCGGATCCTGATCAACGCCAAAACCCAACGTCCCAGCGTGTGCAATGCCGTCGAGACCCTCTTAGTCCACCGTGACATCGCCGACCAAGCCCTGCCGGTGCTGCTGGGGGCAATGCACGAGGCCGGGGTGCGCGTCCACGGCGACGAGGCCTGCCAGGGCGCCTCACCCAATGTGGTGCCGGCTGTCGCGGGGGAGTACGACGCGGAATATCTGACCTTGGACCTGGCGGCTCGGGTGGTGAGTGGGCTCGACGAGGCGCTGGACCACATTCAGGCTCACGGCACGGGGCATTCGGAGACCATCGTTACCGACGATCTGATCGCCTCGCAGCGGTTCGTCGCCGAGGTGGATGCCGCGGTGGTGCTGGTGAACGCGTCGAGCCGGTTCAGCGACGGTGGGGAATTCGGTTTTGGGGCCGAGATCGGGATCTCCACCCAGAAACTGCACGCCCGCGGTCCGATGGCGCTGCCCGAGATGACCAGCACGAAATACGTTGTGACCGGGGCCGGGCAGGTTCGCGCCTGATGCCAGCCGGCGAGGCGATGCGTAGGATGCGGCCATGCTGCCTCATTTTGTCGAGACCGAGCGCACCATGTGTGGTGACGTTGTGACCAGGAGTCTCAGCGTGACCCCGGCGGTCGTGTCGATCGCCTGGTCTGCGGTGTCCGGCGGCGGTATCCGATGACTCTCCCGCATGGCCTGGCCCGTGACCTTAACGGCGGCCAGCACCGCCTCGGGGTGATGGGCGGCACGTTCGACCCGATCCACCACGGCCACCTGGTCGCCGCCTCCGAGGTCGCCTATCGGTTCGGCCTGGATGAGGTGGTCTTTGTGCCCACCGGATCCCCGTGGCAGAAGGCCGATCGGGTCGTGTCTCACGCCGAGGACCGTTATCTGATGACGGTGATCGCCACTGCCTCCAATCCGCGTTTCTCCACCAGCAGGGTCGACATCGAGCGCGGCGGAGCCACGTACACGGTGGACACTCTGCGTGACCTGCGGGCGATGACCTCGGACAGCACCGAGCTGTACTTCATCACCGGCGCCGACGCGCTAAGCCACATCCTGACCTGGCGTGGCGCCGAGCAGCTATTCGACCTCGCCCACTTCATCGGGGTGTCACGTCCCGGCTCCCCGCTCGACATGGGGACCGTCTCGCATCTGCCCGAAGACAAGGTGACCCTGCTGGAGGTGCCGGCGCTGGCGATCTCATCCACCGACTGTCGTCAGCGGGTCACCCAGGGGCTGCCGATCTGGTATCTGGTCCCGGACGGCATCGTCCAGTTCATCGCCAAACGTGGGCTGTACGCCCCGCAGGAGCTGACCTCGTGACCGCTACCGAACGTTCCCGCCAGCTGACCATCCGAGCCGCCCAAGCTGCCAGCGCCAAGCTCGGCAGCGACCAGATCGCCTTCGACGTGTCCGACCAATTGGCGATCGCCGACACCTTCTTGATCGTCACGGCCGCCAGCGAACGCCAGGTCGGCGCTGTGGTGGACGCCGTCGAGGAGGCGCTGCTGGCCGAGCAGGCCCGGCCGCTGCGCCGGGAAGGCAGCCAGGAGAACCGCTGGGTCCTGCTGGACTACGGCGATCTAGTCGTCCACGTGCAGCACGCCGAGGAGCGCCGCCTGTACGCTCTGGAGCGGCTGTGGCGCGACTGCCCGACGATCGACCTGGGCCTTGACGACCAGCCCGACCAGCGGCCAGTCGACCCCACCGCCGGCTGAGTTTCCCAACCGGCCCCGGTTCGGCTACACTCATCCGCGGCTGAGCGGTCCGCCGCGAGCCACGGGGCTATGGCGCAGTTGGTAGCGCGCTTCCATGGCATGGAAGAGGTCACGGGTTCGAATCCCGTTAGCTCCACTTTGGGTTTATTTGATCGCGGAGAATCTCTGGTCTCGATTGTGGTTCACGTGTGTGACATGTGCCATCAGTATTTTCGAGGGAGGAAGCGCGGCACATCCGCTCAAGGTCGACTCGCTCAACTTGTCCGTAGGCGGGAGAGGCGGTAGCTAAAGACGGCTCTTAACTTTCCGTCCGAGGAGAGAGACGTCTGGAGAATCAGGCGGGATTTATCCGATGCGTCAACCGTGAAACGCAGAACGAGGAAGAGAGCTCGCTGCCGACTGAATCGGACCGATGGTCTCCCCCGGTGAGCAGGAAAAATCTGGGTTCACTACACCAAGATGAGCGAACGGGGACTAGGGCCGAATTGGCTCACTGCCATCATGTTACTGTCTACCCCGTGGGCGGCTGGTGATAGAAAAATGGTGGAATTCGAACCCTGCCGGTGATCCTGGTCAGGGCAGATGCTGGTACAGCTCCTGCCAGATCCCGCTGCGGCGCTGGACCTGGCGTTCTTTGTACGCGCGTAGCCTCGAGATGTCGACGGGGTCGTCCTTCACGGCGGAAGAGATGATCGCCTCGGCCAGCTCCCTGCCGCCAGGGGTCTCGGCGCCGAACCAGGCAGCGCGGACCGCGGCCGCCATGCCGGTAGAGACCACCTCGGCGGTGGACATGGCACTAGTGAGCCGCTCGACCCCGTCATTGCCGGCCCTGCCGGAACGCAGTTCCCGGAAGACTTTCACCAACACCTCGGTGGCGTCACGGCCGAGCCGGGCCGGGATCTGGGCAGCCTGCAGCATCTGGTCGGTTTCGCGCTCGACGAGGTCCATCTCCACCGCGAGGTCCTCGATCGGGCCGATCGTCTCGAAATTAAAACGTCGTTTCAGGGCTGCCGACATCTCATTCACACCCCGGTCTCGGATATTCGCAGTCCCGATCACATTGAAACCCTGGCGGGCGTAGAGGATACGATGTTCGGCGTCCAGCTCGGGAATCGACAGGCTGCGGTCGGAGAGGACCGACAGCATCGAATCCTGCACCTCAGGGGCGCAGCGGGTAATCTCCTCAAAACGGACGATCCGACCCTCGGCCATCCCGCGATACACCGGCGCCGGCACCAGGGATGCCAAACTGGGTCCCTCGGCCAGGAGCAGGGCATAGTTCCAGGAATACTTGATCGCGTCCTCCGTGGTGGCCGCTGAACCCTGGATGGTGAGCGAGGTGTCCCCCGAGATCGCCGCAGCCAACAGTTCACTCAGCAGCGACTTCGCGGTTCCGGGCTCACCGATCAGCATCAGCCCCCGGTTGGTCGCGAGCGAAACCACACAGCGTTCCACGAGAGAACGACGGCCCACATACTTGGGGGTGATCCGGTCGCCATCACCGAGTACGAAATCCACCACGGACTGCGCCGACAGTCTCCAACCGGGCGCTGCCGGGCGTCCCCGGCGGTCCCGCTGCTGGAGCAGGTCGAGTTCCTCGGCCCAGCGGATCTCGGCCGGCGGGCGCTGGATGTCCGTCATCTCAGCTGGCCATGTGGTTGACGGTGGCCAAGACCTCGCTGGTGATCTTGGCCGGCACCCTATTCCAGGGGACCAGTCTGGGACTGCCGATGTCACGGATGCCCCAGCCGAGATCATGGGCGCTCAGGATCCCGCGCAGCGCGTACACCTTCTCGATCTTCTGGTCCTCCACTTCGGTGATGGGGCCCATCCACATTCCGTCGTATTCGACCACGATGGTGAGATCAGCGGTGGGGATCTGCAGGAAGTGCAGGCAGTAGATGCCATTGTCGTAGGCGTTTCCGCGTTGCCAGCCGTACGCGGTGAAGGCCGAAACCAGCTTCGTGGCTGCAAGCGCTGCCTGAGGAAGATCGTGGAGCATGGTGTCGTCGCCCTGATCAGCAGGAAGGGTGAAGACGGCCCGGTCAAGCTGGCGGAAGGCAGTGGTGAGCTCGTAGTCGGCGAGGATCTGGGCCCAGCGGCTGATCTGGTCGGCGCTGAGGTCGATCGGATGAGCGACGCCGACCGTGCCATCGGTGACGCTGATCGACTCGTCATCCGGGCCGACGAGCTGACCGTCCTCGTCGATGTGCGCGGTGGCGACCAGCTGGCCGGCGGGGTTATAGACAGCCCAAACCAGACCGGCCAGCAGGCGCCGTAACACCGGGTGCGGGGCGATGTAGCGGGCATGGTCGGCGAGACTCCAACGCCGGTCCGTGATCATGGCCTGCTCAAAGCGCTGGATCTGAGTCTTAGCCAAGGCCGTGACGCTTTTCTTGAGGTTGCTGAAGTCAGCCCGGGCCTGCTGGGCGAGGGCCGCGTCGTCGCTCTTGTTGGGCGCCGGAAGAGTGGTGAGGAGTTTGCCGGTCGGCCGGCCCTCGGGGCTGAGCAGCCGGGCGGTGAGCTTGCCCTCTGAGCTCAGTTGAACCAGGAACTGGCGAGCGCCGTACGAGAAAGTCCGGCTGCCCTGCGGGTCGAGGCCGCCGTCGCCGAGGATCCGGTCCTCGAGTTCGTCACGGCTAAAACCACGGTGGGCGGCGATCTCGTCCATGGCCTCGTCGGCACGCTTCTTCAAGGCGGCGAACTTGATCTTGGCGGCGATACCCGACAGGGCCTGGAGCGCAGTGTCAGTTCCGATGTTACGTAAGGCGGTCAGCCCCTTCACCGCCCGCTGGTGCTGGTTGACGCCCGGCCATTCGCGGATCAGAGGCGTCAGGTCGTGAACGAAGGTGGTGTCGCCAAGCCAGGCAGCCCCGGTCATCAGCCACGACTGTCTACTCGGCGCACCGGCCGCCAGCCACTGATGCAAGACAGCAGTGGCGAATCGGTCTCGGCTGACGAGGACCGCCCGGTCCCGGACAGCAGTGACGAGAGGATGCTGGGTCTCGGCGCCCAAGGCCTGGAACAGAGTCGTGAGCTGGCCCGGGCTGAGACGACAACCGTCAACCTGGAGTGGGGGCAGGCTGGCCAGGTCGAAAGGCAGCGGTTTCGGCTGCGGCAGGTCTACGGCCGCGGCGAGCCACCACGGCGTGTCGGCCGCCAGGTCGGGGGTGGTGGTCTCAGCGATCAGGGTCTCGATCACGGCCCGGGTGTGGCTAGTGGCGTGCGGGGCCAGGTCACGCAGCTGGTCGATACTCAAGGCTCGCAGAGTCGGGGCCAAGGCCGCGGCTTGGCGCGCGCTGAGGTTGGCGGCCACGGCTTGGGGGATATGGGTCCGCAGCCATTCCGCGGCGCTGGCTGCGGCCTTGGTGGAGAGGACATCCAAGAAGAAAGGCGTCATCCCGGGGCCGTGGGCGATCTCAGCGACCAACCGGACCCACAGGTCAGCCACTTCTTTCGGCTGGTTCAGGCTCTGCAGTAGCACGCTGAAACCGTGGCTGCCGGTGCCAATCAGCCAGGGCACCACATCCTTCCAGGAGTCGATGGTGGCGCCCCTACGACGAGCGAAGGCCGCACGCTCTGCCGCGGTGGGCAGGATCAGCGCGTGGGTGGCCGTGACATTCCCATCCGTTATCGAGTCGAAAGCGGCCCGGGCCTCGTCTGGGTCGAGCGCGTCCAGGGCAGCTGCCACGTACATGGTGGAATCGGTGAGCTGCCAGTGACGGTAGGTCTGGGTCAGGGGCTGCGGCAATGGAGAGGGGAGCGCATCGCGAGCCTGCTGCAGATCCGCCGCAGGAAGGGTAGCCAGCACGGGGCGTGCGACGAGGGCACTGATATCCAAGGCCGGGTCGAGGCCCGAGACGACCGCCAGGTGGATGTCGTGGCGTTGTAGACCACCGGGTCGGGTGCGCTCGTAGGTCGACGACTGTTTCACCAGCTGACCGGTGGGCGCCTCCCAGTCGGTGGCGAGGACCACGTACAGCCACGACGGCACCGCAGAGATCCACACCTCCTGCGGATTGCCCCGGCTGCGGTACCGTCTGGCGACCAGGGCCTCCAGATGGTGCCGCCACCAGTCTCGGCGTTCCCGGCTGGGCAGGGTACGGAAGAGAGGCTCGCGCAGCACGATCCGCGGCAAAGTCACGTACGGATCGTGGATTGTCTCGACCGAGACGACCTGGTTTGCCCGGGCGAGTTCGGCATCGGGATCGAAGGGTTCGGTGTCGACACCGATCGTGACTGGGCAATTCAGGTCGTAGGCACGTTCGAAGGGGCTTACGACCAAGCCCAGGTCGTCGGCGGCGGCATCGGTGGGGGTGAGCATCACTGGCGCGCTCACCGGCTCAGATGCGACCGTGGTCGCTGGGCCCTGGTTCGATGCGACGGTGTTGGTGGTGCTAGTGGGAGCGGGGGGCAGGGCAGCGGTGCTGGCGCCTGCCTCGTCGGTGTAGCCCTTCTTTACCTTGGCGGCGACCTGCTTCTCGGCTTCAGCGAGAGCCAGCTCGGCGGTGGCGTACTTCTTGGTGCTGGTGGTGCCGCGACTGCCACGACGACCGTACGAGACGGTCACCAGATTTTCAGTCGCGTCGATGTACCAGAACTTGTCGGACTTGCCGTCGGTGAGGCTCAGTCGTCGCTGCATACCCTGACCCTAGGGCACCGGTGTGTCGCGGCGGTCATACGAGGGGGTGTCCGAAGGCGGAGATCAGCAACAGTCGGGCCGCGGCCTGCGGGTCGCCGGCGATGAATCGCTGGGCGGTGTCGGCGACCAGGCCGCTGCCGGCCTGCCGGGCCTGTTTGGCGAAGTCCCGCCAGGCCGGGTCATGACGCCGGATCCGGTCGGCGCCCGCGACCAGCAGCTCCCCCAGAAGCCGGTCTACGACGGCCAGCAGCGCCCCCGGAGTCGTCAGCGGGCCAGCGGGGTGGGCTAGCTCGAGGTCCACCGCGCAGGCCGCCGGCTGTGCGATCTGGGGCTGGAACGGGACCTGGTCGCCGACGAGGAGGAAGGGATCCACTGTCGCGGTCTCCCCGCACCAGTGCCAGCGTCCCGAGACGTAGGCCTCGGCCGGGAACCGTGACTGCCAGTCGACTAACCAGGCCCAGGTGGCCCGCAAACTGTCGCCGGTACGGCGCCCGTGGCGCAGACAGAGCCGAAATGGCTTGCCGGCGGCGTCGAGGAGTTCGGCCCACAGACTCGACACCGATGGCTGGTATGCGATTGCTCGGACCCCGCTCACCCGGCACGCGGCCAGGTCCGTCCCGGCTGCCCGGTCGCTCAGGACCGCTGGCAGACGGGTTTGCTGATGGGCCAGATCAGCCACGGTGTCTACCCGAAACGGCGCCTCAATTTGATCCAGGGCTCCGGCGGGTAGCCCCGCGACCGGTCGGTTGGTGTGGGCGAAGTCGCCATGTCCGAAGATCCGCCCGCCCCGGGTCATCACCTGCCCGCCGCCCCAGGCGCCGATACCGATACCCGACACCAGCGACGTGGCGAGTTTCCAGGACGGGGTGGTGTCCTCGTCGACGATCCGTTTGGTGACCCGCATCGGGGCTCCGCTGCGGGCGTCGATCAGATGGGCGACCAGCCGGCAGTCGGTGTCGGTCTCGGTGAATTCGGTGCCGAGCCCCACCAGCCGGGCCCGGCCCACCCGGATCTCCTGCGGGGGAGAACCGGCCACCAACCGGTCCGGGACCCGTCCCGGGTCGGGGTTAGCCAAGGAGGCGCAGCGGGCAAGAAGTTCACCGGTGCGCCGTACCAGCCCCGACGGATCAAAGATCTGGCTGCGCCCATCGTAGCGGGCCAGCTCGTCCAGCAACTCATCCAGCAGATCCGCCAGATGGTGCAGATCCTGGGCCCGGGCCCGGGCGCTTAGCCGACGCCAGACCCCAGACAGGTGCCGGTGGCCTGCCTCGGCCCCCACCTGGACCAGTTCCAGGACGGCATCGCGGATCGCGCAGACCAGGTCCAGGTCTGGGCGCCAACGATCTCCAGGACTGATCCGCAGGCCGGTATCCCCGAACGGCTGGCCCCGAGCCGCTGCCACCGCGACCGGCACATGGACGCAGGGATCAGGCTCATGGCAGGTGCATCGGACGTAGTTCAGATCGGCTCCAGCGAGGAACCGGACGGTCACCGGGACCGGGTAGGAGAGGCGGACCACGCCGATGCCTCGGAGGCTACCGACCTGAGCCAGGGTCCCGGCCTGGGCGAGCTTGCCGGCGCGTCGGCTCAGGGCCGGAGCGAGCGCCGCTGACAGGTCTTGATCTGCGATCTCGGCCGGGTCGAACGCGTCAGATCTCAAGACACCGTCGGCAGGGCCCAGTTCGGCGCCGTTCTGGTCTACCGTATCGGTCTGGCCGGCATTATCGGCCGGCTCGGCCTCGTCGGCAGGCTGGTCGGTTGCGGGGTCCGAGCGCCCGCCGGCCTGGTAGCTGAGGACCGCCCGGACAATGTGACGGCAGCCGTGAGCAGCCAGGCAGGTACATGTCCACTCATCGAAAGGCCGATCCACGAACAGGGTGCAGGTGGCATCAACAGCGTCGACCACCACGGTGCCATCGGGTTGCTCGCTGATCGTGCAGGTGACCTGGTCGACCTCGCGGCGCGCGCGGCGGACCGTACCCTTGTTCGTCAGGTCCTCCAAAACCGCGTCCGACAAGGCAAACAGGTCGGGCCGAGTCATCGCACGACCTCCGCCACCCATTCGGCCAGATGATGCGGGGTCATCGTCGCGACTTTCGCCCCATGGTGGGCCAAGGTTGCGGCGAGGTCGGCATTCAGGGCCGCAGTTCCCGCCGAATCGAGCGCCCCCAGGACCAGCACCCGGACCCCGGATTCCACCAGCCGGCGTACGCATTGGATCAGGGCCCGCTGGGAACCGCCCTCCTCCAGGTCGGTGATCAGGACCGCCATCGTGCGTCGGGGCTCGGTCACCAGCGATTCGACATAGGTCATCGCCCGTGCGATATCCGTCCCACCCCCGAGCTGCACCTTCATCAGGGTCTCGACGGGGTCGGCGATGTCCGAGGTGAGATCGACAACCTCCGTGTCGAACGCGATCAGATGGGTCCGCAACGCCGGCAGCTGCTGGAAGATCGACGCCGTGATCGCCGAATGGATCACCGACGTGGTCATCGAACCCGACTGGTCGACGGCGATGATGAACTGCCACTTTTGTGACTCTCGGCGGGTCCGGGCGACGAAGATCGGATCCGAGATCACCAACCGCCCGGCCGTCGGTGACCAATTCCTCAGATTCGCCCGGATCGTCCGGCGGGCGTCGAAATTCGCGGCTACCTTGTGGAAGCTGCGCCGCTGGGGGTCGCGACGCCCAGTAAGGCTGCGCATCAGCCGCGGCCGAAGTCGCTCGACGAGTTGCTGCACCACTTGCCGCACCAGATGCCGGGCTGCGGTCAGCACTTCGTCGTTCATCAGGTGTTTGGTCCGCAACACCGCCTGCAGCAGCGCCTCCGACGGCTCCACGCGTTCCAACAGATCCCGGTCCAAGACCAGGTCCGTCATCTGGTACCGCTGCAGCGCATCCTTCTGGACCAGTTCCACCGTCCGCCGTGGGAAGAGCTCATGGACCTGGTTGATCCACTCCGGGATCGTCAACCGAGACCCCGCACCGCCGCCAGCCCCACCGGACCCGCCGCCGGCGCCAGAGCCGCCCGCCTCCCGTTCGTACAGGAAGTCGAGCGCCTCGGCCCGTCCCAGGTCGTCACCGGTCAGCGCCCCAAGCCGCTGCGACCCCTCGCCCAGCACCAGCCGCCAGCGGATCAGCCGCTCATCCATGGCCGGCCCCCAAGAATCGCTCCATGTTTGCGCTCACCGCGGCCTCGAAGCCGGCGATCTGGTACGCCTCGGCAGCAGTGCCAGAGAAACGGGCCAGCGCGACAGTGGCCTGCTCGCCGAGTACCAGGTCGGCCACCTGGGCACGCTCCCGCGGCGGGTACCCGCTGAAGGCCCGCCGCAGACCCGGCAGCGCCGCGAAGAAGGCGTCCTGGTCGCAGGCGGTAAGGATCTCGTCGAGCCGCAGCAGCGCCGCCGGGCGACGCAGCGCCGCCTCCCGTGCCACGCCGAGCAAGCCGGCCACGAAGTCCCCCAGCTGCTCGGGGACCGCGATCACCGACATTGCCTCGGCGATCTGCGAATCTGGGCGGGCCTCGGCCAGCCACTGCGCCCCCAGGGCACAGCCGCGTACCGTGGCGGCCTGACAATCGTCGGCCATCACTGCCGTCAGGGCCTGGTGGAAGCCGGGGATGTCGAAGCCCAGGTGTTCACCTACCCGTTCGGCACAGTCGGCCAGGTGCCGCATCGCCGTGATGAATGATTCCAGCGCTGGGCCTTCGGGCAGCGGGGTCAGCCGCTCCAGCAGCCGGATCGCACGGTGAAATGAGGTCGTGAGGAGTCGCCCCAGGTCAGCTCGGCCGGTGGCTCGCAGGATCGGGTCATAGCGGTAGAGCTGCATCAGGACACCCACAGCCTGGCCGAGCGGTGGCAGCGAGGCAGCGGTGGCCAGCAGAGTCTCGGTACGAGCGTGCAAGCTGGTCGGGAGCTGGGCTATTCCGCATAGGGCGGCCTCCAGTACCAGCTCGCAGGCCGCGGCGGGATCCGAGACGATGTCGGCGGCCCGCGCCAGCAACGACTGGGCTACCGCCTGCTCGATGGTGCCGCCGAAACGGGCGGCTTGGACCAGGCCAGCTTCGTACCCGGTCGACCACTGCAGCGACCAGCGTTCGATCCCATCCGCGTCCGCTTTCCCGGTCCACCGGAAACCGGGGATCTGGAGGGCGGTGACGCTGTGCAGCAGGCAGGACCGGGCCAGGCCCTCGTCGGTGGTCAGGTCTGCGAGCTCTTCGCGGGGCCTGGGCTGCGGCACCAGAGCGAGGGCCTCGAGCCGGGTCCGTAGCTGCCTGGTCAGGGGCGGTTGCCGGCTGCCCTTTGCGAGCTGACCGACCCGGTCCCCGCGCAGCATCAGCCGGACCCGTGCCAGCAGCGGATGCTCGTCGCCGCGGTCGTCCTTGACCAGGGCGGAGGTGATCGCCTCCAGCAGGTCCGTACGCCAGATCTGCGGATGCCCACGCAGCCGCGCCAGCCCGGCGGCAGTGACCTGGACCCCCATCAGGTCGGCGGGGAAGATCTGGCGCCCTGCCTTCCTCAGGGATTCGATCACGACCCCGAGCAGGCGCTGTGCCGTGTCGTGGCGGCCCTGATCGCGGTCTCGGTACAGCTGGTCGTAGAAACCGGGGGTCGGCTGGCCGGCGTCGTAGCCGTCAAGCGCGTCCAGCGCCGCGTACGAGGTAGGGGTCAGCGCGATGCCGTACCGTTCGTCGTCGGGCGGCGGCAACCAGGTGTCCACCGGTTCGGGACCTGCCTGCAGAAGCTGGCCCAGGCCGTCGACGTGCGCAGCGCCACACACCACCAGCAGATCGTCACCGTGACGGTCCCGGGCAAGGTCGATGCGGTAGGCCATGTGGGCCTCCCGGGCCTGGGTCTCGGGGTCCGGCTCGCCCCGCAACAGTGTGCCGAGCATCCGTATCCGCTCCTGGTATGACTCATATCCCAGGCCCGGGTCGATCTCGAGTAGTTCGTCGAAGAGGGCGTCGGTGTCGTCGACCCCGAACTCTTGCCGCAGACGTTCGGTGGCTTTCTCGGTGGTGGCCGGCTCGGCCCACCGGTTCTCGGCCACCGCGATGTCGGCGAACGCCAGCCAGGGCAGGTCGATGAATTCGGTAGGAACGCCGCATTCGTGGGCGGTACGCAGCGCCACCCATTCCGGGCTGAAATCAGTCAACGGATAGAAACCGCCCCGCCGTACGGCGGCCTGTGAGCTGGACTCGGGGGCGTCGGGAAACATCGGCGCCCACGTGTAGATCATGATCGGCAGGCGATGGTCGAGAACCATCTCGTCGAGGTGCGCGGTGAACTCCGTCGGGCCCTCGACCAGGAGCGCCGCCGGGGGATGGTCGAGAATCCGGCGCCGCACCAGGCGGGCCGCGGTCGGGGAATGATGCCGTACCCCGAAGAACTCAACCACCTGTTCATTCTGCCCACTGGAGGTGCCGGGCCTGCGGTTTACATGGCCGCGGTGGGCACGCCGGGTTCAGCGGCGGCTGATCGTGATTGCCCGTTGGATCAGGTATACCGAACCGGCGCCGACCACCAGCGCGCCGAGGGCTGCGACCGTGGTCAGGATTAAAGCCGTGCCGCCCTCACTGGCTGCACCGATCAACCACAGCAGCAGACAGAGCAGGGCGGCGGTGGTCAGGCACATCACGATCACGTCGAAGGTCACCCGGAGCGGATGGGCCGGATCCGGCCCGGTCAGGTTCACCGGCCGCCGAGGCGCGACGTCGGGCAGGTCGACGGTCAGCTGGTGCAAATCATCCTCGGTACGGGCCTGAGCCGCCCGACCGAGCCGGGCCTCCAGCTCGGAGCGTTCCAGTTGCCCCGCCTGGAAATGACATACCAGCCGTTCTGCCACGCGGCTGCGCTCAGCAGAACCGATGCGGATCGAGATCGGGGCATCAGGGGTCATGCCTTCCATCATGGGCGCGACCAGGGCCTTCTCGCCACCGGGATCGCCGCAACCAGAGACCCTGGGGGCAGTAGGTGACGACCACGGTCGTAGTTCGATGCAACCGCATCTGATCTCGACGCGTTGTGAAGGGCAAAGGCAGGCCGGAGCCGATCCATACGGCAACAGTGATGGTCAGCCTTCCCCTAGGATGATTTCAAGGCGCCCGACGGTGCCCAGGAAGATGGAGGATGATGGTGGCTCGTAGCCTTCGGCAGGCAGCGGTCGCGGCAGTGTCAACAGGCCTGCTGGTGCTGTCCGGCTGCTCGTCAGTCATGGCCTCAGGTGCCCCGGTCCCGCAGACGTCGGCCTCGCAGCCGTACGCCACTGCCAGTTCACCGGCCCCGGACCAGAGCACCGAGGCCCAGCCGACCCCGAGCGAGACCGTCAGTGGCGCCAAACCGAGCGCGGCGCCCACCAGCGCCGGGTCGACCGCCACGGCGAGCCCTACCGCCGGTCGCGCCATCTTGTCGCCCGGATCTTCGGGGGAGAAGGTCCGTGAGCTTCAGGCCCGGCTGGCCCAGATCGACTGGTACGAGGGCGCCATCACGGCCACCTACGACGAGAAGACGAAGGAGGCGGTCACCGGTTTCCAGGGGAAACGGTCGATCGCCGCCACCGGGATCGTCGATCAGGCGACCTGGATCAGTCTGACCCAGATGACCCGCCAGCCCACGTCTGACGAGATGAACAACGTCCTACGGCCCGGGCCGGCGTTGCTGAAGGCCGGCGCCACCGGGGACAAGGTCCGTGACCTGCAGGTCCGGCTGCGCCAGCTCAGCTGGTACTCCGGCGCGATCTCGGGGACCTTCGATGAGAAGACGGTCTCGGGGGTCACCGGATTCCAGAGCAAGCGGCAGATCCCGGCTACGGGTGAAGTTGATCAGCGGACCCTGGACCGGCTGGTGTCGATGACCCGCAAGCCCACCACCGAGGAGATGAACAACGCCACCCCCAGCCCAGCTCCGGCCGGGAACTTGGACGAACGGTGCCGCTCGGGCCGGGTGCTGTGCGTGGACAAGACCACCCGCAAACTGCGCTGGGTTGTTGACGGCCAGGTGGTGCGAACCTTGGATGTTCGGTTCGGTTCGGAACTTACCCCGACCCGGGAAGGTCGGTTCTCGGTCAACTTCAAGTCCCGCAACCACGTCTCGACGCTGTACCACACCCCGATGCCGTACGCCATGTTCTTCTCCGGCGGCCAGGCCATCCACTACTCGTCGGACTTCGCCGCACGGGGCTACCGAGGCGCCTCCCACGGCTGTGTGAACGTCCGCGACAAGGCGGGGATCGCCTGGCTGTTCGACCAGGTCAACCCGGGCGAGCTGGTGATCGTCTACCGCAGCTGAGCGACCCTGAGCTGACCCTGACCGGTATGGGCGAGGTGGCTGTGGTTGTGGCCGCCGTGCCAGAGTAGGCGCCATGCCCTCGCCTGTACCTATCACGCCGACAGACGAACCGGGGCGGCTCGGGTGATCGTCCTCGGCATCATCTTGGCGGTCGTCGCGTCGATCGCCTTCGCTTCCGGGGCCACCGCCCAGCACCGCGGCATCGACAAGGTCGTGGGGCCGGGCGGTGACCGCCATATGAGCCTGAGGCGGGTTCTGCAGATGCTGCGGACCCCGGTCTGGTTGTTGGGGCTGGTACTGATCGGGGTCGGAGCCACCCTGCACCTGATCGCTCTCAAACTGGCCCCGCTTACGGTCATCCAGCCGCTCGGAATCATGGCGGTGCCCTGGTCGGTGCTGCTGGCTGCTCGGCTCAAGCGTCAACGGCCGGGGCGGATGATCTGGGTCTCGGTCGCGGTCACCGTGGCAGGGATCGTCACCTTCACGATCTTCTCCACCACCCACGCCACGACTAAGCCGGATCTGACCAACCTGCCTCGGCTGTGGTTGTTCACCGGCGCGGTCTGGGGGCTGGCGGTTCTGTTCGGGTTCGGCGGCCGGTTCGGGCTGTCGTGGCTGCGGTGCCTGAGCTGGGCCTGGGGCGGGGCCGCCTTGTACGGGCTAGGTTCGGGGTTCATCAAAAACCTGATCGAGATCCTGAGCGGGCCGAGTCCCTTGGCCCATCCGATGCTCTGGGTCAGCATCGTCGGCCTGGCGACCGCGTACACGATCGGCGGGTGGATGATCCAGCAGGGGTACGCCTCCGGGCCGGCCGAGATCGTGGTGGGGTCGATGACCACAGTTGATCCGCTGACCAGCGTGCTGTTCGGACTTTTTGTCCTCGGCGAGGGCGCAGCGATCACCGTACCGGCAGCGATTGGGATGCTGGTGGCTGGTTCGATCGCCTGCGCCGGCGTGGTGCTGCTGTCGCGACACCACCCGGACGCGCACCGGCAGTACCAGGAGCCAGCGGAGGCCGAGGCGTGAGAATCCTGCTGGTCAGCGACACCTACCCTCCCGACATCAACGGGGCAGCCCGGTTCACTGAGCGTCTCGGGGAGGGGCTTGGGCGGCGCGGGCACGAGGTGCACGTGATCTGCGCCTCCGATGATCGCCGAGACCGAGACGAGTCACGGCAGGGGGTGATCGTGCACCGATTGCGGGCGGTGCCGTGGCCGTTCGCCAGCTACTTCCGGTTCGTCCTGCCATGGGACGCCGCTGTCGGGGTCCGGCGGCTGATCCGCCAAATCCAGCCCGATGTGATCCATGTCCAGAACCACTTCATTCTGGGGCGGGTGGCGCTGCGGAGCGCCCCTCGCTTGGGGGTGCCGGTGGTGGCGACCAACCACTTCATGCCGGAGAACCTGATGGAGCACGCCCGGATCCCGTGGGCGCTGGCCCGGATCGCGTTCGCGGTGCTGTACCGGGACCTGGCCCGGGCCTTCCGTCCGGCGGTCGAGATTACTGCGCCGACGCCCCGGGCCGTGGAACTGCTGACTGCCCGTACCGGCTTGGCCGGGGTACAGGCGATTTCCTGTGGAATCGACACCCGGCCCTACCAGGAGGCGTCCGCCGCGGCCGAGGCCCATAACCCACCCAGGATCCTCTTCGTCGGTCGGCTGGACCAGGAGAAACGGGTCAACGAGCTGATCGAGGCGGTGGCGCTGCTGCCTGGTGATCTGGACTACCGGGTCGAGATCGTCGGGGACGGCGGATACCGCCAACGCTGGGAGGAGCTGGCCCGTACCACCGGGGTGAGCGACCGGGTCCAGTTCCGGGGCTTCATCGGCGAGGCCGATCTGATAGCGGCGTACGGGCGGTGCGACATCTTCTGCATCCCCGGGGTGGCCGAGTTGCAGTCGCTGGTCACTTTAGAGGCGATGAGCGCCGGTAAGCCTGTGGTGGCGGCTGACGCGATGGCGCTGCCGCACCTGGTGCGTCCAGGCGTCAATGGCTGGCTATACCCACCTGGCGACGTCTCGGCGTTGGCGCAGCATCTGGAGATGCTGCTACGCGACCCCGAACGGCGTCGCCAGATGGGCCGGGAATCGTGTCGGCTCGTCGCAGCCCATTCGCTGGACCACACCTTGGACCGTTTCGAGCAGGTCTACTGGCGCGCGGTCAACCCCTGATCGGCAGCCCCGACAGCTGGTGGTGGCTCGAATCCGCCAGCACCAGGGTCGCGTCACCACGCGGGATCCGGAAGATGAGCTCACCCTGAGCGGTCTCACCGGAGCGTAACCGGGTGGATCGTAGCTGTGAATTGCTTTCCGGCGTCAGCATCCGGGAGCCGTTGTTGTTGTACGCGTAGAACAGGTAGGTGAAGCCTCCGGTCTCCACCGTGACCCGGACCGTGAGCCGGACCTGGTCCGCCTCCCAGGCGGTCTCGGTGATCTCCCAGGTCCCGGTCGCCTTCTGATAGGACGATTCGAACGGCATCCCGCTGCGTGACGGGGCATCTGTCGGTCGAGGTGAGGCCGTCGTCTGCGGGGTTTGGAGGTTGCGGGTGCCGAAGTAGCCGACCAGACCGATCACCAAGCTGAGACCGATCACAACGGCCGCGATGATCGGGCCGACGGAACGTCGGGGCCGGAAGTCATCGATTGAGACGGATGGTTCCCGTTGGCGTCCCAGCGGGACCGTCCCGGGGACTGGACCGGCTGGGGTAAACGAGGGCGAGACAGGCTGCGTCGACCCGGGCATCGCGCCGGAGACCTGTTGAACTGGCTCATGGGACGGGAATAATCCGAGCGGCTGAGCCGGGTATGGCGGGTGGGCGGCAGGCCTGTTCGTCGGTGGAGCCGAGTACGGGCCACCGGGGCCGTAGGGTGCGTTCGTCATCACTGAATAGGGTAGCTGGGGTGGTGTTACCGCCGCCGCGGAATGAGACCACGTTCCAAGCTTGTCCACACCCGTACTAGGCCGGCGCGGATGCTGTGGATAAGTGTCTGATCGGGCCGTGATTCTCCATGGTCTGTGCCGTGACCACTCCGATTACCCTTCGAGCCCATTCCACCGATGACCAGCTGGCCGCGATCCCGGTCGTGCTGGGCTTCCATCCCAGCGACTCGCTCGTGATGGCTCTGGTCGTGGACGGCTGCTTGGGCCCACTGGTCCGGGTGGACCTGGCTGATGCTTTGCGGCCTGAACTGCGGCACCGGCTGCTGAGTGCCGTGGAGCAGCAGGTCACCCCTGAGGACTGCGAAGTGTTCATCGTTGCCTACGGAGACGATCGTCACCAGCTGCGGCGGGTAGCGATGAAGGCGCAGCGACAGGCCTCGTTGACCCTGAACGAGTCGGTGGTCGTCTGTCAGGGTCGCTGGTGGTACACGTACGCTGCCGACGACGACCCGGGCCACCCGTACTGTCCGCAGGACAGCCCGGTGGCGGCCGAGGCCGCCTACCTTGGGCTACCGGTACTGGCCTCGCGGGCAGACCTGGAACGGTACTTTGACCCGCCCCGGAACCAGCGGCGGATCTGCGCCCGAACCTTGACCTTGGCCCGGGAGCGGGTACGGTCGCTGCCTGCCGGGCAGGCACGGCAGCTCCTGCAGGAGGCATTGGAGCAGTGCCTGACCCAGAACCCCCGCCAGCTGCCAGGCCGCCGGCTGGCGCTGCTGCTGGCCTTGGCGGAGAACCCGACTGGTCGGCTGGCGTTCTGGAGCACCCTGAACCGAGAGACGGCCTCCGCCCAGCTTGGCCTGTGGCTGCAGGTGGCCCGCCGGTTCACCGGCGAGCAGGCGGTGATTGCTACCTGTCTGGTCGGTTTCGCTGCCTGGCAGAGCGGCAACGGGCCGCTGCTCGCAGTGGCCGTCGCCCGGGCCACCGCGGTTGCTGCGCGGCACCAGGTGGTGCAGCTGCTGCATACCATCCACGATCTGGCGATCCCGCCGCGAGAACTGGAGACAGTCCGCCGGATGGGCCTGCTTGAGTTGGAAGGATGAGCCCGTGGCTGGCCGGGCCCGCGGCCGGTACGTACCGGGTGACCCGCCAAGCAGCTCAGACCCTACGCCAGGCCGTGATCCCGACCCGGCTGACACCGTATGACCTGGTCAGTCCCGCCGGGGTGGGAACTAGCCAAACCAATCTCCACCAGGCCGACCGTGACCACCATGGCCGTTGTGACCGGCGCGGGAGGCCGAAACCCACCCGATCGAGGTATCGACGATGATCAGCAAAGGCGTGGCTCGGGCCCGGCTGAGCCAGGATGAGGCGGCCGCCATCCGTGAGCGGCTACGGGCTCTGCTGGCCGAACCGGGTAACGGTCTGGATGACCAAATACCGACCGGGGAACATCAGCCCCCGGCTCCCGCTCAGCAAGCCAGCCGGGCCTGCCGCGTGCCGATCGGCGGGAATCAGCCGGCTCCCGCGGGTGCTGCTGCGACCACCCGACTGCCAGACCCGGTACCCGTCCTCGCCGGCATTGCTAACGACCGCGGCGCACACCAGCTTGCGAACCTGGCCCCGGTCCTCGGAGCAGATCCGCCTCAGTCCCAGAGCGCTCCGGCGCCCCACAGACCACCGGACCCGCCCGATGCTGGGGCTGCGGAGTCTTCCCGGCCGGGCCGGTGGCGGCTCAGCCGTCGCCACGCGATGCTGGTGGCAGGTGGGGCAGTGGTCCTGGTTCTGGTGACGGTGGCCTACCTGATGACCGCCCGCCCGGTCGCGACCCCGGTGCCGGTGGAGCCGGCTCCCGTGAGTTCCGCGGCCTATCCGACCCCATCGGCCCAACCGAACCTGGTGGTGCACGTCCTCGGGGCGGTCAACCGGCCGGGTGTGGTTCAGCTGCCGCCCGGATCGCGGGTCGCCGATGCGATCCAGGCAGCCGGCGGGCTGACACCTGAGGCGAATCCAGGCGAGTTGAATTTGGCGGCGGTGCTGCCTGATGGCGCCCAGGTGGTGATCGGGACCCGCTCCCAACCTCGAGGTGAGGTCCGTGGTGCCGGTGCGGCTCCGGCCCCGGCCGGGGCGGCCGGATCGGCTGGGGCGGCGTCGACCAAGGTGAATCTGAATACTGCCACTGCCGAGCAGCTGGACGCCCTGCCCGGCGTCGGCCCGGTGACGGCTCAGGCGATCCTGCAGCATCGCCAGCGGCGGGGACGGTTCACGAAGGTGTCCGAATTGCAGGAGGTCGACGGGATCGGCCCGAAGACGTACGCCCAGCTGGTGAACCATGTCACGGTCTGATGATCTTGGGCATGACACGCGGCTAGTGCCGGCAGCGGTCGCCACCTGGGCGGGAATGTGGTTGGCGTCGGCAGGGCAGCTCTGGCTGCTGGCGCTCGCCGGCCTGATGTCGGCTGTGGTCGGGATACTGGCCTGGCGAGGCCGTTCGGTGCGGCTCGCCGTGGCGGCGTGTGTCCTGGCGGGGGCGGTGCTGGCCGGCGGGCTCCGCTCTCAGGCGCTGCGCAGCGGCCCGACCGCAGACCTGGCTCGGCAGCAGGTCGTGGCCACGATCACGGGGACGGTGACCGGCGAGCCTCGCCGTCTCGAACCCGCGGGTGGTCGTCCGGGAGTGGTCCTGGTGCAAGTGCGGGCCAGCGAGGTCACAGCTAGAGGCCAAGTCTGGTCGCTGCGGGAGTCGATTCTGGTGGCGGCTTCGGGAGAGCTGGCTTCCGGGTGGCAGGCCGTCCCACCCGGCGCTCAGATCCGATTCTCGGCTCGGCTCGGCGTCGCTGAGCCGGCCTCCGCGACGCCGGCCCGGGCAACGGCCCTGACGCGGCCCCAGACCCAACGGCCACCGCCGTGGTGGCTGGAAGCCGTGGCCCGGGTCCGGGCCGGCCTACGTGAGGCGATGGTCGGGTCTGCCCCGGAACAGGCCGCGCTGGTGCCCGCGCTCACGGTCGGTGACACCTCGGGGGTCAGCGAGCAAACCGCGACCCGGTTCCGGGTCACTGGATTGACCCACCTGATGGCGGTCTCGGGGGCCAACCTCACCCTGCTGCTGGCTTTCGTGACCACACTGGCCGGCTGGGCCCGAGTCCATGGTCGTGCCCGGCTGGGCGTGGCAGCGTTGGCCGTGGTGGCATTCGTCCTGCTGTGCCGGGCTGAACCGAGCGTGTTACGGGCTGCGGCTATGGCAACGGTGGCGCTGGCCAGCCTGGGACGCGGGCCACGCGCTGGTGGAGGGCTGCGTAACCTGAGCCTGGCTGTGATCGGGCTGTGCTGGGTTGATCCCTGGCTGAGCCGGTCTTGGGGGTTTGCGTTGTCGGTGACTGCTTGTCTGGGGATCTTGTTGTGGGCTAGGCGTTGGGCTGCTGTGATGTCGAGGTGGGCGCCTGGTTGGGTTGCTGAGGCGGCTTGTGTCCCGCTTGCTGCCCAGCTGGCGACCCAGCCTCTGGTGACGGCGTTGTCTGGCACGGTGAGTCTGGCCGGGCTTGGGGCCAATGTTCTGGCTGGGCCGTTCGTTGGGCCGGTCACGATCCTGGGATTGGTGACGGCGGCGCTGGGGTGGGCGAGCCCTGGGCTGGCTCGTCTCTTCGGGTGGCTGGCTGGGTGGGCGGCGGAACCGATTCTGCAGGTGGCCCGGGTCGGGGCCGAGTTACCCGGGGCGACTACGCGCTGGCCAGCTACCCTGTTCGGGCTGTGTCTGTTGTTGGTCGGCTGTCTCGGGTTAGCCCAGGTGATGGGGGCCGTGTTGTCTCGGCCCTGGGTGGTGGTTCCGGCTGCTGGGCTGCTGGTGGTGGCTCTGCTGCGTCCCCCAGGACCGGCTGGCTGGCCACCGCCGGGGTGGGTGATCATGGCCTGTGATGTGGGTCAGGGTGATGCCACCGTGATCCGGTCCGCAGACCGGCAGGCAATCTTGATCGACACCGGCCCGGACCCGACCGCGATCGCGGCCTGCCTGGACCAGGCCCAGGTGTCGGCGATCCCGTTGCTGGTACTCAGCCATTACCACGCCGACCATGTCGCCGGCCTGGGACGGGTACTGGGATCACGCCCGGTCGGTCAGCTCCTCGTCTCCCCATACTCGAGCCCGACTCAGAATGCGGCCTGGGTGCGGGAACTAGCCGCCCAGCATCAGATCCCGATCCGGGTGGCCTGCCCTGGGGAGATGTTGACGGTCGGGGCTGTTCGGTGGCAGACCCTGGGCGCTGACCAGCCAGCCGGCCAGGCACCATCATCCTCCTCGACCGAGAACGATTCCAGCATCGTGGCCCGGGCCAGCATCGGCCCGGTGACCGTCCTACTCACCGGAGACCTGGAGCCGCAGGGGCAGCAGGCGCTGCTGGCGCGGGGAGTGGATCTACGGGCCACGGTGCTCAAGGTCCCGCACCACGGATCTGGGCGGCAACACCCGGATTTTCTGGCTGCTACCGGGGCGCGGCTGGCGCTGGTTGAGGTCGGAATCGACAACGACTACGGCCACCCGTCTACGAAGACCCTACGCGCCCTGGCCGGGTTAGGCATGACAGTACTGCGGACCGACCAGTCGGGCGCAATC
The DNA here is from genome assembly GCA_938046585.1 of uncultured Propionibacteriaceae bacterium. GTDB lineage: Bacteria > Actinomycetota > Actinomycetes > Propionibacteriales > Propionibacteriaceae > Fen-668. The sequence goes on along the minus strand of CALIWR010000006.1, from coordinate 11,002 downwards.
GCACTACGGGTAAACGGAGGGCAGGTGATGGCTACCGCACAACGATAAAGTCGAGCCCTGATGGAGAACCACTCAGACTGGACGCCACCGACCGGGGCCGTCCACGTCCAGGGTCACTAGCCGCTGGGTGGCCCTGGTCAGCGCCACGTACAGCACCCGCTCACCGCCAGGAGACTCGGACACGATCTGATCAGGACCCAACACCAGCACCCCGTCATGCTCCAGGCCCTTGACCTCGAGTGGGGTGAGGACCGCCAGCCGGGGCTCGGCAGCCAAAGCCGGGTCGTCGGTCAGCGCCTCCCGGACCGCCTGCTGCCGGCTAGGTGGGGCGATCACCGCCACCGTGCCCTCGACCTGCCCCAGCAACCGGGCCGTCTCGGCCCGGGCCTGGTCGGCCCACCGATCCTCGGTGGTGTTCAACAGCAGCGGCTCGATGCCCGTGCTGCGGACCGCCTGGGGCAGGTCCGCGTCCGGGACATGACGGACGATGTACGCCGCGGCCAGGTCGAACACCTCGCGCGGGGAACGATAATTGGTCGACAGCCGGAACGTACGGTGCGGAGCCGAGCCGATCAGGTCGCGCACCGCCCGGTCTGTCTCGGACAGATCCGGCCAGGATGACTGGGCCGGGTCGCCGACAATCGTCCAGGAGGCCTGCGGGCCTCGCCGGCGCAGCATCCGCCACTGCATCGGGGTGATGTCCTGAGCCTCATCGACCAGGACATGGGTGTAGGTCGAATGCGGTTCTGCCAGGTCGAGCTCGCGGTTGTCGCTGAGCCGGTCAGCGGTGGTCACGATCTCGGCCACCTCACCCGAGTCGAGGAACAGGGAATCGCTGGTCTGCGGATCGTGCGGCACCGGCCCCAAGAGAGCGACCAGCTCATCGAGCAGCGCGATGTCGGCCACGCTCCAGCCAGGCACCTGATAGGAGCGGGCCAAGGCCTCGACTGCGCTGGCCCCCAGATCGGTACCGGCAGCGGCTACCAGCACTTCGGGGTCGGTCAGCCGGCCCAGGGCCTCGGTGGCAGACAGCGGCGGCCACCAGGCGGCCACGAAATCCCGGAATCCTTGAGAGGAACGAATCAGGTCGTCGAAGTGGTCCCGGCCCGTGACGTCGATCTGTTCTGGGACCTTGGCCCACAGCGCCGACACCAACGCCGCCTCGGCTGCTTCCCGGCCCCGATTGTGCTGGTGGTGCGACAGCACCTGGTGGCGGATCCGGGCGATTTCCCGCTCGGTCAGGCGCAGCGCCTCGCCTTTCACCGTGACCAGCAAATCTCCGCCCGCGCCCGGACCTGGCAGCGACACCAACCGTTGCAGCACCGGCAGTATCCGCAGCGACCCCTTGACTACGGCCGCTGCCGCGTCGTCAACCCGGACCGCGCTCTCGCCGAGCACATCGCTGGCCAGCTCACCCAGCGAGCGCAGCGTGACCGTGTCCTCGCCCAATGAGGGCAGCACCCGCTCGATGTAGCTCATGAAGACGCAGGAGGGGCCAACTACCAGCACCCCGCCGTTCTCGTAGCGGCGCCGGTTGGAGTAGAGCAGGTACGCGGTCCGGTGCAGGCCGACCACCGTCTTGCCGGTCCCGGGTCCGCCGGCAATCACCGTCACCCCGGGGGCGGGGGCCCGGATCGCCTCGTCTTGCTCGGCTTGGATGGTGGCCACGATGTCGCGCATCTGGTGGCCCCGGGCTCGCGACAGGGCGGCCATCAGGGCGCCCTCGCCGATCACCACGAGCTCCGGCGGGGCCGCGGCCGCGTTCAGCAGGTCGTCTTCGATGCCTACCACCAGGTCGTCGCGGCAACGCAGGACCCGGCGCCGAATCACCTCCATCGGCTCGGCCGCGGTGGCCCGGTAGAAAGGTTCAGCGGCGCGGGCTCGCCAGTCGATCACCAGCGGCTCGAAGTCGTCGTCGCGAACCCCGAGCCGGCCGATGTAGCGGGGACCGTCGTCGGTGAGGTCGAGCCGCCCGAAGACCAGTCCCTCATGCTCGGCGTCCAGGATCGCAAGCCGCCGAGCCGCCTGGTAGGCGAAGGCATCGCGTTCGAACAGGGCGGTGCCGTCCTCCTCTCGTAGGTAGGACTGCCGGTCGGAGGTATAGCGGGCTACCCCTTCGGCGGCGACCTGTCGGGCCGAGTCGGTGGCCTTGGCCAGGTGGGCATACACGGTGTCGACGTGCTGCTGCTCGATGGCGAGCTCACGGCCGAACACTGACTCTTGATCCGCCACGACCCTCCTTGCTGCACCAGGGACAGGACAGAATGAATATCTTAGGCGCTCGGTCTGGCGTCCGAGTAGTTTCACTGCTTGTTGGTCACCAGATCGTGCTGCAGCTCCCCGGCGTCAGCTGCCGGGCCCGTGACCTGTCCGCCGGTTCACTGCCGCGGATCAACGGCTGATCATGGCCTCCACGATGCGGGTGAACGCCCTGTACACCTCCTGGTTCTCCTGGCCGAATCCAGCCATGGCACCGAAGGCCACGACGACGATCAACGCCAGCAGCAGCCCGTATTCCACGGCGGTAGCGCCGCGTTGGCTGCCGCCGAGGCGACGACGAAGATGACGGCGTACCGTCCAGACACGATCATTCATCACTGTGTATCCCCCCCCATGGCGGTCGGCGCCGATGGAGGCGGACCGCGTGTCTCCATGGTCTAGGTGACGGCGGTGGGCTCGCCAGCGGCATGAGCGACCTCTCACCGCCGCCGAAGGATGGGCCGTGGTTGCTTGACGCGCCACCCGGGGTAGGGGCTACAGTTTCCCTGATCGTACACCCGTTCGATTATGGCAGGGGAAGGCCTGGTCCGCGGGGTACGGCAGCTGGGCCAGCCCGGCGCGGTCAGGACTCAACCCCTGGCCGCGCCGGCGCTTCGGTCGCCGGCCTCAGGACGAGGCGGCAGGTCACTGGTCTTTCCGGGGGTAAGGCTCGCCGGTCACCGCCTGCTCGATAGCCGAGGCGAGCTGCGGGCCGGTCAGCCCGAAATGTTCCATGACCGCGGTCGGGCTGCCGGTCTCGCCGTAACGGTCGCGGACTCCCAACCGGACCAGCCGGGTCGGCAGCTGTTCGCCTAAGGTCTCCGCGACCACCCCGCCGAGCCCGCCGATGATCTGCCCCTCCTCGGCGCTGACCACGAGCCGGGTTTTGCTGGCGCTGGCCAGCAGGGTCTCGGTGTCGAACGGTTTGAGGCTGGCATGGTGGACGACCTCGGCGTTGATGCCCCGGCCGGCAAGGATTTCGGCGGCCTGAAGCAGGTGCCAGGTCATGGTCCCCGTCCCGGCCAGGGTGACGTCGGTACCGTCGCGCAGTATCCGCGCCACCCCGATCTGGAACGGGTCGTCGGCCGAGGTGAAGACCGCAGTCGCTTCACGCGCCAGTCGGATATAGGCGGGGCGCGGGTCCCGCGCGATAGCCAAGGTCGCCTGCTCTGCCTCGATGCTGTCGCCGGGGGCGAGGACCACCATGGCGGGCATGACCCGCATCAGGGCCAGGTCCTCCAGCATCTGATGGGTGGCGCCGTCGGGGCCGACATTGAGCCCCGCGTGGGAGCCGACCACCTTGACCGGCTGCTGGTTGAGGCAGGCCGTGGACTTGATCTGCTCCCAGTTGCGGCCGGGGCTGAAGGCCGCGTAGCTGCTGATGAACGGAATCCGGCCCAGCGCCGCCATCCCGGCGGCGACCGTGGCGAGGTTCTGCTCGGCCACCCCGACCTCGAAGTAACGCTGCGGGAAGGCCTCGGCGAATAGGTGCATCTGGGTGCTCTCCACCAGGTCGGCGCACAGCGCCACCACCCGTTCGTCGGCCCGGCCTGCGGCGAGCAGTCCCCGCCCGAAGCCCATCCGGATCGGTTCCGTACGTGGCGCGCTCACAGCCGGGCTCCCTGCGCGTTCAGCGCCGCGATCGCGGCAGCGGCTTGCTGTGGTGTCGGGACCTTCCCATGCCACCGGTGGTCGCCTTCCATGGCGGGTACCCCTTTGCCGGGTACGGTCTCGGCGACGATCACTGAAGGTTTCCCGGTGGTACGCCGGCATTCGTCGATCGCGGCTAGCAGGGCGGCGATGTCGTGCCCGTCGACGTCTACCGCGTGCCAGCCGAAGCAGCGGAACTTGTGCGCCACATCACCCAACGGCATGACCTGCTCGGTGTCGCCGTCAATTTGGATCCGATTCCGGTCGACGAGGCCGATCAGGCGTTCCAGCTGGTATTTCCCGGCGTACATCGCCGCCTCCCAGATGTTGCCCTCGTCGAGTTCCCCGTCGCCCATCATCACGTACACCCACCGGTCGCAGCGGTCCAGGTACTGGATTACCTGGGCCATCCCGGCGGCCTGGGACAGGCCCTCGCCGAGGGGGCCGCTGGTGGTCTCGATCCCCGGCAGCGCGGTCCGTTCGGGATGCCCCTGCAGCCGGCTCCCGAGCTGACGCAGGGTCATCAGCTCGGACACCGGGAAATAGCCGGTGTGGGCCATCGCCGCGTACAGGGCGGGTGCGGTATGTCCGTTGCTCAAAACGAAGAGGTCTCGCCCGGGCCAGTCCGGCTCGGACGGGCGGTGGCGCAGCACCTCGCCGTAGAGGACTGCCATCATCTCGGCCATGCCGAGCGGGCCGGCGCTGTGACCGCTGCCGGCGTGGGCGAGCATCGAGATGATGGAGATCCGGATCTGCCGGGCGAGTTCGGTCAGCCGGGCAACGGTTTCGCGAGACGTGGTCATCGGTTCGCTCCCAAGGTGGTGGCCCAGATCACGGCCAGCCCGGCGTGACCTGGCTGGGTGTTCTGGGGTCAGGCTACAGACTCATGCTGGCCGCCGCGGCGGGCGTCGGTTGGGAAACCACGGCCCCGGTACGGCATGCTGCTGTGGCCGGTGTGACTGGAGAGGAGACCGATGGGTGGCAGCGCGGCACGGCTGGTCCTCTCGCCGACGTTTCCTCCGGCGGTCCCGATAGTCCTGGCGCCGATGGCCGGGGTGACCACCGCCGCCTACCGGCAGCTGTGCCGCGAGCAGGCCGAGTTGGGAGCTGCTGGCGCCCGGCCGGCTGGGCTCTTCGTCTGCGAGATGATCACCTCCCGTGCGGTGGTGGAGCGGGTCCCGCGAACTCTTGCCATGGTGACTTTCGACCCGGGTGACCCGGTGCGCTCGGTCCAGCTGTACGGGGTGGACCCACAGACGATGGCCGGCGCAGTCCGGATCCTGTGCGGCGAGCTCGGGGTTACCCACGTCGATCTCAATTTCGGCTGCCCGGTGCCCAAGGTCACCCGCCGCGGCGGTGGTGGTGTGTTGCCGTGGAAACGGGACCGGTTGGCGGCGATCCTGCGGGCCGCGGTACGGGCGGCCGAGCCGTACCAGGTCCCGGTCACGATCAAGACCCGGATGGGCATCGATGACCAGCATCTCACCTACCTGGATGCGGGCCGGATCGCCGAGGATTGCGGGGTGGCGGCGATCACGCTGCACGCCCGTACCGTGCAGCAGGCGTACGGCGGGCACGCCGCCTGGGACGCGATCGCGACCCTGGTAGGCCACGTCCGGATCCCGGTGCTGGGCAATGGTGATGTTTGGGAGGCGCCCGATGCGGTGCGGATGATGCGCCAGACTGGTTGTGCCGCGGTGGTGGTCGGCCGTGGCTGTCTCGGCCGGCCCTGGCTGTTCCGGGACCTGGCGGCGGCTTTCAGCGGCGGTGAGGTCACCACTTTGCCGACCCTGGGCGAGGTCTGTCAGACCGTACGCCGCCATGCCGAACTGCTCGCCGCGCAGTTCGGGCAACAATCGGGCCTGACGGACCTGCGCAAGCATCTGGCCTGGTACTTCAAAGGTTTCCCGATCGGCGGCGAGACTCGCCGGGCGCTGGGCAGGGTATCCACCAGGGCCGAGCTGGACGAATTGTTGGCTCCGCTGGACCCGGCGACCCCGTTCCCGGTCACGGAATTAGGGGTCCCGCGCGGGCGGCAAGGCACGCCCCGGGGGCGGGTGATCCTCCCGTACGGCTGGCTGGACTCCACCACCTTGGACGAGGCCGCCGACCTCAGTGACGCCGAATCGGATGTCTCCGGCGGCTGAGCCGGAATCGCCGATCTGACGGCCGGGGCTGGTTCGGCAACGATGCCCCGGGTGGCTTCGGGATGTCGGCGGGACGTGGCGGGCTAGGTCCGAATCCGCATCCGCCGACGATCATGGTTCGCGTGGATCTGCGGCAGCCCCTAGCCTGTGGGCATGGTCCCCACGCTGTCGTTGGTGCTGATGGTGGTCACGCTGGTGATCTGCCTCGTCCTTCCCTTGGGGGGCTGGTTCTTCCTGCAGACCCGTCGTACCCCGGACGGGGACCGGCGCTACCCGCTGATCTGGCGTCCGGTGTTGTGCGGGGCCCTGGCTTTCTTTGTCTCCCAGATGCTGCTGCGGCTGCCGCTGATGTCAGTCGTGGTGCCGATGCTCGCAGAACCGGTACGCGGCTGGCTGACCAGCGCCCCGGTCGCGTCCCTCAGCGCCGGCCTGTTCGAGGAGACCGGCCGGCTGGTGGTGATGGTGCTGCTGTTGCAGGGCTTTCGGCGCTGGATCGACGGGCTCGGGTTCGGCCTGGGGCATGGTGGTCTGGAGACGATCGTTCTGATCGGCATGGCGCAGGTCAACAATCTCATCCTGGCGCTGGTCATCAACATGGGCCGGTGGGACCAGGTCGCCTCCCAGCTGCCGCCGGATTCCGCCCGGATCCGCGAGACCCTCGTCCATACCTCGCCGGTCCTTTTCCTGGCGGCCGGGGTGGAGCGGATCGCTTCGATCACGATCCACATCGGCTGCAGTCTGCTGGTGTTGTGGGGCGTGTACCGGGGCCGGCGGCTGCTGGCCTGGGGCGCGGCGGTGCTGTTGCACGCGGCCACCAATCTGATGGGGGTGTGGCTGCTGCCGGTTTCGCCGTACCTGAGTGAGGCGGGCCTGATCGCGATCGCCGTGGTCGTCGTGGTCGTGGCGTTGCGGTCGCGGCACCGGTTCGCCCCGGACCTGATCCGACCGGCCACGGCCCATCTTGGTCCACCGGCCGAACCGGTGGCTCCGGATCCGACTACCTGAGTCTGGTCCGGTACGAGACACTGGTGAGGTGACCTCCTCTCAGATCGGTTTTCTGGTCCTGGCTGTTGGCTTCTGGTTGATGCCCCTGGCCGGATGGCTGGTGAATCGCTACCGGCACCGTGACCTGATCTACGTCGGGCTGGCGCCGGGCCTGGTCCCGGCCTCGGATCAGCAGGTGCGCCAGCGGCGGGTGTCGCCCGGGCCGGAGTACGACGGGGAGATCCCGGTCGCCTTCACCCCGCCGCAGGGGCTGCGGCCCGGCCTGGTCGGCACTATCGTCGACGGCTCGGCTGACGCCCGCGACGTGACCGCCACCATCGTGGACCTGGCGGTGCGGGGGTGGCTTACGATCAAGGCCCTCGATCGGCACGGTGAGCAGGTCCGCGACCAGGGTGGCCGCGCCACCGGGCGCGATTGGGAGCTGGTCCGGGCCGCGCAGGAGCCCCACGACCGGCTGAATCAGATGGAGTCGGATCTGCTGCGGGGGATTTTCGAGCATGGTCCGGTGGTCCGGATGTCGGCCTTCGCCCGCCGCGGTGACGAGCGTTACCGGCGGGCTCAGGTGGCGTTGTATCGGCAGGCAGTTGACAACGGCTGGTACCGCAGACATCCGCGCGCCAAGGGCTCCGGCTCTTTGGGATGTGTCTTCTTCGCGGTTGGTCTGGGGGTGGCGCTGGTGTATACCCTGTCCCAGTCGCCTAGCCCTTGGTCGCTGGTGTCGGGAGCGTTGGTGGCGTTGGCGTTCTGGGTGATGCCGGTGGTGCTGCGCGGCCGGACCCCGCGGACCGCCGACGGCACCGCGGTCCGGATCCAGGCGCTCGGCTTCAAGAAGTACCTCGCCACCGCTGAGGCTCACCAATTCCAGTACGAGGAGGCGGCCGGGATCTTCAGCCGCTACCTGCCGTACGCGATCGTGTTCGGGGTCGCCGATCATTGGGCGAAAGTTTTCGCCCACCTGGCTCAGGAAGCCCGTACGCAGGGGGTGAACCTGATGGCCGATGTCGACTGGTTCGACGCCTGGGTGGTGGCCGAGGTGGCGGGGGACCTGGCCGAGGCAGCGCTGATGGCCACGGACCTTGCCGATCTCGGTGACCTCACCGACCTGGGTGATCTTGCTGATCTGGTGGATCTCGGCGATATCGGCTCCGGTTTCACTGACCTGGCCTCGGGGATCGGTGACTTCGTCTCGGGGATCGATCTGCCGGACCTGGGCGGTTGCGACGGCTGCGATGGTTGTGACGGCTGTGACTTCGACTTCTGAGTCGTCCTGGCCGGTGATGTGGTGGTAGGTGCTCATCAGCGTTTCCTGTTCCTTGGTGCGAGGCCGGGAGCGACTCGTTTGGCGTACTTCTTGTGGACGGCCTGCCGGGTGACTCCGAGCAGTTCGGCGATCTGGCTCCATCCCAGGCCAGCGGCTAGCGCGGCCTCGACCTGGGCAAGTTCGAGGCTGTCGGCGAGCCGCCGCAGGGCGGCTACGGCCCGTAATCCGGTGCGGGGATCTGTAGTGTCGCAAGCGGCGGCGGTGATGGTGGCGACCTGCATGAGAGCAACCGAGGTTGACGCGAAGCAATGTGTCAACTCCGGTTGCTCGGCTGCTCGGGTCACAGCGGGCGACGTGAGGCGCCTAGTCTGCCGGCATGGACGCTACGCTGACCCTCAGCAGCGGGGGAGCCGCCCTCTGGCTGCGTTTCGAGCAGGACCGGCTGCCGTACGTAGTGCACTGGGGCGCCGAGTTGCCGACCACAGATGCGGCGGCGGTCAGTGCCGTGACTCGGCCCGCCTTCTTACTCGGCCCAGACCACCCGGTCCCGGTGTCGGTTCTCCCCGAGGCCCGGTTCGGTTTCACCGGCCGGCCTGGGCTGGAGGGTCACCGAGGCCGCGGCGACTGGTCGGTGGCCTGGGCGGTCCAGTCGGTCACGGTGGACCAGGCCCCGGTGGGTGACGGGCTCACCGAGCACGGCCCGGGCCTGGTCGAGGTGATCGCAGCCGACTCCAGAGCAGCTCTCGGCCTGCGGCTCCAGATCGAGATGCTCGGCTCCGGGCTCATCCGGCTTCGGGCTGAGATCAGTAATACCGGCTCCGTCCCGTACCAGGTCGACGCGGTCACCCTCAGGCTTCCCGTGCCCCGGGCCGAGGAGCTGGTGGACTCGGCCGGGCACTGGGGCGCCGAACGCAGCCCGCAGCGGATGCCGTTCAGCGTCGGCTGCCACCTGCGCGAGGGCCGGGCCGGGCGGACTGGCGCCGATGCGGCCTATCTCATGCACGCCGGTGTTTCCGGCTTCTCGTTCCAGCAGGGGCAGGTGTGGGCGGTGCACACGGCCTGGTCCGGCAATCACACCACCGTGGCTGAACGTACTAGCTACGGGCGCTGGCTGGGCGGGGGAGAACTGCTGCTGCCCGGCGAGGTGGTGCTGGCCGAGCAGCAGAGCTACCGGTCGCCGTGGCTGTACGGCTCGTACGGGGTCGGTCTGGATGCGGTCGCCCACCGCTTCCACCGCTACCTGCGTTCGCGACCCCAGCACCCGTCGCCGCAACGGCCGGTCACGTTGAACTCGTGGGAGGCGATGTACTTCGACCTGTCCACTGAGGCCTTGATCGAGCTGGTCGACGCCGGCGCTGCGGTCGGGGTCGAGCGTTTCGTGATCGACGATGGCTGGTTCGGCTCCCGCCGCGACGACTACCGCGGTCTGGGGGACTGGTGGGTTTCGCCGGAGGTCTTCCCCGAGGGCCTGCACGCCGTCGCCCGGCGCTGCGCCGAGCACGGTATCCAGCTCGGGTTGTGGGTCGAACCGGAGATGGTGAACCTGGACTCGGACCTGGCTCGGGCCCACCCGGACTGGGTGTTGCAGGTGCCGGGTCGGATGCCGCCCGAGCAGCGTCACCAGCAGGTCCTGGACCTGACCGTGCCCGAGGCCTACCGGCAGCTGCGGGACCGGCTGCTGGCGCTGCTGGATGAATACCCGATCGGCTACCTGAAATGGGACCACAACCGGGACCTGGTTGAGCCGGGCTCGGTGTTGGCTGGCGGGGCGGCTGCGGTCCACGAGCAGACGCTGGCTGCGTACCGGCTGATGGCTGAGCTTAAGGCCCACCGGCCGGGGCTGGAGATCGAGTCCTGCTCCTCAGGCGGTGGGCGGGTCGACCTGCAGGTGTTGGAGGTCGCCGACCGGGTCTGGGCCTCGGACTGTACTGACGCGGCCGAACGGCTGCGGATCCAGCGCTGGACGTACGGGCTGCTGCCGCCGGAACTGGTTGGTTGCCATATTTCGGCCACGCCGAACCATCAGACCCTGCGGGTTCACTCGCTGGCTTTCCGGGCTGCGACTGCCTTGTTCGGTCACCTCGGGGTGGAGTGGGACCTGCGCCGGCTCAGTGACGCGGACCGCGAGCAGTTGCGCTGGTGGATCGAGCGCTACCGGCAGCTGCGGGGACTGATCGGCACCGGCGACCTGGTCCGCGTCGACACTGCGGACGGGCTGTATCTGACCGGGGTGGTGGCGCCGGACCGCAGCCAAGCGTGGTACGTGATGGTCGCCACCACCACCTGCGCCCTGGACATCGGGTGGGGTCGGTTCCGGCTGCCGGGGCTGGACCCGCAGCGACGCTACCGGGTCCGTCCCCACCGGCCTGGGATCGACGTGGTGGACCCGAGCCTGCTGCCCGGCTGGTTCGCAGAGCCCGACCAGACGTCTTGGGCCGGCCTGGAGATCTCTGGCGCCTGGCTCGGCGACGAAGGCCTGGAGGCGCCGCATCTGCCCGTGCAGATCCCGCTGCTGCTTGAGGTCCGGGCAGTCTAGACGTCTTTTCTCAGGAGGGTACGCACTGCCCGCACCGGCCCCGTGAGCGGAGGTTTGATTCTGTGGCAGTGTCATCTGCCGACGCCGTCCGACGCCCCGAGCCGGCCCTGGTGACCCCCGGGACAGGGCTCTTGAGCGGCGGGG
>CALIWR010000005.1 GCA_938046585.1 uncultured Propionibacteriaceae bacterium | reverse complement strand
TTCGCGAGGGCTGGCGGCATCGCTGATTCCCCGGTCTTCCTCCTCACGACGAGAAGGTTCTTCGGGTCGTGGTGAGGTTCTGCGTTTCTCGTCGTTCGTTCGTCCAGGCCGGGTGCTCTGCCGCCGGGTTTGATCGCCCTCGCCTTCGCGAGGGCTGGCGGCATCGCTGATTCCCCGGTCTTCCTCCTCACGACGAGAAGGTTCTTCGGGTCGTGGTGAGGTTCTGCGTTTCTCGTCGTTCGTTCGTCCAGGCCGGGTGCTCTGCCGCCGGGTTTGATCGCCCTCGCCTTCGCGAGGGCTGGCGGCATCGCTGATTCCCCGGTCTTCCTCCCCGCGAGACGATCAGGTATAACTAGTATTACTAGTCCTACATATAGGAGGAGTTGTGACTGATCGGGGATCAGCTGCGCCGCTGTCGGGTCGACTCCACGGCCTTGACGCGTTACGGGCGGGGGCCTTGCTGCTCGGTATCGTTTTCCACGGCTTGTTGCCGTACGTCGCCGGTTTCCGTTGGATCATCGCCGACCGCTCCACCTCGCCGATCGCCAGCGTGGTGGTCGCCTGGGCGCACCTGTTCCGGATGCCCCTGTTTCTGCTGTTGGCTGGTTTCTTCGCCCGGATGTCGCTCGCCCGCAAGGGCACCTGGGGCTTCGCGCGAGACCGGCTAAAGCGGATCGGCCTGCCGTTGCTGGTCTTCTGGCCGATCGCGGTGGTTCCAGTGGTAGCGATTGCGATCGTGTACGGCTGGCTTCACTCGATCCCGAATCCGCAGCCGACACCCGACGACCCGCTACTGCTGATCAGCCCCGGTCACCTGTGGTTCCTGTGGCAGCTGCTCGGGCTGTACGCGGTGCTGCTGCTGGTCCGGGCCCTCGTTACGCGGCTAGATCGGTCCCGGCGGCGAGATCGGGTCGGCTCCTGGTTGGGGGATCTGCTGGCCACCCCGGCCGGGGTGCTGCTGGCCTCGCTGCCGCACCTAGCCGCGATCGCCCTCCAAGGATGGCGCAGCTTCGCGATCGAGGGTCCGGCCACAATTCGTCCCGAGCTGGCAGCGTACCTGGCCTTTGGTGGCGCATTCCTGATCGGCTGGCTGCTGTACGGGCGTCCGGAACGGTTGCAGCGGATCGCTCGCGGCTGGCTGGGCTACAGCCTGGCCGCCGGGATCTGGACGGTGACGTGGTTCGTGATGGCCGGGCCCAACCTCCCCGGGCGCCGGCTCCCCATGCCGGACCTGCTCACCGGCCTGTACGGGGCAGTGGGGGTCTACCTGTGGGTGTACGCCTCGTTAGCGCTGGCGATCCGCTTCCTGAGCGGTGAGAACTCGGTGCTGCGTTACCTGGCAGATTCGTCGTACTGGCTCTATCTGCTGCACTTGGGCCTGATCGGGGCGCTCGGCCTACTGGTGGCGGACCTGCCCTGGCCGTGGTGGATCAAGATCACGATCACCTTTACCGGCACTGTCGCGCTGCTGCTGGGCAGCTACGAACTGCTGGTACGCCACACCTGGGTCGGTCGCTGGCTGAACGGGCGGTCCTTCCCGCGCCGGCGGCATGGGGTCGAGAGCGGCTGACTCCGGTAGGGTTCAGGGCGTGGAACCACTCGTGTTGCTGCCTGCTGTCGACGTCCAGGGTGGCCAGGCCGTCCAACTGGTCCAAGGCGTTGCCGGCAGCGAGAAGGTGTTCGGCGACCCGGCGGCCGTGGCCCAGCGTTGGCAGGACGAGGGCGCCGACTGGATCCATCTGGTGGACCTAGATGCGGCCTTCCGGCGCGGGTCCAACGCCGAGGTGCTAGCCGAGATCGTCACCGGGCTGGACATCAACGTGGAACTCTCCGGAGGGATCCGCGACGACGAGTCATTGGAACGGGCTCTGGCGACCGGCTGTCGACGGGTCAATATCGGTACTGCCGCGCTGGAAAACCCCGACTGGTGCGAACGGGTGATCGCTGCCTACGGAGACCGGATCGCGATCGGTCTCGACGTCCGGGGAACCCGGCTGGCGGCTCGAGGGTGGACCACCGAGGGCGGTGACTTATACCAGACCCTGGCCCGGCTCTCCGACGCCGGCTGCCCTCGGTTCGTGGTGACCGACGTAGCCAGTGACGGGATGATGACCGGGCCCAACCTGGAACTGCTGGCCAATGTCTGCGCCCGTACCGATGCTGCCGTGGTGGCCTCGGGCGGGATTTCGACCCTGAACGACGTCCGGATCCTGTGCGGTCTGGTTCCGCTCGGAGTGGAGGCCGCGATCATCGGCACCGCGCTATACGTGGGGGGTTTCACCTTGCCGGAGGCCTTGTCGATGACCCGTGACCCACAGGCAGGCCTCCAGTGACCGGCGCTCCAGCCTCGGCTTTCCGCTCCGAGAATCTCCCGATCCGTCAGCCACCGCCGCTGCCGGGCCGGATCGCGGACCTGCTGGCCGGCAAGAAGATCGTGATGACCGGGGTGACCGGTTTCATCGGCGAGCAGATCCTGTGGAAGGTGCTCACCGAGCTACCCGACACCCGGATCGGGGTACTGGTCCGACGCAAAGGATCCGTCAGTGCCCACGACCGGGTGGTGAAACTGGTCGGCAAGAAGATCTTCGCTGCGGTACGCGAGCAGTACGGTACGGCCGCTGAACTGGTGCAGGCCCGGATCGAAGTAATCGAGGGTGACCTGCCCCACGTCCCCGACCTGCCCGACGACATCGATGTGCTGCTGCACTGTGCCGGCGACGTCTCCTTCGACCCGCCCCTCGACCAGGCCTTCCTGACTAATGTGGTGGGGACCCGGGCCCTGCTCACCAAGCTTCTGGCTACCGTCACCCGACCCGACGGCAGCCTAAGTCGGATCCCGCACTACGTACACGTTTCGACCGCTTTCACCGCCGGTCGGCGCCGCGGCGCGATCCCCGAAGAACCGCATCGCCACGAGGTCGACTACGAGGCTGAGACCCGAGCCGCGTTGGCTATGAAGGACCACCTCGAGGCACAATCACGTACCGCCCGGCAGCTCACCCGACTTCGCAAGGCCGCCGAGGCATTGCACCGGCAGGCCGGTTTCCTGACCACCGCCGAGGACACCGAACGACGCCGACGGGAATGGGTGCAACGCCAGCTGGTGGCGGCCGGGACTGAACGGGCCCGCTCCCTGGGCTGGACCGACGTCTACACCTTCGCCAAGGCGATGGGGGAGCGGGTGGTGGCCGACGTCGGTCGGCAGATCCGGGTCTCGGTGGTCCGCCCGGCGATTGTCGAGTCCAGCCTGGCGCATCCCTACCCAGGGTGGATCGAGGGCTTCAAGATGGCCGAGCCGATCATCCTGGCCTACGGTCGCGGGAACCTTCCGGAGTTCCCGGCATCGCCGGACGCGGTGATCGACATCGTGCCCTGTGACCATGTCGTGAACGCGGTCCTGGTGGCCTGCGCCACCGAGCCTGAGGTCGGGGTGCCGGAGTTCTACCACGCCAGTTCCGGGCATCGTAACCCGCTCACTTTCCGTGGGATCTTCGAACATGTCCGGGCCTACTTCGAGCAGCACCCGTACGCCACCGGACGCGACGCCAGCAAGCTCGCGGTTTGGGAATTCCCCGGCGCCGAACCGGTCGAACGGCTGCTGCAGGCCTCGGAGCGGCTGCACAAGCTCGCCGATCGGGTGATGACGTACGTGCCACGTAGTCCCCGGACCCGGGCCCTGGCCCTGAAGCTGGATCGGGGTGGTTCCCAGCTCAGCTTCCTGCGTAGGTACCTCTCGCTGTACTCGGAGTACCTGCAGTCCGAACTTCACTTCGTCGACGACCGGACCCTGGCGCTGCACCGCTCGTTGCACCCTGACGACGTCCCCACCTGGGGTTTTGATACCGCCAGTTTCGACTGGAAGACATACCTGCAGCAGATCCACATCCCGTCGATCACCGATCCGGTGAAGCGGCTCGAGGCGGCCCGTCGTCGCCGCGGCGAGCGGGTCACCACCTTCCGACCGCTGTCGCCGCTAGCGTCTGGTGAGTCCCGGCCCCCGGTGCTGGCAGCCTTCGACCTGGACGGGACGGTGCTGGCGACTAACGTCCTGGAGACCTATCTGTGGGCGAGGTTGCCGGAGTTGTCGGCTGGTGGCCGGATCCGCGAACTGCTGGGGGTGCTCGGGCAACTGCCGGGCTACCTGACCGCTGAGCGGCGTGACCGGGGCACCTTCCTACGGTCGGTGTACCGCCGCTACAAGGGTGCCGACCTGGCCCAGCTGGAAGCCTTCATCGATCAAACAATGGCGCCTCATATGTTGAACCGGATGTCGACCGACGCGATTCGGCGGGTCCGTGAACACCGGGCCGCGGGGCACACCACGATTCTGATTACAGGCGTGATTCGGCCTCTGACCCGTCCCCTGGAGCCGCTGTTCGACATCATCGTGGCCGCTGAACTGGCGACCGACGCCCACGGGGTCTGCACCGGTTTCCTGACCGGACCGCCGATGGTGGGGGAGTCCCGCCCGGCCTGGCTACGTCATTACGCCTCCCTGCACGACATCGACCTAGAACGTAGTTACGCCTACGCCGACAGCCATGTGGACCTGCCGATGCTGCGCGCGGTCGGCTACCCGGTCGCGGTCAGCCCCGACCTGGGCCTGCAGCGGGCTGCCAAAGCCTCCGGCTGGTCCACGGTCGAATGGACCGCCCAGTCCCCAGCCCCTCGCTGGAATCTTCCTTCCTGAGCACGACAAGGAGTACCGAGTGTCACGACCAGGTTTCGCCCTTGAGGTGGACGAGCGCACCCCGCCACTGCTGGTGAGGTCAGCCGCCGGCGTGCGGCTGGAGCGGTTTCCGCTCGGTACCCAGGTGGTCTACCCGACCGACGGGCAGCGTTGGGGCAATCCCACCGAGATGGCCGAGCAGGCCTTGGCCCGGCCCCTAGCGGGCGAGCCGTTGGCGGGACGACTGCGACCGGGGATGAGACTGACCATCACTTTCGCTGACGTCTCGGTTCCCGCCCCCTGGGCCGCCGACGACATTCGCCGGGTATTAGTGGAGCAGGTGCTGGAATTGGCCGCGGCCGCCGGTGTCGACGATGTGGCGCTGATCGCCGCCTGCGGTATCCGGCGGCGTCTCACTACCGAGGACTACCGCCGGCTGCTCGGGGAACGTATCAGTCGATCCTTCGCCAACGACCCCCGGCTGACCAGCCACGACGCCTCCGACGACGCCGGTCTACGGACCGTTGGCGAGGCTGCGGGCGTGCAGCTACGGATCAACCGCCGGGTGGCCGAGTCCGATCTGGTGGTCCACGTCAGCGTGGTCACCGGCCGTGAGCATGCCGGCTGGGGTGAGGTGGTCGCCGGCCTGGGCTCTGCCGAGACCATCGACCTGGCCCACGCCGGTCATCACGGCGAGGTGGAGCAGGTGGTCGCCGACCAGATTCCGCTCATCTCGTTGGCGGCGGTGCTCGGTACACCGTCGTACACCGGGCCGCTGCGGTTCCTGTCATCGCGGGAATGGGAGTGGTCGGTCAAGGACCAGGTAGCCTTCCTCGCGACCCGTCGGGCTCTGGCGACCGCCCCGGTCCAGGCGGCTCGGGCCCTGTACGCCAAACGCACCGCCGACTACCCGGTGCTGGGGATCCACCTCGGCCCGGCAGAGCAGGTCCGCGAGCAGAGCCAGCGACAGCTGGCCGAGGCGACTCGAGTCGCGGTGCCCGGGCCCGCGGACATCCTGGTCGCCGGGGTCCCGGCCGCCACCTGCGCCGCCCCCGACGCCGACGGCTCTCCGCTGGGGGCCGCCTGGTGGGTGCTGTCCCATTGTTACGGGCTGGGCTGCGACCATCCGCTGGTGCGCGAGGGCGGGGCCGTGATTGGCTTCCACGGGCTCGGGGACCGATTCTCGACCCGGCACCACAGCGCCGCCGCCGATTTCGTCGCCGAGGTGCTGACCCGGACCCTGGACCCCGTCGAGATCCGCGAGCACTACCAGGAACGCTACGCCCACGACTCGTGGTACCTGGATCTGTACCGGCAGCGCAACGCATTCCACCCGCTGCTGGCCTTCCATCAGTGGTACGACATGCAGCCGGCGATCGCCGCCTGCCCCGACATCGTCTTCGTCAGCGCCAACCGTCGTACAGCTGAGACGATGGGCTTCCGGGCCGCCTCCACCTACCCGGATGCGCTCGAGATCACCGCCACCCGGCTGGGACGCCGGCCGACCGTGACCTACCTGCGTGACGGGCTTGGGATCCAGGTGGGCGAGTGACCAGACAGTTCGCCTCCTGGGCTGATCCCACCCAGCAGCCCCCCCGCCGTGGCGGGCGACTGCTGACCAATCCGCTCGCGGGCTTCGCAGCCGATATCCGCCAGATCGGCCGGTACTGGCGCTGGGGTCGGGGCTCGCACCGCCCGGTGGCGTTGCTGCGGCTGCCGTACCAGGGTGAGCGTCCGGCCGGGATCCGGCAGCGGCTGCGGGACCCTTTTGTCGGGCTGCTGCGCTGGGCCCGAGTCGAGGTGACCGGGCTGACCCCATCCTCGCAGCAGCGGGTGGTGCTGGCGCATGTGGAATCCCCGGCTGATCTGGCGGTGCTAGTGGAATCCGTGCCGCAGCGGTGGAAGGTGATCCACGGACGGGGCCTGACCTCGCTGCCGCGGCAGCGGACCGTGCTGCTGGCAACCGACTTCGCCTCCGCGGCCGCAGCTGACGTGGTGGCCTGCGCAGCCCGCCTGGCCACCCGGCATCAGGTCCCACTGGTGCCGATCGTGGTACGCCGGCTGACCTCCGGCCTGCCGTTGAATCCGGGCCGGGGCCGTCCCCGTCCGAAGCGGGTGGATGAGGTCTTGGTGCGTTACGGCGACCCGATCCTGGTCGCCAGCCCGGTCGCGGCCGGGCAGGCCGCGATGCGGGAGGTGGGCAACCTGATCGCCGAGGACGACACCACCTGGTGGCAGGTGGTGTCGGGCCAGGTCGAGTCGTCGCTGGTGACCCCGATGCCGAGCTGGCGGAGGGAGTGGCAACGTACCCACCCCGATCGCAACCAGGGGCGATCCCGGCGTCAGATCTGGCGCAGCTGAATCGCTAGAGTGGGTGTGCTACCCGCCAACGACTGCCGAGGAGCCCTGGTGACCGATCCCCTGGAGGGACTGCGCGATCGCGGCTTTCTTCTTGCGTGGGACCCGATGAAGGAGGCCGACCTACCCGAGGTGGCCAAGCTCAACGAGGCCATCGAGCACATCGATGACACTGCCGAACGACACAGTCTCGGGGAGCTCACCGAGGCCGTGAACCAGAGCCGGGCCGATCTGGGGCAGATCGGGGTCGTCGGCCGCGACCAGCGTGGTTCGATCGTGGCCTTCGCGCTGGACCTGGTCCAGCCTCGGGACCGCAACCCGCGCCGGGTGAAACTGATCGGGGGAGTGCACCCGGCCTGGCGTGACAACAACATCGGACATGCCCTGATGGAATGGCAGATCGCTGCCGCCCGACGCTGGGACGCCGACACCCGACGAGCCCATCACGGTCCGCTGAAGCTGGTGGCTACCGCCGACGCGAACCTGATCGCGATCCGCGACTTGTACCAGGACTACGGGCTGGTTCCGGAGACCTGGTTCGTGGACGCGCACCGCCGATTCCGCCCCGGCGAGCCGCCCCAGCTGCCCCAATTAGCCGCCCCGCTGTCGCTGCTGCCATATCCGCGGGCGGTGGCCGATGCAGTCCGGGTCTGCCACAACGAGGCCTTTGCCACGGTTGCCGGATCGAAGCCGATCGGCCCGGCCGAATGGGACGAGAGCACCCGCCGCCCAGGCGCCGCGGCGGAACTCTCCTGGGTGGTGATGGCCGGATCCCGGGTGGTCGCATATGCGATGAACGCGGTGGTCGACGACGGTGATGAGGCGGTTGGGTGGACCGACCGGCTGGGGGTGTTGCCGGGGTGGCGGGGGCGGGGACTGGCCCGCAGCGTGCTCCAGGCTTCGATCTGGTCATTCCACGAGCGGGGCCTGGCCGGCGCCGGGATCGGCTTCGACACGGATGATCCGGAGACTGTGCAGCGGCTGACCCGGGCGGTCGGATACGAGAATTATGACGCGGTCGTGGCCCACGCCCTGATAGTGCACTAAGCGGGCGGCTCGCTCGTGGGTGGCGCCGGTTTGTAGAGTTACGAGAGTTTGCTGCGGTGCAGAGGGAAGGGAACCGATGAGCGGTCACTCCAAATGGGCGACGACCAAGCACAAGAAGGCGGTCATCGACGCCAAGCGGGGCAAGCTGTTCGCGAAGCTGATCAAGAACATCGAAGTGGCCGCGCGGACCGGTGGCGGCGACCCCGGCGGCAACCCCACCCTCTACGACGCGATCCAGAAGGCCCGCAAGAACTCGGTCCCGTTGGACAACATCGACCGGGCCGTGAAACGCGGCTCCGGCGCCGAGGCCGGGGGATCCGACTACCAGACGATCATGTACGAGGCGTACGGCCCAGCCGGGGTGGCGGTGCTGATCGAATGCCTCACCGACAACCGGAACCGTTCCGCCTCGGATGTGCGGGTCGCCGTGACCCGCAATGGCGCCACCATGGCCGACGTCGGCTCGGTGCAGCGGCTGTTCTCCCGTAAGGGCGTGATCGAGATCGCCAAGCAGCAGGAGGGCCGGCAGGTTACCGAGGATGAACTGTTGGAGGCCACCCTGGACGCCGAACCGGAGGACATCGCCGACCAAGGGGAGGGGTTTACGATCACCTGCGACCCGAACCAGCTGGTGGCGGTGCGGACAGCGGTCCAGGCAGCGGGTTTCGACTACGAATCGGCCGAGGTGGCCTTCGTACCGTCCTTCGAGCAGCAGATCACCGAGGTGGATGCGGCCCGCAGGCTGTACCGCGTGCTGGACGCTCTGGAAGACCTGGACGATGTCCAGAACGTCTACAGCAACGACGATGTTCCCCCCGAGGTCGAGGCCCAGATCGAGGACGACTGACCTGCGTGTGCTGCCCAGACTGCCGTCGTCGATCGCTAGGCTATCGAACAGATGTACGGAAAGGGGCGGCGGTGCTGGTGCTGGGGGTTGATCCCGGGCTAACGCGATGCGGTGTGGGGGTGGTCGCGGGATCCCCCGGCCGGGCCCGGCTGGTCGAGGCCGGTGTGATCCGGGCCTCCACTCAGCTCAGCGTGGAACGGCGGCTGCTGGCCGTTGAGGAGGGTCTTGAGCAGTGGCTCGCCCGGCACCGACCCGACGCGGTCGCGGTGGAACGGGTCTTCGCCCAACACAACGTGATGACCGTGATCGGTACCGCTCAGGCAGCGGGGGTGGCGATGCTCGTCGCCGCCCGGCACCAGATCCCGGTCGCTCAGCACACCCCCAGTGAGGTCAAAGCCGCGATCAGCGGTTCCGGACGCGCCGACAAGGCCCAGGTGGCGACGATGGTGGCGCGGATCCTACGGCTGGCGCAGGCGCCGCGACCAGCTGATGCGGCCGATGCGGTGGCCCTGGCGATCTGTCACCTGTGGCGGGGCGGCCAGGTCAACCGGCTCGCCGCAGCCGTTGGTGCCCAGCCCCGCAGCTGGTCCGCGCTGGCCGCGGCGAGAGGAGCACGATGATCGCATCAGTGACCGGGACCGTGACCGCAGTGGGGGCGACCTCGGCGGTGCTGGAGATCGGCGGGATCGGGCTGCGACTGCTGTGTAGCCCGGCGACTACCGCCACGCTGCGCACCGGCTCCGAGGTCCGGCTGGCGACCTCGCTGGTGGTACGGGAGGATTCGCTGACCCTGTACGGCTTCGCCGACGACGCCGAGCGGGAGATCTTCGAGGCGGTTCAGGGCGCCACCGGGGTCGGTCCGAAACTGGCCCAGGCAATCGTGTCGGTGCTGTCGCCGGATGAGCTGCGGGCCGCGCTGGCTGCCGAAGATCTCGCCACCTTGTGCCGGGTTCCGGGAATCGGCAGACGCGGCGCCCAGCGGCTGGTGATCGAACTCAAAGACAAGATCGCCCGGCCTGCTGCCCCGGCCGTGGTCCGGGCTGCCGAGCCGGCATGGCGCGAGCAGGTCCGGCTCGGGTTGGAGGGTTTGGGCTGGTCGACGCGGGACGCGCAGGCGGCCTGCGACCGGGTGCAGCCGCTGTCGGAGCAGGACCCGACGCTCACGGTCGCAGCCCTGATGCGGGCGGCGTTGCAGACCCTGGCGAAGTAGGTTGAGCCTGTGGCCGATCCGTACCCCTGCTCGCCGGTGGACCCGCACCCAGAGCCGGACGAACGTACCGCCGAGGCGGCTTTACGCCCGGCGCGGTTGGCTGATTTCGAAGGCCAGCCTCGGGTCGTCGACCAGCTCGGGCTGGTGTTGCAGGCCGCCCGCCATCGCGGCAGTGTGCCAGACCACGTCCTACTGTCGGGCCCGCCCGGGCTGGGCAAGACCACTTTGGCGATGATTATGGCCAACGAGCTCGGCGCTGCGCTGCGGATCTCGTCAGGTCCGGCGATCCAGCATGCCGGTGACCTGGCTGCGATCCTGTCGGGACTCAGCGAGGGCGAGGTCTTCTTCCTCGATGAGATCCACCGGATGTCACGCCCGGCCGAGGAGATGCTCTATCTGGCGATGGAGGATTTCCGGGTCGATGTGGTGGTCGGCAAGGGGCCAGGGGCGACGGCGATCCCGCTCGAGATCCCGCCCTTCGTCCTGGTCGGGGCAACCACCCGGGCGGGGCTGCTCCCCGGCCCGCTGCGGGACCGTTTCGGTTTCACCGCCCAGCTGGAGTTCTACGAGCCGGCGGCTCTGGAGCGGATTGTGCGCCGCTCGGCTGATGTGCTGCGGATCGGCATCCATGACGAGGCTGCGGCGACCATCGCGCGGCGCTCCCGGGGCACCCCCCGGATCGCGAACCGGTTGCTGCGCCGGGTCCGCGATGTGGCGCAGGTCCGCGGTGACGGGGTGGTCACGCAGTCCCTGGCGCTGGAGGCGCTACGGGTGTACGAGGTCGACCAACGTGGGCTGGACCGGCTGGACCGGGCAGTGTTGGAGGCGATCTGTACCAAATTCGGCGGCGGCCCGGTCGGACTGGGCACCCTGGCGATCGCGGTCGGGGAGGAGACCGAGACTGTGGCCGAGGTCGCCGAGCCGTTCCTGGTCCGGCAGGGCTTCCTGATGCGGACTCCGCGCGGACGGGTCGCGACCGCGGGCGGATACCGGCACCTGGGGATCACCCCACCTCCGGGTCGGGCCGAGGAACCGGGCCTGTTCTAGGGCCAGCGCGCGCCAGATTCTGACTGTCTCGCGCTGACCGCTAGGCTGTAGCGGGTTTGCGTGCCCCGCAAGCCCAAACCCCTGCTGGTGAGGACGAGGAGAGTATGGATCAGTTCGGCACTTTTGCGCTGCTGGGAGCGGCATTCATCGGCCTCTACTTCATCATGATCCGACCGCAGCAGAAGCGGGTGAAGGAGCAGCAGGCCCAGCTGGCGAAGATCGCCGAAGGTTCGCGGGTGATGCTGACCAGTGGAGTGCTGTGTACCGTGCGGCAACTGGGAACTCAGCAGGCCGTGGTCGAGGTCTCCCCAGGCGTGGACCTGACGATCTTGCGCCAGGCGATGGTCCGTGTGGTCCCGGCCGACGAGGAAGAATTCGAATACGCCGACCTGGAGCCGGGCGAGGTTGTCAGCGAACCGGACGGGAACCCTGAGCCCGTCGCCGAGGCAGCAGTCGAGCCGAGTGAGCCTTCCCTTGAGGCTGAATCGACATCCGAGGCCGAACCGGAGAAGACGAGCGAACCGGAGAAGGAGTCCGGGGCGTCATATGCCGGGCCCACCTATTCGTCCCCATCGTACGATTCGCCCTCGTACACCCCTCAGACCAGCACCGACGCGAAGGGCGCGTCCGGTCCCCACCAACAGTAAGGGATGGCGACAGTGGCACGCAGCTCGTCGCGGCACGGTCACCCGGCCCGTACCCTGATCGTTTTCTTCGTCGTGGTCGCCGGCCTGTACGCCCTGATGATCATGTCGAAGAACTACTCGCCCAAGCTTGGCCTGGACCTGCGCGGCGGCACCACGATCACCCTGACCGCCGCCAACACCAGCGGTCAGGGGTCGGTTGATGCCACCAGCCTGGAACTCGCCCGCTCGATCATCCAGCAGCGGGTCGACTCACTGGGGGTCGGAGAATCAGAAGTCACCACCTCCGGTGGGAACCAGATCCAGGTGTCGGTGCCTAACGTGCAGCGCGACGAGCTGGTGGCGATGGTCGGCCAGACCGCCCGGCTCGAATTCCGGGCGGTGTACGCCACTAATGCCGAGCAAGGGTCGGCTCCCGCGGACCAGGCCACGGGCCTGCCAACGGTGCCCCCGGCCTCCTCGCCCCGCCCGACCGCCCCAGCCGGGGAATTGCCGGCCGGCAACGACGAGCGCAAGAGCCTGCTTGCTGAGCAGCTGAAGTGGACTCCCTCGCAGGCCGATCAGAGTGACTTCGCCGCCTTCAAATGTGGCGACTCATTCCCCTCCGTACGCGACCAGCCCCTGATGGCCTGCCTGCGATCGGACCTGGCCACCCGGGGCAACTCCAAGTACCTGCTAGGGCCGGCATTGCTGGAGGGCAATCTGCTTACCGAGGCTTCTGCCGGGGTACCGCAAAACCAGCTGAACTGGGTGGTCGACCTCAGCTTCAACGAACTGGGCGCACAGCTGTTCACCGACGCCACGACCTACTTCTCCCAACAGCAGCAGCCCCGCAACCAGTTCGCGATCGTGCTCGACGGCAAGGTGATCTCGGCGCCCTCGGTGTCGCAGCCGATCAAGGGCGGCCGGGCTGAGATTTCCGGCAGCTTCAACCAGAAGTCGGCCACCGACCTCGCCAATGTGCTGAAGTACGGCGCCCTGCCACTGTCGTTTGAGGTGTCCAGCGTCGACAACGTGTCCGCCACCCTCGGCTCCGACCAGCTCCGGGCCGGTCTGATCGCCGGCCTGATCGGGCTCGGCCTAGTGATCGCCTACTCGTTCCTGTACTACCGTGGGCTCGGGATCGTGGTGGTGGCCTCCCTCGTCGTGGCCGCCGCGATGACCTACGTGCTGATGGTGCTGCTGGGCGCCTCCATGGGCTTCGCGCTGAGCCTACCCGGCATCGCCGGCGCGATCGTCGCGATCGGGGTCACGGCCGACTCATTCGTCATCTACTTCGAGCGGATCCGAGATGAGGTCCGCGACGGTCGTAGCATTCGCACCGCGGTCGAGACCGGCTGGCGCAAGGCGCGGCGTACCATCGTGGTCGCTGACGCAGTGTCGATGCTGAGCGCGGTGATCTTGTTTACCCTGGCTATCGGCGCGGTCCGTGGTTTCGCCTTCACCCTGGGCCTGACCACCCTGATCGATGTCGTGATCGTCTTCTTCTTCACTAAACCGCTGATGTCGTTGCTGGTCAAGACCCGCTTCTTTGGTTCCGGCCGGCGCGGATCAGGGCTCGACGCAGCCCACCTGGGAGTCGACCCGGTGTCGGTGATCAGGCGTCCGGCCCGTACCAAGGAGGCCTAAGCCATGACGACCACGACCTCAGACCGCACCGGAACCCAGACCAGGCGCGGCGGGCTCGCTCACCGGCTGTACACCGGCGAGATCTCGTACGACTTCGTCGGGCATCGTCGGCTCTGGTACATCGTCTCGGCGATCCTGCTCAGCGTGTCGCTGGGGGGGCTGCTGTTGCGCGGGCTCGACCTGGGCATCGAATTCCGCGGCGGTTCCGACTTCCAGGCCCCGGTACGGGTCACCAGCAGCACCGTCAGCGAGGTCCGATCGGTAGTCGAGGCGTCCGGGGTCCCTAACTTGGGGACGACCGTCACCACGATCGGTAACGACCGGGTTCGGGTCCAGACCCGGTCCCTGGAGATGGCCGAACAGGCCGCGGTCCGCGGCGTGATCGCTCAACATCTGGGGATCGCCAACGACCAGGTGGCCTACCAGCTGATCGGTGCCTCCTGGGGGAAACAGATCACCCAGAAGGCCGGTATCGCATTGGTGGTCTTCCTGGTGCTGGTCGGGGTTTTGATCTGGCTGTACTTCCGCGACGCCAAGATGTCGATCGCTGCATTGGTGGCGCTGGCCCATGACCTGGTGGTCACGGTCGGGGTGTACGCCCTCGTGGGCTTCACCATCACCCCGTCGACCGTGATCGGGGTGCTGACCATCCTCGGCTACTCCCTGTACGACACGGTGGTCGTCTTCGACAAGGTCCGAGAGAACGTCGCCGAGATGGAGCAGCACAAGCTCACCTATTCCGAGGCGGCCAACGCGGCGGTCAACCAGGTGCTGGTGCGGTCGTTGAACACCACCGTGATCGGGGTGCTCCCCGTTACTGCGCTGCTTTTCGCCGGTGCAGTGGTGCTCGGCAGCGGACCGTTGGAAGATTTGGGCCTGGCCCTGTTCGTGGGCATGATCGCCGGCGCGTACTCGTCAGTCTTTATCGCCACCCCGCTGCTGGCCCAGATGCGAGAGCGAGAGTCGGGGATGCAGACCTACCGGGCCCGGCTGGAGCGTCGCCGTGCCGCCGACGCCCAGAAGGCATCGGCGAAGGCCCTGGTGGAGGTGCCTCAGCGTCGCTCAGGGAAGGCGCCGGTTGTGGTCACCGTCCCGGCCAAAACTAGCCAGAGCCTGCAGACCGGCACTGAATCACCGGACCCGAAGTCCCCGGACCCGGGGGATGCGGGCGACGATGTCGAGTCGTCGGCGCCCGACAAGGGCCCGCGTCCGTCCCGTCCGCAGGGGCGTCAGCCCGGCTCCCGCAAGCGCCGCCGGCGGTAGCCGTGACCGACTCAGCAGAAAGAGAATCGATGAGCCTGACTCAAGACGAGCGGATCGACCTCATCCACTCCCTGATCGTTGACGTCCCGGACTTCCCGAAGCCGGGCGTGGTGTACAAGGACATCACACCGCTGCTCGGTGACCATGCCGGCTACCAGGCGTCGATCGATGCGCTGGTGGCACAGGCCCCTGAAGGGATCGACGTGGTGGTGGGCATGGAGGCTCGAGGTTTCTTCTTCGCCGGCCCGGTGGCGCTGGCCCTGGGCTGTGGCTTCGTCCCGGTCCGCAAACCCGGCAAACTGCCCCGCGACGTCTACTCCGAGTCTTTCGCGTTGGAGTACGGATCCGACACCTTGACCGTGCACCGGGACGCGATCAGGCCGCATTCCAAGGTGCTGATCATTGATGATGTGCTCGCCACCGGCGGGACAGTCGGAGCTACCGCCAAGCTAGTGGAGCAGTTGGGGGCGGATCTGGTCCACGTCTCGGTGGTCATGGAGCTCGGTTTCCTAGGCGGACGGGCAAACCTGGAAGCGATGGGTGTCGGCTCGGTCGGGGCCCTGATCACGATCTGAATCGGCGTCGTCAGTAGGCAGAGCCAACGCCGCGGCCTACACTGGCCTCCCATCAGGAGGTGACGGTGACAGACCAGCGAACAGCGGTATCGCCCCTGCCTGCTGTCTCGCCGCTGTCGCCGGTACCGCATGAGCCGGGGCGGACTTCGACCGGGCCGGAGCAGCCTCGGCTGCGGATGCGGCAGCGTTTAAGTCGCTGGATGGCGCCGCGGACCACCCAGTCAGTGGTGTTGGAGCCCCTGTTCAACGTGGTACGGGAGAACCATCCCAAGGCTGACCTGGCGTTACTGGAACGGGCCTACCAGACTGCCGAGCGATGCCACCAGGGCCAGACCCGCAAGTCGGGTGACGCGTACATCACCCACCCGCTGGCGGTGACCACGATCCTGGCCACATTGGGGATGACCGAACCCACCCTGTGCGCCGCGCTGCTCCATGACACGGTCGAGGACACCCCGTACACGATGGAAGAGTTGACCCGCGACTTCGGCCCGGAAATCGCCGGCATGGTGGACGGGGTGACCAAGCTCGAGAAGGTGGTCTTCGGGGAGAATACCCAGGCCGAGTCGTTGCGCAAGATGATCATCGCGATGAGCCATGACATCCGGGTGTTGGTGATCAAGCTGGCTGATCGGCTCCACAACATGCGGACCCTCGGCTCGTTGCGCCCCGACAAGCAGAACCGGATCGCCAAGGAGACACTTGAGATCTACGCCCCGCTGGCGCACCGGCTGGGCATGAACACGATCAAATGGGAATTAGAGGACCTGGCCTTCTCCACCATGCATCCCAAGGTGTACGACGAGATCGTCCACCTGGTGGCGGAGAATCAGCCGCGCCGGGAACGTTACCTGGCCGAGATCATCGAACAGGTGACCGCAGACTTGGCCGCCGCCAGGATTCCGGCCCGGGTGTACGGACGACCTAAGCACTACTACTCGATCTACCAGAAGATGGTGGTCCGGGGCCGAGAATTCGCCGACATCTATGACCTGCTGGGGTTGCGGGTGATCGTGGCGGACAAGGCAGCCTGCTATTCGGTGATGGGCGTGGTCCACCTGCGCTGGAACCTGGTCCCGGGCCGGATCAAGGATTACATCGCGCTGCCGAAGTTCAACATGTACCAGTCGCTGCACACCACGGTGATGGGGCCAGGGGGCCGGCCGATCGAATTTCAGATCCGTTCCGAGGAGATGCACCGGCGTGCCGAATACGGCGTGGCCGCGCACTGGAAGTACAAGGAGGACCCGAACGCCGTCAGCGGCCGGGTCCGCAGCGACGGCCAGGACCTGACGTGGCTGCACGAACTGACCAAATGGCAGCGTGAGACCCAGGACCCGAAGGAGTTCTTGGACTCGCTGACATTCGACCTGCGCTCCAACGAGGTCTTCGTGTTCACCCCGAAAGGGGAAATCCAGGCCCTGCCTGAGGGCGCCACCCCGGTCGACTTCGCGTACGCGGTGCACACCGAGGTCGGCCACCGCTGCGTCGGGGCCCGGGTCAACGGCAAGCTCGTCAGCCTGGACACCAGGCTCAACCAGGGCGACACGGTGGACGTGATGACCTCCAAGTCGGAAGACGCCGGCCCGTCGCGGGACTGGTTGGCGTTCGTGTCCAGCCCGCGAGCCCGGCAGAAGATCCGGCAGTACTTCACCCGGGAGCGGCGTGAAGAGTCCATCGAGCGCGGCAAATCGGCACTGGCCCGCCAGCTGCGGCGGACCGGGATGCCGATGCAGCGGTTGTTGACGATCGAGAACCTGATCGCGGTGGCGACTGAGTTCCGGTTCGCCGACGTGCCGGCGCTGTATGCGGCGATCGGGGAGAGCCAGGTCAGCGCCCAAGCCGTGGTGGACCGGCTGATCGCCTTTCAGGGCGGCGAGGAGGCCGCTGCCGAGGAGTCGTATGAGGATCAGCCGGTCTATCGCAGCACCCGGCGGCCCGCTTCTAGCGACCTTGGGGTCGAGGTGCAAGGCGACCCGTCCCTGTGGGTGAAACTGGCGCGCTGCTGTACCCCGGTCCCGGGCGACGAGATCCTCGGCTTTGTGACTCGCGGCCAGGGCGTCTCGGTGCATGCCCGGGACTGCACCAACGTCAAGAGCCTGCTGCAGAGCCCGGAGCGGATCGTGTCGGTCTCGTGGTCGAACCAGCCGGGCGGTTCGTTCGTGGTGTCGGTGTACCTGGAGGGCCTGGACCGCACTGGACTGCTGGCCGAGGTGTCGAACACCATGGCAGAGGAGAAGGTGTCGATGCTGTCGGCGTCGATGCAGACCGGCAAGGACCGGGTTTTCCGGGGTACGGTGACCTTTGAGACCCCGGAGGTTTCGCACCTGGATCACCTGATGAAGCGGCTGAATCGGCTACCGGGGGTGTACGAGGTACGCCGGGTCCGCGCCTGATCCGGCGCGGAACGCCGGATCAGGCTTCGAAGTCTCGGAGGGTCTTGTTGGCCTGGTCCAGCCAGGAACGGTAGGTCTCGATCGACTGCTGCAGTTCAGCCGCGGCGCGAGCGTCGCCGCGGCTCTCGGCCTTGGCCAGGTCGGTCTCCAGCCGGTTGATCTGGTCGCTCAGCAGCGATGCCGTACCCGCGGCCCGTTTCTGGGTCTCCGGGTCGGTCCGGCGCCATTGCTCGTCTTCAGCGTCTCGGACCGCGGTCTCCAACGCCCGGACCCGAGCTTCGACACTGCGGATACTGTCGCGCGGCACCTTGCCGTGCTCGTTGAAGTGTGACAGGAAACTCCGGAAGGCCCGCCGGGCAGCCTGGGCGTCTGTGATCGGCAAGATCTCGGCCTCGGCCGCGTCCAGCAGCGCCACCTTGGCCTGCAGATTAGCTTGGAACTCGGTGTCCTGCTCGGCGAAGACCTGGTGCCGGTGGTGGAAGAAATCGTCTTGGATGCTGCGGAATTCCGCCCAGAGCCGGTCATCGACAGCCCGTAATGCCACTCCTGCGGCCTTCCAGCGGGCCATCAGTTCCCGGAAGGCTCCCGCCGTTGGCCCCCATTCGGTGGACTGGGCGAGTTCCCGGGCCTCCGCGATGATCTGTTCCTTGGCCTGGCGGGCCTGTTCCCGCTTCTCATTCTGCTCAGCGAACTGGGTCTTGCGGCGGCGGGTGTACGTAGTCCGGGCCGCTGAGAAGCGGCGCCACAGCTCGTCGTCGGTGGCCCGGTCGATACGCGGCAGCTGCTTCCACCTATCTAGCAGGGTCCGGAACTGGTTTACCCCGCCGCGCCAGTCATTGCCCTCGGCGATCCGCTCAGCCTCGGCGACCATCGCCTCCTTGGCTTGGCGGGTCTCCTCGTTGGCCCGGGCCCGCTGGGCCTTGCGGGCCTCGCTGGCCTCGGCGATCGCCGGGGTCAGGGCCTCCAGCCGGGCCAGCAGACCGGCCAGGTCACCGACCGCGTTGGCGCCTTCGATACCGGCCCGTACCGTCGCGATATTCTTGCGGGCCTCGTCGGGGCCCAGCGCGCCCCGCCGGATACGCTCCTCGAGCAGCGTGACCTCGGTCTGGAGGGCGTCGAAGCGGCGGGTGAAGAAAGCCAGCGCCTCCTCGGGGCTGACGTCGGGCACCTGGCCCACCATCCGTTCCCCGTCTGCGGTGATGACGAATACGCTGCCGTCTTCCGCAACCCGGCCGAAGGTGTCCGCAGATGCCTCGCTCATGCAGCCTATCTTGCCCGATAGTGTCGAGGCTGTGTTCACCGCTGCGTTCCCGTGCGGCCCTTGGCAGGCCAACTGTTACCTGATCGGCCCGGAATCGGGTCCGGCCTGCGTGGTGGTCGACCCCGGAATGGAAGCTGCGGCGGTGGTCGAGCAGCTGCTGACCGAGTACGGACGCCGCCCGGAGGCGATAGTGCTCAGTCACGGCCACCTGGACCATGTCGCCGATGCTGCCCGACTAGCAGACGCCTGGGAGGTTCCGGTGTGGCTGCATCCAGCTGACCGGGAGCTGCTGAGCGACCCGGTGGCCGGTCTCGGGGAGGACCTGCGGCCACTGGTCAGCAGCCTGATCGGCGTCGACCGGCTGGTCGAACCGGCCCAGGTTGAGGACTTAGCTGACGAGCAGGAGTTAGACCTGGCCGGGCTACGGTGGCGGATTCGGCACGCTCCGGGGCATCGGCCCGGGTGCGTGATCGCGATGGTGGAAGGCCCCGATCACCACATCGCCTTCACTGGTGACGTGATCTTCGCCGGGTCGATCGGGCGGACCGACCTGCCCGGCGGCGACCCGGTGACGATGCGGCAGACCCTGGAGCAGGTGGTGCTGCCGTTGCCCGACGAGCTGGTGCTGCTGCCCGGGCATGGCCCGATCACCACCATGCGCCAAGAACGCCGCGGCAATCCGTACCTGCAGCCGGGATCGGCCTGGTCCTGAGACCTGCACGCGGTGGGGCGGCGTAGCCTGAGCAGCGTCCCCTAGCCGAGGCGACACAAGGAGCCAACTGTTGAGCCGTCCCCGTCCGATTTCTGGTTTCCCCGAATTGCTGCCCGGCCAGCGGGCCGTGGAGCAGCGCGTGCTGGACACGTTGCGACGCACCTTCGAGGTGCACGGTTTCGCCAGCATCGAGACCCGAGCCCTCGAGCCGATGCTGCAACTGGCCCGCAAGGGTGAGATCGACAAGGAGATCTACCTGGTTCGGCGGTTGCAGAACGTGCAGGCTGGTCGGGCCGACTCCGATGACCTGGGGCTGCACTTCGACCTCACGGTGCCCTTCGCCAGATATGTGCTGGAGCATGCCGGGCAGCTGGCCTTCCCGTTTCGGCGGTACCAGGTGCAGAAGGTGTGGCGTGGCGAACGCCCTCAAGACGGGCGGTATCGGGAATTCACCCAGGCTGACATCGACATTGTCGGCGAGAATCATCTGGCCGCTCACCACGACGTCGAGATCCCGCTGGTGATGCTGGAGGCCCTGGAGCGGCTGCATACCGAGATCGGGTTGCCGCCGGTACGGATGCGGGTCAACAACCGTAATCTCTCTGAGGGCTTCTATCGGGGTCTCGCGGTGGCAGACCCGGCAGCAGTGCTGCAACGGGTGGACAAACTAGACAAGATCGGCGCTGCCGCAGTCGTCCAGTCGCTGACCGCCGACTGTGGCCTGAGCCTCGATGCCGCCCAGAAGGTGATCGACCTGGCGTCGATCCGCACCGAGGATGACTCCTTCGTCGACCAGGTCCGAGCTCTCGGGGTACGCCACGAGCAGCTGGACCAGGGCTTGGACCTGCTGGCTGACGTGGTCCGGGCCGCCGGACGGTACCTGCCGGGCCGACTGATGGCTGACCTGTCGATCGCCCGCGGCCTCGACTACTACACCGGGACCGTGTACGAGACCGCGCTGGTCGGCTACGAGTCGATGGGCTCAATCTCCTCAGGCGGACGCTACGACTCGCTGGCCAGCGACGGACGTACCACCTATCCGGGGGTAGGGATCTCGCTCGGAGTGTCGCGGATGCTGGTGCCGTTGCTGACCAAGGGCCGCCTGGTCGCCTCCCGGGCAGTACCGACCGCGGTCCTGGTGGCGGTGACCGACGAGGCCTCCCGTGAGGAGGCGATGGCGGTTGCCACTGCGCTGCGGGCCCGTGGTATCCCGACCGAGGTAGCGCCCAGCGCGGACCGGTTCGGTAAGCAGATCAAGTACGCCGACCGGCGCGGTATCCCGTATGTCTGGTTCGGCGGCCCCGCCGGAGAGGTGAAGGACATCCGCAGCGGCAGACAGGTCCCGGCCGAAGCCGACCGGTGGCTGCCTCCCGCAGCCGATCTCAGCGTCAGTGTCGAAGGCCACTGGGACTGAGCGGGTTCTCTGATCCGGGTGCCGGTGTCGACCAGTCGAGCGGATCAGCCCGGTCGTGGCGGCGATATCGGCCCGGGCCGGCTCCTCTCGTCGAGATGGTGGCTGGCGGTCTGGATGAAGGTGGCGAGGTGATTCTGGTAGGCCCCGACCAGCTGTGAGTAGGGCTCGACGCCGATCGTGGGCAGAGTAGTAGCAGGGTCCGTGAGCCCGGCCCGGGCGAGGGCCAGGAGAGCGGCGCCGGTGGCGATCGGCTCGGCGGCGGTGACGATTCGGGTAGGGCAGGCCGCGAGACTGGCCTTGATCTGTTGCCAGGCAATGCTGCGCCGTACGGCTTCGCCTACCATGACGAGGTCGGCCGGCTGACGCGATTGCGGATGGGGGGCGTGGCAGGCCTGGCGCTGAATCAGCCACTGGGCCTGGCAGCAGATGGCCTCCAAGGCCAGCGTGCCGGGCGCCGGCAGCGGACCGGGACCCCAGGCGCGGACCCGGGCGGCGCCGTCAGGCTCGGGAGCCTGACGGCCCCGAGGATAGGGCAGCAACCCAGAACCTGACGCCAGCTCGGTCTCGGTGAGGGTCGCCAATAGGGCGCCGACATCACCGTCGGTCTGCTCATCGGCCACCTGCTGGAGGAAGGCCCCGGCGCTGGGAGAGCCTGCCACCAGGGCCTCGGTATACCCGTCGACCGACCGGGTCAGACTCATCCCGTCGTGGCCGATCGGGGCCCGGTCCCAGACCGGCTCGGTCAGGCTGAGCACCGCCTCCGCGGTCCCCACCGAATCGGCCACCTGACCCGGATACCGGACCCCGGCCGCCCAGGCGCCGACTTGATGGTCATGACCGGCGACCAGCACCGGTGTCCCAGCTAGGGGCAGGTGGGCAAGCACCGTGGCCAGGCGATCCCCCGGGCGATAGACGCGGGGCAGCTGGCCGACCCGCAGCCCAGCCTCCGCCAGTAGGTCCGGGTCGAAACCCGCCGGGCAGGGTTGCCCAGGCTCAGGTAACCGGTAAGCCAGGCTCCGCCCAGCCAGGGTGTGGTCGGTGACGAGCTCTCCCGTCAACGCCAGGTGGATCAGGTCAGCGGCACCGGCCCAGCGGTGCATTCGCTGCAGCAGCCCCGGCTGGCTGCGGCGAAGCCCTAACCATACCGCCAACGGCGGTTTGGGTCCGGGACGGACCCCGGTGGCGGTGAACAGGGCATCCCAGCCGGTCCGAGCAACCAGCGCCCGGAGCTCCTGGTCGCTGCGATCCTGGGTCCAGGAGATCATCGGCGTCAGCGCCGTACCGGAGGCGTCGAGTGGCCAGCCTGATTCCGCCAGCGAGGCGATCCCGATCGCCCGGGGCGGGCTGGGGGAGTGGGCCACCGCCTCAGCGATCATCGCGAACACGTCAGCCACCAGCCGGGCCGCGTCGGTTGCCGTCGGCCGGGTCACCACTACCGGTCCGACCACCACCTTGGTGTTGGTCGTTCCGATATCGATGCCCAACCCCAACGTCATCCGCCCATGGTGGCAGGCGAATCCGGGGTTGGAGGTGACGGTCTAGGGTCTCCGGAATGAGCACCGTGTGGTTGGACCTGCCCTCGCATCATCTCTGGCTGCAGCGTGAGCACCTACGGCTGCTGGATTTCGGTCGCCGGATCGTACGGCCCGGCGGGGGCGCCAGCTACCTGGGTGAGGACGCAGACCCCGACCACGACGAGCCTTTGACACCGTTCCACACTGCCCGGGTGGTGCACGCCCTGGGGCTGGGGGCCCTGGTCGGTGTGCCGGGCTGCCGCAGCCGGGCGGTCCACGTGCTGGCCGGGCTGACCGGGCCGTTGCACGACGACACTGAGGGCGGCTGGTTCCACCGGGGAGAACCCGAGCTGGACCAGATCAAAGACTGTTATGACCACGTTCACGTGCTGCTCGGCGCGAGTACCGCGCGGCAGGTCGGGCTGCCCGGTTCCGATGAGCTCTACCAGGAGGCATCCAGCCTGGTGCTCGACCGGTTCTGGGACCCGGGGCTGGGACTGCTGCGGGATTCATACGACCGGGGCTGGGAAACGCCGGCGCCGTACCTTGGGGCGAATGCCAACATGCACGGCCTGGAGGCGATGCTGGCAGCGTACGACGTCTGCGCAGACCCCGGCTGGTTGGAACGCGGCGAGCGGATTGCCCGGTTCTTCGCCACGGTGGCCGAAAACTTCCAGTGGCGGCTGCCGGAGCATTATCACAGTGACGCGACCGTCTGGGTCGACTTCAACCGGGACCGGCCCGAGGATCCGTTCAAACCGTACGGGGCGACGATCGGGCACGCGCTGGAGTGGTCGCGGCTGATTCTGCACTTGGAGGCGGCCCTGCTCGCGGCCGGCCGGCCAGCCGAAGGCCTCGAACGCGCCGCCCGGGGACTCGTCGAACGGGCGGTACGTGACGGCTGGGCGGTAGACGGCAGCGACGGTTTCGTCTACACCACCGACTTCGACGGTACCGCGATCACCCGGACCCGGCTCTGGTGGGTGGTCTGCGAGGCGATCGCCGCGGCCGCCTGCTGGTACCGCCGCACCGGCGAGCAGCGCTTCGCCGACTGGTATCAGCAGTGGTGGGACTACGCTGCCCGTTACCTGATCGACCAGGAACAGGGTGGCTGGCACCACGAACTGGACTCGGACAACCAGGTCGGGCACCGCATCTGGGCCGGCAAACCCGACCTGTACCACACCACCCAGGCCTGTCTGGTGCCGCGGCTGCCGCTGGCCCCTGGCCTGGCCAAGGCCCTGCGCCAGGGCTGAAGAGCCGGCCGGCTCAACGCCGGTGGTACTCCTGCAGCGAAACCGGTTCGGCCTTCCCGTGCTGGATCGCCAGGATCCCGGCCGCCGCGGCCCGGGCCCCCGGGGTGGTGGTGATGTAGGCGATCTTGGTCCGGATCGCCGCCTTGCGGATGTACGAATCGTCGTACTCGGAGGACGAACCAGCTGGGGTGTTCACCACGAGGTCGACGGCGTGGTCGCTGATCAGGTCGGCCATGGTCGGGGAACCCTCATGCAGCTTGTTCACCGCCGTCGCCTCCAGCCCGTGGCTGGCCAGGAAAGCCCGGGTGCCGCTGGTCGCGTACAGCCGTAACCCGGCGGCGGCGAAGTCCTGGGCCGCAGCCAGGATCGTCTCACCGGCCTTGTCGACCCGGTCCCGTTCCGCAACCGAGATCAAGACTGCGCCGCTGCTCGGCAGTGGGGCCCCGGCGGCGGCTTGCGCCTTGGCGTACGCCGCGCCGGCATCCGCGGCCAGGCCCAGCACCTCCCCGGTGGAACGCATCTCCGGTCCCAGCAGCGGATCCACTTCGGGGAACATCGGGAACGGGAAGACGGATTCCTTGACCCCCTGGTAGCCCAGTTCGCGCCGCTGCAGGCCCAGGTCAGCCAGCCGCTCGCCCAGCATCAGCCGGGTTGCCAGGGCCGCCATGTTGACATCGGCCACCTTGGACACCAGCGGCACAGTCCGGCTGGCGCGGGGATTCGCCTCCAGCACGTACACCGTGCCATCCTCGCTGATCGCATACTGCACGTTCAGCAGGCCGACCACGCCTAGTTCGATCGCGATCCGACGGGTGTAGTCCTCCACCTGCCGCAGCTGCTCGGCGGGGATGGTCACCGACGGCACGAAGCAGGCCGAATCGCCCGAGTGCACCCCGGCGTACTCGATGTGTTCCATTACTGCCGGGACGTACGCGTCGGTCCCGTCGCACAGCGCATCCGCCTCGCATTCCAGGGCATTCTCCAAGAACCGGTCGATCAGGATCGGTCGGTCCGGGGTCACCCCCTGGGCGGCTGCCATGTAGCGGCGCAGCGCCTCCGGCTCGAAGACGATCTCCATCCCCCGACCGCCCAGCACGTAGCTCGGCCGTACGATCACCGGGTAGCCGATTTGATCCGCTACGGCGACCGCCTCGTCGACGGTGGTCGCCATCGCGGCCTGCGGCATCGGGATAGCGAGCCGGTCCATGATCTCGCGGAACCGGTCCCGGTCCTCGGCCAGGTCGATGGTCTCCGGTGAGGTTCCGATGATCCTCAACCCGGCGTCCTTCAGCTGCTGGGCGATGGTGAGCGGGGTCTGGCCCCCGAACTGGCAGATCACCCCGTCGGGGCGTTCGTGTTCGGCGATCGAGAGTACGTCTTCGACGGTCAACGGCTCGAAGTACAGCCGGTCCGACGTGTCGTAGTCGGTGGAGACAGTCTCGGGGTTGCAGTTCACCATGATCGTGGCGTATCCCTGCTCGCGCAGCGTGTACGCAGCGTGGACGCAGCAGTAGTCGAATTCGATCCCCTGACCGATCCGGTTCGGCCCGCCGCCGAGCACCATCACCTTGGGCCGGGAGCTGTCGACCGGCCTCGGTTCAGGCAGCGGGTTCGGCCGCGGATCGGCGTAGGTGGAGAAGTAGTACTCCGCCCCGGCCACTCCGCTGACCGGTACCGCCTCGAATCGGGCCGTGATCTGGTGCTGGTGCCGTAGCCGTCGGATCGTCGCCTGGTCGGTGCCCAGGATCTGCGACAGCCGGTTGTCGCCGAAACCGGCCACCTTGGCCCGCCGCAACAGCTCCGGATCGAGCCGCTCAGGATCGCCGGCATGGCTGGCCACTTCGGCCTCCACAGCCACCAGCTGGGCCATCTGTTCGACGAACCAGCGTTTGATGCCGGTCAGCTCTACGACCTCGTCGATGCTGACGCCCTGCTGCAACGCCAGGTACATCAGGTACTGCCGCTCGCTGCTCGGCTGGCGTAGCCGCTCGCGCAGCTGATCCGGGCCCAAGCCGGCCAGGGCCGGGGCGTCCCCCAGCCCGCGGCGTCCGTTCTCCAGCGCCCGAATCGCCTTCAGGAAGGACTCCGGGTACGACTTTGCGATGCTCATTACCTCACCCACGGCACGCATCTGGGTGCCGAGCCGGTCGACCGAGCCGGGTAGCTTTTCAAAAGCCCAGCGGGCGAATTTGCTCACCACATAGTCGCCGTCAGGGGTGTAGCGGTCCAGCGAGCTGTCGCGCCAGTACGGCAGCTCGTCCAGGGTCAGTCCGGCGGCCAGCAGCGCCGAGACGTACGCGATTGGGAAACCGGTCGCCTTCGACGCCAACGCCGACGAGCGCGAGGTGCGCGGGTTGATCTCGATTACCACCACTCGTCCCGTGGCCGGGTCGTGCGCGGTCTGGACATTGGTCCCGCCGATCACCCCGATCGAGGAGACGATCCGGTATGCGATCTCCTGCAGCCGGGCGGTGAGCTCGGCGCAGATGGTTTGCATCGGGGCATTGCAGTAGGAATCGCCGGTGTGGACTCCCATCGGGTCCACATTCTCGATGAAGCAGACCGAGATCATCTGGTCGGCCGAATCCCGTACCACCTCCACTTCGAGCTCTTCCCAGCCCAGCACCGACTCCTCGACCAGCACCTGGCCCACGAGCGAGGCCTGTAGGCCGCGGGCGCAGACCGTCCGCAGCTGCTCTTCGTCGGCGACCAACCCGCCGCCAGTGCCGCCCATCGTGTACGCCGGGCGCAATACCACCGGGTAGCCGAGGTCGGCGGCCACCCGGGCCGCGTCGTCGACGGTGGTGACGGTGGTGGAGCGGGGCATTTCGATCCCCAACTCGGTCATGGTCTGTTTGAACTGTTCGCGGTCCTCGCCGCGGCGGATGGCGTCCGACGAGATCCCCAGCATGGTCACCCCGTACCGTTCCAAAATCCCGGTCTGCTCGAGTTCCAGCGACAGGTTCAGCCCGGTCTGCCCGCCCAAGTTCGGCAACAGCGCATCGGGGCGGGAGCGGGCGATGATCCGCTCCAACGAGTCCACCGTCAGTGGTTCGATGTAGGTCTCGTCAGCCATCACCGGATCGGTCATGATCGTGGCCGGGTTCGAGTTCACCAGCACCGTCTGATAGCCCAGGGAACGCA
Organism: uncultured Propionibacteriaceae bacterium; assembly: GCA_938046585.1. Lineage (GTDB taxonomy): Bacteria > Actinomycetota > Actinomycetes > Propionibacteriales > Propionibacteriaceae > Fen-668. The sequence continues at coordinate 548,514 of CALIWR010000005.1, read as the reverse complement.
GCGCCTTGCAGGCCTGGGTGCCGGAGTAGTCGAATTCGCAGGCCTGCCCGATGACGATCGGCCCGGAACCGATGATCAACACCTTGTGGATATCGTCGCGGCGCGGCATGTTGTCTATCTTCTCCTTGGTACAGCCCGTCGGACACCTTAACGACAGCAGCCGACCCCTGGCATCAGGTCCCGGCCGACGATCATGGTCGTCGCTGGCCAAGGCCGATCATCGGGGTCTTGTCGAGGGTGAAGGTACGCGCTAGCCGCACCGTACGCGGCGATCATCCCGCTTGGGAGGTATCCACGTGCCGTCTGGGCGGAGGCAAGAGCCGGCGGCGGCCGGCGGTCACGTGAGCATTCCGGCTGGCGCGCAGGCCCTAGGATCGGACGGGTCAAGACAACGAGAGGGACGTCGTGATCCGTACGCATCAAGCCGGGACCCTGCGTGTGCAGCATGCGGGCCAGACCGTGACGCTGGCTGGCTGGGTGGCCAGACGGCGAGACCTGGGTGGTGTGGCGTTCCTCGACCTGCGTGATGCCAGCGGGGTCTGCCAGGTGGTGGTCCGCGACGAGGTCCTGGCCGCCGGCGACGCTCACGCGCTACGTAACGAATACTGCGTCCGGGTGATCGGGCAGGTCGAGGTACGGCCGCAGGACACCGCCAACCCGAACCTCGCCACCGGCGAGATCGAGGTGGTGGCCGCCACGATCGAGGTCCTCAACCCGTCGAGCCCGCTGCCGTTCCAGATCGACGAGCGGGTCAGTGTCGGGGAGGAGGCCCGGCTGCGTTACCGCTACCTGGACCTGCGCCGGCCCGAGCCGGCGGCGGCGCTGCGGCTGCGGTCAGCAGTCAACGCCACGGCCCGGCGAGTCCTGCAGGAACATGACTTCGTCGAGATCGAGACCCCGACCCTGACCCGTTCCACCCCGGAAGGGGCGCGTGACTTCCTGGTCCCGGCCCGGCTGGCGCCGGGATCCTGGTACGCGCTGCCGCAATCGCCGCAGCTGTTCAAGCAGCTGCTGATGGTGGCCGGCATGGAGCGCTACTACCAGATCGCCCGCTGCTACCGCGACGAGGACTTCCGCGCCGACCGGCAGCCGGAATTTACCCAGCTCGACATTGAGATGAGCTTCGTGGACCAGGACGACGTGATCGCACTGGCCGAACAGATCCTTACCGAGATCTGGAAACTCGCCGGCGTTGATGTCGGCGCCCCGTTCCCGCGGATCAGCTACGCCGAGGCGATGGACCGGTACGGCTCGGACAAGCCCGATCTGCGGTTTGACCTGCAGCTCACCGAACTCACCGGGTATTTCGCCGGCACCGGTTTCCGAGTCTTCCAGGCCCCGTACGTGGGTGCGGTGGTGATGTCCGGGGGTGGTTCCCAGCCGCGGCGGACCTTCGACGCCTGGCAGGACTGGGCCCGCCAGCGCGGTGCCAAGGGGCTGGCCTATGTCACCTTCGACGCGCAGGGTGAGCTGGGTGGGCCGGTGGCCAAGAACTTGTCCGAGGCCGAACGGGCCGGGCTGCGGGCGGCGACCGGTGCCCAACCGGGGGATTGTGTCTTCTTCGCGGCCGGTACCAGGTCCGCGGCCCAGTCCCTGCTGGGCGCGGCCCGGCTGGAAATCGGGCGCCGGCTGGGGCTGCTCGACCCGTCGGCGCATTCCTTCGTGTGGGTGGTGGACGCCCCCCTGTTCAAACCGGTCGCGGACGCGGTCGCCGAGGGTGATGTGGCGCTGGGGGCGGGGCAGTGGACCGCAGTCCATCACGCCTTCACCTCGCCCAAGCCGGAATGCCTGGACACCTTCGACACCGATCCGGGATCGGCGCTCGCGTACGCGTACGACATCGTCTACAACGGCAACGAATTGGGCGGCGGCTCGATCCGAATCCACCGCCGCGACATCCAGGAACGGGTCTTCCAGGTGATGGGGCTCACGGCCGAGCAGGCCCAGGAAAAGTTCGATTTCCTGCTCAACGCCTTCCAGTACGGAGCCCCGCCGCACGGCGGGATCGCGCTGGGCTGGGACCGGGTAGTGACCCTGCTCGGCGGCTACGAGTCGATCCGGGAGGTGATCGCCTTCCCCAAGACCGGCAACGGCTACGACCCGTTGACCGCGGCGCCGGCCCCGATTACCGCCCAGCAGCGCCGGGAAGCCGGCGTCGACGCCCGCCCAGAGCCGAAGCGCCCCGCTTAGGCCTGATCGCCGCCTGCTGCCCGGACACCGGTCGAGATGCCGAGCAGCAGCCGGCGGTTGTCAGCGAGCCATCCAGCCGCCGTCGACGGCGATCACCTGGCCATGGATGTACGCCGCGGCCGGGGAGGCCAGGAAGACACAGACGTGGCCCACGTCCTGCGGGGTGCCCCAGCGCCCGGCTGGGATCCGGACCGAAATCTGGGCGCTGCGTTCCGGATCAGCGATCAGGGCCTCGTTCATGTCGGTGGCCATATAGCCGGGGGCGATGCAGTTAACGTTGACGTTCTTGCTGGACCATTCGTTGCACAGGGCTTTCGTCAGCGAACCGACACCACCCTTGGCGGCCGCGTAGGCCGGGACCGTGATCCCGCCTTGGAAGGTGAGCAGCGAACCGAAGTTGATGATCGCACCATGCTCGCGGCGGACCATCTCGCGGCCGAAAATCTGGCAGGTCTGCCAGACCGCGCGCAGATTGATCCCGATCACCCGGTCCCAGCTGTCCATCGGGAAGTCGACCGCTGGGTGACGTTCCTGGGTGCCGGCATTGTTGACCAGGATCGAGATCTCGGCCTGTTCGAGGATCTCGGCGCTGACCGTGGCGATGGCGTCACCATCGGCCAGGTCGCACGGGTGGGCAACGACCCGCTGGCCGGCCTGCTCGGCGTAGGCCAGCAGATCCTCGCCGATCTGGCCGCGGGCCATCACGTGGACGTCACAGCCGGCATCCAGGAGAGCCTTCGTGACGCCCAACCCGAGACCCCGGCCGCCGCCGGTGACCACGGCGGTACGACCAGAGATGTCAAACGGGTTGCTGCGGGTCTGATTCATCGGGGGAGTCCCTCCTGGCTGAGAACGTCGGGGTTGTAGAGGTCACGGGGCCGGCGCCCCGACAGGTATTCGGCGACATTCTCGGCGGTACGCCGTTTGAGTTCGCCGTAGGTCTGCTCGCTGTACCAGGCGATGTGCGGAGTCAGCAGTACCCGGTCCATGGTCAGCAGCGGACTGTCAGCCGGCAGCGGCTCGGTCTCGTGCACGTCGAGTCCGGCCCCGGCCAGGGCCCCGGAGTCGATCGCGGCGATCAGGGCGTCGGTGTCGACGACCGGTCCCCGGCTGGTGTTCACCAGGTAGCCGGTAGGCCGCATCTGGGCCAGCCGGGCCGCGTTCACCAGGTGGTGGGTGCTGTCGTTGAGCGGGGTGTGGACCGAGACGATGTCGCTGCCAGTGAAGAGCTGGTCGAGGCCGACGGCAGGCAAGTCGTGCCACCGGTCGCCGGTAGCCAGCAGGTCACAGACCTGGACCCGGAAACCGAGCGCCCGGGCCTTGCGGGCGGTAGCGGTCCCGATCCGCCCGCAGCCGAGGACCCCGAAGGTGAGTTCGTGGTACAGGTGGATCGGGCGCAGCGCGTCCAGTTCGGGCTGGCCCTGCCGGACCCGCTTGTCGGCCAGCCCGACCTGGCGTACCAGCGCCACCGCGAGCGCCAGGGCGTGGTCGCAGACCGACTCGGTGCCGTAGTCGGGAACGTTGCAGACCGCGATCCGGCGGCGGGTCGCCGCCGCGATGTCGACAGTGTCGACCCCCACCCCGTACCGGCCGATTACCCGCAGCCGGGGCAACCGGGCCATCACCTCATCGGTGATCTGGGCGTACTGGACGAGGATCCCATCCGCGTCCTGGCAGGCGGCCACGATCTGCTCGGGGCTGTGGGCGTCGGCCCGGACCAGGCTTGCGCCGTACCGGTCGGCAACCTCACATTCCTCGGTGATCGCGTCGTGGTCGCAGTCGGTGATGACCAGTTTCATGGCTTCTCCTTCAGCGCAGTTCGGTGATCGGGGCAGGGTCCATGTCGTCGAAGGCCTGGTTTTCCCCGGCCATCGCCCAGCAGAAGCTGTACGCCTGGGTGCCGACGCCGGCATGGATTGACCAGCTGGGCGAGATCACCGCCTGTTCGTTGCCGACCATGAGGTGACGGGTCTCGGTCGGCTCGCCCATCAGGTGCACCACCCGGGCATCGTCGGGCAGGTCGAAGTAGAGGTACGCCTCCATCCGGCGGGCGTGGGTGTGGGCGGGCATCGTGTTCCAGGTGCTGCCCGGCTCCAGCTGGGTGACCCCCATCACGATCTGACAGCTGCGGATCCCGTCGGCGTGGATGTACTGGTTGATAATCCGCTGGTTCGCATTCACCTGCTCGCCCAGCCGGCGCTGGTTACCGGAGCCTGGCAGGGCCAAGGTAGTGGGGTACGCGGTATGCGCCGGCGCCGAAAACAGGTAGAGCCGGGCGTTGCCGGCGAAGCGGACCTCGCCGGCCCCCCGGCCGGCGTAGAGCAGGGCGCCGGCCGGCATCGCGTAGTCCTGGTCGCCGACGCTGACCTGGGCCTCGCCCGTGACGCAAAGAATGCCCACCTCGCGGCGCTCCAAGAAGGTCTCGGCTCGCAGCTCGGGTGGCGCCGGCAGGATCAGGTCGTTGCCGGCGGGGCAGGCACCCGCCAGGATCACCCGGTCCTGTTCCGAGTGGACCAGCCGGATTTCGCCGGGGACGAACAGGTCCTCGACGAGGAAGGCGGCACGCAGCTCGGCGGTGCTCATCCGCGCCACCTGCTGTGGGCTGTTGCTGTATCGGTGTTCCATGATTCACTCCAAGAGGTAGTGGGATTCCAGCTCGTCGCGGAGTCGGTAGAGGTCCTGGACCACGGCTGCGACATGGGATTCGGCCTGGACCAGGGGACGCAGCGACGCCCCGACTGCTAGGTCTCCGATGCTGCGTCGTGACCCGCGCAGGGCGACCGCCACCCCACACACGTGGGGATTGGTCTCTCCCTGGTCCCGGGAAAAACCATCGGCACGGACCTGTTCCAGCTGGGCCATCAGCTCCTCCACGGTGGTGACCGAGGCATCGGTCCACCGCGGTAGCGGTTCGCCAGGCGGGTAGCGGCGTCGCAGCTCGGCATCGTCGAGGCGCGCCAGCAGGGCCTTGCCGAGTGCTGTGATCGAGGCCGGGAACCGGTCGGCCACGTTAGCGGTCATCGCGAGCGGGGAACGGCCGGCGTGGCGGGCAAGGAAGACCACATCCCGCTCCACCAGAGTCCCCATCTGCACCACCTCCTGTGCCAGCACCGGAAGCTGGGCGACGACTCGGCGGAAGTGACGCACAATGTCGTCGCTTTGCAGGTATCCCGCGGCGAGCGTGAGGACCGTCGGGGCTAGCCCGTACTCGTTGTCGTCGCGGTGGATCAGGCCGCTTGCCTCCAGCGATACCAGCACCCCCCGGGTGGACGACTTCGCCACCCCCAGCAGCTGGGAGATCTCGGTCAGCGACAGGGTACGGCGCTGTTCGGCCAGCAGGAGTAGGACCGAGGCGGCGCGGCTGGCCGACTGTGAGCCACGGGGCGGCACCGTCACTGCGCCTGACCCGGTGGGGCGGGGCATCAGGCCCCGATCTCGACGAGGACCTTGCCGGAGGCGGCGCAGTCGCGTGCGATCTCGAAGGCCGATTCGACCTGGCTGGCCGGCATCACCTGGGTGATCACCGATTCCACCTCCGGGTGGGCGGCCAGGATCGGGATCGCCTCGTCGATCTCGTCGTCGAAGCGGAAGGTTCCCACCAAGGTCAGCTCCTTGCTGACCAGGCCTGCCAGGACGACCGGGATCGGTTCGGCGCTGACGATGCCGACCTGGACCACGGTGCCGCGGGGCCGGGCGGCCCGGACCGCTGAGCTGATCGCGGCCGGTACCCCGGTGCACTCAAGCACCACGTCGAAGGCGTTGTCTGGTGGGTCCTGCAGACCGGTCTGGTAGGTGTGTTGTACACCGAGCCGGTTGGCCCGCTGCAGGGGCTGCGGCAGGACATCGCTGATCGCGACTGAGTCGGCCTGTCTGATCTGGGCCGCGAAGGCCGTGAGCAGGCCGATCGGTCCGGCGCCGATCACCAGCACCGAGCGTCCGGTCAGATCACCGGCCATGGTCAGCGCGTGCAGCGCCACGCTCAGGGGCTCGGTCAGCGCCGCCCGCTGCAGCGGGAGCCTTTCGGGCAGCAGCCGGATCATGTCGCGGCGTACCAGCATGATTTCAACCATCGCCCCCTGGGTGTGCGGCCAAGTGGAAGCGCTGCCCAGGTAGGAGCCGCCCGGACGTAGATGCCGGATGGACTCCATCCCGGGCAGTTCCGGGCCGAATGTGGCCGGGTGGAGGGTGATCGTCGTGCCGGGGGCCCACTCGCCCTGGGGGTCCAGCTCGATCGTGCCGGACATCTCGTGTCCGGGGATCAGAGGTTCCCGGATTACGAAAGCGCCATTGGCACCGTGGACGTGATAATGCAGGTCCGAGCCGCAGATCCCCACGTAACGGACCCGTACCAGGACCTGGTCGGGTCCGGGTTCTGGTACGGGGACGTCGACGATCTGGAGATCCTGGGCACTGGCGATGACGATGGCCTTCATAAGGCTCCTTCCGGGAACGGTTGGGTCAGCGGATCAGACCGGCCCAGCGGGGGATGGCGAGGGTGAGATCCGGGACGAACTGGATGATCAGCAGCATCACGATCAGGCAGATGAAGAATGGCATCAGGGGCTTCATGACGTCTTCGACCTTAAGACCCGCCACCCGGGCCCCGACGAACAGAACCGGGGCCGACGGTGGTGAGATCACTGCGATGCACATGTTGAACGTCATCATGATCCCGAAATGAACCGGATGGATCCCGTAGTTCTGTGAGGCGATCGGCAGGAAGATCGGGGTGAAGATCAGTACCGCCGGGGTAGCGTCCAGCGGAATACCGATGATCAGCAGCAGAACCATCATGATCAGCAGGAAGACCACCTTGGAATGGGTGATCGAGACCATCCAGGCGCCGAGCAGTCGGGGAATCCCGGAGAAGGTCATGATGTAGCTCATGATCGTCGACAGTCCGATCAGGAAGATCACCACCGAGCTGGTGCGGGTCGCGTCGAGGAGCAGCTTCGGGACATCTTTCATCGTGATTGTGCGGTAGATCAGCGACAGCACGAAGGCGTACGCGACCGCGATCGCAGCGCCCTCGGTGGGGGTGAAGAAACCCTTCACGATTCCGCCGATCACGATGATGATCAGCAGCAGGCTGGGTAGTGCACGCCCCAGACTACGTGTGAATTCGGCCAGTGTCGGCCAGCCATCGCCTCGCAGTTCCGGCCGTTTGCGGGCATACCACCACACGATGACGATGCACGACAGCCCCCACAGGATGCCGGGGATATAGCCCGCCAGGAACAGCGCCCCCACCGACGCCTGCGAGACTAGGGCGTAGACGATCAAGACATTGGACGGGGGGATCAACATCCCAGACGGGGCCGAGGCCACATTGACCGCCGCCGCGAATCGCATGTCGTAGCCGTCGCGCCGCTGCGCCGGAGACATAATCGCCCCGACCGCGGAGGAGCCGGCCAGAGCTGACCCGGAGATCGAGCCGAAGAGCATGTTGGCCAGGATGTTGGTCTGGGCCAAGGCCCCCGGGGTGCGTCCGGTGCTGGCCTTGGCTAGGTCGATCAGACGTTGCGCGATCCCGCCTTTATTCATGATTGTCCCGGCGAGCACGAAGAAGGGGATGGCTAGCAGCGGGAATGAGTCGATGCCGTCGTAGATCTTTTGGGCGGCGGTGAAGATGCCGCGATCGGCACCCATCACGATCACCATGCAGATTGCTGAGGGCAGGCCGATCGAGACCGAGACCGAGACCCCGATCGCCATCAGGGCGAACATGCCGAAGACCAGGATGAGCCCCACTACCAGGGCAGTCTGCTCCATATGCGTCATCTCAGATCCCCTCATCTGTGAGCTGAGTGATGTCGACGCGGTCCGCGTCGACGACCTCGATCCTCTTGGTAAAGGTGTCGATGATGTGGATCAGGCAGTAGACCGCGATCAGCACCCCGGCTACTGGCACTCCCAGATAGATCTGTCCTTGGGTGAGGGGGAGCAGCTCGACCGTGTCATCCCAGGTGTTGGCGATGATCTGACCGCCGCCTAAGACCATCACCCAGATCGCAAAGAAGGCGACGATCGCGTGGGCTAGGATCTCGATGCCCCGTACCACAGCAGTGGGGAATCTGCGGACAAGGAAGTCGATGGCCACGTCGTCCTTCTCGCCGATGACATAGGCGGCGCCGATGATGCCCTGCCAGATGAAGACCACTCGGGCCATGGCTTCGGTCCAGGCGTTACCCGAGTTCAGGACTTGGCGGACAAAGACCTGCCAGACCACCAACAAAACCAAGGCGGCGAAAAGGACGATGCAGAACCAGCGCAGGGTGGCATCGAGCACCCTCTTGAACGCGTGCAGCGCTTGCATACGATGACCGATCTCTCGGATGGACAGTGCCGGTGGGCCCGAGTGGGCCGGGCCCACCGGTGGCGGTTACTTGATCGCCGGGAACTTCTTGTTAGCGTCTTGGGCGGCCTCGTAGAGCCGCTGACGCACCGGGTTGTCGATGGACTTCTTCACCAATTCCTCCACCGAGGACTTGAAAGCCGTCATATCGCAGTCGTCGTTGAACTTCGCGCCCAGTTTCTCGGCGTTCTCCTTCGAGGTCTTGACGAAGTCGACGAATCCGTCATCCGCCATTCTGCGCATCTCGGGGATGAGCTTACGGAAGGCGGCCTGGTCCTCGGCCGACATCTCCTTCAAGGTCTTGGTGTTGATGAGGAGGTAGTCCGGGATCATCAGATGGCGGGTGTAGGAGTAGAACTTAGCCACCTCGTCATGCTTCAGCGCGTCGTAGACCGTTTCGTTGTTCTCAGCGCCATCCAGAACGCCGGACTGCAGGGCCCCGTACACCTCGCCCTGGCCCATCGGGGAACCGATCGCGCCCATGCCTTGGATCATCGCGACCTGCGAATCCGACTGCTGGACCCGGATCTTGAGCCCACTCAGGTCGGCGGGGGTCCGGATCGCCCGCTTGTTGTTGTACACGTTACGTACACCGGCGTGCAGGGCCGCCAGGACCGTGATGTTCTTGCTCTCCTCGATCGAGGTGAACAGGCCACCCATCACGGATTCGTCGGCGAAGACCGCGCTCTGGGCCTGGATCGAGTCGAAGATGTACGGCAGGTTGAAGACGATGAAGTCCTTGTTGAAGCCCTCCATTACCGGGCCGCCGATGTACATCATCTCGACGGTGCCGTTGGACAAGTTCTGGACCACCTGATTCTGGCTGCCCAGCTGCTCGTTGGGGTAGACATCAATGCTGTACCGGTTGTTGGTGGCCTCGGCCAGACGCTTGCCCAGGGCCTCGGCTGCCTTGAACTGCGGATGCTCGGCGGTCTGATTGAAGGCCAGCTTCCAGGTCTTGCCCGATGACGATCTACCGCCGCAGGCAGTGACAGCGGGGAGTGCGAGGCTCGCGGCGGTTCCGAGAAGGACGCGGCGGCGGGACAGCTTCATGGTGTGCTCCTTGCCCTGCGGGGTCAGCCCGCGGTGGGTTGAACTGGTGTCGAGGCAGGGCAGGGTGCGCTCGGCTCCTTCGCCGGAGTCATCGCCGGCCCCTCCTCTTCGTGCGTCAATTGGAACGGCGTTCCGATTGCTGACCGCACTCTAGGCGGCGGTGGCCGGCGCGCGGGCCGTTGCCAGATCTTGCAGAAAGTTGTCGAGTGGGCCCGTGGAATAGCCGGTGGCACCGATCTCCACGGATCGGTGCCACCGGCATGCTGGTTGGTCAGTCCTGGGCGGGTGGTTCGGCCAGCAGGCCGTAGACCCGGCGGCGAGTCTCGGCGAGCAGGGCGGCCGCAGCCTCGTGCTGACGCTCGTCCCCCGAGATGCTCACCGCTTTCAAAGCTTGAGCCAGCTGGTTGAACTCATGCCAAACCGCGTGGTCGCCGCCGGGATGGCGGGGGGCATTGGCCTGCTTGATCTGGTCCCAGGTACGGGGGGTGGTGTCGCTCACCTCACTGGTCTCGTGGCCCGCGGCGGTCAGCTGGTAGGCCTTGCTGCCGTCGTCGAGGGCGGTGGTCTCGATCAGTCCTTCGTCCTCAAGCTGAGACAGGGCGGGATAGATGGCGCCCGGGCTGGGGCGCCAGGCGCCCGCAGTGCGTTCGTCCAGCAGTGCGATGAGCTGGTAGCCGTTGCGGGGCTCCTCGGCCAGCAGCTGGAGGACTGCGGTGCGAACGTCACCCCGGCGGCGGCGGCCTCCGCGTCCCCGACCGAAGGGTCCGAAAGGCTGTCCCGGCCCGAGTGGCCCGCCGGGGCCAAAAGGTCCGGCGAAGCCAGCGGGTCCAAAGAAGTGTGGGTCAGCGCCGGGTCCCTCCTCGGGCGGGCCTGGATGGTGGTGCGGCCCCTGCGGGCCGGGGAAGGGGTCTGGCGAGAAACCGCGACGACGGTCGCGGGGCTCGGAGCCTCGGCTTCGGCCGGTGCGGGAAAAGCGGTTCATGGTTGCCTCCTCGGCAAGATCGGTGATGACGGGCGGCCTGAATTCGAATCCGCAACTCCGTCGATGCCTCAACGATATATCTAAGAAAGAACGATGTCAAGGTCTCGGTTCATCACCGGGTCCCGGAGAGGACGAAGCGTCTCGGCCCAGGCTGCGCTGGACAGGGATCCGGTCCGCGTTGGTGGCCGGTCTCGGGTCGTAGGCTGACGCAGGTGAGCGAGGACCTGTTCGGTGAGGTGGCCCTGCCCACAGTGGCGGGCGGGTCGCTGTCCGACGCCCACGACAGCGCGCCGCTGGCGGTGCGGATGCGCCCCACGACCGTCGACGAGATCGTCGGACAGCACCATCTGCTGGGTCCCGGCTCGCCCCTGCGCAGATTGGCAGCGGGTCAGCCAATGTCCGTTTTCCTCTGGGGCCCGCCTGGGGTCGGCAAGACCACCATCGCGAGCGTGGTCTCCAGAACCTCCGGGGCCCGCTTTGTTGAACTGTCTGCCGTCACCGCCGGGGTGAAAGAGGTCCGCTCGGTGATCGATGTCGCGCGTCGCGAACTGGCCCGCGGCCGGCCCACCGTCCTCTTCGTGGACGAAGTGCATCGGTTCAATAAGGCCCAGCAAGATGTGCTGCTGCCCGCGGTCGAGAACCGACTGGTGACCCTGATCGCCGCTACCACCGAGAACCCGAGCTTTTCGGTGATCGCGCCTCTGCTGTCGCGCTCGTTGCTGCTCACCCTGAACGCTCTCGGTGACGAGGATCTGTCGGCGCTGCTGGACCGGGCTCTCAGCGACCCACGAGGGCTGCGAGCCGACGACGGCTCGTCCTTCCAACTAAGTGACGAGGCCCGGGCGGCGCTGCTGCGACTGGCCGGAGGCGATGCCCGGCGGGTCCTCACCTATCTTGAGGAAGCAGCCGCCGGAGCAGCGGCCGTCCATAGCCCCAGCATCGACCTGGCTGCGGTCGAACAGGCCGTCGATAAGGCCACCGTCCGCTATGACGCCAACGGCGACCAGCACTACGACGTGATTAGTGCTTTCATCAAGAGCGTCCGGGGTAGTGATGTCCAGGCTGCACTGCACTACCTGGCCCGGATGATCGAGGCCGGGGAAGACCCTCGCTTCGTAGCTCGGCGACTAGTCGTGCTGGCCTCGGAGGACATCGGGATGGCTGCCCCTTCGGTGCTGCAGACCTGCGTCGCAGCGGCCCAGGCTGTCCACCTGATCGGGATGCCTGAGGCGCGGCTACATCTGGCTCAGGCGACGATCGCCGCCGCCACCGCCCCGAAGTCGAACGCGGTGATTATGGCGATCGATGCAGCATTGGCCGATGTCCGCGGTGGCCGGATCGGCTCGGTCCCGCCCCACCTGCGCGACGCGCACTATGCCGGCGCCCAGGCGCTCGGACACGGCCAGGGCTACCAATACGCCCACGACCATCCTCACGGGATCGCTCGCCAGCAGTACCTCCCCGACGAGCTGGCCGATGCCCGCTACTACCGACCCACCGACCACGGCAACGAGGCCCAGATCGCCGAGCGGTTGGTGACGATCAGCAATTTGCTAGGTCGACACGATGACTGAGCCGGCGAGCCGACGAAGCCAGCCGAGATGGCGTGGCCTGGTGGCGCTGGTGCTGTTGGTGGCCGGTAGTGCCTGCCAGGCTGTCTCGCGTCCCCAGCCGCTCGAGTCAGTCCCGGCAGAGTCCACCGGCGGACCCGCCCCGGCTAGCGGGCAGCCGTCCGATCCGGCCGGCGGGCCCGGGCAGGCCTGCCAGGCCACAGTCACGGTGCCTGCCGACCTGGAGCAGCGCGTGGCCACCGTCGAGGCCCAGACCGGCACCCAGATCTCGCTCAGCCTGGTTGACCCGAACCGCGGCCCGATCACCGCAGGCTCGCTAAGCCCGACGGTCGCCTGGTCGACCAGCAAGGTTCCGCTGGCGCTGACCGTGGTCCAAGACCAAGGCCCCCAGGCGCAGCCGGGGGCGGTACGGTCCGCCCTACGGGAATCCGACAACGAGGCGGCCGACCAGCTGTGGCGGTCTCTCGGCCCCGCGCCTACCGCCGCGACCCGGGTAACGGCCGTGCTGCGCCAGGCCGGGGATGCTACGACAGTGGTGCCGGCCACCGCGGCCCGGCCCCCATACAGCATCTTCGGGCAGACCATCTGGTCGACCGCCGAACAAGCCCGGTTCATGCAGCACCTGCCCTGTCTTCCCGGTGCCGAGCTCGTCATCGGGCACCTGCAGCAGGTTTCGTCCGAACAGCGGTGGGGAATCGCCGGCCGCCCGGGCGCCACGTACAAGGGCGGTTGGGGGCCGGCTCGGCAGTCGGGTTTCGAGGCCCGCCAACTGGGCTGGTACCAGGGCCGCGACGGCAGCCGGACCGTGGTGGCGATGGCGGTCCGAGCCGGTACCTTTCCCGAAGCTACCCGGGTGCTGAATCTGCTAGCCGGTCAACTTCCCTGAACCGACGATGGAGCTGCCGGATAGGCTCTCGGCAGGAGGCTCATCATGACATTGGGGTACGACCAGACCAACCGCAGCTGGAGCGAACTGGCTGACAGCTGTACCGCACACAACTACCACCCGCAGCAGGTGGTGATTACCTCGGCCGAGGGGGCCTGGGTCACCGACGTCGAGCAGAACCGCTATCTCGACTGCCTGGCTGGTTACTCGGCGCTGAACTTCGGCCACCGCCATCCACGCTTGCTGGCTGCGGTCCAGGAGCAACTGCAGAGAGTCACCCTGACCAGCCGAGGGGTCTACAACGACGAGCTCGCCCGCTACGCCCAGGCCCTGACCACTTTGTGCGGCAAGGACCTGGTGCTGCCGATGAACACCGGAGCCGAGGCGGTCGAGACCGCGATCAAGGTGGCCCGGCGCTGGGGATACGAAGTCAAAGGGGTTCCCGACGACCAGGCGAGCGTGATCGTGATGGACGGCAACTTCCACGGCCGGACCACCACGATCGTCAGCTTCTCGACCGATCCGGTCGCCACCCACCACTACGCTCCGTTCACCCCGGGCTTCCAGGTAGTCCCGTTCGCAGACCCGGTTGCCTTGGAGGAAGCGATCGGGCCCACCACGGTGGCCGTGTTGCTGGAGCCGATCCAGGGGGAGGCTGGGGTGATCATCCCGCCCGAGGGCTACCTGCGCCAGGTCCGTGAGATCACCGAACGGCACCAGGTGTTGATGATCGCCGACGAGATCCAGTCCGGGCTGTGTCGTACCGGGGCTACCTTTGCCTGCGACCACGAAGGGGTGGTGCCGGACCTGTACCTGCTGGCAAAGACCCTGGGTGGCGGTTTCCTGCCGGTCTCGGCGGTGGTGGGCAACCGGGACCCGCTGGCAGTGGTCACCCCGGGCTCGCACGGTTCCACCTTCGGCGGCAACCCGCTTGCTGCCCGGATCGGGCGGGAGGTCGTAGCGATGGTCGCCGAGGGCGTCTTCCAACAGCGAGCCCTAGAGATCGGGACCCTGCTACGGGAGGGGTTGACGCCGCTAGTGGGCCAGGGACTGACCGCGGTCCGGGTCCGCGGTGGTTGGGCCGGGATCGATGTCGACCCGGACCTGATGACTGCACGCGACTTGTGTACCCGGCTATTGGACCACCAGGTCCTGGCCAAGGATGCCCACGGCTCGGCGGTCCGGTTCGCGCCGCCGCTGGTGGCTACCGATGCCGAGATCGACTTGCTGGTGACGGCGATCGGCACAGTGGTCCGGGGCGGCTGAGAACCGGCCACTCCTCAATTCAGGTGGTTTGGCGACGAGCGTGCACTAGGCTGACCGACGTTGTCGAGAGCGAGGACGGCCTATGGACGTGACACTGGGGGGGATCGCCGGGCTGATCGCGGCCTGCGCGTTCTTGTTGGCGGTCGGGCTGCTGGCATATCCGATCGTGAAGCTCGGCAGGTTGCTAGATGAGGCCAGCCAGACCGTACGGCGGCTGACCGACGAGACCACTCCGATCTTGGAAGAGGCCAAGGGAACGGTGACCAGCGTCAACACCGAACTGGTGAAGCTCGGTACCGTGACCGACGATGTGGCCAACCTCTCAGGCCGGGCTAGTGATGTCGCCAACGACGCCTCACAGTTGTCGAGCCTGGTGACGTCGACAATCGCCGGGCCGCTGGTGAAGCTATCGGCCTTCTCGTACGGGGTCCGCCGGGCACTCGCCTCGGTCCGCAGGAAGAAAGGCTGAGCCGGTGAAGCGGATGATCTGGTTCACGGTTGGTGCCGTGGTTGCGGTCGCGATCGTGGTGGAGGGGCAGCGACTGCTGCGCAAGGCCACCCCGGCCGGGATCCAGGAACAAGCTCAGGAGAAGGCTGGCGACCTGGCAGTCCAGGCCCGGGCCTTCTGGACCACCTTCACTCGCGCGATGAGCGAGCGCGAGGCCGAATTGCGCGATGCACTCGGGATCGACGACGAGGCCACGCAACGCGCTGCTGCCCCCGCCCGCCGCGCCATCCGCTGACTACTCCGGCCGCTGACTACGCCGGCCGTCCACCGAAGGAACGTCATGAAAACCGCTGAAATCCGTCGCCGCTACATCGATTTTTTTGTCCGGCACGGGCATGCCGAAGTACCCAGTGCCTCACTGGTGCACAATGACCCGAACCTACTTTTCGTGGTAGCCGGGATGGTGCCGATGGTGCCGTACTTCACTGGCATCGAACCGGTGCCCTGGAAACGAGCGGTGAGCTGTCAGAAATGCATCCGGACCCTCGACATCGATGAAGTGGGCAAGACCACCCGGCACGGCACCTTCTTCCAGATGCTGGGGAACTTCTCCTTCGGCGACTATTTCAAGCAGGAGGTCAACGCCTGGACCTGGGAGTTTCTGACCGGTGCCGTGGCCGACGGCAACCTTGGCTTCGACCCGGAGCGGATCTCGGTCAGCGTGCTCGGCCCCGGCCATCACCCGGCCTATCCCGAAGGTGACGTCGAGGCGCGGGAGATTTGGCGCGCGCTCGGCATTCCCGAGGATCGGATCTGGAATCGGAACCTCACCGAGAACTACTGGCATATGGGAGTTCCCGGGCCTGGCGGTCCCGATTCCGAGATATTCTTCGACCGCGGCCCAGGATTCGGCCCCGGCGGTGGTCCGGACGTCAATGAGGACCGTTATCTGGAGATTTGGAACAACGTCTTCCAGCAGGAACGGCTGTCCGCGGTCCGCTCTAAGGACGACTTCGACGTCGTCGGTCCACTGCCGACTAGGAATATCGACACCGGGGCTGGGCTGGAACGGATCGCCACCTTGCTGCAGGGTCGGGACAACTTGTACGAGATCGACGAGGTCTTTCCCGTGGTGCAGCAGGCCGCCGATCTGGTCGGCACCCGGTATGGGGCGGACCCGGAGGCTGATGTCCGGCTGCGGGTGATCGGCGACCATGTCCGTTCGGCACTGATGCTGATGAGCGACGGGGTGTCACCCGGCAACGAAGCCCGCGGCTACGTACTGCGCCGGTTACTGCGCCGCTCGCTGCGGTCGATGCGGCTGCTGGGCTATGAACAGCCCGTGATCGCCCAGCTGCTGGATGTGTCGCGACAGCGGATGAACCAGTCATACCCCGAGATCGACGAGCAGTGGGACCGGATCCAGCAGGTCGCCGAGCGGGAGGAGGCAGCCTTCCGGCGTACGGTGGCCGACGGTACCCGGATCTTCGAGGCGGCGGTCACGGACGCTCGTCGGGCCGGATCGGGCCGGATCGGCGGCGAGCGCGCCTTCCAGCTTCACGACACGTATGGCTTCCCGATCGACCTGACCTTGGAGATGGCAGCCGAGCAGGGGCTGGAGGTGGACCAGGCCGGCTTCCGGGCACTGATGGCGCAGCAGAAGGCCCGCGCCAAGGCTGATGCCCGAGCAAGGAAAGGCGGTGCGGTCGCCACCGAGGTGTACGCGCAGCTGCGCCGCGACGGCGAAACCCAGTTCCTCGGCTACACCGATCTGGAGGCTGAATCCCGGGTGCTGGGGATCGTCGCCGACGGGGTCCTCGTCGACAGCGCGGAACCGGGTGACACCGTCGAAGTAGTACTGGCCGAGACGCCGTTCTACGCTGAATCCGGCGGCCAGGACGCCGATACCGGGCAGATCCTCGGCTCCGGGCTGGCGATGGACGTGGTCGATGTGCAGAAGCCAGTTCCCGGGCTGTACGTGCACCAGGTGACTCTCACCGACGGGCAGCTAGCGGTCGGGGACCGGGTCAGCGCCCAGGTGGACGCCATGAACCGTGCCGGCGCCTGCCAGGCTCACTCCGCCACACACGTGGTACACGCGGTGCTGCGTCAGCTGCTGGGCCCGACCGCGACTCAGGCCGGCTCGTACAACAAGCCCGGCTATTTGCGTTTCGACTTCTCGTCGGCCTCCGGGCTGGGCGGGCTGAAAGAGGAGCTCGAGGGATTGTCGAACCAGGCGATCCGCGATGACCTGGAGGTGACCTCCCGAGAACTGCCGCTGGACGAGGCCAAGGCCCTGGGGGCGATGGCCATGTTCGGCGAGAAGTACGGTTCCGTGGTCCGCATGGTCGAGATGGGTGGCCCCTGGTCGCGTGAACTCTGTGGCGGAACACATGTCGCCCGGTCTGGGCAGATCGGGCTGTTGTCGCTGATCGGTGAGCAGTCGGTCGGCGCCGGGGTGCGTCGGGTCGAGGCGTACGTCTCCCAGGATGCCTTCCGGCATCTGGCCCGGGAACGTGCCCTGGTGACGAACCTGACTGAACTGCTGAAAGTTCAGCCCGACCAGCTGGTGGAGCGGGTCGAGCGGATGCTGGGGCAGCTGAAGGCCGCCGAGAGGACGATCAGCGACCTCAACGCGGCTCAGGCCCTGGCGCGGGCGGCGGACCTAGCCGGTCATGCCCGGGACGTGGGCGGCCTGCGGGTGCTGACCAGGCAGGTCCAGGTCAGCGGCCCTGAGCTGCGGACCCTGGCGTTGGACCTGCGGGGACGGCTCGGCCCGGCCTCGGTGGTGTGTCTGGTCGGCGGCGCCGACGACAAACCTCAGATCGTGGTCGCGGCCGGAGAACAGGCCCGAGACCGGGGCCTTTCTGCCGGGGCCCTGGTCCGGCTGGCAGCCCCGGCTATCGGCGGCAAAGGTGGCGGCAAGGACGACCTCGCCCAGGGCGGTGGGACCAAAGCCGCCGGGGCCGGCGAGGCTCTGGCCGTGGTGGAGCGGGAGATCACCGAGCAGGTGAGAGCCTGACCAGGCCGGAGCCGGTCCCGCGCGGGGTCCGGCTGTGTCTGGACCTGGGAACGGTCCGGATCGGGGTCGCCGCCTGTGACCAGGGCCTGAGTCTGGCCTTCCCAGTTGAGACGATCCCGGCCCGTCCAGACCCCAGACCTCGGATTCGTCAGCTGGTGGCGCAGTATCAGCCGGTGGCGGTCGTGGTGGGGCTGCCCCGGACCCTGTCTGGCGAGGAGGGACTGGCCGCGGTCCGGGTCCGGAACCAGGCGGCCGAGATCGCGGCGGCGCTGGCCCCGGTCCCGGTGGGGGTGGTCGACGAGCGGTTGAGTACCGTGACCGCCGCCAGACAGTTAGCTGCCGCAGGGCGGGATTCTCGAGCCCGGCGCAGGCTCGTGGACCAGGCCGCGGCGGTGACTATCTTGGAGGGCGTCCTCGACGCAGATCGACGGGGAGCCAGTACCTGGCAACGGGTGAATCCACCGGTGCCACGACGTGAGGAGTCGAGATGAGCGACCTGTACGACGAGGACGGGCAGCTGGACAGGGAAGAGGTTGCCCGTCGCGTCCGCAGCGGCGTAGCGGTTCTGATCGCGCTCGCGGTGCTGATCGGCGGCGGATTCTTCGCCGGAAGCAAGATCTACGACAAGTACATCGAATTGCGAACCGTCGATGATTACATCGGCGAGGGGAAGGCGGATATCACGGTGGTGATCCCTCCCGGCGCGATCGGTACCACGATCGGGCAGATCCTGGTCGACAAGGATGTGGTCCGTTCCACGAAGGCGTTCAACACCGCTTTCCGGCGCGAACCCAAGGCGGCCAGCATCCAGGCTGGTACGTACAAACTGCGGACTCAGATCCCGGCTACCAAGGCGGTGGCAATGCTGTTGGACCCGGCCAACAAGGTGGTCCGCAGGGTGACGATCCCGGAGGGGATGCGCTACACCGTGATGGTGGAGACCCTGGCTAAGGGGACCGGGGTCTCGCAGCAGGACTATCTGGCCCAGCTGAAGTCCCCGGCGGGGCTGGGGCTGCCGGCGTTCGCCAACGACAACCCGGAGGGTTTCCTGTTCCCCTCGACCTATGACATTCCCGAAAAACCCGACGCCGCGACGATGCTGAAACTGATGACTACCCAGTACGGGCAGGTGTCGAAGGAAATGGACATCGCCAACCGGGCCAAGGGCATCGAGAACGGCAAACTCAGCGAGTACGACATCATCAAGGTTGCCAGCATCATCGAGGCCGAGGTCCGCCGCGATGAGGATCGGCCCAAGGTGGCGCGGGCGATCTACAACCGTCTGTTCCTCAAGAACATGCCGCTGCAGGTCGACACCACGATCAACTACTCGCTGGGCCGGTCTGGGCATGCCAATCTGCCCGAGGGTGAGACCACCCGCAACACCAGCCCCTACAACCTGTACAAGAACAAGGGATTGCCGCCAACCCCGATCAACAACCCGGGCCGCAAGTCCATTGAGGCGGCGCTGAATCCCGCCGACGGCGAGTGGCTGTACTGGGTATCAGTGAATCTCGACAGTGGCGAGACTAAGTTCGGGGTCACTCCTGCCGAGCACGAGGCCAACGTCAAAGAATATCACGCATGGTGCACGGCGAACCCTGGGAAATGCACCTCATGACACGCTGCGCGGTCGTTGGATCGCCGATCGACCATTCGCTGTCCCCGGCGATCCACCAGGCTGCGTACGGCTGGCTGGGTTTGGACTGGCGCTATGAACGGCATCGGGTAGGGGCAGCTGATCTGGCTGGTTTTGTGGCTGGCCTGGACACCTCGTGGCGGGGTCTGTCCTGCACCATGCCGCTGAAGCAGGCGGCGGTAGCGCTGGGAGTGGCTGATCCTGTGGTGCAGACCCTGGCAGTGGCGAACACGCTGGTCTTCGACGGGGTCCCGGCCGATCCGCTCACTACCCGGGTGTACAACACCGACGTGTCGGGCCTGGTATCCGCTGTGCGGCTGAGTGGCGTGAACGGCGTGACTCGCGCGGTGCTGCTCGGCAACGGGGCGACGGCTCGATCTGCCCTGCTCGCCGTGTCGCAGCTGGGTGCGAGCCAGGCCACGGTGCTGGCGCGGGACCCGGCCAAGAGCGCGGCCCTGGCTGAGCTGGGCCAGGGCTTCGGGGTCGAGGTGCACCACCTCGACTTGGGTTCGGTCCCCGGTCCTGCGGATCTGGTGGTCTCAACCCTGCCAGCCGCCGCGGCGGCCGCGGTAGCTGCGGCACTGACTGCGGAGCTAGTTGTTGACGTGGTGTACGACCCGTGGCCGACCCCGCTCGCGCAGGAGGCGATCCGGCGCGGACTGCGACTGCTCAGCGGGCTGGACCTGCTGGCGCACCAGGCAGTAGGACAAGTCGAGGCGATGACTGGTCGGACGGTCCCGGTCGAGGTCCTGCTCGAGGCCGCCCAGAGTGAGCTGAGTCGACGCCGGCTAGGCCGGGCTGGGGCCGTGTCGCCGTGAGGTGACAGACTTTCTGTCATGCTCCGATACCTCACCGCTGGGGAGTCGCACGGACCAGCCTTGGTCGCGACCATTGATGGCCTGCCCGCCCATCTTCAGGTCACGACCGCTGACATCGACCGCCAGTTGGCCCGGCGTCGACTGGGTGCTGGCCGGGGTGCGCGGATGATTTTCGAACGCGATCAGGTGACGATCCTGGCCGGGGTCCGCCACGGCGAGACCCTCGGTTCGCCGGTGGCGATCCAGATCGGTAACACCGAATGGCCCAAATGGGAACAGGTGATGGCGGCCGATCCGGTTGATCCGCAAGTCTTGGCAGGCCTCGCCCGGAATGCGGCCCTGACCCGGCCCCGCCCTGGGCATGCCGACCTGGCTGGGATGCAGAAATATGATTGGGACGAGGCCCGCCCGATCCTGGAGCGGGCCTCAGCACGGGAGACTGCGGCCCGGGTGGCGCTCGGGGCGGTGGCGATGCAGCTGCTCGACCAGGCCTGCCAGATCCAGGTAGGCAGCCACGTGGTGGCATTGGGTGCCGCGCAGGCCCCGGCTGGTCGGTATCCCACCGTGGACCAGCGCGACCAGATCGACCAGGACCCGGTCCGGTGCCTCGACCCGGACGCCAGCCAGGCGATGCAGGAGCAAGTGGCAGCCGCCCAGAAGGATGGCGACACCCTGGGCGGGATCGTTGAGGTGCTCGCCTGGGGACTGCCGCCCGGTCTAGGTTCACACACCATGGGCGATCGGCGCCTCGACGCCCGGCTGGCTGCAGCCCTGATGGGGATTCCGGCGATCAAGGGGGTGGAACTAGGCGACGGCTTCGCGCTGGCGGGGATCCGTGGCTCGCAGGCGCACGACCAGATTGTGAGCGGCCCGGACGGGATTGAACGCGCCAGCCAACGAGCCGGGGGCACCGAAGGGGGGATCAGCACCGGGCAGGTGCTGCGGGTCCGGGCCGCGATGAAACCGATCGCCACCGTACCGCGGGCGCTGCAGACCATCGACGTCGCGACCGGCGAACCGGCGGTGGCGCACCACCAGCGTTCCGACGTCTGCGCGGTACCCGCCGCGGGCGTGGTCGCCGAGGCGATGGTGGCGCTGGTGCTGGCTGAGGCGGTGCTGGAGAAATTCGGGGGCGACACGGTCCAGGAAGTACGCCAGGGGTGGCGGCGTTATCAGGAACGACTCGTCGAACGTGGTCTGCAGGTCCGCTGATGATCCAGGCGGTCTTGGTCGGGATCACGGCCGCCGGGAAGACCACAGTCGGGGAGCACCTGGCGCGGCGGCTGGGCCTGCCTTTCGTCGACACCGACACCCGGATCGAGCAGAACACCGGGCAGTTGGTCCGTGAGATCTTCTCAGACCAGGGAGAGACTGTCTTCCGGGAGGTGGAGGAGCAGACCGTGGCCGAGGTGCTGACTGGTGACGGGGTGGTGGCCCTTGGTGGGGGAGCGGTGCTATCACCGGCGACCCGGGCCGCCTTGCGAGCCGTCTCGGCGCCGGTGGTCTGGCTGGACGTCACCGTAGCGACCGCCACCCGCCGGCTGGGGATGGCGGTGATTCGACCAGTGCTGCTGCACGAGCTTCGCCGCCGCCTAGAGGGACTCTTAGAGCAGCGACGGGCCTGGTACCAGGAGGTCAGCGATCACCAGATCGCGGTTGACCGGCTGACGGTGGAGCAGATCGTCGACCAGATCGTGGCGCTGCTTCGGATAGGCGTCGTACCCCAGGGGCAACGGCGATGAGTACGGTCCAGGTCAGCGCCGAACGGCCGTACCAGGTACGGATCGAGCCCGGTGCCCGGAACCGGTTGCCGGCTCTGGTCGGTGGCCGGCGCGCAGCCGTGATCCATCCGACGGCGCTCGCCGCCCATGCGGCCGAGGTCGTACGGCAGGTGCCGGGCGCTGTGCTGGTCGAGGTCCCCGACGGTGAGGCGGCCAAGACCGGGCAGGTGCTGGCCGAATGTTGGGAGCGGTTGGCTGCGGCCCGGTTCACCCGTGACGATCTGGTGGTCGGCTTCGGTGGTGGGGCCACCACTGACCTGGCTGGTTTCGTGGCGGCCACCGTGCTGCGCGGTGTCGGCTACGTGTCGGTCCCGACCACCGTGTTGGCCATGGTGGATGCGGCCATCGGTGGGAAGACCGGGATCAACCTGCGAGCCGGGAAGAACTTGGCTGGTGCCTTCTACGAACCTGAGCAGGTGTTGTGTGATCTCGAGCTGCTGCGGGGGCTGCCGGGCGCCGAGGTGGCCTCGGGAATAGCCGAGGTGATCAAGGCCGGTTTCATCGCCGACCCTGAGATCATCCGTCTGGTAGCACAGGATCCAGCACAGGCCCTAGATGTCAGTTCGTCTCGAATGGCGGAACTGATCTATCGGGCTGTCGCGATAAAGGCCGCCGTGGTCACCGCTGATCTGAGGGAACGGACCGGATCGGGTCGCGACGTGGGGCGAGAGGCACTCAACTACGGCCATACCCTGGCGCACGCGATCGAAAGGTATGAGCGGTTCGCGATCCGGCACGGGGAGGCGGTGGGTATCGGGATGGTCTTCGCCGCCGAGCTAGGGCTGCGCCTGGGACTGCTGGATCGCGCAGCGGTGATGCTGCACCGCGACCTGCTGCGCGGGGTGGGGCTGCCGACACACTACGACCAGGCGCCGTTCTCAGCATTGCGGCAGACCATGGCGATCGACAAGAAAGCCCGGGGCAGCCTGCTGCGGTTCGTGCTGCTGGATGGGCTGGGAGCCCCGGTCGTGGTGGAGGCACCGGCCGAGTCGGACCTGGAACAGGCCTACCAGGCGATCCAGCACTGATCCCGGCGTCGGCCGTCGCGGCCAATGCTGGCCGCGCTGCCAGATCCGGTCGGAGCAGATCGACATCGTCGTCATCGGTCCGGGGGAAGGGCCGGTGAGAGGTTTCTTATCCCTCATATAACGGGACCGCGCATACCGCAATCCCTATCGTGAATCCCGTTACAAGATCACCAATTCGTCCAACTCGGTGGCCACGAATTGCGCTACTGATTCCCCTGGAAAGAGAATATGATGCCGCATCATTGTCGCGCGCCTTGGCGTGCCCCGATCCTGGCCCTTCTACTCGCAGCTGGGATGGCGAGTGGGGTTGTCTCACAGGCAATTTCAGCTGGATCGACTACGACGAAACCGGTTGTTGATACCTCGGTGCCGAGCTCGTCGCGGCCCTTCCGGACCAGTGCCGCGAGCGCTGCTGCCACGACCGCAGTGAACCCCGCACAGAGGGCATCGGGTAGCGTGGCTGGGCAGACCATGACTAGTCAGCCTTCGACCTCTGCTAGCAGCGCGGCCCGCTCGGGTGCTCGTGTGCCGGACCCGTCTGGAGTGGCTCCGACTCCATCTGCTGCGGTACCGTCCGGGTCGGCAGTCACCTCAGCCGGACCCAGCCGGGCCGGTGCCCAGGCGGCCGCTGCGACAACGTCGTCGACTCCCTTCGTGACCTCGGGTGTCGGTCGACGGGCGGGGGTGGATTCGGCGGTTTCGGCGTCCAGTCCGCAGCCACCGGTGGCCGGTTCGTGGCGGATGGTCTATTCCGATGAGTTCAACGGCCCAGACTTGGATCCGAGGGTCTGGATGAAGTTGCGGGGCTTGGGCCAGGGCTACCGTTGGCCCTACAACGTCGACATTGACGCTTCGGCCTTCGATCCGCACTATTCCACTGTCGAGAATGGAGCATTGCGGATCCGCTGGGAGCCCGTTCCGATCACCGATGGCGGGGTGGATTTCCCGTACACCACCGGTGTTGCCACCACCGCCACCGGATTCAACTTCCAGTACGGAGTGATCGAGGCTCGGATCTGGGTGCCCCGAGCCTCCGGCATCACCCCGGCCTTCTGGCTGTTGCCGACCCCGGTTGACTCGACCTGGCCGCCAGAGGTCGACATCGCCGAATTCTCGACCTCCGGTCGTGGCCGGGTGGATGCGCACTTCAACGTGCACTACCGGCAGGGTTCGCAGCTGGGACAGATTCCGGGCTTCCCCACCTACGGCGAAGACCTGGGCGGCTCTTGGCATACCTACACCTTGGACTGGCGGCCGACCAGTATGACGATGCTGTTGGATGGCCGGGAGGTCTACCGCTACACCGGTGACGGGATCCCCTCGACCTCGATGTATATCCTGTTCTCCGGCGGCGTGCAGAAGGGTCATCAGCCGGGGCCGGGACACATGTTGGTCGACTACGTGCGGGTCTGGCAGTAACCGCGGACAGCTCGTCGGCGTGTCCAACTTCCTGAGGATGCTCAGGACACGTTAAGGTAACGGTAAGCATTAGCCGCACACCACCGGAAGGGCCGCACGTGAGACGTCTACAACTGGGACTGCTGAGCGCCACCGTGGTGGCTGGGATTGGACTCATCCTGCCCACTGGTCATGAGGTTGGGGTCGGGGTTCCGGCGCCGCGTACCAACATGACTGCCGCCAACAGCTCGCGACTACCGTCGCCGACCGACATCATGGCGGCGGCCGAGATGTCGGCTGCCAAGGCCACCTCGGCAGGGTCAAGCCGGTCGCGTTCCACGGCGGCGGTGACCAGCCGAATGAGCCGTTCGGCGACCGCGACTCGGGCCACCGGGACGGGTCAAGCCGCCACCACCACCCAAGCTACCGAGACTGGTCAGACTGCTACGACTGGTCGTCAGACCGCGACCCGGGCTACGACCACGACCCCGGTCAGCCGTAACAGCGGGAACCGCACCGGGAATGCCCCGGCGGCAGCTCCGAATGCCACTGGTGCTGCAGCTCCGCTGCCCGGGAACTGGCGGATGACGTTCTCTGAGGACTTCAACGCGGATCTGGACCCGAACGTCTGGGCGAAGTTGCGTGGTTCAGGCGACGGGACCTACGCAGCCCCGTACAGCGTGGAGTACGACGCGTACGCCTACAAGGCCTCCTACACCACCGTGGAGGACGGCAACCTGCGGTTGCGTTGGGCGCCTGACCCGGTAAGCGATGGCGGGCATGACTTCCCCTACACCGCTGCGGTCGCGACGACCGCCAACGGCTACCACTTCAAGTACGGGATCGTAGAGGCCCGGATCTGGTTGCCGGCCCAAGGAAATGGTCTGTGGCCGTGCTTCTGGCTACTGCCGTACCCGGTGGACTCCACGTGGCCGCCGGAGATTGATGTTGCGGAGTTCGACTATGCCAATACAGTGACCGGGCACGGTAACCTGCACTACATCAGCAACAGCCAGCACAAGGACATCCCCGGTTTCCCACCGTACGCCCCGAACGTGGGCGGATCCTGGCACACCTACGGGGTGCGCTGGGCGGCGGACCGGCTGGAGTTCATGCTGGACGGGAAGGTGGCCTACACCTACACCGGTGAGGGCATCCCCAACCAGGAGATGTACATCGTCTTCTCCACCGGCATCCTGAAGGGTTACAACCCGGGCCACGGCCACATGCTGGTCGACTACATCCGGGTCTGGCAGGAGAGCTGACCTACTTCTACCTGAGATTACTGGGCCTCGCGCGACCGCGCGGGGCCCAGTAGCATGTTCCGGGATCAGCCTCATCTGACGAAACTGGGACACGGTGCACCGTGAGTCACGACTCCCGTTGATCTATCAGGGAGAAATCCAGCGAGCAGATTGCGGATCAGGGATGGCGAAGCAAGGGCAGCGGTCCGGTCCCGCGCTGCAGCCCTCGCAGAGCCAGGAAGAACGGGGCCAAGCAGAGGCACGAGAAACCAAACCGGGCCGCCAACCAGAAACCCTGCTGGGGCAGCTCCAATGAGGCGGTCGAGACCAGGCAGGCGAGTGCGACAAAGCCGAGCGAAGTCGCCGACGATCGTCGAAAGCCGAGTGCCCGCTGCACCGCGACCCGCTGCACCCAGGCCTGGGCCGCGATCGCCACCGTGGTCGCAGCGGCGGTCCCGACCAGGCCAAAACGACCGATGACCGCGATCGTGAGCACGATCTTCACCACCGCTGCTACTGCTGCACCGATGGCGATCGGACGAGACTGCCGGGTGGTCACCAGCACCTGCGAGGTGGCGCCGCTGGCAGCCACTGGTAGCGCGGCCAGACCGACCACCAAGACCACCGCGACCAGGCTGGCTGGGTCGTACGAGGCGGGCGCGAACACCCGTAGCAGGACCGGTGCCGAGACTGTGATCCCGATCAGGGCCCAGCCCACCAGCCAGTAGACCCCGTCACGGGAGGCGGCGATCACTTCCCAGCGTTGCTCGGACGAGGTGATCGATTTGAGCCGAGGCAGCCAGGCCCGGGTGGTGAAGGCCAGCATCAGTGAGAGAACATTGCCGACGGTGTACGCCACCTGGTATCGGGCGACCTGCTCGGGACCCAGCATCCGCTGCACCACGAACCGGTCCCCGGCCGAGAGGACGAACTGGGCGACTCCCGCTAGCATCAGCGGCACCCCTAGCCGCAGCCCGGCAGCGATCGTGGCTCGATCGGTGAGCCCGCCCGGGCGGGGACGGGTCCACACTATGCCGAGCAGCAGCGAGACGGTATTGCCGATCACGCCGCCCCAGGCGTAAACCAAGGCTGTCCGCTCCACCAGGAATAGCAGGCCGATCCCCAGCAACTGGCTACCCACGGTGGAGACCAGGGAGACGGTCGCGAACCGGGCCAACCGGTCCTCGGCCTGCAGCATCGCCAGGGTCAGCAGCGCGGCCCCGCCCGGCGCCGTCCACAGCAGCGCCACCAGCACTAGGCCGGTGCTGCTCGGGAAACCGAGCGCCGAGGACCACAGGGGGGAGGTGATGGCGCATAACCCCACGACACCGAAGGCCATGATCATGCCGGTCGCCACCAGGCCCCGGGATCGGCTGGGGTCGGAGTCTTCCACCCGCTGCATCTCCACCGCGTTGTCCAGCCCGAATAGGGCGACGGTGATCAGCAGCTGGTACAACGCGATCGCTGCGGCTAGGCCCCCGAACTGGTCCTTGGGCAGGACCCGGGTCAAGACCGGCGAGACTACGGTGGCTACCACCATCTGCATCGACCAGACCAGGACATAGATCATCCCTCGGCCGAAGAGATCACTGCTGCGGCCGCGTTCGGCGGGTTCACTCATCGGCTGGCCCGGGAAGCCAGCGGACGTTTCCGGTTCCCGGCCAGCCGGCTACGCCAGTACGCCCGCGGTCCCTGGAACACGGCCTGGACCTCCAGGCGTCCCAGCTCGGCCACGTAAGCAGGCGGCAGCCCGTGGGCCAGGTCGACGCGGCGGGAACTGACCGAACCCCGTCGTACGGCGGCCAGCCGGCGTAGCCCGACAACCGCTCGCTGGGCTGCCAGGGCTGCGGTGCTCGGCGTAGTGACCACCTTGGTCAGCCAGGCCCCCAGGCCCCGACCGTAGCCGCGGGCTTGCTGAACTAGGGCCTCCGAATCGTCACGATGCCGGTGCCAGACCAGGGCCGAGGGCTCCACCACGAGTGCCCAGCCAGCCAGGAGCACCCGGACGAACATGTCGAGATCTTCACCGCCGCCGGTGGGGGTCCCGACCCCGAGCGCCTCGTCGAAACCGCCGAGCTGGTAGGCAGCGATCCGGCGCAGGGCGAAGTTGGCGCCGGTGCCGTACTCGCCGACCTGGAACGGGAACAGCGGCATCCCAGCTGGCGGGTCGGCGAGGCAGAAGATCTTCCGGCTGACCGCATCGGACCAGGTCACGCGCTGGTCGAAGAAAGCCTGGGTAGGGGTGCGGAGTTCCCCGGAGGGGACTAGGCCGCTGACGCAGCCGACCGCTGGCGCTAGATCAAAAGCCGCCACCAGTCGGGTCAGCCAGAAGGGGTCGACCAGCACATCATCGTCGGTAAAAGCGATGATCTCGCCCTGGGCCGCCTGGATCCCGGTATTGCGGGCCCGGGCCAGACCGGGCACCGGTTCCAGCACCCGGCGGACTCGCGGGTGGTCGAGTTCGGCCAGGTAACGCTCGGTGGCATCGTCGCTGGGGGCGTTGTCGACGACCACCACCTCCCAGCTGGGGTAGTCGAGCGCCAGCACCGAGGCCATGGCCGCAGCCAGCAGCTGCGGGCGGTCTTTGGTGCACAGCACCACGCTTACCATCGGCTGCTGCCCACCAGCGCTGACCGGGTCGCCTGGCCCAAGCCGAGCGGCCTGTGCGGTCAGCTGGGCGGCGTCGACCTGCCCATCAGCGACCGGAACCGTGACAAAGCCACGAACCCGGCCGGCGTCTCGCACCAGTAGCCGGGCCGTGGTCTCACCCTCCCAGGAGTCCAACATCACCTGGCCGGTGTGGGGCAAGGCGGCAGTCTGAATCTGGCCGACCCAGCAGGCGCCAGGCCAGGTCACCGGGCCGGCATTGGGCATGGGCCGGGTCAGCACGGTCTGCTCTGGCACCCTGGTCGCCTTTCTCTTGTGCGAAGTCACGGCATGCTACGCCACTATTCCGTCGGTGCCCCCACCCACAGATACACCTGGGCCTCCTCCGGGAACCCGGGCTGCCGCTCGAAATCCGGGCTGGTGGCGATCAGCTCCAAGAACCGGTCGTACCTTTCGGGAGACATCTGCCCGTAGAACCGAGCGTAGTTTCGCATAGCGGGGGTGAACACCACGTACAACGGGTGCTGTTGTGGCCCCAGCAGATCCTTGAGCTGGTCCAGGTCGCGGGGCTCGTTGAAACTGAGCTTGTCGAAGTCCCTCGTCCCGATCAGACTGGCGTCGAAGTGCTGGTTCGGGTTGCGGGCGAAATCTCCGTACTCGGCGACCGACCGGGTGGGCGCGCCGGGGGCCCCTTGCAGCACGATCGAGGGGGGCTTGAGCACCTTCAGCACCGCGGCCGCTGCCTGAACCTCGGATGGGTCCACCCGCTGAACCGTCCAGGTACCCATCGCGGCTTGGGCGCCCAACAAGGTGTACGACAGCAGCAGCGGCAAGACCAGCACCCGCTCGGCTCGTACCACCCACGCCATCCGACCGGCCGCATGACGGACCGGGGTGATCGCATCCTCGACCTCATCGGCCATGATCACTGCGGCTCCAGCGATCGAGTACAGGAAGACCCGAAAAATCGCCTCCCCGCCGTAATTCTGGCCGGCCAGGATCGCGAACGAGGAGAAGGCCAGGAAACCGCGCAGCAGCACCGGCTGTCGTCGAATCAGCCGCCGCAGCAGTACGAATAAGGCCGCCCCCCACAGTACGAGCGCGGTCACCCGGACTACCAGTTGTGCGAATTGGCGGCCGGGAACCCCGACCGTGGTGATATTGGAGGAGGCGTTGTCTACCGATGGGGTCGATAGCAGCCCGTAGGGGGCCACCACGTCGAGACGCAACCCGACATAGGTGCCTATTAAGGCGGCCATGACGATCGCCATCGGCCACAGTCGGCGGTTGCGCAGCAGGATCACCCCCCAGGCTGCCACTAAAGCCCAGATCGGTGTCAGCTGGTGAGTGGGAATGACGGCCGCGTACAGCGGTAACGCCACCCAGGCGCACCACCCCAGGTTGGTTGTGAGCAGGGTGGCAATCACCGTCAGACTCATCACCAAAGCCACGGCCTGGGGCGAGTAATAATCTTGGCCCACCCAGTTGGCGATCTCCGCGATGAAAGCAGCCATCGCCGCTCCCCGCGGGGGCAACCCGAAACCACGGGCCAGGGCCAACACGGCCAGGGCCTGAAGCAAGTGGATCGCCAGCGGGAACCAGCGAGCGACGGTCTCGGACAAGATCACGTCCAGGTTCTGGAACCATCCCATCCAAGCGAAGAAGGCCGGCCACTCAGAATAAATGTCGACGTCGGGATGGGTCCGCCCGGTCTGCGCCATCAGGTCCACCACACCCAGGTGGGAATGAGCGTAGAAAGGGGTGGCGGTCGGGGTGGCGAGGATCGGGGTGACTCGGAAGATGAGGATGGTGGCCCCAATCGCCACCCCCATCGCCACCGGATCACTGCGCAGTGTCCCCAGGTAGAAGGCCACCACGGCCACCGCCAGGGCGACCCCCACGATAGGTTGGGCCACCAGCAGCCCATAGTCTCCGACCGGGCCGTGGCTGCTGACCGCCTGGCCTACGGCCCAGACCACGACCGCGGCCAGGCTCAGGAGCAGCGAGACCGGGGCGGTGATCCGCGGCGGCTGCCAACGGCTTGCCTGCCGCCAGGCCGGAAAGCTGACTGCCGCCCCTGCCGCACTGGCGACCAGCAGCAGGACGATGAGTGCCCAGGTGATGGGGTACGGGTACCACAGCCGGGTCTGGATGGCGAGAGCTGCCCCGCCACAAGCGATCCCCATCCCGATGGACGGGATCAGGGCCGCGACCAGGGCCGGAGGAAGCCTCGGCATCCAACCCACGATCGTGCTGCCAGGGCCGACCAGCAGGGCCAACAGCAACACCAGACCAGCCAACGGATTCGGGAGGACGGTCAGCGACAAGGCCGCTGCCACCGCCGAGACCACAGCACTGAGGTGGAGCAGAAAACAGCGCCCCGTCACGAGCGGCTCCGGGTCCGCCGCAGCGCTACCGCGACTCGATCGGCCTGCTCATCCAAGGTCCAGCGCCGGGCCACACGAATGCCGTCTACGCTGAGCGCCCGCCGGCGCCGCGGGTTTGCCACTAGGGACCTGATGGCCTCGGCCAGGCCGTCCACGTCCTGGCCTGGAACCATCAGGCCGCCGCCGTGGCCGAGTACCGGCTCGATCCCGTCCGCCTTGTAAGCGACCACTGGCAGCCCACAACTCAGCGCCTCGGCCAGTGCTAGCCCGAAACCTTCGCTACGGGAGGTATGCACCAACACATCGGCCGCTCTCAGACAGGCACCGAGATCGCAGCGGTGGCCGGCGAACCGTACCCGTTCGCCCAGCAAGCGTTCCGCTTCGGCACGCAGATCGGCCCCCTGCGGGGAGTCCCAGTCTCCGAGTACGGCCACCTTGACCTGGGGCACCTGGCTGAGCGCAGCGAAGGCCTGGTCGGATTGCTTGACCGGGTCAGGACGACAGACCATCACCACCAGCACCTCGTCCGGGCCGGCTCCCAGGTCGGCCCGCAGCTGCGGGTCTGCTGGTCCGGGATAGAACTGGGTGTTGTCCACCCCGTTCGGGATCACGACCGCACGGTGCAGCCCGGCCGCGGCCGCCGGGCCGACCGCGATCGTGGTCGTGGCCAGCGCCGAGGCCAGGGTCCGCAACCGTTGCCCGATTCCCGGCAGCGGAAGATCATGGACGTACAGAACCCCCGGGATTCCCGTCATCCGTCCGGCTGTCGCCACATCAAGGTGGGTCCAGTGGCTGTTGGCGAGGACCACATCCGCTCCGGTCTGGACGATCAGCCGGGCCACGGCGCAGGATTGGCCGGCGGTCAGGCGGACGCTGTTCAGGATCCGCAGCGGCGACACCTGCCCTTGCGGACCCCGGATCGAGCGGTCTCGCGGCATGGCCGTCGGCACAGCCTGAAAACCAGTCTCACGCCACAGGGAAACCAGTGCGGCTGTCGGGTGGGTGGCGAGGACGACGTCGATTCCCCGCTCGGCCAACGGCTGGGCCAGCCGGAGCAGGACATGCTCGGCGCCGCCGATGTCGAAGGCGTCATCGATCGCGAGCAACCGCATCCGCCGTCTTTCCTCTCGTCAGGTCTGGGCACGTCGATTGATCGCACCATCTGGCTCAGGATACTGGCGCTCGATGTATACTGCCGCTCGCGGGAAGCAACTTGGGGGAGGGGGCCTCAGCAGATGCCTGCTGTGTCCGTATGCATCCCGGTGTACAACGGTGCCCGATACCTGCGGGCTACCTTGGCATCGGTACTGGAGCAGGACTTCGATGACTTCGAGGTCGTCGTGCTCGATAACGCGTCGACCGACGGGACATCGGTCATCTTGGGGGAGGTGAGAGATCCCCGGGTTCGGGTCGAACGTAACGATCAGGTGCTGTCGCTGCCGGACAACTGGCGCCGGGTCTGCGACCTGGCCCGTGGCCGCTATCTCAAGGTGGTCTGCGCCGATGACCTGGTCTCACCGACGTGTCTGCGCCGCCAGGCGGAGGTGCTCGACGCGAATTCCGATGTGTCCCTGGTGGCCTCGCGTCGTGACGTCGTGGATTCGAATGGACGGCTGCTAGCCCAGGGGCGCGGGCTGCGTTTCCTGCTCGGGCGGCACCCGGGCCGAGACGTGGCTCGACTGGCGGCGCTGCTCGGGATCAACCCGATCGGGGAATCGGCTGGGGTGATGTTCCGGACCCGGGATTACCGTGAACTGGGCGGCTGGGACGGGACCCTGGTCTACCCGATGGATCTCGATCTGTGGATGCGGCTGCTGACTCGCGGTGACCTGTACGGTCAGACCGAATGCTTGGCCGCGTACCGGGTCAGCGCCGCCTCGGTGACGAGTTCGTTCTCTGAGCGCCAATACGCCGAGCAGCAAGAGTTCATGCTGCGGGTGGCGTGCGACAAGCAATGGCGGCTGCCGGTTGGTTTCCGGCAACTGGCTCGGGTATCGGCGCCTTGCGCGTTGTGGACCTGGTCGTTGCGTCACAAAGTGGAGGCCGTGCGGCAGTCCGCCGTGGTACGTCGACCCCGGTGAAGCGGAGGTCGCTGTTCATCGTCGGGGGGCTGGGTGTGGCCGCCGCTGTGGCTGCGGGTTCGGCATTCGTGGCCCCGGGCCCGGCGCCTAGCCAGATCCTGGACCAGGGGTGGAACCTGGTCTGGCGTGAAGAATTCCACCACGATCTGGACCCGGCGGTCTGGGTACGGTTACGCGGAAGTGACCATCCGTATCGGTCGCCGTTCAACCCGGATCTGGACGCCTCGGCCTTCGACCCGGACTACACCGAGGTCCGCGATGGGAAACTGCGGGTGCGGTGGGACGCCACGGCGAGCCTGGTGGACGGGCAAGAATATCCGTACACGACGGGGATCGCGACCACCGCGGCCGGATTCGCGTTCCAGTACGGATTGTGCGAGTTCCGGGCCTGGATTCCGACCGAGCCGGGAATCTCACCGGCGGTCTGGATGCTGCCGATGCCGGTCGACACCTGGCCGCCGGAGATCGATATCGCCGAATGGGGTTGGGCTGCGGGTGCCATGTGGGCTCATCTCAACGTGCACTGGGAGCCAGGGCCGCATGGTCAGATTGCGGATTTCCCGGCGTACGCGACCGCGGTCGGGGAGAGCTGGCACACTTACACCCTGCAGTGGGAGCCGGATCTGATCCGGATTTTCTACGACGGGCAGCTGGGCTATGAGTACACCGGTACCAGGATCCCGCAACAGCCGATGTATCTGGTGTTCTCCGGAGGTGTCCTGCGAGACATGACGCCTCGCCCGGGTGAATTCCTGGTCGACTACGTCCGAGTCTGGCAGCGGTAACCCAGCTCAGAACGGTCAATCGGTCTGGGCAGGAATAGGCTGCAGCCTGGCATAGGCGTTGCGAATGTGGGTCTCGGCCCGCTCCATCGCAAGATTCGGCTGTCCTGCGCTGATCGCCTCGTAGATCCCGTTGTGCTCGTGGATCAACGCCTGCCGCAGACGGGTCCAATCGGCGATTCGGTTCTCTGCGACCTGGATCGGGACCTGGATTACCTCGCGGATGGCGGCGGTGAGGTCCCGGGTTAACCGGTTGCCGCCGGTCTCGGCCAGGGCGATGTGGAAGTCCGTGTCCAACTGGTTGAAGGCGATGGGGTCCTGTACGACGAGCATCCGCTCGAGCAGAGCAGCCGCCGTGGCCAGGGTCTCGGGGCGGCGGTGACGAGCGGCAGCGGCACAGGCCGCGCGTTCCAGCGCGATCCGGGTCTCGGTGAGGTCGGCGAAGGAGAGGGCGTCGAGCGCGAGCTGGAGCCGCAGGATCCGACCGAGGGCATTGCTAGGCATGCTTTGGATCCGGGTGCCGTGACTACGGCCCGAATGGGTGACGATGATTCCCTGGGCCTGCAAGACCCGGATCGCCTCCCGGACCGCGCCTCTGGAGACTCCCAGCCGTACGGCAAGGTCCCGCTCGGGTGGCAGCTGGCTGCCGTTGGCGAGCTCACCGGCGAGGATCTGAGAGTCCAGGTACCCCAGGGCCACCTCGAAGCCTCGACTGTTCCCCTGGCCATCACCCCGACCTCGGCGAGGTATGCCAGGTCTTCTTGGAAAGGGTGTGTCGCCGCTCATGGTCTCCGTCCTGTGGGTTGGTTCTCATCGTCATCCACCGGTACCACCATTCAATTTTGCGTGCTTTTCCTTTCGTATATCGGGAATCTTGACGTTGCTCTGGGAGTCTGTCTAGTGTGCCGCCCATTGGTAGGACCATTTATCATTGGCTGGTGCCCGGGAAGCCGGGACCCCGAACGACGGAGTTCTCGATGTTCCTTCTGGAGGTGTTCACTCCCGACACCAACCCGTTGGGGAGTCAGGCCTTGTCGGCTCTGGTTGCGGCTTTGCCGATCCTGACGATGCTGGTGACCCTGGGAGGGCTTAGGTGGAAGGCCCACTGGGCCGGCCTGACGTCTTGGGCGGTGGCCCTGGCGGTGGCGGTGCTCGCGTGCCGGATGCCGATCCAGATGGCCGTGTCCAGCAGCGTCCAAGGCTTCCTGTACGGCCTGTTCCCGATCGTGTGGATCCTGCTCACTGCGATCTGGATGTACCAGTTGACTGTGATCTCGGGGCGGTTCGATGACCTGCGCCGGACCTTCTTCCTGATCAGTGACGATCCTCGGGTGCTCGGCATCCTGATCGCCTTCTGCTTCGGCGGCCTGCTCGAGGCGCTGGCCGGCTTCGGAGCCCCGGTCGCGATCGCAGCGGCGATGTTGATCGCAGTCGGTTTCGGCAAGTTGCGGGCTGCCGTGACCGCCTTAGTGGCCAATACCGTCCCGGTCGCCTTCGGCGCCGTCGGCCTGCCCGTGCTCCAGGCAGCCAAGACCGCGTCGCTGCCGGAGATCCCGGTCGCCACGGTGACCGCTCGGGTCTGCGCCGCGTTGTGCCTGGTGGTCCCGTTCCTGATGCTGGCGATCATGGACGGACGCAAGGGGGTGCGGGAATGCTGGCCGTTTGGTCTGTTCGTCGGCGTGGTCTTCGGCGTTACCAAGGTGATCGTCGGCGGGACCGCCATGTACAACCTGACCGAGATCATCGCCGCCATCGTCACCGTGGCCCTGGCTCTGCTCTTCCTGCGGTTCTGGAAGCCGTCCGGAGGAGCCGAGGCGACTAAGCGGATCGGCATCCCAATGGACGAATCGGTCGAGACCGAGCCGGTCGCTGCGGGCGCGGTCGACACCACTGGGCTGACCGGGCGCCGGATCATGATGGCGCTGGTGCCGTACATCCTGGTGATCGTGGTCTTCTCGGTCGCCTCAGTCCCGGCGATCAAGAAGCTGCTGGCTAGGGCTAACACCGCGATGCCGTGGCCCGGGCTGGCTGAGCTGAACGCCGCCACCGCCACTGGGGCTGCCGCCGTCGCCTCGCCGCACCGGAGCTACACCTGGCTCTTCCTGTCCCAGCCAGGTTTTCTGCTGGCCTTGGTCGCGATCGCGGTCGGGCTGATCTACCGGGTGCCCCTGCCGCAGCTGTTCGGGGAACTGTGGGTCAACGTCAAGAAGATGCGGTTCTCGATGCTGACGATCGGCTTCGTGGTCGCCCTCGCCTATGTCATGGGTGACTCCGGCCAGACCCTGTCGCTGGGGCTGTTCATCGCTGGTGCCGGAGCGGTGTACCCGTTCGTGGCGCCCGTGCTCGGCTGGATTGGGACCTACGTCACCGGTTCCGACACCTCAGCCAACATTCTGTTCTCCCAGCTCCAGTCGACCGTTGGGGAGCGGATCACCACCTCACTGGGTGCCGAATCCACCCGCTACCTGCTAGTGGGTTCCGGCGCTTCCGGCGGGGTCGTCGGCAAGATGATCTCGCCCCAGTCACTGACCATCGCGGCCACCGCGATCGGATTGGCCGGCTCGGAGTCGGTCATTCTGCGCCGGGTCTTCGGCTACTCCCTGGTGCTGCTGGCGGCCATGTGCCTGCTTGCCGGCCTGATGTCCACCCCAGTTTTGAGCTGGATGGTTCCCTGATCGACCCCCGCTGTCCACACAACTTCCCACTCTGGAGGTGTCCATGACCATCACCACCTCGACGCCTGGCTCCTCAGGCTCGGCGCTGCCCGGCGTCGGCATGACCGTCGGGCTGTTCATCACCTGCATTAACGACGTGATGTTCCCTAACACCGGCAAGGCGGTAGTGCAGTTGCTGGAGCGGCTCGGGTGCACCATCAAATTCCCCCGGGAACAGACCTGCTGCGCGCAGATCACCACCAATACGGGCTACTTCAAGGAGTCGATCCCGACCGTGCGGGCCTACGTCAAAGCCTTCGGAGACTATGACTATGTGGTCGCCCCCTCCGGCTCCTGCACGGCCGCGGTCCGCGACCAGCACCCGATGCTGGCCCGGCACATCGGTGACTCCGGGCTGCAGCGTGAGGTGCGTACCACCAGCGAGCGCACCTTTGACCTGCCCGAATTCCTGATCGACGTGCTGGGGGTGGACGACGTGGGTGCCTACTTCCCGCATCGGGTCACCTACCACCCGTCCTGCCATGGGTCTCGGCTGCTGAAGCTGGGTGAGCGACCGTACCGACTGCTCAGCAAGGTGCGCGGGATGACGTTGGTCGACTTGCCCAATGCCGACCAGTGCTGCGGCTTCGGGGGCACCTTCTGCGTCAAGAACCACGACATGAGCGCTGCCATGGCCTCGGACAAGGCCCGCCACGTACGTGAGACCGGCGCCGAGTACGTCGTCGCCGGGGATAACTCCTGTCTGATGAACATCGGCGGGGTCCTGGCCCGGCAGCGGTCCGGGGTGAAGCCGATCCATATCGCCGAGATCTTGGCCAATACCGAGGAGGACTGAAGCAATGAGCACCGAATTGCGTCGGATCAGCGCCGGCAACCATGGTGTGGCCCGCCTGACCCCGGCCCCCGACCATCCCGGGACCTTCCTAGGGATGCCGAAGTTCTCCAAAGCGGTCAAGCACGAACTGGAACTGGGCGTCCAGCGCAAGAACATGCGCAATGCCACCACCACGATCCGCAACAAGCGCGCCCTGCGGGTCTCGGAGTCACCCGACTGGGAAGACCTACGCGACGCGGCCCAGGCGATCAAAGACCGGACCGCCCGTCACTTGGACATCTACCTGCAGCAGGCCGAGGAGAACCTCACTGCCAACGGAGTCCACGTCCACTGGGCCCGAGACGCCGCCGAGGCCAACCAGATCGTCGTCGACATTGCCAAGGCCAAGCATCTCGATGAGATCGTCAAGATCAAGTCGATCACCACCCAGGAGACCGACCTCAACGAATACCTGGAAGAGCAGGGGATCGCCGCCTGGGAGACCGACCTGGCTGAGCTGATCGTCCAGCTCGGGCATGATCGCCCCTCCCACATCGTGGTGCCAGCGATCCACCGCAACCGCGCCGAGGTCCGCGAGATCTTCAGACGAGAGATGAAGAACTACGGGCGCCCCGCCCCAGAGGACATCTCCGAGAACCCACCGGAGCTGGCCAACGCGGCCCGGTTGCACCTGCGGGAGAAGTTCCTACGCGCCGAGATGGCGGTCTCTGGCGGCAACTTCGTGATCGCCGACACCGGCTCCTTGGTGATCGTCGAATCCGAGGGCAACGGCCGGATGTGCCTCACCCTGCCCGACACCCTGGTTTCGATCGTGGGGATCGAGAAGGTGCTGCCGACCTTCGACGACCTGGAGGTTTTCCTCAAGCTGTTGCCGCGTTCGGCGACCGGTGAGCGGATGAACCCGTACAATTCGGTCTGGAGCGGCGTCACCCCCGGTGACGGTCCGCAGGAGCAGCACATCATCTTCCTCGACAATGGTCGTACCAATGTGCTGGCCGACCAGGTCGGGCGGGAGGTGCTGCGCTGCATCCGGTGCGCCTCTTGCATCAACATCTGCCCGGTGTACGAACGGGCCGGTGGGCATGCGTACGGATCGGTCTACCCGGGCCCGATCGGGGCGGCGTTGAATCCTCAGCTGCGCGGGGTCGACGACCCAGTCGACCGGGCACTGCCGTACGCCTGTTCGCTGTGCGGCGCCTGCGCCGAGGTCTGCCCGGTCAAGATCCCGTTCATCGACATCCTGATCCACCTGCGTCACAAGGTGGTCCAGGCCGAGAAGGCGGACCGGATCCCCCACGATCGGGAGGTCGCCGCCGAGATGGCGCTGATGAAGGTGGCCTCCTGGGTGATGGGCAACGCCAAACACTTTGAAAAGGTGCAGTGGGGTTCCCGCAGCGCGGGGAAGATGCTGCGTGGCAAGTCGCTGGGGCCGATCCCGGTTCCGGTGGCGAACCGGTGGCTGAAATACCGAGATGTCGACACTGTCCCGAAGGAGACATTCCGCTCCTGGTGGTCGAAGCGAAAGGAGGCCCGGT
Organism: uncultured Propionibacteriaceae bacterium; assembly: GCA_938046585.1. Lineage (GTDB taxonomy): Bacteria > Actinomycetota > Actinomycetes > Propionibacteriales > Propionibacteriaceae > Fen-668. The sequence goes on along the minus strand of CALIWR010000005.1, from coordinate 509,931 downwards.
GATGACCACCGACGCCCGTACCGAGATCCTCGCCAGGATTCGTCAGGCCACCTCCGACATCACCGACCCGAATCCCGAGACCGATGTGCCGATCACCTGGCAGTACGGCACCGGGATCGCCATGGAGGACGTGGTCGGTACTTTCGTCGAGAAGGTGGAGGACTACCAGGCCACCGTGGTCCGGGTCCGTCCGAAAGAGGTGGCGGCAGCGGTCGTGGCCGGGCTGCAAGCCACCGGTGCCGAGAAATCTGTGGTGGTTCCGCCGGGGCTGGACCGGTCCTGGCAGGAGGCGATCGCCAAGGCCGGCATGCAAGTCCAGGTCGACGAGCCGCAGCTGTCGAAGTCCCAGCTCGACGCCACTGATGCCGTGGTCACTGCGGCAGCCTGCGGGGTGGCTGACACTGGAACGATCGTGCTGACCCACCTGCCCGATCAGGGCCGCCGAGCGATCACCCTGGTCCCAGATCGACACGTCTGCGTAATCCGGGCCAGTCAAGTAGTCTCCGACGTGCCAGAGGCGGTACAGGTGGTGAAGCCGGCCGTACAGCAGCGCCAGCCGCTGACCTGGATCTCCGGCGGCTCGGCGACGAGCGACATCGAACTCTCCCGAGTCGACGGGGTCCATGGCCCCCGCAAGCTGTACGTGATCCTGGTCGACGACTGAGCTCTGAGCGGGCCCGGCCCCAGGCGTGATGCGGCCGGGCCCGCCAGCAGCAGGTAGAGTGGGGCGTCGCCATCGTGGCGGCTCTACCGGGATCGCCCCTATGTGGTATGCCCCGCGACCGACCGAAGGGATCCTTTGTGGCCTCGACCAACGACCTGAAGAATGGCATGGTGCTCGACCTTGATGGCGAGTTGTGGCAGGTGTTGTGGTTCCAGCACCACAAGCCCGGTAAGGGCAATGCCGTGGTGCGCAGCAAGATCAAGCACATCCTCACGGGCAAGATCAAGGATCACACCTTCAACTCCGACACCAAGGTCGATACGGCCACGGTCGACCGGCGCGAGATGCAATACCTGTACCACGATGGTGACGGGTATGTGTTCATGGACACCGAGGACTACACCCAGCTCACCCTCAGCAGGGAACTGATGGGGGACGCGGTGAACTACCTGCTGGAAAACGGGACCGCTACCGTCGCCCTGCACGAGGGTAATCCGCTGTTCGTCCAGATGCCGACCTCGGTGGAATTGGAGGTCACCTACACCGAGCCCGGTCTGCAGGGTGATCGTTCCAGCGCCGGTACCAAGCCGGCCACGGTCGAGACTGGGCTGCAGATCCAGGTGCCGCTGTTCATCACTACCGGTGAGCGGGTCAAGGTCGACACCCGCGACGGCAGTTACCTCGGCCGGGTGTGAGCGCTAACCCGCAACGCCCCGACCAGCGTCGCAGCGGCTCCGCCCGGCACAAGGCCCGCCAGCATGCGGTTGAGATCCTGTTCGAGTCCGACCTGCGCGAGACCGATCCGATGACGACGCTGGCGGAGCGTATCGTGCAGGCCGAGCCGCCCGTACGGGAGTTCACCGAGACCCTGGTCCGGGGGGTGGCCGAACAGCGGCAGCAGATTGATCGGCGGATCCAGGCCCGCTTGTCGACAGGCTGGACACTACGTCGGATGCCACGGGTGGACCGGGTCATCGCCCAGCTGGCGACGTACGAATTGGGATGGCAGCGCACCGATGCGGCCGTAGTGATCTCGGAGGCGGTGGAGCTGGCTGCCGAATTGTCGACTGACGACTCGCCGGCCTTTCTGCATGGGCTCCTCGGCAAGATCGCGGCCGCGGCGCACGACTGAGAATGTCCACAACGATGCCGGGCCCGGGAAGAACCAGGCCCGGCATCGTCTTAGGACTCGGCCTTGCCGGACCCGGATTCGCGCGGATCCAGCATCAGCAACAGCAGCTTGCTGGGTTCCAACGCCTCCACAGCGTGCGGTAGCCGAGTCCCAAAGTGCATCAGGTCACCGGGGACAAGTTCGACGTCTCGGCCGTCCGCCGTAATCAGCAGCCGACCCTCCAGGACCGACAGCACTGCGGGCATCGCCGCGGTGTGCTCGCTCAATTTTTCGCCGGCGTCGAAGGCGAACAGCACCGCACGGCAGGTCTCGGCCTGCATCACCGTACGTGAGACGGTGGCCTCGGGGTTGATCTGGATCAGTGATGCCACCTGGGGCACCACCGACAGGGTCAGGTTCTCAGTCATCAGCAGGTCCTTTCTTCTCGGGCAGTGGTTTACGAGCAACCAGCGCGATCCCGCACATCGAATCCTGATACTGGCGGAAGGTGGAACGCATCGCCAGCACCCGACGGCGCAGATCAGGCTGACGCAGCAGATTCCACAGCATCCGGGTCACCCCACCCAGCCCCTCGTCGGCCAAATTCCGGCGGAACTGGAGCAAGGCCATCGGGGCAGTCTGGGTCCATTCCACGACCAGGCCCTGCTCGTGGAGCAGGCTCGACCACTGGGCCCGGGTGAGCGGACGAGCATTGACGTGGATCGCCCGCGCCAAGGCCCTCGACACCTCGGTCTGGATCTCGGGGTCGATGCTGTCCGGGGTCAGACCCAGCTCATGGATCGCGTAGCTGCCGCCCGGCCGCAGCACCCGAACCGCCTCGGCGACGATCTCGGCCTTGCCGCGTGGGCTCTGCATGGTGAGCATCGCCTCGCCGATCACCACATCGGCCGATTCGTCGTCCAGGCCGGTGGCGCCGGCCTGACCCTCGACGACCTGCCCACCGAATGGGGCCACCACCGTGCGGGCCTGCCTGACCGCCGCCGGATCCCGGTCAACGCCGGTGTACGAGGCAGGGCCTGTGGCCAGGATCTCCTTGGCGGTGCGTCCCAGCCCCGGGGCGAGTTCCACCACCTGGCGCCCGGCCAGTTCACAATGAGACAGCAACGCCCGGGTCAGGCCGAGCCCGCCTGGGCGCAGCACACGCTTGCCAGCTCGCGCTAGCACCCAGTGGCCAGGCGCGGTCTCGGTGGGTCGCTGGGCGAATGGGAGATCGGGGGGCTCAGGCTCGGTCACTTTCGCAACGCTAGCATCACTGAAACCCGTGAGGAAGCCTCGTGACGGCCGCGGGAACCTCACCGATGTCTCGACCGATGATCGATACTCGTCGCCAGGTTTGGGTTTTGTGCTCTCGCTGGGCCTTAATAGAGAGGTGCTGAGGGGGAGACCGACGAAGATCGGGCTGATTGTCGTGCTGCTGGTGGGGCTGTTGGCGGTGCCGGGGGCGCAGGCCGCAGTGGACACTGCGGCGTACATCCGATTCGCGGTACCGCTGGCGCAGCGCGAGACCGCGCAGTATGGGGTGCCGACCTCGGTGGCGATCGCACAGTCGATCCTGGAATCTGGCTGGGGACGATCGGAGTTGTCGACTAAGGTCCACAACTACTTTGGGATCAAGTGCAAGTCGGGCGCTAAAGGCCCGTACGAGACGGGCTGCTACGCGAAGAGTTCACTCGAGTACGACAAGGGGATCCCGCGGCCGGTAGTCAGCAAGTTCCGTACCTATGCCAACGCGGGTGATTCGTTCCTCGACCACGGGCACTTCCTGACCAGCCGACGCTGGTACGCCCCGGCCTTCGCCTACAGGGACAACCCCGATCAGTTCATCCGGGAGGTCGCCCGGGGTGGCTACGCCACCGACCCGGCTTACCCGGACCAGGTGATCTCGATCATGCAGCGGTACAACTTGTACGTCTACGACGCCACCCATGATCCGAGCCCGTCGGTGGCCGATCCTGGCGGCTTCGTGGCGCTGGCCCCGACCCGCTACCTCGACACCCGATTCTCGTCACCGCTGCGACCGAACGGGACAGTGGATCTGCAGATCGCCGGCCGTAACGGGATTCCCGCCGATGCTGCGGCGATCGCGATAACTATCACGGTGACCCAGCCGCAGACCGTCGGGTACCTGTCCGCCTATCCGACTGGCAGCCAGCCTGTCGCCTCGATCCTCAACTTCAGCCGGGGCCAGACCCTGCCTAATGCCTCGGTAGTCCGGGTCGGCGGCAACGGTAGCGTCACCATCGCTAACCGGTCCATCGGCACCAGCCACGTGGTGGTGGACGTGACGGGCTACTACCGGGCCCCAGCCGCCAGCCCGACACCGGGCAGCTACCAGGGATTAGAGCCGTCTCGGGTCCTCGACACCCGGACCACGGCCGCGGTCCCGGCCGGGGGAGAGGTCGAGGCGCGGGTCGCTGCCGGTGCCTCGGCGGTGGCGCTGAACCTGACGGTGACGGGGGCCGCCCGGGCCGGCTATCTCACCGCCTACCCGGCCGGGCAGGCCGTTCCCGCCACGTCTAGCGTCAATTTCGGTTCGCACCAGACGGTCGCCAACTTCGCGGTAGTCCGGGTCGGCGGCGACGGGCGGATTCGGATCCGCAACGGCTCGGCCGGCCCGGTCCACGTCGTGGTTGATGTCTCGGGTTCCTTCGTCGCCGGTGAGGTGAGGATGCGCGGTGGCTTCGTACCGGCCGAGCGCCCGGAACGGATCCTGGACACCCGCGCCCAGATCGGCTACCCCGGCGCGGTCGGCGCCAATGCCAGCATCGGGGTCAATCCTCACCGTCCGGGTGCCGGCGCGGTGGCCATGAATCTGACCGTGACCCAGCCGGGAGCAGCCGGGTATCTCGTGGTCTGGCCGGCCGACCGGAACCGGCCCACCGCCTCGACGGTGAATTTCGGCTCCGGACAGACGGTGGCCAACTTCACCCAGCTGCGACTCAGTAATTCGGGTGGCCTGTCGGTTGCCAACATCTCCCCACGTTCCAGCCACCTGGTGGCTGACCTGGCCGGGCACTACACCGGTTGAGATCCCGGGCTGGACGGGTCGCCTGTGAGGCAACGTGACCAGAGTGTCTCGCGAGCAGACGTGCCTGGCGCTGCAACGAACAGCCAGTTGCGGACCGGAATAAACGACGTCACCGCGACCGCGACTGCTAGAGTCCGTGCCGATCTCGACCGCGGAGATCCTGCTCTCACGCATGACAGCTGGGTTGGCGGACTTGCGCTCTCAGGAGGGCCACTGGTCTTGGCGATCCAGGTGGGGGCCAATGACACGGCGGTGGGTGGTGGCATCACCATCCGTCCGCTGCCGTGTCGAGGCTCGGTCCAGACAGCATCGGAGGACTCATGACGCTGCGAAGTTCGCTGTTGCGAACGGGGTACGCCTCGTTGCTGCGCCCCGTCCTGTTCAACCGACATGGGGCAGATCCGGAAGCGATCCACGACGAACTCATCGGACGCTTGGCTCGGGTCAGCGCCTCACCGGCCCAATTGGCGCTGCTGCGCGCGGCCTGCGGACGACCGCACCGGCCCACGACCGTCGCGGGGGTCCGGTTCCCAGGACGGGTCGGGGTGGCCGCCGGGCTGGACAAGAATGGCCGATGCGGGCCGGCATGGGCCGCGCTAGGTTTTGGTTTCGCGGAGGTCGGAACCGTGACTGCCTTGCCGCAGCCGGGTAACGACAGCCCGCGGGTGTTCCGGTTGCGGGCGTCGGGGGCGATCATCAACCGGATGGGCTTCAACAATGCCGGGGCTAAGGCCCTGGCAGATCACCTGTACGCGCAGGGGGTCCGCCGCGGTGAGGCGACCTTGGGGATTCCGCTGGGAATCTCACTGGGCAAAACTCGGCGGGTCCCGATGGAACAGGCGATCGCTGACTACACCGCGAGTTTTCGGATGCTGGCCCGCTACGCCGACTACATCGCAGTCAACGTGTCGAGTCCCAACACCCCCGGTCTGCGGGATCTGCAGAGCCGCGCCCACTTGGCCAGCCTGCTGCGGGCACTGGTACGGGAGGCTGCCCAGATCCCGCATCCGCTGGGGCCAGTCCCGATCTTCGTCAAGGTGTCCCCGGACCTGACTGATGCGGACCTGGATGAGGTCGTTGGTGTGGTCGGCGATGAGGGCGGGCGAGGGATCATCGCCACCAACACCACCCTCGCCCGTGACCACCTGTCGCTGCCGGACCAGCCGCAGGCGACGCAGCCCGGCGGCCTGTCTGGCGCTCCACTGACTAGCCGGGCGCTCGAGGTGGTGAGTCGGATCTGCGCCAGCACCACGCTGCCCGTGATTGGGGTAGGCGGGATCATGACCCCCGCTGACGCTGCTCGGATGTTCGACGCTGGGGCCCGGCTGGTGCAGGTCTACACCGGTTTCATCTACCACGGCGTGGCCCTGGTGACCGAGATCAACGCCCTACCCGACAGGAAGAGCAGATGACATTCGCTCGGCGACTGGCCGACCGGATCAGCCAGGTCGGCGCCCTGTGCGTCGGGATCGACCCGCACCCGGCCGTGATCGAACGCTGGGGTCACTCGTACGGGGTGGCTGGGCTGTCCGCGGTATCGCGGGGGATGGTGGCGGCCCTGGCGGATCGAGTGGCGGCCTTCAAACCGCAGTCGGCGCTGTACGAGGCGCATGGCTCGGCCGGGATCGCGGTCTTGGAGCAGACGATCACCGAAGCTCAGGCCGCCGGGGCTCTGGTGATCTTGGACGTCAAACGGGGAGACATCGGTTCGACAATGCAAGCCTATGCCCGGGCATATCTCAGCGACGGATCCGCGCTGGCAGCGGATGCGGTGACTTTGTCGCCGTACCTGGGATTCGGCTCCCTGATGCCGGCTTTCGAAGCCGCCCACGCCACCGGGCGGGGCGTGTACGTACTGGCCCGTACCAGCAACCCCGAAGGCGGTGAGATCCAGCAGGCGGTTCGCGTCGATGGGCGTACCGTCGTGCAGGCGATGGTCGATGACGCTGCCGCCCTCAACGCTGCCAGTGGCCAGGATGCGGTCGGGCTGGTGATCGGCGCCACCCACACCGACGTGGGCTGTGATCTGAGCGGGTTCACCGGTTCGATCCTGGCGCCTGGGATCGGTGCCCAGGGCGGCACCATCGACGGTCTGCGCCAGGTTTTCGCCGCAGCCGCTGCCCAGGTGCTGCCCGCCGTAAGCCGGGAGGTGCTGCTGGCCGGGCCTGAGCCGCAGAACCTGCGTGCGGCCGTGACCCGGTGGCTGCGGGCCTGACCGCCTGACGATCCATTGTTGGCTAGATTGTTCACGGTGGAGTGGGGATCCACCGATCCGGGGATAGGAGCAGGATGTCCCCGTGTGCTTGGGGCCCCTGCGGGGAAGATCGGAGAAGACGATGGTGGTGATGCCGCGGCTTTCGCCGGAGCAGATGAAGGGTGCGCGAGAGGCCGCCGCGCGGACCCGACGTGCTCGTGCCCAGTTTAAGAAACGGGTCCGAGACCGAGAGCTCACGCTGCAGGAGGCCCTGGATCAGGCTCACAACGATAAGGTCCTCGCTCACGTCAAGGTGATGGATCTGCTGAAGTGTGTGCCGTGGGTGGGGGAGAAACGGGCCACCGAGGTGATGCTGAGGCTCGACATCCCCCTGAACCGGCGGGTCCGAGGGCTCGGCCGCCACCAGATGGCGGCATTAAAGGCCGAGGTGCTGTGACCGGTCGGGTGGTTGTCCTCTGCGGCCCCAGCGGGGTCGGCAAGGGGACAGTGGTCGCCGCCCTGATGCAGCGTCAGCCCCAGGTGTGGCTGTCCACCTCGGTCACCACTCGGGCGCCGCGCCCGGGAGAGGTGGCCGGGGTCAGCTACTTCTTTGTGACCGACGACGAATTCGACCAGATGGTTGCTGATTCCCAGCTGCTGGAATGGGCCACGGTTCATGGTCAGCACCGGTACGGCACCCCGCGCCAGCCGGTGATGCAGGCTGTCGCGGCTGGACGGCAGGTCCTGCTGGAGGTGGATCTGTCGGGCGCCCGACAGATCCGTCGCAGTCTCCCGGGCGCCTATCAGGTCTTCCTGCTGCCGCCGAGCTGGGAGGAATTGGAGCGCCGGCTGCGAGGCCGAGACACCGAGGACGCCGCGACCGTGGCCCGGCGGCTGGAGACGGCCCGCGATGAGCTGGCGGCGGTGGACGAGTTCGACGCCGCGGTGGTGAACGACGAGGTCGCGGACACCGTCGCCCAGTTGGTACAGTTACTCGGTCTGGGCTCGGATGAGACCAACGCCACCCGGCAGGTTCCCGAGCGACTCACGAGCGAAGGTACGTAGTGACGGTTCACCCTGAAGGCATCATCAATCCCCCGATCGACGAACTGCTGTCGCAGGTCGACTCCAAGTACCGGCTGGTGCTGTTTGCCGCTAAGCGGGCGCGGCAGATCAACGCGTACTACTCGCAGCTGGGGGAGGGCCTGCTGGAGAATGTGGGCCCGCTGGTGGACACTGCCGCCCAGGAGAAACCGCTGTCGATCGCGCTGCGGGAGATCAACGCGGGAGTGTTGGACTGCACCCCGGTCGACCCCGAAGCTGAGGCCGCAGCGATGGCCGGGGCAGTCGCCGATCCCGACTTCGTCTTCGGTGACCCGTTCGGCGACTCAGACCTGTAGATCCTGGTGGGTCCGGGTCTCCAGGGAACCGTCGGGTCCATCACCAGCCTCACCGCCTTGGGCGTCGGTGGTGAGGTGTGCTATCGCCCGACTCCCATTCGACCCGAATCCATCAAGGAGTAACTGTGCAGCGTCTGTTCACGTCGGAGTCCGTCACCGAGGGGCACCCGGACAAGGTCTCTGATTCGATCTCGGACTCGGTCCTCGACGCCCTGCTGGAGCAGGACCCGAAGAGCCGGGTCGCCGTCGAGACCCTGGTCAGTACCGGCCTGGTCGTGGTGGCCGGCGAAGTCACCACCGAGGCCTACGCCGACATCGCCAAGATCGCCCGGCAGCGGGTAACTGAGATCGGGTACACCTCCTCTGATATCGGCTTCGACGGGGAATCCTGCGCGGTGCTGGTGGCGCTCGGCTCGCAGTCCCCCGACATCGCCCAGGGCGTGAACACGGCCGAGGAGCAGCGTGCCGAAGGCTCAGCGGACGCGCTCGACAGCCAGGGCGCCGGCGACCAGGGGCTGATGTTCGGCTACGCCTGCAACGACACCGCCACCTTGATGCCGCTGCCGATCGACATCGCGCACCGCCTGTCGGAGAAGCTGACCGCGGTCCGCAAGAACGGAGGGCTCGACTACCTGCGCCCCGACGGCAAGACCCAGGTCACGATCGCGTACGACGCAGACCGGCCGGTCGCCATCGACACCGTCGTAGTGTCCACGCAGCACCGCGCCGACGTCACCCAGGCCAGCATCGCCGCCGACATCCGCCGGGAAGTCATCGACCCGGTACTGGCGACCTACGAGATCGCCCGGCCGGATCTGAAGGTGTACGTCAATCCGACCGGATCGTTCGTGATCGGCGGCCCCATGGGCGACGCCGGCGTGACCGGCCGCAAGATCATCGTCGACACCTACGGCGGCATGGCCCGCCACGGTGGCGGCGCCTTCTCCGGCAAGGACCCATCCAAGGTCGACCGCTCCGCCTCGTACGCGATGCGCTGGGTCGCTAAGAACGTGGTCGCGGCCGGGCTAGCTACCCGTTGCGAGGTGCAGGTCGCGTACGCCATCGGTCGTTCCCACCCGGTCGGGCTGTTCGTCGACTGCTTCGGGACCGAATCGGTGCCGCTGGACCAGATCAGCCAGGCCGTAACCAGCGTCTTCGATCTGCGTCCGGCTGCCCTGATCCGGGATCTGAACCTGCTGCGCCCGATCTACCGGCTGACCACCAACTATGGCCACTTTGGCCGGGAACTTCCCGAGCTCACCTGGGAGCGGACCGACCGGGCCGAGGCCCTAGCCAAGGCAGTCAAAGGGTAGACCTCAGCCACGAACCATGCCCGGCCCGGGCATGGGCGTACCCGGGGCCACTGTTGCCCGGGAAAACCGTCAGCCCAGGGTTCTAGGGTGAACGCATGACCGAGATCTCGCTGCCCGTTGCCCGGGTGTACGTCGATCTTGGCCTGCCGCACTTGGACCGGCCGTTCGACTATGCGGTTCCGCCTGAGATGGACCAGACCGCGGTGGTGGGGTCCCGGGTTCGGGTCCGGTTCGCCGGCCGGATTGTTAGCGGCTTTGTGGTGGAACGGGTCGCCGTCTCGCAACAGGAATCCCTGGCCCCGCTGGCTCGCAGCGTCAGCGCCGAGCCGGTACTTCCGCCTGTCTCAGCGGCGCTGGTGAGGGCGGTGGCCGACCACTACGGCGGCACCTTCAGCGATGTTGTCCGGTTGGCGGTCCCGCCGCGGCATGCCAGTACCGAGACCGCACCGGTCCATCCGGCGCCGGAATGGACGCCGGCGCCGGTCGAGCCTGGGGCGCTCGGGTGGTATCCGCAGGGCGAGGCTTTTCTGGCTCGGCTGCGGGCCGGTGGTTCGCCGCGGGCTGCCTGGACGGTGGTCCCGGCTGCGGCGCCGGTCGGGGACTGGGCCGGCGGGATCACGGCGGCCGCGGTCGCGACCCTGGCCTCAGGCCGTAGCGCGGTGGTGGTCGTCCCGGACACCCGCGACGTCACCCGCGTGGCGTCAGTGGTGGAGGCTGGGGTCGGAAAGGCCTGGGTGGTGCGGCAGACGGCCGAACTGGGAGCCTCGGCCCGCTACCGTGCCTTCCTGCGCGGCCTGCGCGGACAGGCGCGGGTTGTGGTCGGGACCCGGTCGGCGGTCTTCGCGCCGGTGGTCGATCTGGGGCTGCTGTGTGTCTGGGATGACGGGGACGATCTGCACGCCGAGCAGCGGGCACCGTACCCGCATGCCCGCGATGTGGCGGCGATCCGCAGCAACCTGACTGGGGCGGCTCTGCTGATCGCTGCGTACGGCCGGACCTGCGAGGTTCAGTCGTGGGTGGAACGGGGCTGGTTAGCGCCGATTGACCTGGCCCCGGACCGGGTTCGGCGTCTTGCGCCGGCCGTTCGGGTCAGCCGAGACGACGATGCTGCCTTGGATCGGGACCCGGCAGCCCGGGTTGCCCGGCTGCCGCGGGAGGCGTTCACCGTGGCCCGTGCCGGGCTTGCCCAGGGCCCCGTGCTGGTCCAGGTACCCCGGGCCGGGTACCTGGCCGCCATCAGCTGCGCCGGTTGCGGCAGCCGGGCCCGGTGCCCAGCCTGCGGCGGGCCGCTGCGCAGCGACCGGGGCCTAGACCGGCCCGTCCCGCAGCTGGGCTGTCGCTGGTGCGGGCGGGTAGTCACCGGATGGCGCTGCGGTGAATGCGAGGGGACCCGGCTGCGTTCCCACCAGGTGGGAGCGGAACGGACCGCGGAGGAACTGGGCCGGGCTTTCCCTGGTGTCGTGGTACGCCGCTCGGCTCAGGACCGGGTACTGGACCAGGTGGATGCCGAGCCGGCCTTGGTGGTGGCGACCCCGGGTGCTGAGCCGCCGGCCGAGGGTGGGTACGCGGCGGCGCTGCTGCTCGATGCCAACACGCTGCTGGGCCGACCCGACCTGCGAGCCGGGGAGGAGGCCGTACGACGGTGGTTGCGGGCGGTCGCGCTGGTACGGCCCGGGGCCGACGGGGGCACCGTGCTGCTGGTCGGGCCGCACCAGTCTCGTGCGGTCCAGGCGCTCCTGCGGCTTGACCCAGCCGGTTTCGCCAGCCGGGAACTAGCCGAACGTGCCGAGGCCGGATTCCCGCCGGCGGTACGGTTCCTCGTGGCTGAGGGGGAGTGGAACATCCTGACCGAACTGGCCCAGGCGCTGGCGGTCATCCCAGAATCCGCCGCCCTCGGACCGGTCGCTGCTACCGACCAGACCTCCCGGCTGTTCGCCCGGGCACCGCTGAGCGCCGGCGCCCAGCTCTCTCGGGCCGTGCAGTCTTTCCAGGCGGGCCGCTCCGCCCGTAAGGATCAGCGCCGGCTTCGGGTCCAGGTGGACCCGGCCGCGGTGGAGTGAGACTGCCCATGACCAGTGCCTGTCAGGTGCGGGATATGGGCTGGCATCGACGGCAGACAGCAGGGTATGAGCGCAGGATTCGGGAGGAAAGCCACATAAGGTCGGCTTCGACACCAAGAGCACGGTAGCGGCCCAGGGCCGCCGATGGAAATAACGCGATGGACGTGGGCACGGTGGCGATCGGCTCAGCGTAGGGCTGAGATACAGCGTCCGTCGGTAGGCTGCCGGCCATGCGTGTCGTCTTCGCGGGAACCCCGCAGATCGCCTTGGCCAGCCTGGAGGCCATCGCCGCCCGCCACGACGTGGCGGCCGTGGTCACCCGGCCGGCCGCGGCCCGGGGACGCAGCCGCCGCCCGGTCCCCAGCCCGGTCGCCGACTGGGGCCTGCGTAACGGGGTCGAGGTACTGACCCCCGACCATCCTCGCGATCCCGGCTTACGAGAACGGCTGGCGCAGCTCGCGCCCGAATGTTGCCCGGTGGTCGCGTACGGGGCGTTGCTGCCACCGCGGGTCCTCACCATCGCCGAATACGGCTGGGTGAACCTGCACTTCTCACTGCTGCCGCGCTACCGGGGAGCGGCCCCGGTGCAGCGGGCCCTGCTCGCCGGGGAGAACACCACCGGGGCTACGACCTTCCAGATCGTGCCGGAATTGGACGCCGGGCCGGTTTACCAGACCCTGACCGAGCCGATCGGCCCTCACGACACCGCCGGGCAGCTCTTAGAGCGGCTAGCGCAGCGGGGCGCCGAGCTGCTGGTCCAGACCCTGGACGCAGTGGCGGCCGGGCAGCGGCCGGTCCCGCAGGCGGCCGGGCCCGTCTCGTACGCGCCCAAACTGGACCCCGGGCAGGTCCAGATCAACTGGTCCCAGACCGCAGTAGAGATTGACCGGCTGGTACGGGCCGCAAACCCTGACCCCGGAGCCTGGACCCGGTACGGCGGGGAACGGTTCAAGGTGCTGCTCGCTGAACCGGTCGAGCAGGACCTGGGGCCCGGCCGGATCCGGGCAGGCCGACGCGAGGTACTGGTCGGGGCCGGTTCCGGCGCGGTACGACTGCTCCAGGTGCAGCCGCTCGGCAAACGCCCGATGACTGGGCCCGACTGGGCCCGCGGCGCCCGGCTCGCCGGCGACGAGGTCTTCACGTGAGCCGTGGCCGGCGACCGTCTCGCCCGCGCCGAGCCCGCGGCATCGACCCGGCCCGACGGGCCGCGTACGACGCACTGCGGGCGGTGAACGCCGCCGACGGCTACGCCAACCTGGTGCTGGGTGACCTCGTGACCCGGCGTCGCCTCGACGAACGTGACGCCGGCTTCGCGACCGAGCTACTGAACGGCACCTGCCGGCTGCGGGGCACCTACGACGCGATCCTCGAACGAGCTGCCGGGCGGCCCCTGGCCTCGCTGCAGCCGGCAGTGGTGGACGTGCTCCGGCTCGGAACCCACCAGCTGCTGTCGACGCGGGTCCCGGCCCATGCGGCGGTGACCTCCTCGGTGGACCTGGTCGCCGCAGAGGTCGGGGAACGCGCCACCGGAGTCGTCAACGCGGTGCTGCGCCGGGTCGTGGCGCATGACTTAGCCGCGTGGGTCGACCTGCTGGCCGAGGGGTTGGACGGCGTCGAGGAGCAGGCGATCCGCCACCACCATCCGATCTGGGTCGCGCAGGCCTTCACCGAGGTACTCGGCAGCGTCGGCGCACGACAGGTGATGGAGGCCAATAATCAGCCTCCCGACACCACGCTCGCGGCCCGGCCGGGCCTGGCCTCGCTGGCCGAGCTAGTGGCCGAGGGCGCCAGACCGGGCGCCTGGTCGCCGTACGCGGCGATGATCTCGGGTAACCCTGCCCAGCTGAGCGCAGTCCGTGAGGGCCGGGCCGGGGTACAGGACGAGGGCTCGCAGCTGGTGGCGGTGGCGCTGTCTCGGGTAGCGGCTCCGGATGGGCCGTGGCTGGACCTATGCGCCGGCCCTGGCGGGAAGGCGGCACTGCTGACCGGTCTGGCGGCCGAGCGGGCCGAGCGGCTGGTGGCGGCCGAGCGGCAGCCGCACCGGGCCCGGCTGGTGGCGCAGGCACTGCGAGGCTATGCCGGCTACCGCAGCCCGGACGGGGCCGACCTGTCACCACTGGTGGTGGCCGCCGACGGGACCCGCCCCGCCTGGCGGCCAGGGACTTTCGCCCGGGTATTGGCCGACGTTCCGTGCACCGGGATCGGAGCCCTGCGACGCCGCCCCGACGCCCGGTGGCGTCGCCAGGAGTCGGACCTGGAGCAATTGGTGCCGCTGCAGGAGGCCCTGCTCGGCAGTGCCTTGGACGCGGCCCGGCCGGGTGGGGTCGTGGCCTATGTCACCTGCTCGCCGCACCCGGCCGAGACCGAGCAGGTGGTACGTGCGGTGCAGCAACGACGCGCAGACGTCACCGTGCTCGACGCCCGGTCGTACCTCGGCGAGGTCGATGACCTCGCCCGCGGACCGTTCATCCAACTCTGGCCACACCGTCACCGCACCGATGCCATGTTCTGCGCGCTGCTGCGACGCGGAACCCCACCGGCGGCGCCGCTAGAGTGAGCCGGTGTCCATCCGCATCACGCCCAGCATCCTGAACGCCGATTTCGCCGACCTCGCCGGTGAGATCGCCAAGATCCCCAGCGCCGACGCGATCCACGTAGACGTGATGGATAACCACTTCGTGCCGAATCTGACGATCGGGCTGCCGGTGGTTGAGGCGATCCGGCGTACTACCAGCCAGATGCTCGACATCCACCTGATGATCGAGGACCCGGACCGGTGGGCGCCGCAGTTTGGGCAGGCCGGCGCCGAATCGGTGACCTTCCACTTGGAGGCTGCCCAGGCGCCGGTCCGGCTGGCTCGTACCCTGCGCGGCCTGGGGGTACGGGCTGGGGTGGGGCTGAACCCGGCGACCCCGGCCGAACAGGTGGCCCCGATCCTGGGCGAGGTCGACATGGTTTTGTGTATGAGCGTCGAGCCCGGCTTCGGCGGCCAGCGGTTCCTGGACCTAGTGCTGGCGAAGATCCGTCGGATCCGCGAACTCATCTCCCAGGCCGGGTTGGAGATCTGGGTACAGGTCGATGGTGGGGTCTCGGCGGAGACCATCGAGCGGTGCGCCGAGGCCGGCGCTGACACCTTCGTCGCCGGCTCGGCCGTGTACCGGGCCGACGATCCTGACGCCATGGTGGAGCAGCTACGCCAGCTGGCGGGGGGGTGCCGGCACTGATGCGGTACGTCTCCACCCGCGGCCGAGGCGAGCCGGGCCTGCCGTTCTGTGACGTGTTGCTGGCCGGGATGGCCCCCGATGGTGGCCTGTACCTGCCTGAGTCCTACCCCCGAGTCGACGCCGCGACGCTACGACAGTGGCGGCAGGTGCTGACCGGCGACGGGTACGCGGCGCTCGCGGAGCAGGTGCTGCGGCTGTTCATCGACGACATCGAGCAGAACGATCTGCGGCGGCTGATCACGGCCGCGTACACCGAGGAGACCTTCGCTGGACCCGAGATCGTGCCGGTCAGCGAACTCGGCGACGGGCTCTGGTTGGTGCACCTGTCGAACGGGCCGACGGCGGCCTTCAAAGACCTGGCGATGCAGTTGCTGGGCCAGCTTTTCGAGTATGAATTGGAACGTCGCGGCGAGCAGATCACGATCGTCGGGGCCACCTCGGGCGACACTGGTTCGGCGGCCGAGCACGCGATGCTTGGCAAAGCCGCGGTTCAGGTCTTCATGCTCAGCCCCGCCGGGCGGATGACCCCTTTCCAGCAGGCCCAGATGTACAGCCTGGCGGATCCGGGGATCGTCAACGTCGTGGTGGACGGGGTCTTCGACGACTGCCAGGACCTGGTCAAGGAGGTTTTCGCTGACCCGGTCTTCAAGGCCCGGCACCGGGTCGGGGCGGTCAACTCGATCAATGTCGGGCGGCTGGTGGCGCAGGTGGTCTACTACGTGGTGGCCTGGCTGCGGGCCACCACCACCGAGACCGACGAAGTGTCGTTCTGCGTGCCCAGCGGCAATTTCGGCAACATCTACGCCGCCCATGTGGCCCGGCAGATGGGCCTGCCGATCCGACGGTTGGTGTTGGCGACCAACGAGAATAACGTGCTGGCTGATTTCTTCCAGACTGGCGAATACCGGGTTCGGGGCGGGGCGGAGACCTTCCAGACCTCCAGTCCGTCGATGGACATCTCTAAGGCTTCTAATGTGGAGCGGTTCGTTTTTGATCTGATGGGCCGTGACCAGGATCGGATCCGCACCCTCTTCGGGGAGGAATTGGTCCGCTGCGGTCGGTTCGACCTGTCGCGGGAGCCGGCCTTCCAGCAGCAGCAGGAGCGATTCGGTTTTGAGGCGGGGACCTCAACCCATGCCGACCGGGTGGAGACGATCCGACTGGTCCACGAGCGGTACCGGGTGGTGATCGACCCGCATACCGCCGACGGGGTGAAGGTGGCTCGGGAACGAATCGGGGACGAGCCGATGCTGGTGATGGAGACCGCGCTGCCGGTGAAGTTCTCCCAGACCGTGGTCGAGGCGCTGGGCTTCGAACCCGCCCGACCCGAGCGTTTCGTGGGCTTGGAGCAGTTGCCGCAGCACGTGGTGCATCTCAACGGCGGGGCGGAGGGGCTGAAACGGCTGATCGAGAACCACCGTCGGCCGTGACGCTTAAGAGGCTTGGCCGGGTTCAGGCCGCCTGAGGCTGGCGCGGCGGCGTGCCGGCTGGTCCTCGTACGGCTCATCGTCCTCGACCAAGCTGGACCGGTCCGGGTGGCGGTGCAGGACGATGCGTTGGGCAAGCTTGTCGACGACCCATCCGATCACCGTCGAGACCGCGGCGGCCGCGACAATCGACAAGATCGGGTGGTGATGGAACCAGCGTCCGGCGACCCAGCCGGAGCCCACGATGTAGGAGCACCAGACGGCCGAAGTGACGCTGCTCAGGGCGAGGAAGCGAGTCCACCGTACGCCGACCATCCCGGCGGTAATGTTGACCGCGACCCGGAATACCGGCAGAAATCGGGCGATCACGATGATCGCCACCCCTCGCTGGGCGAACCTTTGATGGGCCCAGTGTAGGGCCTTGCTGATCTTGGGGCCTTTGAGTAGCCGAGACTCCCGCAGCCAGCGGTTGTGCCCAACAAAGTAGGCCAGGTTGTCGCCGATCCAGGCTCCGACCCAAACCACCAGCAGCAAGTAGGGCAGCAATTCGGGGTGGTTGCTCCGGACAAATGTCGCGAAGGCCACAGCGGTGGTCTCGGATGGGACGATCGGGAGCAGGCCATCACAGACCACGAGCAGCCCGAGCACCAGGTAGGCGACTGGATCGCCCGACGTGCTCAGCACCCACTCTGCGAGCTGCCTCACCTTGCTCCCTTCGGTTCCGGTGAGCCAGCCTAGCCGGGACCTGTGTTAAGCCCAGCCCAGATGACAGAAGCCTCCGAATGAATGGCCGATGGTATCGGCGGTTCTGTCGGCCGACGCCTCTAAGGTGTGGAAGGCGAGCGTGAGGAAGGCAGCAACCGTGGAGGATCAGGCAGGCACCGACCGTCTTGTCGGGCTGGTCGCCGGGACCGAGGACGCGACCCCGTTGACGTTCCGGGTGGCTGTGCTGCCCGACGCCTACCTGCAGTTAGACGACGTCGTCGTCACCCAGCGCGTCGTGCCGGGGGTGGGACCGGTCCGGGTCTGCGGGATCGTGACCGAGGTGCGGTCACGCCACGAAGGGGCCGCCTTCGACTCGGACGTCTTTCTGATCAACGACGGCGTGCTCCCGGCTCAGGTGCAGGAACTAGCGCAGATCTCCACCACCCGGGTCGATCCTGAATGCTACGTACCGCCGTGTCCGGGTGCCCAGGTCCGGCGCGCCACTGGCGAGGAGCGTGAACTGGCTCTCTCCTTCGACCGGATGGAACGCCAGGTCTGTTTCGGGCTCGGCCGTGACGGCAACCCGGTGTACGTGAACCTTGATTTCCTGGATGGCAGCCGCGGCGCCCACGTTTCCATCTCCGGGGTGTCCGGCGTGGCCACCAAGACCAGCTTCGCGTTGTTTCTGCTGTATTCGCTGTTTACCGGTGGGGCCCTGGCCGGGCGGGCACTTAACGCCAAGGCCCTGGTGTTCAGCGTCAAGGGGGAGGACCTGCTGTTCCTGGACACCCCGAACCGGGCGGTTGACGAGCGGCTGCGTCAGGCGTACCAGCGGCTCGGGCTGGAGGCTCAACCGTTCGCCTCGGTCGCCCTGTTCGCGCCGCCGATGCCGGGTGATCGGACCGGCCGGCCGCACGTCAGTTCCCGACCGGTCGGGGTGCTCCCGTTCTGGTGGACTCTGCAGGAGTTCTGCGAACACGAACTGCTGCGTTTCGTCTTCGCTGATGCCGAGGATGAACGCAACCAGTACACGATGGTGCTCCACCAGGTGGCGACCCAATTGCGGGTTCATGCCGAACCAGCCGGCAGCGACGGCGCGGTCAGCGTCGACGGACGGCTGGCGGCGACCTGGGCCCAGCTGATCGACGTGATCTGCGAGAAACTGGAGGACGACGCCACCCGACCCGCCTGGGCCGGTCCGGTGACCGGGTCGGGGACCATCAACGCCTTCATTCGGCGGCTGCGGTCCTCACAGCGGGCTTTGGGGCCGATCATCCGCGGCGATCTGAGCGCCACCACCACCGGCCGGATCACGACCGAGGCGCAGGTCACGGTGGTCGACTTGCACAACCTGCCGGAACGGGCCCAACGGTTCGTGGTCGGGGTGGTGCTGGATCAGCAGACGCGGCTGAAGGAGGAGGCCGGGCCATCCGGGCTGCTGTTCACCATGCTGGATGAGCTCAACAAGTACGCCCCTCGGGAGGGACGATCCCCGATCAAAGATGTGCTGCTTGACATTGCCGAGCGGGGTCGTTCGCTGGGCATCATCCTGATCGGCGCCCAGCAGACTGCGAGTGAAGTCGAGCGCCGGATCGTCGCCAACTGCTCGGTACGGGTGGTGGGCCGCCTCGACCCGGCCGAGGCCTCCCGCCCGGAGTACGGCTTCCTGCCGGCCTCCCAGCGGCAGCGAGCCACTTTGGTCCGGCCCGGGACCATGTTCGTGGCGCAGCCGGAGATCCCGATCCCGTTGGCGGTGGAGTTCCCGTTCCCGGCGTGGGCGACCCGCCCGGCTGAGGCGGCCAGCAGCCCGGCCGCTGCCGTCGGTGACATTTTCGCCTCCTTGGCCACCGACGAAATCCCCTACTAACGGAGGTGCCCGATGCGATTCATCCATACCGGTGACTGGCACGTCGGCAAGACCCTAAGAGGCCGCCGCCGCCTCGACGAGCATCGGCAGGTGCTGGGCGAGATCGTCGACCTGGCCCGTGCCGAACAGGTGGACGCGGTGCTGGTGGCCGGTGATATCTACGACTCGGCCAGCCCGAGTGCCCCGGCCCAGCAATTGGTGAACCAGACCCTGATCGCACTGGGTCAGACCGGGGCCGAGGTCATCGTGATCGCCGGCAACCATGACCATCCCGAGACCTTCGAGGCGTACCGGCCGCTGATGCGGCTAGCTGGGATCACCCTGGCCGGTCGGGTCCGCCGCCGCGGTGATGGCGGGGTTCACACGTTCACGGCCCGCGGGACGGGGGAGCAGGTCAATGTGGCGCTGCTGCCGTTTCTACCGCGACGCTATGCGGTCAAGGCCGAACAGATCGTTTCTCAGGACCCGGCCGCCAACTCTGGCCGCTACGACGCCGCGATCCGCCAGATCTTGGCCGAGCTGGCGCAGGGCTTCACCCCGGACGCGGTGAACCTGGTCATCGCCCACCTGACCTGCACTGGTGGCCGGATGGGTGGCGGAGAGCGGGAAGCGCAGAGCATCTTCGAATACCACGTCCCGGCTACCGCCTTCCCGCCCGAGGCCCACTATGTCGCCCTCGGGCATCTGCATCGTCGTCAGCAGCTGCCGGCTGCCTGCCCCGTGCACTATTGCGGTTCCCCGATCGCGGTCGACTTCGGTGAGGAGCAGAACACCCCGGTGGTCTGCCTGGTCGAGGCCATGGTGGGTCGGCCGGCCACGGTGAGTGACCATCGGATTCGGTCGGCGCGGCGACTGCGTACGGTGAGCGGAACCCTGGACGAGGTCCTGGCCCAGGCCCCGCAGACGGCCCAGGACTGGCTCCGGGTGGTGCTGCGGGAGAAGACCCGCGCTGGCCTACGCGACCAGGTCCTCGCCGGGCTGCCGAACGCGCTCGAGGTCCGGATCCACCCGGACTTTGCCGGCACCCGGGCCCGGGTAACCTCCCAGCACCGGGGCCGGACCCCGGCGCAGCTGTTCGGTGATTACCTGGAACAGCAGGGGATCGCCGACCCCCAGCTAATGGCCCTGTTCACGCAGATCGACGACGAACTGGCGCAGGGGGCATCATGAGACCGGTCCGGCTTGACCTGCACGGCTTCGCCTCTTTCCGCGAGCCCACCGTGGTGGACTGGGACCAGGTCGACTACTTTGCCCTGGTCGGGCCCACCGGCTCAGGCAAGTCCACCGTCATCGACGCGATCGTGTTCGCCCTGTACGGCACGGTGCCTCGCTGGGGCAAACGCAATGCGGTCCGGGACGCCCTGGCCCCGACGAGTAACCGGGCCACGGTCCGGCTGGTCTTCGACGTCGCCGGCCGGCGTTACGCGGTCGCTCGAGAGGTCCGCCGTGTCGGGCAGAACCCGGCCCAGAAGACGACTTCGCTGGAACGGTTGCTGGACCCAAACGACCTGAGCGGGCCAAGCCAGGTGATCGCCGCTGACCCGGCCGGCATCTCGGCGGAAGTGGAGCGGTTGATCGGTCTGCGCTACGAGGACTTCATCCAGTGCGTGGTGCTGCCGCAGGGACAATTTGCTGATTTTCTCAAGGCCACGAACGCCACCCGGCAGGACATCCTGCTCAAGCTGCTCGGCGCCGACCGCTACGACCAGATCCGCAAGGTCGCCGCAGAGCGGGCGAACCTGGCCAAGGGCGAGGTCGAGACCCTCACCGGCCAGGTCGATGCCCTGGCCGACGCCACCGCCGAGTCGATCACCGCCGCCGAGCACCGGGTCCGGGAACTCGACGCCGGCGTCGTCAGCCTCGCCGACCTGGCCGGACACTGGCAGGCTGCTCGGCAACAGCTCGAGGCCGCAGAACACGACCTGCGCCAGGCCCAGGAGCAGGCCTTGACGGTCGACACGCTTCGGGTGCCCGATCAGCTGCCCGAGATCTGTGCCGCGGCGACTAGGACGGCCGCCGATCAGGCAGCCGCGGCGGAGCGCGTTGTTCAGGCCCGGCAGGCTCACCAGCAGGCCCGGACCCGGCTCGCCCAAGCCGAGGATCGGACGTCGCTGACCAATCGCCGCGACCAGTGGCAGACCCTGAGCCGAGTCCGAGCCGAGCAGCCCCAGGCTCGGCAGGCGGTGGAGCAGGCTGAGACTGTGGCCAAAGCGGCCGAGGGCCGGCTGGGGGAGGCCATCGCGGCGGCCGAGGCTGGTCGTCAAGCCTGGCAGCAGGCCGCTGAACATCTTCAGCAGGTCGAGAACCAGATCGCCAACCTGGCTGAACGGCAGACCCGGCTGGGCCAGGTCCAGGTCCCCGACAACCTGACGACGGTCTGTGACAGGCTGCGCGCCGCGCAGCAGCGCCGGGATATGGCCGCGGCTGCCGCCGATCAAGCGGTTGCTGCTGAAGAGGCGGCCGAGCATGCTGTGGAGCTTGCGCCTGACCCGCAGCGGCTACGGCGGGCCGTGGACCTGGCTCGTGAGATCGTCACCGTGGACGACGAGCTGACGGCAGCCCGGGAACGCAGCCAGACGGCTGAGCAGACCCGGGCCCGGGCCGAGCAGCTGCAGCAGCAGACCCAGCAGGACCTCGAACAGGCCGAGCTGGCGTTGGAGCAGGCCCGTACCGCCAACCGGGCGGCAGCCGTACGAGCTGAGCTGCGGGTGGGCTGCGCCTGCCCGGTCTGCGGCAACCAGGTTGTCGCCCTGCCTGAGCCTATTGCCGATGACCGCCTGGGTACTGCGAGCGAAGCTCGGGACCAGGCCCGAACCACCCTGGATGAGGCGAGTTCGCTCCTGGCTGAGGCCAGTTCCAAGGCTGACCAGGCCAAGGCCGCCCAGCAGCAGGTGGAGTGGCAGCGCCGCCAGATGGGCGAGGAATGGGCGAGGCTCGCCGGTGACGATCACCAGGATGGTTTGCAGGACCAGCTACGGCAGGCCGAGGAAGCAGAACAGCAGGCCAAACAGGCTCGAGTCGAAACTCGCCAGACCCGCGCCGACCTGGCTGAGGCTGAGCAGGTACTACAGGCTGCCCAGCGTGACCAGAGCCAGCTCCAGTCCAGCCTGCAGCAGGCGTTGCGTCAACTCCTGCCCCTGGGCCTGGTCCCAGCCGACAGCAACGACCTTGCCGAGCAGTGGCAGCAGCTGCGGCAATGGCAGACCACCTGCCTCGACCTGACCGGCGCCGAGCTGGCAGCTAGCGAGCACGATCGGGATTCGGCGGACGCGGTGGCCCGGGCTGCCCAGCACCTCCTAGACGAGCTCACCGCCGCCCAGGACCAGGCGCAGCAGGCGCTAACTGACGCCCAGATCACCATCGCTCGGGCCCGGGACCGACTCGACCAGCTTGGCCAGCAGCAGACCGACTTGCAGCAGGCGTTGGCTGATGCCCCGAGCCTGGCCGACACCGAGCAGGCACTGGCCGAACGGGATCGATGGGAACAGGACGAACAGGACCGCTACCGCGAAGCGGAGAGCGCCGCTGCCGAGGCCAAACGATGTGATGACGCTCACCGGCTGGCTGCAGCTCGTCTGGGGCAGTCCCGCGACTACTTGTACGACCAGGTCCAGTCGGTGGCGAGCCTGTCCCCGCCGCCGATCACCACAGACGATCTGGTGGCCGGGTGGGCCACCTTGACCGAGTGGGCCGCCCGCCGCCGAGCCGATCTGCGCGACACGGTCCTGCCCGAGCACGAACGACGAGTCACTACGGCCCAGGCCAGCCTGGAGACTGTGCAGTCCGCGCTGGCGCAGCTGGCCGACCAGCTTGGCCTGGCGACTGAGAGCCGTGATCCGCACCGCTTAGAGTTGGAGCTCACCCGTGCCCAGGCCCGGGCTGAAAATCAGCGCAACATTCTGGTGGATCGCGCTGAGCAGCGCCGGCAACTGCACCAGCAGGTGCAGCAGGCCGAGCAGCAGCGACAAGTCGCCGCCACGCTGGCCGGCCAGCTGCAGGCGAACAAGTTCCAAGGCTGGCTGGCTGCTGCGGCATTGGACAGTCTGGTCGACGGTGCCAGCGTCACCTTGCGGGAACTTTCCGGTGGCCAGTTCGACCTGACCCATGAGAAGGGCGAGTTTCACATCATCGACCACGCCGACGCCGATTCGCTGCGCTCGGTGCGGACCCTGTCTGGCGGTGAGACCTTTCAGACCAGCCTGGCGCTGGCGCTCGTCTTGTCCGACCAGCTCTCGTCGTTGCAGACCACGGCAGCCGCGCCGCTGGAGTCGATCTTCCTCGATGAGGGCTTCGGAAGCCTCGACGCTGACAGCCTCGACATCGTGGCCGCCACCTTGGAGAAGCTGGCCGCGTCGGAACGGATGGTGGGGATCGTCACCCACGTCTCGGCCCTGGCCGAACGAGTCCCGGTGCGCTACCAGGTAAGCCGCGACACACACGGCTCTCGGGTGGCCCGGGAGGAGGACCGGTGACCGGTTTCCGCGTGGACTCCTGGGAACCGGCGTACGGCAGCAGCGCAGACGACCTGACCGAGTCACAGGCCGAGGTGGTGCCCGACGTCGAGATCCCCCCACAGCGCTGGGCCCCGGTCGACCCGGGACCAGCGCCGCCACCGTCAGTCGTCCTGTTCGCAGACGGGGTCCGCCGGCTGGACGCCCGGGTGTGGTTTGACCCGGCCGGGGCTGGGGTTCCCGAACCCGGGGTCTGCGCCAGCCTGGCGGCCGGGGTGGTGTGCAGCTGCCCCCAGGGTGCGCATCCGGCAGCGGTCCAGATGCAGCGGGTGGTGGCTGCGACCCGCCCCGACCTGGACGATGTCACCACCATGGTCGGAACCTACGTCGCCCAACCAGTGACCAGGCCGGCCGGTGCCGAGCCCAGCAGCCTGGTGATGCAGCGGGTCCAAAGCTGCCTAGTCGGCCTTGAGACGAGGACCATACGCGAGGCCCGCCGTCCGGGATCGGGCTGCCACGCCGGGTCCGACGACCTGCTGGTGGTGGACGGCCCGCTGCGGGTGCACGCAGACCTTCCCCGCGCCGTCGGGCTAATCAAAGCCCACCATGCGGTCTATCTGCCGCAGCAGTTGAACCTGGTGGTGGCCAGGCTGGCCCCAGGCCAGCGGACTGCGATCTTCGGGCTCGGCACCCGGTGGCGCCGGTATTCGTGGTACCTGCGGCTGCCGGGGCAGGCCACCGGCTGGTGGGCAGGAGTGGTCCGGCTGGAGGCCTCAGAGCATCTTGACCTGGCAGCAGTACGACGGCTGGCCGATCAGACCGCCCGGATTCTGCCGCGTTACGCCTCGGCCGACTACAAGGACGCCCGGGCACCTCAGAACCTGTACCCGGTGGCTGGGCTGGAACGGCATCTGCGGCGACGGCTGGCAGACCCGGCCCTGGTGCAACGGGCGCTGCGAACGGCCGGAACTCGGCCGAGTCGGGCCCCACTTCCAGAGACAACTGGGAATCCCTGACCCCGATCAGGATTCGTTCTGGCGGCGCAGATAGCGCTGGAACTCAGCGGCGATCGCGTCCCCTGAGGGTTCCACCGGGCGGGCGTCACTGGCGACTTCGAGGGAGTGGATGTACTCGGCCACGTCCGGATCCTCGTTGGCGAGGTCGTTGACGTTCTTCTCCCACAGTTCGGCCCGGGCCGGTAGATCCCCCAGGTCGATCGGCTGACCCAGCAGATCTTCTAGCCGCGACAGCAGCGCCAGGGTCGCCTTGGGGTTGGGCGGGTTGGCGACATAATGCGAGCAGGCCGCCCACAGGCTGACCGTGGCCAGGCCAGCCACCTGGCAGGCCTGGGCCACCACCCCCTGGATCCCGGTTGGTCCTTCATAGGTCGACTGTTCGGCGTCGTAGTGGCGGCGAACCTCCGGGTCTGAACTGGACAGAGAGACCGGGATCGGGCGGGTATGGGGGTTTTCGCCGAGCAACGCTCCCAGGGCGATCACCAGTTCCGGCTCGACGATCAGCATCGAGGCGACCAGCGCCGCGGCGTACGCCGGCCAGTGGAAGTTGGGCTCAGGGCCCCGGACCACGACCACGTCGCGTTGCGGCAGCGGACAGACCAGGATCTCGGTGCTCGGCCAGGTGATGGTGCGCTGCCCGTCCGTCGTCAGGGAAGTGACCGGGCGGGTGACCTGAAAGTCGTAGTAGTCGCTGGGATCGAGCGTTACCGCGACGGTTGCGTGGTATGTCGTCACCAGATGGTCGACGGCGTCCGACGCTGCCTGGGCAGCGTCGCTCCAGCCGGCGAACGCCACGATCACGATCGGTCGGCGGAGGTTGCGAAGATCAGCCTCGGGCATGCGCGACAGGCTACCGGTCCCAGGCGCTGGCCCCGGCCCGACCGTCATCAGGAATGGGCGACAGGGCCCGTCGGCGATCAGTTCCAGCCGGCGGCCCGGCCTTCGACCCGTTCTGCGGCGATCCGGTCTTGATATCCGCTGGCGACGAAGGCCCGGACTGGGTTGGCAGGCAGACCGCGGGATTCGCGCCAACCGGCAAGGTCGGCGCGAACATCGGTGGCGAAGGCGTCCATGAAGATCTCGTTGGCTCCGAGCACGTCTCCGCTCTGCTGGGCTGCCGCGAGGGCATCGGTGTCGACCAGCAGGGCCCGCGCTAGCATCTCCTGCACATTCAGCACGGAACGGATCTGGCCTTGGATGTGAGGTTCGATGTTGTGGCACTGGTCCAGCATGAAGACCACATCGTCGTTCTCCAGCCCGCCGCCGCGGACCACCTCGTACAGGATTCGGAACAGCTGGAACGGGTCGGCGGCACCGACGATCAGGTCGTCGTCGGCGTAGAAGCGGGAATTGAAGTCGAACGATCCGAGCCGGTTCACCCGCAGCAGCGAGGCCACGATGAACTCGATATTGGTCCCTGGCGCGTGGTGGCCGGTGTCCAGGCAGACAAAAGCTTTCTCACCGAGCGCCTGACAGTGCAGCAGCGAGGTGCCCCAGTCGGGGACATCGGTGTGGTAAAAGGCGGGTTCAAAGAATTTGTACTCCAGCACTAACCGCTGCTCGGAGCCGAGCCCGGAGTAGATCTCGGCTAGAGACTCAGCCAGCCGGTCTTGCCGGCCTCGAATGTCGTCCTGGCCGGGATAATTGGTGCCGTCAGCGAGCCAGATCTTGAGATCGCGAGAACCGGTGGCGTTCATCACCTCGATGCAGTCCAGGTTGTGCCGGACAGCTTTCGCCCGGACCCGTGGATCCGGGTGGGCCAGGCTGCCGAGCCGGTAGTCCTCGTCCTGGAAGGTGTTGGAGTTGATGGTGCCGATGCGTACGCCCAGACCCCGGGCGTAGTCGCCAAGCCGGGCATAGTCATCGACCCGGTCCCACGGGATGTGGAGGGCAACCGCGGGGGCCAGGCCGGTCACCGCATGGACCTGGGCGGCATCGGCCAGCTTCTCCTCGACGGTGCGTGGGGTTCCCGGCTGGGCGAAGACCTTGAACCGGGTGCCGGAATTGCCGTACGCCCAGGAGGGGACCTCGATAGCCAGGCCACCAAGACGGTCAGCGGCGGCGGAGAAGGCGGGCATCGGTGCTCCTATCTCGAGGAATGAATCGATTCATGCTATGGCTACCCGGTCGCGGCGTCAACGGTGTGGGGGCTAGTCTGCCGATGGCCCAGCTGCCGACAGGGTCACGACGGGGTGGAGGAGTCATGAGCAAGGCCGGTTTCGCGGCCGCCGATCTAGGCGCGACCAGCGGGCGGGTGATCCTGGGTGTCCTGGCTGACGGCCGTTTCGAGTTGACCGAGACCCGTCGGTTCCTGACCCCAACCCTGACCGCCGCCGACGGTTCCCTGCACTGGGACATCGACCGGCTGCTGGCCGAGGTGAGCGCCGGTTTCGAGACGGCCCTGACACGGTGCGCTGACCTAGCCAGTGTCGCTCTCGACACCTGGGGGGTCGATTACGGCCGGGTGACGGCGAGCGGTGATCTGCTGGAACCGCCGTACCACTATCGCGATTCGCGGACCGCTGGGGTTGCGGAGCGGGTCTTCGAGGTGATCTCGGCCCGAGAATTGTACGAGCGAGCCGGTCTGCAGGTGATGCCCTTCAATACGATCTTCCAAGTCGTTGCCGGCGCTGGCTCTGGCTGGGATCAGACCGAGTCAGTGATCCTGTTGCCTGACCTCTTCGGCTACCTGCTGACTGGGCGGCGGGTGGCGGAGGTCACCATCGCCTCCACGACCGGCCTGCTCGACAACCGTCGCCGCCAGTGGTGTCCGCAGACTCTGCAGGCTCTGGAGCGGGCCTATCAGTTGCCGCTGGCGAAGGTGTTGCCTGAGCTGGTGGAGCCGGGCACGGTGCTCGCTGACTCGATCACCCTGTCGCGCCCGGTGCCGGTGGTTTCGGTCGGAGGCCACGACACGGCTTCCGCGGTGGTGACCGTACCGACTGTCACCGAACATTTCGCCTACATCTCCTCAGGGACTTGGTCGCTGGTTGGTCTCGAACTGGACCAGCCGGTGCTGAGTGAGGACTCTCAACGCGCCAACTTCACCAATGAACTTGGGGTTGATCAGAAGGTGCGCTACCTCAAGAACGTGATGGGCCTGTGGGTGCTGAGCGAGTCGATGCGAACCTGGGAACGGGCTGGACGACCCCAGCGACTTCGATCGTTGATCGCTGCCGCCGCGCTCGAGCCGTCCCTGGGATGCGTGCTCGACATGTCCGACGAGCGCCTGCTTGCCCCCGGCGACATGCCGGCCCGGCTGACCGAGATGGCCCGCGAATCGGGCCAGACCCCTCCCGACGGGCCGGCCGAGGTCACCCGGTGCATTGTCGACTCGCTGGCCCTGGCCTACCGCCGGTCGATCCGGGAGGCCTGCCAGCTGGCTGGACGTCAGGTCGACGTTGTCCACATCGTCGGCGGCGGCTGCCAGAACGAGCTGCTGTGTCAACTCACCGCGGAGGCGACCGGGCTGCCGGTGATCGCCGGGCCGGCCGAGGGGACCGCGCTCGGTAACCTGCTGGTGCAGGCCCGGGCCATGGGTGCCTTGTCCGGTGGGCTGATGGAACTGCGCCAGGTGGCGCGAGCCTCGTCTCAGCTGACCCGTTACGAACCTGGCCTGCTGGGGCTTGGCGAGGACCGGTGGATCATGGCCGAAAGGCGGCTGAGATAGTGTTTGAAACGTTTCATTCTGCTACGGAAGGACTGCGATGACGCGGCCGCCCATCGTGAACACCCACGTCCACCTGCCGCCGAACTTCTCGGCCTTCACCACCGTGGCCGATGCCATTCAGACAGCGCTCGCCGAAGGGGTCCGGGCGATCGGGATCTCCAACTTCTACGACCAGCAGGTATACCGCCAGTTCGCTGACCAGGCGGCCGAGGCCGGGATCGTCGCCCTGTACGGGCTGGAGTTCATCACAGTGGTCGCTGACCTGGAGGCCTCCGGGACCCGGATCAATGATCCTGCCAACCCGGGCCGGATGTACGTCTGTGGCAAGGGGATCGACCCGTTCCGGGAGAGGTCGGCCGAGGCAGCAGCCACGGCAGCCGAAATCCGGCAGGGCAACGATGCCCGGGCCCAGCAGATGCTGGCCAAGCTCTCAAGCCACTTTCAGGCCGCCGGCCTGCCGATTGGTCTGGACGCCGCCGAGGTCATCCAAGCCGTGGCCACTCGCGGCGAGGTGCCGACGGCATGGGTCTCGCTGCAAGAACGCCACATTGCTCAAGCGGTCGAGGAGGCCATCTCGGTGCTGCCGAAGCAGCAGCGTGCCTCGCTGTTGGAACGGGCGTATGGGGCTCCGGCGACCGCCAACCTGGAGGACCCGGCCGCGATGCAGGCCGAGATCCGGTCCCGGCTGCTGAAGACCGGCCGACCTGGTTTCGCCCCCGAGGTGCCACTTACCTTTGAGACCGCCTACCGCTACGTCCTCGACATGGGGGGGATCCCGTGCTACCCAACCCTGGCCGACGGGGCAGACCCGGTCTGCCCCTTTGAGGAGCCGCCCGCCGAGCTTGCCCAGCGGCTGCGCGAGCGGGGGATCGCCTTGGCCGAGCTGATCCCGATACGGAACCGGTCGGCGGTGGTCGACCAGTACGTTCGGGCCTTCGCCGAGGCCGGAATCGAGGTGGTAGCCGGGACCGAGCACAACACGGTGGACCGGATCGCGTACGACCCGAGCTGCATCGACGGGCCAATCTCCGCCGCTTCCCGTCAGGCCTGTTACGAGGGCACCTGCATCATCGCCGCGCACCAGGCCCGAGTGGCCACCGGGCAGCCCGGCTTCGTCGACTCGTCTGGAGCCCGCGCCGCCGACCGGGATCAGCTGGTGGCCGAGGGCCGCGCGATCATCGAAGGAGCAGCATGACCGACTTGGTGGCGGACCTGATCGAGGTCGCGAACTGTTTCGGCACCGCCGAATTTTCCCGGGCCGGCGGCGGCAATGCCTCGGTCAAGGTGGACGGGGTAGTCCACATCAAGCCCAGCGGGGTGCCGTTACTCACCCTGACTGCTGAGGACCTGGTGCCGCTGCGTATCGACGTTCTGGTGGACGCGCTGCACAGCGAGCAGCCGGTCTCGGGGGGTGACCCGGTTCGAGCCGCCGCGGCCCGGGCGCTGCTCCCCGGCTACACCGGGGGCCGTCGGCCCAGCGTCGAGATCCTCTTCCATGCGCTGCTACCGGAGCCCATCGTGCTCCACCTGCACCCGCTGACCGCAAACGCGTTGACCTGCAACGTGGACGCGCAGCGGCTGGCCGCCGAGCTGCTGGGCGACCAGGCCCTGCTGGTCGACTATCTCGATCCCGGGGTGCCGCTGGCCCGCGGGATTGAGCAAGCCCGGTTGGCTTTCCAGCAGCGCACCGGCGAGCCGGCGCCCAGGATTACCTTGCTGCGTAACCACGGGATCATCGTCGCCGGGGATAACGCGGCTGAGGTCACCGAACGAGTCCACTGGCTGACCGAGACGATCCAGGCGGCGATCGACGCCACCGCGCTGCCCGAGCCGCCCGATGAGGACCCGGCCACCCGGGAGACGGTGCTGGCAGTGGCCCCGGTACTGCGGGCGGTGCTGGGCTCGTCGCGACAGTTGGCGGTCGTCAGCTGCGACACCGGCGACCTGGTCCGCTCCCAGACCGGTCCAGACGCCGCCCTGGTAAGCGGCGGGCCGCTGATTCCGGACCAGATCGTCTACGCCGGCTCGCTGCCGTGCGTGGTCGAGGCAGGTCCCGCCGACGGGCTAGGCCATGCCGTCCAAGAGGCGGTGGCCGACTACCAGTTCCAGCACGGTCGGCTGCCGGTGATCACCGTAGTTCCGCGGGTGGCGGTCTTCGCCGCCGGCCAGGATCTGGCGAGCGCCAGCACCGCGCTGGCGGCGTACACCGACGCGTTGCGGGTGGCGCGTGATGCTGACCGGATCGGCCAGGTCCAAGTGATGACCACCGAGCAGCGAAGTTTTATCGAGACCTGGGAGGCCGAGAGCTACCGCAAGGGTGTCGCTGCCAGTGGCTCAGCGGGGCGGCTGGCCGGCAAGGTAGCCGTGGTCACCGGCGCCGCCCAGGGTTTCGGGCTCGGGATCGCGCAGGAGCTGCTGGCTGAGGGCGCCCACGTGGTGCTGGCTGACCTCAACCTCGACGGCGCCCGGCGGGAAGCGCAACGGCTGGCTGCTGAGCACGGTGGCCGGGCGATCGCGGTCGGGGTGAATGTGGCTGACGAACAGTCCCAGCTCGACGCCGCCTACCAGGTGGTACGCAGCCTGGGCGGGCTGGACCTGTTCATCTCGAATGCTGGGGTTCTGCGCGCCGATTCGGTGCTGACCCAGCCGGTGGCCGACTTCGACTTCGTCACCAGCATCAACTACAAGGGGTACTTCCTGGGAGTACGGGCGGTGGCGCCGGTGATGGCCGCCCAGCACGCAGCCCGACCGGAGGCCCTGTTCGACATCGTCGAGATCAATTCCAAATCCGGTTTGGAGGGGTCGAAGCGCAACTTCGCCTATGCCGGATCGAAGTTCGGGGGGATCGGACTCACCCAGTCGTTCGCCCTGGAGTTGATCGAGTACGGGATCAAGGTAAATGCGGTCTGCCCGGGCAATTTTCTCGACGGCCCGCTGTGGTCCGACCCGGAACGGGGACTATTCGTGCAGTACCTCAGGACCGGCAAGGTGCCGGGAGCTACTACCGTGGCCGAGGTTCGGGCCGCGTACGAGGCGAAGGTTCCCATGGGGCGCGGCTGTCTGCCGGCGGATGTCGCCAAGGCCGTGCTGTACGTCGTGGACCAGCAGTACGAAACCGGCCAGGCCGTGCCCGTGACCGGCGGCCAGAACATGCTCAATTGATCGAAGGAGACCTATGAGCCAGACCGAGATCCCAACCACCCAGCACGCGATCCAGATCGTGGGAGTAGACCAGGTGGTGGTGAACCCGGCCAAACCGATCGACCCGGTCGGCCCGTACCAGCTGCTGCTCCAGGTCGAAGCCTGCGGGATCTGCTTCTCCGACACCAAGCTGCTGCATGCCTTCGACAGGCATCCGCGTAAGGGCGAGCTTACTGGCGGCCTGAGCCCCGAACAGCTCGCCGAGATCCCCTCATACCGGCCGGGATCGGATCCGACCGTCCCGGGCCACGAGCCGGTCGGCCGGGTGGTCGCGGTCGGGGACCGGGTGAGTCATGTCGCGGTCGGGGACCGGGTGCTGGTGCAGGCTGACTGGAAGCATCTGCCCACAGCCCGCTCTAATGGGGCTTTCGGCTATAACTTCGAAGGTGCTCTGCAGGAGTACGTGGTCATCGACGAGCGTTGCGTGGTCTCCCCGACCGGGGAGCGGATGCTGCTGTCGGTGGCCGAGGAACCGTCGGCCGCCGCGGTCGGTCTCATCGAGCCCTGGGCCACGGTGGAGGCCGCATACGCGTCCCGGGAGCGGCAGGGGCTGATGCCGCGGGGCCGGGTACTGGTGGTCGCCGACGAGGCTGCCGAGATCTCCGGGCTGGATCCGCTGCTCACAGCCGCCGAGCCGGCCGAAGTGGTCCGGGCCAGCCCGCAGGCGCTGCCGGGCGAGGGTGGTTTCAGTGACATCGTCTACTTCGGTGCCGACGCGCCAGTCCTAGGGCGACTGGGTGACTTGCTCGGGGCACATGGCCTGCTGAATGTGGTGCTGGGCGGGCGGCAGATCGACGCTCTGGTCCGGGTCGATATCGGCCGGGTGCACTACGACGACATCCGCTACTGCGGTACCACCGGCTTGGACCCGGCCGACGGTTACCGCTGGATCCCTGAGACCGGGAACCTGCGCCCGGGCGACCGGATGGCGATTATCGGGGCCGCCGGGCCGATGGGGATGATGCATGTGATGCGGGCGGTCACCCTGGGCAGCGAGGGAATCCGCGTAGCTTCGGTCGATGCCACCGATCTCAGTGACCAGCGGCTGGCGCACCTAGCCCGCGAGGTGGACCCGGTCGCCGCCCGGCATGGGGTGCCGGTGTCGTACCTGAACACCAGCACTACTCAGCTCGGCGGGGACTATTCCTACCTGGCCTGCATGGTGCCGGTTCCGGCGCTGGTAGCCCAGTCCCTCCAGTGGGCCGCGCCGGGGGCGATCGTGAATGCCTTCGCCGGCATCCCGGCCGGAACCTACGCCGAACTGGACCTGCAGCGCCTGATTACCGACCGGGTCTATCTGCTGGGGACCTCGGGGTCCGACATCGCCGACATGGCGACGGTGCTGCGCAAGATCGAGTCGGGGGTGATCGATACCACGATCTCGTTGGACGCGGTCTGCGGCATGGCTGGTTTCTTGGACGCGATCGGTTCGGTAATGAACCGGACCTCCGGCGGCAAGATCATGGTCTTCCCATCCCTGCCTGACCTGGGCCTGGTCCGGCTGGCCGACCTTCCCGAACGATTGCCGCAGGTGGCGCGGCAGCTGCGCGATGGCCGCTGGACCCGAGCCGCCGAACAGGTTTTGCTGGGTTATTCAGCGTAACCGGGTGAAATCCAGACGCGGTCCACACTGGAGGCTGACAGGACTGAGCCAGACGATCTCAGACACCACGTGAGCGGGACTCGGCCGGACTAGGCTGCCAGGGTGAATGCGTCTTTCTGCTCGACGTGTGGACAGGGACTGGCCACGGGGGCCACCTCATGCGCGCTGTGCGGTCAGAATGTCGAGCAGGCCGAGGTCGTGGCAGCCGCAGGATCTCGTGGTGGCAGGGGAACGGTCTGGCTGGTCGTGGCCTCGGTGGGCGTCTTGGCTGCGGCCTTGACCGCGATGTACGTTATGCGGCCCTCCCATCACGACTCGACCATCATCACTACGCCCGCTGCGACGGTCACCAGCGCTGAACCGGAGGTTCGGCTTACCGATGCCACACGTCAGCCTCGAACCAATCCTGCCCGGGTGAGCATTGCCGCCGGTAGCGGCGGTAAAGCCTGCACCGCGGGAGAAGACTCGGGCTGGGCGGGTTACCCGGGCGCCAGCTGCACCTTCTGGCAGGAGCCGGCGGGGTTGGGCTCGGGCAAGGCCGTAACGAAAGGGCAGTGGACGGTTGCCTGCCAGGCCGATCTAGGCCGGGCCAACCCGGTGTACCGGGCGGGTCAGGAAAACACCTGGTGGTTGTGGGTCCAGGACCAGGAAGGCTCCTGGGACTGGTATCCGCAGACTGCGATCAAGGAGGGCGCGTCGGGCCGTCCGGTTGATGGGGTGGCGTTCTGCGTGGCCTGATCGTTGCGCCACGGAGCTTTCGGGTCTAGGCTAGAACGCAAGTGATCCGAAACTGATCCGAAAGCATTCCGAAGGAGTTGGTCACCAGTGCCGGTGGACCGGTCGGAGCGTGAGGCGTACATCCTCGACCTCCTGGCGAAGGATGGCTCATTGTCGGTGTCGGCGCTCTCACGTGACCTGGGGGTCTCCGAGGTCACCGTACGAAGCAACCTGCGTGATCTTGAGCAGCGAGGGCTGCTGACCCGTACTCATGGTGGGGCCGAACCGGTCGCCCTGCTCGACGTCCTGGAGCGGGGCCGGCACCAGGCCTCGGAAAAAGAGCAGATCGCCGCCGAGGCTGCCTCCATGGTGGTCGACGGCGACCGGATCATGATCGAGGCCGGCACCACCACCGCCCAGGTGGTGCGGCACCTGGCCAACCGGCGCGGGGTCCAGATCGTCACCAACTCCACCCTGGTGCTCCAATATGCCCGTACTCAGCCGGACCTGACGGTGCTGCTCACCGGCGGGGACTTCCACGCCCGCAGCGAATCACTGGTCGGATTGGTGGCGTTGAAGACGATCCGCGACTTCAACGTCCGGTTGGCCTTCGTCGGGACTGACGGATTCACCTCCGACCGCGGGATCACCACGCAATTCGCCGCCGGAGCCGAGGTCATCACGGCGATGGCTGCCCGAGCCGAGGAGACCTGGCTGCTAGCTGACTCCTCCAAGTACGGCCGGGCCGGGTTCGTCTCGGCGCTCGAGCTGACGGCCCTCACCGGCATCATCACCGACTCTGGCATCGGCCCAGAGGCGGCACACGCACTCCGCACCAGCGCGCCTCAGGTGCGCCTCGTCTAAGGAAGGACCGCCACATGGCTCAGGTCGTCGTGATGCCTCAATTGGGCAACAGCGTCGAGTCCTGTCTGCTTACTGCCTGGCACGTCAGGCTCGGTGACACCGTGGAGACCACCACCGTGCTCTGCGACATCGAGACCGACAAGTCAGCGATGGACGTCCCGGCCGGGGTGGCCGGCACCGTACTCGCCCTGCTCGCTGAAGAAGGCGACGACGTCCCGGTGAAGACCCCGATTATCGTCATCGGCGAACCAGGCGAACCAGTCCCTGACCTCGGCGGCGGGTCCACCGAAACGACGCAGGCCTCGACTCCGGCCGAAAACCCCGCTCCGCAGCCAGCGCCCGCCCCCGAATCAGTACCGGATCCGGTGCCGGGCCGCGGTACGGTCGTGGCCTCGCCGCGGGCCCGGCGGCTGGCGGCCCGGGAGGGAATCTTGATCGAGGACCTTGGCCCAGGCAGCGGACCGCATGCCCGGGTCATCGCCCCCGACGTGGAGCGGGCTATCGCCGCCGGACCCGGGCTCACCTCAGCCGCCAAGGGTGACCCCAGCTACCAGCCCGGCGTCAGCACCGGCACCGGGATCGGCGGCCGGGTGACCAGGGCCGACCTGGCCGACGCTACTTCCGAACGGGTCACCGAACCGAGCCCGGCCCCGCAACCGGCCGGTGGGGTGACCGAGACCGAACTGAAAGGGATCCGCAGACTGATCGCTGACCGGATGCGCGACTCGCTCGCGGTTAGCGCCCAACTCTCGTACGACGCTTCCGCCCCGGCAGCCGGGCTGCTGGCGCTGCGCCAGCGTCTCAAGGCCACCGATGCGGCGCTCGGGTTGAACCTGGTCACCATCGGCGACCTGGTCGGCTTGGTCACCGCCAAAGTGGTTCGCCGCCACCCGGCCCTGAACGCCCATCTCAGCGACGGGGTGCTGCGCAGCTTCGACCAGGTCCACCTGGGCATGGCCGTCGACACCCCCCGCGGACTGATGGTGCCGACGATCCGCGACGCCGCCGCGATGGGCCTGCGTGACTTCGCCGCCGCTACCAAGGACCTGGCGGCCCAGTGCCAGTCCGGGCGGATCTCGCCCGACCTGCTGGCCGGGGCCACCTTCACGGTGTCAAACCTGGGCTCGTTCGGGATCGAGAGCTTTACCCCGATCGTGAACCAGCCCCAGACCGGGATCCTGGGGATCAACGCGATCGTGCCCCGGGCCGTGGCCAAACCCGACGGCACGGTCGGGGTCGAGCAACGGATCAGCTTCTCGCTGACCGCTGACCACCAGGTCGTCGACGGGGCCGATGCGGCCCGCTTCCTGCGTGACCTGACCACTGCCATCGCCAGCGTCGACCTCTTCCTGATGTCATGAGCAGCGCACCGGACTACGACGTCATCGTCCTCGGCGGCGGCCCCGGCGGTTACCTGGCCGCGGAACGGCTCGGGCAGGCCGGCCGGAAAGTGCTGCTGGTCGAGAAGGAGTTCCTCGGCGGGACCTGCCTCAACGTCGGCTGTATCCCCACCAAGTCACTGCTGCATTCGGCCAAGCTGTACCAGCACGCCCGCCATGGTGAGCGGTACGGGGTAAGCCTCGGCGAGGTCTCGTACGACTGGGCCAAGGTCCAGGCCTGGAAGGCCGAGGTGGTCCAGACCTTGGTCGGCGGGGTCACCACGATGCTGCGTCGACTCACGGTTGAGGTCCGCGCCGCTACCGGCCGCCTGATCGGGCCGGGGGTGGTGGAAGTTGAGGGCCAGCGCTGCACCGCAGAGCATGTGATCGTGGCCACCGGCTCAACGCCGGTGTTGCCGCCGATCCCGGGCGCCCAAGGAAATGCCCGGGTGGTCGATTCTACTGGCATGCTCGCAGTCAGCGAGGTTCCCCAGCGGCTCGCGGTGATCGGCGGCGGGGTTATTGGGATCGAATTCGCCAGCCTCTTCGCCGCGCTCGGCAGCCAGGTCACGGTGATCGAGATGATGCCCCAGATCGTGCCCTTCCTGGATGCCGACCTGGCGGGCATGATGCAAGCATCGATGTGCGACATCACGTTCCGGTTGTCGAGCCGGGTGGAGGCGGTCGAATCCAGTACGGTCGTCTTCACTGCCGAGGGCGGCCGGCAGGAGCGGGCCGAGGCTGACCTGGTGTTGATGGCGGTCGGACGCCGGGCCCTGATCGACGGTTGGGGCGCCCGGGAAGCCGGGCTGGACATCGACCGGCGCGGGATCGTCGTCGATCATCGGATGCGAACTAACCTGCCCAACGTTTGGGCGGTAGGTGACGTGACCGGGCGCAGCCTGCTGGCGCACGCCGCGTACCGGATGGCGGAGATCGCCGTCGCTAACATCCTCGACCCCAGCGCTCACACCCGCGGTGAGACGATGCGCTGGGACACCATCCCCTGGGCGGTCTACTCGACACCAGAGGCAGCCGGAGCGGGGCTTACCGAGGCCGAGGCTCGCCGCCGAGGCCGAGACGTCGTCACCGCCACCGCGCCGCTGGTGCTGTCGGGCCGCTTCGTCGCCGAGAACGGGCTGTCCAAGGCAGGCGCAGTCAAGGTGGTTGCCGAACGCGGCACCGGGGTCGTGCTCGGCATCCACATGCTCGGCCCGTACGCGCCGGAGACTATCTGGGGCGCTGCGGCCGCTCTGGAGACTGAACTCACCGTGACCGATCTGCGCCAGGTCGTGTTCCCCCATCCCACCGTTTCCGAAGGGATCCGTGAGGCCCTCTGGGCCATCCGGGTCTGATCACCTACGAAGGACAACCATGCCGAAGACACTGACGGTTAGCCCCGACCAGGTCCGCGCCCCCGAGACGCTGACTACTGCCGAGATCCCGCTCAACGCATACCGGCTCGACTTCGCTGCCGAGAAGAAGCGGTACGGGGCAGACAGGCTGATCGCGATCCTGCACGACATGATCTCGATCCGAGAATTCGAGACCATGCTGAACTCGATCAAGACCACCGGCGGCTGGCGGGGCATCGAGTACAACCATCTCGGCCCGGCACACCTGTCGATGGGGCAGGAAGCCGCCGCGGTCGGGCAGGCCGTGGAACTGGAGGTCGACGATATGGTCTTCGGCTCCCATCGAAGCCATGGCGAGATCCTCGCCAAATGTTTCTCCGCGGCCCGCAAGATCGACCCGCAGCAGCTGGACACGACGATGGCGCAGTTCCTCGATGGGGAGACCCTGCGCTATGCGGAACGGATGCCGTACGACTCCCAGGCCGAGCTCGCCGAGAACTTCATCGTCTTCGGCACCCTCGCCGAGATCTTTGCCCGCAAGGCCGGCTTCAACCGGGGCATGGGCGGCTCGATGCACGCCTTCTTCACCCCCTTCGGGGCGATGCCGAACAACGCAATCGTCGGCGGCTCGGCCCCGATCGCGCAGGGAGCCGCCCTGTACAAGCGGATCACCCGGCAGCCCGGAATCGTGGTCGCCAACATCGGCGACGCCTCGCTGGGCTGCGGGCCGGTCTGGGAGGCGATGACCTTCGCCGCCATGGACCAGTTCCGCGGGCTGTGGCCGGAGGCGGACGGCGGCAACCCGCCGATCCTGTTCAATTTCTTCAACAATTTCTACGGTATGGGCGGGCAGACCGCTGGCGAGACCATGGGTTTCGATGTCCTGGCCCGGGTCGGCGCCGGGGTCAACCCGGAGGCGATGCACGCCGAGCGGGTCGATGGGTACAACCCGCTCGCGGTCGCGGACGCGATCCGACGCAAGAAAGAAGTGTTGCTGGCTGGCAGGGGGCCGGTACTGCTGGACACTGTCACCTACCGGATCTGCGGCCACTCCCCATCGGACGCCTCCTCGTACCGCACCAAGGAGGAGATGCAGCTGTGGGAGCAGGCCGACTCGATCACGGCTTTCGCTGACCTGCTGGTCAGCAAGAAGCTGATCACCACCGGCCAGGTGGATCAGATCCGAGCCCGGGTCGTCGAACGACTGGAACAGGCATTGCGGCTGGCGAGCAACGATGACGACTGTCCGCGGGTTGATGCCCAGTTCATCGAGTCGGTAATGCTGTCCAATACCCATGCCGAGGCGATGGCCGAGGGGACGGCTGAGCTGGCGCAGCCGTTGACGCAGAACCCGCGGGTCCAGGCGATCGCCAAGAAGGTGCGCACCGCGTTCGACGCTGACGGCAAGCCGGTGCCGAAGGCTCGGATGTATCAATTCCGCGACGGGCTCTTCGAGGCGCTGGCGCATCGCTTCGCCACCGACCCGACGATGGCGGCCTGGGGCGAGGAGAACCGGGACTGGGGCGGCGCCTTCGCTGTCTACCGGGGCCTGACCGAGCTGCTGCCCTACCGCAGACTGTTCAACTCTCCGATCTCGGAGGCGGCGATCGTCGGCGCCGGGGTCGGGTACGCGATCTGCGGAGGACGGGCCGTGGTCGAGCTGATGTACTGCGATTTCCTGGGCCGCGCCGGCGACGAGATCTTCAACCAGGCGTCGAAGTGGCAGGCGATGTCGGCTGGCCTGATTTCGATGCCGCTGGTGATCCGAGTCTCGGTGGGCAACAAGTACGGCGCCCAGCATTCCCAGGACTGGTCGGCGCTGGTCAACCACATCCCGGGGCTGAAGGTGTATTACCCGGCAACGCCGACCGACGCCAAGGGGATGCTGAACCTGGCGCTGCGGGGAACCGACCCGGTGGTCTTCCTGGAATCACAGCTGCTGTACGACATGGGGGAGCGGTTCGAGCCGGGCGGGGTTCCGGAGGGCTACTACGAGACCCCAGAGGGGACCTCGGTGGTCCGCCGGGAGGGCCGCGATGTCACCATCGCCAGCTACGGGGCGACCCTGTACCGGGCGCTCCAGGCGGCCGATCTGCTGGCTGAGCATGGGGTCTCGGCCGAGGTAGTGGATTTGCGGTTCGTGTGCCCGCTGGACTACACGGTGCTGCTGGAATCGGTCCGCAAGACTGGTCGGCTGGTGCTCGCCTCGGATGCCGTGGAACGGGGCTCGGTGATGCAGACCGTCGCCACCACGGTGCAGCAGGCGGCCTTCGATGACCTGGACGGCCCGGTGGTGGTGGTCGGCTCACGCAACCACGTCACCCCAGCGCCGGAGCTGGAATCGCTGTACTTCCCGCAGCCGGAGTCGATTGTGGATGTGATCCACGAACGGATCTGGCCCCTTCCCGGCTACACCCCTCGGACCAACCAGACCGAAGGGGAGCTGCTGCGCCGGGCCCGGCTTGGGGTTTGAGTCTTCCGGAGAGTCCCAAAAGAAGCACGAAGCCGATATCAGGGGCCGGGGCTGCCAGGGTGTGGCCCCGGCCCCGTGCTGTCGGGGTTCCGACCCAGGCGGTCATCGCAGCTGCCCTGGTGATCGGCCCGGCCCCGTGCTGTCGGGGTTCCGACGAGTCTGCCTCAGCAAGCATGCTTGCAATACAAGCATGCTTGCTTTAGCATGTCTTGTATGGATGATCTCAGCCAGCTACGGCGAGGCGCTGTCGAATTGGCGGTGCTCCTGCTCCTCGCCGACGGTGAGCTGTACGGCGGGGCCCTGGTAGACGCGCTGGCCCAGTACCGCTTCCTGGTCACCGGACGCGGCACCGTCTACCCGATGCTGAGCCGGCTGCGCAGCGCCGGCCTGGTCGAAACCACTTGGCACGAATCACCAGTGGGTCCGCCGCGTCGCTATTACCGACTCACCGCGCAAGGACGGGCGGCCTGCCAGCGGCGCAGCGATGCCTGGCGCGGGCTGGTCGCCGACCTCGGCCAGATCATGAAGAACCCCGGAAAGGAAGGGACCACATGACCATCGACGACTACCTCAGCCAGGTCACCGCTGCCCTACGGGTCCCGGCCGCCCAGGCGGGGATCGAGGATCTGCGCGAGGCGCTGCGGGAACGTGCCGCCGTGGTCGGAGAAGCCGCCGCCTGCGACGACTTCGGCACCCCACAGGCGTACGCGGCCGACCTTGATGCCGCCTTTGCTTCCGAAGAACCCGACGACTTCGACCCACCGCCGGCGCAGGTGTTCCTGGGCGTGCCCGGCAACTGGTCGCTGGATGGATCCTGGTGGCGGCGGCTGTTCAACCCGGCGGACCCCCGGATCGTGGTGCCGCACGTCTTCGGCTGGGGATACGCGGTCAACCTCGGCGCGGTCGCCGTCCGGCTGCGGCTGCTGCGCCCCGACGACGTGGACACCGACACCCTGGCCGAGCTTCGTCCGTACGACGCAGCGGTGCCGCTGGTGGTGATCGTAGGACTGGCCGCTGCGAACCTTGCTCGGGCCTCGTGGCCGCCTCGTGATCCGCGTGATGTCCGTGATGCGGTGGCGGCTGCTCTGACGACGGGCGCCGTAGCGCTGCCCACGGTGACGAGGCGGCCCGTGATCCAGCGGCTCGCGGCCCAATCGTTCGGCAGCCTGATCCTCAGTGCTGTTCTGGCCAAGACCATCGACCGCACACGACCCGGATGGGGCGCGGCAATCATCGCCGGTGGACTGATGGGTGCTGTTGCTAGCTTGGTCATTCCGGTGCGAGCCGCGGTGCAACGGTCAGTTCGTCGAGAAGGCCAGCGATGATGCCTGTCGACCTGAGCCAGCTCCCCCTCGCCGTCCAGATCGGATTCGCTCTCGCGGCCCTGGTCCAGGTTGGTCTGCTACTCGCAGCCGGCTGGGTCCTGCTGCGGACCGATCCAGATCGACTCGTCCTGTTGCCCCGAGCGGCCTGGGTAGCGATCATCGTCCTGGTCGGAACCGTCGGTCCGCTGGCTTTCCTGATAGCAGGGCGCCAATGCGATACCCCGGTCCTCGTGGCTCCGGCCGCTGATGCGGGCGGCGTCACCTCCGCCATCGGACGCCTCTACGGGGAGGACCGATGAACGCCATCGAGGCCCAGCACCTGAGCAAGGTGTACGGCCCCAAACGGGCCCTCGATGATGTCAGCTTCACCGTCGCAGAGGGCGATGTGGTCGGTTTCCTCGGCCCCAATGGCGCCGGCAAGACCACCACGGTACGGATCCTGCTAGGCCTGGCCCGCGCCACTTCGGGATCGATCGTGGTTCTCGGCGAGGATGCGAGAAAGGCCGCAAACGCGATCCGCTCCCGGATCGGCTATCTACCCGACGTACCCGGCTTCCCGACCTGGATGACTGCCCCCGACTTCCTCCGGTTCACTGGCCGGCTTTTCGGTCTGTCAGGTTCACGCCTCAACGCCCGAGTGGACACTCTTCTTGAGATCGCCGGGCTGAGTGACGTTCAGCACTGGATTGGAGGCTTCTCCCGGGGTATGAAGCAGCGTCTTGGCGTCGCCCAGGCCCTGATCAACGCACCGGCACTGCTGATCCTCGACGAGCCGACCTCAGCCCTGGACCCGCTCGGCCGCAAAGAGGTCCTCGCTATGATTGAGGCCCTGCGTGGCAAGGCCACAGTCTTGTTCTCCACACACCTGCTCGATGATGTGGAACGAGTCTGCGACCGCGTCATCGTGCTCGACCATGGCCGAGTCCTGGCCGCCGACACCGTGGCCGGGCTGCGGTCACGCTACGGCGGTTCACAGCGGGTCCGGATCGTCATCGACGGTGATCAGGCAGCGCTGGCGGTACTGCTTGACCGAGAACCGTGGTGGGTGGCCAGCGAAGCCGCTGATCCGGGCCTGATTCTTACCGTCACCGACGTCGCAGAGGCCAATCATGCGATCCCCGAGCTGCTGCGCCGCGCAGGCTGCTCGCTGATCGCGTACGGGCCAGAACAGCTTCGACTAGAGGACGCCTTCGTCCGTCTCACCCAGGGGGCCTGATGACCGGTTATGTGGCGCTGCTGCGCAAGGAACTCATGGAGATCATCCGAACCTGGAAGATCTGGGTGCTGCCCGGGATTCTGCTGGGGTTGGCTGTGATCAGCCCCCTCACGGCCCGCTTCCAACGCGAACTGATGGGGTCGGTGCTGAACGAGAGCGGCCTGGCGGTGGCTCTGCCTGACCCGACCTGGTTAGATGCCCTGATCCAGTGGAACAAGAGTCTGTCGCAGATCGGACTAATCGTGGTGATCCTGATGAGCGGGTCCATGATCAGTTCCGAGGCCCGGCAAGGCACCCAGGTGCTGATCTTGACCAAACCAGTCTCCCGGCAGGCGTACGTGCTGGCGAAGTACACGGCCCAGATGATCTTCGTCGGCATCGTTACGATCGTTGCGGCCACCGTGGAGATCGCCCTGGCGACGGCGTTGTTCCCCGAGACCCAGGTAGGGGTGGCGCTGCAGTTGACGGGTGTCTGGCTCCTGCTGGCCTTGGTGCTGCTGGCCTTCACCTTGGTCGGTTCCGCGGGCAGCGACAATGCCCTGGTCGCGGCCGGGATCGCGCTGGCGGCGATGCTAGTCCTGTTGCTGCTCGGGCTCTGGGGGCCGGCGACCCGCTACACCCCCGCCGGCCTGTACTCGATGATGTCCCGGCTGGCTGCCGGCGCCGAGGCCGGGCCACTGGGGCCGGTCTGGGCGGCAGTGGCGGTGATCGCGGGCTGCGTGACCGGTGCTGCTGCCATCATGGTGCACCGCGAATTGTGACCCGGCGGAGCCGACCCAATGAACGGGGTCGGTCCCGGCCCCGACCAGGTCGGTGGGATCGCGTACCTGGTCAGCGCAGGCCCAGCCGGTACGCTTGATGGTTTTGGACCCGGTGACGAGAGGCACGGCATGAGCGGGGGACTGGCCGCCCTACTAGATGACATCGCGGCCCTGGCGAAGCTGGCCGCGGCGTCGATCGACGATGTGGGCGCGGCTGCGGCCCGGGCCAGCGCTAAAGCGGCAGGGGTGGTGGTGGACGACACCGCCGTCACCCCGCGATATGTCCAAGGTCTGGCGGCGAGGCGGGAGCTGCCGATCATCAAGGCGATCGCCCAGGGGTCGCTGCTCAACAAACTGATCATCATCGTGGCCGCGATGGCGCTGAGCCAGTGGGTACCGTGGCTGCTGACCCCGATCCTGATGCTCGGCGGCGGCTACCTGTGCTTCGAGGGAACCGAGAAACTCTACGAGCACATCTATCATCGCAATGCTGTCCAGCAGATGGCTCCAGCCAAGGTCGGGGCAGAGCATGAGAAGGCGATCATCTCCGGAGCGGTCCGGACCGATTTCATCCTGTCCGCCGAGATCATGGTGGTCTCGCTGAACGAGGTCGCCGCGGAGGGTTTCTGGTCGCGACTGGTGATCCTGCTGATCGTCGCGGTCGTGATCACGGTGCTGGTGTACGGGGTGGTCGGGCTGATCGTCAAGATGGACGATGTCGGCCTGTACCTGGTGGAGAACGGTTCCGCTGTGATGCAACGGTTCGGCCGGTTTCTGGTGACCGCGATGCCGAGGCTGATGAGTCTGCTGTCGGGGGTCGGTGTCGTGGCCATGCTCTGGGTCGGCGGCCACATCATCCTGGTGGGGATGGATGGGATGGGCCTGCACGCCCCGTACGGCTGGGTGCATGCCGCAGAGCACCTGGTCCACCATCTTCCCGGCGTGGGTGGGCTGCTTGCCTGGCTGATCAACACCATCGCCTCAGCGATCGTGGGCCTGCTCGTGGGTGCCCTGGTGGTGGCGGTGACGCACCTGCTGCTGCGACGCAGCCAGCGCCATGGAGTAACCGGGCCCGATCCCGATCAGACATCGAGCGACTGCAGCCCCAACGCCGATCACCCGCGAAGTAGCGACACCCCGTAGCCAACCGACTAGGTGCTATGTCCGGCAGGCCTATGCGAGGCTGCCCTGCCATGACGGCGGTGACCAGGGGCCACCACCCCTCGTCAGGGCGACTATCCTGCCCCGGTGACAACCTTGCGCGAGGCGCTCGGCACCCGGATCCTGGTGGCCGATGGCG
Source organism: uncultured Propionibacteriaceae bacterium (assembly GCA_938046585.1). Taxonomy (GTDB): domain Bacteria; phylum Actinomycetota; class Actinomycetes; order Propionibacteriales; family Propionibacteriaceae; genus Fen-668. The sequence goes on along the minus strand of CALIWR010000005.1, from coordinate 465,586 downwards.
CTATGGGCACCATGCTCCAAGCCCAGGACCCAAGCCTGGAAGACTTCGACGGCTACGAGGGCTGCAACGAGATCCTCAACGTCACCAGGCCCGAGATCGTCAAGGCCGTACATCGGGCCTACTTCGAGGCCGGTTCCGACCTGGTCGAGACCAATACCTTCGGCGCCAACCTGGCTGCGCTAAGCGAATACGAGATCCCAGAACGAATCGCCGAACTGGCCGAGGCCGGGGCCCGGGTGGCCCGGGAAGTCGCCGACGAGTTCACGACGCCACAACGCCCGCGGTGGGTGCTGGGCTCGGTCGGGCCCGGCACCAAGCTGCCGACCCTGGGGCATATCTCGTATACCGCGATCCGCGACGGGTACCAGACCCAGGTGGCGGCGATGATCGCTGGCGGGATCGACGCGGTCCAGGTCGAGACCTCACAGGACCTGCTGCAGACCAAGGCCGCGATCTTAGGCGCGAAACGGGCGATCCGGGAGTCCGGAAAAGACATCCCAGTCTTCGCTAGCGTCACCGTCGAGACCACCGGGACGATGCTGCTGGGCTCCGAGATCGGCGCCGCCCTGACCGCGCTGGAACCGCTCGGGATCGACCTGATTGGGCTGAACTGCGCCACCGGGCCGGCCGAGATGGGCGAACATCTGCGCTACTTGTCGCAGCACGCGTCCACCAACCTGTCGGTGATGCCGAACGCCGGTCTGCCTGAGCTCACCGCCGATGGTGCCCGCTACCCGTTGACCGCTGACGGGCTGGCCGAGGCCCTGAGCCGATACGCCCAGGACTACGGCCTATGCCTAGTGGGGGGCTGCTGCGGCACGACCCCGGACCATATCCGCGCGATCAGCCAGACTATCGGCGGCCGGCCGGTCACCGCCCGGACCCCGCAGCCGGAGCCGGCCGTGGCCTCCCTCTACTCGGAGGTCACCTTGAGCCAGGACACCTCATACCTGGCGATCGGGGAGCGGACCAACGCAAACGGGTCCAAGGCCTTCCGGGAGGCGATGCTGGCTGACCGGTGGGACGACTGCCTCGACATCGCCAAGGCCCAGGCCCGGGAGGGGGCCCACCTGCTGGACCTCTGCGTGGACTATGTGGGACGCGACGGGGTCCGGGACATGACCCAGATCGCGGCCCGGCTGGCCACCGCCACCACGCTGCCGATCGTGCTTGATTCCACCGAGCCGGACGTGCTGCGGGCCGGCCTGGAACACCTGCCCGGCCGGGCGGTGGTGAACTCGGTGAACTTCGAGGACGGCGACGGGCCGACCTCGCGCTACCAGCGGGTGATGGAACTGGTCTCGGAGCATGGGGCAGCCGTGGTGGCGTTGTGCATCGACGAGGAAGGCCAGGCCCGGACCGCCGACTGGAAAGTCCGCATCGCCACCCGCCTCGTCGACGACCTCACCCAGCGCTGGGGCCTGAAAACCAGCGACATCATCGTCGACTGCCTTACCTTCCCGATCGCGACCGGTCAGGAGGAGACTCGCCGGGACGCGATCGAGACCATTGAGGCGATCCGTCAGATCGTGGCCCGTTACCCAGGCATCCACACCACCCTGGGCGTGTCGAACGTCTCGTTCGGGCTCAACCCGGCCGCCCGGCAGGTCCTCAATTCGGTCTTCCTGCACGAGGCGGTCGCGGCCGGGCTGGACTCGGCCATCGTGAACCAGTCGAAGATCATCCCGCTCGCCAAGATCCCCGACGAGCAGCGCGAGGTGGCTCTCGACCTGGTTCACGACCGGCGTCGCGAAGGCTACGACCCGCTGGCGCGGTTCCTGGAACTGTTCGCTGGGGTAACCATGCGCAGCGCCTCCTCCACCCGAGCGGCTGAGCTGGCCGCGCTCCCAATCGACCAGCGCCTGGCGCGACGGGTCGTCGACGGTGACGCCAAGGGCCTCACTGACGACCTGGACGAGGCGCTGGGCAGCAAGAAGGCCCTTGAGATCATCAACGACGACCTGCTGTCGGGAATGAAGACGGTCGGGGACCTGTTCGGCTCAGGGCAGATGCAGTTGCCTTTCGTCCTGCAGTCCGCCGAAGTGATGAAGCAGGCGGTCGCCTACCTGGAGCCGTATCTGGAGAAGACCGACAGCGCCGGCAAAGGCACCCTGGTCCTGGCCACGGTCAAGGGTGATGTGCACGACATCGGCAAGAATCTGGTCGACATCATCGTCAGCAACAACGGCTATACGGTGGTCAACCTGGGCATCAAGCAGCCGGTGCAGGCGATCATCGACGCGGCCGAGGAACACCAGGCTGATGCGATCGGGATGTCCGGGCTGCTGGTGAAGTCGACCGTGATCATGCGCGACAACCTGGTCGAGTTGAACGAGCGGGGACTGGCCGAGAAGTACCCGGTGCTGCTGGGCGGGGCGGCGCTGACCCGCGCGTACGTCGAGCATGACCTGAACGAACTCTTCCACGGGGAGGTCCGCTACGCCCGAGACGCCTTCGACGGGTTGCGGCTGATGGACGCGGTGATGGCGGTGAAACGGGGCGAGCCGGGCGCGGCGCTGCCCGCAGTCCGGCCGCGGCGGGTGGCGAAACTACCTGGGCAGGGTGAGCCGGGCGAGCCGAAACCGGTCGACACCGCCCGTTCGGATGTGGCCCACAACATCCCAGGCCAGGTTGATGTCCCGAACCCTCCGTTCTGGGGTTCCCGGGTGGTGAGGGGCATTCCGGTGGTCGATATCGCCGCCTGGCTGGACGAGCGGGCCACCTTCCTGGGGCAGTGGGGGTTGAAGTCCGGGGCCAACGCTAGCTACGAGGAACTGGTCGAGACCGAGGGCCGGCCTCGGCTGCGGATGTGGCTGGACCGGATCCGGACCGAGGCGATCGGCGAATTCGCCGTCGTGTACGGGTACTGGCCCTGCCATAGCGAGGGCAATACCGTGGTGGTTCTCGACCTGCAGACCCGCAGCCAGGAGGTCGCCCGGATTGATTTCCCCCGCCAGTCACGCGACCGCCGGTTGTGCGTGGCCGACTTCTTCCGAGACCGGGCCGAGGCCGCTGAGTACGGGCCAGACGTGATCGCCTTCCAGCTGGTCACGATGGGCGCGGCCGTGTCTCAGGCCACCGCCCGGTTGTTCGCGGCCAATGCTTATCGGGAATACCTCGAATTGCACGGCTTGTCGGTCCAGCTCACTGAGGCCCTGGCCGAAATGTGGCATGACCGGATCCGCCACGAGCTCGGGCTGGTCCCGGTCACCGACGACGTCGACACGATGCTGCGAGATCAGGCCTACCGCGGCTCTCGTTACTCCTTCGGCTACGCCGCCTGCCCGAATCTGGCGGACCGGGCCACGCTGGCGCGGTTGCTGGATCCGTCCCGGATCGGGGTGGAACTGTCGGCCGAGTTGCAATTACACCCGGAGCAGTCCACCGACGCCTTTGTGGTCCATCATCCCGAGGCGAAGTACTTCCGCGCCTGAGGCTACCGACACAACGATCCCGTCACGATCGGCGATCGTGGCGCGGGATTCGTACCCGGATGACAGAATCGTGCCCGTCATGAGGAAGCCCTGGAAGTGTCGACATGCCCTGCTCTGGGCGCTAATGGGGGTGATGGGGCTGGTGGTGGCAGCCGCGTGCACCCCCGCTGCCGCCCCGCCGCCGCTACGCCCCAGCGGTGGCAGCCCGACGCCGCGGGAGTTCACCGTGGCGATGACCGAGCGGCCGGTCACCTTCGACCCGGTCGCGGTTACCGACACCATCGGTACGGTCTTGACCCAGGCCTTGTTCCAGCGGCTGCTGTCGGTGGAGCCCGGCCGGACCGCACTGAAACCGGATGCGGCGCAAGAATGCCGGTTCACCTCCGAGCTGGTGTACGAGTGCATCCTGCGGGAGGGACTGCGATTCAGCAACGCTAACAGCCTCACCAGCAGCGACGTCCAGTTCAGCATCACCCGGGCGCTGCGGCTGCGGACGGCCGGTTCGTCCGCCCAGCAGCTGCAGGCCTTGGAACGGATCGAGACGCCGGACCCGTTGACCATCAGATTCCACCTGGCCTGGGCCGATTCCCAGTTTGGGTATGCCCTGGCCAGCCCGGCGGCCAGCATCGTCGACGAGAGCGTGTACGACCCAGACGCGGTCCGCCCCCCAGGCCAGGTCACGGTCGGCTCAGGCCCGATGTGGTTAGGCTCGTCAACTGCCGAGCGGCTGGTGCTACGCAAGCACAGCGCGTACCAGGGCTTCACTCCGGCCGTCCAAGATGTGCTGGTGGTCAAATATTTCCCGGACTCAACCTCGATCGAGGAGGCGATGCGGACCGCCAGCGTGGACGTGGTCTGGCGGGGCCTGAACGCGGCCGCGCTGCGGCGTTTTGACGATCAGATCCGGGCCTCTGGCTCACGTACCACCGAGGCCGGGTACCGCCGCGAGACCCTCCCCGGTAGCCGGGTGCACCGGCTGGCCTGGTCGACCTCGTCGTCGTACCGGCTCGACGCCGCCCTGCGGAACGCGGTCAGCGCGGCGCTACAGGAGGATCGGACCCTGGACTCGATCATTCCGCACGGCGTCGACGGGACTGTCGCTACGTACCACCTGGGCGGGATCCCGACCATCCCGCCTCGAACCGGGGACCGGCCCCGGTTGACTCTGAGCTACCAGTCGACGGTGGTGGGGGAACGTGAGATCGCCCGTGATAGCCGGGACCGAATCGAACAGGTCGCGGGGATCAGTGTGCAGCTCACCCCCGACAACCCGACCGCCGACCTGATCCTGCGCAACGACAAGGCCTGGACCGCAACCCCGTTCGCCTGGCTGCAGCTGTACCGCGATAACCCGCTGCCCGGCAGCCAGGACAAGGTCAGCAATCTGGAGAAACAGGCCCGGACCACGACCCGGACCACAGAACGTGAGGTCGCCCTGACCGAACTGCAGAAGCAGGCCGCCGTCGATGCCGTGGTGCTGCCGATCCAGCAGGCCGACGATGATCTCTTCCTGCTCGGGAATACCCAGCTGCGGGAGCCGCGGTACGGACCGGGCTGGCAGCTGGGCCTGTGGGCGGTGGGCAGATGAACGAGGCGAACGAACAGCCACAGTGGTCGGGGATCCGCAGCGGCCCCCTCGTAGCCGGGGAACGGGTCTCGTTGTTCGACCCTAAGGGGCGACGGCATTCGATCCGGCTCACCGTGGGGGCTGTCTTCCACACCACCCGCGGCGGAATCCAGCACGATGACCTGATTGGGGGCCCAGATGGGGTGGTGGTGCAGTCGGCGTCCGGGGTTGCGTACCTGGCGCTGCGGCCGCTGCTGGAGGAGTTCACGGTCTCGATGCCGCGTGGGGCGGCGGTCGTGTACCCGAAGGACGCCGCCCAGATCCTGATGTACACCGACATCTTCCCGGGCGCCCGGGTGCTGGAGGCCGGGGTCGGCTCGGGGGCGTTGTCGTTGTCGCTGCTACGGGCGATCGGACCGGCCGGGAGGCTCTACTCGTACGAGCGACGCGAAGACTTCGCCCAGATCGCCCGCGCCAATGTCGACGCCTTCTTCGGCGCCTCGCACCCGGCCTGGCAGGTCCGGGTCGGTGATCTGGTCACCCGGATCGGCCCGGAACGGGTGGACCGGGCCGTGCTCGACATGCTGGCGCCATGGGAATGCATCGACGCGGTCGCCGAGGTAGTGGAACCCGGCGGGGTGCTGTGCTGCTATGTCGCCACCACCACCCAGCTCGGTCGGACCGCTGACACGATACGCGCCCACCGAGGCTGGTTGGAGCCACGTACGATCGAGGTGACGGTACGGGACTGGCACGCCGAGGGGCTGGCGATCCGGCCCGGCCACGGCAGCTCCGGCCACACCGGCTTCCTGATCTTCACCCGCCGCCTGGCACCTGGGGTGGAGGCCCCGCCGCGGCGCCGTCGCCCCGCACCCGGCGCGTACGGCCCGGACTATCACGGCCCGCGCCCGCCGGGAGTGGACGGCTCGGCGGCGCAGTGAACCGGGCCGGCCGGCGGCCTCAGCGTGGCAGCAGCTGTTTGCTGAGCGCCTCGACCTCGGCGACGCTGAGTTCCAGGCCCATCGCCTGGGCGCAGTCGCGTACAGACTCCGGCCGGGATGCCCCCGGGATCGGCAGCACGTGCTCTCCCAGGGCCAATTCCCAGGCCAGGGTGACTTGCTGCGGGCTGACCTGGTGGGCCGCGGCCACCTCCGCGATCAGCGGGAACCGCTGACCGACCGCGGCGGCACCGCCGCCGGTACCGCCGAGCGGGGACCACGGCACGAAGGTGATCTGGTGGTCGGCGCAGAACCGGAGCTCATCGCACGAGGTGTGGTTGAACCTCGGGGAGAATTCGTTCTGCACCGCGGCCAGTTGTCCTTCGCCGAGGACCTCGATCGCGACCTGAAGTTCTTCGACATTGGCATTCGAGATCCCGATCTGCCTCACCAGCCCATCGGCTTTGAGCTGGCCCAGGGTCTCAATGCAGTCGGCGTAGCGCAGGGACCGGTCCGGCCGATGCCAGTAGTAGAGATCGATCTGGTCCACGCCTAACCGGTCCCGGGAGGCCTCGCAGGCGGCCCGCAGATACCCAGCGGAGCCGTTACGGGCCCAGACCTCACCGGGTTCGCGGGTGATCCCGCCCTTGGTGGCGACCACGATCGAGGAACGGTCCCCAGACCAGCTGGCCAGGGCCTCGGCCACGATCGACTCGTTGTGGCCCATCGTGTCCCAGCTCGGCGCGTACACGTCGGCGGTGTCGATCAGGGTGATCCCGGCGTCCAGGGCCGCGTGGATGGTGGCCAGGGCCCGGTCGTGGGGGATGTCGCCGCGGCCCATCGAGACCGGCATCGCGCCAAGCCCGATCGCCGAGACAGTGAATTGTCCTAGCGTGCGCTGTTTCGTCATGGCTTCACATTAACCGCGCCGGCGCAGGGTCAATCGGTGCATCCGTCCGGGTCGTGGATCTGGACGGCCGGAACCTACCAGTGCCTCACCAGTACGCTGTCGCGGGCGACGAGAGGCTGAGATGGACGCATGCGTGGTGGGTACCGGTCTGGTGGGTGCCTCGATCGCGATCGCGCTGACCACGGCCGGGCATCAGGTGTACCTGCGCGACCAGGTCCCGGCCCACGCCCAGGTGGCGGCCAGCCTGGGCGGCGGCAGTACGGCGCAGCCAGACCCAGACCGGGTCCAGCTGTGCGTGGTGGCGGTGCCCCCGGCGGCGATCGCGGCGGTGGTCGCCGAGGCCCTGAGCCGCTACCCCCAGGCCGTGGTCACCGATGTCGGCTCGGTTAAGGGGTCGGTGCTGCGTCAGTTGCAGCAGTCCGGGACCGACCTTCACCGCTACCTGGGATCACATCCGATGGCCGGCTCCCAACATGCCGGCCCGCTGACCGCCCGCGGTGACCTTTTCCAGGACCGGACCTGGGTGCTGTGCCCGCACCCACAGACCAGCCCGGACGCCGTGGCGCAGGTGGAGCGGCTGGCGCTGACCTGCGGGGCCCGTTGCGTCACCTTGGACCCGGATGCCCATGATGTGGCCGTGGCCCAGGTCTCGCACCTGCCGCAGCTGATGTCGACCCTGACCGCGGCCCGGCTGCTGCACGTGCCCGCGCAGCATCTGCGTCTGGCCGGGCAGGGAATCCGGGACGTGACCCGGATCGCCGGTTCAGACCCGGACCTGTGGCGGCAGATCGTGACCGCCAACGCCGCGGCGTTGCGGCCTGAACTGGCCGCGGTGCACCAGCAGCTGGGGGAACTGCTGCGGGTACTGGACGATCCTGACCAGGTCCGGCGGGTGCTGGCTCAGGGTCGGGAAGGGACCCGGGCACTGCCCGGCAAGCATGGTCAAGCGCCAGCCGCGTACGCCCAGGTGGTGGTCGAAATTCCCGACACCCCTGGGGCCCTGGCCCGGCTGTTCAGCCAGATCGGCGCAGCGGGGGTAAACGTCGAAGACCTCACGATCGAGCACGACGAGGCCCGCGAGGTGGGTTTCCTGGCGGTCTCGGTGGCCCCACACCAGGCGGCGCAGCTGGAGCAGGCGATGCGTGAGGCTGGTTGGGTGCTGCGGCCCTGAGTAGCGCTGGTTGGATGGGCCCATGAACAGCATCGTCGCGATGGATGGGCCGTCCGGATCCGGGAAGTCGACCACGGCCCGGCTGGTCGCCGAACGGCTCGGATACCAGTACCTGGACACCGGCGCCATGTATCGCGGGGTGGCTGTGGCCTGCCTGCGGGCCGGGGTGGACCGCGATGACGCCGCCGCGATCGCCCGGATCTGCCGGCGGGTACGGCTGGACCTGACCACCGATCCCGGCCCGCAGCGGCTGCTGGTCGATGATGTCGATGTCACCGCCCGGATCCGCACGCCCGAAGTTTCGGCCTGGGTGAGCGCGGTGGCGACCAATGCCGACTGTCGCGCCGACCTGGTACGACGCCAGCAGCAGATCATTACCGGCGGCCGGTTCGTGATCGAGGGCCGCGACACCACCACCGTGGTCGCCCCAGATGCCGCCGTCCGGGTGCTGCTGGTCGCCGACCCGCAGCGGCGGATGGCCAGGCGTAACGCCGAACTGGGGGGAGTGCTCGACGAGGCGGCGCTACGCGACCAGACCTTGCGTCGAGACCAGGACGATTCCATCCTGGTCAACTTCACCGAGGCGGCCCCGGGGGTTCATCTGATCGACTCCACCGAACTCAGCCTGGAGCAGGTGGTGGAGCAGGTGCTGGGCCTGGCTCGGGCCGCGGGTCTGGCCACGCCGCTAAACTGATTCGTCGCCCGTCAGCCCTGGTAAGGAGGCCCGATGCCCGAGACTGTACGGCCGGTGCTGGCTGTGGTGGGACGACCGAACGTTGGCAAGTCGACCCTGGTGAACCGGATTCTGGGCCGGCGAGAGGCCGTGGTCCAGGATGTGCCGGGGGTGACCCGGGACCGGGTCTGTTATGACGCGGAATGGTCCGGGCGGGAATTTGTCGTCGTCGACACCGGTGGTTGGCGCTGCGACGCGAAAGGGCTGGCCGCCCAGATCGCCGAGCAGGCGCAGATCGCGATCGGCGCCGCGGATGCGGTGCTGTTCGTGGTTGATGCCACGGTCGGCACCACCGACGAGGACGAGGCCGTGGTGGAGGTCTTGCGGCGCAGCCGCAAACCAGTGGTGTTGGCAGCCAACAAGGTCGACGACGCCCGTACCGAGGCCGAGGCGGCGTCGATGTGGAATCTCGGTCTGGGGGAGCCGCACCCGGTCTCGGCCCTGCACGGCCGCGGCTCGGGTGACTTGCTGGACGCGGTCCTGGCGGTGTTGCCGCAGCCTTCCTGGCAGACCATCCAGGAGTCGACCGGCCCGCGACGGATCGCGATCGTGGGGCGGCCCAATGCCGGCAAGTCGTCGCTGCTGAATCGACTTGCCGGGGCCGAGCGGTCGGTGGTCCACGACGTGGCCGGGACCACCGTGGACCCGGTCGACGAATTGGTCCAGATCGAGGAGACGACGTACCAGTTTGTCGATACGGCCGGGATCCGGCGCCGGGTTAAAGAGGCCAGCGGCCACGAATACTATGCCTTCCTACGGACCCAGTCCGCGATCGAACGGGCGGAGGTCTGCGTGGTGGTGATTGACGCTTCGCAGCCGATCACCGAGCAGGACCTGCGGATCCTGGACCTCGTCGAACAGGCTGGGCGGGCCATGGTGATCGCGTACAACAAGTGGGATCTCACCGACGACGAACGCCGCCGCTACCTGGAACGTGAACTGGAACGTGACCTTGGCCATGTGGCCTGGGCGCCGACGGTGAATATTTCCGCGCTCACCGGCCGTAACGTGAACAAGCTTGCCCGGGGGATCCAGGAGGCGTTGGCCGGTTGGCAGACCCGGGTTTCGACCGGCCGGTTGAATGCTTTTCTGGGACGCGTCGTCGCCGCCCATCCGCATCCGGTGCGGGGCGGTAAACAACCTCGGATCCTGTTCGGGACCCAGGCCCATGCCTGCCCGCCGACTTTCGCATTGTTCACATCCGGACACCTGGAAGCCCCGTACCTGCGGTTCATCGAGCGGCGTCTACGGGAAGATTTCGGTTTCCGGGGCAGCCCAGTGCATGTCGAGGTCCGGGCCCGGCAGCGACGCGCCCGCTGAGGCGTACGGTTCTTCGGCAGCTGCCCTGGCTAGGCCCGTGGTCAGCGGGGCAGAACCTGAACCACCAACGGTAGGGGACTGAGCGCCGGTATGGTCCGACGCAGGCGCGGGGTCCGTAGCGCGATCCCGGTCGAACTGCCACCGTCAAGGTTGAGTGCCTGGCTGATCTGCAGATCACCGGCGAGCAGCCAGGCGCTGGTCTCGGCCAAGGAGATCGGGTCGGTGATCGCGATCACCAGCAGCTGCCCGGTGGCGTTGGTGGCGACCACGGTCCGCCGGGCACGTTCACTGTTGACCCCATTCAGGTTGGGGGCGGCGCCCCCAACGACCAGCATGGGGTAGCACTGGACAGCGGCTGTGAGGCGTTCCTGGGAGCGGTACGGCTGGGCCCGCAACGAGCGGACCGTGATCTGCCCGGAACCGGTCGCGGCCAGCATGCCGCCGTACCCTTGGAGGGAACGGCCGCTGGCTTGCCCTTCGACGACCACGGCCCCCATCGCCACCGCCTGGGGCGTGAAGTAGCCGCCGTTGAAGGTCACGAGCGCGGACGGTGCGGCATCGGCCCAGCGATCGAGGAACTGGACGGCGCCCGGGGTGTAGGAGACCCGTAGCCGGATCTGCGTCGGGTCCAGCCGAATGACCGTGCCGCTCACCGTGTGCCCCGCTACGGGGACCTCCAGATCGCGTACCTCAACCCCCGCCGCCAGCTGCTGCCACGCGGTGGGCGCCACTGTCGGCGTCGAACTGGTGACCACCCTCGAGGCGGGGGTGTTCGCCGGTGTCGGTGGCGGGGCTGGAGCCTGGCCACAGGCCGCCAGCGCCAACGCCATCACGGCCACGCTCATGCCTCGCACGCTGCGAGGATAGACCGACAACCAGCTTGAGCCGCCCCGCCCAGGTCGTAGTAGAGTAAGCCTCCGGCTCCCGGGGCTACCGAGGGTACGGCCACAACTGCATAACGGGCTGTAGCGCAGCTTGGTAGCGCACCTGACTGGGGGTCAGGGGGTCGCAGGTTCAAATCCTGTCAGCCCGACTGGAGGGTTCTTCTCCGGGAGCGCATCCAGGCAGCTCCTTCAAGCAAGCAAGAATTAAGATTTGGCAATTTTGCCGAAAAACCGTAGAAGTATGTGACTTTTCTACTCATATTGGTATTAGCCTCGAATAATAATCGCGAGAGGGGGATATCATGTCTATAGATATCATCGGATTCGGTGCGGCTGGCGTGAGCGCTGGCTTGCACATCTTCATCTTCTATCTAGAATCGATAGTTTGGACAGGGCCGCTGGCCGCTAAAATCTTTGGATTAACACCCGAGACGGCCTCAAAAACCAGGGAATTAGCCTTTAATCAGGGATTCTATAATCTGTTCCTGGCTAATGTCACCTTGATTGGCATCGCCATGTCATTGATGGGGCAGCCCCTCGTCGGTCGGACATTAATGCTGGTCGGGACCGGCGTCATGCTGGCCGCCGCCGTAGTGTTGTTCCTCAGCTCTCCTGATAAGCGCTCTACCGCCTGTAAGCAGGGACTGTTTCCACTGCTCGCGATCGTGATGCTGGCGGCCGGTACGGCGACATAGCGGGCGGGTTGTGCCTGCCGTGGAGCGGTGGGTTCGCGTCAGGGTTTCGCCATGATCGAAACCCTGACGGATGCTTCCTGGCCGGGGTCACCGGGTCTGTGCTAGCTGCGCGAGTTCCTCGTGCTCAGGTACGCCCGCGCTGCGCGGGGCGAGGGTCTCCCAGGCACATTCGGCTACGGTGATGGCGGCGAGGAGGCTGACCAGAAGCAGGCCGCTGATGTGGATTCCCACCGGGATCAGCGCCAGACACAGCAGCCCAGCCACGACCCGGGAGCGGTAGACCCGGCGGGCGTTACGCAGCCGTACGACAGCGAACATGGCGAGGAAGGCGACGACACCTCCGCACAGCAGGGCGGCGGACCCTATCGAAACGTGGTGGTGCGGCTCCGCCATCACATGATGAAGCCCGGCCGCCAAGCAGATCAGTCCGGCGGTCAAGGCCAGGTGTCCGTAGGCCAAGAGGCTGCGTACCGCGAGGAAAGGGATCCGGGCCCGGCTGATGTAGTGCTCCATGAGCGCCAGACTGTGGTGGAAATAGGCCCACCACAATCCGCCCACGAGGATGAAGGCGGCGACCAGCCCACCCAGACCCACCCAGGACAGGTGCTCGATCTCAGCCTGGGGCATCGCGATGGACACGATCGTCTCTCCTAAGGCCACGATGATCAGCAGGCCGAATCGTTCGACCACATTGCCGACGTCGTAGCGCTGGGCGCTCATAGCGCGACCGTTGATGAAGGGCGCGCTGATCTCTGTCAAGGCCGCCAGCGCCCAGAGCGCCAATTGCCCGGTGCCTCCCAGCAGAGCCCCACCCAAAGAGGAGTGGGCCCTGGATGAGGCTGGAGGTGAGGTTCATACGGAATCCGTTGCTTTTCTCGAAACGCGCCAGCAAGAAAGCAATGGCCAGGCGGGAGGTCCAGCAGGTCAGGGCAAAGAGCATCGCCCGTTCCCCGAAAGCGTGGGGCAGAGCCACAGCGGTGATCAGGGCGATCAGCATCAGCAGCATGATGGTGAAGCGGTGGCGGGATGTAGAGGCGTCGCGAATGCTGGACTGCACCGTCACCAGAACCCACTGCCAGTAGATGAGGGCCAGCAGCACCGCGCAGTGGACGACACCGCGCCACCCCGGCCCGGCTCGCAGCACGTCGTTCAGCTCGGTGATCAGGAAGACAAGACCAGGTCGAAGAACAGCATCACCGGGTCCACGGCACGGTGCGGGATCACTGCTGCGCTGCCACGGGGCTGAGGGGTGTCGTGGTCGTTCACTCTTTCTCTCCAGATTCGGTGAGTTCTGCCGCAGTATCGCGCATTCCCCGACGGCTGATCAGCAAGACTCGGGGGCGTGGTCGCGCAGCACCGCCTGTTCATGCTGGAGCAGCCACCGCTTGCGGTCCAGGCCCCCGGCGTATCCGGTCAGGGATCCTGAGGCCCCAACCACCCGGTGGCAGGGCACCACAATCGACAACGGGTTACGCCCAGTGGCGGCCCCGACCGCCCGGGCTGCGCCCGGCGCTCCGAGCAGGTCAGCGAGCTGGCCGTAGGTCCGGGTCTGCCCGAAAGGGATCTGGGCGATCACGGCCCAGACCCGCTGCTGGAAGTCGCTGCCAGCCGCAGCCAATGGCAGAGCGAAGCTGGTCCGCAGCCCAGCAAAGTACTGCGTCAGCTGGTCGACGGCCTCGCTCGCCGCGGTAGGATCCGCACTTCCCCAAGCTTGTGGGCCGGGGGCGTGTCGCTGCCCATCCGTGATCACCGCCACCAACGCCTCGGCATCGACCACCAGCGTCAGCGGGCCGATCGGAGTCCTCATGATGCGGTGTCTCATCGCTTCCTCCCAGAGCCGAGGCCGACTGCTGAATCGCGAGCCTACAAGGCCAGACGCTTTCATCGATGCCCGATCCAAGCCCGGATCCGACAACTGGGTTGACACCAGTTGAGCATCCCTCCAGAGGGGGAAGCGAACGCCTGAAGAGAGCCTCTGTATCGACCTTCGATGAACCACGACCCACAAAATCTGGACCCGGCCCGTGACGGCAAGGCCGACTAGTGTTTAGATGCTCCTTGGGGTGGTTCATCCCACCCCAGCCGGTACGACCTCGTACCGGAACGGACCTCCTGACAGGACGTGACACATGACCCGATTCCCGAAGGCGGCGCTGGTCGCCGCCTCCGCCGTAAGTCTGGGCCTAGGGACCGCCGTGGTTGGCGTTCCCGCGGCCCAGGCCGCCGCGGCCACCCCGGACGTGGCTGCCCTGGCCGGTGCCCTGGCCAAACAGCAGCTCAAGTGGGAAGAGTGCGACTTCGGCTCCGCCAGCCTGAACGACCGGTGGGCGAAGCAGGCCAACATCCGATGCGCCAACGTGACCGTGCCGCGGGACTGGCACAACCCCGGCAACGGCAAGACCTGGACCATCCGGATCTCGCACGTGCACAACATCGACGCGACCAATCCCCGGTCTAAGGGCGTCATCCTCGGCAACCCCGGCGGTCCGGGCGGACCCGGGCTGCCCTGGGGACCGAATCTGAACCAGAACCTGCCGGACCTGCGGCCCTACTACAACTTCGTGGGGATGGATCCTCGCGGCGTGGGGCAGAGCAGCAAGGCCTCCTGCACCTACACGTTCGACCGCAACAGCACTGACCCGTACGCCGAGCTGAAGGCGGTCGGCCAGCAGTGCGCCCAGCATGAGGACGTGCGCACCATCACCACCGAGCAGACCACCTACGACATGGACTTCATCCGGCACCTGCTGGGCCAGAAGAAGCTCTCGTACGTGGGCTACTCGTACGGCACCTGGCTGGGGGCTGCGTACGGCAACACGTTCGCCGCCAACGCCGGCCCGATGCTGCTGGACTCCGCGACCGATGTCACCGAGGCCACCCTGCAGCGGACCTGGGACCTGCAGCCGATCGCCCGTGACCGCCAGTTCGATATGCACATGATGAACTGGATCGCCCGCCAGGACGCCACCTACAAGCTGGGGCAGGACCCGAACGCGATCCGGAAGCGCTACTACGCCGCCACCGACAAGCTGGACCCGAACACCGTGATGCTGGTCTGGCTGCTGGGCGGAGGCTATGTCGCTTTTCCGAACAACAAGGCTTACCCGGCCGGCGCTGACGTGGTCAAGGCGATCATCGAATTCGGTGAGAGCCAGACCGCGGCCGTGCTCCAGAAGACGAAGGCAGACCCGGCTCGGGTGGCCCAGCACATCCTGAACACCATGGCGACCACGGCGGAGGACCAGCAGGCTCGGGCTGCCGCCTCCCAGGGGCAGACGACCGCGGAGCAGCTGATGCAGGCGGCGGCCGCGAACGCGGCCCAGCCGGCGAAGGTCACCCGCACCCTGAAGGATCCTTTCGACATGATCCGCTGCGGTGACGGCCAGTGGGTCCAGGGCGAGCGGTACTGGCAGGACTGGGTCTCTAAGACCAAGCCGCAGGCCCGGCTGAGCGCCTCGTGGGGCCTGGTGGACGTTCCGGTGTGCGCCTTCTGGCAGACCAACCAGCTGAACCCCGCCCGCAACCCGCACCAGGCCAAGACCGTCGTGGTCCAGGGCGAGCTGGACTCCCAGACCGCCTACGAGACCGGCTACGCCACGGCCGTGAAGCTGCCGCGGACCAGCGCCATCTTCATCGACAACGAAGGTTCGCACGGCCACTTCCCGTACGGCACGGAGTGCCTCGACCGGCCCGTGATCAACTTCTTCCTCAACGGCACGATGCCCAAGAACACCAACACCTGCCAGGGCCTGCCGCTGCCGAAGGAGACCAAGACCTACGAGTCGTGGGCCAAGCTCGACGAGAACGGCCGCCACGTCCCGGTGCCAGCCGGCCCGTGGACGCCGACGGAGACGCCGTCCAAGACCCTGGCCAGTAACGAGCTCCTGGCCTCGCCGGGAGTCGCCGAGCTGAACAGCCAGTTCCGGACCGTCATCCAGACCCGCTACGGCACCCAGGGTGTCCAGGTGCTGGAGCAGGCGGGCGTGCTGAAGTGATCATCGCCTGAACAACAGACGGCGGCCGGGGCCCAGCGCCTCGGCCGCCGCTGCTGTTAGCCGATACGGTAGCGCCTGGGCTTGGCGCGAGAGCAGGGTCAGCTGAACAGGCCGCCGCCGTCGTTGCTGCTCGGAGCAGCCGAGCGGATGTAGGCCTCAAAGGCCGAAGGGTTACGCGACTGCAGGAACAACCTTCCTGGTCCGGTGAAGTCGAAGACCAGCCCTTCGCCGGAAGTCAAGGACTGGAAGATCTTGCCCCGGGCCGCTCGGCGGATCGTGAACTGGATCCCCAGGTCGTATGCGACCACATGCCCGGTGTCGACCGTGATCTGCTCTCCCGGCTGCAGGTCGACCACGTCCAGTGCCCCGTACACGGCCATCACCACAGTGCCCCGTCCCGAGGCTCGCAGCCCGAAACCACCTTCGCCGCCGAAGAGGTTCTGCATTCCGCCCCACTGGGTGTTGACCTCGGTGTCGTGCGAATTTGCCAGCCAGCAGCCGCGGGTGATGAAGAAATCTCGGTCTCCGGTTAGGGGCAGCGCCATGATGTCGCCGGGCAGGGTGGCGGCGATGTCGACCCAGCCGCCCTGCGGTGGGGCGGTATACGTGCTCACGAAGAACGATTCGCCGGCCAGTACCGCCCGTTTGAGACCCGCCAGGATGCCGCCCTCAGCCTTGGCCTGAAGCTGGATCCCGGCCGAGTGCGCCATCATGGCGCCGCTTTCAACCTTGACCGGCTCATGGGGCGCCAACAGGAGCCGGGCGACGCAGAAGGATGGGTTGTGACGAAGATGCAGTTCCATGTGATCAAGTCTGGCAAGCACGGCCTAGTAAGGGCAGCCCAGGTAGACGAACGGCCAGCCCAGTCGACCCGATAGCGTCGCTGACGTGAGCGAGCGTAGGTTCCCAGACTGGGTGTATGGGCACGGTCAGGACCCTAACACCGGTTCTCACTAGTGAATGAACGAACCTTCTTGGCCCGGGGCACGGTCGCGCTGGCGTTGATATTGGTCGGGGTGGGGCGAGAGCCGCTGGCGTTGGGGCTGTATCCGGGCCTGCGGCTGGCCACCTCGATAGTGTTGCTGGTGGCCGCCCCGTCCTGCCCGGCTCAGCTCTGGTTGGGCTGGATACGAGTGGAACCCGCCCTGCGGGAGCCGCGCCCCCTGCCGCCGCTGACCCTGGTGCCCGTGGTGACGGTCAGCCTGCTCGTGGCCGGGGTGCTGATCCTGCTGGCCTGAGACAGTTGGCCAGGTCTGGGCCCAGCCCTGAGATAGCCTGCGCGTGCCAGGCATCCAGATCTGATCTCACGACCACAGGACCTGGGATAGCGCGGCTGCTTGACCCTGACACGGTGGTAGAGGCGACGATGGGCTCATGGCCGAGACGACACTGCTGCGGATTGGGGAGTTCTCCACTCTGACCCGGTTGTCCGTACGAATGTTGCGCTACTACGACGCGAGCCAGGTCCTGATCCCGGCGGCCATCGACCAGGTCACCGGGTACCGGTTCTACAGCTCCAGCCAGGTGCGTGACGCGAGGCTGATCCGTCAGCTGCGGGACGTTGGTTTCTCCGTCTCTGCCATAGCCGCCCTGCTCCCGCTGCGCGACGACCCGGACGCCCTGGGTCGTGCGCTGGCCGTGCAGCGCGATCACCTTGTCGCCGAAGCTGAGGCCTCCCGCCGCCGCATCGCCGAGATTGACCACCTTATTTCCACCACAAGGAGGGCCATCATGGCCGACATCAGCATCGTTACTCATCCCGCGCAGCGGGTCGTCGCCCTGCGTACGACGATCGACACCTACGCCCAAGAGCATGCTGCCTGGCAGCGGTTCATGACCGCGGCCCAAGAGCAGGGCATTGCCTTCGCCGATGCCCCCTGCGGCGCCACGTACCACGACCCGGAATACCGCGAATCCGACATCGACATCGAGCTCTGGCAGCCGGTCCCGGCCGAGGCAACGGCCTCAACCCCGCTGTTCATCCACGAGCTGCCCGCCCAGCGGGTCGTCGTGGCCACCTTCCACGGTGACTACAGCCAGTTCGAGGAGGTGAATGTGGAACTCGCGGACCACATCACCACGCAGAACCTGACGATCGCCGGGCCGATGTACAACCGCTATCTCGTCGGGCCGGCCCATACCCAAGACCCCACGGCGTACCTGACTGAGGTCTGCGTGCCGGTGGCCTGAGTAGCCGTATCAGAGACACAGCGGGGAGCCTGGCAACAGCGGGCTCCCCGCTGTACGCCATGGTCATCGTGACACGCCGGTGATCGTCTCGGGGCCGGGCCCGAGCCCAGCGATGAACGGAGCAGGCACCCAGGTCAGAATCGCCTTAAGATGCCAGCCATGCCTGAATCCCTGCATGAGGATCCGTCGGCTGTGCCGGCCCTGCCCGGCACCTTCCGGGCTGCCGGGGCCATCGCCTGGCGGTTGGTCGGCATTGGCCTGGCGGGGTGGGGTGTGCTCCATATCGCCGAGTTGACCTCGGAGATCCTGATTCCGATCGCGGTCGGGATCCTGTTGACGGCCCTACTGGCACCGTTGGTCCGGGTCGGCCGACGCTGGTTCGGCGGATCGACCTATCTGCACGCCGGTCTCACGGTGGTGTTGACCCTGGCCGCGGTGAGCGGGGTCTTGTTTTTCGTCGGCAACCAGTTCACTACCGGTTTCGCGCAACTGCGGACAGCGACGGTGCAGGGCCTGGCCAAGATCGAGTCGTGGCTGAACACCGCTGCCGGGGGCCGGCTGGAGGGTTTGCTGACCCAGGCCGTGACCCAAATCCGGACCTGGCTCTCGGACAACACCACCTCGATCGCTTCTCAAGCCTTGTCCCTAGGTGGTTCGGCGGCCTCGATCGTGGCCGGTTTCCTGCTCGCCGTGATCAGCGGCTTCTTCTTCCTGGCCGATGGGGCTGCCATCTGGCGCTGGGTGGTCAGCTTATTCCCCCGCGACGCCCGGGCCACCGTCCGGCGTAGCGGTCAGGCCAGCTGGCTCGCCCTTGAGGGGTACGCCCGGACCCAGGTAATCGTGGCCGCGGTGGATGCGGTCGGGGTCGGGGTCGGTGCCGCGATCTTGTCGGTACCGCTGGTGACGCCGATCATGGCGCTGGTCTTCCTGGCTGCCTTCATCCCGATCATCGGGGCCACCATCTCAGGTGCACTGGCGGTACTGCTGGCCTTGGTGACCAACGGCTGGACCTCGGGGCTGATCATGCTCGGAATCGTGCTGGTCGTGATGCAGATCGAGAGCCACGTCCTGCAGCCGCTGCTGATGGGCAAAGCGGTCAACCTGCACCCGTGGGCAGTGATCATCGGGGTTGCGCTGGGAGCGCTGCTGATGGGGGTAGCGGGGGCCCTGTTCGCGGTCCCGATCATGGCGATGGTGAACGCCGGCGCCCAGGCGGCACGCAGGGTCCGAGCCTCAGTCGTAGCCCCGCAGCGGCCCCGGCTGCCGCGGTGGGTTCGTCACCGGCCGGCCGCTACGAGCAGCGATCCGACCCCCAACGTCGAGCCGAGCCCGTCGCCAGTCCCCGACCAGTCTCCGCCGACCGGCAGCGACGATCCGACCACCGACTGAGCCGCCAGGGCGCTCTCGTCGTACCGTGTTTTGCCATGACCCCCAGGCGATCTGCCTGGACGGGCTGTACAGGGCTTAGCAGCCTACAGTGGCCTCATGCGTGAACCCACTGTCCGCCGTCCCAGCCCGGTCGATGCGCTCGCCGACCGGTATGTCGCCCGCCTGGCGGAACTATCACCTGAGTTCGCGGTCGAGGCCGGCCTGCCCGGGCGGCGCGATGAACTGGACGACTATTCCCCGGACGGGCTGGCGGCCCGCGCCGACCTGGCCCGAGCCACCCTGCTCGAACTAGACCAAGCATCACCCACAGACCCGGTCGATGAGGTCACCCGGGCCGCGATGCGGGAACGGCTTGGCCTCGAGATCGAACTGTTCGACGCCGGGGAACCGTTGCGCCATCTGGACAACATCAGCTCCCCGGTTCAGGGGTTGCGGGACGGCTTCGACAACCGGCCGACCGCAACCGAGCAGGACTGGGCCGATTTCGCCTCCTGCCTGCGGGCCGTACCCCGGGCGCTCGAACAGTACGCGCAGAGCCTGCGGCTGGCCGGCTCTCGCGGCGCGGTCGCCGCCCGGCGCCAGGTTCAGGCCGCGATCGGGCAGGCCCAAGCCCAGGCCGAGGCGACCACCTGCTCGTACCGTAGCCTGATCGCCGACGCCACCACCGCCGACGGGACTCCGGTCTCGGCCCCGCTGGCCGCGGAGCTCGAGCGGGCTGCCGCCGCCGCGCAGGCGGGCTACGCCCGGCTGGTTGATGTTCTGCGTTCTGAGATCCTGCCGCTAGCCGGTGAGACCGACGCGGTCGGCCCGGAACGTTACCGCCGCTTCAGCCGGGACTTCCTGGGCGCCGAGATCGACCAGGACGAGACCTACGAATGGGGCCGGGAACGCCTGGCTGAGATCGACGCCGAGCAGCGGACGATCGCCGAGCGGCTGTACGGGCCGGGCGTCAGCGTCCGGGAGGCGTTGGACCGGTTGAACGCCGACCCCGACCGTACCCTTCAGGGCACCGACGCCTTGCAGGCTTGGATGCAGCAGACCTCGGATACCGCGATCGAGGCCCTGGACCGAGTCCACTTCGACATCCCACAGCCGCTGCGGACCCTGGAGTGTCGGATCGCCCCGTCCCAGACTGGGGGGATCTACTACACGCCTCCCACCGACGACTTCTCCCGGCCGGGCCGAATGTGGTGGTCGGTGCCTGAGGGGACGAGCGACTTCGTCACCTGGCAGGAGCGCACCACCGTCTACCACGAAGGAGTCCCGGGTCACCATCTGCAGTGTGGGATGCAGGTCTACCTGCGTGACGAGCTGAATACGTGGCGGCGGCTGGTCTCCTGGGTGAGCGGGCACGGCGAGGGCTGGGCCCTGTACGCCGAGCAGCTGATGGCCGACCTTGGCTTCCACGAGGACCCGGGCGATCGGATGGGGGTGCTGGATTCGCAGCGGCTGCGCGCGGCCCGCGTGGTGGTCGACATCGGCGTCCATCTAAGCAAGCCGCGCCCGGCCGAACTGGCCACGCTCCCCGGGGTCGGCGAGGGCCGCTGGGATTACCAATCGGCCTGGGCTTTCCTGCGGCACAACGTGGCGATGCCCGAGCCGAACCTGCGTTTCGAGCTGGACCGCTACCTCGGCTGGCCGGGCCAGGCCCCCTCGTACGCAGTGGGGCAACGGCTCTGGGAACAGGCCCGCGACCAGGCCCTGGCCGCCGGGTCCAGCCTGAAGGATTTCCATACCCGCGCCTTGCGGCTAGGCTCGCTCGGCCTGGATGTGCTGCGGCAGACACTCGCCTGACCACTATGAGCGAGCGGTACTTCGCGGCCGTGCTGGCGCCGGCATCGGTCCACGACCAGATCGAGCAGTGGGTCGTTCCCCGTCGCGATCAGGTCTGGCGCTGGAGCGACAGCAGCGGCTGGCATATCACCGTGGCCTTCTACGAACGAGTCGAGCCATGGCGCTACCCGATGCTGACCGAGAACCTAGCGGCTGCGGCGGCCCGGTCCGCGTCCATACGGCTACGGATCGACGGGGTCGGGGTCTTCCCGTCGCCGTCGGCTGCCAGAGTCCTGTACGCCCAGGTCAGCGCAGACACCGAGGAGCTGGCCATCCTGGCTGGGCACTGCCGTACCGCCGCCACCCGGGTCGGGATCGCCGTACCTCGGCGGCGTTACCAACCGCACCTGACCCTGGCCCGCAGCCGGCGCCCAGTCTCAGCCATCCGCCACCTGAGGGCCTTGAGCGGGTTAAGTAGCGATGGCTGGGTGGTGACCGAGCTGGTGCTGGTGCAGTCGTTCCTGGCGGAAGGCCCCCGCTACCAGGTGGTGGCCCGATTCCCCCTGGCGAACCTGGCGGAAGGCTAATCGATGCTCGTCTTCTTGGACTATGACGGTACCTTCGCTGATCACGGCATGGTGCCTGAGGCGCACCGGCAGGTGGTACGCCAGGTCCGAGCTGCCGGACACCAGGTGATCCTCTGCACCGGTCGCTGTCGTGCGTCCGTACCGACCGCCGTGCTGGACATTGTGGATGGCCTCGTGGGTTCCGCCGGCGGTTATGTCGAATTCGGCGGGGAGGTCCTAGCCGACGTACGGTTCCCAGAACCGACGGCCCGTGATCTGCTGCGGGTCCTGGATGACGCCGAGGTGCTGTATCTGCTCGAAGCCCCCGACGCGGTTCATGCCCGTGCCGACACGATCCCGTCGTTGGTCGAGATCTTGGCTCGGACCCTGGCCGGCCCGGAGGCGGCCCGCGAGATGACCGCCGCCATCCAACCGCTCGACGAGCGCCCAGTCCGTTTCGCCAAGGTCTCCTGCTTCGGGGCGGCCCGGCCGCTGACTGACCTGGTTGGGCTAGCGCCGGCCGAGGTCGCCCTCCTGCCCAGTTCGTTGCCGATGCTCGGAGCATGGGCGGGGGAGTGGTACCTGCGGTCGGTGACTAAGGCTGAAGGAATCCGCACCGTGTGCCAGCGTCTCGGAGTCGGTGTCGATCAGGTTGTGGCAGTCGGGGACGGGCACAACGACCTGGAGATGCTGCATCTGGCCGGGACCGCCGTCGCCGTCGCCAGCGGCCCACCCGAGCTGGTGGCGTTGGCTGACCTGGTCATCCCAGGCCCGGAACAGGCCGGCCTGGTCCGGGCCTTCACCGAATTGGGACTGACCCGGTCAACCGTCCGGTAGCCCGGCGCCTGATTGCCCGCAACCGCCGCGCGGTAGACCCGCCGCAGCAGCCCGGAAGGGTAGGGCTCCACCGCCATTCAACGGGTGCTGGCGGGAAGGAAGCGGGCCAGGGCGCCCCTGCCGGCCCCAAGATCGAGGGTGACCCCGGTACGGCGCCCCGCCGTATCCGCCAGTCACTGCTGATGCGTCAGCGGAGCCGCGTCGCGGTGCAAGCCCCTGCCCGTCATGGTAGATCGCTGCCCGGCGGGGTGGGCTGCGGCTCAGGGACTGGCAGGATGGCGGACATGTTATTCGTCGTCACTACCGAGTACGTACCGGCGCAGAACGAGCGCCGGCTAGCGGCCCGTCCGGCCCACCGCGACTGGCTCGCCGGACTGAAAGAACAGGGGCTACTGGTCAACGGGGGGCCGTTCGAGGACGGGCTGGGCGCTCAATTGGTCCTCGACGTCGCCGACCAGCAGCAGCTGGAGCAGGTGTTGGCCGGTGATCCGTACCCGGCTGACAGCATGCGGATCGTTTCGACCCGGGCCTGGAACGCGCTCTTCGCGTTCTGACCGGCGTAGTCAGGGTGGACGTGGCGCTGCTTTGCGGTCCGGGAGCACTAGCCTGAGCCGGGTACCGAGCCGAGGAGTCGTGATGCCGCATCCCGAGACGATCGCCATCCATGCCGGTCAGCAGGTCGACCCGACCACTCATGCTGTGGCGGTCCCGATCTACCAGACCGTCTCGTATGGCTTCGACGACACCGAGCACGCCGCCAGCCTGTTTGCGCTCAACACCCCAGGCAATATCTACACCCGGATCATGAACCCAACCTCGGCAGTGCTGGAGGAACGGCTGGCGGCTCTCGAAGGTGGAGTGGGGGCGTTGGTGACTGGCTCCGGGGCAGCAGCGGTGACGTACGCCGTGCTCACCCTGGCCCGGTCCGGCGACAACATCGTCGCCGTACGGACCCTGTACGGGGGGACTTTTGCCCTGTTCGCCAACACTCTGACCCAGTTCGGGATCGAGGCCCGGTTCGTTGACCCGGATCAGCCGGACCAACTCGCCGGGCTCGTCGACGAGCGGACCCGGCTGGTCTTCTGCGAGTCGATCGGCAACCCGGCGCTCAACGTGGTGGACCTGGACGCCTGGTCCCAGGCGGCGCACGCCCAAGGACTGCCGCTGCTGGTCGACAACACGGTCCCCACCCCGATCCTGTGCCGACCCGTGGAACACGGAGCCGATGTCGTGGTGCACTCCACCACGAAGTACATCGGCGGCCACGGCACCGCGCTCGGCGGTGCGATCATTGACGCCGGCAGATTCGACTGGGCCGCCAGCGAACGGTTCCGGATGCTCAGCCAGCCCGATCCTGCTTATCACGGGGTGATATGGACCGAGGCCGCCGGCCGGCTGGCCTACATCGTCCGGGCCCGGACCGTGATGCTGCGCAACACCGGCGCCACCGCGGCCCCGCTGAACTCATTCCTGATACTGCAGGGCCTGGAAACCCTGGCGGTTCGGATGGAGCGCCATTGCGCGAATGCGCTGACGGTCGCCCAGTGGCTGTGTGACCATCCTGCGGTCGCTTGGGTCAGCTATCCCGGACTGGACTCGTCGCCGTACCGGGCGGTGGGGGAGCGGGTGCTCACCGGCCGGGGCTTCTCGGGTCTGGTGTCGTTCGGGCTGCGGGCCGGCCGGGCCGCCGGGGAGGCCTTTATCGAGTCGCTTCAACTGTTCAGCCATGTCGCGAACATCGGCGACGTCCGCTCGCTCGCGATCCACAATGCCTCTACCACCCACTCCCAGCTCACCGAGGAGGAATTGCGCGGTGCCGGGGTGCCGCCGGAGATGGTACGTCTGTCGATCGGGATCGAACACATCGACGACATCCTCGCTGATCTCGACCAGGCGCTGGCGAAGACCGGTACCTAAGCCTAGGT
Source organism: uncultured Propionibacteriaceae bacterium (assembly GCA_938046585.1). Taxonomy (GTDB): domain Bacteria; phylum Actinomycetota; class Actinomycetes; order Propionibacteriales; family Propionibacteriaceae; genus Fen-668. The sequence continues at coordinate 441,259 of CALIWR010000005.1, read as the reverse complement.
GAGCATGATCGACGATGGTGTGGGGCTGGTCGAGACCCACCAGGTGAGGCTCTTCGACGTCGACTGCCCGCTGCGGCTGGCCCGTGGCGGCAGCCTGGCGCCGGTGACGGTGGCCTACGAGACCTATGGCAGCCTGAACCGGGCCGGGGACAACGCGGTCTTCATCTGTCATGCCCTCACGGGGGATGCTCACGCGGCCGGCTGGCACCCCGACGCCCGCCGGCCTGGCTGGTGGGACAACCTGATCGGGCCTGGTCGGCCGGTGGACACCAACCGGGTCTTCGTGGTCAGCGCCAACCTACTCGGCGGCTGCCGGGGAACCACCGGGCCTTCCTCGATCAACCCCGGTACGGGCGATCCGTACGGGATGTCCTTCCCGTTGCTCGACATGGCTGACTTCGTCACCGTGCACCGGGCCCTGCTGACGCGCCTGGGGGTCTCCCGGCTGCTGGCCGCGGTCGGAGGATCGCTGGGGGGGATGCAGGTGCTGCAGTGGGCGCTCAGCTATCCCGAGGACCTGCGGCACGCCGTGGTGGTGGCTTCGTCGTCACGGTTGTCGGCGCAGAATATTGCCTTCTCGGCGGTGGCTCGGGAGGCGATTACCCGAGACCCGGGCTTCTACGGCGGCCAGTATGGCGCGGCCGGAACCTCGCCCACGATCGGGCTTAGCATCGCCCGAATGATGGCCCACATCACCTACCTGTCGGAGGAGGGGATGACCGGCAAATTCGGCCGGGAACCGCAGACCGGGGTCCTGAACCATGGTTTCGGCCCCGACTTCGCCGTGGAGAGCTACCTGCAGCACCAAGGCGACGCCTTCCTGGAACGTTTCGATGCCTTGTCGTACCTGTATCTGACCCGCGTGATGGACTACTTCGATCCCTTCGACAGGCCTGATGCCACCGCTGCCGCTGCCGCGGCCGGGATCCGTTTCCTGCTGGTCTCGTTTACCTCCGACTGGCGGTTTTCGACCGCCCATTCGCGCCGGATCGTGCGCCATCTGGAACAGGCCCGGATCCCAGTCACCTTCCGCGAGATCGACAGCGCTAACGGGCACGATTCGTTCCTGCTTCCGATTGAGGCGTACCACCAGACCGTACGGGCCTACCTCGACCATGCCTGGGAGCAGCTGTGACAGCCCGGCTGCGGGCCGATCTGGCGTTGATCGCCGGGCTGATCGAGCCTGGCTCGCGGGTATTGGACCTGGGCTGCGGATCTGGGATGCTGCTGCGCCACCTGATGGACCACCAGCACTGCACCGGAACCGGGGTCGAGATCGACCCAGACGCGGTGTTGGTCGCGATCCGGCAGGGGGTACCGGTAGTTGAGCTGGACATGGATCGGCAACTGGGGGAGTTCTGCGACCGGTCGTACGACGTGGTGGTGCTGTCCAAGACACTGCAGGCCTTGCGCCGACCGCGTCAGGTGCTGACCGAGATGAGCCGGATCGCCTCGCGGCTGGTGTTGTCGATGCCGAACTTTGGCCACTGGCGCAACCGGGTCCGGCTGCTGCGTGGCCGCATGCCGATGTCGAAGGAAATGCCTTACCCCTGGTACGACACCCCGAACTTGCACCACGCCACGTTGACCGACCTGGAACATCTGTTCCGGATCGTGCGACTCCAGGTCGAGCGCCGGATCCCGCTAGACGTCAATGGGCGGCTGATCCGGGACCGTGCTGCTGGACTGCGGGCTGGCTCGGTCGTGTACGTGTTGAGGAACGCCTGACACGAAATTTCCCATCAGGACAGCAGTATCGACAGGTGAGCCTGGTGGCGCGCCGGCTCTGAATCCGTGATAGATGTTGGGATGCCACGACCCGCTGGCCGGTGGGTCTGGTACCGCAGTCACCCCCCGACCGCAAGGAGATTCACCCCCATGACGACGTCCCTCGCGGAGCGGGTCACGGTTGGTTTTGTCGCCGTGGCCACCGCCTTCGCCCTGATCCAACCCTTGTCTGCGCAGGCTCAGCCCCTGCCCGTCACCGGACAGCATCCCGTGCTGCCAGCCGATGATGCTGAAGCGGTGCCCGATTCGTACATCGTGATGCTGAAGGACGCCACGACCGCCAGCGCCGGCAGCACCCAGCTTGCCAGCGCCACGACCGCCAAGGTCGGCAGCGCCCGGGCCCTTGGTGCGACAGTCACCCATGAGTACCAGGCACTCGGTGGTTACGCGGCGCAACTCAGCGCCGATCAGGTCCGCCAGTTGCGCCAGGACCCGGATGTGCTCTCGGTCGAGCCGAATCGGACCGTCTCGATCACCGGTACCCAGAACGACGCCGATTGGGGCCTGGATCGGATCGACCAGCCTTCGCTGCCGCTCAACCATGTGTATTCCACCAGCGGCACCGGACATGGGGTGACCGTGTTCGTGATCGACACCGGTATCCTGACTAACCACCAGGAATTCTCCGGCCGGCTCGGCACCGGTTTTACAGCGGTCAACGACGGCATGGGGACCAGCGACTGCAACGGTCACGGCACCCACGTCGCCGGGATCGTTGGTGGCACGACGTACGGCGTCGCCAAGGGCGCCACCTTGGTCCCGGTCCGGGTCCTTCACTGCGGAGGCCGGGGCAACGACGCCAACATCATCGCCGGGATGGACTGGGTGATCAGCCATAAGGCCCCTAACTCGGTGGCCAATATGAGCCTTGGCAGAAGCAACAGCAGGGCCTTCCACTCCGCCGCCAAACGGATGACCGACGCTGGGGTGACGCTGGTGGTGGCCGCCGGCAATGCTCATGCCGATGCGTGCTGGGATACCCCGGCCGGGGCCCCGAGCGCGATCACGGTCGGCTCGACCACCGACACCGATGCCCGTTCCGATTTCTCCAATTTCGGAAAGTGCGTTGACATCTTTGCCCCAGGCACATCAATCACCTCCAGCTGGTACACCAGACCGAACGCCACCAAGACCCTGTCTGGCACCTCGATGGCGTCGCCGCATGTGGCCGGCGCCGCTGCGCTCTACCTGGAACGGCATCCAGGCGCTTCGGTTACCACCGTCACCCAGGCGATCCTGAGCTCCGCCACGAAGGACAAGGTCGGCAACCCGGGTACCGGCTCGCCGAACCTGCTGCTGTACACCACGCCGCTGGAATCATCCGGAGCGGGAACGCCGATCACCAATGGTGACTTCGAGAACGGCAACACCGGCTGGAACGGTGATACCGGGGTTATCACCAACGGTCAGCCGGCACACGGCGGCTCGGGTAAGGCCCAGCTGCTGGGTCGCGGCCGCGGCACCACCCAGCTGCTGACTCAGCAGGTGACGGTCCCTGCCCAGGGCGGCACGCTGCAAGCCTGGATCCAGGTCACCAGCAACGAAGGCAAGAAACGGGTCTACGACCAGTTGCAGATCCAGATCGCCACAGAAAACGGCACCTCCATGCTGATCTCGGCGTCCAACCTCGACGCCGGTGATAGCTACCAGCAACGGTCGGCCAGCCTGTCGGCGTACGCCGGGCAGACGGTCGAGCTGCGCGTGGTCGCCCAGGAGGACTACGCCCTGGCGACCACCTTTCTGCTCGACGACCTCGCCATCGTCTAAGCCGACCTGGCTGCCCCTGCCCGCATTGGTGGGGGCAGCCACAGAGAACCTGACCGACCGATGGCGGACAACACGTCTGGGCCTAGGCGAAGCGGCGCCGGAGGACGATGCCGGTACAGTCTCGGCGTGATCTCACCTGAGCCGGTGCCGTTGCGCCCCTGGTCCCGCTGGGTCTTGGCTCTGATTGCCGGGGTGGTCTCGGCTCTCGGGTTTCAGCCCTTCAACCTGTGGCCGCTGCTGCTGGTCGGGGTCGGCACCCTGACGGTGCTGGTGGTCGGGCTTCGACCCCGAACCGGTTTCGGCTTGGGTTACCTGTACGGGCTGGCCTTCCTGACGGTCACGGTTGGCTGGGTGTACGTGATCGCAGTCCCAGTCGCGGTGGCGCTGGTCGTCTGTGAGGCGCTCTGGTTCGGGCTGTTGTCTCGGCTTCTGAGCGCGGTCGCTGGGCTTCGACTATGGCCGTTGTGGGCGGCCGCCTGTTGGGTGAGCGTCGAGTTCTGCTATTCCCGGATCCCGTTCGGGGGTTTCGGCTGGTTCCGGCTGGGCTTCGCGATGGCTGATTCGCCGTTGGCCGGCCTGTACCCACTGACCAGTGTCGCTGGGGTGTCGTTTGTGACCGCGCTGGTCGGCCAGGTCTTGGCCTGGGCTCTGATCACCGGAAACGACGCGCGGCACCGGGTGGTGCGCCTGGGAGCTGGGATCGCCGCCTTTACCGTACTGGCCGGATCGGGACTGCTGGTCCGTTCCAGTGCCCCGGCTCCGGCTGAGACGGTACGGACCGTGACCGTCGGGATGGTTCAGGGCAATGTGGACGGGGTCGCTGGGGTGGAGGCGATGGGGCGGGCCCGTTCGGTGACCCGTAATCATCTCGCGGAGACGGTGACCTTGATGGCCCGGGTCCGGGCCGGTGAGTACCCCATGCCGGAACTGGTGGTATGGCCTGAGAATTCCACCGACATCGACCCGATCCTCGACGCCGAGACCGAGGCCGTGGTGCAGACCGCCGTGGATCTTGCCCAGGTGCCGATCCTGGTCGGGGCGGTGACCGAGGGGCCCGGGGAGCAGGAGCGTCAGACCACGGCGCTGTGGTGGGACCCGCGCACGGGCCCAGGGCCTCGATATCACAAGCGGAACCTGGTTCCGTTTGGGGAGTGGATCCCGTACCGGGCGCAGTTGCTGCCGCTGATCCCGATGCTGAACCGGGTGGGTCGTCAAAGCATCCCGGGTACCGGGCCGGGGGTGCTCCAGGTCCAAGCCAATGGGCAACCGCTGCGGGTCGGGGTGATGATCTGCTTCGAATTGGCCTACGACCAGACCTTTCGTGATGCCATCGTCGGCGACCGGACTACCGGCGGCGGTGCCCAGCTGATCACCGTGCAGAGCAACAACGCCACCTACGCCGGCACCGGGCAGATTCCCCAGCAGTGGGCCATCACCCGGGTCCGGGCAATGGAGTCGCAGCGCGAGATCCTGGTCGCCACCACGAATGCCCGTTCGGGCGACATTCATCCCGACGGGCAGGTCGGCTACCACACCGAGCAGCGCACCGCCGATTCGTACACGGTGTCGATGCCGGTGCGTGAGCAGCTCACCTGGGCGGTTCGTTACGGAGCCGAGATCGAGGGGCTGCTGGTCGTGGCCGGCGTCGCCGGTCTCGTGTTGCGAGTAGGGACCGCCTGGAAGAATAGGACGCAACGCTTTCGTGAAAGGTAAGCCTGTGGCCGACGTCTCGCTCGACAAGGTGCTCGTGATCATTCCCACCTACAACGAGATCGACAACCTCGAACCGATCACCTCGCGGCTACGGCGGGCGGTGCCCACGGCGGACATCCTGATCGCCGACGATGCATCGCCCGACGGCACCGGTGACCTGGCGGACCGGCTGGCAGCGGCCGACCCTCAGATCCAGGTGCTGCATCGTCAGGGCAAAGAGGGATTGGGCGCGGCGTATCTGGCAGGTTTTCGCTGGGGTCTGGACCGCGGATACGACGTTCTGGTGGAGCATGACGCCGACGGCTCCCATCAGCCCGAGCAGCTGCCGCTGCTGTTGAAGGCGTTGGAACATGCCGACATGGTGAAAGGCTCGCGCTACGTCAGAGGCGGCTCGGTGGTGAACTGGCCGAAGTCGCGGGAACTGCTGTCGCGGGGGGGGTCGCTGTGGACCCGGCTGATGCTGGGCATTCCGGTGCGGGACATTACCGGCGGGTTCAACGCCTTCCGTGCCGAGACTCTGCGGGCGATCATCGACAGGATCTCCTCGGTCGGCTACAACTTCCAGGTTGACTTGACCTGGCAGGCGGTGCAGCAGGGTTTCACCGTGGCCGAGGTTCCGATCGAATTCGTGGAACGCGAGCGTGGCCAGTCCAAGATGAGCAGGAACATCGTGGTCGAGGCCTTGGCCCGGACCACGGCGTGGGGAGTACGGCACCGCGCCCGCCAGTTGTCCAGCCTGCTGCGTGGCCGCCGGCCAGCCTCGGTAGGTCGGCGATGAGCAGCCGCAGCGGGTGGGGGATCTGGGCGCTGCTGGCGGTCTTAGTCACAGCCCCGCTCCTGGAAGCTTTCTTGATCGTGCAGGCCGGTCGGCTGCTCGGGATCTGGCCGACAATCGGGATCCTGCTGTTCACCTCGGCGTTGGGAGCCTGGCTTGCCAGGCGGGAAGGCAGTCGCGCCTGGACCGCCTTGTCGTCAGCCTTCGGCTACGGCAGGATGCCTACCGGGGAATTGGCTGACGCGGCACTGGTGCTGACCGGGGGGCTGATGCTGATCTTCCCCGGTTTTCTCACCGATGTGATCGGGCTGCTTTTCCTGCTGCCCGCAACTCGCCCGCTGGCTCGGGTCTTGATCGCTACGGTGATCGCCCGGACTGCCCACAGGCGTGGCATCAATGTGGACCAGGTGCAGCAACGAGCGCAGATGGCGGCCGATGTGGCCGTGATTATTAAAGGCGAGACCGTCGACCCGGCCCCGCCCGGTTCGCCAGTGATCCGTACTGAACTGGATCGTTGACTATCCCGGCAGCAGCCGGATCTGAGCCTGCCCGTTGGCGGCGAAACGGGACTCGACCTGGGCGGCCCGGGACTCGAGGAAGGCCCGGAATGAGGTGAACCCCAGGGCGGACTCCTTGAAGGCCGGGTCGAGCCGTTGCATCTGACTCTTCACCCCGGAGGCGTACAACCACTCGTCGGAGCTCTTCTCCATCCCGACCCGAATTGCCCGGACCAGCAGATCAGTGGCAGCTGAGTCGGGGGAGAGTTTCGTCTTCTTCTTAGCCTTGGCCGGCTTCGGCAGGTCCACCGGTTCCGGGTCGTCAGCCGGCTCTGTTCTGGGATGCGGCAAGCCTGGCAGGTCGCTGTAGTGAGTGAACTCGTCGCAGGCTGCGACCAGGGCCTTGCTGGTGGCCCCAGCGACCCCGATCCCCACCACATAGCGCCCGAGCCGTTTGCAGTGCTGCGCGAGCGCGATGAAGTCGGAATCCCCGGCCACGATCACCACATGGGTGAGGTCCGCATGCCGGTACAGGTCGTCGATCGCGTCGATCGACAACCGGATGTCGGCCCCATTCTTGGTGCCAGAGGTAGAGAACAACTGGGTCAGGTTGACTGCCCGGTTCACCAGCTGCGGCCGGTAGGCCGCGTTCGCCGGGACCGACCAGTCGGCGTAGGCCCGGGTAAAAGCCACCGTCCCGAACGAGGTGGCGTAGTCGATGATCGCCCCCACATTGATCCGGGCCTCGTCGAGGCGGCGTGCCACCTCGTTGGGGGAGGCGGCATTCATGGCCTGGTCACGAGCCTGGTCGGCCCGCCAACGGGTACGCCCATGGACCGCTTCGTACCGGGAGATGACGATGTTGTCGAAGTCCAGGTAGACGGCGACCCGGTTCTCAGCCATGCCGCGAATCTATCGTCTTCAACTTTCCTCACGTAGGAGGGCCAGCCTCTCGGCCATCAGCTCCTCCAGCTCCGGGATCGAACGACGCTCTCGCAGCATGTCGTAGTGGGTACGCGGTGGCTTCACTTCTTTCTCCTCCGGCTGGGTCCCGTCGGCACGGGCCGCGATCTTGCCGCAGCGCTGGCACTCCCACTCGGTTGGGAGTTCCGCCTCCTCAGAGAACATCACCGTGAAGTGGTGATCACTCGGGCAGACGAAGCCGATCTCCTGCCGCGGGGCGAAATCAATCCCCTCCTCATCCTCAAAGGTCTTCGAACCCAAGCCGGTTCCTCGCAGTGCACGATCAGCCATTACTGCCCTCCTTATGCCGGTGGCGGTTGTATGGGGCTCAACGCCCCGTCTGTTCCTATTCTTCCTGGCGGCCTCGAATCACGAGCAGCATCACCGCCAGACCGGCTGCCAGAACCAGTGCGATCCCCAGGATTCCCCAGTACTGGCTGTTCACCTGCCCGGTCAAGGCCGCACCCAACAGGATCCCACCACCGAAGGCCGCCGGGGCGAGGAATGACACCACCCGCCCGGCTGTGGCGTACAGCCCGAACAGCTCGGCGTTCCTGCCGTCGGGGATCAGCCGGGCCAGGTAGCTGCGGGCAGCCGACTGGGCCGGGCCAACAAAGGCGGTCATCGCGAGCCCCAGCACCCAGAACACGATCCGGCCTTGAGAATGCAGCCAGAAGATCCCGGTCGCCAGCACGACCAGCGCTGCCAGCGAGAACACGATCACCCGGCGTGGACCGAGCCGGTCGTCGAGGGCCCCACAAACGATCGTCGCCAGCCCTGCCACCACGCTGGCAACCGCACCGAAGATGATCACCTCACTGGGACTGAAGCCGAAGGTGCCAGCTGCGATCACCGCGCCGAACGTGAAAACCGCGTTCAACCCGTCGCGGAACAGGGCTGAAGCGAGCAGGAAGTACGCTAACGGCCGATCGCTGACCCACAGGTGACGGATCGTGACGAACAGAGCCCGGTACGAGCCGAGCAGCCCCAGCCGACCCTTGCCTCGGGGCGGGGTGTTGCGCAGCATCACCAGCGGCGGGATCGTGAACAGCAGGATCCAGGCTGCGCAGACCAGCATCGACACCCGGATATCGAGGGCATTCGTACTGGACACCCCGAACAGGCCAACCTCAGGCTGGATGAAGGCGAAATACACCAGCAGCAGAGCAAAGATCCCACCCAGATACCCCAGGCCCCAGCCCAGCCCGGAGACCCAGCCGACGTTACGCGCCGAGGCGACCTGGTCGATCGTCGAGTTGTAGTTGACGTCGGCAATATCGCGCACGATGCTTCCGACTGCCAGCAGCGCCAACCCCAGCCAGACGTACTGCGGTTGCGGGCGGACCCAGAACAGCGCGGCCGAGATGATCGTCAGCACCCATGTCAGGACCCGCAGGCTGGTGACGCTGGAACCGCTACGGTCGGCATGTTGACCGAGCACCGGCGCCAACAGCGCCACCACGACTCCGCCGATCAGGGTCGAGGTCGACAGCGCCACCGAGGTGGTGTTGGTGTCTCCGAAGGCCGGGCTGGTGATGTAGACGGCGAACACGAAGGTCGTGATCACGGTCGCGAATGGCTGCGTACCCCAGTCCCATAGGGCCCAGGTCAGTACTCGTTTTCGGGAGCTGACGATCTGTTCTTTCAGGGCCTTGCCCCGGTGGGTCTCCCAGACTGCGCTCACTGGGGGCCCTCCCACAGCCCCCGTTGCTGCAGGACCCGCTTCGCGATGTCGGTACGGTCGGTGAACACCCCGTCCAGTCCGAGGTCGATCAGGTCATCCACCATCTGCTCGTCGTCAATGGTCCAGGCGTGAACCACCTTGCCAGCCGCGTGGGCGTGTTTCACCAGCCGTCGGGTAACGACTCGCAGGTCCTTGCCCAGCACGCTATGCCTCAGCGGCAGCTGGAACGCGATCCCAGGGGAGTTGAGTAGCCGGGGCAGCAGCGGCAGGTACCCGTTCCAGACCGCCCCGGCCGGGGAGACTGCGGTGGGGACCCGGCGGCCCATCAGCCGTCGGAAAGCCCGGATCCGTTCCGTCGAGAACGACGCCACGCAGACCCGGTCCTGGGCCCGGTGCCGCTCGATTGTCCGGACCAAGGCGGTGATCGCATTCGGGTGTTTCAGGTCAAGGTTGAACCGGGCCTCGGGAAAGGCGTCCAGCAGGTCGTCCAGGCGAGGGATCGGCTCGGTGCCGGCGATGCGAACTCGCTGCAGTTCGGCGTAGGTGAGGTCGACGACTGACCCGGAGGAATCCGTCACCCGGTCCAGCATCTCGTCGTGGAAGGCCACCAGCTGCTCGTCGCGGGTCGCCTGCACATCGGTCTCGAGGTACCGGTAACCCAGGTCGACCGCATGTTGGAAGGCTTGCAGAGAGTTCTCCTTGCCGACCAGGTCCGGGTGTTTTGCCCCTCCACGGTGAGCGAAGGCGGCGAAGGCCGTGTCAAAGAACGGGAAGTCGATGGCACGCATCAGCAGATGGGCTCCTCAGGCTGCAGATACGGGCTGCTGCAGCGTGATCGGACAGGCCTGCTCTCAGCCGGCCTGGTGGTGGAACAACGGATGGGAGTCGAGACCCCGACCGGACTGTCGAGGCGCCACAGAGCACGGCGGGTCCGGTCAGCGACTGCATCATGACCATAGTCTTCACCCTTCCCGGTCATGCTGCCACAACCAAGCCCGGGACCAAGCACCGACGGACACGGGCAGACATGTCAGGATAGGGCCTCATGTCTACGATTCTGTCGATCCAGTCCTCCGTTGCGTACGGCCACGTGGGGAACTCGGCGGCTACCTTCCCGCTGATGCGACTCGGGGTCGAGGTTTTCCCGGTCTACACCGTCCACTTCGCCAACAGCACCTCGTATGGGCCGCCGCGCGGGCCGGTGTTGGCGCCGGAGGACGTGGCCCAGGTGGTGCAGGGAATTGACGATCGGGAGGCCCTGTCCCAGGTGGACGCAGTCCTGACCGGCTACCAGGGCAGCCAGGCCATGGGGCAGACCATCCTGGATGCGGTCCGCCTGGTACGTGAACGCCAGCCGAAGGCGCTCTACTGTGCGGACCCGGTGATGGGTGATGTCGGACGGGGCTTCTTCGTTGCCCCCGGGATTCCTGAATTCCTGCGCGATGAGGTAATCCCAGTCGCCGACGTCGTCACCCCGAACCAGTTCGAACTGGAATTCCTGACCGGTCGCAGGATCGCCACCTTGGAGGATCTGCTGGCCGCGGCCGATGCGCTGCGCGACCAGGGGCCGAGCACGGTTCTGGTCACCAGCGCGGTCTACGACGGGGCCGAGCCGGACACGATCAGCATGGTCGCGGTCTCGGCCGACGAGGCCTGGGTGGTGCAGACCCCCCGGCTGGCGCCGACGTTCGCTGGTTCCGGTGACATCACGGCCGCGGTCTTCCTGGCCGGTCTGTTGCGGACCGGTTCCTTGCGTCAGGCGCTGGAACAGACCGCGTCTGTGGTGTACGCGGTACTCAAGGTGACGGCTGATTCGGGCCGCCGCGAATTGAGCCTGGTCGCTGCCCAGGATCAGATCGCGGCCCCGCAGAGAACCTTCGAGGCCCGTCAGGTCCGCTGAGTTACTCGCTGAAGGTCTCGATCTCGGCGCCCAACGCAGCCAGCCGCTCCGGCAGGTCCTCGTAGCCGCGTTGGATGACGTAGATGTCGCGTAGCACCGATTCACCCCGCGCCGCCAGAGCCGCCAATAGCAAACAGACCGCCGGACGCAGCGCCGGCGGTGAGACCACGGCCTGGCCGCGCCAGCGAGTCGGTCCGGTGACGATGATCCGGTGCGGGTCCAGCAGCTGCACATTGGCGCCGAGCTTGGTGAGTTCGAGCAGGTGAATGGCCCGGTTGTCGTATACCCAGTCGTGGATCATCGTGGGCCCTTCGGCTTCGGCGGCGATCACCGCGAAGAACGGGAGGTTGTCAATGTTCAGTCCGGGGAACGGCATCGGGTGGATCTTGTCGGCGTGGGCCACCAACTTCGAGGGGTAGACCGTGAGATCGACCAGCCTGGTCAGCTGGTTACGCGACAGGTACTCGGCGCTCAGCGCGTAGCGCAGCCCCATCTCGGTCAGCACCGCCAGTTCGATCTCCAGGAACTCGATCGGGACCCGGGTGATCTCGATGTGTGAATGTGTCACCACGGCAGCCGTGATCAGACTCATCGCCTCGATCGGATCTTCGGAGATGTCGTACGTGACGTCCACGTCGATATGCTCCAGACCCCGGATCCGCAAGGTGGTGCTGCCGACCCCCTCGACGCTGACCCCGAGCGCGATCAGGTAGGCACACAGGTCCTGGACCATGTAATTCGGGCTGGCATTGCGGATCTCGGTCAGGGTGGGGCTCATCGCCGCCGCCAACAGCGCATTCTCGGTGACCGTGTCGCCGCGCTCGGTGAGCGTGATCCGGCGCTGGGTTAACCGGTCCGCGTCCACCACCCGACTCTGGTAGAAGCCATCGGTGGCGGTCACCTCGAGTCCGAACGGCCGTAGCACCTGCAGGTGCGGCTCCACGGTGCGGGTCCCAAGGTTGCAGCCGCCGGCGTACGGCAGCAGGAATTCTTGGGCCTCGTGGATCAGCGGGCCCAGGAACATGATCACTGAGCGGGTTCGGCGGGCCGCCTCGACGTTCATGGCATCGAGGTGGAGTTGGGCGGGGCGTCGGATCGTGAGTGAGGAGCGGTCCTCGCTCCAGGTACAGGCCACTCCGATGCTTTCGAGCACCTCGATCAACCGGTTCACCTCCTCGATCCGAGCGATCCCCCGCAAGGTGGTGGTGCCGTGGTTCAGCAGGCAGGCGCACAGCAAGGCCACGGCAGCGTTCTTGCTGGAGCGGACCTCGATTGAACCGGACAGTCGTCGCCCGCCCTGCACCCGGACATGTGTGGCTCCCTTGCCGGGGGTGATGATCTCACTGTCGAGCGCCTCGGCGATCCGGTTGATCATCTCCAGCGACAAGTTCTGGTTCCCAGCCTCAATTCGGTGTACCGCTGACTGGCTGGTGCCCAGCAACCCGGCCAGTTGGGACTGCGTGAGCCCCCGCTGCCTGCGGGCGTCCCGGATCAGGGCTCCGACCTTCTGAGGAGACGTCTTCACACATCGACTTTAACTCATATGGGATATACCACCCGGGTGTGCTTCAGACCCGGGATCGCCAGCGGCGCAGGGCCGGCTCAGCCCAGACCATCGCCGCGATGGGCCCCACAGTCATCGTTCTCAGTCGCTAAGGTGAAGCCCATGAGCGCACACTTCGACGTCGTCGTCCTCGGTGGTGGCCCTGGTGGCTATGTGGCTGCGATCCGAGCCTCCCAGTTGGGCCTCACGACAGCGGTGATTGAGAAGCAGTGGTGGGGCGGGGTATGCCTCAACGTGGGCTGCATCCCGACCAAGTCACTGCTGCGTAATGCTGAACTGGCTCATATCCTCACCCATGAGAAGGCCACCTTCGGCATCAACGGCGAGGTGACGTTCGACTACGGCAGGGCCTATTCCCGCAGCCGGGCGGTGTCGAAGCGGATGACCAACGGTGTCCACTTCCTGATGAAGAAGAACCGGATCACCGAAATCAACGGCTGGGGCACCTTCACCGGCCCCAAGAGCATTGAGGTCACCGGCGACGACGGCACCCAGACCGTCACCTTCGACAACTGCATCATCGCCACCGGCTCGGTGACCAAGATGCTGCCCGGCGTGAGTCGCAGCGAGCGGGTCGTTACCTATGAGGAGCAGATCCTGTCTGACACCCTGCCGGCCTCGATTGTGATCTGCGGCGCCGGGGCGATCGGGACCGAGTTCGCGTACGTGCTGCGCAGCTATGGGGTTGACGTCACCATTGTGGAATACCTCGACCGGATGGTGCCGCTGGAGGACCCGGAGGTGTCGGCTGAGATCGCCAAGGCCTACAAGAGGCTTGGCGTGAAGTTGATGCTCGGTCACGGCGTGAAAAGCATCAGCGAGCATGACGGTGGGGTCAGCGTCACCGTCGCCCCGGCCCAGGGCGGCGACGAGGTGACTTTGGAGACCGAGCGGGTGCTGCTGTCGATCGGTTTCGCCCCTCGTACCGAGGGGTACGGGCTGGAGCAGACCGGGGTCGCGCTCACTGACCGCGCAGCGATCGCGGTTGATGACTACCTGCGCACCAATGTGGCGGGGTTGTACGCGATTGGTGACGTCACGGCGAAGCTGATGCTGGCTCATACCGCCGAGGCCCAGGGGGTGGTCGCGGCCGAGACCATCGCCGGGGTCGAAACCATGCCGGTGAACTACGACATGGTGCCGCGGGCGACGTACTGCCAGCCCCAGATCGGTTCCTTCGGCTATACCGAGGCTCAGGCCAAGGAAAAGGGATACGACGTCAAGGTTGCCAAATTCCCGTTCACCGCGAACGGCAAGGCCTGGGGCCTGGGGGACGCGGTAGGTTTTGTGAAGGTGGTCGCCGACGCCACCCACAACGAGATCCTGGGAGCTCATATGGTTGGCCCGGACGTCACTGAATTGCTGCCGGTGTTCACCTTGGCCCAGATGTGGGACCTCACCGCTGACGAGATGGGCCGTAACATTCACGCCCACCCGACTCTGTCTGAGGCGATCAAGGAAGCCGTCGAGGGCATCGGTGGCCACATGATCAACCTGTAAGCGCTTACCTGGGCTGGCCGTGATGATCGCTGCGACCAGTCTGGTTGGGTAGCATGCCCGCTGTGACCAAACCTCCTCCCAGTGCCTGGGCCACCATGGTGGCTGCCGACCCCGACCACTCTCACCGGTATGCGCAGCGGTTCCGGATCTTGGCCGCTCAGGGACACGACATCGACGGCGAGGCCCGGCTGGTGGACGCGATGTTGCCGCGGGCTTCTCGGGTGTTGGATGCCGGCTGCGGGGCCGGCCGGGCGGCGGGCTATCTGGCCCGCAACGGTCACACCGTGGTCGGGGTTGACGTCGACCCAGTGCTGATCGCGACCGCTGAGGAAGATTTTCCCGGCCCGACCTGGCTGGTGGGAGATTTGGCCGAGCTCGACCTGCCGGCTCAGGGGATTACTGATCCGTTTGACGCGATCGTCTGCGCCGGCAATGTGATGACCTTCCTGCACCCCGACACCCGGGTCGAGGTGCTCAGCCGGATGGCACGCCATCTGAAGATCGACGGTCGGGCCGTGATCGGTTTCGGGATGGGACGCGGCTACGACGTCGACGACTTCGTTGCCGATACCGCCAGTGGCGGTTTCCGAGTCGATGCCCGCTTCTCGACCTGGGATCTGCGCCCGTTTGGTCCGGATTCGGACTTCCTGGTGGCGGTGCTGTCACGAGCCTGACCCGCCGTGCGGTCGTGTGCTGCCGGCGCCGAGGATCTGGGCATTTACCCTGCCCACCGCGTGGATCGCTGTCTCGTACCGGCGGGCCGCCTGCTCGAGATTGTCACCGCAGCCGTCCGGGGTGTGGACCCGTTTCGGATCCGTCCGCAGCGGCTCAGTGACTGTACGGCGGATCACCTCGGTGTACGACTCCGGATGCCCTGCAGGGAGCCCCACATATTCGTCTAAGGCGAAGGCTGAGGATCGAGACAGATCAGCGCGGCCGTCGGCGACCCGGGTCGCCAGCTCCTGCTACAACGCCGGCGGGGACGGACTAATGGCGACGCCGAGTACGACATCCGGGCCGGCGTCTCGGCAGACCCGGGTGATTTTGGCTGCGGCGATCTCGGTGACCTCCCCGGTGGAAGAGCAGATGACGACTCCCATCATGTCTTCCTTCTGTCCCGCGGCGTCGTGTCAGAGGTGTCTGGCACACTAGGCCACGACGTATACGAGATCATAGAGCCTTGTTTTTATGAATGTGTGGTGGAGGTGACATGGACGGGAGCGTGTACTCACCGGGTGCCGGTCATCAGCCGCCGGTGCTGGCTGGTCGTGACGATCTGATCCGGGGCTGGGAGCTGATGGCTAACGATGTGCTGGTGGGTGGTCGGGTGCATGCCCGGGACCTGCTGCTGCTCGGCCCGCGGGGTATCGGCAAGACGGTCGCGCTGACCCGACTCGGGCAGGTCGCCCAGCAGGCGGGGTACACGCTGATCGACCTCCAAGCGGTACGGGGTCAGACCACCCTGGTTGCCTCGCTGCTCGACCATGCTGAGATCCAGCTGGAAGACCGGCATAGCGCCTGGCAGACCGTCCGCCGCCATGTTGACTCGCTGCGGCTCAGCCTGACCGCCTTCGGGGTGGGGGCAGCACTGGATGTTGCTGCCCGGTCGGGAACGGTCGGACACGGCACCGCTCCCGGCCGGGTGGCTCGGCTGCTGGCCGACCTGGCGGCGGCGGTAAGCAAGCAGCAGGGTGGCCGTGGGGGAGTGATGGTGAGTATCGACGAGATCCAGGCCGCCACGGCCGACGATCTGGTCTTGCTCGCCGCCGCTCTGCAGCGGCTCAATGTCAACCATCCCGACACCAGCCTGCTTTTTGCTGCCACTGGCCTGCCGTACACCCGGGATTCGTTGAACCGGGCCGGGGTCACCCACCCCGAGCGCCTGTTCACCGCGGTTCTGTTACCTGTGGTGTTGGACGAGGCCGAGGCCCGACGAGCCGTGGTCGAACCGGCGCTGGCCCGTGCGGTGCTTTGGGAGCCGGAGGCGGTCGACGAACTGTTGCGGATCACCAACGGCTATCCGGCTCACCTTCAACTCTTCGCCGACGCCGCCTGGCGGCTGGCGCGTGACCGGCGGATCCGCCTCGATGATGTCCGCAGCGCCAGTATCCGTGTGGTCGCCTCGCTCGTCGATGGCACTTTTGACCCCCGATGGGCGTCCTTGCCGGATCGGCAGCGGGAATACTTGGCAGCCCTGGCCGTCAACGGCGGGGTCGCGACCGCGGCGATGATGAGTCGGACCCTGGGGCGGCGAGCGTCGGATCTCAGCCGAACCCGGGACCAGGTGATCAAGGCCGGAGACGTCTACAGCCCGCGTCGAGGCGAGGTCCGGCTGTCGGTCCCGCTGTTCGGGCAGTACATCCTGAGCCACTACGAGGCTGATCGGCAGGCCAGCGATGACCCGGATGGGCTCGTCACGCTGGAGCAGATGCGAGCACCAGGTGCTCGGTGATCGGCTCCAGGCCGGCTCCTCGGCAGCTCTGGCCACATCACCGAGTGGATGTTCACGGGTGGGGTAGCGGTTGGTCCGTTACCCCGAGCTGACCAACCTCGTCCAGGCCGCAGCGGAGATTGGGAGTGGCCGAGGGCTTCATCGCGTCGTCGGGCTGGGGGATCAGGATCGGATCGCGGCCCTGCGGGACCCCACCACCGCCAGGGCCAGGGCGGAAGACCCGATGAGCAGGCTGAGCATCACGATCATGAGCCATTGGCCCGGGGACGTGTGCGCCACGGCCGCCCAGCCCCACGGCCCGACGAACCACAGGGGCCTCATGACCTCGTTGCCGCCGATGATGAGGCCGTCGATGAGCAGGGCGATGTTGACCACAATCGACACTACGACTCTGGTGCTCATGGCTACAGCGAGGCTGACGGCGGCGATCATGAAGGCCACCGAGGGTGTGACCAGGAATGCGTAGACGGCCCCGTTCAGGGCGCTGACGCCCGGGTCGGCGCGCGTCAGCTGGCTGCCGGCAGCGCACACGATCCAGGAGGCGACGAGCACCGGGACCAGGAGCGCGCCGCCCAGGGCCGTCACAGCGCTCAAGAGCTTGGGGCTGCTGCAGCGCGTCATGAGGGCGCGCCAGGCCGGCTGCAGGCATCCCCACGCCGTAATCCCCACCACTGCGGAGGCCACGGGCACACCCGCCAGCTCCAGGAGGCTCTGACTGTAGGAGGGCCGGTAGGTCATGCGCACCACGGCCAGGAGCGCCAGCAGCAGCGCGGAGAGCGCGCCCCACAGCCACCAGGGGAGCACCCCTGACATGGCCAGCAGTGTCGAGCGTTTGCCCGGCACTCTCTCCAACCTGCCGGCCGCCGCACGCGCCGAGGCCGCGGACGCAATAGCAGGGGTGGGCATGTGAACCGGCTCGGCGGCGATCGCGGCTGCGGTTCTGGGGAAAGAGGAGGGCTCCTGCCCCTGGGTATTCACCAGCCGTCGCAGGAGGCCGGCACCGGAGTCCACAGGGTTCGGACTACCCACCAGCACGGCCAGGAGCATCCCGGTCGCTGTCAAGGCGGACACCAACAGGAAACCTGGCAGCAGGGGGAAGCCCCACACGGGGGAGCCGTCCTCGAGGAGGACGCTGTTGCCGTGTACGCCCAGCAGGGGCAGCGGGACCCGGGCCGTCCAAGTCCACGGGAGCATCCACCAGTCGGTGCGCTCGGCCTGGACCGTGGCCGCCGCGGACCAGATGAATCCGACAGCCGGCGCCAGGCCGACGGCGGCCACGCGCAGGAAGCGGAAGGCCACCATGCCCCATGCCGAGGATCCGGCCACCACGATCCACATGAACATCCCGAACAGGAGGTAGTCGCGCCACGGCCCCCAACCCTGGCCGCTAATGAGCGCGAAGGCCACCACCGGGGCGATGAGCGCCACCTGGCAGACCAGGGCAGACAGGCTGAGCACCGCCAGACGAGCGCAAATGGTCCGTCGGGGGCTGATGCCGCGCCAGGCGGTGCCGCCCTGGCGCCACCGCTGCTCGCGCCACTGGGCCATGGCGCCCACCAGTAGTCCCAGGGGCACAGCGAAGCCCGAGGGGTAGAAATGCATCCAGGCCATGGCATTGCCATTCCAGTGCCGCGCGGTCACCACCCCCGAGTTCATGGCGGCGTAGGCCAGCATGAGCGTATGGGCGGTGACGACGAGGACTGCGGCCACCGTGCCCCAGGTGAAGGTGCGCCGCGAGCGGAGCAGCTCGGCCTTGAAAAGGTTCCAAGCGCTCACCCCGCTATGGCGCGCGGGGAACGGCGCACGGGCCATGGCCACGGCAGCGGGCCCGATTGGATCGACGGTGGCGCTCATGAGCGGGCCTCTTCGCTGGGCTGGTCACTATGCTGGGCCGGGCGGTGCTCACCGCCGGTGACGGCGGCCAGGAAGGCCCGCTCCATGGCCCGTTCGTCGTCGGGGTCGGCAAAATCGGCCAGTGGCCCCTGGTAGACGAGGCCGCCGGAGGCCAGCACGCCGATGTCATCGCTCATCCGGGCAATCTCGCCTAGCTGGTGGCTAGAGACGATGACGGTGCGGCCTTCGTCGGCCAGCACGCGTACCAGGTCACGCAGCTCGATGATGCCCTGGGGGTCGAGGCCATTCTGCGGCTCATCGAGGATCAGCACCTCCGGGTCGGCCAGGAGCGCCATGGCCAGGGCCAGGCGGACCTTCATCCCGGTGGAGAAGGAACCTGCCCGCTTGCGCTCAGTGGTGGCGAGCCCCACACGCTCCAGGAGCGGCATGATCATGCTGGGGTCGGTGCCGGTCAGGCGGCAGTGGACAAGCAGGTTGCGACGGGCGCTCAATTGGGAGAAGAAGGCAGGGCCGTTGATGGAGGCGCCCACGTGCGCCAGGCTGCGTTGGGAGAAAGGGGCCCCTTGAATCTCGACGCTCCCAGTGTCTGGGCGCAGCAGGCCCAGGGCGATATTGAAGGCGGTGGACTTCCCGGCGCCGTTGAGCCCGAGTAGCCCGTAGACCCGACCGGGGTAAGCGGCGAGGTCGAGGCCGTTCAGGACCTGCTGGCCGCCGAAGGACTTACTGATGCCGGTCAGCCGGAGTCCGGGTACTGCGGCAGCGGAGGGGAGCCGCATCAGCGCAGCGAGGTGCGTGTCTGTCATGTCATTGATGCTTCCAGCGCGGGTGGGAGCGGCTATCCCCACCAGGGATACGGTCACGGGCACATGCCGGGGATGATCCTCCTCAAGGAGGAGAACAGGAGAAGACTTCCGGATGTATCTGCATGGCAGCCTTGGATTGGCGGCCGTGCGGTGGCTATCTGGGCGAGACCAGCCCCGTGGTCAGGGCGTAGATGACCAGCTCCACCCGGTTACGGCAGCCGGTCTTGCCCAGGATCGCCTTGACATGGGACTTGACCGTGGACTCGGCCACGTAGAGCTGCCCGGCGATCCGGGCATTGGTCAGGCCCCGGCATACGAGTTCCAAGACGGCCTTCTCCCGATCCGTCAAGGGCTCGTAGGGCCCCTGGGGCGCACCGACGACGGGCGCCGCCCCTGATGACGGCGGTGCGGGAATAGTGGCCGTCCGCACAGGCACATCGGGAACGTCTGGATCGCCATCCCCGGAGCCTGCCGCGGCCCCGGTACGGATCTCCGCCCCGGCATCGGCGTCGAGGTGGGCCAGGACCGTTCCCGTCACAGCCGGGTCCAGCCAGGAGCCGCCCGCCGCGACGGTGCGGATCGCCTGGAGCAGTGCGGCGGGCTCCGCGTCTTTGAGGAGGAAGCCGTGGGCACCGGCACGCAGGCAGGCCAGGACGAGCTCATCGTCGTCGAAGGTGGTAAGCACCAGGATGCGCAGGGCACTGGTGGAGCCGGTGGCGCGTAGGGCATGGATGGCGCTGACACCGTCCATGACCGGCATCCGCAGATCCATGAGGACCAGGTCCACTGCGACGGATCCATCTGAGGATGCGGAGGCAGCAGCCATCAGCGCATCGGTGGCCTGGCGCCCATCACCAGCCTCCAGGACCACCTCCATGTCCGGTTGGGCTCCCACCAGGGCGCTGAAGGCGCTGACCAGGAGCGGCTGGTCATCCACGATGGCCACCCGGATCGCCCGACCGGCGCCTGTCTGCTCAGGCATCATCTTGTCTCCTGGTATCGGTTGCCCCGGTGCCGTCGGGACGGCTAATGGTCGGGGTGACGGGGAAGTCGGCGTCCAGGTGGAAAACTGCAGCGGCGCCGCCGGCGGCGGTTACGGGGCCGTGGGTGATGCGCCCGCCTACGAGCCTGAGCCGCTCTTCTAGTCCGATAAGTCCGTTTCCGCCCGCTGCCGGTGACGTCCCCCGCTCCGGTGGGGAATCCGAGGGGCGCAATGGGTTGCGTACGCTCACGTGGCAGGCGGAAGCAGTGATAGTCAGCTTCAGGTCGATCTCCTGGCCGATGCCGACCGCGCCGTGTCGCACGGCGTTGGTCAGGGCCTCGCCGACCAGCCGCACCAGGGTGAGCCGCTGCATCGCTGACCACGAGGCATTGCAGGTGGCCAGGACCTCGGAGTCTGGCAGGAGGGCGCTCACCCGGGCGCCTGCGCTGCGCGCGGTCTCGATGAGCGCCGGGATGGTGAGGAGATCGGCCAGCGGTGCGGCCTGGCCGGGCTGGCTGCGCAGGGCGGTTACGAGCTGACGCACCGAGGCCAGGGAGGAATCAGCGGTATCGCGGATCGTCTCCAGGGCTTCGCGGAGCCGGTCCTCGCCTCCCAGAGCCAGCCCGGTGGAGGCCTGCACTTTGACGGCAGTGAGGCTGTGCCCCACGAGGTCGTGCAGTTCGCGGGCCAGACTCAGCCGTTCAGCGGCGATGGCCTCAGCGGCAGCGGCACTAACAGCCCGGGCGTGATCCTCCGCCTCGCGGCGGCGCCTGGAGGCCTGCAGGTAGGCGAACGCCACCGTGCCCACACAGAGCAGGGAGAAGACCACGGCATTGGTCCTGATCGGTTCGTGGCTCAGGTACCTCCTCGTGGTCAGGGTGACGGGGTTCATCACGGACCCGGCCAGGGCCAGCAGCAGGGCGGCGGTGCTCCATCGCCGCTCGGGCTCCCAGCGGGTGACGGCGTGCAGGTCGGTGACCGCCACGATGATGATGGGGCTCAGGCCCAGATTGACCGGGGAGACGAAGACGAGCAGTGCATAGAGCGCCAGCAGGCTGTACGTGCCGACCAGGCAGGTGCGCAGAAAGTGCAGGCGGAAGGGCTGGAACGCCGCCAATGCCAGGTGAAGCACCAAATTCGCCACGTAGACCGCGTAGGTCCCGTAATCGAGGATGAAGACGATGCTCATCCCGGCCACGAACAGGAAGAACCCGGCGAGCGCCACATCTACCAGCGGCAGCGCGAACCGGTAGTCGGCACCGGGGATCATGCGGTGGTGGCCGCGCCAGTCGTAGGCCGGTGAGCCCGCGGCGGTAGCGGCGGGGGCAAGGACAGGGGAGAGCCGGCCCTCGGATCGCCGACTAGCGGCCTGGGCACCGGGAGCAGGGGCAGTGGACCCCGTGAGATCAGTGGAGGCGATCATGGCATTACCTCAAACACCATACCCGGCGCTAACTCCGGCATCGGAATTGCCACTGGGGCCTCATCCCCATCCCCGTGATCAGACTGGTCCGGCCAGGCTGCTGCAGTATCGACGTGCAGCTGCAACCGATGTTCGGCTTCCGTCAGGCGCGAGGTCACTACGTCCGGCCCCGCGGGCGAGTCCCGCTACCGCATCGACGAATCCGACTATGCCAGCCCGCTCCAAGACCATCCGGGCAAGCATCACAGATCCCTAAGCCGGCTCCTCGGCAGGCCTGGCGACATCATCGAGTAGGTAGTTCACCAATGCCTATTATATGGCAGTGGCTTGGTCAATCCCGGCTCAACCGGTTGCAGACTGGGTGACCAGTGGGCAGACCAGGGTAAGAGACTTCGGCTCCGCCTCAACCATGGGTCCTGGCTCACTGCGAGCCACAAGCCTGCCGCGGGTGGCCAGTCCGTGGTGATCACTCAGCCTTGGGAGGGCAGATCATGAAGAGACACTCCGATCTGGCGATCCGCTTCCTGTCGCGGTATCTCACGGTCGCTGGTCTGCTTGCTCTGACTTATCTGCTTCTAGAATCAGTGCCCGCTATCGGACGGGTGACGGAGTTTCTCCTGACCTGGTTCGTCCCGTTGCCCATTCCGCTGCCCATCATCAACCAGTTGACTGGTGTCGTCTTTCTACTGCTGGCGTCGGGTATCGCACGACGCAAGCGCCTCGCCTGGATCGCTATGGTGGTGGGTGTTAGCTTCAGCCTGACCCTCACCATCTCCATCGTGATCTCACTCGGGGTGTTGTACTTCTTGAGACCCAGCGACTATTCCTCGCTGTTCACGGACGACCCGATAAGGCTCAGCGAATATGCTGTCTTGTTCGTAAACATCTTGGTGGCGATCCTGCTCCTCGCGTTGCTGCTACGCCACCGCCGCTCCTTCATCGTGCGGTCTCAGCATGGCAATATCCGCCGAGCATTGAAGGTTTTGGTCCTCGGCTGCGCCGTGGTCATCATAAGCGGCCAGGGGGCCCATCTTCTGATCGCCAACAGGAACCTGCCGCAGGTTGAGGAACTGTTAGGCGACCTGATGGGTCTGGGGTTTGCCCTGAGTTTCATAGCGGCCATCTGGGCGATGCTGCATTCGCAGCGGGTCGAGGCCCGAATGACCGTGGCGGACGAGACCCGGGTCCGTGAACTCCTGGCGGTCAACCCATCGGATTCCCTGGGATACTTCGCAACCCGGCGCGACAAGTCCGCCTTCCTCAGTGAGCACGGGGCGGTGGTCTACCGCGTGGGCATGGGGGTGGCTCTGGCCTCTGGCGATCCTCTCGGCAACCCTTCCCTCTGGCCCGCCACAGCATTGGCTTTCAAACGTCATGCCGAGTCCTACGGCTGGATCCCCGCCGTGATTGGCGCCTCTGAGACCGGTGCCCGCGCCTATACCGAGGCTGGGCTGCGTGCGTTGGCAATCGGAGACGAGGCCGTGCTCACCACCGCCGACTTCGGGGTCGCGTCGTTGCCCGAGGTGAACCGAGCAGTCCTCAGACTGAATGGGCTCGGCTATACCACCCGGATCCGCCGGCACCGGACCATCCCCGCCACCGAACTCGAGGAATTGGCGGATCTGGCCCAGGACTGGCTGTCCGGCGAGCCCGAGCGCGGCTTCTCGATGGCGCTGGGGCGCTTGGGTGACCCCGCTGACGGCGAATGCGTCATGGTGGAGGCGCTCTTTCCTCCCGGTGACGAGCGGGGACAGATCGCCGGGCTGTTGTCCTTCGCTCCCTGGGGCGGGGACGGGTTGAGCCTCGACACCATGCGTCGTCACCCACAGGCGGATAACGGGGTTACTGAGTTCATGATCTCATCCTTGATGATCGACGGACGTACGCTGGGGATCCGGCGGGTGTCATTGAACTTCGCGGTCTTCCGATCAGCTTTCACCGAGGGCTCCCGGATCGGTGCCGGTCCGATCAGGCGGCTCTGGCGAAGGATCTTGATCTTTGCCTCCCACTGGTGGCAGTTGGAAACGCTCTACCGGTCCAACGCGAAGTACGAGCCGAACTGGTACCCGCGGCTGATTTGTTACCCCGAGCCGGCCAACCTCACCCAGGTCGCGGCGGCGATGGGGGTGGCTGAGGGCTTCATCACCATGCCTCGCTGGCTGGGTGGCGGCATCCCGGACCAGCCCCGGCGTGAGGTGGAGGAATCGGCGGCGCTGCTGGCAGTGACCGCGGGATCGGCCAGTGCGCATCCGGCACCCAGACCATCTGAGCAATTGCTCGTCCGTGCCGCCTGCCGCAATGCCATGCTCGCCGAGGGCATTGATCCGTACCCGGCCTCGGTCACCGTCACCGCCGCCTGCGCGACCGCCCTGGGCGAGTGCACGGTGGCGGGACGGGTGCTCACGATCCGCGACCATGGGGGCGTGATCTTCGCGCAGCTGCGCGATGCTAGCGGTGACCTCCAGATCCTGATGGAGGTCGCCACGGCCGGCGCTGGGAGCCTCGCCACCTTCCGTCGCCTGGTTCGTGGCGGCGATCAGATCGCCGTCACCGGCGTCATCGGTGCCTCCCGAACTGGGACTCGTAGCCTGCTGGGCAGCTCCTGGATGATGACCTCTAAGGCGTTACGGCCGCTGCCGGACAAGCGCAAAGGACTTCAGAATCCCGAATCTCGGGTGCGTCTGCGGCACGTCGATCTGATCGTCAATCACCGTCAGCGTGAGATGGTGCGGGCCCGTTCGGTCGCTATCCAGGCCGTGCGCCAGACCTTGGTGGACCGGGGATACCTTGAGGTAGAGACTCCGATCTTGCAGCCTGTGCACGGTGGCGCGAATGCCCGCCCCTTCCGTACCCATATCAACGCCTACAACCTCAATTTGTATCTGCGGATCGCGCCTGAACTCTATCTGAAGCGGCTCATGGTGGGCGGCCTGGAACGGGTTTTCGAGATCGGCCGGAACTTCCGCAATGAGGGGGCCGACGCGACCCACAACCCCGAATTCACGATGCTCGAGGCCTACCAGGCCCATGCCGACTACATCATCATGAAGGATGTCATCCGCCAGATCACAATCGCAGCTGCCCAGGCCGCCACCGGCTCGACCGTGGTCCGGGGCAGCGTCGGCGGCACCGAACACGAGATCGACCTGGCTGCCCCATGGCGGACGGTCAGCATCATGGATGCGGTCGCGCAGGGGGTGGGCGAACCGGTCGACAGCGAGACCCCCGTCGAGACCTTGCGGAGCTACGCCGACCGGGTCGGCATGCCCTACGATCCCCGCTGGGGATGGGGGACCCTGCTGCAGGAGTTGTACGAGCACCTCGCCGAGGGAACGACCGTGGAGCCCACCTTCTTCAGCGACTTCCCAGCCGAGACTTCCCCCCTGACCCGGCAACACCGCAGCATCCCCTGCCTGTCGGAGCGCTGGGACCTGATCATCTTTGGTTCGGAGGTGGGCACGGCCTACTCGGAACTGGTCGACCCGGTCATCCAACGCGAACGGTTGACCGCCCAATCACTCGCTGCCGCCGGGGGAGACCTCGAGGCCATGGAACTCGATGAGGCCTTCCTGGAGGCCTTGGAGCAGGGCATGCCCCCTTCGGGCGGATTGGGGATGGGCCTCGACCGTCTGGTGATGATGCTCACCAAGGCTTCGATCCGCGAGACCATCACCTTCCCCCTGGTCAGGCCGAACCGATGAGGCGCTGGGTGCTGATGATCCTCGCCGTCGTGCTCTACAACAGCTGGCTGGCGTGGCCGCTCAACGGCAGCCCTGACGCGCTGCTTGCCTATATCTCGGAACTGGCCGCTGCCGATCAGCCCTTTAGCTGGTTCTTCCGGGCGGCTGATGCCGCCGCAGCCACCGTCTACGGCGTCATCGCGTTCCTGGGCTGGCACGGGTGGACCCGCTGGCTCGGAAGGAGACACTCCCGCCATGTCTCACTGGCTCTGCTGACGGTTGCGGCCGGGACCATGCTGGATGTCAGCTTCAATCTGCCCTGCGCGGAGAGTCGAGACGTTGCCTGCGCCGCCATGCCGAGCATCAAACGGCACCTGCACGAGGTGGCATCGGTGATCGTTTCCGCAGGACAGGTCGCCTGTATCGCCTTGGTCGCCTGGACCCGGGCTCGACGGGGCTGGACCCGGGCAGTCCGGGCCATGACCGGGCTGGCCGCGGTGGTCGCGGTGCTGCTGGTGGCCAGCGCAGCCATGCCACTCGTCCTGCCAGGTGCCCAGGGACCGGTCCAGATTGTCCAGATCCTGCTCTGCTCCGGCTGGATCGGCTACTTGGCATGGCAATTGCCTTCCAGCCATGCCTGAGGCTCGCCCAGGGGAGTACACCATTCACCGTCGCCCTGGTGGTGGCCGGGCTGTGGTCCTGCTCAACGGCTGTGGCTTGGCAGCGGTCGCCTGGGACCAGGTGGTCAGCGAGCTAAGCGGACACGCCGTCATTGCCATCGACCGCCCCGGGCGATGCGGAACAACCTGTACTGAGCTTCCCCACCTGCGACGGGAAACCCTCCACCTGGCACAGACCATCGCCGACGATGCCCCGGTGATCGTGGTAGCCCATTCCATGGCGGCCTTCCAAGCCGAGGCATTGGCCAGACTCCGCCCCGACAGCACCGCCGGGATCGTACTCGTGGACCCGTCAGTGGAGGCCCAGCCCGGCTTTGGTCCGCTCCGGCGGGCCGCCGCCGTCAGGATCGCGCGCCTCGCCGCCACGGTGCTGCGTGTCGAACTGATCCGGCGGCTGATCGCCGAAGCCGTTCGCGCCGGGATGCGGCGCGAGACTCACCATCCTGAGGTGATGGCTGATGAATCATGGCGGGCGGGGCACGAGACCTCGCAGGCCTTGGCTGCTGCTGTGGCCGAATTTCTCGCGTACGGGGAGCAGGCCGTCGACCTAGCGCGCCTGCGTCACGAGCAGAGGACGCCGGTGATCGCCCCGACCATCCTCCTCGAAGGGCAAGATGGCTATAGCCGGCAACAGCGAGAGTCGTTGCGGGGCGCCTTCGCCCGGCTCGAGGTCCGGCGACTTCCGGCTTCCCGCCACCTGATGATGCTTGATGCTCCCGAGGAGATCGCCCGCGCCGTGTTCGATCTCGACCGCGAGATCGAGGCTCGCCTCTGACGGCAACCGAACCGGCCAGAACCTGGCTGTCGATGGGGGTTCGGCCGCCCCGGGGTGGGAAGGTCCGAGGCCGTGAGCTACTCTCCTGCTTAATGATACTCAATCTCACTATGGATGGGTGACTGAAAGCAGGTATTAGATGAAGTTTCTGGTACGGATGGCGGCCGCCGCGACCGCCCTGCTCCTGGCCACGGCCGGGTGCTCAACCACCAACAGCAACCCCGCCGCCTCGTCGCCTGGCGCCTCAGGCAAGAAACTCCAGGTGGTCGCCACCACCGGATACCTGGGGGACGCGGTGAAGAACATTGCGCCGGAGGCGCAGGTGAGCGTGCTGGTGGCTCCTGGGGGCGATCCGCACACCCAGGCGCTGTCGACCGCCGACGCCGAGAGAGTGCAGTCGGCCGATGTCGTTGTGTGGACCTCCCATGACATGGAGCACCACATGATGGAGCAGCTCGACAAGCTCGGGAAGAAGCAGGTGGCTGCCGGGGAAGCCATCCCCGAGGCGGACCTGCTGCCCTGGAAGGAAGACGGCCAGGTCAAGGGCCACGACCCGCACGTGTGGAACTCGCCCGACAACTGGACCCATGTGGTGACCGCGATCGCCAAGAAACTGAGCGAAATCGATGCCCCGAACGCCGCTAAATACCAGGCGAACGCCGAGGCGTACAACAAAAAGATCATGGACATGAAGAAGGCGGCCGAGGCCAAATTCGCCAAGGTCCCGCAGGAGCGCCGGATCCTGATCACCGGGCACGACGCCTTCAACTACTTGGGCAAGGCCTTTGGGATCGAGATCCACGCCACCGACTTCGTCTCCACCGAGGCGCAGATTTCCGCGGCCCAGATCGACGAGTTGGCCACCCTCGTCGCTACCAAGAAGGTCCCGGTCATCTTCCAGGACAATCTGGGCAACCCTGCAGCCATTCAGGCAGTGAAGGAGGCCGTCAAGGCCAAAGGCTGGAAGGTCGAGATTTCGGATACCCCGCTCTATGCCGATTCGCTGGGCGAGTCTGCTCCCACCAACACCTACCTGGGTGTCTTCGAGCACAACGTCGACGCCATCGTGAAGGCGATGACCGCGTAGTGCCGGTTCTGCAGATCCGCGACCTCACGGTCGCCTATCAGCATCACCTCGCACTGATGGACGCGACCGTTGAGGCCTCAGCAGGGCATATTCTCGCCCTGCTGGGGCCCAACGGGGCTGGCAAGTCGACGCTCCTCAAGGCGGCGGTAGGGCTGTTGCCAACCATCCGCGGCGATGTCACTTTCTTCGGCGAACGGCTGCAGCAGGTACGCCAACGTGTCGGCTACATGTCTCAGGCGGCAGAGGTGGACTGGGATTTCCCGACCACAGTGCGCGATGTCGTGATGATGGGCCGGTATGGGCGGCGCGGCTGGTTGCGTCGCCCGGGAACCGCGGACCGCGCAGCAGTCGCCGAGGCGTTGGAAGCGGTCGGCATCCTAGACTTGGCGGACCGCCAGATCAGCCAGCTCTCTGGCGGCCAGAAACAACGGACCTTTATGGCCCGGATCCTGGCCCAGGACCCTGAACTGTTCTTGCTGGACGAACCCTTGGCAGGTGTGGATGTCGCCTCCCAAGACGCCATCATGCAGATCCTGAGGCGACTGCGCGCGGACGGTAAGACGATCATGCTCGTCCACCACGACCTGACCAGCGTCCCGGACCTGGCCGATGACGTGGCCTTGCTGCGGGAAGGCCGGATCGTGGCCGTGGGCCCGGTCGCTGAGACCTTCACCCAGGAGACCGTGATGCGGTGCTACGGCTTCGATGGCCTCACCCCTCGGACGGTGGTATGACCGCGCTGGACGCCTTCGGCGGGCTGTTGGGCAACTACACTTTCCGCACCATGATTCTCAGCACCGGGATCATCGGGGCGGTCTCCGGACTGCTGGGATATCTGCTGTATCTGCGCAAGCAGACGATGATCTCCGATGTCATCGGTCATTCGGCGATCGGCGGGGTAGCACTGGGATTCATCGTGTGCACCGCCATCTTCGGCATCGACGGTCGTTCTGTACTGGCGCTTACCATCGCCGCAGCCATTACAACGACAATCGCGGTGATCGTCACGAACCTGATCACCCGCCATTCGCGGCTGGGAGTCGACGCCGCCATGGCCGTCACCCTCGCGGTGTTTTTCGGTGGTGGGATGACGCTGATGCGTTGGATCCGGCATTCGTCGTTACCCAACCGGGCCGGGATCGAGAAATACGTTTTCGGGAACGCAGCCACCCTAACCAGTGACGACCTGATAACCATCGCGATCATCGGCGGTCTCGCTGTCGCTGTCGTGCTCGCGCTGTTCAAGGAATTCACCCTATCGGCCTTCGACCCGGTGCTCGCGACGACGATGGGATTCAGCCCTCGCATCCTGCAGCCGATCTTGCTGGTCACGGTCACCACGGGCATCGTGATCGGGATCAAGGCCGTCGGTCTGATCCTGATGATCGGCTTCGTGATGCTCCCGGCCGCTGCGGCCCGGCAATGGTCGCGTCGCCTGCCCACGATGGCGCTGATCAGCACGTTGATCGGCGGGATCTGCGGGATCGTGGGATCGGTTCTCGCCGTACAGCTGGGCCGGGTGCCGACTGGTCCGATCATCATCATCGTGTTGTTCGCGGTGCTCGTGGTCTCGCTGGTGGCAGCACCGCAGCGCTCGGTCCTGAGCACCTGGCTGGTACGTCGGCGGCAGCGACTCACAGGAGAGGAGGCCACGTGACGCTCCTCGTGGCCCTGTCCCTTCTGGCGGTGGTTACCGCCGTCACCTGTTCGCTACCCGGGGTCTTCCTCGTGGTGCGACGCCAGTCGATGCTGGTCGAGGCCATGAGCCACGCCGTCTTTCCCGGGATCGTCATCGGGGCCCTGCTGTCGGGCTCTGCCCGGTCGCCGTGGATGGTAGTTCTGGCTACTGCGATGGGACTGGTTATTGTCGTCGGCGCCGACCGGGCCCGCGAATCGGGTCTGGTCACCGCCGACGCCAGTCAGGGGATCATCTTTCCGGTGCTGTTCGCGATCGGCATCGCGTTGCTGTCGACGCAGCTGTCCAGCGTGCACCTCTCCGAGGCCGCGGTGCTGTCTGGCGAGCTGAACCTGCTGGCGTTGCCGACACAGCGGTGGATCATCGGCACCACGGATCTTGGCCCGCAGGCGATGTGGGTGCTGCTGGCGGTGTTCGCCGTCGACGCGCTGTTCATTGCGCTCAGCTACCGGGTGCTGCTGGTATCAGCCTTCGACCCGAACCTGGCACGAACCATGGGATTGCCTGCCCGGGTCATCAACCTTGTGCTGATGATGCTGGTGTCGCTGACGATCGTGGTGGCCTTCAACACCGTCGGGGCGATTCTGGTGGTGGCGCTGATGATCGTCCCCCCCGCCACTGCTCGGTTATTGACCCACCGCATGGGCTGGCTGATCATGGCCAGCCTGGTCATCTCGGCGGCCACAGCGATGCTGGGACTGTGGGCCGCCTACGCAGCAGACCTCGCCACCGCCCCGATGATGGCCTTCACCGACGGGGTGGTCTTCCTGCTGGTCCTAGTTGGTGGCCGATTACGCCACAGACGACATCGCCAACCGACCTGAGCCACGCGGTTGTCGATGCCCGGCACTAGCATGTCTGGCGGGGCCGGCGCGGTAGGCCGACCCGAACCAGCACAACGAGGAGATGCCCGGTGTCCCAGATCACGATCGTCTTGAGCGGCTCGCCCACCCAGATCGAACAGGGGACAACCGGCACCGAGATCTTCGCCGACCAGCGTGAGATCGTCGCGGTCAAAGTCAACGGTGAGCTTCGGGACCTGTATGCCGTCCTCGCTGATGGGGACCAGGTGGAGGGGGTCGAACTCTCCAGCCCCGACGGTCTGACGATCCTGCGTCACTCGACCGCCCACGTCTTGGCGCAAGCCGTACAGCGACGTGATCCGCAGGCCAAACTCGGGATCGGTCCCTTCATCACCGACGGCTTCTACTACGACTTCGATGTGGCCGAGGCTTTTACTCCCGAGGATCTGAGGGCGATCGAGAAAGATATGGCCCGGATCGTCAAGGAAGGTCAGCGTTTCCAGCGCCGGGCCGTGGACGACGAGCAGGCCCGGGCCGAGGAGGCCGCCGAACCGTACAAGCTGGAACTGATCGGGCTGAAGTCGAATGCCGACCAGGCAGCTGAGGGCGCCAGCGTAGAGGTCGGTGACGGCGGGCTGACCATGTACGACAACGTCAACCGCACAGGTGAGGTGGTGTGGACCGATCTGTGCCGCGGCCCCCACCTGCCCTCAACAAAGCTGATCGGCAACGGCTTTGCCCTCACCCGCAGCGCCGCCGCGTACTGGCGTGGTAACTCCAAGAATCCCATGCTGCAGCGGATCTACGGCACCGCGTGGGCCTCGAAGGAGGACCTGCAGGCCTACCAGGAGCGTCTCGCCGAGGCCGAGCGGCGCGACCACCGCCGGCTCGGCGTGGAGCTCGACCTGTTCAGCTTCCACGAGCTGGTGGGCGCCGGGCTGCCGCTGTTCCACCCCAAGGGCGGGGTGATCAAGCGGGTGATGGAGGACTACGTCCGCCAGGCCCATATCGACAACGGCTTCCTGTACGTGGGAACTCCGCACATCGCCAAGGAGGACCTCTTCTACACCTCCGGGCACCTGCCCTACTACGCCGAGGGCATGTTCCCTCCGATGGGTGACGAGGAGCAGCACACCTACCGGCTGAAGGCCATGAACTGCCCGATGCACAACCTGATCTACGCCTCCCGGGGCCGCTCCTACCGGGACCTGCCGCTGCGCCTCTTCGAGTTCGGCACGGTCTACCGCGACGAGCGCTCCGGGGTGCTGCAGGGCCTGACCCGGGTCCGCTCGATCACCCAGGACGACTCCCACAGCTATGTCACCAAGGAGGGCGCCGCCGACGAGATCCGCCACCTGCTGCGGTTCGTGCTGCAGCTGCTGCGTGACTTCGGCCTGGACGACTTCTACCTGGAGCTGTCGACCCGCGACGAGCACGGCGACAAGAAGAACAAGTTCATCGGCTCCGACGAGGACTGGGCCGAGGCGACCGCGATCCTGCAGCAGGTGGCGCAGGAGTCCGGTCTGGAGACCCGGCCCGACCCGGGCGGTGCCGCCTTCTACGGCCCGAAGATCTCGGTCAAGGCCCGCGACGCGATCGGGCGGACCTGGCAGATGTCGACCATCCAGTACGACTTCAACCAGCCGGAGCGGTTCGGCCTGGAGTACACCGCCTCGGACGGCTCGCACCAGCGGCCGGTGATGATCCACTCGGCGAAGTTCGGTGCCATCGAGCGGTTCATGGGGCTGCTGATCGAGCACTACGGCGGCGCCTTCCCGGTCTGGCTGGCGCCGGTCCAGGTGGTCGGTATCCCGGTGGCGGCGGACTTCGTGCCGTACCTGGAGGAGGTTGTGGCGAAGCTGCGGGCCGCTGGGGTACGGGCCGAGGTCGACGCCAGCGACGACCGGATGCCGAAGAAGATCCGGACCCACACCAAGCAGAAGGTCCCGTACCTGCTGATCGCCGGCGCCGAGGACCAGAGCCACGGCTCGGTCTCGTTCCGGATGCGCGACGGCAGCCAGGACAACCTGGTCCCGGTCGACGAGGCGATCGCCCGGATCGTCCGGACGATCGAGGAGAAGGCGCAGGTCTAGGCCGTACGGCGGGCCCTCACGCCCAGCCCAGCTCAGCCAGCCAGCGCTCGGCCAGGCCGGTCCACTGCCCCGGCGCGGTCCCTTCGGCCAGCCCCAGCCCGTGCTCGCCGGAGGCGAAGACATGGCCTTCGAAGCCCACTCCGGCCACCGCCAGGGAGCGCATCAGCTCAAGCGAGTGCAGGGCCGGCACCCCGGCGTCGTCGCTGGTGGTCCAGACCAGGACCGGGGGTACAGGGTCGCCCTCCCCGGGAGCGGTGACCCGGGTCCCGACCGACAGCTCGGCCGCCAGCTCGGGTGTCGCGTCAGGGCCGAGCAGCCGCTGGACGTCGGCGTGGAAGAGGTTCGGAATCCGACCCGGCAGCCACTCCCGCAGGTCGGTCACCGGGTAGCCGAGGATCGCGGCGTCTGGGCGGCCGGCGTACGTCCAGGGCTCGGCCAGCGTCACGTCGGCGGTGTCCGTGGCCAGCAGCCCACCCAGGTGCCCTCCGGCTGAGAAGCCGATCACCCCGACCCGGTGGTCGACCGGCATCCCGAGCCCGTTCTCCCGCAGCCCGGCGAGCACTTCCCGGGCGTCGTGCAGGGCGGCCGGGAAGCAGCCCGGCCCGACCCGGTACCTCAGCACCACGGCGTGCAGGCCGAGCCGGTTCAGCCAGCGGGCCACCGGCTCTCCCTCGTGGTCGGCGTGGTGGTCGTAGCTGCCGCCCGGCAGCACGATCATCGCGGGGGCGGGGGCGGTCCCGGCAGGAAAGCAGGTGGTGTCAGTGGCCATGCCCCTATCCTGGCCGATCCGGGCGGGTCAGCCGGGCTAGCGCGAGGGACGGTGCGCTGCCCTTCCTCCGCACCGGTACTGACTCCCCTCTGACCAGGGGTGCTGGCTCTCCCGAGGCGGCGCCACCGGTTGCCAGGCTGGCAGTCTGAGGCGGTGAGCAGCGACCTCCACCCCGCCGACCAGCATGACCAGATCCGGGTCCGCGGAGCGCGCGAGAACAACCTCCGCGGCATCGACCTGGACCTGCCCAAGCGTCGGCTCACGGTGTTCACCGGGGTCTCCGGGTCGGGCAAGAGCTCCCTGGTGCTCTCGACCATCGCCGCCGAGTCGCAGCGGATGGTCAACGAGACCTACTCCGCCTTTCTGCAGGGCTTCATGCCGAGCCTGGACCGTCCCGATGTCGAGCTGCTCGACGGTCTGACCACGGCCATCGTCGTCGACCAGGAGCGGATCAGCGCAAACCCGCGCTCCACCCTGGGGACGGTCACCGACACCAACGCGCTGCTGCGGGTCCTGTTCAGCCGCCTGGCCGAGCCTCGGCTCAGCTCGCCCCGCGCGTACGCCTTCAACGTGCCTTCGGTGACCGGCTCCGGTGCGGTCACCGTGCAGCGCGGCGCGGCCACCCGGGCCGTCAAGACCAGCTACAGCATCGAGGGCGGGATGTGCCCCCGCTGCGAGGGACGCGGGTCGGTCTCCGACATCGACCTGACCGCCCTGTACGACGACTCGCTGTCGCTCAACCAGGGCGCCCTCACCATCCCCGGGTACAGCATGGACGGCTGGTACGGGCGGGTCTTCGCCGGCTCGGGGTACTTCAGCATGGACCGCCCGATCCGCGACTTCACCGCCAAGCAGCTGCACAACCTGCTGTACCGCGAGCCGACCAGGATCACCGTTGACGGGATCAATCTCACCTACGAGGGCCTGATCCCGCGGCTGCGCAAGTCGGTGCTGTCGAAGGACCTGGACTCGCTGCAGCCTCATGTCCGGGCCTTCGTGGAGCGGGCGGTCACCTTTCAGACCTGCCCGGACTGTGACGGAACCCGTCTCACCCAGGCCGCCCGGGAGTCACGGATCGGCGGCGTCAGCATCGCCGACGCCTGCGCGATGCAGGTCTCGGACCTAGCCGAGTGGGTGCGCGGGCTTCAGGAGCCGTCGGTGGCGCCGGTGCTGGCGTCCTTGCAGGAGTCGCTGGACGGCCTTGTCCGGATCGGGCTGGGCTACCTCTCGCTGGACCGACCGTCGGGGACCCTGTCGGGCGGCGAGGTCCAGCGCACCAAGCTGGTCCGCCACCTCAGCTCGTCGCTGACCGACGTCACGTACGTCTTCGACGAGCCGACGACCGGCCTTCACCCGCACGACATCCAGCGTCTCAACGAGCTGCTGCTGGCGCTGCGGGACAAGGGCAACACGGTGCTGGTCGTCGAGCACAAGCCGGAGACGATCCAGGTCGCCGACCACGTGGTCGACCTCGGCCCGGGAGCCGGCAGCGACGGGGGAGCGGTCGTCTTCTCCGGTACGGTCGAGCAGCTGCGGGCCAGCGGCACCCTCACCGGCCAGCACCTGGGCTACCGGGCCCGGCTGAAGCCACAGGTACGCAGTGGGACCGGGGTGCTGGCGGTCCGCGACGCCACCCGGCACAACCTCCGCCACGTCGATGTCGACATCCCGACCGGGGTGCTGATGGTGGTGACCGGGGTCGCCGGCTCCGGGAAGAGCTCGCTGGTCCACGGCTCGCTAGCCGGCCGGGAGAACGTGGTGGTCGTCGACCAGGCACCGGTCCGCGGCCCGCTAGCATGGTCTGGTGAGCAATGATCAGCCGACCTTCACCCGTGGGTTAGGTGATGACCAGCCAAGTGTCGTCACCCTGGACTGGGAAGGAGACGAGGTCCGCTGGGTCGGGGTCGATGAGAGCTGGCGAGACCTGGTCGGCCCGGCGGGGCTGATTCAGCAGGTCACGGAGGCTTATCAGCAGGTGCGCCCCGGCCGTGCCGACTGGCGTCTCACGATCTCCCTGGCTGACGTTGAGCTGCAGGACCTGAGAGAGTTCACCCAGCTCATCCGAGAGGCCCGGGCATCAGAGCGGGCGGTGGCAACCGAGCCGTTCGTCGTGCGCTCCGGGCGGATCGAGTCGCACTGGTCACCCCGAGGTGAGCTGCTGGGTATCGAGGATCCCCACCAGTGGATTTCCACGGCCCACTGTCAGGCTTTGTGCGAAGCCCTGACCGAGGCCCTGCAACGACCTGCCTTCCCCAACGAGGAACCGACCCCAGCAGTACGACGGCTGCTGGCCTTCACCGGCAGAAAGGCCTGATCCGATGGGACTTCAAGAGCTGCCCGAGGACGTCCGCTACCGGGTGACGTTCTTCGACTCGGCGGGCGACAAGTGGGCTGAGGTCGCCCAGACCATGCGCACGACCCACACCACGCTCAGCACCGGAAAGCGCATCCCTCCGTTCTCCCAGCGCATACCGCAGAACCTGCGGAGCTTCGGAGAGGCCGCTAACAAGGCCTTTGACGCCTACCTGGGGGCGCTCGACAAGGGCGCCACCTGCGCCGACTCCGTCGGCAGCACCCTGCGGGCCAGTGGCCTGGCCTACCTGCGCCAGGAGCAGTACAGCGAAGAGCTGGTCCAGGAGATCGAGAAGGAGCTGAACCAGTGAGCGAGCCCAACCCGCAGCCCGACCTGACGACGCTGACCAGCACCCAGGCTCTGCTGGAGATGGGCAAGGTCATCGAGGACTCCCGCAAGTACTTCAACGACGTCTGCAAGGGCATCGGCGTTCAAGCTGATGGTGAGCTGGCGTACACGTACATCTTCACCCTGACGCGCGACAGCAAGCCGGGCTTCTGGGACAACGTCTGGAACCTGGGCAGCTGCCCTATGGAGTTCGACCACCACATCACCAACGACGAGCACCACCAGACCTGGGTCCCCAAGGACGGCGACGTCATGCCGCGGGACTGGGCCTGGCACGTCGAAGGCCACTACACGTCGAAGCCGATCAAGAACGTCAAGAAGATTCTTTCGGCCGACGCCCAGTACATCAAGAAGAAGCTCGAGACAGCCCGCAGCAACGCCGACGGTATCGCGAACATGCAGGCCGAGGACTTCGACGCGATCGCAGCCATTCCGACTGCGCTGGGGACGCAGAACCAGCAGCTGGAGGCGCTCATCACGACGCTGAACACTGCCGACGACGATGCCCAGAAGCTGCGCGAGGAGATCGAGGGGAGCTGGTCGTCCGAGTCCGCCACCATGTACGCTTCGCGGATCGGCAGCTTCAAGGACGCCCTAGTGGAGCTGAGCGAGGCCTCAGACTCGATGAAGGGGGCGAATGTCACCGTCGCCACCCACGTCGGCGAGCTGATGTACGCCATCATGGAGCTGTGGAAGGCTCGCGTCGAAGGCATGGACGAGATGGCTTCCGGTTTCCTGGGCGGAGCCAAGAACCTCGTCGACCTGCTGAAGGAGCCCACCGTCATGGGAGTTGTCCTCAAGGTCATCGACGTGGTCGGCTCGGTTCTTGAGAAGATGGCCACTGCCGATGTCGAGGACCGGATGAAGAAGCTCAAGGATCTCGGTGATATGGCCACCAAGCTTCAGCCGATCGAGTCGGCTGTGACAGCTGCCGGCGAGGTCAGCTGGCCCACGATGCCTACAGACACCGAGTGGACCCCACGGTGACGCGACTCGGTCGGCTGCTGCTGGTGGGCGTCGTCGGGGCTGCCACTCTCGGCGCCTGCGGGCAGTCAGACGGGTCGCTGCCGAGCCTGGTGGCGCAGCTCGCTGACCAGGCCGGCACCGATGTCGTCGCATCGCTCGTTGTCGAGCACGAGCAGGGACGACCGCTCGGGGTCCGCGTGGCTTTCCTCAAGCCCGACGGCAGCGCGGTTGGGTTCTACCGGAGCCCTTCCCACCAGAGCGTACAGACCACCTCTGACCCGGTCCCGGCCCCGCTGCGCGATGGTGTTCCAGTGGCCAGGCTCGACCTAGTCGGGCTGGAGCAGCGGATGGCTGCGCTGCCTCACTGCGAGGATGAGCGCGGTCAGCTGTTCATGCTCGACGGGCACGTCCTCGAGACCGTCCGCTGCAAGGTCGACGGCGAGCCCACCAGCCGCCTCGACGGGACTCCCGTGGAGAGAACGCCCGCCGGTGACCTGCCGGCAGCCGCCCGGCAGGTCCGCGACGACGCTGCGCTGGTGGGCGCCGAGCAGGTGACGGATGTCACCATCGCCCTTCGGTCGGACGAGGTCTCGACCCGGTTCCGGGTCAGCAGCCCGCCCCGTCCGCGGACGGAGGGGACGGACTGCTCACTCGCTGTGACCCGTGCCCAGGGGGCCCTGGCTATCGGCTGCGACAGTGTGCCCACCGACGGCTTCCCGGTCGCGGCTCTGGCCCCGGAAGCGATCGAGAAGATCTGGGTGGCCGAGGGCCGCCCGCAGAGCGGGTGGACCCTGAGCCTCGTCAACCCGAAGGACCCCTGCTGGCATGCCAAGCAGGGCAACCAGACGCGCCGGTACACCCTCACCGGGGAGCTCTCAGGCCCGTAAGCCAGTCGCCCCGGGAGATAAGGCAGCGCTGGAACACGAAGCGGGGACGAACTGCCTGCGACGCTTCGCTGAGCTGGTCGGCACTGACCTGCCCCGGGGCACGCACGGAGGCGGTGGAGACGTCTCAATCCGTACGGGACCCGGCTGCCCGTCCGCAGCCAACCGCACCGGCAGGTGACCCACGCCGGGCCAGACCAGCCAGCCACTGACCCGGCGTGGGAGCCGAGAGCAGGTCCGGGAGGTCCCGGCACGCTGGTACCGCAACCCGCCCCGGACCTGTCAGGTCACCGAGCGACGCTGCAGACGGTGTCGATCACCGACCCGTCGCGGTAGCGAACAATACCGACGATCTCGTCGGTGTGCTCGATGGGCCGCGGTACGCCGCTGATCCGGATCGCTTTCTGGTACAGCTCATCGATCCCGAACAGTGGCAACCGGGCGTCAGCGAGCCGAGCCGAGATGTCGGGGCGGCGTGGGTTGACCGCGATCCCGTAGTCGGTCACCAGCACATCCACCGTTTCGCCCGGGGTCACCAGCGTAGACACCCGCTCAACCACGGTCGGGATCCGGGAACGGATCAGCGGCGCCACCACGATCACCAGCTTCGCCCCAGCCGCGGCGTCACTGTGGCCCCCGGAAGCACCCATCATCAGCCCATCCGAGCCGGTGAGGACATTGACGTTGAAATCGTGGTCGATCTCCAAGGCCGACAGCACCACCATGTCCAACTGGTCGACACAGGCCGCTTTGGCCAGCGGTGAGGCGTACTCGGCTGCGGAAATCTCGTGGTGGCGGGTTGACGAGGCCAACGAAGCCGCGGCCACCGAGTCGAACGATTGGACGTCGAGAAGCTGTTCCACCAGCCCCTGCTCGAGCAGCTCAGCCTGCGCGGCGGTGATACCGCCGAGCACCCAGCGCGCGGAGATGTTCGCGCGGCGCATCCGTTCGGCCAGGTAACGGGTGGTGGCGATCGACGCCCCACCCGAACCGGTCTGCATCGAGAAGCCGTCAGTGAAATAGCCGCCATGCTCCATCACCGAGGCGGCATGGCGGGCGATCAGCAGGTCGCGTGGATTGCGGGTATTACGAACTGCGCCGACATTAATCCGAGACGGGTCACCGACCTCATCGACCTGGACGATCAGATCCACCTGATCCTGGCGGATACTGGCGTGATGATTAGGGTAGGGGACGATCTGCTCAGTCACCAGCACCACATGCTCGGCATAACCAGCGTCCACCATCGGGTAGCCCAGGGCGCCGCACTGGGAACGTCCCGAGGTACCGTTCGCATTGCCGTACTCGTCGCAGGCCGAGACCCCGATGAAAGACATCGTCGGGCGCAATTCCCCGGTCTGCATGAGTGCTGCTCGGCCGCCGTGAGTGTGGATCTGGACCGGGTGGGGGAGCAGCCCGCCGGCGGAGATCCGCCGGGCCAGGTCACCGCGCATCCCGGAGGTATAGATCCGCGAGATTACCCCGCGCTCGATATAGCTCACCAGTCCGGCATGACAGTTGTTCAGTGACGACGAGGCCAGGGTCAGATCACGGCGACCCAACGCCGCCAACTGCTCCACCACTTGGAGGATCACCTTGTCGCCCTCGCGGAAATGGTGGTGAAAACTGATCGTGTCACCGTCAGCGAGCCCGCACCGCAGCGCGGCCTCCTTGATCGACCCCACCAACTTGCGCCCGCGCTTCGCCGCAGAGTCGACCAGGTAGGGGGTACGAGCGGCCCATCCCTGGTATGGGGTCAACCCGGCCAGAGCCTCATGATCAGCCGGGAGACGAGTCATCGTCAGGTTCTGCTCAGTACTGGACACCGGACACCTCCGCCAGTCGAAGGACCCGCTGGGCGCTGGCCACGATCGGGGCATCAATCATCTTGCCGTCCAGCGAGACCACACCCATTCCCTCATCATCGGCCCGCTTGGCGGCTCCTACCACCCGCCGGGCCCACACGACTTCCTGCTCGGTGGGGGCGTAGGCGTTGTGAAGCGGTTCGATCTGACGAGGGTTCACCAAAGACTTGCCGTCGAAACCCAGCCGCTTGATGATCGCCACCTCGCGCAGGAAACCTTCGTCGTCGTTAACATCGGTGTAGACCACGTCGTAGCACCGCAGACCCGCGACCCGAGCAGCGTGCAGCACCGCGCAGCGGGCGTAGAACAATTCGGACTCGTCCTTGCCGCGAGCGGTACGCATGTCCATCACGTAGTCGTATGCAGCCAGCGCGATAGCCACCATCCGGGGGCTGGCTTTCGCGATCTCGACCGCATTCACCACCCCGGAGGCCGATTCCACCGCCGCCATGCATTTGGTGGAACCAGGTTCTCGTCCGCACCGCTGCTCGATCTCGGTGATCTGCCGGTCCAGCTCGCGGATCATCTCAGCATCACGTACCATCGGCAGCCGGACGATCCCGACTCCGGCTGGCACAATCGCCTCCAGATCGTCGCGGAAGAAAGGCGTGTCGATAGCGTTCACCCGTACCGCCACCGTCTGGCCGGACCAAATCGGCGACATCAGCGCCTGCCGGACCAGCAACCGGGCTGAATCTTTCTCCCGCAGCGCCACGCTGTCTTCCAGATCGAACATCACCGTGTCCGCGCCATAGACGTGCACGGTAGACAACCAGGCCGCATTCGACCCGGGGACGAACAGCATTGAGCGAGCCGGGCGCTCGACCTCTGCTGCCAGCAGGCTGGTGCTCATAGGACACTCCAATCCGGTGCTGTTTGGGCGGCTCGTAGGACGGCTGCTTGAATCCGGGCCCGGATCGCGAAGTCCAAGGCCCCCTTGTCCTCAACGGCGACTGA
Organism: uncultured Propionibacteriaceae bacterium; assembly: GCA_938046585.1. Classification (GTDB taxonomy): domain Bacteria; phylum Actinomycetota; class Actinomycetes; order Propionibacteriales; family Propionibacteriaceae; genus Fen-668. The sequence goes on along the minus strand of CALIWR010000005.1, from coordinate 400,638 downwards.
GGCCTCGGTGACCCCCATCTGTTCCAGGGTTTCGCGGACCACGGCCTCGATCTGGTCGCCATACTGGCCGATCACCGTGCTGGCAATGTTGATATCCAGCCGGTCACCCGGGCTGACCCGGACGAACAGGTCGCTTGACTCTAAGGTGCCAGCGACCGCTTCTTTCACGATCCTCATCTCGCTCCCTCGTTGGTTGTGGGTCGCCGGCATAGGTATGCCAGCGTGGTCGGGGGGACCAGGTCGGCCACCGTGTCTAGCCGGCCGTCGTGCAGCAACATTCGGACACGGCTTGCGGAGACCACCTCGCCGCCGAGCTCCAACCGAGGAATCTCATGGACGGTGATCGGTGGCTGGTCCATGGGTTCTTGCTGGAGCCAATGCCGCATTGCCTGGTTGTACTGATCGGTCACGGGGGAGAGCGGCTCGGTTCCCACGTACCGGTCGGTAATGCCAAGCGCCGGGCCGATATGACGCCGGAATAGTTGTAAATCCAGACCGGCCACCCCACGCTCGACCAGTGAATCGTCGCGCAGAAAATACTCCGGGAAGGTGGCCCGGCTCACCATGTAGACCGAGCCGGGATGGACCTGGATCCGAGATGCCTCGGGCAGCGCCGCGCATCCGTCCTGAACCAGATGCAACCGGTCAGCGGCCGAAAACTCGGCCCCCTCCTCGGCCACCACCCAGACATGGAGCCGATCACAGTCGCGGGCTGCGGTCCGGATCAGGTGCTCGTGGCCGAGGGTGAACGGGTTAGCATGCATCACCACTGCCCCGATCCGGCCTGGAACCGGATTATTTTCGCGGCGCAGCCGTTCGCAATAGCCCGACAGTCCGAAGGGGGTGTTCTCGAGCAGGGTTACGATGCCCGGCACCTCTGCGATTGGGCGATATCCCAAGGAGGTGAAGGTGCGTCGATTCGACGGTTGGGTATAGACGAACAGGTGCGCACGGCCGCGCTCCAGGGCCTGATATTGGACCTCGGCCATCAGCCGGGCCCCGATCCCGGCGCCGGCTTCGGTGGGGGTCACCGCCGTGCATTTGACGACATTGCCGGCCAGGCCGACGCACCCGATTAGGTCGTCGGCCCGGCGGGCGACCACGAAGAACTCAACATCATCATCTACGCCCAGCCCGCGCTCCGCGAGGAGGCCCGTGACCAGCCGCAGAGCGGCCGGGTCCCGGGCTGGCTCCAGTACCTCGATGATCGGTTCCTGCATGGTCTGATCCTCTAGTGGCTGGATAACTCCCGCCGTGTCACAATCGGACGCCGCCGAGGGTGGCGATCGAGATCAGGAAGATCACGAAGGTTCCGATGCTCCACAGGGCGGATCGGCGCTGCCAGGCGCCCATGTCGACCCGGGTCAGATGCAGCAGCAGGTAGATGAAACCGACCAGGGGCGACAGCAGGTGGAAGGCCTGCCCAGTGGTGGAGGCGACTGCGATGTCCATTGGCGTGAAGCCATACTGCGCCCCGGTCTGGGCCAGGACCGGCAACACTCCGAGGTAGAAGGCGTCGTTGCTCAGCAGGAAGGTTCCCGGGACCGAGGCCAATGCGGTCACCAGACCCCAGTGACCACCCATCGACGCAGGCACCACGTCAGCCAACCAGTGCCCCATCGCATCCGACATTTTCGAGCCATTCAGGATGCCCATGAAGATGCCCGCCGCCAGCACCATGGTGATCACGTGCATCGCATTGGCGCCGTGCTCCTCGATGATCTGGCGCTGGTCGGCCAACCTGGCGTAGTTGATCAGCATGGCGAGGGCGAAGGCAATCTCGAAGATGATGGACGAGTGGATCTTGGGAACATGCCAGGTGCCACCGAAGATCAGGAGCACCATGACCACGATGGTGAGGATGAGGTTGACCATGACCAGGCGGGGCCGCTTCAGGCTGATGGTGTCGGACTCGGGGTTGCCTAGGGTGTTGCCCACGCTCAACGCGTCGATCTCCTCACGACTGAGTTCGATGATCCCCAACCGCTGTCGCTCGGCCCGCCCTCGCAGGAAGGAGACCACGATCACCCAGAGCACAGCGATCCCCATGCCGGGGAGGATGCGACGCAGCAACTCGCCATCATCAACGTGGAGCGCAGTGATGATCCGTGCGGTCGGCCCCCCCCAGGGGAGCAGATTCATGATCGAGTTGCCCATGATGATCAACACCGCGAGATCCATCATTTTCATGTTCAACTTCTTATAGACGGGGATCAGCGCTGAGCAGACGATCATCGTTGTTGTCGATCCGTCCCCGTCCACCGAGACCACACAAGACAGGACAGCCGTCCCGACCAGCACCTTGAGCGGGTCTCCCTGTACCACTCGCAGGATGAACTTGGCGAGGGGGTCGAACAGACCAGCGGTGATCATGAGCCCGAAGTACAAGATCGCGAAGAGCAGCATCACTGCTGTCGGGGCCACCGTCTTGACGCCCTCCAGCGAGAACTTGCCGATGTCTTTGCCGAACCCGGCGACGAGCCCGATCAGGATGGGCGAGGCAATGAGCGCCGTGAAGGGAGTCGCTTTCTTGGTCATGATCAGTGTCATAAAGATGACGACGATCAACAGACCCCATAAGGCCAGCATCTAGTTTCTCCTTCTCATCAGGGGATCAAATGGGATGTTATGACTGGAGCCGCGTGGGATGGAAGTCTTGTGGCCGCTACGTGCACAAGCCGCTTTGCCGCATCTTCTGCACGTTCTGCTCGTACGGCCTAGGATCTGGCCATGCCCCCGTACTCACGCAAGCATCTGCGCTGGACGTTCCAGGTTTGCCTGGTCGCTCTCGCTGTGGTGACCGGGACCGCTCTGAGCGCCATGGCCGCCTCGGCGCTGGCCTCGCGTCACGGTATGGAGCGGCAGAACGAGGAACGCGCCTTGGCGATCGCCCGCGGAGTGGCGCTCGATCCGCGTTTTGCACAGTGGGTAACCCAGGCGACCCCAGCCTCGGACGGTCCGGTTCAGGCAGCGGCTGAGCAGGTAAGGATCCGTACCGAGGCCCGGTATGTCGTGGTCACCAATGCCTCAGGTGTCCGGTACAGCCACCCCAATCCCACCGAGGTGGGCCGCAAAGTCGCCACCGACTCAACGACCCCGCTTGTGGGTCACGACATCGCCCTCCTGGAGCGGGGGACCCTCGGACCGTCAGCCCGAGGCAAGGTCCCACTGCGCGATGCTCAGGGGCGAATCGTCGGCTCGGTCTCGGTCGGGATCCAGATCAACCAGGTCGAGGCCTTGCAGCAGCAGTTCCTCCTGCTGCTGACCGGAATCACTGGGGCCATGCTGGTCATCAGCCTGGTCGTGGTGGCTCTCGGTTCTCGGCGGCTGCTCCGGATCACCCGCCACTTGGAGTCCGACGAGATGGCTGATCTGTTGCGTGAGCACGCAGCCTTGCTAGGCGGCGCCCAGGAGGGAGTGTTGGCGGTTGACTCGACCGGCTGCCTGCGGATAGCCAACCCGGCCGTGGAACTCCTGTTAGGGGTGCCGCTGCGGGTCGGGGCCCGTATCGACCAGTCGGGACTGCCGGCCTCGGTAGCGGGCCTGCTGACCGACCATTCACCCGCGATGCCGGACGGCTCGCTGATGGTGGTAGGGGACCGGATCCTCCAGCCGCGCCGGCTCGAAGTCGAGCAGGCCGGACGGGATCTGGGTACGGTCGTGGTACTCAGCGACCGTACCGACCTTGATGGTCTGGGTCGAGAGCTGGAAGCCACCCGGGCCCTGACCGACGCCTTGCGAGCACAGGCCCACGAGCACACCAACCGTCTCCACACCCTGCTCGGGCTGCTGCACCTGGGGCATCTCGATGCGGCTCTGGATTACCTGGCTGACCTGACGGTCGCTGGCGCCGGTAGCGACGGCGTCGGCGACCCGTACCTCGAAGGTCTGCTGGTGGCGAAGACGGCAGTCGCCTCAGAGCGGGGGGTTGACCTGCGGATCAGCGAGACCACCTGGGTGGAGGGACGCCTGATCAGCCCCCTGGACGCGGTCACCGTGATCGGGAATCTCCTGGACAACGCCATCCGGGCAGCGATGACCGGGGAACGCCCAGCGTGGGTCGAGGTGTCGATGCTCTGCGATGGCAGCGACCTCGTTATCCATGTTGTTGACAGCGGACCCGGGGTGTCGCCGGATGCTCAGCAGGCGATGTTTCGCGACGGCTGGACCACCAAGCAGGGGGACAAGGATCGGCACGGGATCGGGCTGTCGCTGGCCCGAGTCACGGCTCGGCGTCATGGTGGCTACCTTGAACTTGCTGCGGCGAGCGGCCCGAATCATGGGGCTGCGTTCCAGGCCCGGCTGTGCGATGTGATGGCCCGTCCATCGCTCGAAATGGCAGGAGGGATTGATTGATGGTTGCCGGCAGGTTGCTCCTGCGGGTCCTGGTCGTGGACGACGACTTCCGAGTCGCGGCGATACATGCGGACGCCCTCAGTAGCGTCGCGGGCATTGCCGTGGTGGGCAGAGCCACTACCTTGGCCCAGGCCCGTCAGGTCCTGGACACGCGTCCAGTTGACCTGGTGGTTGCTGACGAGTACCTGCCAGACGGCAGCGGATCGTCTCTGATCGGGTACGCAGAGACCGCGGTGTTGATGGTGACCGCTGCCACCTCCGCCGAGACTGTCCGTCGGGCGCTGGTCCGCGGCGCGATCGGTTATATTGTCAAACCTTTCCCGATGATGATGCTGTTGGAACGGGTGACCGGGTACCGGGCCTTTCTTGATGAGCTCCAGTTGGAGGCGCCGCTTGAACAGTGCCAGATCGACGCCCTGGTGAGTCAGCTCCGTCCGCGCTCAGTCACCAGGCGGCTGCCTAAGGGACGTTCGCGAGTGACCGCTGAGGCCATCATCCGGGTGCTGCGAGATCGTGGCACCTCGCTGACTGCGATCGCGATCGCTGATGAGATTGGGATCTCCCGAGCCACCGCGCAGCGTTACCTGTCGGATCTGGTGGCCGAGGGATCGGTGAGTCTGGCGCTGCGGTACGGGAGCACCGGACGACCAGAACACAGCTACCAGTGGAGCGGCTGATGAATCCGCGGCGATCCTAGTGGTGAAGCTCTGAGATGGCTGCTCAGGCGACCTTTCACTAGTCCGATAAGGTGCATTATGACACTTTACCGGCGGGTGGTGGTCCCCTGATCTCTTCTCAGAGCCCAGTCTTCTTAGCCGCTGTCTGGGTCGGCTGCGGCCACAACGTAGGCGCGGGTGAACCCAGCCAGGACCATCCGCCCGGCGGATTCGGCGGCCAGCAACGCTTGGGCGTCTCGCGGATCATGATGCGCGAACCAACGCCGGCAACTGACGCCATGGCCCGGGGTCGTCCAGACCCGGACCTCGGATCCCGCGGTGACCGTACCCTCGGCCTCGACCGCGAAATACACTCCAACCCGATTACGGGCCGAGAAGACTTGGATCCAGTCTCCGCGGCCCATCCCACGGGCAAAGGTTGGGCAGGGATTACGCACCCCTGTTACCCGGAGCACTAGCCCGCAGGTTCTCTGCCACGGCCGGGACGCCCCGGGGAAAGTCTCGGCGGGCCCCACCCAGAGCCGGGCCCCCAATTCCAGATCATCAATCCCGGTCTGCGACCCAGCAGCCGAGCGGATCGTCAGGTTCTCCCCCATCCCGCCGACCTGGAGTCCCGGCATAACAGCCAGCCAATGATCTACCTCGGCAGCATCCATGGCGTACACCGCCTTATCAGGACCGCCATGATGATCCCGATCCGCCTGCCGGTCTCCCACCAGGCCCAGAGCGCCCACCTGGGCTCGCGGCACCGGTCCTTTCGCCATCGCGGACCATCCGGCCCGTCCAGCGTCGGGACGTCGACGCCGTATCAGGCACACTGCTTCCACCAGGCCAACCTGATCTCCCGCAGCGAAGCCCACCGGTTCATCGCGGTGGCACCCGTCTGCACCGGAATGCCGCTCGGCAACCCGCCGCGCGAGCGGCGGATCAACCAGGATCTCGGCCCCGTCGGTCTCGATAGGAAGCACGCCACCTCCTGGTGATGGTCCTCGACCAGGGTGGTCACACCTGGGCTCACAATCCAGAACTGGAAAGATTACCGATAAATGCTAGCGTCTTCAAAAGATCAGACGGGCGCCCTGAAAGATCTCCTGGTCGGATCTGAAAGCCACCGAAGAGTTCACCGCATGCTGACCACCAATTCGTCGTCTCGGTACTGGGCGCTGCTCACCTGACGGCCCAGCACGGAGTCGGGCAGAGCGATCCGGCGCCGCTGATTGCGGTAAGCCACGATCAGGTCGTTGCCCTCGTGCTGCAGGTCGAGCTGAGACTTCTGCGCTCCCGGAAGCCACAGATGGAGGCAGACCTCGTCACCGTGGCGCGTCAGGCGCAGCCGGTCGCCCTGATACCCGACGACAGCCGGATCGCCATCCCCGTACAGTTCTCGGCTCAGCTCGCGCAGTCCGGTCAGCCCGGCGATCTCATGATCCTGCAGTTCCAGCCGGTGGACCGGCAGATGCCCGAAGCTTTGCGACACCGTCTCCAGCCCCGCAGCCTGGATCGGCGCCCAGGCTGCGAAATACCCTGCCAGCGCGGCCTCAGGGTAGATTCGGTTCACCACCACCTGGTCCACCACAAAGCCGTAGAGGCTGAGCCAGGTGTACGCGCGTCGGACCTCCGCCACGACAATGCGTTCTGGTGTAGTGACTAATCGTACGGTGGTGTCTTTGTCGCGCAGCAGTTCCCCGAGGCGGGTCAGGCGATCGAGCAAGGTCAGCAGGTCGTCGAAGAGTCGGTCCTCGGGCATCGCGATGTTGGTGAGCTTCTCGAAAGGTCTGCCCAAGGCCTTGACCAGCGCCCGTTTGGTGGGCAGGGCGATCCGGAACAACCGGTCCAGCCGCTCCGGGTACTTCAGCAGCGACAAGGTCTCGCCGGTGGGAGCGCAATCCACCACCAGCGTGTCGTACTCCCCCGACTCGGCATGGTCGAGAATCGCCAGCAGATTGAACAACTCCCCCATCCCAGGCAGCAACAACGTCTCCTCGGTGGCCAGGCTGAGTTCCTCACCACGGGCCAGCAGCCGTCCGAGGTAACTGCGCAATGCTCCCCAGGCCCGATCATTCTCGGTCAGGGCATCGATCTCGAGCGCATCGAGCGCCTCAGCCACCGGCCTGGGCTGGTTACCGAGTTCCTGCCCTAGCGCATCGCCTAACGAATGGGCCGGGTCAGTACTCAGAACTAGGGTGCGCCTGCCGGTCTCGGCCAACCGCAGGGCGGTGGCGGCGGCGACCGTGGTCTTACCGACCCCGCCCTTGCCGGTGTACAGAATGATCCTCATCTCACTCCTCGACAGTGATTCGGCGGGACTGCTGGGCCGGTGGCGACGTTGGTGGATCGGTCAGGCATGCGATGATCAGGGCGCGTAGTTCACGGTCGATCACCTCGACGTGACGGCGAAGTCTGGAGGGCACCAGACTGAGAGCGGCGGCACCCAGGTGATGGCGGGCCTGAATAAGGTGGTCGATGAGATCGCGGTTCATGGCTGGACCTTCTGTGGGAGTCGTAGCTGGATGGTGAGGACGCCGTCACGTAGCCGAGCGCTGGTGACGTCGTGATGGCGAAGACTGTCAGGCAGGGTGATGCTGCGTCGGAAACCGCCGATCCGTACCGACAGGTCGGCCCCGGTTTGAGTGAGGTGGACCTGCTCCGACATCGCTGCGGGAAGCATCAGGCGCAGGTCATATCCTGCGTCGACCTTGAGGTACTGCTCGTGGGCGAGGTTCTCACGCACGTCGAAGGCGTGCTCGTCGAGGGCGACCTCGGCCAGCCGGCTAATGTCATCCAAGCCCAGCAGATCAGATGCGAAACGCGGCACTCGCGTCAGCGGCAGATGCCCGAATGCGTCCTCGATCTCGGTCAGGTGCTCACGCTGATGTTCGACCCAGCCACGGAAGAAACCATCGACTTGGTCTGGCAGCACCCCATTGACGAAGACCTGATCGACGCTGTAGCCGAAGAGATTCAGATAGAGATAGCTGCGACGGGTCTCCTCGATCACCATCCGCTCGGGCAGGGTTACCAGCCGGACCGAGGCCAGGCCGGGATTCTTGAGTAGCAGCTGCATGTCCTGTAGCCGTTGGTAGAGCCGTTCGACGTCGTTCATGGCCCGTCGGTTCGGCAGCTGAATGTGCCACAGTGGTTGTGCGACCGGGCGTAAGGCCCGCAGCGCCAACTTCTGCACCGGAAAAACCCTCTCCATCCACCAGCTGAGCATCTCTGGCAGCTGCAGCAATGACAGGGTCTCCCCGGTCGGCGCCAGGTCCAGTACGATCCGGTCGTAGTCGCCTGATTGCGCCAATTGCTGCACCCGCAGCAGGAAGAAGAGCGGGTCAAGACCTGGCAGGTCGATTACATCCTCAGTGTCCTCGCTGACGATCAGCCCCGCCAAGGCAGCATTCAGGTCTGCGAACTCCTCACGAACCTGCCCGGGATCGACTTCGATGATGTCGAGTCTCGGCGCGATCTCGACTGGCGCCGGGGCCGGCTCGCAGCCAAACAGGTCGGAGAGGTTGTGAGCGGCATCCATGCTGGCCAGCATGGTTCGGCTTCCCTGGCGGGCTGACGCCACCGCGTGGGCGGCCGCCAATGAGGTCTTACCGACCCCACCCTTGCCGGTCAGCAGTATCAATCGGTCCATCAGTCCTCCTTCGCGTACAGAATAGTTCATTGCGCGAACTATTTCCACTGAGGAGAGAGCCTCCAGGTCAGGATCGCTGCTAGTCGATGGGGATCCGGCGGCGTACTGGCCGGGGCGGCGCCGGCGCGGTCAGCAACTCAATCACCCGGTCGAGTACCCGCAGCACCACCGCGAATTCCTCGCGGCTCAACTCCCCCACTACCTGGTCGGCCAGCGCCAAAGCTTGCCGCAGACCCTGAGTCACCGCAGTACGGCCCTCGTCGCTGAGTGAGATCAGGACAATCCGCAAATCGTCCGGGCTGTGTTCGCGCTCCACCAGGCCGCGGCGCTGCAGCCGGGCGACAACCCCGGTCGCAGTGTTGAGCGGCACGTCGAGGTATTCAGCCAGATCGCCCATCCGGGACTGTTGAGCACGGTGCAGGTACAGCAACGACAGAAGATCGTTCTTGGACATCTCCATCGCCAACCGCCGCCAAGTCTCGGCAGCTAACAGGGTCCGGAAACGCTCCAGGTACTCGTAGAAGACCGATTCCAGATCCATCGACCAACCTCAGGTGCTTCTTCCCTCGAACTATCGAGAGCCTAGCACCTCAGGCTGATCACCCCTTCCCAGCTGAGACCGGCTGCTCCCACACGGAGGAAGCAGTGCGGGCCCGTTCTAGCGCGGTGGCGTACTGGTCCGCGTCAAAGCCCACCACCAGGTGCCAGGTCTGCGGGGTGACCTGGACCACACCCGGCAAGCCAGCTGCCTGCAGCGCCGCGACATCCACCTGGCTACTGTCTCGAACCTCAACCCGGACCCGGGTCTCGGCCACCTGCGCCACTGATTCCACATTGGCCGCTCCGCCCAGGGCAGCCAGCCACTGCTTGGCTTGGCTCTCCTCCTTGGCGCCCACCTCGACCATGATGACCTGGGGCTCCTCGATCTTGGGCTGGGCCTCGGCCAAGGCCGCGGCCTTCTGCTCTGCCGTGCGATAGTCGGACAGGATCACCAGTATCATCGACACAAAGAACGCTACGGCGACGGCGATGCCATAGAGCCACATCGGACTGAACACCGGAATCGTCAGCAGCGAGGTGAACGCGAAGGCGCTCGTCTTTACCCCGCCGAACAGGCCGATCACCAGACCGCCGCAGAGACAGCCGATCAGCATCCGCGGGTAGATGCGCTTGAAGCGCAGGTGAATGCCGTACAGGCTGGGCTCGGAGATGCCGCCGAACAGACCGGCTGCCAAAGCACCGGTCGCGGTCTGGCGCATCGCCACATCCTTGTCCCGGATCGAGAGCACCAATACCCCGGCGGTCGCCCCATAGCAGGCGAAGTTCCAAGCGCCCATCGGTCCCTGAATGAAGTCATAGCCCAACGACTTAATGTTGGCCAGCATCAACGCATTCAGCGGCCAGTGCAGCCCCAGCGGAACCAGGAACGGGTACAGCAGGGGGATCAGGATCGCGAAGACGATTGGGGCGTTGGTGTTCAGCCAGGCCAGGCCGGTACCGAGGGTGGTGCCCAACCAGATCCCGAGCGGTCCGATCAGGTAGGCGGTCATCGGGACCATGATCACGATCGACAGGAAGGGCACGAACACCATTTGGACGTTCTGCGGGAAGATCTTCGCCAGGAGCTTGTACACCAAAGCCAGCACCGCGACCATGATCAGCGGTACGAAGACTTGGCCACCGTAGTCGTTCAGCGGCATCGACCAGCCGAAAATCGTGGCCGTACAGACCGGGTCGGCTCCAGGGATCGGGCTCGCCTCGCAGACGGTGTTGGCGGCTTTTGACAGTTTGGCGAAGTCCGGGGTCATCACGGCCGCCATCACCGTGGCACCGACCCAGCCGTCGATGTTGAGGGCCTTGGCGGCATTGTAGGCGACCATGATCGGCAGGAAATAGAAGACCGAGCGCCACATGGTGTCGACGAAAACCCACGAGGCGGGCTTGTCGGCGGCTCGGAAGTCCACGTATCCCAGTGCGTCCAGCACAGCCGCGAAGGCGATGATCAGTGAGGCGCCCAGCAACACCCCGAGCAACGGGCGGAAGCTATTCGACAGGTATTCGAAGAAGCTGTCCAGCCAGGCGAATTTGCCGCGTGGTCCGCCGGCTCGGGCCGCAGCTTTGACCTCCTCGGCGGTCTGCGGTTTCCTGTCGGCCATCTCGGGCAGGTTCATGATCTCGCCGTAGACGGTGCCTACGGCACCGCCGATGATCACCTGATACCGATCGCCGGCCTGTGGTACCGCCCCCATCACGCCGGTGATGGCCTCAACCTGCTTGGTGTCGACCACCGAGGCATCACGCAACTGGAACCGGAGTCGGGTGGCGCAGTGGGTCAGGGCGTCGATGTTGGCAGCGCCACCAACTGCCGTCACGATCTCGTTCGCTGTGGTGCTCATGATGTCCTTCTCCCGGATTAGCCCTCGTCCACGGGGACGAGAGCACGGACGTCGGCGGGGGTGCTGCAGGCAATGGCCTTCTGGGCCAGGGCCTCACAGTCACTCATGGAGTACGCCCGGACTGCTGCCTTGACGCCTGGGATCGCGGGGATTGAGCAGCTCAGCTCATCGACCCCCAGCCCTACCAGGATCGGGACTGCCTGGGGATCGGAGGCGATCCCGCCGCAGACCCCGACCCACTTGCCACGCTCGTGCATCGCCTGGCAGGCGTTGCCGATCAGGCTCAATACCGCCGGATTGCACGGGTCGACCTGGGAGGCCAGCTTGGGATGGCCGCGGTCCATCGCCAGGGTGTAGCTGGTCAGGTCGTTAGTTCCCACGCTAAAGAAGGCCACGTCCTCGGCGGCGAACTGGCGGGCCATCACCGCCACCGAAGGCACCTCCATCATCACCCCCACCTGGACCTGGGATCCGATTCCCACCTTGGCGGCCTCCTCATCCCAGATCCGCTTCGCGAAGGTCCAATCATCGATGGTGGCGATCATCGGGAACATGACGCACAACTTGGCGCCGGCGTCGGCTGCCCGGGCGATCGCCCGGCACTGAGCCCGCAGCACCTCCGGCCGGTCGAAGCCGACCCGGACCCCACGGATTCCCAAGAAAGGATTCTCCTCGGCTGGGATTGGCAGGTACGGCAGCGGCTTGTCACCGCCGACATCGAGGGTGCGGATCACCAGCGGCCGGCCCGGCAGCGTCCGCGCGATGTTGGCGTACAGGCTGGTCTGCTCTTCCTCGGTCGGGGCGCTCTGCCGGCCGAGGAAGACGAATTCGCTGCGCAGCAAGCCGACTCCCTCAGCCCCCTGTTCCAGCGCGTCCTGAGCGTCCTGCAGGCCGCCGATATTGGCGACTACCTGGATCTGGTGACCATCGCGGGTCCGGGCCGGGTCCTGTGCCTGGCTGAGGTCCCGTGCCCGTTTCTGGGCGATCCGCTGCTGACGCTGCAAGATCTCGGTGATCTGGTCCTCATTCAGATTGAGCTGGAGGCTGCCGCGACTCCCGTCGAGAACGACCCGGCTACCCTCGGGGATGTCCAAAGCCCGGCCTTCGATACCAGCCACAGCGGGGATGTCGAGAGAGCGGGCGATGATCGCCACATGGCTGCTGGCGCCCCCTGAGGTGGTGGCAAAGCCAACCACCTTGGTGCGGTCCAGAGTCGCGGTGTCGGACGGGGTCAGGTCCTCGGCGACCAGGATCGTGCCCTCGGGGATCTCCTGGCGCTGGCGGCGCTGCCCGGTCAGTTCTTCCAGCACCCGCTGACCGACGTCGCGGACGTCAGTGGCTCGTCCGGCCAGGATCTCGTTGTTCAGTCCGGCCAGCTGGTCGGCGTAGGACTGGAAGGCTCCCCGCCAGGCGTATGGGGCGCTCTTGCCCTTGTCGATCGCGCTGACCGCGATGTCAAGCAAGTCCGGGTCCTGAAGGATCTGGGCATGCGCGGCGAAGATCGCGGCCTTGGCCGGGTCGGACTCCTGGGTGAGCCGTGACTCCAGCGCCGACAGGTCCAGCAGCGCCCGATCAATAGCCGTGTTGAGTTTCCGGCGTTCCTGGTGGTGATCGGAGGCCAGTTCAACTACCTGGACATCCTCGTGGCGGACCTGTAACACCTGGCCGACGGCTAGGCCTGGCGATGCAGACACGCCGAGCAGCAGGTTCGGATCACCGGAACGCGGCTCCGGCTCCGGTTCTGGCTCGTCCTTAATCGCTGGGATCGGGATGGTGTCATCACCGCCCGGAGGCAGTGGCGGGCAGTCTTCCCCTAGCCCGTCTTGGATCGCCTCACTGATGCGGTCCACCGCCTCCTCGGCATCCGGGCCACTGGCGGTGATGGTCACCTTGTCCCAGCGGGCCGCAGCCAACGCCATGATCGCCATAATCGACTTCGCATTGGCTGACTGCTCCCCGCGGCGCAAGGTAATCGTGGAGTCGAATTCCTTTGCCAGGGCGGCCAGGGTGGCAGCCGGGCGGGCGTGGAGCCCGGTCGGGTTCGGGATCAGCAGGGCCGGCGAGGTGACGCTACGGCCAACCGTTGCCGCCGACTCCTCCGTCTGCTCCGTGAGGACGATCTCAGCCACTATGTCGGTGCCTCCGCTCACGGGCCCGGTGCGGGGAGTGAGTGAGTCGATCCGCTCCGAATTGGCGATCACCACCTGGGTTAACAGGCTGGTGGCTTCGGCCGCCACCTTGTCCATGTCGAAGACGATGAGGTCATCGCCCACGTCGACCTGCTGTCCGGCAGTGACCTTGGCCTCGAAGCCAGCGCCTCCCATCCGTACGGTGTCCAGGCCGATATGCAGCAGCACCTCCAGACCCTCTGCAGAGCGGATGGTGACAGCGTGCTGGGAGGGCTGGACGTCGATCACCTCTCCGGCCACCGGCGCCCGCAGCAGGTTGCTGAGCGGGTCGATCGAGATCCCCTCTCCCACCATCTTGCGGGCAAAGACCGGGTCGGGTACCAGCTCCAAGGGCACCATGATGCCGTTCAATGGAGCAATCAGACGAACAGTGGGACTGACGGTCATGGGGCCTCCTGCGACCTCAGCGACTCTGGCGGACCGCTGGTGATCCTAGCGGCTAACCGCTCACAGCGGCTAGGCTTTGCCCACAGGTGGTCAGCGGCGGGGAGAGGCTGTGACATCGTTCGCTGAGGTACTCGACAGGGACACCAAACTCGCCAGACGGTTGGCGATGTCGACCTGGCCTGCCGACCGAGCCAAGGCGGACCGGCTCCTGCCCTTGGTCACGACGGCGAATATGGACTTGGTCTGCGCCGCGGTGCAGGCGGCTCAGGACCAGGAGCTCTCCTGGACGGGGTGGCACCAGAGCTGCCCCATGACGAATGCCCTGGTGATGCTGGTGCACGCGGCCGGACTCGGTGACACGGAGGCCGCCGTGACCCTGCTTCAGGTGGCGCAACGGTTACGCGACGAGCCGGTGCTTCTCAAGGAACGCTCGGCCTTCTGGGAACTCTTCGGTCTGTTCCGCGACATTCCTGCCGGGGCTGACGCCTTCGAGATCCTCGACGCGGTGTACCGGCACCTGCCTCCCACTCCAGCGGGTCAGTGGGCCGCCGAGATCGGACTGCCGGTGCCCACCGACCGCCGCTGGCAGTTTGAGATCGTCGTCACCTCGCGTGAGGTTCCGACAGTGGACGTCGATGTCGAAATAGGCTGGTCGCCGGACTTGGAGTCCGAATTCCACGCCGCACGGCTGGTGAAGGAGTTCTGGTCTGGAGGCGACGAGGTCCGCCTCTATGACAGTCGGACCTCTCCTACCGGGGCACTCCCGTACCGGCTCTCTGTCAGAGATGATGGCGCCAGTCGTACCCTGGTCGGTGCCATCGACCCGGCTCCAACCGACATTCGTGACCTGCCCCGGATCCTGAAGACGATCGAACAGCAGAACGGGATCACCTTTGACCGGGCCAAGACCCGGACGTATGGCGCGGGCCAGATGCGCGTGATCAAACCGATCCGGGCCTGGCTACGGGCAACTGCCTAACCAGGTGGCCACCCGAGGCCTCTGCACCGGCGGCCTCGACGACACCAGGTGGTGGTATGGGTTCCAGCGGAGCCGGCCGTGGCCACCGGCTACCGGTTGGGTCAGGCTAGCTTCATCCCACCAGTATCAGTTTCCGGGGCCTCCGCTCTGGCGCAGACCTGAGCTCACCTGATACGGTGATCCTGCACAGTCATCAGCCGACATGTTCGGGGAAGCCGGTCCGAGTCCGGCGCTGACCCGCAACCGTGGGTGGGCCGTTGAGGTCCACAAGCCGGAACACCGACAGGTCGGTATGTGCACCGTCCGTCTGTCGAGGATTGCAGATCGGCTTCTGAGCGCTTGCCCAGACTCCGACTCTGGGAAAGGCACTTCCCATGAGGACCGCCCGCATCATCCGGGCCGGCTTCGCCGCCCTCTTCGCTGCTGCGCTGATCCCACTAAGCCCGTACGGCGTCACCCGGGCCCATGCCGCTGATCCGGCCGCGGCTACCGCGACCGCGACCTGGCTTCGTTCCCAGCTGAGCGACGGCCGGGTCTACGTCAATCAGCAGTACAACTTCGACGACCTGGGCCTGAGCACCGACATCCTCTTTGCCCAGGCCGCCACGGGTGCCCCTACCGCCCGAACCACGGCGATCGCGAACCAGCTCGCTGCCCGCAGCGGCGACTACACCACTAGTGGTGACAGCGTCTTCGCCGGGGCCACCGGAAAGCTGCTGCTGGCCGCTGCGGTCGCTCGGATCGATCCCACCAAGGTGGGCGGCCGGGACCTGCGTGCCCAGGCCCTGACCACGGTCAGCGACACCGGGCGGGTGAAAGACGTCACCACCGGCGAGAACTATGCCAACGTCTTGAGTCAGTCGTACGTGATGCTGGGCCTGGCCCGGACCGGGCAGCTGCCGCAGAAGACGGTGGACTACCTCGTCAGCCAGCAGTGCGCCACCGGGCACTACCCGCTCACTCTCAGCGATGGGCCCCGCGCCTGTACCGAGCAGGACGCCCCCGACACTGACGCCACCGCGTTGGCGATCATGGCCCTGAAGGCGGCCAAGCCGGCCCCTGGGTCACCAGCTCAGGCCGCCCTCGACAAGGCCCTCGCCTGGCTGGTCGGAGCCCAGGACCCGAACAGCGGAGGATGGCGTGGCGGGGTCACCACGGCCGACCTGAACACCAACTCGACCGGGTTGGCGACGGCTGCCTTGGCCGGCACCTCATACCAGACCGCCCGGGATCGAGCCGCGACCTTTGTGGCGGCTCACCGGCTGAGCGAGGGAGCCGATGCGGGCGCCATCGCCTACAACCAGGCCGGGAAACAGGCCGGGGTGGACGCCAACCGTGACCAGTGGATCCGGGCCAGTGCCCAGGCGGTGCTCGCGCTGGCCCCGGTCGGCCTGGAAACCCTTCAGCTGGCCCCGCTTGATGCTGGTGCCTACGTGCCGGTGGCGTCGTTCCGGGTCGCGGATACCCGGACCACTGCCAAAGTCGCCCCGAATGCGGATCTGACCGTCACGGTTGCTGGCGTCCAGGGGCTGGCGAACCAGGTGGGAGCGGTGGTCCTCAACGTCACCGTGACCGAGCCGGCCGCCGACGGGTACATCTCGGCATACCCCAAGGGCGTCGACGCCCCTACCGCGTCCAGCCTGAATTTTGTGGCCGGGCAGACCATCCCGAACCTGGTCGTGGCCCAGGCCAGCCCCGACGGGCAGATAGTGCTGCGCAATGCCTCACCCGGGGCGAGCCACCTGGTCGCCGATGTGGTCGGCTACCTGACCCCGGGCGAGGCGACCGTGGCTGGGATGACCAGCACCGCAGCCCCACAGCGGATCCTCGACACCCGACCGAACAGCACGCTGGCCGCGAATAGTAGCCGTGAGCTGGTCGTGGCTGGCCGGCACGAGGTTCCGGACAATGCTGCGGCTGTTGTCTTAAACCTCACCGTCACTAATCCCCAGGCGCCCGGTTATCTCAGCGTCGGTGCGGCCGGAAGCCCGGCTCCGACCACCTCCAGCCTCAACTTCCTCCCCGGCGAGACCCGGCCCAACCTGGTGGTAGCCCGGCTCGGCGAAGGCGGACGGATCGTAATCACCAATACCTCCCCCGGATCGTCTGATGTGGTGGCTGACCTGGTCGGCTATGTGGTCGGTGGACAGGTGAATCGTTCCGGCGGCTATCAGGCGATCGACGAGGTACGGGTGTACGACGGCGTGGCCGCGCAGCAGCCGCTCGCTAACCGTTCGGTCCCGGTGACACTGCCGGGGTCTGGGGCCTTCGCGGCGGTGATGACCAACCTGACCGCAGCCGCTCCAACCGCCCCCGGGTATCTGGCCCTGGTTCGCGGCGGCAGCCGCTATCCCGCCCGTACCTCGACTGTGAACTTCACTACCGCGGTGCCGTCGTCCAATGCCGCACTGGCTGAGACCTCGGAGGCAGGCCAGGTGGACATCCACCACGCCTCCACCGGCACCGCGTACGCCCTGCTTGATCACGTCGGAGGATTCCGGGCGTGATCGGTTGGCAGCGTTGGCTACGGCTCCTGGCCGCGCTGCTGGGAGCGGCCTCGCTGGTCATCGTGGTGCCGGCTCGCGCCGCCGACACCTGGACCAGCGGGGCCTGCTCCGACGATCAAGGGGTCACGGTCGTGGTGGATCATGCCGCCCTGGGCGGCGGGACCGTGGTCCGCTGCGTTGAACGTTGGGCGGCCACGATCGCCGCCACCGGTCGGCGGGGCACCGGGATGGACGCGCTGTCCCTGGCTGGGTTGCCGGTCACCATGCCCCAGCGGGCACCGGGGGCCGTGTGTCGGATTAACGGTCGCCCCTCAGCGAGCGAGGCAATCCCGGTGCACGGCAACACCGGATACCGAGAATCATGTGTTCAGATGCCGCCGGCCAAGGCGTACTGGTCGTACTGGAACGCGTCGGCGGGCGGCTCGTGGCGTTACGCCACCAGCGGGGCTGGGCGGACGATTCAGGCTGGGGCCTTCGAGGGATGGTCCTTCCAGCTCAACTCGTCTTCTGAGAAAGACGCGGCCCCGCCGCGGGCGGCACCAGTCCGCGGCGCTCCGCGGGTACCTGCCCCGAACACGTCCGCGCCGGTTCCTGCCCCAGGACGGACGACCGCACCACCGGCTCCGCGCCCTGGTAACCGCGCCACCACGGCACCCACCCATCGCACGACCTCCGCCACGACTACTACGACTACTGGGGTCCCGACCGCCAGTTCCACCGCTACGTCCGCTGAGCCGACCCCCTCGCCGACGTCAGCTGTGAGCAGCGAACCGGCCCCGACACCCTCGCCGACATCCGAGGCTTCCGCCGTACCGTTGCCCGGTGACACTGGGGCCCCAGTCGAACCATCGGCAACACCGGTCACCGGCAGCGGCCGGGGTACCGCGATCGGCATCGGAATCGTGGCCGCTGTCGCCGCAGCAGCCGGCGGGGTGCTGCTGTGGCGCCGACGCCGCGGATGAGTCGTCCCAGCTGGCACCGGTACTGGCTGCCTCGGCAGGTCCATCCGGGCGCCTGGTGGTCATGGGCGCTCGGGCTGTGCCTGGCAGCCTCGTGGACCACCAATCCCCTGCTGCTTGGGCTGCTGGTCGCCGTGGCGGCGCTGGTGGTGGTCGCCCGTCGTGACGACAGCCCCTGGGCGCGTTCGTTCGGCTTGTACGCCGGCCTGGGCATGGCGGTGGTAGTGCTGCGGGTCGGCTACCGGGTGCTGCTGGGCGGCGGTGATGGGCAGACGGTGTTGGTCCGGCTCCCCGAGATTCCCTTGCCCGAGATCACCGCTGGGATCCGGCTGCTGGGTCCGGTCACCTTGGAAGCCGTACTGGCCGGTCTGTACGACGGGCTCCGGCTGGCCACCATCATCGTCGTGATCGGGGCGGCTAACGCCTTGGCCAATCCGCGCCGGCTGTTGGCCGGTCTGCCGAGTGCCCTGTACGAGATCGGCACCGTGCTGGTGATCGTGGTGACCGTGTTTCCGCAGCTGGGGGCCTCGCTGCAACGGGTCCGCCGGGCCCAACGGCTACGGGCCCCGGCCCGGCGGGGCCGGCTACGGCTGATACGCGGGATCATCGTTCCAGTCCTCACCGATGCCCTCGACTCGGCGATCGCGATGGCTGCCTCGATGGATGCCCGGGGGTTCGGTCGCACCGGCACCGCCAGCCCGACCCACCGTCGACTGGTGACCGGTCTGATGCTGGTGGCGTTGGTCGCCTTCGGCGCTGCCAGCTACGGTCTGCTCACCCCGCAGGCGCCGGTGCTGTTGCGCTGGCCGGCGCTGCTGGTGGCGTTGGCGAGCACCGTCACCGCTCTATGGTGGTCTGGCCGTGACGTTCGTCGTAGCCGGTACCGGCCGCTGCCCTGGCGGGCGGCGGAGGTCGTGGTGGTGGTCTGCGGGGCCGCTGCTGCGGCTGGGGTACTGCTGGTGGCTGGTGGGGAGCAGGCCGGGCTGCTTAACCCGCAGCTGCTGCCGGCCATCGAGTGGCCCCAGCTGCCGGTCTTGGCCCTGGCTGGGGCGTTGCTGGCTCTGGCTCCGGCGGCTCTTACCCCGCGGCCCCGGCTGGCCTCGGAGGGAGGGGTGCGGTGATCTCGCTGTACGACGTCAGCGTCTGGTATCAGACGGCGAATCGCCCGGTGCTGTCCCAGATTAACCTGAACATCGACGAGGGTGAACTGGTCCTTGTCGCCGGCCGTACCGGCAGCGGCAAGTCGACCCTACTCGGCACCGTCAACGCCTTGGTCCCCCGTTTCACCGGGGGCCGCCGCGAAGGGCGGGTGGAACTCGACGGGCATGACATCAGCCAGGCGGCACCGCGGGAACTGGCCGACCGGATCGGCTACGTCGGCCAGGACCCGGCGGCGGGTTTCGTCACCGACACGGTCGAGTCTGAACTGGCGTTCACCATGGAGCAGCTTGGTACCGCCCCAGCCCTGATGCGGGCCCGGGTCGAGGAGACCCTCGACCTGCTCGGGATCGCGGACCTGCGGGGCCGGGCCCTCAGTACCTTGTCCGGCGGTCAGCAGCAGCGGGTCGCGATCGGAGCGGTGTTGACTGCCCAGCCCCGGGTGCTGCTGCTTGATGAACCGACCAGCGCTTTAGACCCGGTCGCCGCGGAGGACGTGATCGCGCTGCTAAGCCGGTTGGTGCATGACCTGGGGATTACGGTGGTCGCCGCCGAGCACCGGATGGAACGGGTAGTCGAGCATGCTGACGCGGTCCTGCTGGTTGAGGCCGGCACGGTCCGCTACGGCGACCCGCGGGAACTGCTGGCTACCTCACCGGTCGTTCCGCCCCTGGTGGACCTGGGGCGCCGGTCGGGCTGGCACCCGCTGCCGCTCACGGTCCGCGACGGGCGACGGGCGGCCCGGACCGAACGGGAGCAGCTGTCTAGCTCACCCCTGCCGGGCCCGGCCTCGTCGGGGCCTGGGTTAGACGCCACCGGGATCGTGGTCCGGTACGGATCGGCGGTCGCCGTTGCCGGGGTTGACCTGCATGCCCCGGCAGGGCAGGTGACCGCTTTGATGGGACGCAATGGCAGCGGCAAGTCGTCACTGCTGTGGGCGGTTCATGGGGCCGGCCCGCGCCAGGGCGGGAACGTGACCGTCGCCGGGGCCCCGCCCGGCCCGATCGCCCTAGTACCGCAGTCTGCCTCAGACCTGCTCTTCTGGGCCTCGGTCGGCGAGGAACTGGCCCAGGCCGAGCAGGAGGCGGGCGCCGAACCGGGCTCCTGCTCTGACCTGTTGGACCGGTTCGCGCCCGGCATCGACCGCGACCAGCATCCCCGGGACCTGTCGATCGGTCAGCAGCTGGCCTTGGTGCTAGCTCTGCAGCTGGCCCGCCGAGCCGAGGTAGTGCTGCTGGACGAACCGACCCGCGGACTCGACTACGCGGGCAAGCACGAACTGACCCGGGTCCTGCGCGGCCTGGCCGAGGAAGGCCGGGTGGTTGTGGTAGCGACCCACGACGTCGAATTCGTGGCCCAAACCTGCCAACAGGTGGTGGTGATGGCCGAAGCCGAGGTGGTCTCGGCCGGGCCCACCCGGCAGCTGCTGCCAGGTTCTGCGTTACTGGCTACCCAGGTGGCCAAGGTGTACGCGCCGGTACCGCTGCTCACCGTGGCCGAGGTACTCGAGGCCCGGGGGCGCCGGTGACGGTGCAGGCAGGCAATGACCCGGTCCAGGTTCGGCTCGGCCTGCGGTCGGCCATCGTGTTGGGGGTGGCCTCCGGGCTGGGCCTGGTGCTGTTCTGCTGGCCGCTGCTGGTACCGGTCACGGCCGGGGTCTCCACCGCGACCGCTCCGTACGCTTTCGCGGCGCTGCTGCCGGTGGTGGTGTTGCTGGTCTTGGCGCAGCTCAGCGATGGGGGGATGGACACCCGGGCCCTGGCGATGCTGGGGGTGTTGTCGGCAATCAACGCGGCGCTGCGTCCCACCCTGGGAGCCGGGACTGCCGGGATTGAGTCGATCTTCTTCACTCTGGTCCTGGCCGGGTGGGCCTTCGGGCCAGGCTTCGGTTTTGTGCTCGGCTGTACCTCAATGCTGGCCTCAGCCCTGCTGACTGCCGGGGTGGGCCCCTGGTTGCCGTACCAGATGCTGGCGGCGGCCTGGATTGGTCTGGGCGCTGGTCTGCTGCCCGGGCGGCGCGCCGCGAGCCGACGGCGGGCCCGGCTGGCGGACGTGGTCGTGCTGGCCGGGTACGGAATGCTGTGTGCCTACGGGTACGGGGCGCTGCTGAATCTGTCATTCTGGCCGACCCTGGCCGCCACCGGGGGCGCCGGTCCGGCCGGATTGGACTATCTTCCGGGGGCCCCGGCCTGGGAGAACTTACGCCGGTTCGGGCTGTTCACCCTGGTCACGTCCACCGCCGGATGGGACACTGGCCGGGCGCTGACCACCGCTACCGGCATCGTGGTCCTGGGGCGTCCGGTGCTGGATGTGCTGCGCCGGGCTGCCCGCCGTTGCCATCCTTGAGGTGCGGGCCAGATCAGACGGCCCCCACGAGGGCTGCCACCCGGGCCCGGTGGTACGGATCAGACCAGATCCTGGCCAGGGACCGCCAGCGCCACCAGCCGTACCCCACGGTCGCGGCCAGGGCCACCCCCAGGAACCACCCGGGGGCCAGCGTGCCTACCGTGGCCACCGCCACCCCGGCCAGGCCGGCGGTGACCATCAGCCGGACCACATATTCCAGGCCTACTACCGGCGGGACCAGCGGGTCCCCGCGTCCGGTCAGCCGGGTCCGGTGCGGGCGACGCAGGGAATACCGCAGCGAGGATGCCGTCGCAATCACGCTGGCCACCACCAGCCCGACCACAAAAGACGGCAGGATTTGCCAGGAGTCGCTGAACCCGGCCCCGATCACCAGCAGCGCTGTTCCCAGCAGCAGGGTTACGACCAGCTGGATCCCGGCCATGGCCCGCAGCAACGGCCGCCAAGCACCCGGCTGGGCCAGGAGCAGGGTCACGGCCCCGCCGAGTGCGCCCAGCACGTTGACGCCCCAGCCCAAGGCCAGCGACAACGGAACTACCAACAGGACCGACGCCAACACCGAGGATCCCTGGCCGCCGGTGTAGCGGATCCCGCCGATCAGCAGCGGCATCGCGGCCAGCACCATCATCAGGATCGGGCGGCGGACCTCCCGGGAACGCCACAGGCTGGTCCCGATTACGGCGCCCAGCGCCAGCAGCGGCCGTTGCGGAACAGACACCGCTCGGACGGTCTGATCCTGGCGTTGCACCGGTGCGGGCAGCGCCAGCGCGGCCCGGCATAGCGCCATTCCCGCCAGCCCCAGCCCGACGCCACCGGCTAGGAGGACACCGATGCCCAGCAGGGCCGGGCCCGGCTCGCCGCGGGCCGCCGCCGACACGATGGCCGCGTAGCGATCGGCCAGGCCGAAACCGGTCCGGCCCCGGTTTGGGTCGAGCAGCACCGCCACGCCAGTTCCTGCGGCCGCGCCGGCCGCGGCGTACCAGCGCAGCCGGGGGGTCCAGCGCCGCCGCAGGTAGTCGATCGTCCAGCCGCTGGCTGCGAGCAGCGTCAGCAGCGTCAACCAGGTCACCCAGGCCAGGGCGACGGCTACCAACCGTCCTGGGCCCGAGCTGGTGACCAGTGAGGCGAGGCTGGTCAGGATCAGTAACGGGCTGGCGCCGACCGGGGAGACTACCGAATTCCAAACCCCGTCGAAGTATCGGTGCAGACGGGGCGGGCGGATCCCGGCCAGATCAAGATCGCTGAACTGGGCATGGGTCGCCGCCCCGGTCGCGGGCGCGAAAACCAGCCCGGCGACGACCAGGGCCACGGCGGCCGAGCCCCCGGCACCCAGCGATCCCCGGGCCATCTGGGCCAGCGCCTCAGCCAGGGGTGATCCCTGGCCGGCGGCCAGTCGGACCGCCAGGTCGCCGCTCAGCACCGCGACCACCAGGCCAGTGGCCAGCAGTCCGGCATCGATCCGGGCTTTGGTACGCGCCCACGAGCTACGGCTTCGGGCTTTCAGCCGAGACAGCCGAACCGTTGCCACTAGCCCTGGGCTGGCCTCGGTCGCCAACCAGCCTGGGATCACGCGGCAGCCTCGCTGTGGCGCAGCAGGTCCGCGTAGCGCTGTTCTCCCTGGTCGCCGGCGAAATCGGCTGCGGCTGCGGTGGCCACTCTCCGGCCCCGGACCAGGACGGCGATGTCATCGCAGGCGTGCGTCAGCAGCCGCTGCAGGTGGGTAGAGACGATCACGCTTAGCCCCGCCGCAGCGGCCTGCCGGATCGCCGCACTGGTCACCTCTACCCCGGTCGGGTCGACCCCGTCGAAGGGTTCGTCAAGTACCAGCGCCTCCCGGGCGGTGAGCACCGCCAGCAGCACCGACAGTCGCCGCTGCATGCCGTGTGAGAAGGTCCCCGCCGGCCGGTCTCGGCTTTCAGCCAGCCCGAACTGTTCCAACAGGTCAGCTGCCCGGCGCCGCTGCGAGGTTGCCCCGCGTAGCGCCAACACCACGTCAATATGTTCGCGTGGTGTGGCCTGCGCGATCAGCCCCCCAATGTCGGGGCAGTACCCGACCACGGCCCGGGCCGCCTCGGCTCCGGCGGGGTCTGCCAAGTCAAAACCGGCGACCAGCAGGCGACCAGAGGTGTGCGCGTTGACGCCTCCGATCGCCCGTAGCGTCGACGACTTCCCTGCCCCGTTGCCGCCCAGCATCCCCAGTACGCGGCCACCTACAGCGGTCAGCGTCAACCGATCCACGGCCCGGACATCCCCATAGTCAATGGTGACGTCAGTCAGTTCCACACCTGCCACACCAGCGACGGTAGGTGCGGCGGGACGCTGGCCGGCCTGGTTATGGGGAGACCCTCATCAGCCCAGATCAGCTACGGGGATTGCCCGGGACCTGATGCGTTCAAGCTTTGGCTGCTGCGGCCTCGTCGTGGCTTTCGGCCGCCTCATCACCGGCTGCGGCCTCAAGTTCGCTGAGCGGGTTGAACACCGAGGTGCTGCCCAGGGTTCCCAGCATCTGGCGGACGTTCGCCAGCTGGGCGGTGATCGCGTCACGGCGGGCTGCAGCCGCTGCCAGTTCACGCTCCGACTCCCGGCGCACCTTCTCGGCCCGCTCCTTGGCCGAGCTCAGCATCTGCCGAGACTCATCCCGGGCGGACATCAGTACGGCGTTCGCCTCGCTGTGGGCGTTGCTGAGGACCATTTCAGCCTCCCGCTCAGCAGCCGCCAGTTTCTCCTGGGCGGCGGCCAGCGACTGGTCCTGCGCGGCCAGTGCCCGGGCGAAGTCCGCGGCGCTCTTTTCACGCCGCTCCGCCAGGGTGGTTTCGAATTCGGCGGCTGCGGCTGCGGCCCGGGCCCGCTGGTGCTCGTACACCGCCTCGGCTTCCTCGCGCCGGGCCGCTGCCTCCCGGTCGGCCGCGTCCAGCAGTTCGTCGACCTGGCGGCGGGCCTCCTCCAAGACGACAGCGGCATCAGCTTCGGATTTGGTCCGCAGTTCCGCGGCCTGGGTCTGGGCGGAGGCGAGCATCCGGTCTGCCTCACGCTGGGCGTCGCCGCGGGTCCGGTTGGCCTGCTCGTTGGCGTTGGCCCGCAGGTCAGCGGCTTCTTCTTCGGCCAGGGTCAGCATGGTCCCGATCCGGGAGCCGATGTCGGCGTAGGTCGCCGGAGCGGCCTGGCGCCCCTCTTTCTCCATCTCGGATACCCGCTTGGAGAGTTCTTCGACTCGCTTGTTCGCGCCTTCCAGGGCCGCCTGCAATTTCTCGGTGGCCACGGTTTGTTCGGCGGACTCGCGGCGGGCATTGTCCACCGCTGTGCGCCACTGATCGATGGCCTTGTCCACCTCCATCGGGTCGTAACCCCGCAGCACGGTGCGGAAGCCGGTCTCAGACATGGATCTCTCCTCGGTCATGGATCTGGTTGGTTTCGGGGACTGCTGAGGGTTCAGGAACGGCGAGGGCTTCGATCACCTCGGCCAGGGAGCCAAGCTGGGCGGCGATGTCGTCGCGACGCTGAGCGAGGACCGCGACTTCTTCTCGGGCTGCGGCTAGGACCGAGCGGGCCTCGGTTCGGATCCGGTCAGCGTCTCGGCGGGCCTCTTCCCGCAGCGCTGCCGCCTGGGCGTGGGACTGCGCCTGCCGTCGTTCGAGATCGGCCCCGACCTGATCACGGATCAGTTTCGCTCCGGCTTCAGCCTCGGCCAGCCTGCGATCGGCGCGGGCGAGGGTGTGGTTCGCCTGGTCTTCGGCCTGGCGGACCCGCTCGGCGGCTTCCTGGCGGGCAGTCGTAAGAGTCGTCTCGGCATCGGCCTCAGCCGCAGCTACCAGCGCCCGGGCTCGCTGCCGGGTGTCGTCGGCGTCTGCCTCGGCCTGGGCCTGGATGTGGCGGACCTTCAAGGTGACGCGGGCCAGCACCGCCCCCAGCCGCCGGCGGGCGGCCCGAGTACGGGCCATCAGCTGTTCGTGGACTTGGCGCTGTTCGGCGATCTCATCCTGGCGGGTTTGGGCCACGATCTGGTCGACGCAGGCTTTGGCCCATTCCAACTGGGCGTCGGCCTCGGCCAGGGTCTCTTGGGCCCGTGAGGTCACCTCGGACAGCATCGCGTCTCGTTCGGCGGTGGCGGCTGCGATGGTCCGGGCTGCCTTGGCGCGGGCCTGCGCCATCACCTCTGCCGCCTCGTCGAAGGCGATGTCGACCCGGTTGTGAGCCTCGGTCAGCATCTTGGTGGTCTGCGCGTTGGCGTCGGCAATCACCTCCTGGGCCTCGGCGCGGGCATCGGCCATCATCTCGGTAACTTCTGCCACCGCCTGGCGCCGGACCCGTTCTGCTTCGACCGTGATCCGCTTCAGCCGTTGCTCGTGTTCGGCTACCTCGTCGGCGCGTTCTTCGGTGATCCTCGCCACCAGCGCATGAGCCTGCTGTTCCGAGTCGACGATCAGGAGCCGGGCCTGCTCGCGGGCTGATTCCATGGCCTGGGCGGCGCTCCGTTCAGCTGCCGCGGCCACCACCCCGGCCTGTTCCGCGGCGTCGCTGATCAGCTGGGCTGCCTCCGCCCGGGCGGCTTCCAGGGTACGGGCCGCGGCGGCCCGGTCCTGGGCGGCGGCTCGAGCGGCCGCGTCCGCGGCAGCATGGGCCTCCCGAGCGACCTCGGCCTGACGCTGGGCCCGTTCTCGGATCGCGTCGGCCTGTGTCTCAGCGTCGCTGCGGACGATATCGGCAAGGTCCTGGGCGCGCTGCAGGATGGCCGCCGCCTGGCTCTGCAGACCCCCGGGATGCTCGGACATGCGGCCTATCCTAGGCAGAGATCAGGCCTCTGGATACCGGGGTCTGCGCTTGACGAGTGTCGATATCGGGTCAAGTTCCGTCAGGTCAGCGTATTCGTTCTCAGCGCTCAGAGATCCGACCCGGCGCAGCAGACGGCAGGGCCTTTCCGGCGGTTCGCCGGCCCGGCCTGCCTTGGCCTGGGGAAGGCTGCGCCGGCGCTGGGAAACGTTGGATTTGGCCCTCCCCCGCTCCCGGGACGTGCCACGATGAACCGTGGCCAAGCTGAAGAAGAGCGTGTACGAGGCCGAGTTGCTCCGGCTGCAGCAGGAACTGGTGGTGATGCAGGACTGGATCCGCCACGAGGGCCGTCGGCTGGTGGTGATCTTCGAGGGCCGTGACGCTGCCGGCAAGGGCGGCGCGATCAAACGGGTCACCGAGTTCCTCAACCCGCGCATTACCCAGATCGTCGCCCTGCCTGCCCCCACCGCCCGGGAGCAGACCCAGTGGTATTTCCAGCGTTACATCGCCCACCTGCCGGCTGCCGGGGAGATCCGGGTCTTCGACCGGTCCTGGTATAACCGGGGCGGGGTCGAGCACGTGATGGGGTATTGCACTGCCGCCGAGCACCAGCGCTTCCTGCGCCAGGTGCCGATCCTGGAGCGGATGCTGATCGAGGACGGGATCTTGCTGCGCAAGTACTGGTTCTCGGTGTCCGACGCCGAGCAGGAACGCCGCTTCCGGTCCCGCTTGGACGACCCGATGCGGCAGTGGAAACTCTCCCCCACTGACCTGGAGTCGCTGACCCGCTGGGAGGACTATTCCCGCGCCAAGGATGAGATGTTCGTCCATACCGACATCCCTGAGGCCCGCTGGAACGTGGTCGAGAGTGAGGACAAGCGCCGGGCCCGGATCAACATGATCCACGACCTGTTGCAGTTCGTCCCGTACCGCCGCATCGAGCATGCCCGCATCGAGCTCCCGGCGCGGCCGGCGTCGACTGGTTACCGTCGGACCGATCGCAGCCTGCAGCACGAGGTGCCTGACTACGCCGCCACCCTCACCGGCGAGGGTTCTGAGGAGTATCAGGATCCCGAGGACGACTGAGCGTTACTGCTCGAAGGGCGTCGGGTCCCCGGCCCCGAGCCGTACTACCTGCACCTCGTCTCCGCTGAGGTCTACCACGGTGGTCGGGTGCAGGCCGACATCACCGGAGTCGAGCACTGCGTCGACCAGGTGGCCGAGGTTGTCGGCGATCGTCCAGCCGTCGGTAAGTGGGTCTTCTTCGCCGGGCAGGATCAGGCTGGATGATTGCAGCGGCTCTCCCAGCTCGGCCAGCAGCGCCCGGGCCGTGACATGGTCGGGGATCCGCACCCCGACAGTCTTCTTGCGCGGGTGCAGCATCGCCCGCGGCACCTCACGGGTGGCGGCCAGGATGAAGGTGTACGGGCCGGGGGTGACCGCCTTGATCGCCCGGAAGTCCCGGTTGCTCATCTGGACCCACTCCCCCAGCTGGGCGAATTCGCTGCAGACCAGGGTGAAGTGGTGTTTGTCGGTGAGCTGGCGCAGGCTGCGGATCCGGTCTAGGGCGTCACGGTTGCCCATCCGGCACCCCAGGGCGAAGCCGGAGTCGGTTGGGTAGGCCACCAGCCCCCCGTCGCGGACCAGGTCGGCGACCTGGCTGACTGACCGCGGCTGTGGGTTGGTGGGGTGCACGTCGAAGTAGCGAGCCATCACGCCAGCCTATCCCCGGCCTCACCAGACGCCCGGTATCGGCGAGGGCGCCGGGTGACCGTGGCTACGCGCCGGCCGGCGGGTACGCCAGGCCCGGGTGACTGCCGTCTTGGTGGTGTTGGCTGTCCTGTTGTGGGCAGGGGGTGGGGTGACACGACGAGGCTCGCCGTCATAGACTGAGAGTGGTGCAGCCTGGCCACAACGGGATTTGAACGATCAAATCGAGGGGCTAAGGATTCTTTCCCCAGGGCATGGGGGTGAGGCCTTGCAGGACCCATCCGAGGCAGTTAGGCTGATCGGGTCGTAGGGTTCAGACAGGCGAAGGTCAAGGTCCTCAACGAAGGTTCCGAGGGGTCTTGTCTCGGGGGTCTGAATAGTGCGATGCTGGTCTGGTCCACCGATACCCCCGTGGGAGGGACAGATGCACAGATGCCTCGTGGTCATGGCAGCCCTGGTGCTGTGGCTTCTCGTCAAGCAGCAGTCTGTAGCCGGGCCCGAACCCCCGCCAGGATGGGTCTGAGCTCGCGCTGCTGACCCGCGCCGACCTGTGAAAATCTGCGATGTTTTACCCCTGATGGGGCCAAGCTCAATGATGGTCGGATGAACGTCGAAACCCAGCTCTTCACGTGGTGTCCGGATAGCCGGATATGGCTGTTTTATTCGGTAGCCATCAGATCCTACTGAAGACACTCGGACGCTTTCCGCGGTACCTCAAGTACATCTCTCACCAGAAAGGAAAGAACCATGCCATACCTACAGCAGACTCCAACTAGTCACACCACCCCTGTGCTGCGGAGCCGGGCTCTGGTGTTGGGGGTTGCCCTGCTGGTGTGTGCCGTGGGCTGTTCTTCCCAGGGTGGTAGGCCGACGCCGAGTCCGCAGCTGATGTGTGAGCAGGGCCCGGTGGAGGTCGGCCAGCCTCCCAGGCCGCCGTATCCGTGTAGTAAGGCAGATTATGACAAGGTCCAGGCTCGGCTGGCCCTCGAACAGCAAGCTATCGCCGTCTACCGCGAATTCAACGACCACTACCTCAAACTGACCCGGGAAGGCGGCTCTGATACCCCGCAGCCAATCTTTGAGAAGACCCTCGAAAACCCAGCCAAAACCAAGATCTACCTACTCCTCTTCGGCCAGAAGCAAGATGGGATAACGGCGCAGGGACCGCCCGTACGGCAGAGTTGGCGGGTGATCCCTAATACCGGTGAGGATGGGTCTGAGGTCACCCTGCTGACCTGCGACGACAATCGCGGTACCGTGATCTACCAGAAAGACGGAAGCAAATTCGACGACGGCCGAGTTCTTGTTTCGACTCGGCATCTGAAGCACTTCCCCGATGGATCCCTACGGATTTTCCAAACTAAAGGCAAACTCCATGATGACTGTCCGTTCTGACCATGTCAGGAGATAGCCCATGTTCGTCTTATTCAATAAGAGCCGTGATATCTGCCTGTAGAAGGAGGAATCTCATGTCATATCATCGGTGCCGTTGGGTATCTGACCATGCCACGTCGAGTGGGAGCATACTGCGGAGCCGGGGTCTGGTATTCGGGGCGGCCCTGCTGATGCTGGTCGCTGGCTGTTCGTCGTCACAGAGCAGCAGTCGTAGCAGTGCCAGCAGTAGCAGGAGTAGCTCGACACCGAGTCCGCAGCTGATGTGCGAGCAGGGCCCGGTGGAAGTCGGCCAGACCCCCAAGCCGCCATATCCGTGTAGTAAGGCAGACTACGATAAGGTCCAGTCCCGGCTGGCCCTCGAACAGCAAGCTATCGCCGTCTACCGCGAATTCAACGACCACTACCTCAAACTGACCTGGGAAGGCGGCTCTGATACCCCGCAGCCAGTCTTCGAGAAGACCCTCGAAAACCCAGCCAAAACCAAAATCTACCTACTCCTCTTCGGCCAAAAGAGCAAAGGACATACAGTACAGGGCCCCCTCCCGCGGCAGAGCTGGCGGGTGATCCCCAATACCGGTGAGGATGGGTCTGAAGTCACCCTGCTGACCTGCGACGACAGTCGCGGTTCTGTCATGCACGATAAGGACGGAAATGAATTCAATAATGGGCGAATTCTTGTCTCGACTCGGCATCTGAAGCACTCCCCCGACGGATCCCTGCGGATCTTCCAAACCAACGGCAAGAACCGTGATGCCTGTCCGTTCTGACCATGTCAGGAGAACTCCCATGTTCACCGCTATCCCTACCAAGATCGTGCTGCCCGTGATGGCAGCCGGCGCCATGCTCCTCTCGGCGCTGCCTGGGCCAGCTCACGCCGAAACCCCGATCCCGGCCAGCGCCCCGATCCCAGCCCCAGCAGCCACCCCCAAAGACGACAAAGACCAAGAGACTCCTCACGACGATTATGTCAGTGGTGATACTAGTGATGGGAAAGTGACGCTGACAGCTAAAAGAAAAACTCAGAAGGCGGCGGCCCCGGCGCCTCAGCCAACCAGCACCAAGACCACCAAAGTGTCGAACGGATCCGGCGGCGGCCCCAGCGAGACTCCACGACCCCGGATCGACCAGAACGCCACCATCGTCTGCAACACCGACATCGCTATCGTCCCCGGCAGCGAACGCGGCACCAGGCTGCCTTCCGGCTGCCGAC
Source organism: uncultured Propionibacteriaceae bacterium (assembly GCA_938046585.1). Lineage (GTDB taxonomy): Bacteria > Actinomycetota > Actinomycetes > Propionibacteriales > Propionibacteriaceae > Fen-668. The sequence goes on along the minus strand of CALIWR010000005.1, from coordinate 369,947 downwards.
GAGTCTTCGACGACACCCAACCAACACCAACCCCCACACCCGAACCCGGCGAACCGCCAGCACCGCCACCACCCCCCGTCGTCACCATCGCCCGCCAAGCCGTCGCTTCCCTCACTCTGCCCGAAGTGAACCCCATCGTCCAACCCGACCCCCAATGGAACGAATGGAAAGCCTACGTCCTCGGAGTCGGCCTCTGGATCTGGACCGAAAGCCCTAACAAACTCCACACCACCGTCACTCAGCAAGGCATCACCATCGAGATCACCGCTGTCCGTGACAACATCGTCTTCGACATGGGTGACGGCAAACAGGTCACCTGCACCCACACAACGAAATACCAGCCTCTCCCCGACGACCACTTCGGCCCCTGGGACTCCCCCGACTGCGGCTATACTTACCGGAAACTCCCCAAAACCAAAAACCCTTCCTACCCTCAAGACTGGTGCCGCGAATACACCATGACCGCCACCGCCCACTGGACCATCACCTGGAGCGCACTCGACGCCACCGGTAAGATCCCGATGACGAGAACCCAGACCAAACGCCTCCCCATCATCGAACTCCAATCCGTCCTGGTCGACCCTGACGCCCCTCCCGAACAACCGCAGACCTGCCCCAACCGATAACCCCCCCACCACACGCCACTGGCGGCCCCCGCTACACGAGGGCCGCCAGTGGCGTCTCGGAGGTTCCTCGTGAGCTGGTCCAGCAACCTGGCCTAGGCCGACCAGGTTTACGCCCTGCTCTTTGGCCTACGCGACTAACCGTCCGGCGAGATCTTTTCTGATCGATGATCCTCCCGTTGTCACGGGATCGATCATCGCGGCCCGTACCCCAGGAACCGATCATCTAGGGTGCAGGTTATGGCGATCTTCGACGTGCCGCTGGCGGTGCTGCGGCAACGGACCTCCATGAAGTGGACCCGCTACCCGGCCGACGTCTTGCCGATGTGGGTAGCCGAGATGGACTGCCTCCCGTCACCGGGGGTCCGCCGGGCCCTGGAACACGCGGTGCGGATCGGGGACCTGGGCTACCCCGGCTACGACGCCCTGCCCCAGGCTTTCGTCCGGTTCGCCCACGACTGGTGGGGGCTTGACCTCGACCAGGCCCAGACGATGCCCTGCTCGGACGTGGTAGCGGGGATGTCCGACCTGGTCGACCAGCTCACCAGCCCGGGGGCCGAAGTGGTCATCAACACCCCCATCTACCCGCCGTTCCGGCTCTGCGCCACCACCCGAGGCCGGCAGGCAGTGGAAGTCCCCACCACCGCCGACGGCCGACTCGACCTGCAACTGCTGGGCGCCGCCTTCGCCCGTGACCAGGTCGAGGCGTTCCTGCTGTGCAACCCGCACAACCCGCACGGCACGGTCCCGACCCGGGCCGAGCTGGCCGCCGTGGCAGCCCTGGCCGCCGAACACGCAGTCCGGGTCATCAGCGACGAGATCCACGCGCCACTGGTGGCAGCAGGGGTGCCTTTCACCCCGTACCTGTCCGTGCCCGGCAGCGAACAGGCCTACGCGGTGGTCTCGGCGTCGAAATCGTTCAACCTGGCCGCCCTGAAAGCTGGCCTGCTCGTGGCTGGAACTGCCGCAGTAGATGAGATGCGGGCCTTCCCGTACGAGATTCAAGCCGGCTCGTCGCACCTGGGACTGATGCTGCAGGCGGCGGCCCTCGACCAGGACCGGGACTGGCTGGCCCAGGTGAACCGGGAGATCGTCGACCACAAACGCCTGCTAGCTGAGCTGCTGGCGCCGTTAGGGCTGGACTATCAGCCCAGCCCGGGCACCTACCTGGCCTGGGTCGATGCCTCCGCCACCGGCTGGCAGAACCCCGCTGCCGCATTACTGGAACGAGGCCGGGTGGCTTTCAACCCGGGCGCCGACTACGCCGCCGACCACGCGGCCTGGGTCCGGATCAACCTTGCCACCTCCCCGGACCTGATCCGCGAGGGGGTCCGGCGGGTCGCAGCCGCGCTGGGACGCTGACCAATCAGCGCCCAGGCCCGATATGAGCAGAGGCCGAACCGGTCGCAGTCAGGGTGTGGATACCGATCGCTTCCAGGAAGACCGTCGGGAATTGGGCCCGAGTCTCGACGTAGACCTCGTCTCCGACAACCCGGGTCGTGCCAGACACACCGATAGACTCCAGATGTCTCTGAGCGGCCTTCGTAGCCCGGACATGGCTTATAGACTTGTCTTTTTCAAGCCTGCCCCGCGAGGCCGCGTCAGCGCCGTACCGGGCCGCCTCATAGGCGACAATATGAAGATGCCGGGTCGTGGCTATCTGCCGGCCACCATCGATCACCAGCCCAGTCGTCGCCAGCAGCGCGGGCATCACCATAGCCATGAAGACAGTGACGGACTGGCCCCGATCTGCTCGACGCTGCTTTGCCTGCATGACGTGATCCTCTCCGAGAGATCCTGCCTGACGTGATCCAACCATTCTGGCGCACCATCGCGGCCGAACACCAGAGCCACACACTAGGCTGACATCAAAACCGGAACCACCGAGGAGTCCCCATGGTCAAGAAGGTTGCTCTGCTCACCGCGGGAGGTTTCGCCCCCTGCCTGTCGTCCGCCGTGGGCGGCCTGATCGAACGCTACACCCAGGTCGCGCCTCAGATCGAGATCATCGGCTACCGCTACGGCTACCAGGGGCTGCTCTCAGGCCTGCGGTGGACCGTCGACGACACGGTACGGGCGAAAGCCGGCCTGCTGCACCGCTTCGGCGGCTCCCCGCTGGGCAATTCCCGGGTGAAACTCACCAACGTCAAGGACCTGGTGAAACGAGGCCTGGTGGCCGAAGGTGAGGACCCGCTCAAAGCCGCCGCCGACCGCCTGGTCGCCGACGGGGTGGATGTGCTGCACACGATCGGCGGCGACGACACCAACACCACCGCCGCTGACCTGGCCGCCTACCTCGCCCAACACGACTACGGGCTGACCGTTGTCGGGCTGCCGAAGACCATCGACAACGACGTGGTCCCGATCCGCCAGTCCCTGGGCGCCGACACCGCCGCCGAGATGGGCGCCCGATTCGCCCGGAACGTGGTCGCCGAACACAACGCCAGCGCCCGGATGCTGATCGTGCACGAAGTCATGGGCCGCAACTGTGGCTGGCTGACCGCCGCCACCGCCCGCAAGCACCACCAGTGGGTCAGCGAACAGCAGTGGCTGCCGCAGTTCGGCCTCGACCAGCGGACCTGGGACGTGCACGCCGTCTTCGTGCCCGAGGCCGCGATCGACCTGGCTGCCGAAGCGGCCCGGCTGCGGTCGATCATGGACCAGAGCGGCAACGTGACCATCTTCTTGTCCGAGGGTGCCGGGGTGACGTCGATCGTGGCCGAACTGGAGGCCGCCGGGCAGGAAGTGGCCCGCGACGCCTTCGGCCACATCAAACTCGACACCATCAATCCCGGCAACTGGTTCGCCCAGCAGTTCGCCGAGATGCTGGGCGCGGAGAAGATCCTGGTCCAGAAGTCTGGCTACTACTCCCGCTCGGCGGCGGCCAACCAATTCGACCTGGACCTGATCCGGTCCATGACCGACCTGGCCGTCGACTGTGCCCTGCGCGGCGAGTCCGGCGTCATCGGGCAGGACGAAGAGAACGGCGACCGGCTTACGGCGATCGCCTTCGACCGGATCAAGGGCGGCAAAGCCTTCGACATCACCACCGACTGGTACACCGAGCTGCTGGCCGAGATCGGACAGCCGGCCCCAGTGCCAGCCCCACCCGCCGACCACTGACCAGCGCGGCCGCCGGCGGGTCTTCGGGCCCGCCGGCGGTCAGCGCCGCCGCCGAGCCAGACCCGCCAGAACCCGCCCGACCACAGCCCCGATCCCGAGACCGGTCGCGCCGCCCAACAGATAGCCGACCCCGAGGCCGACCCGGACCCCAAGCCGGGCCGTACGGTGCGGCACCATCAGCTCCTGACGTTGCGCGATCGGGGTCAAAACGGCGTCCGGCTCGCCCGGGTCGGCCTGGATCTCACGCTGCTCGTCCTCGGCTGAGGTGGCAGCCCAGGCGGCCCCCAGCATTACCAGGATCGCGAACAGGTTCAGTGACAAGATCCCCACGATGGCCGGGCCGAAGATCACACTGGCCCGGTTCTGGGAGAAGACTGGGATCAGCAACCCCGCCCCGTACTGGAGCAGGATCAGGCCCAGCGAGCCGAACAAGGCGCCGTGCGAGACCGCCCGCAGGCCGCGCCGGGTAGTCGGCAGCACGGTGTACAGGTAGCAGAACAACAACCACCCCACCAGGAGTGACATCAGCATCCCGAGCCCGGTCGTGACCCACGCCGCCAGGCCGGACCCGGTCAGACCCACCAGCCCCAGCAGCCAGTCCTTGGCGGCAGTGACCGCCAAGGAGATCACCATCGTGGCCGCACCCAGCAGGAGCAAGCCGAGCAGGATCACCAGATTCTTTGCGGTGTCGATCAGGATATTGGGCTGGTCCTCGGTGATGTCGAAACTGTCGCGCCACATGGCGTTCACGGCCCGTTTGATGTTGCCGACCCAGCCGGCCCCGGCGTACGCCGCCGGGATGATCGCGACCGTCCCGACCTCCCGCCAACTGGCCAGGGTGTCGGTGATCACCTGAACCACTTTCTCGGCGCTTTGCGCATTACCGACCTGGTGCTGAATTACGGTGGTGGCCTGGGTGATCAGGCTCGGGTCGATCACCACCACCGTCAACCCCAGCAGCGAGAACGCGAACATCAAGATCGGAACCACAGCGAGCACACTGAAATACGTGATCGCTGCCGCGAACTGAGTGCCCAGCCGAGTCTGGAACCGTTCCACAGCCCGCAGCAGATGCGCCACCCTCGGCCGGCGCTTCAGCGCCATCCACCATTTGCGCATGCTCCACCCACCTCCGGGGGGAGCCTAACCGAGAGTCACTGCCGATCTGGTCAGGAACAACAGTCGTCCTTGAGTTCAGTCGGCGAAGGCCTCCGGAGGCGGGCAGGAGCAGACCAGATTCCGGTCGCCGTACGAGCCGTCGATGCGGGCTACGGCCGGCCAGTATTTGTCGCGTCCGGTGCCGGCGACCGGGCCCCGGGTCTGCCCTGCGGGGAAGGCCGCGACAGCCCGGCTGTACGGGTGGGTCCACTCGTCGGCAGTCACCCGCGACAACGGGTGTGGGGCGTTGCGCAGCGGGTTGTCATCAGCGGGCCATTGCCCCGCGGCTACCTGCTCCGCCTCGGCCGCGATCTGGATCATGGCCTCACAGAACCGGTCCAGCTCGGCTAACGACTCCGATTCGGTCGGCTCCACCATCAGCGTGCCAGCCACCGGGAACGACATGGTCGGCGCGTGGAAGCCGTAGTCGATCAGACGTTTGGCGACATCATCAACGGTGATCCCGGTGCGCTTGGTGAGCGGACGCAGATCCACGATGCATTCGTGGGCGACCAGCCCACCATTGCCGGTGTACAGGATCGGGTAGCTGCCCGACAGTCGCTTCGCGATGTAATTGGCAGCCAGCAGCGCAGACTCGGTGGCAGCGGTGAGCCCATCTGGGCCCATCAAGGCGATGTAGGCGTAGGTGATCGGCAAGACCCCGGCCGATCCCAGCCGGGCGCTGGACACCGCGCCCTGCTCACCGGTGGCGGGATCCCCCGGAAGATAGGCCGCCAGGTGCTGACGGACCGCGACCGGGCCCACCCCGGGCCCGCCGCCGCCGTGCGGGATCGCGAACGTTTTGTGCAGATTGAGGTGGCTCACGTCGGCGCCGAACTTGCCCGGCCGGGCCAGGCCGACCAAGGCGTTCAGGTTGGCGCCATCCACGTACACCTGCCCGCCGGCGGCGTGGACCTGCTCGCAGATCTCACTCATCGTGTCCTCAAAGACCCCATGCGTGGAGGGATAGGTGACCATCACCGCGGCCAGCTGGTCGGCGTGTTTGTCGATCTTGGCGCGCAAATCATCCAGGTCGACCGAGCCGTCCGCGGCGGCCTTCACCACCACGACCCGCAGCCCGGCCAGCGCCGCCGAGGCCGCGTTAGTCCCGTGCGCCGACGAGGGAATCAGACAGATCGTGCGCTCCGGCTGGCCCTGCGCCTGGTGGTAGCGGCGGATCGCCAGCAGCCCGGCGAATTCGCCTTGGCTGCCGGCGTTGGGCTGCAGACTGACCCGGTCATAGCCGGTTACCTCGGCCAGCCAGGACTCCAGCTCGGACGCCAGTTCCGCGTAGCCGGCGGTGTCACTGGCTGGCGCGTACGGGTGCAGACCGGCGAAGCCGGGGTACGAGATCGGCTCCATCGCGGCCGCCGGATTGAGCTTCATGGTGCACGACCCGAGCGGGATCATCCCCCGGTCCAGCGCGAAATCCCGATCAGCCAGGGTCCGCAGGTAGCGCAGCAATTCGGTCTCACTGTGGTAGCTGTGGAAGACCGGGTGGCTGAGGTAGTCGTCGCGGCGGTGGTGACCCGCCAGCCGGGTCTGCTGGTCCGGCTCGGCCAGGTCCGAGCCCAGCACCGTGGCCAGCGTCTGCAGGTGGTCGTCGGTGATCCCCTCCCCCAACGACACCGCCAGCGTGTCCGCGTCCACCAGCCGCAACAGCAGGCCCTCCCGGTGGGCCGCGGCCACCAACTCCTCGGCCCGGCCCGGGGCCTCGATCACGACGGTGTCGAAGAAGTCATCGTGGCGGACCCGGAAACCGCCCGCCCGAGCCGTGGCCGCTACCCGGCGAGCCTGAGCATGCACCTGGTACGCGATCTGACGCAGCCCGGCCGGGCCGTGGTACACCGCGTACATCGCTGCGGCCACTGCCAACAGCACCTGGGAGGTGCAGATATTCGAGGTGGCCTTTTCCCGGCGGATGTGCTGCTCACGGGTTTGCAGCGCCAGCCGATAGGCCACAGTGCCGTCAGCATCCACCGAAACCCCCACCAGCCGGCCCGGGAGCTGACGCTCGAGACCCTGGCGTACCGACAGGTAAGCAGCGTGGGGGCCGCCGAAGAACAAAGGCACCCCGAACCGCTGGGTACTGCCCACGGCCACATCAGCACCCCAATCGGCCGGCGGCTCCAGCACCGTCAGCGACAAGATGTCGCAGGCCGCGATCACCAGGGCTCCCGCCTGGTGAGCAGCGTCGGCGATCGCCCGCAACTGCTGCGGGGTCCGCAGGCTACCGTCGGCGGCCGGCTGCTGGATCACCACGCAGCAGGCGTCAGTCATCGGTCCGGTCAGGTCAGTGACCTCGATGTCCACGTCGAAGGCCTGGGTCCGGGTCTGCAGCACCGCCAGGGTCTGCGGCAGCACCCCCGGGTCCACCAGGCAGCGCCGGCCTTTGCCGGCCCGGTGCGCCAAGGCCACCGCCTCGGCGACCGCCGTGCCCTCGTCCAGCAGCGACGCGCCCGACGTGGGAAGACCGGTCAGGTCACTGCACAGCGTCTGGAACGTCAGCAGCGCCTCCAGCCGACCCTGGCTGATCTCCGGCTGGTACGGGGTGTAGCCGGTGTACCAGGCCGGTGATTCGAGCACCTGGCGCCGGATTACCGGCGGGGTCACGGTCTGGGAATAGCCCAGGCCGTACATCGGCACGGTCACCACATTCTGGGCGGCCAGATCCCGCAGCCGCTGCTGGACCTGCTCCTCGGTACGAGCCGCTGGCAGCCGCAGCGGCGCCGAGGCCCGGATCCCCTGCGGGATCGCCGTTGCCACCAGGTCGGCCACCGAGGGGCTGCCGATCACGCGTAGCATCGTCTCCTGGTCGGCGGCGGTCGGTCCGATGTGGCGGTTCGCGAAAGTCGCCTCCTGGATGCTGGTCACCTGAAGCCCTCTCTGCTGGCGGGTTGGGAATGTCGACGACGCGCTCGGTCGCCGATTCATCTGCCAACCTATCGTGCCGACACCACTCGGGCTTTCCCGGCAGACGGTGGTTCTATCCGGCCACCCGGGCGGCCCTGCGGGCGGCCAATTCGTCATGGGATGACCCCGTGGCGTCACAACGTTCGGTCGGCAGGTCGTGCAGTGTGCCCTCGATGGAGCGCCAGACCCCGCCCAAGGCGATTGCGAACATCCCTTGCCCGCCCCGCAGCAGGTCCACCACCTCGTCGTCGGTAGTGCATTCGTACACCGAGACCCCGTCGCTCATCAGGGTCACCTCGGTCAGGTCCGCCACTCCTCGGGCACGCAGGTGCTCCACCGCGGTCCGGACCTGCTGCAACGAGACGCCGGCGTCGATCAGCCGCTTGATCACCTTCAGCACCAGCATGTCACGGAAGCTGTACAGCCGCTGGCTGCCGGAACCGGTGGCCGAACGGACCTCGGGTACCACCAGACCGGTCCGGGCCCAGTAGTCGAGCTGGCGGTAGGTGATCCCGGCTACCTGGCAGGCGATCGGCCCCCGGAAGCCCACATCATCGGGCAGCGGCGCGAAGTCGCCCTCGAACAGGCTGTCCTGCGACCGCTGCTCGGGCTTCATGATGGGAGTCACCGCATCTCACTTTCGCCGTCTCGAAGATCCGGACCGTGTAATTCCGGGCCTGAGATCACGCTAAGTCGGCCCCGGTGGCCCGTCAACGACGCGGACCCAGTTGAGCCCAGGTTGTTACCAACCGCCGGGCCGGCGCCACCTGCCCCCTCAGGACCGGATGCCGAACCGACCACAGACCCTGAAATCGGTTCTGACTAGGTATCGGAGGGGTTCTCGAAGTCTTCAGGGCTGACCTGGTCGAGGAACTCGCGGAACTTCTCGACCTCATCGTCGCCGGAAGCCTGAACCTCAACTCCAACTTGATCCAGCAGCTCCTCGGCCCCCAGGATCGGCGCCCCGACCCGCAACGCCAATGCCACCGCGTCCGAGGGACGCGCGCTGATCTGCTCCCCGTCGATCTGCAACACCGCGAAGAAAGTGCCCTGGGTGACTTCGGTGATCCACACCGCATCCACGGTGTGCCCCAGCGCCTCCAGCACATCAGCCATCAGGTCGTGAGTGAGTGGGCGGGGCGGCTCTTCTCCCTCCAGAGCCATTGCGATCGCGGCAGCCTCCGCGGCACCGATCCAGATCGGGATCGCCCGAGTCCCATCCATCTCCCGCAGCAACAGCATCGGGATCCCCGAGGGCATCTCGACACGTACCCCATGCACGATCAGCTCACGCATACCGCCAGCCTAACCGGATGTGGTGTTTGATCGCTCTTGCCTTCGCGAGGGCTGGCCGCCTCGCTAACTTCCCGGTCTTCCTCCTTACGACGAGAAACCTCTTGAGATCATGGTGAGATCGGTTCATGGTGAGGCCGGTTGTTTCTCGGTGCTCGTCGTCCAAGCCTCGGATCAGTGGTCCAGCGTCGACTGCATCAGCGCGGCATGGGCATGCATCACCAACTGCATGATCTCCACGGTCATCTCACGGGTCGCCTGCCGGCGTGGAATCTGCGCCACAGCCTGCTCCACGAGGCCGACTTCCCGTTCCGCCGAATGCTTGACCGCCCGCAGATGGCGGGCGTCGATCCCGAATGAAACCAATTTCCGGGCCACGACGGCGATTGTCAGCGCCTCCCGCCCGTAGAACGAAGTCCCCCGCCGGGGCCTGATGATCAACTGCCGCTCCAGCTCGACCAGCGTCGGCTCAGGCAACTTGGAGACATCCAGCAGTTCCCGCCGTGACAGCCGGATTGCCCGTTTCGGTGGCGCTGGGGCCGACGCCGGCTGGGCCGGGGCCGGGCCCGGCCGGGGAGCCTCCATCGAGGGTGGCTCCATCCCCTGGTCGATCAGCTGCAGATGCTCCCGAATCACCTTCAGCGGCAGGTAGTGGTTCTTCTGGGCGCGCAGCACATACCGCAACCGGTCGATGTCGGCATTGGCATACTTGCGGTAGCCGGACGGCGCTCGTTCTGGGGAGATCAGGCCCTCGGACTCCAAAAACCGAATCTTGGAGATCGAGATATCGGGAAACTCCTCCTTAAGAACGTCGAGCACCTGCCCGATACTGCGGAGTGGCTGCGCCATCACCCCAGCCCGTGGACGCTCACATAGAACACGAGCCGATACTTGCCGATCTGGACCTCGTCGCCGGTTCGTAGCACCACCGAACCGTCAATCAGGGTTCGGTTCACGTAGGTGCCGTTAAGGCTTCCCAAGTCGGTCACCGTCATCTGCGCGTTAGCCCGGGTGAACCGGCAGTGGTGACGGGAGACGGTGATGTCGTCCAGGAACAGATCGCTGTCAGGGTTACGGCCCGCTACCGCTTCGTCTGAGTCGAGCAGGTAGCGGGCCCCTTTGTCTGGTCCACGTAGCACGATCAACAAGGCCGAGCCTTGTGGCAGGGCCTCGATCGCCTGTAGTTCGTCGGCCGACAAATCCTCAGAACGCGGGTCACCCAGACCAACCGCCGCCAGCACACCGGTGGTATCACCTGTGTTACCGCGCAGCTTTCCACCACAGTGGGCGCAGAAGTTGCTGTCGGGGCTAGCGGGGGTGCCGCACATCGGGCACGTGGTCATCTGGGCACTCACTTCCTGGTTCCGATCCAAACAGTGTAGGCGCCGGTCCTCAGGCTCCCACGTGTTCGGCGTACGCGTCGGCATCGAGCAGATCGTCAAGATTCTCGTCTGCAGTGATCTCGACCTCGAACAGCCACCCCGTCCCGTACGGATCAGCATTGACCGTCTCAGGGGCATCAGCTAGGTGTTCGTTCACGGCGCTGACGACGCCACCCACCGGCGCGAAGATCTCAGAGAACGACTTCGTCGACTCCACTTCGCCACAGGCATCGCCGGTAGCGATCTCCTGCCCGACCGTAGGCAACGAGACGTAGACGATGTCGCCCATCGCCTCCGCCGCGTAGGAAGTGATCCCGACCCGAACGATGCTCCCGTTGCCTGACCTCACCCATTCATGCTCGGTGCTGTACTTCAGATCCTCAGGAAAACTCATGGCTCACCTTTCGACGGTTGTGATTCACGCCCGATTGTGTCCCATACCGCGACCTCGGGTCACGCAGGACGCGCGTATCGGTGTTCACGAACCTGGTGCAGGGCACTAATCGTCACCACAGCCGGGCGGGTGATCGTGACCGAACCAGAGATCGCGGACGCCTGCACCTGGCTCATCAAGCCGCCGCGAAACCGGACCGCACCTTCCAGGGCCTGGGGATCACCGATCACGTCCAACACGAGAGGTCGGGCGATTACCGTGCCATCGGCGACCAAGCCTGCCGGGGTGTCGGCAAACCAAGTCGACGCCACGACCCGGACCGAATCGTTGATCTCAATCACCTCAGCGCCGGCGTCGCGGAACTCCTCCACGGCATCAAGGATGATGTTGGCGCCCACCTTCTGCTGCGAGTCGTACACCACGACCCGGATCCCAGGTCCGGTGGCCGGTACGGTGCCCGCCAGGATCGCTAGCTGGTCGAGGCGTTTCTTGGACTCCGCCTCGGCCACCTTGGCGCTGTCGGCGCCTGACTGGAGCCGGTCCCGGGTCCCCCGCAGCTGGTTCAGCTCGGATTCCAACCGTCGGGTCTCAGCATTGGCCGCGTCGAGCAGCTGAACCAGGTCCTCGCGGCGGGCGTCCTGGTAGCCAGGTGAGGTGCCCGGGCTGCGGACCTGGGTGCCGATCAGCGCCCCGAACACCAGGAGGACGATAGCCACCCAGCACTGCCTGCGACTGGGACGCAACAAGCAGCAGCGCAGCCGGTGCCACTGCTCGCGACGGTTCTGCTGCTCGTCGGCCGAAGCCGGGTCGGGCGGGCTGGCGGCGGCCCGGCGGGCGGGCCGGGCCTGCGCAGTCGAACGACGACTGTCAGCTCGGCGTGGGGACGGGTCAGGCATGGAACACCGCCCGGCGGATCGCTGCGGCGTTACTGAAGATCCGGATCCCGAAGACCACTACCACAGCTGTCGAGAGCTGGGTGCCGACCCCGATCTGGTCGCCCACGAAAACGATCAAGGCAGCGATCAACACATTGGAGAAAAATGAGGTGGCGAAGACCCGGTCACTGTAGATTCCGTCCAGCCAGGCTCGCGCGGCACCGAAAAGAGCATCCAGGGAGGCCACGATCATGATCGGCAGATACGGGGTGAGGAAACCAGGCAGAGTCGGCTCAAGCCACAGCCCGAGGGCGATCCCCGCCAGCAGGGCCACGATGGCGATCATGCTCAGCGACCTCCCGGGGTGGCGCGGCTAACACCCAGGCCCGGATCGGCGGGCAACAGCAACGAGCGGGTCTGGGTGGCTTCCAGCCGCAGACCGTAGTTCTTAGTGGCGTCGCCCCACCAGGCCCCGCCGGCGGTCTCGGCGAACCGGGCCTCCAAAGTACGGGGGTCTCCAATCACTTCTACCCGGTACGGGGCGACCAGGGAACGGTAGTCGACGGTGATCGCCGAGCCAGCGCCGCGGATCGCGGTCCTCGCGCTGAGTCGGTGTCCGTTGATCGCGATCGCCTCGGCACCGGCCTGCCACAGGCCGTTGACCAGCTGACGCAGGTCGAGGTCGGTCACCCGGGAACCGCTCCGGTCGGAATCCGGGGCATCGTCGACGACGATAGTCAGACCAGGCCCCTGGACAGCCTGCTGCCCGGCTGCCGGGGCCAGCTGGCCGATCCGTTCCTGAGTTTGACGGTCACCGAGGCGGGACTGCAGGTCTCGGATCTCGCGATCGGTGGCCTCCTGCTGGGAGCGGAGCTCGTCGTTGCTCTGCTCGGCCTGCTGTACCCGGGCCAGGAGTTCCTGGCGCTGTACCGCCAGAGTGGGCGCCGCCTTGAGCGTCCGTACGGTCTGGAACGTCACCAGCGTCACCAGCACCAGCACCACCGCGGCGAATGCCCGGCGGTGGGACCGGTCGCCTCCGTGGTCGTGGACCACCTGGTAATCCGGGTCGAGCGGCTGCTGCCAGATCTGGGTCAGCAGATCCATGCTCCAGGCTGCAGGCCGGCTGGGGTCACCGCGCGGGTGGAACCGGTTCACGTCGCAGCCTCGGTCTGCGAGACCAGTCGGATGGTCTGTCGTACGTACAGCACCCCGGCCCACCAGTACATCGCGGTCCCCCAGATGGCGAACGCCCAGCCGAGCACCCGGCAGGCCAGGCCGATCGCCGAGGATTCTTCCCCCAGCAGCACCAGGGGGAAGGCGTACAGCAGCATGAAGGTGGCCATTTTGCCGAGGAAATGCACCGGCAAGCTGGTGAAGCCCCGGGTCCGCAGCACCGGCACCAAACAGGCCAGCAGCACGTCCCGACCGACGATGATCGCCACCAGCCACCACGGGATGATCTCCTGCAGCGCCATGGCGACGATGATCGCCACGATGTACAACCGATCCGCGATCGGATCCAGCATCTGCCCGACCCGCGAGACTTGGTGCCAGCGGCGGGCCAGATGACCGTCGAACCAGTCGGTGGCGCCGCCGATCACCAGGACTGCCACCGCCCAGCCGTAGTCTTGCCGCATCACCAGCCAAACGAACAGGGGCACCCCCAGCAACCGGACGAGGCTGAGCACATTGGGAAGCGTCAGCACCCGGTCGGTGTCGTACGGAACCCCTGCCACAGCAACAGCCTACAGACGTGACCCTGGTGCCAGCCGGGACCTGCTCGCGACCGGTACCCGCGGTGTCGCAGTCGGAACCCGGCGTCCCGCGATGGCCTCCCGATAACAGTCGACCACGGCAGGCCCGATCGTCGACCAGTCGAAGCGGGCCGCCAGGCGTCGACCCCGTACCGGGTCTCCGGCATCGGCGAGGGCCGCGATCACCGACCGGGCCACGGCATCAGCATCTCCGGGCCGGGCCAGCCGCCCCACGAGGCCCGTGTCGTCACGCAGCACGGCCGCAAAAGCCGGCAGGTCAGAGGCGACCACTTGGGCCCCCGAAGCCAGCGCCTCCAAGATCACGATCCCGAAACTCTCCTGGCCGGTATTCGGGGCCACAAAGACATCGCTCGTGGCCAGCAGGGCATTACGGACGGTGTCACTGACTGGCCCCACAAACCGGACACCCGGCGGCGCTGGTGGCCGCCGGCCCGCCCCGGCCAGCACCACATCAAGATCGGGGTGGGCGGCCAGGACCGTTGGCAGCGCCCGCAGCAACACATCCAGGCCCTTGCGCGGTTCCTGCAGTCGTCCGACGAAGGTGAGCCGGGGCCGATCCCCGCCCCGCCACCGCCCGGGGCTGGTCGACGCGGTGAAATCCGCCACCCGGATCCCGTTGCCCACCACCCGCGCCGTGAGCCCCAGGTGCCGGGTGACGACCTGCGCGGCGACCGGCGAGACCGCTACCGGCAGATCGATCCGGGCAACCGTACCCGGCAGCAGCCGAGCCGCGGCCGCCAACGAACGACTCGACTCGGCGGCAGCGTGGAAGGTCGCCACCAGGGGTGCGGTGGTGGCCCGTAAAGCCAGCAAGCCGAGGCTGGGAGCTAACGGCTCGTGGATGTGGACCACATCGAACCGGTACCGCTCGAGCCAACGCCGAACCTGGCGGGCGGTGAGCGGGCCGAAGGCGATCCGGGCAACCGAGCCGTTGTACGGAATCGGCAGAGAACGGCCAGTCGATGTGTGGTGGTTCGGCTGGGCCTGGTTGCCGGTTGGGGCCTGCCCCGGGCCGAGGACCTGCGGCTGGTGGCCCTGCTCGGCCAGCCACCGGGCCAGGCCCAGCACCTGGGACTGGACCCCGCCGGCAACGTCGAAGGAATACGGGCAGACCAGACCCACCCTCATCGGGGCTCCTCGGTGAAGAAGGGCTGGAAGACGTGCCAGTCGGATGGGTGAAGGGCCACTTCAGCGGCGAAGAAGTCGGTCAGCTGCTGGGTCATGGTCACCAGCCCCCGGGCTCCCGGGCGCTGCTCGATCGGCTCTGAGAAGGCGAGGTGGATTCCGCCGGGGGTGAACCGGGCCGAGACCCCGACCAGCAGCGCGTCGGTCTGGCGGGCCAGCAACGCCGGCCCGGCCGGGATCCGCACCGGCACCGGGCCTGTCGGAGTCGGCCAGCCCACAACCAGTCCGTGCCCGGCGAGGCAACGGTCAGCAACCAGACAGACCAGGCGCCCGGCCCGTAGATCCGAGGTCAGCGCCCGCAACACGGTGGGGTCGCGGTGAGAGTAGACCCGGAAACCGAGCCGTTCCCGGAAGCCTTTGAAGGCCGCGAACTCGGCCGGGCCGAGCTGCTCGGCCACCGTCGCTACCGGCATCCCGGTAGCGCAGGCCCAGGCCCCGGCATGATCCCAAGAGCCGATATGAGGCAGGGCCACCACTGCCCCACGGGTGGCCATGGCTGCTCTCAGGGCTTGCTCCCCGGCCGGGTCGGTCGTCACCCGGGACACGATCCTGGCCGGCGACCAGGAAGGCAGCACGAAGGATTCAGTAACCGACCGCAGATAGGAGCGGGCCGCCGTAACCAGGTCCTGATCGCTCGGACGACGTCCGGTGGCGATGGTCACATTCCGGCGCCACTGGTCGAGATGCTGCGATACCACGGCCGGCGCTTGCGGCCCGGTCGCCCATCGGGAACCGCAAGCTGCCAGCGCACGCCGAGTCCGCTCCGACCTCAGCAGGACAGGCCCCCACGACCACCCCGTGGTCCACAGGACACGGTTGAGCCGGTCGATCTGGTTCATATCGAGGTCTGCGAAGAGCACCAGGCGCGGCGCATCCGCTGCCCGACGGTCCAGGTCCCGAGCAGCGCCAGCGCCAGCACTGCAACCTGCAGCGCGTACGGGACGCCGATCCCCGCCAGCTCGAGCCCGACGAAGATGACCACGATCCGATCTGCCCGGGCAGCCACCCCGCCCGAGCCGTCCAATCCTAGGGACTCGGCCCGGGCCTTCACATACGAGGTGACCTGCCCGGCGATCAGTGCCCACAACGACACCGCCGCCCAGGTCTGCGATCGGCCGGGACCGGCGAAGTACAAGAGGCTGGCGCCGAACACGGCACCGTCAGCGATCCGGTCTAGGGACGAGTCGAGGAAGGCGCCGTACGCGGTGGACCGGTTCGACATCCGGGCCATTTGCCCATCCAACCCATCCGAGAGCACCAGCACCAAGACCAGCAGGCCGCCCTGCCACAGGTAGCCCCGCGGGATGGTCAGCAGCGAGGCGGCCACCACCAGCACGGTGCCGATCCAGGTCACCGTGTCTGGGGGTACCCGTAGCCGCAACAGCAGCCGGGCCGGCGGTGCCATCACAGCCGCCCAGATATGGCGGAAGCGGTCGAGCATCAGCGGGGCCAGGCCGCCGCGAGCTCCCGGCGGGAATCGTCGAGGAGCTTGGGCAGTGCCTTGGTGCGACCGATGATCGGCAGAAAATTCGCATCCCCGCTCCAGCGCGGCACCACATGTTGGTGCAGATGGGCGGCCACCCCGGCGCCCGCTACCGCGCCCTGATTCATGCCCAGGTTGAAGCCAGCCGGGTTGCTGACCTCGCGGATCACCCGCATCGCAGTCTGGGTCAGCTGTGCTACCTCTTCGGTTTCCGAATCGGTCAGATCGGTGTAATCGGCTACGTGCCGGTAGGGGCAGACCAGCAGATGGCCGGGGTTGTACGGGTAGAGGTTCAGCACCACGAAACAGTCGTGGCCGCGGTGCACGATCAACCCGTCTGGGTCGCTACGACCCGGACTCTCACAGAAAGGACAGCCGGAGCTAGGTTCAGGATCCTGGTGGGAGTCGATGTAGACCATCCGGTGCGGGGTCCACAGCCGCTCGAAAGCGTCTGACATCCCAGGCAGATCAGCCGCCGGCGTCGCCTCTGTCATCCTTGCTCACCACCTGTGGTTGCCAACCCGGTCTGTCGGGCCGCCGGCGAGGTTTCTCGGCACGGGCCCGTCCTCTCCTCGGCGCTGGTCCCGGCCGGCGCCGGGGCCATTGTGCTACATCCAGCGTTGCTGGTGTCCGGTAGCTGGGCCGCTCCCAGATCAGGTCTCCCATGGGTCAAACCGAATGACTCAGGAGGCGGTCACAGATGCAGCATCGGTGGGCGTAACTGGGTTCGAACCAGTGACCTCTTCGGTGTGAACGAAGCGCGCTACCGCTGCGCCATACGCCCGTACCTGCGACACCATAGCGGACCTCGGCGGTGTCGCGCACCTTTGTTGTGGGGTCTGATACGGGGACCAGGCCCACCGTCGCGGGCCGGGTGGCCCATGGCAGCCACCGCCAGCCCCAACTCGATGGTGCTTGGATGACCAGCCGATCCGGTTTGTGCCAGGCACCACCCACCCGCTATGGTCTAACCCGCACCTGTTGAGGGGCACGCGGACGTGGCTCAGTTGGTAGAGCATCACCTTGCCAAGGTGAGGGTCGCGGGTTCGAATCCCGTCGTCCGCTCGGAGGAGCACGGTGGAGTGGCCGAGAGGCGAGGCAACGGACTGCAAATCCGTGTACACGGGTTCAAATCCCGTCTCCACCTCGGGCGTTTGGCGCAGCGGTAGCGCGCTTCCCTGACACGGAAGAGGTCACTGGTTCAAACCCAGTAACGCCCACCAGTCCCTCTTCCCCCCACGATGCCTACGCTGCCGCTCGTCGCTGTTAGGGCAGCCTGGGCGGCGCCAGCCGCCGATTGGCGAGCACCGGCAACCCGCGGCGGGCCTGCCGTACCCGATCCAGGTCCAGATCGACCAGCAACAGGCCCGGATCCTCTGCGGCACCGGCCACGACAACGCCGAGCGGGTCCACCACCAGAGACCGGCCGATGGTGAGCGGCCCGGTGGAGCCGCAGGCCGCCAGGTAGCAGGTGGTGTCCAAGGCCCGGGCGGTGACCAGGGTGGTCCAGTGGTGTTCCTTGAGCGGCCCCCGGACCCAGGCCGCCGAGCACAAGATCACCTGGGCCCCGGCCAGGGCCAGCCCCACCGCGAGGTCCGGGAACCGCAGGTCGTAGCAGATCATGGCCCCCAACCGGACCCCATCCAGGCTCACCACCGGCGGCAACTGGTTCCCGGGGGTCACGGTGTCCGATTCGCGGGTGGTGAAAGCGTCGTAGGGGTGCAGTTTGGTGTACGACGCCAGCTGCTCTGCCCGGTCATACAGCACAAAGACATTCTCGACCGCCGCACCGCGACGCAGATGCACCGTCCCCGCCAGGGCGATTCGGCAGGCTCGGCTGACCTCGGCGAAGGCCCGCAGGAAAGCTCCGCTCTCGGGCTGGGCAACCTCAGCGGTGTACTGCGGCCGTTCGGGGTCGTACCCGATCAGCCCTTCGGGCAGCAGCAGTAGCCGGGCACCCCGGCCGGCCGCCTGCTGCGCCAGCCGCTCAATCGTCGCCAGGTTAACCTGCGGATCTCGGTCGATCTGAAACTGGCCCAGCGCCACCCGCATCGTCATCACCCGACGATCGTGGCACAGCGCCGATACGATGACCCAGGCCGGAAGGAGAAACCACCAGATGACGGTGCCGTTCAACGCTCTGGGGCGGGCCGCCGCCCAGCAGCGGGAGGCGCTGCTGGGCGCAACCGCTGCCGTGATCGACTCCGGTTGGCTGGTCCACGGTCGTCAGCACCGCAGCCTCGAGGCCGAACTGGCCGGCTTCCTCCAGGTGGCCGAGGTCTGCGGGGTCGGCAACGGCACCGACGCTTTAGAGATCGGGCTACGGGCCGTACGCCGCGACCGGCGCCAGACTGTGGTCACGGTGGCCAACGCCGGCGGCTACACCACCACCGCTGCCCGCGCCGCTGGGCTACGGCTGCGTTACTGCGATGTCGACCCGCAGACGCTGCTGCTCGACCCGGCACGGCTGGGCGAAGCGGTCGATGCCGACACTTTCGCGGTGGTCGTCACCCACCTGTACGGGCGGGCCGCCGACGTCGCCGCGGTCCGGGCCGTAGTGCCGCCCGGGATAGCGGTAATCGAGGACTGTGCCCAGTCGATCGGTGCCCGGACCACGGCCGGGATGACCGGATCCCTGGCGGATCTGGGCACATTCAGCTTCTATCCGACCAAGAATCTGGGCGCGCTCGGCGACGGTGGCGCGATCACCACCAACGATCCAGAACTGGCGCGGCGGGTCCGCCAGCTCGCCCAATACGGCTGGGTAGACAAGTACACGGTCGGCTCCCCCGGCGGTCGAAATTCCCGCTTGGACGAGCTGCAGGCCGCGTACCTCAGGCTCCGGCTGCCGCTGGTGGAGCCGGCCAACCAGCGCCGACGCGAGATCATCGCCCGCTACCAGGCCGCCGCGCCCGCCTCAGTCCGGGTGCTGCCGGCGCCTGACGCCAGCCACGCCGCACACCTGGCGGTGGTGGTCACCGACGACGCCGCCCGGCTGGCCGAGCACCTCGCCTCCCACGGCATCCAGACCGCCGTCCACTACCCTGTCCCCGACCACCGCCAACCCGCTTACCACGACCCGCGGGTGAGCCTGCCGGTGACCGAGTCGCTAGTCGGCCGGATCCTGTCGCTGCCGCTGTTCAGCGAGCTGACCGAAGCCGAGATTGAGCAGGTGTGCGATGCTCTCGCCGGTGCCTGAGCCCCGGTTCAGCGTGGTAGTCCCGGTATACGGCAACCGGGACACTCTCCCGGCCCTGCTGCAGCGGTTGGACCGGCTGGCGACCGACTTACCCGGGCCACTAGAGGTGGTGTTCGTGATCGATGGTTCCCCCGACGACTCGGCCCAGGTCCTGGCCGAGCATGCCCCGCGGGCCCAGATCCCGGTCCGGGTGCTGAGCCACTCGCGTAACTTCGGCTCATTCGCCGCAATCCGGACCGGACTGGGCGCGGCCCGCGGTGACCTGATTGGGGTAATGGCCGCCGACCTGCAGGAGCCGCCCGAGCTGATGGCGGATTTCTTCGCCGCGCTGCGTGACGGGGCCGATGTGGCCGTCGGACGACGTACCGGCCGTGCCGACCCAGCCTCTAGCTCGGCGCTGTCGCGGGCCTACTGGGCGCTGTACCGGCGCTTCGTGATGCCGGCGATCCCGCCCGGCGGGGTCGATGTATTCGCGGTCACCCGGGAGGTCGCCCAGACTCTGGTCTCGTTCTCCGAGGCCCACTCCAGCCTGGTCGGGCAGCTGTTCTGGGTCGGCTACCGCCGGGTCGAGGTGACCTACCAGCGTCAGCCCCGCCCATCTGGGCAGAGCGGCTGGACACTGCGCAAGAAGATCAGCTACCTGCTGGATAGTGTCTTCGCCTTTACCGACCTGCCGATCCGGCTGCTGACCCTGATCGGGGTACTGGGAGTGGTGCTGACCACGGGGGTCTCGGCCGTGGTGCTGGTGGCCTGGGCGCTGGGCCAGATCGAGGTGCCGGGCTACACCCCGCTGATGCTGGTGATGCTCTTCTGTACCTTCACCATGCTGCTAGGGCTTGGGATCGTCGGCTCGTACGTATGGCGGATCTTCGAGAACAGCAAGGCCCGGCCGCTGTCGATCGTCTCCGACGACACCAGCTACGGCGAGCCGTGGCACTGAACCGGGACCTGGCGGCGGGGCTACGGTTCCTGATCGCCGGAGGCTTCAACACGCTGATCACCGGGGCCGCGTTGAGCCTGCTGGCGCTGGTGATCGAGCCGCGGGCGGCGTACGGGATCGTCTTCGTGGCCGGGATCGTCCTGTCGCTAGTGCTGTCGGGCCGGTTCGTCTTCCAGCGCCGGATTACCTGGCAGCGTTGCTTGGGCTACGTCGTGATGTACCTGGTGGTTTTCGGGATCGGATTGGCGGCCCTGCAGCTGGCATTACGGGCTGGCCTGCCATCTGGGCTGTCCGGTCTGGTGGCCCTGGTGACCGCCCCGCTCACTTTCCTTGGCGGGCGACTACTGTTCTGGGGGTACGGGCCCGAGGACCCCGAGTCAGGAGAGCCAGATGAGCGTGTACGTCCACCCGCAGGGGATCTGTGATTCGCCGACCGTTGGTGATGGGACCCGGATCTGGGCTTTTGCGCACGTGCTGGCGGGAGCCCGGATCGGGCGTGACGTCAACATCTGCGACCAGGTCTTCGTCGAGAATGACGTGACCATTGGTGATCGGGTCACCATCAAGTGCGGGGTGCAGGTCTGGGACGGGGTGCACTTGGGCGACGACGTCTTCGTGGGCCCGAACGTGACCTTCACCAACGATCCTTTTCCCCGCAGCAAGGCCTGGCCAGAGCAGTACACCCGGACCCAGGTCTTGGCCGGGGCCTCGTTGGGAGGCGGGGCGGTGATCCTGCCAGGCGTGACGATCGGGCGTCGGGCGATGGTAGGCGCCGGCGCGGTGGTGACCAAGGATGTCCCGGCGAACGCGATCGTGGTCGGCAACCCGGCCCGGATTGTCGGCTATGTCGACGCTGCTGATGCCCGGCTGCCGGGGCTGCCGGCCGCGGCGGTGACTGCCAGCCAGATCAGCGGCGCGGTGGAGCCCCCGCTGTACCGGGTCACGATCGCCTCAGACATCCGCGGCAGCCTGGCGGCGATCGAATTCGACCAGCTGCCGTTTCGGCCGCAACGGTTCTTCACCGTCTACGACGTCCCGTCGAAAGATGTTCGCGGGATGCATGCCCACCGCAGCTGCGAGCAGTTCCTGGTGGCCTTGGCCGGCTCGGTTACCTGCCTGGTCGACGACGGCAGCCGACGGCAGACCTACCTGCTCGACGACCCAGGGGTCGGGCTGTACATGCCGGCGCTGACCTGGGGCACTCAGTACGGCTACGCCCCGGGTACGATCCTGGTGGTCTTTGCCTCCCATCCGTACGACCCGGACGACTACCTGCGCGACTATGACGAATTCGTCCGGCAGGTGCAGCGGACCTGAGTCACCGCGGTGGCGCCGGGCACCCGGCCGGGGTAGTCGCCGGGACCGTGACCCGGTAACGCAATTCCCGCCCGGCCAGGGTGGTCGCGGTCAGGGTCTCGACCAGCCGTTCCCCCGGCAGGATGCTGGCGTCGTCGTAGCTGAGCCGCACGCAGACGGTAGTGCTCGGGTACAACGCCCAGTACCAGGGCTCTCCCGGCTGGGCCTGGCGTAGCCCCCACGGCCCGGGCTGATAGAAGCCGAACCATTCGTAGCCGGCGTCCACCCGGTCCGCAGGATAACCGTCGGCCCGGTAGCCGACGCCGACCTGGTATTTGATGCCATCGTTGAGCGCTGCCGCGTCTGCGATCAGCAAGCCGAGCCCCCCCAGACCGGCCAGGGCGAGTCCGGCCACCACCGGTAGCCGACGCCAG
This sequence comes from uncultured Propionibacteriaceae bacterium, assembly GCA_938046585.1. Lineage (GTDB taxonomy): Bacteria > Actinomycetota > Actinomycetes > Propionibacteriales > Propionibacteriaceae > Fen-668. Next base: position 347,874 of record CALIWR010000005.1, on the reverse strand, counting down.
GCCCGGGCGCCGGCACCCCGCAGTGCGTGGCCGACCAGGCCGGCCACCGGCACCACCAGCGGCATCAGGTAACGGTCGAAGAGCAGGTTCCCGGTCAGTCCCTGGATTGTTACCAGCCCCACCCCGTAGGCCAGCGCCCAGGCCAGGACCACCAGTGCCGGCCCGCTGAGCCGCCGCCGTGCGCAGCAGATTCCGATCACCGCTGCCAGTAGCCCAACCACGCCGCCGAGGACCATCAGGTCATAGCCGCGCCGCGGCATGATCAGCCCGGCGACCCCGGGAATGGTCTCGGAATACGAGGGGACCTCGGCGGTGTAGTTGCGTAATAGCGCCACCGGCTCGATCGTGGCCCCGATCATGGCCACACCCACCAGTGCTGCGACGATGAGCATCGCCAGCCACCACCGCCGCCGCAACGCGGCCCGCCTGGGGCGCAGCAGCATGGCCGCAGGCAGGATCAGCAGCCCGAGCGTCACCAGCAGCCGGGTCACCATGCTGGCGGCGTACGCCGCCGGCCAAGGCTCGTTGTGGGACACGAACGCCCCGGGCACCGAACGCCGCCATGTCAGCAGCCCGACCGCAGCCAGGGCAGTCACCAGGCCCAGCCCGGCCACGATCAGCGCCGGGCGCCACTGCCGCCTCTGCAGCCGCGACCAGCAGAGCACCGCGGTGGTGGCGCCGCCGGCTGCCAGGCCGTACTCGCGTACCGAGAAGGCGGCCAGGCTGGCCAGCAGGGAACCACCCATCCAGGCCAGGGACCGGCCGACGTCACTGCGCAGGGCTCGGATCCCGAGCACCAGGCTCAGCATGGCCAGGCCGGTCATGTACAGGTCACTCATGAAGGAGATCGCCAGGCTCGGGTAGAGCGGGCCGACAGCCAAGCAGGCACTACTCAGGGCAGCGCCGGCACGGGGCAGAAAAGCCCGTACGACCAGGTAAGAGACGGTCAAGGTGGCAGCTCCCACCAACGCGGTGAGGGCCTGGAGAGCCACCACCGAGTGGCCCGCCGCGGCGACCACCGGCCAGGCTAGAAGCACTTGACCGATCAGCATCGCCATCGAGAAGTCAGGGGCGAAGACCCCGGTGTCGTACCAGCGGAAAAGCGCCCTCAGGTAGACCCAGTCATCGCCCCGTAGCGCCCCCACCGCTCCCCTGGCCATGGCGTCAACCCACCACAATCCGGTGATCAGGACGGACGCCAAAGCGGCCAGGGCTGTCTCGCGTCGGCTGATATTCACCTGGATGCCTCCTCGTTCGCAGGCACCCTAGTGCCTGAGCCGACACCGCCGCGGGATGCCTCGCACGACCCACATCATGAGATATCGTCTTGCTATGTGAGATCCAGTTTGGAGGTTCGCGGCCTCGGCTACAAGAGTGCTCCTTGAAGGCGGCGAATAGCACGGCTAATCATCGCTTTCGCCAGTGGTCTCGCTCCGCGAGACCGCCCCCGTGGGTGGGTTACCCACATTCTGCGGCAACGGGGCCGTCCGGACGTTACGGAAGGTTGGGCCTCGGTATGGCAGCTCCCGCACTGGTGATGCTTGCGCCTGGCAGCAATGACCCGGCAGTCACCTCGGTTACTCACCGGCTGCGGCATGATCTGCAGACCCTACGCCCCGAGATCGGGGTCCAGATCGCCTTCCTCGATCACTGCTCGCCGACCGTGTCGCAGGTGGTCTCCCAGCTAGTCGGACGGGGTTATCAGGAGATCGTGCTCGTACCGCTGCGGCTTAGCCAGGCCACCAGCGACGATCCCGCTCTGACCGGGCTGCTGCACCGGGTGCAGGCTGCCTACCCGACCACCACCTTCGCCCTCGCCCAGCCGGTGGGACCGGCAGCCAGCCTGCTGGGCGTGGTCGACCACCGGCTGCGCTCAGCGCTGACCCAGACCCGGACGCTGGAATTGGACGGGCTGGTGCTGTGCATCGAAGGTGGGGCCGACTTCCGCGGCAACGCGCTGGTAGCCCGCCGGGTACGGCAATGGTCGGGACACCACAAACTCCCCTGCGTTGCGTCCGTGGCCGACGGCTCGGGCAGCAGCATCAACCAGGCGATCAGCTCGCTACGGGCCCAAGGCCGCCGGCATATCGCGGTCGGAGCCTTCTTCCTGACCCCTGATGACGCCTACCAGGCCCAAGCGCAACAGGCTCGCCGTCTGGGCGCAGTCGCGGTGGGCGAGCCGATCGGCGCTGACCGGGACCTGGTCGATCTGGTCCTGGCCCGCTATGTGGTCTCCGCCATGGACCTGCTCCACTTCGACGTCGAAGACCAGACCACCGCCGTCTCCTAAGGGTGGAGCAGCCGCAACCGTTTAGGCAGGGTTCTGCTCCTCCGGAGCGGCTTCAGAACACCAGGTCATCGGCGCGCCGGCCTCAGATCCCATTCGATCGTGGTGGGCTGGCCGCGCGACGCGGCCAGCGGGACGGCTGCTGGCCTGCGCGCTAGCGTAGGCCGAACCGACGATGAGGAGGCCGGATGACGGACAGGCCACGGATCCAGGTGGTCAAGACCGAGCGGGAATGGCGCGAACTGCTCAGCCCGCTGGAGTATCACGTGCTACGGGAGGCAGGGACCGAACAACCCGGCACCGGCGAATACGAGCACACCACCACTGAGGGCGTCTATCACTGCCGCGCCTGCGACGCCGAGCTGTTCCGCTCCGATCAGAAGTTCGCCAGCCACTGCGGCTGGCCCTCGTTCTGGGGGCCGCTGGCGCAGGACCGGGTGGTCTATCGGGAGGACCGGTCGCTGGGCCGGATCCGTACCGAGGTCCGGTGCGCGTCGTGCGATTCGCATCTAGGGCATGTCTTCCACGGTGAGGGGTACGACACGCCAACCGACGACCGGTTCTGCATCAACTCGGTCTGCTTGCGGCTCGCCCCGGCGATCTAGCGGCTGCGGCCCGTAACAACCGCCGGTCGGACGCATCGACCTGCGCACGGCGAGCCTTCAGAACCTGGGCGGCCGCGTCCGTAGGCTGCCTAGGTGACCTCACGTACGCGTCCAAACCTGCCGCCTGGTTTCCGGCAGGTAGTCGCTGACCTGCGCGCGGCGACCTGGCGTCCCGAGGTACTGATCGAGGAGATGCCATCTCCGCAGCGGATCGCCCCCTATTCGATCGCCTTGGACGCCGATGTGGTGACCAGCCACGAGGAACTGGGTTCGGGACGGCTGGTGCTGCTGCACGACCCGGCCGGCAACGAAGCTTGGGACGGCTGTTACCGGTGCGTTACCTTCTCCAAGGCCGAAGTGGAGCCCGAGATGGTACGCGACCCGCTGCTCGCCGATGTCGGCTGGAGCTGGCTGATGGATGCCTTGGCCGTCCATGGTGCCGATTTCCGCGAGGTCAGCGGCACCGTCACAGCCGTGATCTCCACTCCTTTCGGTGAACTGGCCGGCGACCCGGGCAGCGCCGAGGTAGAGATCCGGGCTTCCTGGACTCCGGAACTGGACCAGCCCGAGGCGGTACAGGCACATCTGTCGGCCTGGCAGGACCTCCTGTGCATGACCTCGGGCCTGCCGCCGGTACCGCCCGGGGTGGTGCCGATCTCGACCAAGCGGTCCCGGCGATGACCGACAGCGACCTACCCGAGATCCCAGTCCGTTCTCGTCCGCTGGCAGGAGTGCCCGACGTGGTCGACACAGCGGACGGGCTGCGAGAATTCGCGGCCCGACTGGCTGACGGCTCTGGGCCGGTATCGGTCGACACCGAACGAGCCCAGGGGTTTCGCTACACCGGTCGGGCGTACCTGGTGCAACTGGCCCGCGGCGGTGTCGGGATCGGTCTAGTCGACCCGATCCCGCTCAGCAGTGAGGATCTGCACCTGTTGCACCGCTCGATCGTCGACGCCGAGTGGATCATCCACGCCGCCACCCAGGATCTGCCCTGCCTGGCGGGGCTGGGGCTGCTGCCGGAACGCCTCTTCGACACCGAATTGGCGGCCCGGTTGCTCGGCTACCCGCGGGTCGCCCTAGGCACACTGACCGAGTCGCTGCTGGGGATCCGATTACTCAAGGAACACAGTGCCGCGGACTGGTCACGTCGCCCACTGCCGCGGGACTGGCTAGCGTACGCCGCCCTGGATGTCGAACTGCTGGCAGATCTGCGTGAACTGCTGGGTTCCGAGCTGGAGGCGGCTGGGAAGGCTGACTGGGCCGCGCAGGAGTTCGACTACCTGATCCGTCGGGCCCAGCTGCCGGTCGTACCCCGGCCTGACCCGTGGCGGCGGCTGTCGGGGATCCACACGGTGCGGACCCCGCTCGGGATGGCGGTCGTGCGTGAATTGTGGACCGAACGCGACCGGATCGCGCGAGACCTGGACCGGGCCCCTGGGCGGCTGCTCGGCGACGAAGCGATCGCCACCCTGGCAGCCCAGGTGAAACGACACCCGGTGAGGGTCGATCGGCAGACCCTACGCGCCATCGCCCGCTTCAACCGGCGCGAGGCCCGTCGCTACGAATCCAGTTGGCTAGAGGCCGTACACCGGGCGCTGGCGCTGCCCCAGGCTGACCTGCCTGCTACCACGGTCGCGTCCGACGGGCCGCCGCCACCGGGAACCTGGTCACATCGGGACCCGGCTGCTGCTCAACGGTGGGAAGGGGTACGGCCCAAAGTACTGGCGTTGGCGCAGCAACACCAGTTGCCGTTGGAGAATCTGATCGCCCCCGACGCGCTGCGGCGCCTGCTGTGGGCCCCCGACGGCCTTTCGGCGCCAGATCTGGACACCCAACTGAGCGGGTACGGGGTTCGACCGTGGCAGCGTGAACTGGTGGTCCCGGTCATCGCCGACATCCTGGCCCGGCTGTCAACCTAAGTCCCGGCTCAGGCATTGACCTGACGACAGCGATGCAGATCGGCGTGGCGAAGGAGATGCAGGTAGTGATGAGACGATACGAGGCAGCGCTGCTGGCGGGAATCATGGCTGTGACAGGCTGCGGTCAGGCAACCCCTTCCGGTCCAGGGGCTGGTGTTCCGGCGCCGGCATCCGCAGCCAGCAGCACCCGTGCCGATACCCCGGCCACCGCTGCGAGCATGGCGACCGGTCCCTGCGCTGGCAGCCCCAGCCAACCGAGCCAGTTGCAGCCCGGGGCGCAGTCGGTGCGGCTGTGCGACGCCAGCAGTCCCGGGCTGGAGCGGTTCGCTCCCCAAGACCTACTGACCACTAAGACCGACGCCGTTGTCGCCGCCTACAACGCCCTGCCGGGCAACACCGGGCAGGAGGTCTGTACCACCGAGATCTCGGGCACCTACCGCCTCGAGATCCGCTACTCGGACCAAACCGTCACCATCGATGGGCAGGCGTTCGGCTGCCACCAGGTCGGGGCCAAACTTGGCGCCGACGCAGTGCTGGCCGCCTTCAGCCAGGCGCTGCAGGAGCAGCGAACCACCACCAGGCCCGCCAGCCCGGCTCAGCTGCAGGCCGCCTGCCACGCCGGGTGGGTCCCGGCCCGGGTGGATGACACCACCGGTGGCTGGGTGTGCACCGGCGCCGGGGAATTGGTAGGCGAGATCAGTGCCGCGGACTGGTCGGTGATCAGCGAAGACCTGCGACGCAACCTGAGGCCAGGCGCCCCATCAGCATCCTGCTCTGCGGGGACCGGCCTGCCGCCGTCTCTCTGGCTGCGAGACGGCTACGGCAGCGTCCGCGAATTGCAGTGGCAATGCGGCTGGGTAAGCACCGGCGCCAATCACAAGACCGAGATCTGGACCCCGGGTCCTCAGGCGGACGCCGTGATGAAGGACTGGCTGACGAAGGCCCAGAAGGTGAGATAGGCGCCGTCACAGCCATGACGCGGCCCGGTCCCGTGGCCGCAACGAGGTCACCGGGCCGATCCTGCCGAAACCGACGCCGGCCAGGTTTGGCCAACGGTGATCGTCTCGATCACGGTCCGGGCCACCGCCTGGGCGGTGAGCCCGGCTGCCTCCAGAACCTGGTCGCGGCTGCCGTGAGACCAGAACTGTCTCGGGATCCCGAACTGCCGCAGCGGCACCTGATGCCCGGCCTGTTCCAAGGCAAAACCCAGTTGGGCGCCGAGCCCGGAACCGACAATCCCATCCTCGATGCTGACCACGAGATCGTGCTCGGCGACCATCGCCACCAGGGCGGGGTTCACCGGTAACGCCCAGACCGGGTCGACCACGGTCGCGCCGATCCCCTGTTGTCCGAGCCGGGCGGCGACGTCCAGGGCCAGGCCCGCCAGCTGCCCGTACCCGATCACCAGCACCCGCGAGTCGCCGGCCGTGGCCAGCACATCCACCCCGTCCACGGTCCGCAACGCGGGAATCTCGTCGGGTACCGGATCACGTGAGTACCGCACCACCGACGGGCCGTCGTCGATCTGCATCGCAGTCTGCAGGGCCTGTCGCAGCCGTTGGGCGTCGCGAGGAGAACTGAGGCTGATCCCCGGCACCGTCGACAGCAGCGCCAAGTCCCACACCCCGTGATGGCTGGCGCCGTCTGGTCCGGTGATCCCAGCCCGGTCCAGGACCAAGGTGACCGGGAGTTGGTGCAGCGCGACATCCATCAGGAGCTGGTCGAAGGCCCGGTTCAGGAATGTGGCATAGACCGCGAACACCGGGTGCAGCCCGGCGCTGGCCAGCCCGGCGGCACAGGCCACGGCGTGCTGTTCGGCGATCCCAACGTCGAAGGTCCGGCTCGGAAAGGTGGCCTGGAACGGGCCAAGGCCTGTCGGGTGCAGCATGGCAGCGGTCAGGGCCACAATCGACGGGTCAGCCGCCCCCAGCCGCACCAATTCCTCACCGAAAATGTCGTTCCACGAGCGGGCCACTTTTGCGGCCAACGGCTCCCCGGTCAGTTCATTGATCCTGCCGACCGAATGAAAGGCGTCCTCGTCGTTGTCCTCGGCGGCCTTGAAACCGCGGCCCTTGACGGTGAGACAGTGCACGATCACCGGTCCGCCGAAACCTTTAGCCTGGGCGAAAGCAGTCTCCAAGGCGACCAGATCGTGCCCATCGATCGGGCCGATGTACTTCAACCCGAGGTCGGAAAACAGCCCCTGCGGAGCGAGTACGTCTTTGATCCCGGTCTTCAGCCCGTGCAGCAGGTCGTACGCCGGCCGCCCCACGACCGGGGTGTGGGAGACGGTGTCCTTGAGAATCCGCAGGGTCTGCTCGTACCGTCTGTCGGTGCGCATCGCCGACAGGTGGTTGGCCACACCACCCACCGTGGGTGTGTAGGAGCGGCCGTTGTCGTTGACCACGACCACGATCGGCAGATCCGGCTCGTCGGCAATATTGTTCAAGGCCTCCCAGGCCATGCCTCCGGTGAGCGCACCATCGCCGACCACCACGCCGACGGTCCGTTTCTCACCTCGCAGCCGAAAACCTCTCGCCATCCCGTCCGCCCAGGACAAGGCAGCCGAGGCGTGCGAATGCTCGACCCAGTCATGTTCGGACTCGGCCCGCGACGGGTAGCCCGAAAGCCCGCCCGCCTGCCGCAACGTGGCGAATTGTCCCTGCCGACCCGTCAGCAATTTGTGCACATAACTTTGGTGTCCGGTGTCGAAGATGATCGGATCCCGCGGCGAGTCCAGCACCCGGTGCAGGGCGATCGTCAGCTCCACCACCCCCAGATTGGGGCCCAAGTGTCCCCCGGTCCGGCTCACACTGGAGATCAGGAAGGCTCGAATCTCGGCCGCCAAGTCGGCGACGTGGCTACGACTGAGGTCGCGCAGGTCGGCAGGGGATCCGATCTGGTCCAACAGGGGCATAGGGGCGAGTCTAGGGTCTCGCCACAGCCTGCTTCCGCCTCCCCGGCGACGATCACGCCCCTGGTCCGACTGCTGGGGCCAGATCGACGACCTCGGTCGGACCTCTGTCTGTCGCAGCGACCGCACCCGGGGGCGCTTCTCGTACCCTGGTACGGGTGCTGTGCCTGATCTCTCCCGCCACATCGCTGGACCTGGACTCACCACTGGTCACGTCTCGGTATTCGCAGCCGCGGCTACTGCCCCAGACCCAGGCACTGGTCGATCGACTTCGTGGTCTTTCGGTTGATGATCTGCGCGTATTGATGGGGATCTCGACCGAGCTGGCCGAGGTGAACCGGCAGCGGTATGCCACCTTCACCATTCCCCAGCCGGCAACGGCCCGGCCAGCAGTGCTGACCTTTGCCGGTGATGTCTACCGGGGGCTGCGGGCCGGCGAGCGGTTCACTGAGGCTGACTTCGACGAAGCCCAGCACAGCCTGCGGATCCTGTCGGGTCTGTACGGGCTGCTGCGTCCGCTGGACCTGATCCAGCCGCACCGGCTGAAGATGGGGACAATGCTCACCACGGCTCACGGTCGGGGTCTGTATCAGGTGTGGCGCGAGCAGGTCAGCGACCTGGTAGCCGAGGATCTGGCCGTGTCGCCGGGAGAACCAGTGATCGTCAATCTGGCCTCGGCCGAGTACGCCAAGGTAATCGACACCCGGCGGCTGCCTAGGCCGATGATCTCGCCGCGTTTTGAGGATCCCGACCGGTCTGGCCGCTATCGGGTGGTCTCCTTCCTCGCCAAGCGGGCTCGCGGTGAGATGGCGGCCTGGTTGGTTCGCGAACGGATCCGTAACGCCGACCAGCTACCCGACTTCGCCGTCGCCGGCTACCGCTATTACCGTGATCATTCCACCGCGACCGTCCCGGTCTACCGCACAGACCCGACCGCCTAGCCCCAGATGATCTCATAGCACCACAATCCGAATTCCAAGAAAACAATCGTCGCCAAGGCCACCGGGAACCAGTGCTGCAGGGATCCGCGACCCCGGCGCTCGGGGTCGCTGACCAGTGCCGCCCCCACCAGCAACCCGACAAAAAGCAGGATCGGCCACAGCGCCACCACCTCGATCCCGACCTGGAACGAGACCAGCAACGCGGCCACCATTAGCGCCCAGAAACCGGCCCCCAGCCGTAACGCGTAGCTACTCCAGCCCAACGCCAGACAGGTAGCACCCAACCAGACCAGGGTCCTGGCCACAAAACCGCATAGTCCGAACGGGTCGACGCGACAGACTTCGGCAGCGCTCATGAGCGGCGAGACCACGATCAACAGGATCATCCCGCCCAGACCAGCCAGTACGAACGCCAGCACGGCATAAGCCACCCGGGCGCCCCGGCTCGGAGTATCCGCGATCCGCATCGACACCATGAGGTACAAGATGTCATGCCCCGATAGCAGGCACTAGTTCATTACCGTGAGCCCATGCGACCTGCCGATGACATCGTCTGCCAGCTGGTACGCGGCGACCTGGCCGCCCAGGTAGTAGCTCGGACCGAGACCGCGGTGGCCTTCCTCGACCATCGCCCAGTCTTCCTCGGCCACACCCTGGTTTGCCCGGTGCGGCATGTGCGTACCCTGCCGGAGCTGCCGACGGACCAGCTCACCCCGCTGTTCAGCCTGGTCCAACGGGTGGCTCAGGCGATGGTGGATGGGCTGGGTGCTCACGGCAGTTTCGTCGCGGTCAACAACACCGTCTCGCAGTCGGTCCACCATCTTCACGTGCACGTCGTCCCGCGTACCAAGGGCGATGGCTTGCGGGGCTTCTTCTGGCCCCGCACGACCTATCGCGACGGCCAGATCGAGGCGTACGCGACCCTGCTGCGGGAGGCGCTGGCCGGCTAACGACTACGACGCCAGCAGTGAACGCAACACATACGGCATGATGCCGCCATTGCGGTAGTAGTCCGCCTCCCCTGGGGTGTCGATCCGGACCACGGCCTGGAAATTGACCGGGGCGGCTGCCCCGCTGGCCCGGACTGTCACCGTCTTCGGGATGGTGCCCGAGTTGAGCTCGGTGATCCCGGTGACCTCGAAGGTCTCCGTACCGGTCAGCCCGAGCGAGTCGGCGTTCTGGCCGTCGACGAACTGCAGTGGCAGTACCCCCATCCCGATCAGGTTGGAACGGTGAATCCGCTCGTACGACTCGGCGATCACGACCGTGACCCCGAGCAGGACGGTGCCCTTGGCGGCCCAGTCCCGCGACGATCCCGAGCCGTATTCCCTGCCGGCCAGGATCACCAGCGGGATGCCGGCCTGCCGATAGTGTTGGGCCGCCTCGTAGACGCTGGTCACCGGCCCCTCCGGTTGGGTGAAGTCTCGCGTCACCCCGCCCTCGGTGCCCGGCGCCAGCTGATTACGGAGCCGGATGTTGGCGAAGGTGCCTCGGATCATCACCTCGTGGTTGCCGCGCCGCGAGCCGTACGAGTTGAAGTCTGCCTGGGCCACCCCGTGCTCGGCCAGATACCGCCCGGCAGGGCTGTCGGCCTTGATCGACCCGGCTGGCGAGATGTGATCGGTGGTCACCGAATCCCCCAACTTCAGCAGCACCCGGGCGCCGCTGACGTCTTGAACCGGTTCCGGTTGAAGCGGCATCCCCTCGAAATACGGAGGCTTACGAACGTAGGTCGAATCCGGATCCCAGGCGAAGATCTCCCCGTCCGGGGTCGGCAGGCCCTGCCAGGTGGAGTCCCCGGCAAAGACGTCGGCGTAGCGTTCGGCGAACATGTCGGCCCCGATCGCGGTCGCGACCACCTCGTCGATCTCCTGCTGGCTCGGCCACAGATCCCTCAGGTAGACCTCCTGGCCGTCCCTGCTGATTCCCAGCGGCTCGGTGTCCAGGTCAATATCCATCGTCCCAGCCAAAGCGTAGGCGACTACCAGGGGCGGCGAGGCCAGGTAGTTCATCTTCACGTCCGGTGAGATCCGGCCTTCAAAATTACGATTCCCCGACAGCACCGCGACCACCGCCAGATCGTGCTCATTGACCGCCTGCGAGACCTCTGCGATCAGCGGGCCGGAATTGCCGATGCAGGTGGTACAGCCGTACCCGACCAGGTTGAAACCCAGAGCCGCCAGGTCCTGGTCCAGCCCGGCCCGGCGGTAGTAGTCGGTCACGACCTGCGAACCGGGGGCCAAAGTGGTCTTCACCCAGGGCTTACGGTTCAGCCCGAGCTGGTTCGCCTTGCGGGCTACCAGCCCGGCGCCGAGCATCACGCTCGGGTTGGAGGTGTTGGTGCAGGACGTGATTGCTGCGACCGCGACCGCGCCGTGGCCGAGTTCGAAGCCGCTCCCGTCGGCCAGGGTTACGGGAACCGAACGCCGCGGATCGTCGGTGTAGCCGGGCAGTGCCTCAGCGAAAGCCTGCTTCGAGCCGGACAGTACGATCCGGTCCTGGGGCCGCTTCGGGCCGGCGATGCTGGGCACCACGGTGGCCAGGTCGAGCTCCAGGTACCGTGAGTACACCGGTTCGCGGGTGTCGTCGTGCCACAGACCCTGCGTCGTGGCGTAGGCCTCGACCAGAGCCAGCTGCTGTTCGTCGCGGCCGGTGAGGCGCAGGTAGTCGATGGTCTTGTCGTCGATCGGGAAGACTGCGATGGTGGAGCCGTATTCCGGTGACATGTTGCCGATCGTGGCGCGGTTCGCTAGCGGCACCTGGGAAACACCCGGCCCGTAGAACTCGACAAACGTGCCCACCACCCGGTGCTGGCGCAGCATCTCGGTGATCGTGAGCACGAGGTCGGTGGCGGTGGTCCCCTCGGGGAGACTTCCGGACAGCTTGAAGCCGACGACGTTGGGGATCAGCATCGAGACCGGTTGGCCGAGCATCGCAGCTTCGGCCTCGATACCGCCAACCCCCCAGCCCACCACGCCAAGCCCATTCACCATGGTGGTATGGGAGTCAGTGCCGACGCAGGTGTCGGGATAGGCCTGCAGCACGTCGCCGCTGGCGCGGGAAAAGACCACCCGCGCGAGGTGCTCGATGTTGACCTGGTGCACGATGCCCGTTCCGGGCGGTACCACCGTGAAATCGTCAAAGGCGGTCTGCCCCCAGCGCAGGAACTGGTAGCGCTCCCGATTGCGTTGATATTCCAGTTCCACATTGCGCTGGAAAGCGTCGTTGCTGCCGAAGATGTCGGCGACCACAGAGTGGTCGATCACCAACTCGGCCGGCGACAGGGGATTGACCCTGGCAGGGTCGCCCCCGAGGTCGGCGACCGCCTCGCGCATGGTGGCCAGGTCGACCACACACGGCACCCCGGTGAAGTCCTGCATGATCACCCGGGCCGGGGTGAACTGGATCTCACGGTCGGGCTCAGCAGTCGGATCCCAGCAGCCGAGGGCGCGGATATCGTCAGCGGTGACATTGGCGCCGTCCTCGGTACGGAGCAGATTCTCCAGCAGCACCTTGAGGCTGTACGGGAGCCTCTCCTGACCCTCGACAGCGTCCAGGCGGAAGATCTCGTACGAGGTCTGGCCGACGTCGAGCGTGGATCGGGCTCCGAAGCTGTTGACACTCATCTGGTCGCTCCTCCAGTCACGGATGGGGCCACCCCACCCGATATACCTTGACGTCAAGGTATCATCGTCAACGAGTCCTCTCGCTGGCGTGGGAGCCAGTCTGCCAGCGTCGATCTGGTCCCGTCGCAGAATCCGCCGACCTTGGTCGGAAGCCCTGAAGGGGTCATACTTCTCTTACCAGAGGCAGCCTGCAGGAGGAATCGTGCCGAAGGACATCGGTCTCCCACCCGTTGAGGGGCGTTTCGCCGCCACCTTGACCATCGGCCCGAAGGGACAGATTGTGATCCCCAAGGGGGCCCGAGACCTGTTCGGTTTCCAACCCGGTGACCAGGTCCTGCTACTCGCCGATGTCGGCCGGGGCATCGCCATTCTTCCGGCTTCTGCGCTCGGCGAGCTGCTGGCCACGTTACCCTCTCCGATCCCGTCGGCAGGGCCCTAGACCCGGATCTGCCTCGACGAAGGCCTACCGTCGCCAGGGACGGCGAAGGCCGGCCGCCTCGAGGGGCGACCGGCCTGGCCTGGTTTGGCTACGGAATCAGCGGCTCCGGCCCTGCATGGCCGTCTGAACCTGGGCGAAGACGTCGCGGACCTCCTGACCGAAAGCGGTCACAGCTGCGATGATCACAGCCGCGATCAGCGCCACCAGCAGCCCGTACTCGACCGCGGTCGCACCCTTGGCCGCCTTGCCGAAACGATCCGACGCGACGAGCAGCAGGCTGGTCACGTAAGCAGAAACAGCGTTCATGAACAGGTACACCTTTCGATTACTATCACCCGACCACAATGACCCGGTGATATCCCCCGGCTCCTTCCCTCGAAGGGCCACCATCAGAATGACGCAATTCCGACCGTTACCGCAATCCACATGAGAACCACCTCACCTGGGAAAAATGACCAGGCCGGCCGCCTCGAGGGGCGACCGGCCTGGCCTGGTTTGGCTACGGAATCAGCGGCTCCGGCCCTGCATGGCCGTCTGAACCTGGGCGAAGACGTCGCGGACCTCCTGACCGAAAGCGGTCACAGCTGCGATGATCACAGCCGCGATCAGCGCCACCAGCAGCCCGTACTCGACCGCGGTCGCACCCTTGGCCGCCTTGCCGAAACGATCCGACGCGACGAGCAGCAGGCTGGTCACGTAAGCAGAAACAGCGTTCATGAACAGGTACACCTTTCGATTACTATCACCCGACCACAATGACCCGGTGATATCCCCCGGCTCCTTCCCTCGAAGGGCCTGAAAGAACAATGGCCGATGCGTGCTGGGCGATCAAGAAGGGTGAGAGTGGCCTCATCTGGACTCATCTGGTTCCAGCACCGCCAGACACTCCACATGATGAGTCATCGGGAAAAGATCAAAGGCGCGGACCTCGCTGGTCTGGTAACCATGAATGGCAAAATCGGCCAGATCGCGCGCCAAGGCGGCCGGGTCACAGGCCACATAGGCCACGCGTCGGGGCCGGCGGCGGGCGATCTCGGCTACCACTGTCGCGCCGCAGCCGGAGCGAGGTGGGTCCAGCACCACCAGGTCGACCTGGCCCGGCCATCGTCGGATCACCCGTTCAACCCGGCCCTGCTCGGTTCGAGCCCGGGCGACGTTGCGGCGGGCGAGGGCGACCGCCGGGCGGGACCATTCCACCGCCCGGACCGTGACCGATTGCGCCACCAGCATCCGCGCGAACAGCCCCACTCCGCAGTACAGATCCCAGGCCGATTCACCCGGCAGCGGCCCAAGACCCTCACGAACCGCCGTGACCAGGATGTCGGCGGCCGCGGGGTGCACCTGCCAGAACCCGTCCGGCTCGACGTGGAAGTCGAAACCGGCAGCCTGCTCGAGTAGCCGGGAAGGGCCGGCGACCACTTCACCGGCCACCAGGACCGCACCGTCCACCCCTGCCTGTACCACCTCGGCGCCCGGGGTAGCCCCGGTCAGCGCCGGGCCCGGAACCGGACGCAGCCCGGGGTGGGCAATCCAGCAGCCAGCCTCGGGCAGTTCGACCAGATCATGACCTCGATGACGACGTAATCCGAGCCGGTGATCGTCACTAACCCGGTATCGCATCCGGGTTCGCCAGCCTTGCCCGGTATCCGCGGGCACAGCCTCCACTTCACCCGTCCAGTGGTAGCCCGCCAGCCGTTCAAGCTGCTCGGCGACCACCGCGGCCTTCAACTGCCGTTGTAGCGGCAACGAGGCATGTTGGAAGTCACAGCCACCGCAGCCACCCGGGCGAGCCACCGGGCAGGGCGGCGGCACCCGCTGCGGATGGGCATCAAAAACCGCGACCGCGTCGCCGTACCCGTACCGCTGCCTGCGAGCGGTGATCCGCACCTGAACAGTCTCCCCCGGCAAGGCATGACGCACAAAAATCACCCAGCTCCCCACCCGGGCCACGCAGTGCCCGCCGTGAGCGATCGCCCCAACCTGGACCGGGCCCACCAGGTCGCCGACCTGCAAACTGATCGGGAAGTCGGCCATCATCACCCGAGGACAATACGACCTGCAGGCGATCCCGGCCCGGACTGCCGGGCCCTGGTCAGAGCCCGGCTACGGTGGTGCCATCAGGGGAGGAATGAGGTCCAGATGCACTACGTGATCATGGGATGCGGCCGGGTCGGGTCGCTCCTGGCGCGCGGCCTGGAGCGACGCCAGCACACCGTCTCGGTGATCGACGTCAACTCCGACTCCTTCCGACGTCTTGGCCCGGGCTTTCGCGGTTCGACGGTCACGGGAGTCGGCTTCGACCGCGACATCTTGATCGCCGCCGATATCGGGCACGCCGACGGTTTCGCCGCAGTCTCCAACGGAGACAACTCCAACATCCTGGCTGCGCGAGTGGTCCGGGAGAACTTCGGCGTCGACAATGTGGTAGCCCGGATCTATGACCAGGGTCGGGCCGAGGTGTACGAGCGGCTGGGGATCCCGACCGTGGTGACGGTGCGCTGGGCGGCGGACCAAGTGCTGCGCAGGCTGCTCCCGGTCGGCGCTGAAAGCCTGTGGCGGGACCCGGCTGGCGCGGTGCGCCTGATCGAAGTTCCGTACCACAGCGGCTGGGTTGGGCGCCGAATCCGTGACCTGGAGGCCGCAGCCGACACCCCGATTCCCGCCATCACCCGGTACGGTTCGGGGGCCGTGGTGAACGACGCCACCGTGCTGCAGTCCGGTGACATCGTGTACGCGATGGTGGAATCAGCCCGGATCCCGGACGTCGAGGCGGTTCTAGGTGCCGCCCCGGTGGAACAGTAGGAGGCAGCGATGAGGGTGGCGATTGCGGGAGCCGGCAATGTCGGCCGTTCGATCGCGCGGGAACTGATCGGCAACGGTCACCAGGTGCTGCTGATCGACCGGGACCCGGCAGTGATCAGACCGGCCTCGGTACCAGACGCGGAATGGCTGCAGGCGGATGCCTGCGAAATGGACTCGTTGGCCGAGGCTCGATTGGACTCCTGTGACGTGGCGATCGCGGCCACCGGGGATGACAAGGCCAACCTGGTGCATGCACTGCTGGCCAAGACCGAATTCGGGGTACCGCGTACCGTCGGGCGGGTGAACCACCCCGGTAACGAGTGGCTGTTCGACGAGATGTGGGGGGTGGATGTCGCGGTCTCGACACCTCGGCTGATGTGCGCGCTGGTCGAGGAGGCGGTCACGGTCGGTGACTTGGTCCGGCTGATGACCTTCCAGAAAGGCCGAACCAATCTGGTCGAGATGACCCTGCCTGAGGTGTCGCCGGCAGTGGGCCGGCGGATTGGTGACCTGGAGTGGCCGGGTGAGGCGGTGCTGACCGCGATCATCCGTGATGGACGCGGCCTGCCCCCCGAACCCGACAGCTGTCTGGAGGCTGGGGACGAGCTGCTGTTCCTCGTCGACCCGGAGCAGGAGCGGCATCTGTCGCGGTTCCTGTCACCGCGGCAGCCGAAGCCCGCAGCCGTTCAGGGCACGATCTCGTAGGCGGGGTTGAAAATCACCCGTCGTCCCTCGCTGATCGTCAAGGTCCCCCGAACCTCCAGGACCCGACCAGCGACCAGTCCCGGGATCGTCTGACGTCCCATCCAGATCACGATGATCGCTCCGGTCTCGTCTCTCAGCTCTGCCTCCAGGCGGCGCGCAGTCGAGGTGTAGGCGATCGACTGCAGCGTTCCCCGCAGCCGTACCCGATCTTGGACCCGAACCGAGGCGATTGGCTGGGCTGCGACGTAGCGGTCTCGCTCGGCTAGGTCCGGGGAGGCCGAGGCCTGGTCCGATGACCGGATCCGGTGCGCTAACCGGCGCCACAGCACCGGCACCGTCAGCCTTGTGGGATCGTGATCGGGACGGTCTGCCCAGCACCCATCGCCTCGCTGCCGCGCCGTACGATGAGGTTGCCGAAGAATTCTTCCATGACTAGCGAAGCGCCCTCTCCGTTCACATCCAGGGCGGCCTCCCCCATCAGCCGGCCGATCAGCAGCCAGCGAGGTCCCTCCGCGAACCAGTCCCGTAGCGGGGCAAAGCCCTCGTTGCCTTCCTGGTCGGTTGCCGCAACGACCCGTCGCAATTCGATCCCGAATGGGCCCCTGGCCACGTCGCAGGTACCGCCAGCCTCTTTGGTCTCGGCTTCAATATCACCGCGAATCTCTTTCGCGAAGCCGCCACTATTGGGAGCGGCCCGTACCTCAACCTGGATGGCGGAGGCTCCCAGAACAGCCACCAGGGCCATTCCCTGCCGGGTCTCGGCATCTGCCACGATCTGCAATTGCATCCCCTCTTCGGGGGTGATGATCAGGGCTCCGAGGTCCATCCGCTCGACCTCATCACCATCAAGGTCGACCTCGTCGAGGTCGAAGGGACCCTCTGAGCGCCACTCGGCTGGGTCCTCGTCCCAATCGTCATCTTCGTCAGAGTCGTCTTCGTCCTCGGAAACGTCGTCCTCGTCCTCAGAGTCGTCGCGGACTTCGGCATCAGCATCCTCGTCCGCTGCCGGGTCCGGCTCACGGTCAGTCTCCTCGTCCGGCTCCTGCGTGGGGTCGGCACTGTCGGGTGAAGCGGGTACCGCGGCCTTCTTCTTGCGCCCGAAAATCACGTCGTGTCTTCCTGTCCGTCGGTGTCGGCGCCCACGCTACGCCAACCGGCGACCCCGCCGCTCGAACCATGACCGGCCTGGCCCCGTACCGATGGCGGCAAGTCCGACACCTCGATGAAATTTGCCTGTACCACCGGCTGCACCACCAGCTGGGCGATCAGGTCACCGCGACGTAGGCTCACCGCCTGTTCGGTATCGGTGTTCAGCAGATTGATCCGAATCTCGCCACGGTAGCCAGCGTCGATCGTGCCCGGTGCGTTTACGATCGTCAGGCCGTGACGGGCCGCCAGCCCAGACCGAGGATGGACCAGGCCCACATAGCCGTCGGGGATCACCACCGCGATCCCGGTATCGACCAAGACCCGTTCTGCGGGCCCGATCGTCACATCGTCGCGGATAGCCAGGTCGGCGCCAGCGTCACCAGGATGGGCGTACGCAGGCAATGGCAGCCCCTGATCTAGGCGCAGCACCTCGACCCGTACCGGCATCACTGGTTCTGCTCGATCATGCTCATCGGCCGGTACAGGCGCGGGTGTTCACCGGAGGACATGAGCTCACCCTAGTCGGACCGTGAATCGACCAGCCTCAGCCCGGTACGGTGGGGGCATCCGGCCAGGAGGAGAGATGGACAACAAGATTCTGGAGAAGACATACCCGATGGTCGTCGGGGCCGTCACCGCACTGATCGCCCAGTTTGTGGTGCGCAAGATGTGGCAGGTCGCCACCGGCAACACCCCGCCGGACCCGAACGACCCGGACGTTCCCACCCGGGAAGCGGTGACCTGGTTCGTGGCCTCATCGCTCGGAGTGGGGGTGACCCAGCTTCTAGTCGGACGCTACTCGACGCGCAAGGTCAAGCAGTGGGTGGCGGACAAGGAACTGGTCTGATCACAGGGCCGCTGCCATGGTGCCCCTGGCCAAACCGGGGGCACCATACGGTGCAGCATCAGACACAGTCGACGCAGTACTCGACGCCATTGCGTTCCTCGGCGATCTGGCTGCGGTGCTTGACCAGGAAGCAGGAACCGCAGGTGAACTCGTCGGCCTGCCGCGGCAGTACCCGGACCGTCAATTCCTCATGCGACAGGTCTGCTCCGGGCAATTCGAAGGCCTCGGCGGCTTCCGCCTCGTCCTCGTCGACCTTGCCTGAGTTCTTGTCGTTGCGACGGCTCTTGAGTTCCTCGATGCTGTCTTCGTTGGAATCCTCGTCGGTCTTACGTGGTGCGTCGTAGTCAGTGGCCATCGCTCTTCCCTCATCCTTGACGTCTGTCCCGGTCCGACGGCTCCCTCAGGGTGGGTTCTGGGTGCGGTCCAGGTCGGGAAGCATGTGTACCACACGTGTCAACCCCGTGGGCATCCACCCTCGAATAGGCACGCCAAACGGGAGGATGGTGCAGTTGAAGGGGTTTGGGGCCTGGTACCGGTAGGTTGGCCCCAACCAACACCAAACGAACGGCCACCTGATGCGGACTGGGCGACTCCTCGGCCTTACCCCCGACGGAGCACTGCTCGTGGTCACGCCCGACGACGAGGAGATCTCCATCGCTGTCGACGCTCGACTCCGCGCAGCCGTGCGGGGGGATCGCCCGCGCCTGGGACAACTGGAGATCGAGATGGAAAGCCAACTTCGCCCCCGCGAGATCCAAGCGCGCATCCGAGCCGGTGAGAGCCTGGATGAGGTCGCGCAGGCTGCTGGCGTGCCGGCAGAGCGGATCGAGGCCTTCGCTGCCCCTGTGCTCGCTGAACGCGCCCACGTGGTCGGTGTGGCCCAGGCAGCCCCGGTACGACGCCGCGGCGAAGCCGCGTCGACCCGCGCTCTGGAAGCCACCATCGGACAACGACTGCGCAGCCGTGGTCTCGACGTGGACGACGTGGACTGGGACAGCTGGAAACGCGGCGACGGACGCTGGGTCGTCCAGGCCGGCTACGAGGCGGACGGGACCCGGCAGGAAGCGCTATTCACCTACGACACTGGTGGCCGGTTCTCAGTGGCCGAGAACGACGCAGCCCGCTGGCTGATCGACGAGGCCGAGCCCGCCACCACGGTTCGGCGGCGCCATGTCGACCCCGACAGCGAGCCCACCGTGGACCTGGACGACGATCTGGCGCTGGTCAAGGCAACCATGCCGGAACGTGGCCCCGACGAGTACACCTCCGAGACCGAAGTGCCCGACTACAGCCCAGCCGAGCTCGCCGAGGTGGACGGGGTCTACGACCTGGTCGCCCCATCATCTGAGATGGATGTGCTGTACGAGATGATCTCGGGTATTGATGAGGATTCGGTCCGGATCTACACCGGCCTGCAAACCCCAGTCACTCCTCGCGACGACCCCGAATGGTCCCTAACGCAGAGCGCGTCGGCTGCCAACCCTGAGCCAGAGCCACCCGAGAGCCCTGTGGCACCTGTGCCACCGGCCCCTGTTTCTCGCAGGCAGCGCCGCAAACCCCGAAACACTCGGCCGGCTCCGACCCCGGAACCGCCGAACGAGACGGCGGCAATCCCCGAGCAGCCGACGGATCCGACTCCGAAGACCAAGCCCGCCAAGACCCGGCGTAGCCGCAGCAAGCGAGCCTCGGTGCCGTCGTGGGACGAGATCATGTTCGGCTCCAAGGAATAGTCGGACGCACCACACAGCAGCCATGGATCGAACCTGGGATACGCCCCGTCACCTCGGCTTCTTCGCCAAACGGTGCCAGCACACCCGGCCCACCATGGTCGCCCATCCGCAGGGCGGAATCCCTGTTGCTATTCGACGATCAGGGGGATCTCCAGCTCCGGAGCGGTCAGGGAACCGTGCATCCCTACCAGGCTAAATTCGCCGCTGAGTTCATGGGTCAGCACCGCCCAGTCGTCACGCATGGCGACCACGACGTCGCCGAACCGGCCGGCGACTCGAGGCGCAAGTTTCCCGAACCACCCCTCGGCCACTGCCTGCTGCCGGGTCCGGACCCAGGCCAGGTCCCCCAACCGCTGGGCCCACCGGGCAGCGACCGCCTCGGGATGGTCGGTGTACAGCTGACGCATCCGGGCCTCGCCCCCGATCAGGTCAACGTCGGCCAACAGGTCCGGCTGGTCCTCGATCACGATCCGATGATCCTCGGGCACATCCACCATGCCGTGATCACCAGTAACCACCAGCCGGGTGTCGTCCGGTAGCCGGTCGCGCAGTTCAGCCACGAAGGCATCGATCTGCAGTAGTCGCTGATACCAGTGGTCGGATGCGATCCCCGACAGGTGACCGGCGTGGTCCAGCCACCGGTCGTACAGGTAAACCAGGGACCGCTCCCCCCGAGCCGCAGCGGCTACCGTTAGGCGGATTTTCTCCTCATCGTCGGTCTCGTCGACGACCGGCTCGAAAAGCCCGCCTCGAAGCCCTGCCATCGTCAGCCCGCTGTTCTCGAACCGCATCGGCAAGACGCTGGTCACCACTACCTGCTCGGCGCGAGCCCGTTCAAAGATCGTCGGCAGCGGCTGGAAGTCCTGCGGCGCGGTGGTGGTGTCCCACGAGAGCGGACAGAAAATCTTGCCTGTCCCCGGGTTACGCAGGGTCAGCCCGGCGACCCCGTGCAGCCCCGGCGGCAGCCCGGTCCCCAGGCTGGTCAGCGAGGTGACCGTGGTGCTGGGGATCCCGGCGGTGATCCGGCTCCCGTGACCGATCGAGGCGGCCAGAAAGGGGGTGGCCGCCAATGCCGACTGGATCGGGTGCCAGCCCAGCCCATCAATCAGCAGCACCACCCACCGCTGCCCCGGCGGTAATCCCAGCACATCCTGGCGGCATCCCGGCAAACCCAGTTGGGCACCGATGCTGGGCAGAACATCCGACAATGAACCGGACCCGTACGCCGGCAGCAGCGGCTCGTTCATCGAGCCACCCGGGTAGTTGTGGCGCCGGTTCCGGTACGTCGTTGCACCTCGACGGCGAAACCGACCAGCTTCTCGACATTGTCGACACCGTCCGCGGCCGCGCTCATGCGTACCGTGAGATCTTCTGTGGTCACGTTGCCCATGTAACCATGGTCGGCTTCGCAACTGGGATCGCCGCAGCCGGCTGGTTCAAGATCCAGCCGCCGTAGGGTTCCCCAGCCGACCGTTAGCCAGGCCTCCTCGATTCGGGACTGCGGTGTCCCGAACTTCTCCGGGCAGCTGACGACACGGCTCAGTGAAACCGACGTCAGGCGTTCCAGCGGCACCACCTCGGTGGTACTGGCTGCCTGCAGCGGCGCCAATTCCAACGTATATTCATCGGTGTGCCCCACCACCAGCCGGGTCTCGGTCAAGGCCAATACCGTCAGGTGCCGGTGCAGGGAATCCTCCTGGAAGGTGGCCTCGTGGTGTACCAGGTGACGCACCAGCGGCTCGTCTCCCAGAGCCAGCAGTACGCCGTCGCTCACCAGGTCTGGGAAGTATCCGCAGGCGGCGACATCAGCCCGCAACGAGCCAGTGGTGTCAGGCAAGGTCACGCGGCACATCCTCCCACTAGTCGACCAGCGGTTCGCACCATGGACGGCGTAAGCCCACACGCTAAGTTCATGCCATGTCGACGAGACCTTTCTTCGCCGCCCGTATCGAGACCGCCATCAACCGGCGCGTCGAGGCCGTGGCCCGGCGGGCTGGGTGGGTGGAAACCATCACCGCGTACGTCGGCTACGGCAACCACCGAACTCTACGGGTATTGGCCCGGCTCTCTCTCGCGCCCAAACGCCCCCGCGGCATGGTCGGGGCCGAGGTCCGCCGGCTCCTGGAGCGCCGCGGTTGGCGCAATTTCTTCACCCTGGCCTGTGTCTCACGGCCGGTCACGATCCGGCTCGGCGAGCGGCGCGTCGAGGCCACCACCGACCGGGGCGGATACATCGACGTCCACATCAAAGAGCACGGTCTCGAGCCGGGCTGGCACACCGTCCTCGTCGAGACCGAGCAGGCCGATCCGACTGAGGCCGATGTGCTCGTCGTCGCCAAGGACGTGGCCTTCGGGATTGTCAGTGACATCGACGACACGGTCATTTCGACCTGGCTACCGCGCCCCCTCATCGCCGCCTACAACTCCTTCGTCGCCACCGAGAACGCCCGCCAGGCGGTACCCGGCATGGCCGAGTTGTACCGAGATCTGCTGGCCCGGCATAGCGGCTCACCAATCGTCTATGTTTCGACCGGCTCCTGGAACACATTGCCTTTCTTGCGTCGTTTCCTGAACCGGCACCGCTATCCTGCCGGGCCCTTGCTGCTGACCGACTGGGGCCCCACGAATACTGGCTGGTTCCGCTCCGGACTGGATCACAAACGCAACGCCTTGCGTCACCTGGCTCGCGATTTCCCCCATATCTCCTGGTTGCTGGTCGGCGACGATGGCCAGCACGACCCGATGTTGTACGCCGAATTCGCCGAGTACGCGCCGAAGCGGGTCCGGGCAATCGCCATCCGGCAGCTGAACCCGGTCGAACAGGTCCTCGCCCACGGCACCCCCGGCGAACGGCTCGACACCCCGCCTCCCGAGGACGTCAGGAATCCCCGCCCCGTGGTCTTCGGGCCGGACGGCTTCTCCCTGGCCCGCAAGGTCCGCGATCGCATCTGACGAGGCCATAGCGGGTGTCGTGGGTCGAACGGTCGCCCGGCACAGCGGCCCTAGAATGCCCCACGAACCTGAAGGAGGAGCATGGCGAAACGCCCGGCCGTTGAACTGGAAGAGGACCTCGCAGAGCGGATCGTCGACATCGACGTGTCGGCCGAGATGGAGTCGTCGTTCCTGGAATACGCCTATTCGGTGATCTATTCCCGGGCGCTGCCGGACGCCCGTGACGGGTTGAAACCGGTCCAACGTCGGATCCTCTACACGATGGACGAGATGGGGATCCGCCCGGACCGGCCACACGTCAAGTGCGCCCGGGTGGTCGGCCAAGTGATGGGTGTACTGCATCCCCATGGCGATGCGGCGATCTACGACGCCCTGGTTCGACTGGCCCAGCCCTGGGCGATGCGGCTGCCGCTGGTCGACGGGCACGGTAACTTCGGCTCCCTGGATGCCGGGCCAGCGGCCATGCGATACACCGAATGCCGGATGGCGGCTCCAGCGGCCACCATGACCACCGGGCTAGACGAGGACACCGTCGATTTCCGCCCCAACTACGACGGTAAGGGCACCGAGCCGGCGGTGCTGCCCGCCGCCTTCCCGAACCTGCTCGTCAACGGAGCCACCGGCATCGCTGTCGGGATGGCCACCAATATCGCCCCCCATAACCTGGTCGAGGTGGTGCAGGCGCTGAAGCATCTGCTGCGCCACCGCGACGCCACAGTCGAGGACCTGATGCGTTTCGTCCCTGGACCGGATCTGCCTGGCGGCGGGAAGATCGTGGGACTGGACGGGGTCCGAGACGCGTACCAGACCGGACGGGGCACTTTCAAGATCCGGGCTACGGCCCGGGTCGAGCAGGTCAGCCCGCGGCGGCGTGGAATCGTGGTCACGGAATTGCCGTATCTGGTCGGCCCCGAGCGGATCATCGAACAGGTCAAGAATCTGGTCCAGTCCAAAAAATTATCCGGGATTGCCGACATCAAGGACCTCACCGACCTCACCAACGGGATGCGTCTGGTGATCGAGGTGAAGAACGGGATCAATCCGGAGGCGATGCTCGAACAACTTTACCGGCTGACCAAGCTGGAGGACTCGTTCGGGATCAACGCGGTGGCCCTGGTCGACGGCCAGCCACGCACCCTGTCGTTGAAGGAGATGCTGCAGGTCTACCTGGACCACCGGCTCTCAGTCACCCTGCGTCAGACCCAGTTCCGACTTGGCAAGGCCACCGACCGGCTACACCTGGTTCAGGGGCTGCTGATCGCGATCCTCGACATCGACGAGGTGATCGCGATCATCCGCTCCAGCGATGACGCCGCCGCTGCCCGGCAGCGGCTGATCGAGGCTTTCGACTTGTCCGAGGCCCAGGCGACGTACATCCTCGATATGCAACTGCGTCGGCTGACCCGCTTGTCCACCATCGAGTTGGAGCAGGAACGCGACCAACTTGAGAAACACATCAGCCGGTTGCAGGCGATTATCGACGACCCGACCCGGCTACGTCAGCTGGTCAGCGACGAGCTCGACCAGATCGCCAAGACGCTGGGCACTGCCCGCCGTACCGTGCTGCTGTCTGGATCGGGCGCGGTGACGCCCTCAGCTAAAGCGACCGCGGCGGCGCTTGAGGTTCCCGATGGCCCCTGCCGGGTCCTGCTGTCCTCGACCGGCCGGGTGGCTCGGGTGGATGGCCCCGCGGCGCTCGGCTCAGGCGGTCCCCGTTGCGCGCACGACGTGATCATCTCCCAGGTCGAGACCACCACCCGCGGCGAGCTGGGGGTGCTCACCAACCTGGGCCGGGTATACCGGCTGCAGGCCATCGACCTGCCCTCGGTGCCGCCACAGGCGGCAGCCCCCCACGTCCAGGGCGGTTCCTCGGTAACCGAACTGGTGTCACTCGACCCCGGTGAGCGGGTACTGGGGCTGACCCGGCTTGGACCCGAAACCGGGATCTGGGCCTTCGGCACCGAACGCGGCATGGTGAAACGTACCAATCCCGAGATCCTAGGCAAGGACTGCTGGGATCTGATCCGCCTCGACGAGGGCGATTCGGTGGTCGGCGCGGTCGAGCTGACCGACGACCAGCACGATCTCGTCTTCATCACGTCTGACGCCAGCTTGCTTCACTTCCCCGCCTCCACGGTGCGCCCCCAGGGCCGTTCCGGCGGCGGGATGGCCGGCATCAAACTGGCGCAAGCCGCCAAGGTCGTGTTCTTCGGCGCGGCACCGGTCAACGACGGCGAGGTAGTCACCGTCGCCGGTTCCCGGTCGGCGCTGCCCGGAACCGACGCCGGTACGGTCAAAGTGACGCCACTGGCGCAGTATCCCGGCAAGGGCCGCGCCACCGGCGGTGTCCGCTGTCACCGCTTCCTCAAGGGCGAGGATGTCCTGCTGCGGGCTTGGGCGGGCCTGACCCCGGCCGCGGCTGCGGCGGCCTCCGGGGTGCCAGTCCCGTTGCCTGACACAGACCCGCGTCGCGACGGCTCGGGCATTCCCGTCTCCCAGCCGATCGACGGCATCGGCAGCCGCCCGGTCTGATGCTGTCGTCGGGCTGTCCGGTGCCCGTCGGATCAACCTGCTACTCAGGCCAGGCCAGCGTTCATCAGGCGTCAATCGTCTCCGCATCGAGACGGTAGGCCCCCTCGACAATGAACTCCTTACGCGGGCCCACCTCGTTGCCCATCAACCGTTCGAAGGTCCGAGTGGCCGCCTCCGCGTCGTCGACGGTGAGCCGGCGCAAGGTCCGGTTCCCAGGGGACATCGTGGTGTCGGCCAGCTGGTCGGCGTCCATCTCCCCCAGCCCCTTGTAACGCTGCGGCTCGGCGAACCGGATCCCCCGCTTGGTAAGCTCGGCCGCCTTACGCTGATACTCCGGGTCAGAGTAGGTGTACAGGTACTTCGGCTGACCCTTCTTGGGTTGGATGATTTCAAACCGGTGCAACGGCGGCACCGCCGTATAGACCCGGCCCGCTTCCACCAGTGGCCGCATGTACTTGAAGAACAGGGTCGCCAGCAAACAACGGATGTGGGCGCCGTCAGAATCCGCATCGGCCATGAAAATGACCTTGCCGTACCGGGCCTGCTCCACGTCGAAGGTCCGCCCGGAGCCGGCCCCGACGACCTGGATGATGGCTGCGCATTCCGCATTGCGCAGCATGTCGGTCACCGAGGCCCGCTGTACGTTGAGGATTTTGCCTCGGATCGGCAGCAGCGCCTGGAATTCGGAACTGCGAGCCAACCGGGCGGTGCCCATCGCCGAATCACCCTCGACGATGAACAGTTCAGTGCGGTCGACATCGTGGGAGCGGCAGTCAGCCAGCTTGGGCGGCAAGGTCGACGATTCGAGAGCATTCTTCGCCCGCTGCGCCTCCCGATGGGTACGGGCGGCAACCCTGGTCCGGGAGGCCGCCACCACTTTCTCCATCAGGGCCCGGGCCTGGCTGCGAATGTTGGTCTTGGTCGCAGTCAGGTACTCCAGCAGTTCCGACTCCACGATCCGGGCCACGATCCGCGACACGGCCGGGGTCCCCAGGACCTCTTTGGTCTGTCCCTCGAACTGTGGCTCGGCCAGCCGGACCGTGACCACGGCGGTGAGTCCTTCCAGGATGTCGTCTTTGACGATTTCCTCACCGTTCTTCATGATCCGGGTCCCGTCTAAGCCCTTGCCGAAGGCCCGTACCAGGCCCCGTTCAAAACCTTGGACGTGGGTGCCGCCTTTGGGGGTGGCGATGATGTTGACGAAGGACTGCAGGCTGGTTTCATAATCCTGCCCCCACCGCACCGCGATATCGACTTCCAGATCCCGTTCGACATCGGTCGGGGTCATGGTGCCGGCGTCGTCCAACATCGGCACCGTCTCGGTGAACTGGTCTCGGCCACGCAGGCGAATCACCTCGGTGACCGGCTCGCCGGCAGCCAGGAAGTCGCAGAACTCACTGATCCCACCGTTGTGCTGGAATACCTCAGTTCTGGGCTCTGGTCCGCGCTGATCGCTCACCCGCAGCTGCAGGCCGGGCACCATAAAGCTCGTCTGCCGGGCCCGATTCAGAACCGGTTCTACCTGGATCTCAGCGCCCACGACAAAAATCTGCCGATCGGGCCAGTAGCGGACCCGGGTACCGGTCCGGTTCTTGGCCACCGTACCGGTCCGGCGGAGCTGGGCGCCGGGGGTGAACGGGGCATCCGGCCCGTCGCCGTCAAAGACTCCAGGCACGCCGCGGCGAAACGACATCGACCAAGTGGCGCCGCGGCGGTCGACCTCGACATCCAGCCGAGACGACAACGCGTTCACCACCGAGGCCCCAACCCCGTGCAAGCCACCGGCCGCGTTGTACGAGCCACCACCGAATTTCCCGCCACCGTGCAGTTTGGTGAAGACCACCTCCACCCCGCTCAGCCCGGTACCCGGGTGGATGTCGACCGGGATCCCGCGGGCATGGTCGGCCACCATCACCGAGCCATCGGCCCGCAGCTCCACCTCGATCCGGTCACCGAAACCAGCCAAAGCCTCATCTACGGAGTTATCGATGATCTCCCACAGGCAGTGCATCAGCCCTGGGGTGCCGTTGGATCCGACGTACATGCCGGGTCGTTTCCGCACCGCATCCATGCCCTCCAAGACCAACAGGTGCCGGGCCTCGTAGTCGTGGCCCAGCTGCCCAGCGGCGCTGCGACGGGTGGAACGGGTCGGTTCAGTCACGCAGCGAAGGTTAGCGACCGGGACGGACAACGCCGGCATGGCACGGCAGGTACAGCCAGACAGGACCTGCCCGCTATACTTGAGCCTGCTCGACTCAAGCCACCGGGGCACGGGGAACATTCCACTCGGGTCCCATGTTGACGCATGATGGATGAGATATACGCTGTTCCGGCCCGGAGCAGTGTGAGGGAACACGACCCGCACAGCACGTCCCAGCGACACCTGAACGGGAAGAGAGGCACTGTGAGCACGACCCTGTACGACGACTCACTGACCGCAGCCGACCGGTGTGACCGGTGCGGCGCGCAGGCGTACCTGCGGGTGACGCTGTCCGGCGGTGGCGAGCTCCTGTTCTGCGCCCACCACGCCAAGGCCCACTCCGACAAGTTGCGCCAGGTCGCGCTACGAATCCACGACGAGACTGACCGGGTCCGCTGATCCGGTCGAGGCGGCAGACCCCCGGCCTTCGGGTCGGGGGTCTTGCTGTGCCATCACCCGCGCCAGCTCACCACGGTCGTGACGTCCGGCATCTGGTTGGCACAGGAGCTTCCGGGTCCGGCGCCAGTAGGGTCCCGACTATGGACAGCGCCCTTCATCCCGACTTTCGACCGATGTACGAGACCGTGCTGACGCGCAACCCTGGCGAACCGGAGTTCCACCAGGCGGTCTTCGAAGTGATGCATTCCCTGGCGCCGATCGCCGACCATCCGGATTACACCGCATGGTCGATCCTGAAGCGGATCTGTGAGCCGGAGCGTCAGATCATCTTCCGGGTGCCGTGGGTAACCGATGCCGGCCAGATCGAGATCAACCGTGGTTTCCGGGTCCAGTTCAACTCGGCACTCGGCCCGTACAAGGGTGGGCTACGTTTCCACCCCAGCGTGAACCTGAGCATCATCAAGTTCCTGGGTTTCGAGCAGGTGTTCAAGAATTCCCTGACCGGAATGCCGATCGGCGGCGCCAAGGGAGGGTCGGACTTCGATCCCAAGGGTAAGTCGGACGCCGAGATTATGCGGTTCTGCCAGTCGTTCATGACCGAGCTGTACCGGCACCTGGGCGAGTATGTAGACGTCCCAGCCGGTGACATCGGGGTCGGCGGTCGTGAGATCGGCTACCTCTTCGGCCAGTACAAGCGGATCACCAACCAGTACGAATCGGGTGTGCTCACGGGTAAAGGGACCACCTGGGGTGGTTCGCTGGTGCGGACCGAGGCGACTGGCTACGGCACGGTCTTCTTCGCCCAGGCGATGATGAAGGAGGCCGATGACTCTTTCGAGGGCAAGACCGTGGTGGTCTCCGGCTCGGGGAATGTCGCGATCTACGCCGTGGAGAAGGCTCAGCAGCTCGGCGCCCAGGTGATCGCGGTCTCGGACTCCTCGGGCTACCTGGTCGACGAGGCCGGGATCAACCTTGAGGTACTCAAAGATGTCAAGGAGGTCCGCCGGGGCCGGGTCGCCGACTATGTTGCGGCGGTCGGCGGCAGATCCCGGGTAATTTCGGACGGTTCAATCTGGGATATTCCCTGCGATGTCGCTTTCCCGTGCGCCACCCAGAACGAGCTGGATGACCAGCATGCGGCGACGTTGGTGAAGAACGGGGTCCGGATGGTCGCCGAGGGAGCCAACATGCCTACCACCCCGAAGGCGATCGAAGTGTTCAAGGCCGCCGGGGTTCGGTTCGCGCCAGGCAAGGCCAGCAATGCGGGCGGAGTCGCCACCAGCGCCTTGGAAATGCAGCAGAACGCCTCCCGCGATTCGTGGAGTTTCGAGACTGCTGAGTCGCGGCTGCAGCAGATCATGAACGATATCCACGACCGGTGCGTCGAGACCGCCGAGAAGTACGGGCACCCAGGCGACTATGTGGTCGGGGCGAACCTGGCCGGCTACATCAAAGTGGCTGACGCCATGGTGGCGATGGGTGTGATCTGATCGACTCGGCGACCAGGTGGCTGCGTGTGCTCAGGAGCCGGCCCCGGGAATGTCTCAGTCGAGGTAGTCGCGCAGCACCTGCGAGCGGGATGGGTGCCGCAACTTCGACATGGTCTTGGATTCGATCTGGCGGATCCGCTCCCGGGTCACCCCGTACACCTTGCCGATCTCATCCAAGGTTTTCGGCTGGCCGTCGGTGAGTCCGAAACGCATCGACACCACCCCCGCCTCGCGCTCCGACAATGTGTCCAGCACGTCGTGCAGCTGTTCCTGCAGCAGGGTGAAATTGACCGCGTCAGCGGGAACAACGGCCTCTGAGTCCTCGATCAGGTCACCGAACTCCGAGTCCCCGTCCTCACCCAGCGGGGTATGCAACGAGATCGGCTCCCGACCGTACTTCTGGACCTCCACGACCTTCTCCGGGGTCATGTCGAGTTCCCTGGCCAGTTCTTCCGGGGTTGGTTCGCGTCCCAGATCCTGCAGCATCTGACGCTGGACCCGAGCCAGCTTGTTGATGACCTCGACCATGTGGACCGGGATCCGGATAGTCCGGGCCTGGTCGGCCATGGCCCGGGTGATCGCCTGCTTGATCCACCAGGTCGCGTAGGTGGAGAACTTGTAGCCCTTGGTGTAGTCGAACTTCTCGACTGCCCGGATCAGGCCTAGATTGCCCTCTTGGATTAGGTCGAGGAAGAGCATCCCGCGCCCGGTGTAGCGCTTGGCCAGCGACACCACCAGCCGCAGGTTCGCCTCCAACAGATGATTCTTGGCTCGCCGGCCGTCATTCGCGATCCAGTCATAATCGTCGACGTCGGTCTCTGGAACCGGCTGATCGTCATTCAGCCGTTCCTCGGCGAAGAGCCCAGCCTCGATCCGTTTGGCCAAGTCCACCTCCTGCTCGGCGTTCAGCAGGGCCACCTTGCCGATCTGCTTGAGGTAGTCCTTGACCGGGTCGGCGGTCGCCCCGGCTGCCATCACCTGCTGCTCGGGTTCGTCGGCGTCGTCCGCGTCGGAGAGACTGAAACCTTCGTCCTCGGTGATCTCCTTCTCCAGCTGGGCCTCCTTGGCCGGCTGGAATTCGGATTCGTCTACGTCTTCCAGGCTGCGTTTCTTGCCGCCCACCTTGAGGACCACGTCATCGCCCTCGCGGGTGAACTCGACCGGGACCTCCCGGGTCACCGCCTCAACGATCGAAGGCCCATCCTCGAGATGTAGCTCCTCGGTCTCGTCCGCCTGCCGTCGCGACCTGCGGCCACGAGCTTTGGGCTCGGCCGTAGACCGGGTTTTGCGAGAACTTGTGGTGCTCTTTGAGGTCTTGTCGGACTTGGTCGCGGTGGCCTGCTCGGCAGAGTCTGATTCCGCGGCGCTCGTCTTGGCGCTACGCCTACTGGTCGTCTTGGCTGCGGCCCGTTCGGCAGAGTCTGATTCCGCGGCGCTCGTCTTGGCGCTACGCCTACTGGTCGTCTTGGCTGCGGCCCGTTCGGCAGAGTCTGATTCCGCGGCGCTCGTCTTGGCGCTACGCCTACTGGTCGTCTTGGCTGCGGCCCGTTCGGCAGAGTCTGATTCCGCGGCGCTCGTCTTGGCGCTACGCCTACTGGTCGTCTTGGCTGCGGCCTGCTCGGCAGAGTCTGATTCCGCGGCGCTCGTCTTGGCGCTACGCCTACTGGTCGTCTTGGTCGCGGCCCGTTCGGCAGAGTCTGATTCCGCGGCGCTCGTCTTGGCGCTACGCCTACTGGTCGTCTTGGTCGCGGCCTGCTCGGCAGAGTCTGATTCCGCGGCGCTCGTCTTGGCGCTACGCCTACTGGTCGTCTTGGCTTTCGTGCCCGCCTTGGCAGTGGTCTTCGTGGTCTGATCCGTCGGCGTGCCAGTCGCTGTCTCCTCCGTCACCGACGTGAGTTTCGGGGCCCTGCGCCGACGGGTTGGCTTCTCTTCGACAGGGGTTGGTTGGAGAGCTGCGGTACCTGGCAACACGGAACCCTTCACGATGGTGACTCCAGAGGCGGACGCCTCGCTGACGAAGCCTCACACCACAGGTTCCCGTAAAGATGAGCACACAAGAACCCGCGGGTGTCAATAGCTCCGGCTTCCATAGTGCCACGTCGACACCCGGATCTCCAAGCGGCCGCTAGGCTGAGCCGGTGCTGGCGCCCCGACTCCCCCGCCGTCTGTCATCCTTTGAGCCAGATCCCTACCTGTGGGTACGAGCTGCTTGCGAGGCCGAACTGGACGACCACATCGCAGCAGAGAACCGTTACACCGAGGCTCTCACCGCTCATCTCGAGCCGCTGCGCCACCAGATCCTGGCCGAGATCAGTGCCCGCACCCTGCAGACCGACATGAGCGTGCCGGACTACGACATCGATACCCAGGGACGGGCCTGGTGGTACTACAGCCGCACCACCGAAGGCAACAGCTACCCGTCCTACTGGCGGGCCCCTGCACCCAACCCTGATCAGCTGCCTGACCTGTCCGGCCCAGTGCCAGGCGAGATGCTGCTTCTCGACGCCGAAGCCGCAGCTAGCGGACACGACTTCTTCGCCCTGGGGGATCTGGCGCCCTCCCCCAACGGCAACCTGCTGCTCTGGTCGTTCGACACCACCGGGGACGAGCGCTACACGATTCGGCTGCGTGAGCTAACCAGCGGCGCCGACCTGCCGGACCAGATCCTGGCAGTAGCCGAGGCCAGTTGGATCGATGACCAGCACCTCGCGTACACGGTCTGGGACGAGACCTGGCGTCCGTACCAGATGCGACGCCACCGCCTGGGTGACGCCGTCGAACAGGATTCGGTCGTGGTGGAAGAGACCGATCCGCGGTTCTGGCTGCACATCGACCGCTCCGCCGACGAGGCCTGGCTGGTTGTGTCGAGCGCCAGCCGAACCACCAGCGAGGTCCGGTTGCTGAGCGTGAACCAACCAACCGATACCCCATGGCTGGTGACGCCCCGGCAGCCGGGCTTGGAATACGACATTGAACCGGCCGGCGACCGGCTGCTGGTGGTGCACAACGGCACCCATGCCGATTTCGAGATAGCCGAGGCGCCGCTGCGGCCCGGGTCCCGCCAGGACTGGCGACCTGTGCTGCCGCCAGTGCCTGGGACCCGGGTGTTGATGGCAGAGGCCTGCGCCAGCCACGTCGTGGTGACCCGACGACGCGACGGGGTGCTGCGGTTGATGCTCTGCCCACGCGGCCCGGACGGTGCCGTGTTGGCGGGAACCGAGGTGACGAGCGGGCCGTTGACGACCCTCACCAGCATTGGTCAGCGGTACCACAGCGACCGTTTCCGCTACCAGCGTGAATCCTTCATCCACCCTGCCCAGGTAGTGGAACAGGGCTGGTCCGAGCAGGTGCCCCGGATTCTGAAGACCCGCCCGGTACGTCCCGACCTGTCAGGTAAACCGTTCGACCCGGACTGTTACCGCGAGCAGCGGCTGTGGGCCCCGGCGCCCGACGGCACCCAGATCCCGGTCTCGGTGATCTACGCTGCCGCCACCGAATTCCCCGCACCCTGCCTGCTGTCGGGCTATGGCGCATACGAGGCCTCGATCGACCCGGCCTTCTCAATCCCCCGCCTGAGCCTGCTGGACCGCGGGGTAGTGATCGCCTACGCACATGTGCGTGGTGGCGGCGAACTCGGGCGTTCCTGGTACGAGGCCGGGCGATTGAACGCCAAACCCACCACCTTCGGTGACTTTGTCGCCTGTGGACGATTCCTGCTCGACAGCGGGATCGCCGCTGCCGGGCGGCTCGCGGCCCAGGGCTTCTCTGCCGGCGGACTGACCGTGGCGGCGGCTCTGAACCTGGATCCCGACCTGTTCGCGGCGGTCCACTGCGGGGTCGGTTTCGTCGACCCATTACGGTCGATGCTCGATCCCGACCTTCCACTGACGATCACCGAACGAGATGAATGGGGTGATCCGCTGGCAGATCCCGAGGCCTATCACGTGATCGCCGGCTACAGCCCGTACGACAACATTCGCCACCGCCGCTACCCCCCGGTCCTGGCGACGGCCAGCCGCCACGATCAACGGGTCTCCTACACCGAGCCGCTGCGCTGGGTGGCTGCCCTGCGCGACGCCCATCCCGACAACGAGGCTCTGCTGCAGATCGAGGTCAGCGGCGGTCATGCCGGCGCCAGCGGCCGATACGCAGCCTGGCGCGACGAAGCTTTCGAGATGGCTTGGCTGCTCTCCCACCTCGGTTGTGTGTGATGGCCCGAGCCTGCGCTCGGGCAAAGTGACCTTCGACCAGGGTTGTTGCAGATCGGGACCTCAGGGTAGGTTCAGGGTCGCTTTCCGGCGTCTTCTGGAAACCTCTCAGGGCCGCGAGGCGTTGAGATGGATGACGTCGAAAGGATGAGGTTCATGGCTGTAGTCACTGCGCACCGCGCCCGAAGCACCGACGGTATCGATGGCAAAGACGCGGTCGGGCTATATCTCGAAGGCATCGCCAAGACCCCGCTGCTGACTGCCGCCGACGAGGTCGACCTGGCCCGAACCATCGAGGCTGGTCTGTACGCGAAGGCCATCCTCGACGGCGACCTGCTCGACATCGAACGTGGCGAATCCCCAGTCGAGGCCACCGCGGCCGAACTCGCCGAACTTGTCCGCCAGGGAGAGCAGGCGATGGAACGGTTCGTGACCGCCAATCTGCGTTTGGTAGTCAGCGTCGCCCGCAAATACGGCCGGGCTCAGATGCCGCTGCTCGACCTGGTCCAGGAGGGCAATACGGGGTTAATCCGGGCGGTCGAGAAGTTCGACTACACCAAGGGGTTCAAGTTCTCGACGTACGCCACCTGGTGGGTACGGCAGTCGATTAGCCGCGGGATCGCCCAGCAGGGGCGAATCGTCCGGCTGCCGGTCCATATCGCCGAACAGGTGAATCAGATCGCCTCAGTACGGCGAACCCTGGAACGTCGGCTGGGACATGATCCGGAGCTACCTGAGATCGCCGCGGAACTCGGAATGGAAACCGAGAAGGTACTGGAGCTGATTCGCTATTCCCGTGACCACGTCTCCCTCGACGCCCCAGTCGAGGATGACGGT
The DNA here is from genome assembly GCA_938046585.1 of uncultured Propionibacteriaceae bacterium. Taxonomy (GTDB): domain Bacteria; phylum Actinomycetota; class Actinomycetes; order Propionibacteriales; family Propionibacteriaceae; genus Fen-668. The sequence continues at coordinate 313,289 of CALIWR010000005.1, read as the reverse complement.
GACACTTCCCTCGGTGACCTGATCGCCCGGGAACCGGCGCCCGGCCCGGACGAAATGGTCCTCGATGCGGAAGAACGCGAACGGCTAGAGCGGATGCTCGCCACCCTCGATGACCGTTCCGCCGACGTGGTCCGGCGGCGATACGGCCTGCTCGACGGCCGTCAAGCCAAGCTCAGCGACATTGGCCAGCTGTGGGGGATCACTGCGGAACGGGTCCGCCAGATCGAGCGACACGCGATTGCCCAGCTGCGTAAGGCCGAACTCGCCGCCTGAACCGTGCCATGCGACGGCCCGTCACTTCAGTGGCGGGCCGTCTTCGCGGCTACCGCTCCTCGCCGTGCTCGCGCTCGGCCAGGAATCGTTCAAACTCGGCACCGATCTCGTCTGCGGTGGGCACCGGCGCGACCTGATCGTGGGCGGCATCAAAAGCCTCTTCCAGAGCCGCGACCAATTCCTGGGTCTCGGCTGAGGAGGCCATCTCGTTGTTGATCAGGTCGAGACTCTCAGCGGCTTCCTCGGCTAGTCCGGCCATCGGAATGACCAAACCGGTGTCGTCCATCAAAGCTTGCAAGGCGACGATCATGGCCTGCGGGAAGTAGACCTGGGAGAGGTAGTGGGGCACATGCGCCACATAGCCGCTGGCTGATCGACCAGCCTGACCGGCGCGGAACTGAAACAGCGCCGACCATTGCGCCGGGACGTCCATCCGCTCGATGAGCGGTGGGTTGTCGTGGACCAGGCGCTCGTCGGTGGCGTGGCGGGTGATCCCGGTCGGACGGGTATGCGGCACCGCCAGCGGGATTCCGCTCAGGGTGTACAGCCGTCCCACGCCCAGATCGTCACAGATCCCGAGCACAGCCGCGATGGCCCGCTCCCATTGGGCGTCCGGTTCGACCCCGTGCAGCAGCAGGAAGGGACGACCTGTGGCATCTGTGAGCCGGTCGAGGACCAGCTGTGGCTGCTGCACCCCGACCCAGCGATAGGTGTCGAAGGTCATCACAGGACGACGGCTACGGTAGTCGTGCAATTCGTCCACGTCGAAGGTGGCGACCCGGGCTGGGGCGCAGGTCCGCTCGAGGTGACGTACTGCGCCGTGGAGAATCCGACCGGCATCTAGGAAACCGTCGAGCAGGTGGAGCAACGGGGCCTCCTCTCCGACCAGCTCAGGCCAACTGCCCGGCTCCATCTGAAACAAGTCTCGTGGGTCCCGCACCCGTCTAGGCTACGGCCAAGAACCATGCTGAGGCTGGGTTTCCCCCGATTGCCGCGCTGATCAGGCCAGGGCTGTCAGCGCGCTGCGGACCCGCTTCGCGGATACCGGCTCCGCGGTACGGAGCTGCTGGGCGAACAGGCTTACCCGCAGTTCCTCCAGCAGCCAGCCGACACGCGCCATCTCCGGGCTCAACGGGCCCTCCGGCTGCCGGGCGACCAGGTCGGCGTACTCGTCCTCCAACTGCGCCACCACAGCGGCCGGCTGACGGTCTCGGGCCGGGTTGCTGGCGTACGCGGTGAGCCGTAGCTCGGCCGCGTGCAGATACCGCTCCTGGTGGCCGAACCAGGGGTCGGGGGTGGCAGCGATCCAGCCGGTGAAGACCAAATTGGCGACCTGCTCGGCGACATCGTCGTAGATCTCGCCGGTGCGTCCAGCTATCAGCCGCTGGACCGCCTGATAGCGGCCCAGCAGATCACCGGTGTAGGTGACCACGGCACGCATGGTGTCAGCCATCCGTTCGCGTACCGGCACCGACACTGCCGCGAATCGTTCAGGGTCCCGGATCGTCCAAGGATCGACCCCCATCGTGTTCAGGCAGCGGTCTAGGGCCTTGAGCCGGCAATCAGCGAGCAGCGCGGTAACGCTGGGATACGGGCTGACGCCCAGCTGCAGCTTGGTCTGGTTCGACATCCGCGACACCACCCACCTGGTGGGATCGGGGGTGGTCAGGGCCAACAGCCGCCGCAGCCCCCGGGCATGGACCAAACGGGCTCGGTCCGGGGTGTCGAGCACCACCACCGCCACGCTGGTCGCATCGTCACGGATCGCCGGATAGCCTGCCAACTCGCTGTCGCCGCGACGGGTGGTATGACGCTGCGGCAGCGCCGGGAAAGACCAGCTGGTCGCGCCGGTGGTCGCGACCTGCCGGCTGGCCCGGGTCAGGGTCTGGGTCAGTTTCGGCGCCAACCGGCGTTGTAACTCAGCCAGATCATGACCTTGCGCCACCTCCCGGGTGCCGTCGACCACGAGCAGCCGAGGCAACAGATGAGCCGGGAGGCTGCGCTCCCCCCAGGCACCGGACGGGTCGGTGCCGGTGATGGCCCGCAGCGCGATCGCCAGCGCCTCACTCAGACTGATCGAGTCCGGGGCCGTGTCCCCGCGAGGGGCACGAGCCACGTCGGGACGCTGTTCTATCCAGGCCAAGGCAGCGGCGGCATGGTTCGGGGCTGGGACGAAAGCTGTCCGCAGCCGCTTCGGCAGGGAACGAATCAACTCGGTCGCAAGTTCGGCTCGCAGCCCGGGGATCTGCCAGGTGAAGGCCTGCGGCGGCAGCTGGTTGAGGATCGCCAGCGGCACCGTAATGCTGACCCCGTCATGGTGAGAGCCCGGGTCAAAGACGTACGAGATCTCCAGCTCATGCTCCCCGACTCGCCACCGGTCCGGGAAACCGTCGGCGTCAACCGCCTCCGCCTCCGGCACCACCAGATCGGCCAGGCTCAGGTCCAGATAATCGTCCTGCTTCTGGCGTTGACGGCGCCACCAGGCGTCGAAATGCTGCTGGGAGACTACCTCGGCCGGCACCCGGGCGTCGTAGAAGGCGAAGATCGTCTGGTCGTCGACCAGTAGGTCCCGACGCCGGGTCCGCTCCTCCAGCTCGGCGGCCTGATCACGGATCGCCTGGTTGCGGCGTACGAAGTGGTGCCGGGTCTGCCAGCGGCCCTCGACCAACGCAGCCTGGATGAACAGCCGCCTCGCCTCGACCGGATCTACCCGGGCATAGGAGACGGTCCGGCCGCTGATGATCGGGACCCCGTACAAGCTGACAGTCTCTTCGGCGACCACCGAGCCGGATGACGGCGACCACCGCGGCTCGGCATAGCTACGCTTGAGGAGGTGTTCGCCGACCGCCTCCACCCACTCCGGCGAGATCGCAGCCACGGTCCGTGCCCAGAGCCGGCTGGTCTCGACCAGCTCGAAGGCCACTGCCAGCGGTGGCGGGGTCTTGGCCAGGGCCGACCCGGGCGAGATTGCCCAGCGGCTGCCCCGCGAGCCGAGGTACTCCCGCGGGCCAAGCCGGGCGCGTTTTCTGGGCGGCAGATCCTTCCGCTCGGTACGCACGTCGAGCAACCCGACATGAGACAGCAGACCAGAGATCACAGCGGTGTGGAGCAGGTCGTGCCCAGCTGGTTCCCGGTTCCGTTCCAAGCCCAGTTCCGTGCACAGCTGACGTAGCTGCTGGTGCAGGTCCTGCCACTCCCGGATCCGTAGAAAAGAGAGGAACTCGTCTCGACACAACCGCCGGAAGGCGTTCCCGGACATGGACGTGCGCTGCCGCTTGAGGTACTCCCACAGCCGCAGCAGAGCCACGAAGTCGGACCCGTCGGGGGCCCCGGGAGCCGTTGCAGGCTCGCTCAAGGGGGCATGGAAACGACGGTGCAGCGCGTCGGCCTGCTGGCGTTTCTCCGCCGGCCGTTCCCGGACGTCGGGGATCGCCAGCGCACAGACCACGATCAGTGCCTCCCGCAGGCATCCACGCCGCGCCGCCTCGACCAGGATCCGAGCCAGCCGCGGGTCGACCGGGAGCCTGGCCATCTGGTGACCGACCGCGGTCAGCCGGGGTTCGGATGACCGCCCCGAACGCAGCGCCCCCAATTCAGTGAGTAGCCGCAACCCATCGGTGATCTGCCCGGTGTCGGGCGGCTCGACGAAGGGGAAGGCTGCGATGTCACCGAGGCCGGCCTGCGCCATCTGCAAGATCACGCTGGCCAGATTGGTGCGCAGAATCTCCGGCTCGGTGAATTCGGGGCGGGCGAGATAGTCGGCCTCAGAATAAAGCCGGATACAGATCCCCGGGGCGACCCGGCCGCAACGTCCAGCCCGCTGATTCGCCGAGGCCTGCGAGATCGGCTCGATCGGAAGCCGTTGCACTTTGGTCCGCTTGGAGTAACGCGAGATCCGAGCCGTGCCCGGGTCGACCACATAACGGATCCCGGGCACAGTGAGTGAGGTCTCAGCCACATTGGTGGCTAGCACTACCCGCCGTCCGGTATGTGGGGCGAAGACCCGGTGCTGCTCGGCGGCGGAGAGCCGCGCGTACAACGGCAATACCTCAGTGAAGCGCAACTGGAGGGCCTCAATCGCCTCAGCCGCATCACGGATCTCCCGCTCGCCTGAGAGGAAGACCAGGATGTCCCCGTCGCCGGCGGCGGTGAGTTCAGTCACCGCATCACAAATCGCCTCAGTGAACTCCTTGGCCACAGTATCCGGGAACGAATGGCGGGGTCCGGCGCTGCTGTCGTCGGTGACGGCACCATCGTCACGGATCGGCCGGTAGCGGATCTCGACCGGGTAGGTCCGGCCCTCGACCCGTACGATCGGGGCCTGGTCGAAATGCGCCGAGAACCGTTCGGTGTCGATGGTGGCAGAGGTAACGATCACCTTGAGGTCGGGGCGTCTGGGGAGTAACTGCTTGACGTAGCCGAGCAGGAAGTCGATGTTGAGGCTGCGTTCGTGGGCCTCGTCGATGATCAGGGTGTCGTAGCGGCGCAGCAACCGGTCGTGGCTGATCTCGGCGAGCAGGATCCCGTCGGTCATCACCTTGACCTGGGTCTGACGGCCGGTTTTGCGGGTGAACCGGACCTGGTATCCGACCAGGTCACCGAGTTCGGTCTGGGTCTCGGCGGCGATCCGCTCGGCGAGGGTCCGGGCCGCGATCCGACGAGGCTGGGTATGCCCTATCCGCCGCCGTCCTGCCAGCAGACACAACTTGGGCAACTGCGTAGTCTTGCCGGAGCCGGTTTCCCCCGCCACCACCACGACCTGGCTAGACAGCAGGGCGGCAGCGATCTCGGGAGCCGCTGCAGCGATCGGAAGATCCGGGTTGATCGCCAGCAGCGGCTCGTCACGGTCGAGATGGGTCATGGCCCGCCCAGACTAGCCAGGACGGTGAAGTCTCGCGTCGACTGTGTGCCCACAGACGCGACCTCTGTGGCACCAGGCTGGCAAGATGAGCAGGATGTTGCCTGGTGACGTGCCGATCCTCGACTACGACCCCACTCTCGACGATGTGGTCATGGGCATCCCGCCTCGGATCCTGCCCGTGGACCTGTTCCCACCGCGAGCCGTGATCGCATTCTTAGCGTCGACGGTTGATGATTTCGCCGCTCGGATCAAGGCCGAGGTGGTCCACACCGAAACCTCAATCAATGGCCAACACCCGTACTGGTTGGTCCCGGGTCGCTGCGGGCCGATAGTGCTGGTCCGGGCGCATCTCGGCGCCCCGATCGCGGTCATGCTGGCTGAGGTCCTGTTCCGGCACGGGGTCCGGGAGGCGGTCGCTGTCGGCTCCTGCGGCGGGCTGCGCCCATTCGCTGAGGGTGAGTGGCTGGTCGCCCGACGGGCCTTACGCGACGAAGGGACCAGCTATCACTATCTGCCGCCCGGGCGCTGGGTAGACCTCGACCCGGATCTCACCAACCGCTGCTTGACAACGATCCGAGACCGGGCACTGGCGGCCACCGAGGTGGATGTGTGGACCACCGACGCGATCTGTCGCGAAACTCAAGACATGATCTCGGCCCGGTTGGCGGAAGGCTGTTCGGCAGTGGACATGGAATGCTCAGCGCTGGCGGCCTGCGCGCAGGTTCGGGGCGTCGCATTTGGACAGATCCTGTTCACCGCCGACTCTCTGGCTGGCGGCGAGCATGATCCCCGTAATTGGGGTAAGGACTCCCACGAACTGGCGCTGGAGCTGGCACTGGCCGCGATCGGAGGCTAGTCGGTGTCGTCATCCTCGGATGGTGGTTCAGGGGTCGACACCAGCGATCCCACACCTTGGCCGGGCGCGGTACGCCCCACTGCCAGGGCGAAGTCGTCGCCGTGGGCGCTGACGCCTTGGACTACCGCCTGGTCGATCGCCATGTCGGCATAGCGGCCGCGCACGATTCGGGGGTCATGGCGCAGGTCCCGCATCAGGGCCAGCACCATGGCGATCATCACCACCAGGAAGGGCAGCCCCGCGATGATCGTGATCGACTGCAGTCCCGACAACGCGTCCTTGCCGCCGGCCACCAGCATGATCGCCGCCACCGCCCCGGTGATCACGCCCCAGAAGACGACGGTCGGACGGCGCGGCTCGATGGTGCCATTCTCGCTCAGGGTGCCCATGACGATCGAGGCCGAATCTGCCCCGGAGACGAAGAAGATCGCCACCAGAATCATTACCAGCACCGAAGTAATATTCTGCCAGGGCATCGTTCGCAGCAGGTCGAATAAGATGGCCTCGGCGTCGTTGGCCGGGTTCAGGTATGCCCCATGCTGCTCAGCGTGGATGGTGGCTCCGCCGAAGATCGCAAACCACACCAGGGAGACACTGCTCGGCAACAGCAACACCCCGGCCACAAACTGACGGATGGTGCGGCCGCGGGAGATCCGGGCGATGAACATCCCAACAAACGGGGTCCAGGACACCCACCAGGCCCAGTAGAAGATGGTCCACCCGGCCAACCACTTGCTGGCCTCGGCTCCCAAAGCTCCAGTAGTCGACGACATCTGCATGATCGTCTGCAAATAGGTACCTAGGGTGGTCGGGATCAGATCCAGCACGAAGACCGTGGGGCCAACCACGAAGACGAACAGGGCCAAGACCACCGCCAACACCATGTTGATGTTCGACAGATGCTGGATCCCTTTGGCGATGCCGGACACCGCCGAAAGGATGAAGCAGATGGTCAGACCGGTGATCAGCAGCACCAGCACAACATTGCCGGTGTGCCCGACCCAGCCCACGATATGCGCTCCGTGAGCGATCTGCAGCACCCCGAGCCCGAGCGAGGTCGCCGACCCGAACAGGGTCGCGAAGATCGCGAAGATGTCGATCACCTTGCCGCCGAGCCCGTAGGTCTGACGCTTACCGAGTAGCGGCTCGAAGACCGCCGAGATGGTCAGAGGACGCCCTTTGCGGAAGACGCTGTACGCGATCGCGACGCCGGCCACCGCGTAGATCGCCCACGGGTGCAGACCCCAATGGAAGAGGGTGGTTGCCAAGGCATTGCGGACCCGGTCCGCCTCTGGCGCCCCGGCATGGCCCGGCGGTGGGATCCGGAAGTGAGACAGCGGCTCGGCGGCACCGTAGAACATCAACCCGATCCCCATCCCGGCGCTGAACATCATCGCCACCCAGGAGATGGTGGAGAACTCCGGTTCCTCCCCGTCGCGTCCCAGCGGGATCGCGCCGTAACGGCTGATCGCCAGCCAGAGGATGAAGAAGACAAAGCCGGTCGAGGCCATGGCGAACAGCCATCCGGTGTTATTGACCACCCACGTCAGCCCAGCCTTGGAGGCCGCACCGAGGTTGTCGGGCGCGAGCACTCCCCACAAGACGAAGGCCAACGACAGCATCGCCGTGATCCCAAAGACCACTCGATCGAGCCGGCCAGGCTGCTCGTTGCCGAGATCTTCGACCGTAGGCTCCAGAGCCGGGTGGTTGGCGTCGTACACCGTCACAGGTCGCAACCGGGACATCCCAGCCCAGGACAACGCGAGCCCAGAGGACCGACGTTTGCCGCGGGTCCCGGCCCGTGACACGCGTGCCCGTCGGGTCGTCGTTACAGTGTTCTCCACCTCGTCTCGGGACCGCACGGCATCACTTCCCTCTATCGAGTCGAACAGGTCCTCGTGCACGCTACCGCGCCAATAGGATCAGCTGACGGATCATAGAAAGAATCCGGCAACGGCCAAACCCCTGGTTCTGTTCTTAGCGGACCAAGCAGACCGGGCACAGCGAGTGCGCCAGAACGGCCCGCAGCGGGCCAGAGAAGGTGACCCCGGTAACCGGGTGGCTGTGCACCCCAACCACTAGCAGGTCGACTTCGGCGGTCGCTCCGATCAACTCCTCCACCGGGATCCCGTTGGTCACCTCGCCTTCGATGGTGACATCGCGATACTCGGCCCGCAGTTGCTCCAGCATCACCTCCAGAGCAGCCTTCGACTTGGCCGCGTGCGGGGCCGGGTTCTTACCGAAGGCGGCCCGCAGCCCCTTGGGTGGAGGCGGAACCACCAACACCACGCTCAGCAGGCATTGGCGCGACCGGGCCTCGTCCAATGCCCAGCGCAGTTGGTGACGTGATCGGTCCGGCTTGCTGATAGCGACCGCGATCCTGCTGAACTCACCAGTCGGCTGGGGGGTTGAGGCAGCCGAGATTACGACCAGTGGACAACTCGCCATCCCCGCCAGAGAGACGCTGGTCGAGCCGACGAACATCCGTTCGACCGAACTGGAGGCCCGTCGCCCGACCACAACCATCTCCGCGTCCTCGCTGAGATCAGCCAAGACCGCCGACGGGTGCCCCATCAGGACCTCGGTGTGGACCCGCTGGTTCGGGAAACCGCGCTCCACCAGGAAACGGCGGGCATCCGCCAAAGTATCTTCGCCGACCTGGGACAAGATGGTCGGGTCATACACCACGCCCCAGCCACCGGTCAGCACCCCATCGTCCAAGGCGTGGACCAGCCAGATGTCGGCGCCGGTCCGCTCCGCTGTTCCCTGGGCGTACTGGACTGCACGCAGCGCGTCAGGGGAACCGTCGACCCCGACCAGGACCCGCTGAGCCGAGGACGGACCCCGGTTCACCTCGTCACTCATGGTCCGACCTTAGTGGACCCGGGTAACCAACCCGGTGACCTTGCGAAACTGGGATCGCGTCTGACGATCAGCCGGCCCTGGTCGAGATGCGGCTAGCGCCCCGCGGCCCCGCGGCCTACGAGACGGCCTGGTCGGTTCCAAGCCGCCAGTCACGTACCTCCGGCAGATCCTCCAGATGCTCACGGATGTACGCCTCGTGTCGCGCCAGCTGGGAGTCGCAGTAGGCGCGCAGGTCGTCGGCGCCAGATGGGGCCACTTTGGCGTTGTTCAGGGCATCCAGCACCAGGTGGTACCGCGAGGCGCGGTTCCGTACCACCATGTCGAACGGGGTCGTGGTAGTGCCCTCCTCGATGAAGCCGCGGACCCGGAATCGGTCAGCGTCGGGACGCCCGTGGACCAACTGGTGGATCGCCCCCGGGTAGCCGTGGAAGGCGAAGATCACGTCCTTGGTGTCGGTGAACAGCTCCCGGAAGTAGGTCTCGCTCATCCCGTGCGGGTGGTCCTTGGGTCGGCGCAGGGTCATCAAGTCGACTACGTTCACCACCCGGATCCGCAACGCCGGCAGCCGCTGCTTCAGCAGTTCGGCGGCCGCCACGGTCTCCATGGTCATGATGTCCCCGGCACAGGCGAGCACGATGTCCGGCTCGCCCGGACCCTCCGGGGAACCAGCCCACTGCCAGATCGAGGCGCCCTTGGTGCAGTGCGCGACTGCCTCGTCCATCGTCAACCACTGTGGCTGCGGCTGCTTGTCGATGACGATCAGGTTGACGTACGAACGCGAACGCAGGCAGTGGTCGGCCACCGACAGCAGGCAGTTCGCGTCCGGCGGCAGGTAAACCCGGCCCACTTCGCCACGTTGATTGAGCACCACCTGGATCAGGCCGGGCCCCTGGTGGCTGAAGCCGTTGTGGTCGTTGCGCCAGGCGGTAGAGCTGAGCAGGATATTCAGGCTCGGCACGTCCGCGCGCCACGGCAGTTCGATCGCCTCCTGCAACCACTTGGCGTGCTGCACCGTCTGCGAGGCAGAGACCATCGCGAAGGCCTCGTAGGTGGCGAACAGCCCGTGCCGGCCAGTCAGCGTGTACGCCTCCAACCAGCCGTGACAGTTGTGTTCGCTGAGCACCTCCATCACCCGGCCGTCAGCGCTGAGCTTCACGTCATCGGCGCAGGTCCGCTCCATCCAGGCCCGGTCTGAGACATCAAAAACCGCGCCGAGGCGGTTCGAATTGGTCTCGTCGGGACAGAACAGCCGGAAGATGTGGGGGTTGCGCTGGTAGGCCGCTTTCATCAGTTCGCCCAGCTTGCGGGTCGACTCGATCCGTTCGCTGGCCCGTTCGGTGACCGTCACCGCCAGCTCACGGAAGTCTGGCAGATCGAGATCTTTCGTCAGCAAGCCACCGTTAGCGTGCGGAGTCCCCGACATCGACGCCGGCTTGTCCGGATTGGCCTGCCGGACCAGGTCAACCACGGCTCCCGACTCGTCGAAGAGTTCCTCGGGGCGGTACGACCGCATCCACTGTTCCAGCATCCGCAGATGCTCCGGGTTCTCCCTGACCCCGGCCAGCGGCACCTGGTGGGCGCGCCACGTCCCCTCGACCTGGATGCCGTCGACGACGTCGGGACCGGTCCAGCCCTTGGGCGAGCGTAGGACGATCATCGGCCATCGCGGACGCTGACCGGGCCGGTTGCCGGCGCGGTAGTCAGCCTGGATCGCCCGGATCGACTCGTACGCCGTTGACAGAGCCTGCGCGAAGCGGAAGTGCATGCCGGGCAGGTCGTCACCCTCGACCCAGATCACCTCGTACCCATGGCCCTCGAAGAGCCGGGTGACCTCATCGTGGGGCTTGCGCGACAGCACGGTCGGGGCGGCGATCTTGCCCCCGTTGAGGTGCAGCACCGGCAGCACCGCGCCGTCATGGGCCGGGTTGAGGAAGGAGATCCCCTTCCAGGAGCCCTCCAGCGGGCCGGTCTCGGCCTCACCGTCGCCGACCACGGCGACCGTGAGCAGATCTGGGTTGTCGAATACCGAGCCGAAGGCGTGAATCAGGGCGTAGCCGAGCTCACCGCCCTCATGGATCGAGCCGGGGGTAGTGACCGAGACATGCGAAGGGATCCCACCCGGCGCCGAGAACTGCCGGAAGAAGGCGAGCAGCCCGGCCTCGTCCTGCGTAATCCGGGGATAGGCGTCGGTATAGGTGCCCTCCAGATAGGAGGCGCCGGTCAAGGACGGGCCGCCATGGCCCGGTCCCGTGACGAAGAGACACGCCTGGCCGGTGTGCCGGATCAGCCGCGAAACGTGGGTGTAGATAAAGGCCAGTCCCGGTGACGTTCCCCAGTGGCCCAGGAGCCGGGGCTTGATGTGTTCCGGGCGCAACGGCTCCCGCAGCAGCGGGTTGGCCATCAGATAGATCTGGCCCACGGTGAGATAATTGTTGGCCCGCCACCAGGCGTCCAGGGGGGCGAGCTCGGCCTCAGTTAGCGGAGGAAGCGTCGACATGACCCCCACGATAGCGACCGGGGCTCGGAGGGTCTAGAGGCTGACGAACAGTCAGGACTCGAAGGTGGTCCGGCCTCTGAGGGTGTCGGCGAGGTTGTCATCGATCCCGTCGGCGATCTGGGCGACCTCGCGTACTACTTGGTGCAGGTGGGCACGAACGAAGGGTTGCGCCAGCAAGGACATGGAGGCGTAGACCCGGTCCCTCAGCACCCAGAACCGCACGAAACGGCTCTGCGCGTTGAGATCGTTGCAGATCTCGGCGGCGCGGGAACGCCCCTCAAGGTCATGCACCACCGCCGAGAAGGCAATCACCTCGCGGCCGTCCGGGGTGACCCGGACGAAGATCATCGCCGAACCGACCCGGATCGCGAAGTCTCCTTCGCAGTCTCGGAACGGGGTATGACCGAACATCTCAGCGAGTTCCTCGCCGACCACGTCCGCGAGAGCCTGCGCCCCGGGCAGCATCACCGCGGTGAGCTCCTCGATGTCGTACGGCTTCTCCGGCCCGGGGCCGGCTCCTGGCCCGGGCTCGTCCGGGGCGGGCGGGGTGAGCACCTCGGCCAGGTGGTCGGGGGCGATGAAGACCGGGTGCAGCACCCCAAACACCGACCGCAGGGTCTCGATGCCCAGGGCCGCCAGCCCGTCGGTGTCGTCCTGGGACCAGCTAACGCTGAAGTCGGGGCTGGGATGGTCCCCGGACACACTCGGCGGCTGCCAGCCCAGCTGCTCCATCGCCGTCAGCTGGCTCGCGACAAGCTGGAAGTCCTCCCCCAGGCTGGCATTCGAGGAGGCCTCGGCGATGAGCTCACCCAAGTGGCGGCAGCGGAAATGCAGGTACGGCGCCACGTCATCGTCGGGAGACAGGGTCGGCAGGTGCAGGTCGGCCTCGTCATCCATCACCGACAACACATCGGACAGCCGTTCCCGGAACTGGTCCCAGGCCTGGTCGGTGCTGCGGTCGATGTCGAAATCGTCGATCTCCACGATCCCTCCTTTCTCGGCAACTTACAGGACCGTCACGAGCACCAGGATCACGACGGCCGACACGATCGTGGCCCGGAAGACCGCATCCCGGGCGAAGAGTTCCCGGACCCCGTACCGGGTCGCGATCACGTGCACATTCTGTGCTGGCGGTAAGGCAGCCAGCACCGTCACCGCCTTGACCGAGTCCTGCGGCAGCCCCAGCAACCACCCCACCAGGTACGCGATCCCTGGCTGTACCAGGCATTTCAGGCTGACCACGAGGCCCGATTCGAGACTTTCGGTGTTGTGCTCGGGGCGGGGTTCGAGCCGCAGCGAGATCCCCAACGCCACCAGCATGCTAGGCACCGCCATCCCGCCCAGCATGTCGAGTGGTGTCGCAATCAGGTTCGGGACCGTGATCTGCAGCAGGTTGAGCGCCAGACCAATCAGGCAGCCGACCGTGAGCGGATTGCGGAACGGCAGGGTGAGCAAGCCAGCGACCGGTATCCGGGCCCCATTGTCCCGGGCCTTGCAATAGTCCAGCACCGACAATCCGATCGGCTGCATGAACCCCATCTGGATCAGCAGGATCGGGGCCGCCCAGGTGGCGTCACCGAGTGCGTACAAGGCCACCGGGATCCCGATATTGCCGGCATTGGAATAGCACGACAGCAAGGTGGCGATAGTACGTCCGGCGAGGTCCCGGTGAAAGACCGTGAAGGCGAGCACGGTGTACAGCAGAGCCGACCCGGCGATCGCCCCGTACGAGGCGTACACGCTGCGGGCGAAGACATGACTCAAGTCAGCCCGCGACATCAGCATCACCATTAGTGCCGGCGAGGCCACCAGCAGCGCTACCTTGCTCAGCATCCGCTGATGCTGGGTGGTGAGCACCCCGACATGGCCGCAAACCGCCCCCACCAAGATCAAGAAGCCGATCGTGAAATATCCGGTCAGCGCTTGCACGGGGACACTGTACGAGGTCGACCGACGGGTCGTACAACGGTTGCGGTTAGGCTGCGGGCCGGTCCGTGACCGCCGTACGATCCTTGACAGCTGGGCTCACCAATGCCACCGTTGCCGGTGATTCTTCTGAGACGGCGGCGATGAGGGCGCTGCTGCGCGAAGGTGACCAGAAAATCGACCACGGCCACCGGTGACCGATAAGGAGGATGTCTGTCGATGTCTCGTCTGAGCCAAAAGACGCTTGCCATGCTGGCACCCCAGATGGTGTTCCCCCGCTATCCCCGAAGCGCGGCCGAGCATCGGGTAGTGCATCTCGGGCTCGGGAACTTCCACCGCGCCCACCAGGCCTGGTACCTCGACCAGCTGCGCAGCAACGGGGATCTGAGCTGGTCGATGCGCGGAGCGAGTCTTCTTCCCGGTGACGCTGCCCTGCTGACTGCGCTGGGCGAACAGGACGGGCTGTACTGCCTGACCGAGAAGGCCACCTCGGGTGAGATCAGGCACCGGGTGATCGGCTCGATTGAGGCGGTGCTGCCGCCTGGTGACCTGGACCTGCTGGCCGCCTGGCTAGCCGACCCGGTGACCGCACTGGTGACCTTGACGATCACCGAGGGTGGTGGCTACCTACGGCAGGCCGCCACCGGCCATATCGACCCGCAGGCGCCCGAGCCGGCAGCCGATGCGGCGCTGGAGCGGCCCAGCTCGGTGTTCGGCTTCATTGCCCGGGCCCTCGCGGCCCGGCGGGCGGCCGGAACGGCTCCGTTTACGGTGCTGTCGTGCGACAACCTGATCGACAACGGGGTGGCCGCCCGGGAAGCGGTAGCGGCCTTCGCAGCGGCCCTGGATCCGGACCTGGGCTCCTGGGTCGCCAGTGAAGTGGCCTTCCCGAATTCCATGGTGGATGGGATCACCCCGGCTGCGACCTCGGCAGATCGGGACCAGGCCGCGGCGGCGCTCGGGGTCCGCGACGAGTGCACGGTGACCTGCGAGCCGTTTCGGCAGTGGGTGATCGAGGATCGGTTCCCGACCGGTCGGCCCCGCTGGGAGAAGGCTGGCGCGCTGCTGGTCAACGACGTCGCCCCGTACGAACGGATGAAACTGCGACTGTTGAACGCCGGTCACCAGGTATTGGGCTGCTCGGGGGCACTGGCCGGGTTCCGCCACATCCACGATGTGGCTCAGGACCCCGACCTCGGCGGGCTGCTGGAGGTCTTCTGGGCCGATGAGGCCCGACCCCAGCTGGAGCCGCCGCCAGGGGTGGACCTGGTCGACTATTGCCGGGTGCTGCGGGACCGGTTCTCCAATCCGGGGATCGCCGACCCCGTAGCCCGTATCGCTGCCCAGGCCAGCGACCGGGTGCCGACTTTTGTGCTGCCTACTCTGGAGGCCAACCTCGCCACCGGAGGCAGCATCGACTGCGCCGCCTTCGTCCTCGCCGCCTGGGCTCGTTATCTGCTGGGCCGTGACGACAACGGCGAACCGCTGGACCCGGTCGACGATCGGCTGGCGACTCTGCTGCCCCTGGTCCAGGCTGACCCGGAGCTGCCGCTAGGACTGCTGGACCATCCGGTGCTGGCGTCAGTGGGGTCGCAACCTCGTCTTCGTACGGCTTTCGCTACCTTCTACCGCACCATCAGCACGATTGGGGCCCAAGCCGCGGCTCGTACCATCGTCGACAACCAGAACCCATCACGATGATCAACGGGACAAGCCTGGGCAGCGGAATCCAGTCACTCGGGTGAGACCTGGTCGGCGCCCCGAACTCCCGCCAGCAGGCTGGGGTGCGGCGGGGCGCCGGTCCGCAACAGGCTCAGGCTGCCGTCGGTCTCCAGCACCACCGCCAAGACCTGGTCGGGGCTGCTGACCCCGGCCTGACGCATCCGTGCCCAGACCATCGACTCGTTTAAGTGGTAGCGGCGCAGCACCCGCCGGTCGAACATTCCCTCGCGGTACAGCACAACCGGCCGGCGGTGACCGATCAGCCCGGCCCGGCGGCCGGTCCCGAAAAAAGTCTCCAAAGCGATCAAGGTGGCCAGGCAGATCAGCCCGCCGAGCAGGGTTGGTCCAGGGCCGAGCATCGAGCGGCCCACGATCGAGCCCAAAACCAATACCACCGCCAGGCCGGTGCCGGAACGGTTGGCGAAGAAACGTTGTCCCCACAGTCGCAGCACCGCCGTGAAGGTGAGATACAACACGCAGGAGGCGATCACCACGCCCACCGCCTGCGGTGTGCTCGTCCCCAGCTGGTGCCACAACTCGCGCCAGAAGGTCATGGCCTCATCGTGCCAGCCCCGATCAGACGGCACCCATTCGCGCCAGCACCCACAGGATCGGGTCGAGTACCCGGAACGGCGCGATCCCGTGCGGATGCACCCCGTCCGCGTCGGGGGCGTTACCCAGCGCCGAGACCGCGAAATAGCGGCATTCGATGCCTTTCTGCTGAGCAGCGGTGACGGTGTTCACCAGATTCTGGGCATGGGCCAGGGCCAGCAGGCTGCGGACCTCGGCGTCGAGCAGTTCCTGGTCGGCCAAGCTCGGGGTTCTCAGCGGCCCGACGTCGTGAAGCAACGACGAACCGAGGTTGCTCATGATCGCCTGATACGCCGATCCCTGCACCGAGCCGAGCTGGTGCATGATGTCAAATTTCGACATGCAGACCGCGAGCCGGCCCCGGCCCTGCATCAGCTCCAGGACCCGGGCCAGGACCGCGGTCGGTTCTCCGCCCAGGATCTGGCGGTGGCTGGCGATCCGCTCGTGGACCTGGGCGTAGATCTCCGGTACTCGCAGCGGGTCGAACAGGAAAACGACCAGGTCGGCGCGGCAGAAGAAACCCAGGTGGTCCTTGGGGGCGGCGTCTTCCAATTCTTCACCAGCCACATCCCGCAGCACCAGGTATCGGGGAATGCCCTGATGCTCACCGAGGCTGATGATCATCGGCATGAAATTGGGTTGGGTGGCGGCAGCGCCGGTCGCGGCCGGCAGCCCCTGGGTCTCGAAGAGTTGCTTCTCGTAATAGTCGAATTCCCGCCGTGAAGCCTCGTTGGCGTACCCGAAAGCCCGGTGCCGGGCCTCCATCGCGAGCGCCAGAAAATGGACCAGCACCCCGATGTAGACCGTCTTGCCGGTTGAGCGGGCCCCCGCGAAGGCGACCGTCACCGCATGACCCTGCCGCCATCCCCGCGGCAGAGCAAAGTGGCAGGTCAGGCAGCATTCTTTGGTGGGCCCGTCGCAGACCCGGCAGGGCTGAACTGTCGGAGCCACCCAGCGTTTATCCTCAGCAGACCTTTCCACCAGCGTAATCGGTGATGTGGTCTGGCCCCGTTTCCCGGCCCAGAGGCTTTTCTGCGGGTCCGGTTGGGGCTGGCAAGAACCGGTGCAGACGAAAGCCACCTGGTCTGGCAGCAGCGGGCTGAAGCACCACGGACAGACCGTCATCGGGCACCGCCTCGGGTCAACAGCGGGTCGGCGATCCGGCCAACCACTTCCTGCAGCAGCCGTTGGTCACCAGCCAGGCTCTCGGCCAAGTCGGTACCGACAGGGACCGGTATCGGGATCGCTTTGTCGGTGCGCCCATCATCCAGCAACGACCAGGCTCCAGGCCGGCACAGCACCACGACCCGCTGGTCCTGCTGCGGGTCATGGTCCACCGGGACCGCGTCGCTGACCAGATAGGTCAGAAAACCTTCGGCCGGGGCCCGGCTGGCGGCGCTGCTGCCAGACCTGGCCGTCGGTCGCTGCGCCCACTGCTGGACCGCCTGCTCCGCGCCGGCCGGGTCGACCCGGCGCCACCGCCCATCGCCCGGGTCGATCTCGAGGCCCCGACTGCCGCCGACTGCGTGGTCGATGCCGGTGAGGACGGCCACCACGGCCGCCGCCGATGTGGCCCAGGGCCGCATACTGGCCGAGCTGTCCAATACCACGGCGACATCCTTCCCGTTAGCGTGGGCGCCGCCGATCACCAGTCGTTTGGTCACATCACTGGCGAGACCAGCCAGCCCGGACGGGCGGTCCGGGGTTCCGATCACACTGATCTGGATCCCCGTGGCCGATGGTTCCAAGGTGACTGTCAGTACCTCGACCTGTCCTTCCCCGTGCACCTCGTTCAGAGTCGCCACCGACGGGTCCAAGCTCCGTTCACCGGACGAGAAAGTCAGTGAGGCCTGCTCGGCGCCGGTGAATGAAGCCTGATCGACGCGCGACAGGTAGACGTCGCAGGGACCGGTCAGCTGCGGCACCACCACCAGATCTGGCTGACGAGACGCTGTCCGGACCGTGGCGTCAAGGCGGGCTCGGACATCGATCCGTAGCCCTGGGATCGCCCGAATGGTGAGCGGGCCGGACGGGAAGGCAACGCTGGCGCCCTGCCTCAGGCTGTACTCAGGCATCTGTTCCTCATCTCTCTGCTCCGAAGAAACCGCCGATCCGGTCCCGTACGCTGCGGGGTCGGTTCTTCTGCAGCCAGCGGCTCAGGAATCTATCGGCCCGGCCCACCTCGGTCTGCTCGGCCAGGCGATACAAGTCGGCATCGGACAGGTTGTCGATCCAGAGCAACACCAGCCGCTCCAGCACCAACAGTTCACCAGTGGCGACTTTCAGGGCACCCAGCCACTGTGCTGTCTCGGCTGCCAGCGTCAGCTCGGGCGACCGGGGGTGCAGGCGGGTCAGGGCGACCAGTGCTGCGGAGGTCGGCATTGACTGCAGCTCGAGGGCCCCCTTCGTGATCAGTTCCTCGGCGATGGTGGGGATCGGCATCCGGCGTATCCACGGCGACTCCGACTCGCCCCGTAACAGCCCCACCACCGAGCCGACCTGCATCTGGCCCACCAAAGCCTGATCGAGGGCCTGGCAGTCTCCGCCCAAGACACGGCTGACGGCACTGCGGATCTGTTCGACCTCGGTCCGGTTCGGGGTCCGATGCGACAACCGACCCACCCGAGATCTCAGGTCGGCCACATCACGGATCGGCTGGCTGAAGGACGAGGACGCCTTCACGTTCGCCGCCAACTCCTCCAGCTCATTACTGTCCGGTTCCCGCAGCAAAGCCCGGAGCACTGGTTCCTCTGCGATGCCCGCGCCGTGGCTACGGACCAGCGGACCCAGCTCCCACGAGGTGAAGGTCTCGGCAGCGAGCAGCGCAGCCACGCCATGTGGGTCTGATCCCAGGCCCTCACGCAGCACAGCGTCGGTGGCAAGGTAGCGGGCCATCCGGCGCTGTTGCTCCGTGCCGGCCTGGTCGCGTAAGACCCAGATCGCCACCTCCGCTGCCAGAGCGGTCGGTCGGAGGCCCTCGTACAGCCAGGACCGGTCATCAAGCCGGTCCGGTGACAGCCCGAGGTACCGTAGTGATTCCGCCGCTACCCGGCCCCCCAAGGCCCCCTCGCCCGGCATCACCGTAAGTCGTAGACCCTGCTCGATGGTCGCAGCTACTCCCGGCCGTGGTGTTCCCGAGGTACGGATCACCTCGGCGGCCTGTGGCGAACGCAGGCCGTTCAGCACCACGTCCAGCAGACCTTCCCGGAATCCCTCGAGACGCGGATCCGGTAACCAGCCGAGCACCTCAAGCAGCCCGAGCAGGTGGATTCCGGCCCGGGCTGAGTCGACCGGGCCTAGCTGTGACAGCCGGGCCACGCTGTGGCCCACCCCGGCCAGGACCTCCGGGGTGAGGGCCGGCCGAACCTCGGCCGAAGGCAGCCGTGCCTCACCCGGCTGCGCTAACCAGGCGAGGTCCGCGACCGCTGCCTCGGCGTAGATCAACGCGACCACCCGGGCGATCGCAGCCGAACTGCTGCCGATCCCGGCTAACACCGACCACCGCTGCGCGGTGGTGTCTCCCATCTGGTCTCGGATGGCGGCCAGCACCTGCTCGTATAGGGCCGGGCACTGCGCTACCCGGTCTGGCGTGGTCCGGATCAGGGCCTGGGCGACCACCTGCTCCGTGCCGACCCGGTGCCCCAGCGCCGCGCGCATCGCCAATGGCCAGGCCGGCGGCAGGGAACTGTCCCCGATCTGGGCGGCGATCCAGTCCACCTGGGTCACCAGTTCCGGTAACTCGTCGGTGATCCCGAGCTGATCCATCACCAGCGCCGACCATTCGGTCGCGGTCACCGTCTGCCCAGTGCCGGTCTGGTGCCGACCGCCGGGCTCGCCCACCTCAACCTCACCGAGCGGGTCGATGACGACCACATTCGCCAAGCCCGCTGCCGCCTCGGCATCCAGCCGCGGCAGGAAGACCAGGTTCAACTGGTCCGCGGCCCAGGAGGCGGCGTTCGCGGCCCGTTCCAGGGTTGCGAACGAGATCATCGCCCCGGTCTGCGCCGAGCAGCACAACGATAAGGCCCCCAGCCATTCAGCGGCCTCGGCGCTCGACTCGACCAAGACCGCGACCACTGGTCCACCCGTCAATGCTGCCGCCACTGCGTCAGCCAGCACGCCCAGCGTGCCCAACGGCCAGCCCGGACCGTTGTCGAGAAAATACTGGGCCCGGGCTGCCAGGTCGACCGGCGCCGGTGGCGGCCCCACCGTGGCGGCTGCCACCTCGGCGGCCCCGAACGGCGTTAACCAACCCGGCGACGCGACCAGTGCGGCAGGCCGGGACGGCCCAGCTCCAACCACCACATGAGTGAAGACGTTGCCCTGCCGCCCAGAAGCGTCCGGGCCGGCCGGCACGCTGCTCCACCAGGCCGGGTACCCGCCCAGGTGAGCGAAAAGGACCCGCCGCGGTAGGTGTTGGCGTTCCTGTGCCGTCGGGTAGGCCGGAATCGTGACCCCCGCATCAAGGGTGGTCACGACCCGGTCCACGATCTGCTCTGGAGTCACCCCGGGCGGCAGCCCGACGGCCTGCTTCACCTGCCATCCGCCGCGAGCGGCACCCTGGGCATCGAACGACGCGTACGTCAGCTGACCGGGTTCGTTCATCGCCGCCACAACTTCCCCGGCTCCGGATCCACCAGGCAGAACACGGCCCGCTGGGCGGGGCTGAGCTGAACAGCGAAAAGCCGGATCCAACCGCGCTCGTTGCCCAGGTCAGTGATCCACGACTCGGCCAGGTCCGGGCCCACCCGGGTCGTGATCGATCGCTGCGGCTGCTGTGGTTGGCCGCTTTCAGTCAGCAACGACAGGTGCACGATCACCCCGTCGTCGACGTGAAGCGGGATCCGTTCCGGGTTGAAGACCAAAACGAACGTGATCGATGGGAAGTTCCGGTTCGACCACAACCGCAGCACCCGTTTGCCGGTGTTGAGCATGGAACCGATCCGGCCCTGAGCCTCCACGGTGTAGTGCACCCGGTAGGAGCCGGCGTAGCTCAGGGTGTACGGCGGTCCCTCGACCGCCCCCTCGGCGTCGTACGAGACCGGGACCAGGTGGATCTCCGTGCCGTTCGGATTCAAGGGTTCTGAGAAATGGATCCCGCCTTGGAGCCGGTACTGCTGCTGGGACAGCTGGAAGGCCGGGGGAACTTTGGTCGCCTCGGCCACCGGCACTGACTGCGGAGCCAGATGGACGTTCACCGCCGAGGCCCCCTCGGGCCAGCCGAGGGTGATGATCTGGGAATGCCCGCGGTCCACCACCACCGCCGAGGAGATCCGGCCGGGGACGACCACGCTCACGATGCTGCCGACGACTGCTTGCCCCTCCAGGAAGGTAACCGGGGTGAAGTAGACCCGTGACCAGCCCTGCCGCGAAGGGACGGCCCGCATCTCGGCCCGCCCATCCGCGGCCGGGCCAGCCGGATGGATCAGTCGGTCCTGCTCCAGCAGACCAGCCTGGGGCAGGATCTCGGGCGATGTCTCACCGGTCGGGGGCATGGGTCGGTCGTGGGTGCGGTAGATCTCGACCGCTCCGGTCACCGGCGGGGTCCAGCGCAACGTGAAAGTGGTCTTGTCGCTGGCCGGGTCCAGTTCGACATCCAGGTCGGTAACCGGAACCAGTTGAGCCTGGGTGACCAGCCGTCGATCAACTGGTTGCGAGCGCAGCAGCGCCCCACCGACGCTAGCAGTGGCCACGATCCGGTACAGATATCCCTTGCCGGGCTCCACGTGGGAGTCGACGCATCCGTTCAAGTGCGGATTGCTGGGGTCAACCCGGTTCTGCGGGTTCTGCAAAGCGGCGGTGCTGAGGCAGTCGCTCGGTACCCGCGTCACCGTGACCTCGGTGATGCCGGGGGCCACCGTCCACTTACCGATCACACTGCCGCCTTCGGGGCGGATCTCCAAGTCCCAGGGCGGAGCCACCATGGAGGCCGATGCGTACAGTTGTGGCTCGGCCCAGTAGGCCTCCTCCTCGGTGGTTCCGATGTTTGCCCAGACCTGGTAGTGGCGTACCGCCGAGCGCAGCGGGCGCCGGTCGTACGCCACCGTACCGGTGACGATCGCCACCGGGTCGGCGTGGTCGGGTGACAGCGGTTCCTCATTCTCGGCCGAGACCACCCGCAACAGCACCACCTGATCGTCGCTGTTCAGCGCCGGCCAGGTCAGCCGCATCCCGCCCTGCCCCTGGGCCACGCGCAGCGGGACCCTGTCGATCGGGTCGGGAATCTCCTCGAACATCATCGCAGCGAAGCCCGACATGGCCTCCAGCAGCTGTTCGGGGTTGTCGAGTGAGGCCAGAATCCCTCGCTGGTCCACGGTGGGCTGCGGTGTCGGGGCCGGAGCCGGGGCTACCGGCTGCGCCGGCCCGGCGGCCAAGGCCGGGCCCGGCTCCGGCCGCTGGGACGGCGCCGGGGGCCGCTGGCGGGGTGGGCCGCCCGCCGGCGGGACCGGCTGGGCAGGCGTTGTCGGGGATTCTCTCAGGAGTTGGCTGATCTCAGCGGCATGCTGCCGGTACGAGGTCGGCAGTCGCCTCGCAACATCTTTCTCGTTCGCCCCGGCTTTCGTGAGCTGGGCCAGGGTCCCCTCCGGCAACGAGATCCCCTTGCGAGACAACCACGTGGTCAGCCGTTCCCGAACCGAACCGGAGTCCGGATCTGTGGTCGGTTCACGGCGGTCAGGCGCCGGCGCGGCACCGGGATAGGCCGGGGAGACATTGCGACAGACACTATCCACTGCTACCTCCAAAGGCTGCGGATGCCCAGCGTCACAGGCCAGCATGATGTGAGCCAGCAAGGTTCCCCAATGCCCGAACTGGGCGTCGAGCGGCCGCCCGTCCCAGTTCCTGGCCAGGGCATGCAACGCGTCTCGCGGGGGCAAATTACGTAACCCCTCCAGCCGCGCCACGGCCAGCCACTGATCGAATGCCGCGATCCGACGGCCAACATGCGCAGACATGTCACATCACCACAGTGATCTGGTTGTTGTCGGCGGGCGGTTGCGGCGCCGCGCCACCTGGGTGCTCCTGGTAGCCCCGATCGATCCGGAACAGCTCGGCTGGGATGTCCGGGCTGAGTTCCACCCGGGCCACGGCCCGCCCCAACACCGGCAGCGGGCTGACCAGGGCCTGTTCCACCCCACAGAGGGCCTGGTCGGTACGGGCTTCCACGCTCAGGATCCGACCGTCAAAACGCTGCCCGAGCCGGTTCGGATCGACCAGGCCTCCCAGGAATGTGCCCAGCGGCAGCCGCCGGCCTTCGATATCGGTGACCTGGGTCCCGGCCAGGAAGTCGTCACCGCCGGCGCCGCTGAGCTGGTCGCGGACCATCGTCCGGGCGACAGCCCCGCCAGCGACGCCGACTCCCTCGTCCTCCAGGATCTGGGCCCAGCGGTCCAGCAGCGATTCGGCCACATCGGTCCGCTCCGCGTAGAGCCGTTCAGGGGCCCGCATCAGATCAGCGGCCCCAGGCCCCAGCCGCCGCGCGGCGTCGTTCAGCAGCGCCTGCCACGGGCCGCTCATCCAGCTCACGCCGAAAAGCCGACGCCGTAGGTGGGCGACGACCTGCTCCTGGGCAGCGGGATCCTGGTCGAGTTCCCCGACTGAAATATTGGCCGGGGTGCCGCTCAAACCCGCCAAGGCCGGGCGTTCGCTAGCCGGCTGCTCACCCAATGGCCGATGGACGAAGACCCCCAGTACCCGGCTCCAGGCCAGCAACTGGCTATAGGCGTCGCTGGTGCGGCGCAGGTCACGGACCGCGGCTCGAAGATTACGGAAGTTCACTTCGGCCTGCCCGACGGCGATCTCGCGCCGGTTCAAGGCAGCAAACAGGTTGCGTTGTCCCTGAACGAAGGTGCCCAGCGACCCCGCCACCCAGGCTCCGAACCACCCGATTCCGATCCCGACCGCCCAACCGGTGGTGAGGACGTTCGTCACGCCGAGACCCACCACCAGGACCAGGCCCAGGACGAACAGCGCCGCCAGCAGTTGCATGCGTCGGCCCAGCCGCGCCTGCTCCGCCTGAAGTTCGGCGCTGCCGTCATCGGCGGTCGCAGCCTGCCCTAACTGCGTCGACAAGGTGGTGACCTCGTCGATCAGCGACAACAGCAAACCTCCGAGATACTCCCCCACCCGGGCCGCGTACGAGGAGCCATGCCGCAGCCGGAAGTCTTTCACCCCTGAGACCGCGTCCCCGAGATAGGTGTCACGGGGATCGGCCGACCGAGCCTGTTCAACCAGCCTCACTACCGCATTCAGGGCGACCGAATCGGTCGGCGAGACCTCCCGCGAGCCCCGTACCCCGGGGATCCGGGCGTCCACCTGGAAACGAGTCTGCGGAGCCGGGGCAACCGCGTGGGGGGTCCGGACCACGGCGACCTCGGTGCCGACCCGTACCGGCGGCACCGCCTCGCTGCGGACACCGCCGTCGATCAGGGTCAGGCCTCCCGCCACGAAATCGCTCCACAAGCCAGGGAAGGTCGCGGTCGGCTCCAGGGTATTGCCCGCGACCCGATCCAGATGAGCACCCAATTGCTGCGCAGTATGGCTGATCTCGAGCGGGGAAGCAGTCCTCATGTCGGCCACAACCTGGTAGCTGGAGCCCTCCCCGAAGACCTGGCGGTGTACGACCTCCGCGATCTGGGCTCGGGCCCGAGCCAGCAGCGACCGGGACCAGGTCCCCGGGGCGTTAACCAGGGCCTTAGCCAGGAATCCCCACAGCATCTTCAACGCCGCCCCGATCCCCAATTCGGTGATCTTCGGGGCTGGCGCCGAGTCCCGCTGGCTCTTGAGCTCGTGGGCGTGGGCCCGTAGCAGCGAGGTTGCGGCCAGGTCAGCGGCCGCCGCCGCGTCGTCGATGTACGTAGTCGTCCCCAAGTTCACCGTCGGTCGAGGAACGACCGAGGTGTCCAGAGTCTGGTCCTCAATGGCATGGCTGAGGCTGGTGGCATCGGCCCACAACAGGTGGGCCCGGGCCAGCCGCGCAAAACGCCCGTTTACCGGGGTCAGACCCGCCAGCGGCGATTGCACACAACCAACCCACAAACCCGCCAGGCCAGCCACCGCGACCGCGGCATGCCGGCCGATCTCGTCCGGATCGGTGGTGGGCGGCAGCGGCGCGATCCCGACCGTCGGGTCAGCCGAATGCTCCGCAGACACGACCACGTTGTGCCATCCGGCGCTGCCGACCTCGGCCTTGATCGGGTCGAAGTCCCGGGCCAGCAGACACCGGATCGGCACGATCCGAGCATTGTTACGGGCCCCGCCCAGTTGCTGCCAGACCGCGCCTTCGAGATTCGGGGCGACCGTGGCAGCCCCAGCGATCGCGGGAACCAGCACGCACAGCACCAGCTCGTCGGCGGGCACCCGGCCCAGGTACGACTGAAGTTGGACCGGGGTGGCCCCGTCCGGGGCGATCAGGAGCGCCTCGGTGCCGTCCACCGTCACCTTGTCGTCGCGCACCCACAGGAAGGGCTTCACCAACCCGGCCGCGACCCAGTCCGTCAGATGGTCACGCAGCCCCAGCGGTACCAACCCAGATGGCGCGACCAGGATCCCCAGACTGGTCACATCAGGCCCATCTCGTCAGCACCGACAATCCCACCGCCGGCACTGCTCACCTGCCGCTCGGCCATGGTGAGCACCCGACGCAGAGTGTCGAGCACCACCAGTACATCCTCGACCAGGTCCCGCATCACCGGCATCTGGGATGCCAACTGCCGGTTCCCGATCGAGCCGAACTTACCCGTATCCGGGGCGAAGAAGTCCCGGCTGGTCTTCTCCATCAAGTCCAAGAAGGCGGTGGTGCCCTCGATCCGGGCAGCCACCGGGTCAGCGGCGTTCGGGTCGATACTTACCCGGGATGTCCCCCGCGGCGGCGTGGCTCCGGTCGCCAACC
Organism: uncultured Propionibacteriaceae bacterium; assembly: GCA_938046585.1. Taxonomy (GTDB): domain Bacteria; phylum Actinomycetota; class Actinomycetes; order Propionibacteriales; family Propionibacteriaceae; genus Fen-668. The sequence goes on along the minus strand of CALIWR010000005.1, from coordinate 287,809 downwards.
AGTCGGCGAGCAGGGTCTGCCCCACGAACGGCATGGTGCCATCAAGCGCCATGTCCCACTGTCGAACCCCCAGCGGGTCATCGTCGAAGATCTCTCGCAACGCCCGGTACGGCAGCAGCGATTCCGCCACCGGCTGCTCGTGAGCCCGGGCCATCGCCACCAGCGACGATTCCAGAACCGCCGGCAACCAGTCAGTGGTCGAGACCATCTCAGGTACCCGGGTCAGCATCACATCGCTAAACGGGCGCCACTGGTTGAGCTGAGGCACCCAGACCATGGCCGGGGGCACGTTCTGGCTGTACGGCGGGGCCGGGACACTGACCCGGCCCACCACCTGGCCCAGGAACCAGCCCGCGATCAGGGCCCGCCGCTCGGCACCGGTCATCGGCAGCACCCCCGGCAGCGGCCGGGAGCGGCGCAACGACCAGAAATCACCCTGCTGGAAGGTGCCTTTCTTCTGGTTCCACTCCTGCACGATCGGCTCGAAGACCGAGTCGAAGCAGAGCGGGGCATAGCACGGGTAGGAACCGAAAACGTCGATCCGAGTGGCCGTCTGAGAGCCGGTGAGGGCCGTGTCGTAGGCCTGCAGCGCCTCCTGCGCAACATCCATCCCGGCCTGCAGCACACTGCGCAGGCTAACCTCCAGGGGGTGAGCCTGGAACGGGATCTCAGAAAACTTGTATCGGTAGCTGACCTGGTGACCGTACAGCCTCATCACCATCGAGGCGTCGACCTTGGCCAGCGGCAGGGCCCGAACCAGGGCGGTCTCAAACTTCGCAGCGATCTCGTTGACGGTCTCGGGCGAGGTCGCGTACGAGCGCAGCGACTGGGAGACGAAGGTCTGGAAAGGGGCCCCACGACGAGCCACGAAGGCGCGGGCCCGATCCAGGACCGCAGCCGGGGTCGCCCGGACATCGAAACCGGCGATCGCCTGAGATTTGGTCTCCCCAGTCATCGGGTTGGTCGCCAGTGCCACCGGCAGCCAGCGTCGCGTGACCACGACTAAGTCCCGGGGCGGGACGGTCCCGTCGACCGAATCCCACTCCCCCGGCACCACCGCGGAGACGATGTCGTCGAGCGCCTCCGGGTAGCGTCCCGGCTTGTTCGATGTCGCCATCACCAGGTTCAGGTACGCAGCGTGGTACTGGTCGGGGGTGGTCAGGATCACCTCATTGGTGGCCTGGTACCAGCGCTTGGCGGGGGCCGACTCGGTCTCGTTCGGCCAGTCGGCGACCGAAGTGGTGGCGACATGGGCCACCCCGACGGTCCGGCTCTGGGCCTGCCGGGCCAGGGTCAGTTCGCTCAGCCGTGCTCCGAGTTCGGTATCCAGCGGGCCGAGGACGTCATCGAGATAGCTGGGCATGATCTCGTGCAGCAGCCGGCAAGCCGCCACGTACAGGTGCTGCTGGACCACCGTCTCAGATTTGGCCGCCATCTGCGCCACCACCGCCTGCGGGTTCTGCAGGACGCCCTTCATAGCGTCGATCACCCCGCTGGCCTGCGGGTCGATGGTCTCCAACGACTCGGGGGTGTACGCCACGAGGTCCCGTAGCGCGGGCTGCACCACTGTGGCGCCATGGCTGCGCAGCATCTGCACCAGCCGCTGACCGTAGGCCAGGCCGTACTGGCTGGTGGCCCGGACCACCACCTGCTGCGTTCGGTCGAAGAGTTGGTCGCACCAGCGTGCCGCCCAAGCGTAGGCGCCGTGGTCGATCGCGGTCTGAAGCCCAGGCCGGGCCTGCGCAAAGACTTGCCGGACCCGCTGCATCCAGTCCCGGGCCACCACATTCCCGCCGGCGGGGATGAAATCGATCAGCTGCGACTGGACCAGTTGCGCGGCGGCCGCGTGGGCCTCCGGCTGGGGCCAGGCCTCCCGGGCCAGCCATTCGCCCAGGGTGGCGTCTGGACCCTGCGGCCCGCCCCACAGTCCGACCGCTGCCACCTCGTGTGGCCACAGAGCGCTGGCCCGCTGCCGTAGTTGCTCCAGACCATCGGCCTGCGAACCCTCGAACAGGTGCCCGTCGACCAGCCGTCCCACCGCCTTTGAGGCGATCCGCTGGGAGGCGTACTCGGCGAACCGGTCCCGTCCCATCGACAACGAGGCGTACCCGAAGCTGCCCCACTCCAACTGCTTGGGGGCGTCGGATCCCCAGCCGAAGACCTGCTGGTCGAAGGCTGGGCCGACGGTGTTGGTGAGGTCGTACTGGATGAACGGGTAGGTCGCCTGGGGCGAGGTCATCAGGCTCGCCAGGCCCCGGGCCAGGGCCCGGTAGACCGCCTGGGGCGAGCCATCGCCGACCATGGTCATCTGGTTGCCGCCCTGGTACAGGTTGACCGGGAAGACCCGGGCAAACGGGATCCGGGTCCCTACCTCGTTTAGCCCGAGTGCCTCCAGCAGGCCCTTGTCCGCGGTCACCGCCTCACCGGTTTGGGAGGCCACAATCTCACCAAACATGCTCAAAGCGTTCGGCATGACCCCAGTGCGCTGGGCCGGAGACAGGCTTTGGAAGACGTCGGCCCCAACCATGAAGACCCCTGCCAGGGAGGCGTTGTACATCGGCAGGCTGGACAGGATCCGGCAGACGTCGAGCGCCATGGAGGCCCCCGCTCCACCGGCCATCGACGTCACCACCAGCACGATCGGCGGACGTTGAGGGTCGTAGCGGCCGAAGTCCTGCAGAGCCATCATCTGCTGGGTCATAGTGGCCGCCGACAGCTTCAGCCAGGCGGCCCGGAGCAGATCCCGCAGCTGGGTCGCCTTGTGCAGGGTCACCATCCGACCCACCGCCCGTAGCTGTCCGGCCCCGGTGGTCAGCGGCACCGAGACCTTGTCCACCGCCCGTGGCGCCCAGGAGCCCACCAGCTCGAGGTGCTGGTGCGCCGCCACCCGATTGGTGACGATCCCGTCCAGTTCCCGGTAGCTGCCTGATGCCAAGCCGAGCGGGATGTACGTGCCACCGCTCTGCGGGACGTTGAGCAGGCCCTCAGGTCCGTGATCGGCTGCCATCGGGACATCGACGTACACGAACTGCCAGCCATCCGGGATCCGGTCCACGCCCCGAGCTGCCAGGTCTGAGCGGAGTTGGTCCAGCATGTAGCTCAGGGTCGCTCCTCCGGAGCCGCCGCAGCCCACCACAAGGAAGCGGTGCAGCGCCGGGCCGGTATGCGCGGCCGGTGCCTGGTCGTACGTCGAGGACATGCAGTCTCCTGATTCATTGATGGGATCGGATCACGTAAAGGGGTTGTAGCCGCTCGGGGGCGTCTGCGGTGGAGGAGACGGTGGCCGTGGGGCGTCCGGGAACGAATTCGACGCCCCGGGAGGCGCGGCCGGAGCCGCTGGCCCAGCGCCAGCGGAACCGAGCGGGTTGTGCGGGACCGTGCCCGGTGGGCCGAACGGGCCACCGGGCGCCGACCCGGGAACCGCATTGCCGGTTTCCGTTTCTGCTGCACCGCTGACGGGTGCGGTGTCGGGGAAGGGCCTCGCCGGGGAACCCGGTACCGGGCTGACCGGGCCGCCGCTGGGTACCGGGCTCGCGGAACCGGTAGCACCTGGCGTGACAAAAGGATTCGCAGGTGTCGGGGCCTCACCAGAAGGGACCGCGGTGTGGACCGGCGAGGTCTGGCCGGGCCGGGCTGTGGCGAGCGCCTGGAATGACCGTCGGGCGCCGTCCGCGGCCGTGTCGTACAGTTCCTGCCGCTGACCTGATGAGGCGCTGACCCCTGCGATCAGGATCAAGGTTGCCTGGTCAGCAGGGTCGCTGAGCCGCTGTAGCAGGACCCAGTGGTTCTGGACCGCCACCGGCAACCGGGCGTACCCGGTCTTGGGCATCGGCACCTGGTGGCTGTCGGATACCCCGACCGCGTCGGGGACCACTACCTGCACGTACGGTGTCGTGAACGGCGACCAGCCGCTGCAGGCCCGCAGCACGATGCCGGAGCCGATGTCGATGCTGCGTAGCGGCTTGCCGGTCCCCGCAAGAATCTGGCTCAGGTCGTCGGGCCGCGGCGCCAGCGGGGCGCCATCTCGCAACAGCCGACCGTCGACCAGTGACACCGGGATCATGGTCACCATCAGCGACTCACCCGGGATCCGGGCCGCAACCAGGTACCGGAACAAGTAGAGCAGTCCCAGCGGGATTCCCGGTCCCAGCAGCAGGGCTGCCAGGAAGGCCAAGACAAAGCTGGTCTGGTTGAGCGGTTTGAATAACGAACCGTGGTAGGCCACGGTCACTTGCCGCGGGTCGGAGGTCTTCTCGGCCGGTGCGAAGAAGATCGTGACCTCGCCGGACACGCCCCCGTTGCCGGCCTGTTTGCTGGTCAAGGTGAGGGGCAGCGCACCAGTGGCGCCCTCGGCCACCGTGATGCAGGTCTCGGGCGAATGAGCAGGGCTGGTGACCTCCCAGGAGACCTGGTCGGGGCCCGCCAGGCCCCGGTGGGATCCGAGCCAGACACAGCCCGGGCCGGTCACCGGCAGCGAGGCGTTCAGGTTGGCGGGGCCTTCGGCCGAACCGAAGTGGATCGGGCCGCTGCCAATGGTCGGGTAACCCGGCGGCGCCAGTACGGACACCGGCGAGTCGACCCGCTGGGTGGCCAGGGCGGTCCCGCTCACAGGCCGACCTTGCGGATCGGTCGTGGCCTTCGTGGTGATGTCCAACGACAACGACAGGGTCGTGACGTCAAGGCCCACCGTGGTGGGATCGACCCTGACCGGAGCGCTCACGCTGGTCTGGTCGAGTACCGCGAGCCGCTGACTGCCCCGGCTGGACACGACATCGACGGCGAGTTGCATCGTGCCCAGGATGGCTGTCGGTTCGATCGGCTGACCAGAACCGTCGACGAGCCCGATCTGCAGGTCGACCGGATCGCCGCCCTGACGCCAGGTGCCGGTGCTGTCGGCGTTGCGCCAGACGGGTCGGACATCGCCGACGATCCGCAGGCTGGTCTTGCTCTTGGAACCGGCGCTGGCCTTGGCGGGGTCGACGAAGACCACCTGCCACTGCCCAGTCCAGGCTGCCGAACCGTCTCGGACTAGGGTGATCGCCACGGTCCGAGGCTCCAGCCAGCGGCTCATGCCCACGGTTTGGGGTAGTGGAAGTTTCTGGTCCCCGGCAGCGGTGGGGACCGTGATCTGAGCACCGGTGGGATCGATCAAAATCACCTGGGGCGGCTGTCCGCTGCCAGAGGAAGTAGCCACGATGTCTACCCGTCCCACCGACGGGTCCAGGACGAATGAATGCACACCCTCGGGGCAGACATCCCCCTGGCAGACGTCGCGCTCGGTGATCCGACCCGGCGAGTTCACCTGGGTGAACGCGAGCAGCAGGTCTCCGACGCTGCCCGCCACATAAAAATCTCCCGGCACCGGATCGCTGATGCTGCCACAGCGTCCGGTGGGGCTGTTGCCGGTCACGATCGAGCGCATCAGATCGAATCTGCCGGGGTTAGGGCCTTGCAGGCCGATCCCGAACAGGATTACCCCGGCTGAGCGGAGCTGGTCGGCGAGCCCTCCGGGTCGGCACAGGGATTCGGTTGCCCTTTGGTTCGCCCGGGCCCGATCGGCGGCGCTGCCGAGCTTATTGCTCGGGTCGTACGGGCGGGACGCCACCGTGTAATCGTCCTCACCGGGAGCCCGATCGATGTCCATCTCACCGTCGGAGAAGAACAGCACCGCCTGGCAGGTCGAACCGGCGGCGGCCCGCTCAGCCAGGTGCAGCCGGGCCCCATCTAGCGCCAGCCAGTAATCGGTTCCGGTGCCCTGCTGGCGGCCGGCTAGGGCCGAGACCTGACCCAGGACCCCTGGCAGGGACTGCTCGGTGAGTACGGTCCAACCGGAACCGTTGGCGTACGAGGTGGAGAAGGTGTCGACCCGGACGTTGACCGTCACGCCCTGTTTGGCCAGATCGGCGAGGCCCCGCATCAGGTGCTCGGAAGCGGTCACCCGGCCATGGCCGGGGTCATTCGTCTTCAGCGAGGCTGATTCATCGACCAGTAGGATCAGGTCTGCCTGTTTGGCACGTGCCAGGCAGGCGCCAAACCTGCTGGACGCGCTGGAGGATGGCTCCGCGGCCCGGGCCGCTGGGGCGGGCAGCCAGATGCCCAGCGTCAGTAGGAGCAGCCCCAGGCTTGCTAGCAGCCGCCTCATAGCCGACCTGCCCACATCGCGATCCGGAAGGCACAGACACAGACCGCCATCAGACACACCACGACTCCTGCGTAGAAAGCTGGGGTGACCCACGACTGACGGGCGTATACCCCTCGAGACTGGGCGATGGCGTCCTGATTCTGGAACAGGGCCAACAGACCCATGGCTACCGGACCAGCCAACGCCCAGCACAGGAAGGCCACCAACACCGCCCCGGACAGCCAGGCGCCCAGGGCAGCCACCAGGGCAAGCCCCACACAGGCTGCCAGGATCATCACTGGGGGGCGGTTGACGGTGATCCCGATCGTCTCGGTCGAGGCGCTTGCGAACGGGTTCGCCGTTGAGGTCGTCACCGTTGCACCGAAAGGATCGGCGCCAGTCGAGCCCACAGGCATGGCGGTCGTCGAAACGAATGGTTCGTCTTGGCCGATCGGGTTCGCCGGACCGAAATGCCCGGCCGCAGGTTGGTTCTGCTCGTCGGGCTGCGCGAGGCCAAACGGGTTCTGGTACGGCATCAGGACATCACCTCGATCAACACGGCGATCACACCATCGACCCAACCGGGTTCCACCCCGGATGCAGACAGGGCCTGGGCAAAGGCGGCAGTCAGATCGGCGCCGGGTGGCACCTCGGCGCGCAGCTGGGTGACCAATGCGCTCGCGCCGGTCCGTAGCCCGATCGCGATCGAGATCACCGGGAGCACCAACCCCACCACGATCCCCACTAGGCTGGCGGCTGAGCGGGCCCGGGTCAGCATCACCACCTGAGCGATCTCCAGGATCAGGCCCAGAACCAGCATCACTACCACCGCGTACCCGAAACTCATGGCTCGATCCCGGGTCGCGGCAAAATCAGCCAATCGGATGCCCTCCAGGGCAGCATAGGCGAAGGCCCCGGCGAGGACCCCGATCACCACCGCAGCGGCGGCCATGATCGTGGCGGACAGGGGCGCCGGCTGACCACGGTGGGGGCGAGGCGTCACTGTCTGGGGGGTCTGGACAGGGGCGACCGAAGACCCGAAGATGTCAGCGCTCTGAACGTTGGCGCAAGATCCGAGACGAGCATCCTTGAGCGGGTCATACCCGGACCCGTCAGCGGGCGTACTGGTTCCGAATGGGTCGTACGTCATGTCCCTGGGCCCCCTTTCCCTACCGGCCACAGGCTAACGTGCCGTCGGGTATTTTGCGTTGCTGACGCGGGCTCAGCGTTGGACGCGGGCGTTACCTTTCCAGATCGTCCAGACCTGGTCCTCGTCCGCAGGTGCGGCGTAGTCGTTTACCGACGTGGCGGCCAAGGCGCCGGTGGCCCAGCCGAACTGCATGCACTTCTCGGCCGGCCAGCCGCGCAGGATCCCGTACAACATCCCGCCGACGGACCCGTCGCCGCCGCCGATCCGGTCTAAGACCCCGATCTCGCGCGGCTCAGCAACCTGGAAACCACCATCACCCCAGACCACCATTCCCCACAGGTGTCGGTTCACCGAGATCACCTCGCGTAGGGTGGTGGCGATGAACTGGGCCTTCGGGTACTGTTCCCGGACCCGTCTGATCATCTCCTGGAACGAGGCGATCTGGGCCGGTAGGTCCTGTCCTCCGGCCTTAGGTCCGGGGATCGCCAGACAGAGTTGGAAGTCCTCCTCGTTGCCAATCAAGATGTCGCATTCGGCGGCGATCTGCCGGAAGGCCGCCGACAGTTCCTTCTCGCGTCCTTTCCAGAACGAGGCCCGATAGTTCAGGTCCATGGAGACCGCACAACCGCCGGCCTTGGCCTTGCGGACCACGTCGAGGCAGAATCGGGTGGTCTTGGCGGATAGGGCGGCCACCAGCCCCGACAGGTGCAGGATCTTCACACCCTCGGTGATGAAGAGCTGGTCGAGGTCGAAGTCGGCAGCGTCCAGATCGAGGCCCACCTCGCCGGCTCGGTCGTTCCAGACCCGTGGTGCGCGGCTGCCATAGCCAGAATCAGCGATGTTGAACTGGTGGCGGTAACCCCAGGCTCCGCCCTGTTGCTTATCCGGTCCCCGAAATGACAGTCCCCGGGAGCGGAGATCCGCCTTGATGAAGGCTGAGATCGGGCTGTCCTTGACAAAATTGGTGAGCACTATCGTCGGCAGGCCCAGGTACGAGGCGATGCTGGCGACATTCGACTCGGCCGAGGTGGCCTGCAGGTGGTACCGATCGCAGGTGTGAACCGGTTGGTGGTTCTCTGGGGTGATCCTCACCCCCATCGAGGTTGCGATGCAGAGAGCCCACTGGGCATCGTCGCGCAACTCCATGATCGGCTGGTCCTTCGTTCGGGCACGTCACAGCGTGCGATCTGCCGGTCTGATCCTGCCGAGGTTGCTCGATCACCACGACGGTTTCCGCTACTTGCCAGCCGGGGAATCCATTCACCTTATTCTTCTGGCCATATGGCCAAACTTTGGTTAGTCTGAGCACCGTCGCAATCACAACAGAATGGGGACTCATGTCCGCCCTCCACCGGTGGTCTGCGCTGGCGGTGCTCTGTCTGCCGGTGCTGCTGATCAGCATCGATATGACGGTGCTCGGCATCGCAGTCCCAGCCCTCAGCGCCAGCCTGCGTCCCAGCTCGGCGCAACTGCTGTGGATCGTTGACCTGTATTCCTTCCTGGTAGCTGGCCTGCTGGTGTTGATGGGCAGTCTCGGCGACCGGATCGGGCGGCGGCGATTGCTGCTGATCGGGGCTCTGGCCTTCGGGGTGGCCTCGATTCTGGCTGCTTTCGCTCCCACCGCCGCGGCCCTGATCGCGGCCCGGGCCCTGTTGGGTCTAGGTGGGGCGACCCTGATGCCCTCCACGCTGGGACTGCTGCGAACTATCTTCACCGATCGGGGCGAGCGCCGCACTGCGGTGGCGATCTGGGCGGCTGGCTTCTCCGCCGGCGCCGTGCTGGGTCCGATCCTTGGAGGGCTGTTACTGGAGCACTATTGGTGGGGATCGGTGTTCTTGATCAATGTTCCGGTGATGGTGGTCTTTGTGATCGCCGGCCGGGCCTTGTTGCCAGAAGCCCGGGACCCCGCCCCTGGCCCCTTCGACTTGATCTCGGCGCTGTTGTCGATCGCAGGCCTGCTGGCGGTGGTCTATGCCCTCAAGGAGGGCGCTCATCATCTGAGCTCGTCGGTCCTGGTGATCGCGGTGGTCGGCGTGATCCTGCTGTGGCTCTTCGTCCGGCGCCAGCAACGACTGGCACAGCCGATGCTCGATCTTCGGCTGTTCCTGGAGCCGGGCTTCTCCCCTGCCATCTTGACCAACGTGGCCTCGGTTTTTGCGCTGATGGGTGCCACCTTCTTCCTGCCTCAGTATCTCCAGCTGGTCCTGGGAATGAGCCCGGCCCGGGCCGGGCTCTGGTTGATGCCACTGGCCGTAGCCACAGTGGTGGCGTCGTTGGCCTCGCCATCTGTGGCGCGGTGGGTTCCAGTCCGGGTAGTCGTGGCCTCAGGCATGGGTCTGACGAGCCTGGGTCTTGCTCTGGGCACCCAACTTCACGTGGACTCTTCGATCGTGATCTTCGCAGTGGTTTCGGTCCTCGTCGGGCTGGGGGCTGGTTTCGCTGAGACCCTGACCAATGACGTGATCCTCACTGCCGCGCCACCGGCTCGAGCCAGCGCCGCCGCTGCGATCTCAGAGACCGGCTACGAGCTAGGCGCCGCCCTGGGGACCGCCGTCCTCGGCACCCTGGGACTGTCGGTCTATGCTCACCGGCTGGGCCCGGTACCGGGGGTCTCATCTGCCGACCTGGACCTGGCCCGAGCCACCCTCGGCGCGGCCCACGAGGTCGCAGCGAGGCTGAGCGACGAATCTCGGGCGGCTTTCCTGAGATCCTCGGCAGCGGCTTTCACCGACGGTCTGGACGTGGTCCTGGTGACCGGCGCCGTGGTCACCCTGGCCGCCAGTCTGATGGCCGCTCGATTGCTGGTGACCCGCGACGAGCACACCGACCCGAAGTAGTCTCGGCCATGACCCGGCGGACGCAGGCCCCAGTGGCCCAACGCCGAGCTGAACTGCTACAGGCTGCGCTGCGGGTCATGCGCCGTGACGGCGCCTGGGCCCTGACCACCCGCGCGGTTGCCGCTGAGGCCAATCTGCCGCACGGGCTGGTGCACTATGCCTTCTCCTCCAAACAGGCTCTAGTTCAGGCCGTGATCCGGCTCGACACCGAACGGGCCATCGCGCTGTTAGATTCCGCGGCCGCTGCCGGAGGAACCACCGAGCAGGTTCTGGGCAGGGCCTTCAGCGCCTATGCGGACGCCGTACGCTGCGACCCGGAGACCGAACTGGCGGCCCAGGAACTCACGCTGATGGCGGTCCGCGACGAGAGCCTACGCCCGCTGGCGCAGCAATGGTCGCAGGATTATCGGACCAGTGCGGTACACCTGCTAGAGCACCTGGCGATCCGTCATCACGGCACCTGGGATGCCGCAGTGGAAGTGATTGCCGACCAGACCCTGGCGCTGGTCCTAGCGCTGACCACAGACTGGCTGGTGACCCGCGACGATGATCGGTTTGAGACTGCGCTCGCGGACGCCGCCCGGATGGTAGCCGCCCGGCTGTTGCCCGCCGGGCCAGCCGGTATCTGAGAACCGGCTGGCCCGAGAGTGATCACGACCGCTGCTCCGACGGAGGATCCGTCTTGTCGGTCCCAGGATGCCGGGACTGTTCGCCAGGCCTAGGCGCCGAGCCCGACGCGGCCGAGCCAGCGGGGGGAACCTGCGAATCCTTTACCGGCCAAGTGCCCGAAGCCGGGGTGCTCGGAGACTGGGTGGACGTCGCTGCGGTCTGGGCTGCCTGCTCGGCGCGACGCTGGCAGCGACGTCGACGCAACCACCAGGTCAGGGGTGCCAGGACCAGCGCCAGCGGCACCAGCAGTGGAAGCAGGGCCCCCAGAACAGTTAGCAGCCCCGTGACCAACCAGGTCAGCGCCTGCCAGCCATAGGTCAATCCGGCCAGGAAACCCGTCTTGGCAGGCTTGGCCTGAACCGTTTTCGCAGTAGTCACTAAGCTGATCTCCACCGAGCTCTGTGCCACCCGCTGAGACAGTACCTTCTGCTGGGCGAGCAAGGACTCCAATTCCGCCTGCCGCTTAGTCAGCTCGGCCTCGACATGCGCGACCTCGGTAACCGAGCCGGCTCGCTGCAGCAGCTGCTGCATCCTGGCGATCGACTCCTGCATGGTGCGGATCCGAGAATCCACGTCCGCCACCTGGGTAGTGACATCCTGGCTTTTCACGGTTCGTTCCAGAACCCTGCCGACCTTAGCGGCCTCGTCCATGGTGGCGTCCAATTCCTCCGCCGGGACGTTCACGGTCACCGAGGCGGCGCCACTGGTCGAGCCGAGACTAATCTGCTCCTGAGTGACCTGCCCATGCCGGGCCTGGGCCAGGGTACGAAGCCGGGCAGCCGCCGCCGGGAGATCATCGACCTGCACCTTCATGGTCGCTTTCCGTGCGATCTTGCGCTCTTCTATGCCCTTGGTCGACTGTGATTCGGCCGTGGCCTCAGTCTTGGCAGGCGCCGCCTGCCCCCTGGCGTCAGTGGAGGAGTAGGAGACGCCGCTGCTGCAGCCGCCCAGTAATAATCCGTACCCCAGTACCGCAGCGACCATGGCGATAGTGATTCGTGGCATCAGCATTCTTATCTTTCGTTCACGACAATGACGACCACTAGACGCCTCGATCCCGCCGTTGGTTGACCCAGGCCCTGGTCCTGATCATCGGTCGCGCTGCTCCACGGCGATCGGCGAAGGGAGCCGGCCGGCGCGGGCCCTGCCAGCCACATGCTGTCGGAACAGGTCCGCGGCCGGCAGGAACCGACGGTCGGTGGCCCACACCATGCCGATCTCACGGCTGGCCCCCTCGTCGGTCAGCGTCAGATAACGCACCCGCCCACTGGCGGGCTCACCAGTGGTCTCCCATAGGGCCGGAACTACCGCCACCCCCAGCCCAGCCGCGACGTAGCCTCGGATAGTGGGCAGGTCGTCGGCGACCAGCGCCACCTCCGGCTCGAAGCCCGCGAGCCGGCACAGGTCTTCGGTCTGGCCACGGAGCAACGAGGCCGGGTGGATCATCACGAAATGCGCATCCGCAACGGCTTCCAGACTGGTCTGGACCTGTCCCGCGAGCGGGTCGTCGTCAGGCACCAGCAGCCGCAGCGGCTCGGTCGCCAGGTACAGCCAGCGATATTCCGGACCGGTCGGCCGCATGGTGGTGAGCTCGAGATCCACCTCACCGCGAGGACGAACCGAGTAGACCCGCTCGTCCGATTTAGCTTTCAGATCAAAACGGATCGCCGGATGGCTGGAACGGAAACTGCCCACCAGGTCGGGCACCAACCAGGTCCCGAGCGAAGCCTGGAACTGCAACGAGACCAGACCGGTCTCGGGTTCCACCAGTTGCTGCACCGCCGCCAGAGCGTCGTCGAGGTGGTGGATCACAGCATCGACATGATGCTTGAAGGCTGCCCCGGCATGCGTCAGGCGCAGCGTCCGACCATGACGGCGCAGCAGTGGCGCGCCCACCTCGTCTTCCAACCGGGACAGGGCCCGCGAGACGGTGGGTTGGGAGACCATCTCCAGATCGCTGACCTCGGTCACGGTGGTCCCGTCGGCCACTTGCTGGAACCAGCGCAAGACGTCTGTCTCCATGACATGAATCTAGCGCATGCATGATCATCATCGCCGCCCCTGAGCGCATGAATCATGCCGTGCAGACATCTCACTGAGCGCCTGAGGATCCGCCTGCTCGGCCTGAATCTGGCTACGCCCGAGGATTCCTCGGTCGTACGCCACGGCTTCAGGCCGTCAGCAGTGGTCTGGCCGCACTAACCACGCCTTCGTCGACCATCGGCTGTCCCACCACAGCCGGAAGAAGATCAGCGATCCGAGCCAGATGCTCCTCGATCACAGCGGTCTCCAGGGGAACGGCGCTACTACGGCACTGCGCGGACAGATCACTCAGCAGCTGGGCACCCGCCTGCTCGGCCTGGATCTGCCCCGTCACCGTGGTCATCAGCTCGGCCGAGACATCATCGCGGCCACCGACCTGGTGCTGCCAACTGTCGAGCAGTGAAATCGGCACCGTCAGCAGATCATGTACCGCGTCGATCGAGGCTGCTACGTCCGCCGCCAGGGCCGCATTCTCGCGTCCAAAATCGCTGGCGGCGGTCAACCCGTCGCGCAGGGTCTCGACCAGCTGACCGATCGCATCGGTGTGCTCGCTCGATGCCGAATCGATCAGCTCAGCCGTGAACTGCCCGGTAGCATCGTTGTGCAGCCTCGCCAACGCGATCCGGAACCGGGCGGTGGCGCTGCTGCGCGACAACTGGGCGAGCTGATCCTCCAGCCCGCTGATCGCGGCCTCGATCTCCGGCAGCATCGACACCCAGACGTTGACCGACAACATCACCGGAGCCAATTCCCCGGTCTGAGCTGAGATCACCTGCTTGGCGGTGACCTGGGCGGCCGCGGTAAGCGAGCGCAACCGTCGAGTCGCCTCGGTCAGTGACTGCGCCAAGTCGGCGAGGTCGTCCATCTGGGTGAGCCAGGCATCGAGCTGGTCACTGACCGCCCGTACCGAGCGCAAGATCCTGGCCAGCGGACCGTCACCGTCTCGCTCGGGCAGGCCGGCTGATGCGGCAGCCCGGGCTCGTACCTCGGCCGGTAGCGCCGTCAGCAGGAGGCTCTGATAGTCCCGCAGCGGGGTACCGGCCAGCAGTTCAGTGAGCAGCAGCCCACCGATCTTGGCGGCATTGGCCTTCGACCCGCCCTGGGCCCGGGCTGCCCGCTCTAGAGTGCGCACCTTGACGTAGATCCGCAGCGCTGCCTCCAACAGGTCCGGCAGGCATGGTCGGGACCGGACCGAGAGGTAGCCACCGCCGGACAGTGGGGTGATAGTGGCGAAGACCACGTACGGCCGACCGCTACGGGCCCGGTTGATGACGTAGCCGCAGAAGGGTTCCCCGGCCTTGATGGTGCTCCAGAGCAGGTCGTACACCGCTCCCGGCATCTCGTCGTGACGGATGATGCTGTGGGGAGCCCCGACGAGCTCCTCCCAGGGGTACTCCGACAGTCGGACGAAGACGCTGTTCGCCTTCTGGATGATGCCCTTCGAATCTGTGGTCGAGAAGAAGAGCTCGTCCGGGTCGAAGTCAATAAGGTCATGCATGGCGATCTCTGTCGGGGTTCGAGGAATAGGACGTGCTGAGCGACACCCTAGATTGCTCATCGCCTCAGAGCCGAGGGGATGAGGGCACTCTCACCCACAGGTCCAGACTCACCCCCACGACGGCAGGCGAGCACCATGGCCCGCCCCTCGCGCAGGCGAGGGCGATCAGATCCGACCCTCAGCTGCAACCACTAGTCGCGCCGCAGCCCTCGCAGGCGTAGCAGCTGCCAGACGGGCGCATCTTGGTGCCGCAGGTGAGACACAACGGCGCGTCGACCGCATGCCCGAATGACCTTTCCAGCAGTTCGACGCTGGTACGGGGCACATCCAACAGGGCCGGCTGAATCGGCCCGGCCTCGTCGATGCGCCGCCTGTCGTTCTCGTCGTTGCGCAGGGTCTGCGATTCCAGCAGCTGTGCCTCGTCCTCCTCCGACAGGTACGACCCGGTCTCGACATAGCGGGCTCGTTCGCTCGCGGTGTAGATGCCCAGTTCGGCCCGCTCGTCAAAAGTCAGGTAATCCAGCGCCAGCCGACGGAAGATATAGTCCATGACCGACTTGGCGATCCTCAGATCCGGGTCGTCGGTCATACCGGCCGGCTCGAACGCGAGGTTGGTGAACTTCTGCACGTAGGTCTCCAGCGGGACCCCGTACTGGAGCGCGATCGAGATCGCGATCGAGAAGGCATCCATCACCCCGGCCAGGGTCGAGCCCTGTTTGCCCAGTTTCAAGAAGACCTCGCCCAGGCGCCCGTTGTCGTACACCGAGGCAGTCATGTAGCCCTCGGCTCCGCCGACAGTGAACGAGGTGGTCTGCCCTCGCCGGGACTTCGGCAGCCGGACCCGTCGCGGACGGTACTCGATGCGGACCTCGGGGGCAGCCTGCTCCTTGTTCTTCTTGCCGTCCGACAGCGGCTGACCGACCTTGCAGTTGTCGCGGTAGACCGCCAAGGCTTTCAGACCCAGCCGCCACCCTTCCTGGTAGACCTGCTCGATGTCGTCGACGGTGGCTGATTCCGGCAGGTTGACGGTTTTCGAGATCGCTCCCGACAGGTACGGCTGGACGGCGGCCATCATCCGGACATGGCCCATCGGCTGGATGGCCCGCTCCCCCATCGCGCAGTCGAACACCGGGTAGTCGGACTGCTTGAGCCCGGGGGCGCCGACCACATGGCCATGGTCGGAGATGTACTCGATGATCGCCTCGGTGACCTCTTGGGAATACCCCAGGTTCTTCAGCGCCCGATTGACGGTGGTGTTGACGATCTGCATCGAACTGCCATCGACCAGCTTCTTGAACTTCACCAGCGAGAAGTCCGGTTCGATTCCGGTAGTGTCGCAGTCCATCATGAAGCCGATGGTCCCGGTCGGGGCCAGCAGCGAGGCCTGAGCATTGCGGAAGCCATGCTCGGATCCCAGCCGCACCACCTGCTCCCATTCCTGGGTGGCACGGCGATGGATCTCCCGGTCGATGCCGGCGCGCGTGGTCTCCAGCTGGTCGTTGGCAGTCTGGTGACGGCGCATCACCTTCTGGTGCGCGTCGGCATTACGGGCGTACCCCTGGTAGGGGCCGACCACCCGCGCCAATTCAGCGGAACGCCGGTAGGCGGTGCCGGTCATCAAGGAGGTGATCGCTGCCGCGACCGCCCGGCCCGGATCCGAGTCATAGCCCAGCCCGATCGCCATCAGCAGCGCACCCAGGTTCGCGTACCCGATCCCCAGCTGCCGGAAAGTCTTGGTGGTCTTCGTGATCGCCTCGGTCGGGAAGTCGGCGAAGGTGATCGAGATGTCCATGGCGGTGATGATCAGCTCTACCGCCTTGACGAAGGTGTCGGCGTCGAAGGTGTCGTCGTCGCGCAGGAACTTCATCAGGTTGAGCGAGGCCAGATTGCACGAAGAGTTGTCCAGGCTCATGTACTCCGAGCACGGGTTCGACGCGGTGATCCGCCCGGTCTCCGGGGTGGTGTGCCAGGCGTTGATGGTGTCGTCGTATTGGATCCCCGGGTCGGCGCATTCCCAGGCCGCCTGCGCGATCTTACGGAACAGGGTACGAGCGTCCACCGTCTCGATCACCCGACCATCCTTGCGGGCTCGCAAACCGAAGTCGCCGCCGTTCTCGACCGCCCGCATGAACTCGTCGGTGACCCGGACCGAATTGTTCGCGTTCTGGTACTGGACACTGGTGATGTCCTTGCCTCCCAGGTCCATGTCGAAGCCGGCATCACGCAGGGCCCGGATCTTGTCTTCCTCGCGGGCTTTGGTCTCGATAAATTCCTCGATGTCGGGATGGTCCACGTCCAACACCACCATCTTGGCCGCCCGCCGGGTGGCACCGCCGGACTTGATGGTCCCGGCTGAGGCGTCCGCGCCGCGCATGAACGACACTGGCCCGGATGCCGTACCACCCGACGACAGCAATTCCTTGGAGGAGCGGATTCGGGACAGGTTCAGCCCGGCCCCTGAGCCGCCCTTAAAGATGAAGCCCTCCTCCTTGTACCAGTTGAGGATCGACTCCATCGAGTCGTCGACGGACAGGATGAAGCAGGCGCTGACTTGCTGTGGGCTGGCGGTCCCCACGTTGAACCAGACCGGCGAATTGAAAGAGAAGACCTGATGCAGCAGCATCGCAGCCAGTTCGTGCTCGAAGATCTCGGCATCCTGCTCGGTGGCAAAGTAGCCGTTCTCCTCCCCCGCCGAGCGGTACTTCCGCACCACCCGATCGATCAGGGTCTTGAGGCTGGACTCGCGCTGTGGGGTGCCGAGAGCTCCCCGGAAATACTTGGTGGTCACGATCGTAGAGGCGTTGACGCTCCAGGTACTCGGGAACTCGACTCCTCGCTGTTCGAAGACCACCTCACCGGTTTTCCAGTTCTGCTGGACGACATCACGACGTTCCCAGGTCACCTCCTGGTAAGGGTGGATCCCCTCGGTGGTGAAGACGCGGGTAATCGTGAGTCCACCGGAATGGTTGTTGCGGGCCCGCGACGTGGCTCGGGTCTGAGTCATGGGATGCCTCTCTGCGCGAGATGGTGGGTACGAAATGGTGAGGAATGATGAAACTGGTGAGCTGGATCAGGTGGATTGGAAGCCGTTGCGTAGCTCGTGGATCGCCGCCTCGAAGTCGTCCACCGAGTCGTAATGGTGGTAGACCGAGGCGAATCGGAGATAGGCGACCGGGTCGAGGAGCCGCAAGGGCTCGAGGATCGCCAGTCCGACCTCCTCGGCGTTGATCTCGCCATGGCCGCCGGCCCGCAGCGTCTCCTCGACCTGCTGGCCCAGCCGGGCCAGATCGACGTCGGTCACGGGGCGGCCCTTGCAGGCCTTGCGTACCCCAGCGATCACCTTGTCGCGGCTGAAAGCCTCGACCACGCCTGATCGCTTCACCACGACTAGCTGGATCTGCTCAACTGTGGTGAACCGTCGCTCGCAGGACGAACACTGGCGACGGCGGCGGATGCACGTACCATCATCGGCCACCCGGGAGTCGAGCACCCGCGATTCCGTCTGCTTGCAGTACGGGCAACGCACAGTGAACTCCTTCCAAGGCGAAGTGAACGAAGGCCGGCCAGACGATGCCCAGCAACGACCTGATCTCAACTTCTAGGTGAATCCTACCGGTGTGACCACTAGATATAGTGGTACATCGTGCAACGCGAACCTCCAGATGTCAAGGCTCGGCGTGTCGCGCAGGAGAGCGCCACAGGTGCTACCAGACGGCCCGCAGCACCACGTATCCGATGCCCACCACGGTCGCGATCCAGGCCCAATGACGCCGCACCCAGGCTGGCGTCCAGACATCGGCCGGTGCCCCGGCTGGTTTACGCATCCACTCCACCATCCAGCCCAGGATCCGCACCCCTAACGCCACGCCGGCCAGCAACAGCAGGGGGTTGTACGACCAAGCTGCCGACACGTTGCCGTCGAGCAGTGAAGCGGCCATTCGGGTCCCCCCACAGAAGGGGCACTGGATCCCGGTCATCAGCAGCAAGGGACAGATGAGGCCCACCCCGACGGTCTTGTACATCAGGGTAATCGCCAACCCGATTCCCCCCACGACCGCGCAGGACGACAATGCTCGTTGGGGCGTCAGTGGGACCTGGGCAACCATCACCAGCCCAGTATGACGAACGGGCTCGCGAGATCCGAGTCGTGTTCCACCTCGCGATGAGGGCCCCATATTGGCTAGGCTGGCCGTTAGGCATCCGCCCTTGAGAGGATCATCGTGACTCAGAACTGGAACGACCCGGGCCAGCCGCAGCCTGGAACTCCGGCCTACGGTCAGCCCGGGGCGCCGGGCTATTCCGCCCCCGACAGCCAGGGCGCCGCCTCGTACGGCTCGGCCTCCACCTACCCGACGTCGGACCCCGCAGGTTACGGCGCCAGCGCCAACCAGGGCGGCTACGGGCAGGGCTCGTACCCCACGAGCGACCCTTCCCAAGGGTATGGCGCGACCACGCCAGACCCGGCCGGCGGTATCACCGCGAGCTATGGCCCCGCTGGCGGGTACGACCCGACAGCCGCCCCCAGCCCCTACGGCTCCGCTGATCAGGCAACGCCGAGTTATAGCGCCGGTACCGGCGGGTACGACCAGGCCAGTCCGTACGGAACCGGCGCTCAGACCGGCCCGGACTCTTTCAGCCAGGGCAGCGGCGGCTACGGCGACACCAGCGGCTACGGCCAGCCCAGCTACAACACCGGCGGCTACACCGCTCCCGACACCAGCGCCGCCTCCTACGGCTCCGGACAGAGCACCGGCGGGTACACCGCCCCGGACACCGGCGCTGCTTCCTACGGCTCCGCCGGACAGGGCAGCGGCGGCTACGGCGACGCCAGCGGCTACGGCCAGCCCAGCTACAGCACCGACCAGCCCGCCACCTCCTCCTACAACGCTGGCGGCTACACCGCCCCCGACACCAGCGCTGCTTCCTACGGCTCCGCCGGACAGGGCAGCGGCGGCTACGGCGACACCAGCGGCTACGGCCAGCCCAGCTACAACACCGACCAGCCCGCCACCTCCTCCTACAACGCTGGCGGCTACACCGCCCCCGACACCAGCGCCGCCTCCTACGGCTCCGGACAGAGCACCGGCGGGTACACCGCCCCGGACACCGGCGCCGCTTCCTACGGCTCCGCCGGACAGGGCAACGCCTACGGCGACACCAGCAGCTACGGCCAGCCCAGCTACAACACCGACCAGCCCGCCACCTCCTCCTACAACACCGGCGGCTACACCGCCCCCGACACCAGCGCCGCCTCGTACGGCTCCGCCGGACAGGGCTATGCCGCAGGTAGTTCCGGCTACGGAGCCACCGACAGCGCCGCTGGATACGGCGCCGCCGGGAGTTACGGTGCCAGCGACAGTGGGTACGGCGGCCAGTCCAGCTATGGCAGCAGCAACGAGTCGTCTGGCTATGAAGTGAGCGGTGGCTATGGATCAACGGGCGGCTATGGGCAGTCGCAGCCTGGCGGTTATGGGTCGACCGGTGGTTATGGCACTGCCGAGGCCTACCAGGATCCGAGCGCCGCTGCTGGCTACGGCACGCCCTACACCAGCCAGGCCATGACTCCGTACGGCTATGATTCGGGCTATGTGAGTCCCGCCGCCCCCCTGGCATCGTGGGGCCAGCGGGCTCTCGGCTGGCTGGTCGACTGGTTCGCACCAAGCCTCGTGGCTTGGATCTTGAGCGGGGTGTTCAGCTGGTTCATCGACAGTTCTGCCGTGGGGTTGCTCTTCAGCCTGGTGTGGATGGGTTTCGTGGTCTGGAACTCGGGGTACCAGGCGGGCACCACCGGTTATTCGCTGGGCCGCAAGATCGCCAAGATCAAGCTGATCTCTGAAGAGACCAATCAGCCTTTGGGCGCCGGCCAGGCCATCCTGCGAGTCGTGCTCCAGTGGGGTATGGGTTTGTTCACCTGTGGTCTGCTCGGTCTGATCAGCTGGCTGTTCCCGCTCTGGGATCAGAAGCGGCAGACCCTGGCCGACAAGATGGTCAAGAGCGTCGTCGTCGAAGATTCTGGGATGCCTCCCAGCCAGTACTGAGTTCTCTGATCCGCGTGGTGGCGCTGTCATAGACGGCGCCACCACTGCTGTTGGGGTCTAGCTGGGGCTGCTGATCGACCAGAGCACAGCCAGGCAGGTGACCAAAGCAGCCCCCATCACCGCGCCCACCAGGGCGAGAGCCACCGCCATGCCGCGCGGCGTCAGTTCCCAGGTGGGTTCCGTGGTCTCAAGGCGGCAGGCGACCACGCTGGCCCGGGCAGCGAACCGCGGCTGACAAGGCCGAGCAGCGCATGGCCGCTGGGAGGGTGGGATCGCTGCCGACATCGACTTTCCGGACGGCCAGCTGGGAGTCGGCCGCCGCCGACCTCGATGCTGCCCCCTGACGACCAGCGGTGTGCCCATGTTCATCCTCCTTCGAACTGCTGTTCGATAATGGTCTACCGGATCAACGCGCCTTCCATCAAACACCTGTTCGATTACGGCGTGTCGTCGCTGTTCGGGACCAGCTAAGCGCTGACCTGTGACAGTCCGCGCGACATGCTCGTACAAATGTTTGATTCTCTGCTTCGCAGGTCGTACGGTTCGAAGCATGGCCGACCAAAACCCCCGCAAGAAAGGCAGGCCGCGCACCAGCGACGTCGTGCGGCAGTTGCGTGATTCCCCAACCTCGACCGTGTCAGTCGCCGGCGATGATCTGACCCTTCGACAGCGGGCCGTACTAGAGGTGATCCAGGAGGCGGTGGAACGCCAAGGCTACCCCCCCAGCATCCGTGAGGTCGGTCAGCTGGCCGGGCTGTCGAGCCCTTCCAGCGTTGCGCACCAGTTGCGAGCATTGGAAGCCAAGGGCTATCTTCGCCGCGACCCGAACCGCCCCCGCGCGATCGAAGTCATCTCCCAGCCCACAACGAGCGGCCCGCCGGCCCCCGCTATGGCCGAGGCCTGGGTCGATGAGACCGGCTCCGGCGACACCCACCCAGCTTCGGTCGCAGTCCCGGTGCTGGGCCGGATCGCCGCCGGCGGGCCGATCCTGGCCGAGCAGACGGTCGAAGATGTCTTTGCGCTACCACGCCAGCTGGTGGGCGAGGGCAATCTCTTCCTGCTCGAGGTCCGGGGCGATTCGATGATCGAGGCGGCGATCTGCGATGGAGACTGGGTGGTGGTCCGTCAGCAGCCCACCGCCGACAACGGGGAGATCGTGGCAGCGCTGATCGGCGATGAAGCGACGGTCAAGACCCTGAAACGCACCCCAGGGCAGGTCTGGCTGCTGCCGCACAACAGCGCTTACCAGCCGATCGACGGTAACCAGGCCACGATCCTGGGCAAAGTGGTCAGTGTTCTGCGGCGTCTGTAGCCTGCACCAGTCGTCGCAGGGCGGCCCGGACCACCTGCGGATCGGTGGTCTGCCAGAACGGCGGCATGGATGATCTCAGGTATGAGCCGTACCGCGCGGTGACCAGACGAGGGTCAAGCACCGCCACCACCCCTCGGTCGCTGATCCGCCGGATCAGTCTTCCGGCCCCCTGCGCGAGCAGCAGCCCGGCGTGGTTGGCAGCCACCTGCAGAAAGCCGTTGCCTCCGGCCGCAGTCACGGCCTGCTGACGAGCCAACAGCAGAGGATCATCGGGCCGGGGAAAAGGGATCTTGTCGATGATCACCAGTTGGCAGCTTGCCCCCGCCACGTCCAACCCCTGCCACAGGGACAAGGTCCCCAGCAGACTGGTCTGGGGGTCGTCCGCGAAGCGGCGGGTAAGGTCAGCCAGGTGAGCATCCCCCTGGCAGAGCATCGGCAGCGCCAGGTGCTCCCGCAGGTATTCCGCTGCGCAGACCGCGTTGCGGTACGAGGCGAACAGACCCAGGGTCCGGCCACCAGCGGCCTCCACCAGCGCCGCGATCTCGGCCAGGACCTGCTCACTGAGCCCATCACGCCCAGGAGGCGGCAAGTGCCGGGCGAGGTACAAGATCGCCTGCCGACGGTAGTCGAAGGGAGAACCGACATCAACGCCCCGCCAGGCCACACTGCCCTCGGCCGGCTCCGACTGGTCGACCTGGCCGTCTGAGCCCAGCCCGAATTGGGAGGCGCTGGCCCTGAAAGTGCCCCCGATGGTCAAGGTGGCCGAGGTGAAGACCGCCGCCACGTCGGCGAGGACGACATCGCGGACTAGCCCGGAGACCGACAACGGGGCGACGACCAGCTGGCGACCGGCACGTTCCCGCTCGCTCACCCACACCACATCGCGCGAATCCAGGCCCGCCATCCGCTCGGCGATGTCGAAGACCTCCTGCAGCGCACCGCGGGCCTGAGCGCGTTCGGGATCGGCGTCTTTGGGCTGGCCCATCCCTGACAAAGCTGCTCGGGCTGCGACCTGCAGCCGGGCCAGGGCCTGGGCTACCGGGCTATCCGGCTCGGTGACCCGCTCAGCCGCCACCTCACCCAGTGCGCTCCGCAACGCATCCGCGGCCTCCAGCAAGTCCATGGCCACCTCGTCGCTCAGGTAGCCCACTACCCGCTTACCGACTCGCTCGACTAACTGTGGGCTGAGCTCGGCCGAGGCTGCACCGGTGACCCGGGTGGTGAGTTCGTGGGCCTCATCGATCACAAGCAGGTCATGTTCGGGCAGGGCGGTCCCACCGTGCAGCGCGTCGATGGCGAGCAGGGCATGGTTGGTCACCACCAGATCGGCCTGGCGGGCCCGTTCCCGAGATGCTTCCACGAAACATTCCGACCCGTACGGGCAACGCGCGGCCCCCAGGCATTCCCGGACCGGGATGCTTACCTGTGCCCAGGCTGCTGGCGAATGGGGCGGAGCATCATCCCGGTCAGCCAAGCCAGAACAGGTTAGTTGGTCCTCGACCCACTCCCGCAGAGCCACCACCTCAGCCCCGAGCACCGACTCCGGTGCGGCGTCAGCCGCCTTCAAGGCCCCTACCAGCTCGGAACCGTCGAGCAGGCCTGCCTGGGTAGGGCTGGCCCCACCGCGTACCCGGTATAAGCAGGCATAGTTCGAGCGGCCCTTCACCAGCGCAGTCCGGGGACGTCGTCCGTACACCTTCTCGGCCGCGGCGGCCACCATCGGGACATCCTTGGTGGCAAGCTGCGTCTGTAATGCCAAGGTGGCGGTCGCCACCACCGCCCGGGAGCCCTCGGTGGCCAAGACCTGAGCAAAGACCGGTGCCAGGTAACCCAGTGACTTCCCAGTCCCGGTGCCGGCCTGCACCAGCACGTGCACCCCGGACCGAAAAGCTTCCGCGACCGCCTCGCACATCGCCACCTGCCCATCGCGCCGGCTGCCTCCCACCGACTCGACAGCTGCGTCCAGGATCTGCTGGGCTAGGCTCTCGGACACCCGCTCACCGTACAAGCCAGGCCCAGTACCCCGGAGCCGAGACACCCCGGCCGTGGACAGCTGCTGATATGTCAGGCCGAGGCGAAGACCTGAAGTTCCCCAGCCAGGTCCGGATGTACCCGGGCCACGACCATCGTCCCATCGGCCGTGTGTTCCAGGCTCACCAGCTCACCTTCGCGGTGAATCCGGTTCATCAAGTCTCCCCGGGCGTACGGCAGCAGCACGTGCACCTCGACGCCGGGCTGCGGCAGGCGGGAATCCAGTACCTGCCGTAGCCGCTCCAGACCCTCGCCGGTGCGGGCTGACACGAAGACCGCGTCCGGGAAACGAGTGCCCAGAGTCTGCAGCGTGGTCGGGTCGGCGGCGTCGATTTTATTAACCACCAGCTGTTCAGCGACATCGGCGGCTCCGACCTGCCCTAGCACCTCGGACACCGCATTCACTTGGCCGAAGGGGTCCGGGTCGGAGCCGTCCACGACGTGCAGCAGCAGGTCGGCCGTGACTGACTCTTCCAGCGTGGAGCGGAAGGCCTCGACCAGGTCGTGCGGCAGGTGTCGTACAAAGCCGACGGTGTCGGTCAGGGTGTACACCCGCCCGTCGGGGGTACGGCAACGACGAGTGGTGGGATCAAGGGTGGCGAAGAGGGCGTCCTCCACCAGTACCCCGGCCCCCGTCAGCCGGTTCAGCA
This sequence comes from uncultured Propionibacteriaceae bacterium, assembly GCA_938046585.1. GTDB lineage: Bacteria > Actinomycetota > Actinomycetes > Propionibacteriales > Propionibacteriaceae > Fen-668. Next base: position 263,460 of record CALIWR010000005.1, on the reverse strand, counting down.
GCGACGACTTGCCGGCATTGGTATAGCCGACGATGGCCACCGACGGCACCTGGCGACGTTCACGCTGGCGCCGTTTTCGGGCCCTGTTGGCCTCGAGTACCCGCAGGTCGGCCCGCAGCCGGGCAATCCGGCTCCGGATCCGGCGCCGGTCGGTCTCTAGCTTGGTCTCACCGGGGCCGCGGCCACCGATGCCTGCACCACCAGCCGCTCGGCCGCCGGTCTGGCGCGATAAGTTGCCGCCCCAACCGCGCAGCCGTTGCCGCAGGTACTGCAACTGGGCCAACTCGACCTGGGCCTTTCCCTCAGCGCTCTTGGCATGCGAGGCGAAGATGTCGAGGATCAGGGCGGTCCGGTCGATCACCTTGACCCGGACCCGGTCCTCTAGGTTCCGCAACTGGCCCGGGCTGAGTTCGCCGTCGCAGATCACCGTGTCGGCGCCAGTCTCGACCACCACCTCACGCACCTCGTCAACCTTGCCGCGGCCGATGTAAGTGGCCGGGTCAGGACGGTCACGGCGCTGATACAGGGCCTCTAGGACCTGCGAGCCGGCGGTCTCGGCCAGCATCCGCAATTCGGTGAGGGCATTGTGGACATCCTGTTCGGTGCCGCTGGTCCAGACGCTGACCAGTACCACCCGCTCCAGTCGGAGTTGGCGGTACTCAACCTCGGTGATGTCGCTAAGTTCAGTACGTAACCCATCCACCCGGCGTAATGACTGCCGCTCGGCCAGGTCGGTCTGGTCACCGTCGTAAGGGCCGGTCACCATCAAGTTCGGATCGTGGATCATCATCGGACAGCCTCTCATCTGCTAAGACCGGCTGGCCACTGAATTATTCTGAGGATGAACCGTCAGTGGTCGCGCTCCGGTTCAGGCAAGGCCACCTCGCCACGGGCCACGATCACAGCCGGACCAGTGAGCCACGCCTGTCCCTGCTCGTCGAACAGGACCTCCACCGTCCCCCCCGGCAGCCGCACCCGGTGGTTTCCGGCAGCACCGTTGGCCAGCACCCAGGCCGCTGCCACTGCACCAGTCCCACAGGAACGGGTCTCACCCACGCCGCGTTCTCGGACCCGCATCGTGAAACCATCATCGCCGCGGGCCACCAATTCGACGTTCGCCCCGTGAGGGAACTGGGCGGGGTCCGGCTGCGGCCAGGTGTTCAGATCGGCGTGGTTCACTTGGTCCGGACTCAGTTCCACCACCAGGTGCGGGTTGCCGACGTCGACCCCTACCCCGGTGACGTTCGAGGACTGGTAAGTCAAGCTGACAGTCCCGGTGGTAGTCACCTGGCCCATCTCGACGCGGATCCGCCCGTCCGCAAGCACCGCTGCCCGGCGTAGCCCGGCCCGGGTCGCGATCTGGATCTCGGCGCCCCCGACCAGGTTCTCCTCGAGCAGGTAGCGTACGAAAACCCGCAGCCCATTGCCGCACATCTCGGCCACTGATCCGTCGCAGTTGCGGTAGTCCATGAACCACAGGTCCGGATCGCCTCTCCAGGCCGGAACGCTCCCCGCCTTGACCACCCGTAGCACCCCATCGGCGCCGATGCCGGCGTGCCGGTCGCACAGGTAGCGAATGTCGGCTTCGCCGGGGTGAAGCATCCCATGGCGGTCCTTGACCAGGATGAAGTCATTCTGCGTACCATGCCCCTTTGCGAAAGACCACATCCTCACACAGGTCAGTCCAGCAGGTCAGGGTCGATCTGCTTCTCTCTGGCCGATCTGCGAGACAATCGTCTCGCTGCTTGGTTGAGTGGAGGCATCGAGCCAGGTAATCCGGGGGTCGCGACGCCACCAACCGAGCTGCTTGCGGGCGAAGCGGCGAGTACCGGCCTTGGTCAGCTGGCGCGCCTGATCTTCGGTCACGGTCTGGTCGAGGTAGTCCAGCACTTGGGCGTAGCCGAGCCCGCGAGACGCCGTCCGCCCCTGGCGAAGCCCCACCCGCACCAGCCGACGGACCTCGTCAACGAGTCCTGCCTGCCACATCGCGTCGACCCGGGAGTCGATACGTCGATCCATCTCGGCACGGTCGATCCGCAGGCCGAAAGCGACCACCGAGTCCAAAACGTAGTGGTACGCAGGCAGCCTGGGCTGGTAAGAGCCAGTCAGCTCGACCACCTCAAGGGCCCGTACGATCCGGCGCCCGTTGCCGGGCAAGATCTGCCGGGCCGTATCCGGCGCCAGCTGAGCCAGCCGCTGGTGCAGCGGGTACGGCCCACGATGCGCCAGCTCCTGCTCCAGCTGGGCTCGCAGCTGCGGATCAGTCCCGGGAAAGGTGAAGTCGTCGAGGATCGCCCGCAGATACAGCGCCGATCCGCCGGTCAGGATCGGGATCACCCGGCGCCGATGGCAGTCGGCGATCGTGGCCCGGGCCAGTTGCTGGAACTGCGCCACGGTTGCGGTCTCGGTAACCTCCATGATGTCGATCAGATGGTGCGCTACCCCGCGCCGTTCGGCGGGCCCAGGCTTGGCGGTACCAATGTCCATCCCTCGATAGACCAGCATCGAGTCCGCGTTCACCACCTCGGCCGGGCGGCCTTGGGCGCCCAGGTGGAGGGCGGTCTCGATCGCCAGCGAGGATTTACCGCTCGCCGTCGGCCCGAGCAGCGCGAGCGTCAGCACCCGATGATTCTCCCGCATGGAGAGGACCCGATCGCAACGATCAGCCGGGACCGGCGTATCAGAACCAGCTCCGCACGACGGCAATCCGCGACTCCACTTGCTCGGTGGTGGCCGATGCCAGCGCCGGGCCGCCGCAACGGCGGCGCAATTCGGCGTGGACATGTGCGTGCGGTGTGCCGCTCATCCTGGCATACTGGGCGACCAAGGAGTTCAGCTCCTTGCGCCTCGACTCTAAAGCCCGGTGCAGTGGCTGCTCTGCCGAGGTCTTGGCAGCTCGGTCGGCCCGGGCTCGGCGGTCCAACTGCCGCTGCTGCCGTTGCGACAGCAGCGCCGAGACCTGGTCCGGCTCCAGCAGCCCAGGCAAACCCAGGTAGTCCTGCTCGTCGGCGGAATGCGGCTGCGCGTGCATTCCGTACGCCTGGGAGTCAAACAGCACATGGTCGAAGACCGCCGCCGATTCCAGCACCTCGAACTGGCCATCCAGCTCGGTGGCATGGTCTCGTTGCCGGTTCGCCTCGGCCACGACCGCGTCTTCCAGCGACCACAGGTCGTCTGAGTCCTGACGACGCCTGCCCAGGACATGGTCCCGTTGGCGCTCCAGTAGAGCCGCGTGAGCGAGGATCACCGGCACCGTGGGGAGAAAAACGGTAGCGATCTCGCCACGGCGTCGGGTCCGGACAAAACGTCCCACCGCCTGGGCGAAGAACAGCGGAGTCGAGGTGGCCGTGGCGTAGACCCCCACCGCCAGCCGGGGGACATCCACCCCCTCGGACACCATCCGGACCGCCACCAGCCACCGTTCGTCCGAACCGGCGAAGGTCTCGATCCTGCGGCTGGCGCCGGCATCATCAGAGAGCACGACCGTGGGCCGTTGCCCGGTCACCGACTCCAGCACCCGGGCATAAGCCCGGGCCTGCCTCTGGTTCGTCGCGATCACCAGCCCGCCGGCGTCGGGGATGTGGCGACGGACCTCGCTCAGCCGGACATCGGCCGAGCGCAGTACCGACTGTACCCACTCCCCCTTCGGGTCCAGCGCGGTCCGCCAGGCCTGAGCGGTGAGGTCCTTGGTGAGGGCCTCGCTCAAGTTCACCGCAACTTCGTCTCCGGCCCGGGTCCGCCACCGCATCGGGCCGCCGTAGGCCATGAACACGACCGGGCGGACCACCCGGTCACGCAAGGCCTCGGCATAGCCGTACGTGTAGTCGGCGCTGCTGCGCAGCACGTGGTCTGGGCCAGGTTCGTAGCGCACATACGGGATCGGATTGTCGTCGGAGCGGAACGGAGTCCCCGTCAGCAGCAGCCGCCGGGTGGCCGGCTCGAAGGCATCTCGGATCGCCTCACCCCAGCTCAGGGCGTCTCCGGCGTGGTGCACCTCGTCCAGAATCACCAACGTCCGAAAGGCCCTGGTCCGGGCCTCCACCGAGTAGGGCGCGGCCGCAACCCCGGCGTACGTGACAGCAACCCCGTCGAACTGCCGCGAACGGCTCTTGCGGCTGGATCCTGACCCCAGCCCGGGATCGATCTGGATCCCGACCCGGGCTGCGGCGTCGGCCCACTGCACCTTGAGATGCTCGGTGGGGGTCACCACGATCACCCGCTGTACGGTCCGGGAACTCAGCAGTTCGGAGGCGACGCGGAGCGCGAAGGTGGTCTTGCCGGCGCCGGGGGTGGCCACCGCCAGATAGTCGCGCGAGGCTCGCGCCAGATAGTCGTCGAGCGCCTCCTGTTGCCAGGCCCGCAGCCTGGCCGCGGTCCCCCACGGCGCCCGCCCCGGGTATGCCGGGGATAACGCCTCCTGGGCAGTCGCTACCTTGACCACACGTCTCCTGATCGTTGTCGGAAGGTGTCCGCCGGGCGGGTGAGTCCTGGACGTTACCCAACCCGGCGCACCGGCATCCCCAGGGATACGCCCCTGACCGGCAGCTCCTGGCGGGCCTGCCAGGCGTCTCCGCCCGCGGTCCGCAGTAGCCGGCTGATGCCGGCGTCGGCGACCAGGTGGTGCGGCGCCCCATGCGTGATCACCGCGTGGGCCAGGTCCCCGGGGCGAGGCCGCTGGGCAGCCTCGGCGGGCACGGTGACGTGAACCAGCCGGTTATCGCGAGCCCGTCCAGACAGCCGGGAGGTGGCGGTATCCTTGCGTCCCTCCCCCTCGGCGAACAGGATCTCCACCTCGTGACCGACCTGGGCCTGGTTCTGCTCCAGCGCCAGTTCGTCGACCAGCGCGACCAGGCGTTGGTAGCGCTCCTGGACCACCGGCTTGGGCACCTGGTCGGGCATGGTCGCGGCTGGGGTGCCGGGACGGATCGAATATTGAAAGGTGTAGGCGGCGGCGAACCGGGCCTGGCGTACCACCGCCAGGGTCTGCTCAAAGTCGGCATCGGTCTCGCCGGGGAAACCGACGATGATGTCGGTCGTCACGGCCGCGTGCGGGATCCTCGAACGGACCCGATCCATAATCCCCAGGAATCGTTGACGTCGGTACGAGCGGCGCATCCGGCGCAGCACCTGGTCCGAGCCAGACTGCAAGGGCATGTGCAGGCTGGGCATCACATTGTCCGTCTCGGCCATGGCCGCGACCACAGAGTCGGTGAAGTCCTTCGGATGCGGAGAGGTGAACCGAACCCGGCGCAGCCCTTCGATCTCACCGCAGGCCCGCAGCAAGTCGGCGAAGGCATCGGGTCGGCGGGCCTGCAGGCCGTAGGCGTTGACGTTCTGCCCCAGCAGGGTAACCTCCTGGATGCCCTCGGCCACTAGCTGGCGAACCTCGGCGAGGATCTGCTCCGGGGCCCGGTCCTGCTGCTGGCCGCGTAGCGCCGGCACGATGCAGAAGGTGCAGGTGTTCGAGCAGCCCACACTGATGGCGACCCACGCCGCGTAGGCGGAATCACGGCGAGTCGGCAAAGTTGAGGGAAAGGTCTGCAGTGATTCGAGGATCTCGACCTGTGCCTGTTGTTCGACCCGGGCCCGTTCCAGCAGGATCGGCAACGAGCCGACGTTGTGAGTGCCGAAGACCACATCTACCCAGGGGGCCCGCGACAGCACCAATTCCTTGTCCTTCTGGGCCATGCAGCCGCCGACTGCGATCTGCATGCCGGGCCGAGCAGCCTTGACCGGGGCCAGATGGCCGAGATTGCCGTAGAGCCGGTTGTCGGCGTTCTCCCGTACCGCACACGTGTTGAAGACCAGCACATCAGCCACCTCGTCGGTGGTCGCGGTGTAGCCGGCGTCCTCGAGCAGGCCGCCGATCCGCTCGGAGTCGTGCACGTTCATCTGGCAGCCGTACGTGATGACGCGATAAGTGCGGGCCGGGGCAGTCATAGCCCGGCAACTGTACTCGACATTCCCCGCCGGAGCCTCAGCGAAGAGCCAGCCCCGTCCAGACCTGAGTCCCGACCAACCAAGTAGCCCCGGCACACACCAGCGCAAAGGTGAGATTCCACAGCACAGCGGGGATGCGGGTCAGCTGGGCCAGCACGCCAGGGTCGCTCGAGGAGTCGGCGGCGCGTACCACGGCCGCCAGGTGCCTCCAGGCTCCGATGACCAGGACACAACCAGCTCCTAGCAGCACCGGGGCCTGCAGGTGGTCGTCTCGCCACCACCACAGGGCGCCGACCCCGGCCAGGGCCAAGAACGTCACCAGCGCGGTCAGCAGTGATCGGACCCGGATGAGGCAAGTCAGCAGGACAGCGAGTACGAGCAGGATCGCGGGCGCCGCCCACCCCTGTGCGCCGAGCCAAGCCAGTCCGGCACCAACCACCGCGGGAGCTGGATATCCAGCCCACGTAGTGACCACTCGCCCGAAACCGCGGGCCGGGCCGATGGTGACCGCGTGGCCGGACATGTCACCGCGCAACACAAAACCGGTGAAGCGCCGCCCCACCAACAGCCCGACCATCGCATGGCCGAGTTCATGAACCAAGGTGATCCCGACTCGCAGTGCCCGCCAGACCGGGGGCGTCCCCACTGCGACCGCAGCCACGACCATCACGACCAGCAGTGGTGACCCGGTAAGGCGGACCGGATCACCAGGCCTGGTCCGGATCCAGATCTCATCCACCAGGAGCCCGAACCAGTCCATGGGTGCCGACCGTACCTGAGGATCAGCCGCTCTGGGGGGCTATTCCGGGCTGGCGGTGGTGCCGTCCCGCCGGGCGCCGAGCTCGGAGTCGAGACGCAGCAGGCCGACACCGTCATCACCGACCATTCGCAGTTGGCCGAGGATCTCGCGTACCGTCGCCTCTTCCTCAATCTGTTCCTCCAGGAACCAGTTCAGTAGGGGGCGGCTGTCCAGGTCGCCGGCCTTTTCGGCCGCCAGGTAGAGCTCCCGGATCGCCTTCGAGACCTTCTCCTCGTGTGCCAGGGCAGCGCCGAAAACCTCGGCTGGGGAGCCGTTGACCGGCACCGTGGGTGCCGCGATGGCACCGATCGTGGGGACCTGGTCACGGTCCAGGATGTGGTCGATGAACTTGTTGGCGTGCCCGATCTCCTCATCGGCCTGGGCCCGCAACCACTGGGCCATCCCCGGAAGGTCGGCGGCTGCCGTCACAATCGCCAGCTGGCGGTACACCAGGGAGGCTTCGATCTCCATCGTGATCTGCTTATCGTAGGCGGCCAGCAGGCTGTCGGTAAGTTTCATGACCTCACTCTGGCACACCACCACCTGCGGTGAGAAATCTCTGGTGATACGCCGACAACCATCGTCTTTCGAGCATTTCTCTATGGGTGGTGGCTAGGTTGGGGATAGTCCCAATCAGTGGGCCACCGCGATGGCTCGGCTCTCGCGGACCAGGGTTACGCGAATCTGCCCAGGATAGGTGAGCTCCTCCTCCACTTGCCGGGCGATACTGCGGGCCACGACCGCCATCTGATCATCGTCGACCAGGTCCGAGTTAACCATCACCCGAACCTCGCGACCAGCCTGCATCGCGAAGACCCGTTCTACGCCCGGATGAGCCACGGCGATCTGTTCCAGGCGCTGCAAGCGCTTCACATACGCTTCCAGACTTTCGCGGCGCGCTCCTGGACGCGAGCCGCTGATGGCGTCGGCAGCCTGGGTCAGGACCGCTTCGACAGTCCGCGGCTCGACCTCGTTGTGATGAGCTTCAATAGCATGGACGATGTCGGGGTGCTCACCGTGACGTCGAGCCAGAACGGCCCCGACCGCGGCATGCGAGCCCTCGTGCTCGTGAGTGAGGGCCTTGCCGATGTCGTGTAGGAACGCGGCCCGTCGGCAGGTGGGGGCATCCAAGCCGAGTTCAACCGCCATCAACCCGGCCAAGTGGGCGCACTCCACCGAATGCTTGAGGACGTTCTGGCCGTGGGAGGTGCGGTAGCGCAGAGAGCCCAGCACCGGCAACAGCTCGGGATCCAGGTCACTGATCCCGACCTCGGCCACAGCTGCGCTAGCAGCATCCATGATCCGCTCGTCCACAGTCGTCCGGCACCGTTCGTAGACGTCCTCAATGCGCTGCGGGTGGATTCGCCCATCGCTGATCAGTTCGGCCAGGGCCAGTCGGGCAGTCTCTCGCCGCACCGGGTCGAAGCAAGACAGCAGCACGCTGCCCGGGGTGTCGTCGATCATCACGTTGACCCCGGTCACCTGCTCGAAGGTCCGGATGTTACGACCCTCGCGACCGATGATCCGCCCCTTCATCTCATCGCCAGGAAGATCGACCGTCGTCACGACGGATTCGGCGGTCTGCTCAGCGGACAGACGCTGGATTGCTGTGACGATCACCGCGCGGGCCTGCTGTTCGGCGTGGAGACGGGATTCCCGCTCAATGTCCCGGGCGACGGCCGCGGCTCGCAGCCGAGCCTCGTGCTCGGCCTGCGCCACTAATTCGTTGGTTGCCTGCTCGTGGCTGAGACCCGCGATCCGTTCCAGCTCGGCCTGAGCCCGGGCCCGGGCCCGGGCGACGGCGTCGGACTGGGCAGACATCTCGCTGTGAAGCTCGTCGATCCGGGCCGCTCGCTGTTCCAGAGCCTGCTGCTCGGCTTGGGCACGGCTCTCCCGCTCGCTGACCAGGGTCTCGCGTCGCAGCAGCGCCTCCCGTGCTGATCGCAGGTCTTCCCGGTCCTGGCCCAGCCGCTGGTCTGCCTCATCCTGTCGCTGCCGCGCGTCGGCCCGGGTACGGTCGAGGTCCGCTCGGGCCCGGTCCACCTCGGCCCGAGATCGGTCCAGCTCGGCAGCCCAGCTATGTCGGGCCCAGAGCAGATAGCCCACGAGCGCCAAAGCCAGCACCACGAGCACGACATCCAGGCTCGAGACTGCCCCCGGCATGGCTCCCCTCCCGTCCGCTCTCGCTTTCCAGATAGACGATCCATCACCGGGACATGGCGATGCTGGATAGCCCAAGCCCGGGTCGACCATTGTCTAGCGTGGCGTTAAGAACGCTATACCTCGACCATGGGTTCGTCAGCGAGCCCAGCATCGGCACAGGACCACCGATTCTCATCGTGGACCACTCACCCGACTCTCCGGTGATCCTGCATGAACACATCTGCGAACCGCCCCAAGCCGCCTATGGGTCCGTCACGATACCCGACGGGTAGCCGATGCCGCCCCAGGCGAGTGGCGATCCTGGCCCTGGATCCGCGACCACCAGCTGCGGGATCAGTCCAGGGCCTCGCCCACCACTCGAGCCACCACCGCGGTCGAGAAACCCCGCCGGGCCAAATAGGCTGCCAGCCGACGTTGCTGTACCGGGATGGCCAGCCCGGACAGGACCCGCAGACGTTGCCTCGCCAGATCCCGCGCGGTCTCCAGATCGTCCAGATCGCAGCAGGCCAAGGCTGCGTCGATCGTCTCCTCGGCGATTCCCTTCTGCCGCAACTGGTAGCGCATCCTGCTGACCGAAGAACGCTTCTGGCCGCTACGGCTCGTCACCCATTGCTCGGCGAACCGGGCATCGTTCACCAGTCCGACCTCTTCGAGGCGATGGAGTACGGCTTGGGCTACCGCGGGCGGAACTTGTCGGCGTTCCAGATCGCTGGCCAGTTCATGCCAGGTCCGGTCTCGAACAGTCAGCCGGCGTAACGCGATCTCGTGAGCGGCCGCCACCGCCTCGCGGTCTTCGTCATCCCCGCTCTTCTGCTGCCGGTCTGAACCATCACGATTCCGATCCAGGCTGCGCTCTGCCTCATCCTGCTCGAGCTGAGCGTCTGAGCCAGTACCGATCCGCCGATCAGGCCGTTGCGCATGGTGTTGGCTCAGCTCGGCGATCCGTCGTCGTAACTCGTCGACATCGGGTCCAGCCACCGCAGCCTCAGAACTCAACCTCGCCGGTCACCGGGTCAATCCGCTCCTCGCCCTGGCCGCTCTGCCCGATCCCCATCTTCTCGAGGATTCGACGCTCGATCTCGGCCGCGACCTCCGGGTTGTTCCGCAGGAAGGAGCGGGCGTTCTCTTTGCCCTGCCCGAGCTGGTCGGCCTCGTAAGTGAACCAGGCCCCCGCCTTGCGGATCACGCCGTTGTCGACGCCGAGGTCGATCAGGCTGCCCTCCCGCGAGATGCCCTCGCCGTACAGGATGTCGAATTCCGCCTGCTTGAAGGGCGGGGCGACCTTGTTCTTCACCACCTTGACCCGGGTCCGGTTACCGACCATGTCGGATCCGTCCTTCAAGGTCTCGATCCGACGCACGTCCAGCCGGACCGATGAGTAGAACTTCAGGGCCCGACCACCGGTGGTGGTCTCTGGGGAGCCGAACATCACCCCGATCTTTTCACGCAACTGGTTGATGAAGATCGCCGTGGTCCCGGCACCGCTCAAGGCGCCCGTCATTTTGCGCAGCGCCTGGCTCATCAGTCGTGCCTGCAGCCCGACGTGGTTGTCGCCCATCTCACCCTCGATCTCGGCTCGAGGGGTCAGCGCAGCCACCGAGTCGATCACGATCAAGGACAGCGCTCCTGAACGAACCAGCATGTCGGCGATCTCGAGGGCCTGCTCACCATTATCTGGCTGGCTCACCAGGAGAGCGTCGGTGTCGACGCCCAGCTTCTGGGCGTAGTCCGGATCCAGGGCATGCTCGGCGTCGATGAAGGCGCAGATCCCGCCTCCGGCCTGCGCGTTGGCGATCGCGTGCAGCGCCACGGTGGTCTTGCCGCTGGACTCCGGTCCGTAGATCTCCACCACCCGGCCCCGCGGCAGTCCGCCGATCCCGAGCGCGATGTCGAGTGCGATCGATCCGGTGGGAATCACATCGATCGGCTGTCGGCTGCCCTCACCGAGACGCATCACCGACCCCTTGCCGTGTGCCTTCTCGATCTGCGCAAGCGCTGCTTCCAAGGCCTTGCCACGATCTGCCACCGCCATGTCTGCATCCTTCCCTCGTACCTGGGTGGCTCGGTCGAGCCATCTGAGGTGGACAGTAGGCGGACCCACTGACAACCCGCTCGCCCCATGACCTGACCTGTGGAAAACTCCTGAGTCGATCGGGACCGGTGGATAATCTACCGAACATATGTTCGAGGCACGGCCGACACGCCGGTCAGCGTTCTGACGCCGGTAAGCCCAGCTGGGCCCAGACTGCCCGCCAGATCAGCTTGGTCTCGAGACCATGCCCCAAGGCCTCGGTCACGGTCCGACCGCCCAAATCCCCTAGCACCACCTGATCAGCCCAAGCATGGGCATAGCCCCGCCCCAGGACGGCCTCCAGCCGCCGCCACAGTTCGGCTTCCCGCACCTCAGGCGGCCGCGACAACCGTCTCGACCGGGAGCACCGTCACCGTCTCGAAAGCCGCGAGGCGACGAGATGCGTCGTCGAGGACAACAGACAGGGGCACCTCGAGCGCAGCGCAGATCGAAGCCAGCAATTCCGACGATGCCTCCTTCTGGCCTCGCTCAACCTCAGACAGGTAGCCGAGACTGACACTGGCGTCGGAGGAAACCTCTCGCAACGTTCGGCCCTGCGCCATACGCTGCTCGCGCAACGACTCTCCCAGCACCTCACGCAGGAGTGGAGTGACGTGGACCTTGTGCATGAGACGACTCTACCGGGCGATCGAAGCCTGAGCGAGCATCTCATCCAATAGGTCGAGCGCGCCGGCCACAGTCGCCCGACGTACCTGCTCGCGATCTCCGTGGTAGTGGCTCGACCGGGCCCGGATCTCGTATGGGCCCGCAACCGCAGTCCAGACCGTCCCGGGTGCTAGGCCGTCGACCTCATCCGGCCCGGCCACCCCGGTGACTGCGATCCCCCACGATGCCCCGCACACCCGTCGCGCGCCTGCTGCCATCGCCTGGGCCACCTGATCCGAGACCACACCGAAGCGTCGTACCACATCTGGGTCCACCCCGGCCAGAGACACTTTCAGCTCGGTGGCGTAGGTGAGCAGGCCACCTCGCACTACGGCCGAGGCCCCTGGTACCGATGTCAGCTCCGCGGCCACCAACCCACCCGTGAGTGATTCGCAGGTTGCAACGGACTCCCGCCGAGCCCGTAGCACGGCGACCACATGGTCCGCGTTCATGGGCCAGCGCGCTGGGCGAGGCCCTGCTGGCGCAGTTTCCAGGCCTCCCAGCAATAGTCGAGGCCAGTCACCACGGTTAGCAGCACCGCGATCCACATCAGCACCACGGCGACCGGTTGCAGTAACCAGGCCAGCGGCAACGAGCCGAGCGGCAGCATGTAGCCGACCAACGCCACAGACTGCATCACGGTCTTCAGTTTGCCGCCCCGATTGGCGGCCATCACCGCGTACTTCAAGACTAAGAACCGCAGCAGGGTGATCCCCCACTCCCGCAGCAGGACCACCACCGTCATCCACCATGCCAATTCGTGCAGGACCGACAGCGCCACAAAGGCCATCCCGGTTAATGCTTTGTCGGCGATCGGGTCCCACAACTTGCCGAACGTCGTGACCAGGCCGTAGCGGCGGGCGATCCGCCCGTCGGCTACATCGGTCACGCTGGCCACCACGAAGGTCAGCGTCGCAGCCCAACGCCACCCTGAGTCCTGGGGATGCGACAGCAGCAGAAAACCAAGCAGAGGCACCATCAGCAGCCGAAGCGCAGTCAGCAGATTCGGGATGTTCAGGGCACGAACCGGGACTGCCGTACGCTGGTCCCTGGTCACTTCAACCTGCTTCCACAACGAGTTCGATACGGTTGAAGTCTCGCACCACTGCCCTAACAATGCCACCGGCTGACACGGAATCGATCGGCCAGATGATCCCCTGGTGAGCCGCCCGCCCACGCTCGCACCCCTCAACCAGGACCCCGGTGATCGGTATGTGGCCAGCCTTAACCCGCCCGGCGTCCTCAGGTTCGAACACCAGATCGAATCCGCCATCCGCTGACTCTACGCTCTTGTGACAGGCGCAGCCCAGAGCGGCCATATGAACACGGGTCGGGCGCACCGGGACACGGTATCTCACCCGGCAGGGCCCCGCCGGATGACGTCGCTGTGGGGATCTGGCAGGACGTGATCACTGCTCGGCGAATCTCGCCGCCTTCGCGGCGTCCCAGCCCAGCATCTCCTGCAGGACCGCAGCCGTGTCGGCTCCGAGCAGGGGCGCCGGCCTATCCACGGAACCCGGCGTGGCGAGCATCTTGACCGGCACTCCCGGCATCCTCAGCCGACCAGCCGTCGGATGCTCAACTTCGACGATCATCTCGCGGGCCGCAACATGGGGATCGGCCACCACTCGGTCGACCGTGTTGATCGGGGCATTCGGGATCCCCGCTTCGTCCAGCTTGGCGAGCCAGTTGTCGGTGGTGTCCCTGCCGAATGCTCGATCCAGGATCTCACCCAGTTCGGTGGCGTGCTCGGTCCGGTCGCTATTGGTCAGGAAACGTGGGTCCGTCAGCAGATCTTCACGTCCCAGCAGGACACACAACTTCGCCCACAGTCGATCGTTACCGGCCCCGACAATCACCGAGCCATCGGCTGAGGTGTAGGCCGAGAACGGTGTGATCGACGGGTGTCGGTTGCCCAGTGGCTTCGGGACCTCACCAGAGGTGACATAGCGGGCGATGGCGTTCTCCAGGATCGCCAACTGGCAGTCGAGCATCGCGACATCGACCTTCTGTCCCTCACCGGTCGTCTGACGGTGGTAAAGCGCCATCATGATCCCGTAGGCGGTGAAGATCCCCGCGACCACGTCCCCGACTGAGGCCCCGACCCGGAACCCGGTGCTACCTTCGGGTCCGGTGATGCTCATAATGCCGCCCATCGCCTGAACCACCACATCGTAGGCCGGTTTGAGCCGGTACGGGCCAGAATCCCCGAAGCCGGAGCAGGCGGCATAGATCAGGTCGGGTTTGATCTGGCTAAGGACGTCGTAGCCCAGCCCGAATTTCTCCATGGTCCCGGGACGGTAATTCTCCACAACGACGTCGATGTTCGCGACAAGTTCCTTGAAGGTCGCGACATGATCAGGATCTTTGAGGTTGAGCACGATCGAGCGCTTATTCCGGTTCAAGCTCATGAAATAGGCGCTCTCCCCGTTGATGAAGGGACCGAAGGCCCGTGAGTCATCGCCCACCTGCGGCGGCTCGACCTTGATGACATCGGCACCGTAATCGGCCAGCATCATCGTGGCATACGGGCCTGCAAGCACGCGGCTGAGATCGAGAACCTTGATTCCTTCCAGGGGTCTCATGATTTCCTTCCCGATCAGATGGCAGCACCATCGACCTCATACCCTAGCATCCCGCAGACTCGGGGCGCTGTCGGCGCCTCGACACCGATCCGACTAGATGCCCTATCCGCCACCATACTGTTTTCTCCAGGCCTGCTCGACCTGTTCTTGGTAATGCCCCTCCCGGTACGGATCCAGGTTGAAAGGTGGCTTGGTCAGATCGCTCTGCTCAGTCGGGCCCAGTTGGATCGGGGCCCCTACCGCGTCTGGCGCTGCTGCGGCAGAGCCCTGCCAGCGTTCTTGAGCGGCGGTCAACGGATCATCGCCGGTGTAGTAACGCCGAACCTGTCCATTGTTGGCTTGAGCCACGAGGGTCCCCGGGTCAACCCCGTTCTTGTGGGCGACATAGTCGATTGTCGCCTGGCTGACCCCGGCAGCGTTGTAGGTCACCCCGGCATTACCGGTATCCATCGATGCGATCGCTGCCAACCGACCTCCCAGCGAATGTCCGGTGAAGACGAACTTGTCGCTAACCCCCTTGTTCTTCAAAGCCTCGGTGATCGCCAGCACCTGCTTGGTCTGAGGCGAGACCGTAGCCGCTCCCACCCCGTCTTCGATGATATCGGGTTTGCCTCCGCCTGGACCAACAAAGGTACCGCCGAAGGCCATCACATAGTTCCCATCAGGGGTCTTGAAAACCTCGGCGATGAAGCCGTTCTCGTCGGTAAGCATCTCGGGAGTCAGCCCCAGCTGCGCCAGCTCCTGATCACTGACCCGCTGATAGCCCTCAGGCAGCTGGGCATCCTTGTTGCCAACGGCCTGGTTCAGGTCGATCAGATCCCCATCAAGTTTCTGCGCACCGGAACCTTGAGCGGTCTGACCGAAAGTGCCTTGGGCTGGCGCGTCCACATTAGTTCCCGGGTCCCCCCGGCCGCTCAGCAGCGAAGCTGCGCGTTCAGCACGAACCCCGGCTCCGCTGATCTGACCGATCACGGCAACCATCGGTCGGATGCTCTGCTCGGCGAAGTCCGCGATCTGCCCCAGCACCGTGGAGACGTGACCTGAGGCCCAGGCCACATAGTTCTGAAAGGCCTGCTTCAACAGGGTCGGGATCGCATCGGCAGAGTCGGCGAAGCCCGAAACTCCACCCGAGATCGACCCGCCGATAAATCCGCTCACCATCCCGATCGGCCCGAGCAAGGCTCCGGCTCGGGCTCCTCTGAGGCCGCCCTTCCAGGCGGACTGCATGGTTCCTGACACCACCGTGAGGATCCCGTTGGCTAGGGCCAATCCCATCTCGGCTAGGAACCGGGCAATGGCCACGACCAGATCCGTACCCAGTTGAGAGACGAGGTCGATCACGCCTTGCTTGGCAACCGCCAACAGACCGAGCAAGCAGCGGTGAGCCGAGGAGGCGAATTTCAGCAGCCCGCTGGTAGCCGTTGCTGCTGAAGCCGTCGCGGTCATGGTGGAGCCGAAGGCATCCGAGGCCTGACCACTCCAACAGTCCTGCACCCTTCCGCGGACTGCTTCGATGGCCGGCGACTGCCTCTCGACCACCGCCGCGACCCGATCCAAGTTCTGGGCATGCTCCATGATGGCGTCGCTGCTGCCGGTGAAGGCGGTCAAGAATTCCTGGGTGGTAGCCAGGGCCTGAGCAATCCAGTCATAGAAGGGATTGATCGTGCCATCAGCGATGAACCGGGCCGTGTCGACGACATCATCTACCACCGAGAATACGGTGACGCTGGGAGCTGAGCCTGCCTGGGCCGCCAATTGCGGGTTGTTCCCCAGGATCTCGCTAGCCGATCTGATATCCGCCGTGGTGGCCGTCATAGCGTCGCCTTCCCGATCGTGCCTGCCAATCGGGCGTTGTCCTGCTCGACATCGACGTAGCACTGCCCACTCTGGTCGATCCGATCGGCGATGTTCATGATCAAGCCGCCCAGGCAGTGGAGCAGATCGTTGAAGGCGGTGGTGGTTGCCGGTTCACAGTCCTGGGCGGCGCTTCCCACCAGCTGTCCGTACATGCGGGGGTCAGGCACCGGGATCCCCTGGCCGGCTATCTCCTCGCCAATCGACCGGGTCCCGCCGGAACTAGACTTCACAGCAGCGGCATCAACCTGGAACGTCGTCACTGCTCCTCCTCAAGTTGAGAACGTACGATTCGGTCGAGTTTGGCCAGCCCAATGCGGACGGCGCTCAACAGGTGCTCCTCCTGTTGGTCTCCTGGCAGGCAGAGTTCCTCATCGCTGATGCTGGCATCCACCAGGAGCCGACTGCCATTGATTTCGACCTGGATACCGGCGACCGTGGCGTCGACCGTGAGGTCCGGCAGCCGGGCGGCGAGCTTGGCACCGGCCCGTAGCGCGGCCTCGCCCGCGCGCCGAGCGGCCGCGCCGTGGTCTGGCCCAGAGAGTGTCGGACTGGGCTGGGTGACCACGCCCGGCACCACCGCTTCGACAGATACCGGTTGACGGTTGCGCAGTGCCTCCTGATAGGCGCTGAGGAGGTCTTCCCGCCACCGGCCAGGAGAAGTCGCCGTTCCCGTGAAAGCTGCCCGAAGCACCTGCCCGCTGCCGTCGACCCTCACCTCGACGGTGCTGGTCCAGCCGCTCCCAGCACCAGCAGCGCTTCGGACCGCCAAGTCCTGGGACAGGTCGCGATATGTTTGGGCGTTGGCTCGCAATCGCGCCAAGGCGTGATCAATACTCACGAGGCATGAGCTTAGGGCCTGCCCGGTGCGCTCATGAGCCTGCTGAGAGATTTGCCAGAACCTCGTCCAGATCGTCAGGCTTAATCAGCACCTCGCGTGGTTTCGAGCCCTCGGAGGGACCGACGATTCCCCTGGTCTCGAGGATGTCCATCAGGCGTCCAGCCTTAGCGAACCCCACTCGCAGTTTGCGCTGCAACATCGAGGTCGAGCCCAGTTGCAGATTCACCACCAGCTGGGCTGCCTCGATCACCAATTCGAGGTCGTCACCAATATCCTCGGCGATCTTCGTGCTGGACTCGGCCGGTGCGGCCACATCTTCACGGTACCGCGGCTGAAGTTGCCCCTGGGCGTGGCTAACCACTTGGCGGATCTCGTTCTCGGTGACCCAGGCCCCCTGTACCCGCAGGGGTTTACCGGCTCCCATCGGCAAGAACAGCCCATCACCCTGCCCGACCAATTTCTCCGCTCCGGGCTGGTCCAGGATCACGCGGGAATCAGTCATCGAACTGGTCGCGAAAGCCAGCCGTGACGGCACATTAGCCTTAATCAGCCCGGTCACCACATCGGTCGAGGGCCGCTGAGTCGCCAACACCAGATGAATCCCGGCGGCTCGGGCCAGCTGGGTGATCCGGACGATCGAGTCCTCAACGTCACGCGGTGCCACCATCATCAGGTCAGCCAGCTCATCCACAATCACCAACAAGTACGGGTACGGCTCCAGGGTCCGCTCCGAGCCTGGAACCGGCTTAACATGCCCGGCCCGGACCGCCTTATTGAAGTCGTCCACATGCCGGAAGCCGAAGGTGGCCAGATCGTCGTAGCGCTGGTCCATCTCCCGCACCACCCACTGCAGCGCATCCGCTGCCTTCTTCGGATTGGTGATGATCGGGGTCACCAGGTGCGGAACGCCCTCGTAGTGGTTCAGCTCAACCCGCTTCGGGTCGACCAACAGCAGCCGTACCTCATCGGGTGTGGAACGCATCAGGATCGAGGTGATCATCGAGTTCACAAAACTCGACTTGCCTGAGCCGGTGGCTCCAGCTACCAGCAGGTGCGGCATCTTCGCCATGTTGGCGATCACGAAGCCGCCCTCGACATCTTTGCCCAGGCCGACCGTCATCGGGTGGTGGTCGTTGCGGGCGGTGGGGCTGCGCAGAACATCACCGAGTGACACAACTTCCTTGTCCCGATTCGGAATCTCGATCCCGATGGCGGACTTGCCGGGGATCGGCGACAGGATCCGGACATCGGGTGAGGCCACGGCATAGGCGATGTTCTTGCTAAGCGCAGTGACCTTCTCGACCTTGACGGCCTGACCCAGTTCTACCTCGTAACGGGTGACGGTGGGACCGCGGGTGTAGCCGGTGACGGCGGCATCGATCTCGAATTGCCGCAGGACCTCGGTCAGACTCCCGACGATCGCGTCCGAGGCCTGGGTCCGGGCCTTCGGCACTGTGCCCGGTTTGAGCAGGGCCGGAT
The DNA here is from genome assembly GCA_938046585.1 of uncultured Propionibacteriaceae bacterium. Lineage (GTDB taxonomy): Bacteria > Actinomycetota > Actinomycetes > Propionibacteriales > Propionibacteriaceae > Fen-668. Next base: position 245,062 of record CALIWR010000005.1, on the reverse strand, counting down.
CCGGAAGCGAATAGACCACATCGCCCGACAGCATCTGCTGCTCGGAACGCAAAGGTTCGCCGGTGAAGGCCGGCGCAGGTAGCTCGGGCGGCTCCGGCTCGGCCTTGGCCGGTGGTAGCCCGGCGGTTACGACGGGGCGTTCTGGCTTCGCCACCGGTACCGGTGGAGCCAATACGCTCGGCGACTCCTCTGGTTCCGGATCCGCTGGATGCTCTTCCACCAGAGGGGTTTCGTAGGCCTCGTCGACGCCATATTCCGGTTCGGGGTCGCTGTGGCCCCGGATCCGATCCACCAGTCCTCGGGCCTCGGCCACGAGTTCGGCGATCGGGCGTCCGATCACGACCAGCGCCCCGAACATGGCCAGCAGGATCAACAGCGGTGCCGCCACCCAGACCGTCAGCAGATCAGCCAGCACCGACGATGACAGGTAGCCCACCAGGCCGCCGGCGCCGCGGACAGCGTCCATGTCGCTGGGCCGCGGTAGCCCATTGCCGATGCTGACCAGACCGAGGATTCCGAACAGGAATGTGCTCCAGCCCACCAATTGACGTCCCCACGGACCGTTGTGGTCAGGATGGCGAAGGGTGCGCCAGGCCATGGCCGCTAGTGCCACCGGGGTGGCATACCCCGCGACCCCGACCAATGACGAGATCCCCATCCTGCCGTAGCGCCCCACCGGCCCAGGCAGCCCGAACCAGAAAACCGCCACCACGATGATCGCCAACGCCAGCAGCAGCATCCCGGCTCCGTCGCGACGAAGCCCGGGATCCAGGTCCCGGGCTCCACTGCCAATCCCGCGCACCACAGTACCGAGCCCCCGGGCGATTGCCCGGAGCACAGTCGCGACCCCACGGCCGACAGTCTCGAAGAAACCCGGCCCAGATGCCGGGGATCGAGTACGCGACGTCGAGGTCTTCTTCATGCTTGCCCGCGACCGCGATCCGCCGCTTCGTGAGGATGAGGCTGAAGCGCGGGGCCGCGGCGGGGAAGGTGCACGGCTCGCCATAAGGCCAGCCTAGACGGCGCCGGTTCCTGTGCTGGGAAGCCTCGCCGGGCCTCAGGATGCCCGCAGGCCCCGGCGGTGTTCAGGTCAGGAGCGGAAGTGGTCCCAACCGTTGGGTTCCCAGGTCTCGCCATTCACCCGAACCTCGGGTTCTCCCTCGGACACGGCGCCGATCACCTGCCACTGCGGTGGCACCCGCCCAAACGGGAAGGTCGCCACCAGAGCATGGTCCTCACCGCCAGCGAGGATGAACGAGAGCGGGTCGGCGCCGGTAGCCGCGGCGACCGCCCGTAGTGGTTCGGGTACGTCGAAACGCGCCGTGTCGATGTCGATCAGCACCTCCGACGCGGCCGCGATGTGACCCAGATCAGCAACCAGGCCGTCGCTGACATCGGCCATCGCCGTGGCGCCGGCCTCTTGAGCCTCGGCTCCGGTGCCGTACCCCACCCGTGGGTACTGGTACGCCTCGACCAGCGCCCGCGGGGATCGGAAACCACGGCTGAGGACGGTCAATCCGGCGGCTGACCAGCCCAATCGACCGCGGTAAGCCACCACCTCGCCAGGGTTGGCGCCACTGCGCAACACCGGGGTTCGCCCTCGCAGCTCACCGACCACGGTGACGGTCACTGTCACCTGCGGTCCTCGGGCAAGGTCGCCACCCACCCAGGAAGCCCCGGCAAGTTCGCACTCAGTCCGTATCCCCCGCGCCAGGTCGTCAACCCAAGCGGCCGGTGTCTCACTCGGCAGCGAGACAGCAGCCAGGACAAAGCCCTGGCTGGCTCCCATCGCCTCGATGTCGGCGGCTGCTGAGGCGACGACTCTTCGGCCCAGATTCTCGGCCGTTACCCAGTCCCGGCGGAAATGGACCGATTCGACCTGCATGTCGGTGCTTGCTACCGCCGAGCCGTTGAGCAAGAAAACCGCGCCGTCGTCGCCAGGCCCGACCGCCACCGCGGGCCCCATGGGGAGACCAGCGGTGATCCGGGAGATCGTGGGGAACTCGCCCACCGAACCGACAGTGGTACCGCGCGGTGTGACCATGGCGGCCACCGTACCGGTTCTGGTGTCGAGCGATGATGCCGGCCTGGTCGGGTCAAGACACGACGACCATGCCCACGCCGGCGCACCACAGGATCATCATGATGGTCGAGGCTGTCGGGGATGAGCCCACCGCGGCTAGCGCAGACCGACAGGCCGAGCCAAGGCCAGATCGATCAGTTCCGTGACCAGAGCGGTGTAGTCCAGGCCGCAAACCTGCCACAACATCGGGTACATCGAGGTGGGGGTGAATCCGGGCATGGTGTTGAGCTCGTTGACGATCACCTCCCCGGAGGGCAGGACAAAAGTGTCGACCCTGGCCAGTCCCTCGACGCCGAGCGCCAGGTATGAGGCCAGCGCCACCTGCTGGATCTGTTCGCACAGGTACGGGTCCAGTTCAGCAGGCACCGAGAGCGAGACCGGCTGATCGCCCAAGTACTTCTTCTCGAAGTCGTAGAAAGCGTTCTCCTGGTGCAGCACCACCTCTCCCGGCAGTGACACTCGTGGCGGTCCCTGGTCGAGGGATCCGAGTACAGCGCATTCAATCTCACGTACCCCCATCAGCGCCTGCTCCACGATCACGGTCGGGTCATGCTGCTGGGCGGTTGCGACCGCCGCCTCAAGCTCACCGGGCCCGGTGATTCGAGAGATCCCGATCGATGACCCACCACGGTTCGGTTTGACGAACAGCGGATAGGTCAGGGTGTCGATCTGGCTCCAGACCGCTGCCCGGTTGGTGCGCCAGGTGTGCTGGTCGAAACCCACGAAGGGCCCGACCGGGATCTGGTGAGACTGAAGCTGACGCTTCATCGCCATCTTGTCCTGGCAGACCGAACTTGCCAGCACTCCAGCGCCCACGTAGCGCACACCCATCAGTTCGAACAGTCCCTGGATTGTTCCGTCCTCGCCGAACGGTCCGTGCAGCAGCGCAAAGGCCACGTCAATGGTCACCGGGTCGACGATCCGGTCACCACTGCGCCGTCCCAGTTCCAAGCCGTCTGCGGTCCGTAGCAGCACCGCATCGTCGAAGGCCGGGTCGACCTGCGGCAGCGAGCCATCGGACCCGATCCGGTAGTCGAGCACCTGGTCGGGGGCGACCATCACCCACCGTCCACCTCGCGCGATGCCGACGCAGGTGACGTTGAACCGGTTCTGGTCGAGGGCTGCGAGTACTCCCCGGGCAGTCAGACACGAGATCTCGTGCTCCGACGAATCGCCGCCGAAGATCAGCAGGACACGGATACGCTGCACTCCAGGCTCCTCAGTCGATGGTTTGTTCACCCTAGCGGCCGCCTGGACCGGTCCCCGGACAGGCTCAGGCGGACAACGAGGCCGGCCCCTCCCCCGTCAGGCCGCGGGGTACCGGGAGTCTCTGCCCGGCTCGTGGGTCCCAACGGCCTGGGCCGGCCTTGTCCCCACGCAACTGCTCGACCAGTCCAGTGAGCGCATCCATGATCCGATTGCTTGCCTCGACCATGACCTCCGTGGTGAATGGCAGCCCCCGCAGGTCATCCAACGGCACCGGATCACCACAGAGGACCTGAAATCGGTGCCGTTTCCCAACCACGAATGGAAAACCACGTTTACGGGCCGGCATGAAGAACTGACTTCCCCACTGTGCCACGGGCAGCACCGGCACCTCGGTTTCCAAGGCCAACCTGGCCGCACCCGACTTCGCTCTCATCGGCCAACCATCTGGGTCCTGAGTCAGCGTACCCTCGGGATAAATGGCAACGCACTTACCCTCGTGCAGGGCTGACTCAGCGGCTAGCAACGCATCCGAGGCTCGTCGGGTATGACGTTCCACTGGAATCTGGCCGCAGGAACGAGCCAACCAACCCAGGCCTGGGGTACGAAAGATCTGCACCTTACCCAGGAATCGCGGCCAACGACCCGACCAGATCAAGAACTGCCCGATCACCAGCGGATCGAAGTGTGATGTGTGGTTAGAGACCACCAGCAGGCCGCCATCGGCGGGCACCCGCTCTTGCCCGGACCATTCTCGATACCCCAGCAGCGGCATGACTCGGTTCACAATTCGAGCCAGCCGGCGATAGGTCGGCTCTACCGGCTCCTGGTTGACCGCGTCCAATGCCGGCAGACGACCTGCCGGCTGGGTCCCAGACCCGTCGCCCCTACCGACGCCCATGAGGTCTCCTTCTCGGTGTCGGGGACCACCGTAGCGACTCTCCTCCAAACCTGGCGACGCTCATGAAGCGGACGGGCACGGGTGGCGCCGCGGACCAGTCTGGTCCGCGGCGCCACCGCGTGGGATCAGCCGAGCGGAATCGCGCCCGAGACCATCCCTTCCAGCCGGGTGCCGGCTCGAAAACGGACATAGTCCTTAGCGTCGACATCCTTGCGGGCCCCGGTCTTTGGGTTCCGAACCGTCCGCGCCTCACGGTGCAGCTTCTCGAAGACCCCGAAACCGGAGATCGCGACCCGCCCAGTGCGGGCGGTCTCGATCATGATCGTCTCGACGACTGCCTTCAGCGCCAGCTCGGCCTCTGACCGGCTGCCGCGGTAGTAGCCGCGCGCGATCGACTCGACCAACTCTCCCTTGTTCACTGTTTGCCCCCATACCCCATCCAGAATCGCCGCGGAAGTGCGGCTGTCTAGGCTAGAAAGTCTAATGATAGGACAACAGCACCGGAACTCTGGGTGAGAGAAGCCTCAGCCTGCGGTACGCACCGGCAGTGTTGTCGGCTTGCACGGGAGCCGGCCGGCCTCGTACGTCACGATCGCGTCTTCCTGCTGCAAGGTGACCGCAATGTCGTCCAACCCGTTGAGCAGCCGGTAGCGGGTATAATCATCAATCTGGAAAGGAAATCGGTCTTCCGCAGCATGGATCTCACGGTCGTCGAGACTGACCTCGATAGGCATTCCGGGGCAGGATTCAGCCAACTCCCACAGGTTTTCCACCACATCATGGGTGACGGTCGCGATCAGCAGCCCGGCTTTGCCTGCGTTGCCTCGGAAGATGTCTGCGAAACGAGAGCCAATGACGGCCCGGAAACCGTAGTTCTGCAGGGCCCAGACCGCATGCTCACGCGATGACCCAGTGCCGAAGTCGGGGCCCACGATCAAGATCGTGCCCTGATCGTACGGTTTCTGGTTCAGCACGAAGGACGGATCAGCGCGCCAGGCAGCGAACAGACCGTCCTCGAAGCCGGAGCGGGTGATCCGCTTCAGGTAGACGGCGGGGATGATCTGGTCGGTGTCGACATTGCTGCGCCGCAGTGGCACCGGGATCCCGGTGTGCGAGGTGAACTTCTCCATGATCTCCTCCTGACGCTCAGAGGTCGGTGGGCGCACTCAACGTGCCCCGAACGGCGGTAGCGGCGGCGACGGCCGGCGAGACTAGGTGAGTACGTCCACCCTTGCCCTGCCGACCCTCAAAGTTGCGGTTGGAAGTGGACGCCGAACGCTCCCCTGGCGCCAGCGTGTCGGGGTTCATCCCCAAACACATCGAACATCCTGCCTCCCGCCATTCGGCGCCGGCGTCGAGGAAGACCTGATCCAGCCCCTCAGCCATCGCCTGTTGTCGGACCCGGGCCGATCCAGGTACCACTAGCATCCGGACCCCGTCGGCAACGTGTCGGCCCCGCAGCACGCTGGCGGCGAGCCGCAGGTCCTCGATTCGGCCATTGGTGCAGGAGCCCAGGAAGACGGTGTCGACCCTGATATCACGCATCCTGGTTCCGGCCTGCAGACCCATGTAATCCAGAGCTCGCTCGGCCGCCGCTCGCAATACCGGATCGGTGAAGTCCTCCGGCGATGGAACACTGTCGGCCAGGCCGACTCCCTGACCAGGGTTGGTGCCCCAGGTCACGAAGGGGGTGAGCTGGGTGGCATCGATCATCACCTCCGCATCGAAGGAGGCGTCGGGATCGGTGTAGAGCGTCTTCCAGTACGCCACGGCACCATCCCAGTCCTCCCCTTCGGGGGCATGCGGGCGTCCCTTCAGATAGGCCAGCGTGGTCTCGTCGGGAGCCACCAGACCTGCTCGCGCACCCCATTCGATCGACATATTGCAGATCGTCATCCGGCCCTCCATCGACAGCCGGTCGATGGTGTCGCCGCGGTATTCCACGACGTATCCGGCGCCGCCGCCGGTGCCCACCTTCGCGATCAGGGCCAGTACCACGTCCTTGGCGGTGACCCCATCGGGCAGGTCACCGGTAATGGTGACGGCCATCGTCTGGGGGCGAGGCTGGGGCAGGGTCTGGGTGGCCAGGACGTGTTCCACCTCGGAGGTGCCGATCCCAAAGGCGAGCGCCCCGAAGGCCCCATGAGTTGCCGTGTGCGAGTCACCACAGACGATCGTCATCCCCGGTTGGGTGATGCCGAGCTGGGGGCCGATGATGTGGACCACGCCCTGGTCCTTGTCTCCCAGCGAATGGATCCGCAGACCGAATTCGCGGGCATTGGCCCGTAGTGTCTCCACCTGGAGCCGGGAGATCGGGTCCGCGATCGGCGCGGTGATGTTCACCGTGGGGGTGTTGTGATCCTCCGTACACAGGGTCAGGTCTGGACGACGCACTGGACGGTGCGCCAGCCGGAGGCCATCGAAGGCTTGCGGAGATGTCACCTCGTGGACCAGGTGAAGATCGATGTAGAGCAGGTCGGGAGTACCGTCCCCCGCCTTCACCACATGGTCGTCCCAGATCTTCTGCGCCAGCGTCCTGCCCATCTCTCCCTCGTCCCATGAGCCACCGCCCGAGGCGGGCGTGGCCGGCCACAGTATAAGAACTAGACCAGTCACGATGTGGGACGCTAATATCAGATTATGGACAGTGGAAGTGGCGTCGGAGTCCTCGACAAGGCGGCCTTGGTGCTAGCTGCTCTGGAGACGGGACCAACCACCCTGGCCGGGCTGGTGACGGCGACCGGGCTGGCTCGTCCGACCGCCCACCGTCTCGCCGTTGCCCTGGAACACCATCGACTCGTCAGCCGGGACTTGCATGGTCGGTTCGTGCTCGGCCCACGACTCACCGAACTCGCCTCGGCTGCTGGGGAGGATCGGCTGCTCGCCACAGCCGGCCCGATCTTGGCTCGGCTGCGGGACATCACCGGGGAATCGGCCCAGCTGTTCCGTCGTCAAGGTGATATCCGGGTCTGCGCCGCCGCCGCCGAGCGGCCATCCGGCCTACGCGACACAGTGCCTGTCGGCTCCCACCTCACGATGAGCGCCGGTTCAGCCGCCCAAGTGCTGCTGGCCTGGGAGGACCCGGACCGGGTTCATCGCGGGCTGCAGGATGCCACCTTCTCGGCGGTCGCGTTGGCTGCGGTCCGGCGCCGCGGCTGGTGCCAGTCGGTGGCAGAACGAGAACCGGGGGTGGCATCCGTCTCCGCCCCAGTACGGGCGCCCTCGGGCCGGGTGATCGCCGCGGTATCCGTCTCGGGGCCGATCGAACGGCTCACCCGCCAGCCCGGCCGGCTCCATGCCGCCGCCGTGATGGCCGCTGCCGAACGGCTGTCGGAAGTACTGCGGCGCACCGGGGCCGCCGATTAGAGCTCGCCACCCGAATCGCGGCGGTCACCGATCAAGACTCGCCCGGTCACCAGCCGCCAGACCAGGGAGGTGGGGACATCCCGGCCGGTGACCAGGTACTGCAACGTGGAGTCGTCGTACATCGCCTCCCCCAGATCGTCCAGGGCATCCCGGGTTCCCACCAGCACCAGTTTGTCGCCACTTTTGAGTTCAAGATCGGCTGGCGGCAGGATCGTGCGCTCTCCGTCTCGGAGCATCTCGACCACCACCACCTGCAACATCCGCTGCCGGTTGCTAGGACTACGCAGCAAGTCACCCAGGGTTAAGGTGCGACTCTCTAACCACCGCTGGACGGCGGGAGTGTCGCGGCGTCCGACCGTCACCCGACCCTGGTGGGGGGTCGCCTTGCCGACCCGCGATACCAGTTCACTCAGAATCTCCTGCGCCCGGGGATCCTCCGATCGCATCACGTGATCGACGAAACCCCAGTAGCCGGGGCTGACCATCCGGGCCAGGCATTCGTACACCACGATCTCGCCGGGGAAGAAGCCTGAATCGGGCGAGAAGGCGGTGATCAGAGTCCGGTTGTTGTGCTCCTGCTGACGTACCGACAAGAAGATCTCCGGGTTGATCAGCCGGATCCGGGCCGCGGCCGCCAAATTAATCATGTCCGAGGATGTGCCAGCGACGAAGCCGACAATCCCGGTGGCGTCGATCGGCCCGTCATCGGGATGCATCACCCGGACCTCGAGCCCGTCGCGGCGCAGATCGTTGGCCACCTCATGGCCGAACTCCCCATCGGAAAGCACCACCCAGGTGCCGTCGGCGAGACCTTCCGGGCGAGCTGGCAGCGAGGTCCCAGGCTCAGCCAGCAGCCACCTCACCAACTGATAGGCGATCGGACGGTGGATCATCATGACCAGGTAGGCGCCGTAGCGGTCGAACGGGTTGAGCACCGCCTCCGGCTCGAAAAGACTCATCTGCAATGCAGCGTTGCGGGTCTCGCAGCGGGCGATCACCCGGATCTGGGGCCGTAGCAGCCGGGCCGCCATCACCAGGCCCAGGTTCTGATCGTCATCCTCGGTCATCGCCAGCACCGCCTTGCAGCGCGGATGTCCAAGCCCAGCCAGTCCGAGTAACGAGACGTTGCTGGCATCGGCGACCAGCCCCGGCACATCACCCACCAGTTGGTCACTCTCCAGGGCGTCGATTCGTTCTTGGCGTCGGTCCAGCACCACCAGTCGTTCCCCACGGGCATCAAGGGCGTGAGCGATCATCCGGCCGGTGTGGCCATAGCCAGCGATGATCACGAAGTCCTCCCGGAAAGCCCGGATCCGGCCCGCGAACCGTTGCCGGGCGATCGCGGTCTGGAAGGCGCTGTCGCGCATCAGCTGGAAAAGTTGGCCGAAGGTGTACGCCCAAGCCAGCACCGACAGGTAGATGCAGACGATCGTCCACAGCCGTTGCGCCGGGGTAAACGGGTAGGGAAGCTCACCGAAGCCGATCGTGGTGGCCGTGTACGAGAGGAAATAGAACGCCTCAAACAGCGACATGTAGTGCCGATTGCCCTGGGCGTCCTGCCCCGGTACCAGGGTGAAGCCGCCCATAGCAACCACGTACACCCCTGCCAGGATCAGCAGCGGCATCCGCATCCGGCGCAGGATCAGGAAGAGGGCATCGATCCTGGGCACCACGGGGACCGCCACTCGCCGCCGCCGCAGGTCGCCGTGATGCCTGGGACGACGCTCCTGCGGGCGAAGGAGCGGGTTACGCATCAGCGCCGCCGGAAGGAACTGGTCTCGATGATCAGCAGGACCACCGAGACCACATTGGCGAAGAGCGCACCACCCGACAGCGACACCACATTAGTCATGTGGGTAGGCGAGATCGCACCATGCTGGGAAGCCCAGACGTACACCGCAGCCGCGGTGATCAGCTGGATGTCGGCGCAGAGGCTAGTGGCCAGGTGAATCGCTCCGATCTGGGTCCGGTCGCCGAACTTCAGCACGGTGGCAACCAGGTTCACCACCACCGCGACGTACAGCTCCAGCACGTTGTGGTGGTGGACGATGTCGATGTCCCCGGTCCAGAACCCGAAGTTCAAAGTGGCGGCCAGAACCACGAAGAATCCGAAGACCACCTTCTCGAAATTCATGCAGGGCACCTTACGCCGAGAACATCACTACCCACGACCATCTGCCCTTGCCTCCGCAGCAGGGTGGCATGATCGACGCATGGTCTCGTCGCGTTGGAACGTCCGCTCCACAAAATCTCACCTATCAGTGTTGTCCAACGGGTCGGTGCTGTCTATCGGGTCGATCGGGTCGGTACTGTCCATCGGATCCGTCGGATCCTGTTGTTCGATCGTGTCAGTCGGCTCGTTCGCCTCACTGGCTTCGCTGCTGTCCTCGTGCAGCGCCTGGTCGATCCTCAGCCATCGTCGGATCCGGGCGGTGCTCGGCGGCCCGCGGACACACCGGCAGCGATAGCCTGGGGGCGTGTTCGACCTCTTCGACGGGCTCACCCCCAGCCACGTGAACCGATCCGACGGCACAAGATTGGCCCTGCTCGGGGCCGTCCCTGAGAATCCACGCGGGGTGGTCCTGTTCGTGCACGGCTTCACCGGCGCCAAAGAAGATTACCTGTTTGTGCTGCCCGAGATGCGCCAGCAAGATCTGGCGGCGTACGCGATGGATCTGCGCGGCAACCATCAGTCCACCTCACCGGGACCGTTCGACCTTGATGCGCTGGCAGCCGATGTGGTCGACGTTGCCCACAGCCTCGGCGACCGAGTGCACCTGGTGGCTCATTCGTTCGGGGGGCTCGCAGCCCAGCGAGCCGTGATCGGCGACCCGCAAAGATTCGCCTCGCTGACCCTGATCTGCTCTGGTCCGGCCGGGCTGACCGCCGAGCCGGACCTGGTCCCGGTCACGATCGACCGGGTTAGCCGGTTCCGTGCTGAGCTGGAGGGCAAGTCGCTGGCCGAGGCCTGGGATGCCAAAACCGCGTACGAGAACGTCGAGATGCACCCGGCGATGGCGGCCTTCCTCCGTGACCGGTTCGTTGCCGGCGATCACGCGGCCGCGCTACGCAACATCGACGACCTGCTGGGGGCAGCAGACCGGATCGACGAGGTCGCCGCGACCGGGGTGCCCTGCTTCGTAATGTACGGGGCGAACGACGGGACCTGGAACCAGCGAACCCAAAACGAGATGGCCCGCCGGCTGGGCACTGAGCCCGTCTCGATCCCCGAGGCCACTCACCTGCCGATGCTGGAGAATGTGGACGCTACCGTGGCCGTCCTGCTGGCCAACATCGCCGCGGCTCAGCAGTAGCCCGGACGAAGCAGCGGGCGAGGTCCTCTCGCTCGCAGTTACCCAATCAGCTTACGAAGAGGCCTCAGTACGTCATCTGCATCGCCTGGCGGACCTCAGCCAGGGTCGCGTCGGCGATCTCATTGGCCTGCTGGTTACCCGCCGCCAACACCCGCTGCAGATGACCGGGATCGGCGACCAGTTCAGCACGCCGGGCCCGAATCGGGGCCAGGTGCTCGTTGACCACCTCGGTGACCAGCCTCTTCAGCCCGCCACCGCCGGCATCCCCAAGCTCGTCAGCCACCTGGACCGGGTCCTGGCCCAGCAACAACGCCGCGATCGTCACCAGGTTCGACACTTCGGGCCGGTTGACCGGGTCATAGCTAATGTGGCGATCTGAATCGGTGACAGCTTTCCTGATCAGCCGCGCGGTCTGGTCAGCGCTCATCCCAAGTTCGATCACGTTCCCGCGGGATTTGCTCATCTTGGTGCCGTCCATCCCCAGGATGCTCACCGCCCGATTCGCCAGCAAGGCTTCAGCGGCGGGGAATACCGGCCGATCCGGGTCGGCCCGTCCGTACCGCTCGTCAAAGCGTCGTGCGATCACCCGGGTCTGCTCCAGGTGCGGCAGCTGGTCTTTGCCGACCGGGACCAGGTTCGCCTTGCAGAACAAAATGTCAGCCGCCTGATGGACCGGGTAGGTCAGCAGCAGCCCCGACATCGGTCGATCACCGGTCTGCTCCAGTTCAGCCTTCACGGTCGGGTTGCGTCGCAGCTCGGCATCGGTCACCAACGACAGGAAGGGCAACATCAGCTGGTTCAGGGCAGGAACCGCCGAGTGGGTGAAGATGATGCTCTGGTCCAGGCCAACCGCCAGATAGTCAGCCAACAATGAGTAGACCCGCTCCCGGATCGCGCCCACCCCGTCCCGGTCGGTGATCACCTGGTAGTCGGCGATCACGACGAAGGTCTCGACGCCCTGGTTCTGGATCTGAACCCGGTTCGCCAGCGAACCCAGGTAATGCCCGATGTGAAGGTTCCCCGTCGGACGGTCACCGGTGAGCACCCGGAACCGGGACGAGTCTTGGGCGATCTCCTGCTTGATCTGCTCGCTGCGCTGGATCGAGCGAGCCAGGGATGCCTGCGAGGTGCTCTGGGCTAGCTCCTCGCCGACGTCGTTCGCGGTCATCGTGTCCTCTCCCCCGCAGGTCGGCAAACAACAACGACCGACCCGTGGGACGGTCGCTGGAGACGTTGTTGGGTGCAGTCGACGAGCGCCGTCAGGATGACAGCCACCACGCTCCTGGTCGCTGCACGGCTGCACGCTATCAGATCAGCTGGGCAGCACCCCTCCCCGTTCTGCGATGCGACGCAGGATCTCGCGGTACGCGCTGAGACTGGTGGTGTTGATCCCTAGGGGGTTGTTGGGCTTCCCGGTGCCGTGATAGTCACTGCCCCCGGTATGAATCAGACCGGTACGCTCGCTGAGCCTGGCCAGCCGCTCCCGGTCGCGAGCATCGTGATCGGTGTGGTCCACCTCGATCCCATCCAATCCGTCCGCCGCCAACGATTCGATCACGTCCTCGCTCAGCCGGTCCCGGTTGCCCCGGCCCCACGGGTGAGCCACCACCGGTACGCCTTTGGCGCGCCGTACCATCGCGATCGCCTCGCGCAGGTCGGTGGCGTAGCGTCTCACGTACGCCGGGCCACCTTCGGACAAGTACAAGCCGAAAGCTTCGTCGCGGTCTTTCACGTACCCCTTGGCGACCATGGCGTCGGCGATGTGGGGGCGCCCCAGCGAGGGTGACAGCCCGACCTGCGTCATCACCTCGTCCGCAGTCAATGGCATCCCAAGCTCTGCCAGTCTCTGCAGGTACTTCTCCAGCCGGCCCGCTCGGCTGGCCCGCAAACGTTTCATCTCGGTCGACAGCTCGGGATGCCGCGGGTCGCATCCGTACCCCAGTAGGTGGACCGATTTTCCCTGGTACCTCGTCGACAGCTCGACCCCGGCTAGCACCTCGACACCGATCTGTTGTCCGGCCGTGGTGGCTTCGACCAGACCATCGAAGGTGTCGTGGTCGCATAGGGCGATCACATCGAGCCCGGCTTCGCGGGCCGCCACCACCAGCCGGGTCGGCGAATCGGTACCGTCCGACACCGACGAGTGCACATGCAAGTCGATCCGCATGGCCACATCATGTCAGGCCAGGCTGGTAGTGGCGGCGTGGGTCCTCAGCCCGCCAGCAACGAACGCAGCATCCTGACCGTGACCGACAATCGCCCAAGGTCGGGGCTCCCGGTCGCCAGTTGGTCGAGCAGTCCCGCCACCCGGCTCGTCTCGACATGAGCTGCGACGAAGCGGTCGACGGCCTGTTGCGCTGCGGCGCCCGGTTCAGCCCCAGCTACCACCTGGTCAGCCAACCGCGCCTGGACATCCAGCAACTCGTCCAGGACCGCTGCCTGGGCCATCAGCGACCACCGGTCAACCCGGCTCAGGGCCTCAGCCAAGTCGAAGAACCGGTACAGGCCCAGCCGCTCGCGGACGGCAAAGAAGTCGGCCGCGACTTCCAGCAGGTCCCGTCCGCGGGTCTCGGCGATGGTGACGATAGTGGGGATCAAGGGGGTGAAGGGGGCCCCGGCCACAGTCCGGGCGATCTCCTGCGGCACGGCCTGCGCTTCCAGTCCGGTCTTGATCCGCTCGTACACCTGCATGCCTTCAGGGGTCAGCACATCAGCCAGGCTGGCGACCACCTGCTGGGTCGGCTGGGCGTACTGGTCCACGATGGCCTGGACGTTGAGTGGACGAGGCTGGGTCTGCAGCGCCCAGCGGGTGCCACGGTCCACCATGTGCCGCAATTCGATCCGCAGATCAGTCAGCCGAGCCGCCGGCAACGGCAGCCGACCGAGCTGGACCTCCAGCGGCCCGACTCGGAACATCGCCCGGGCCGCCAACTGGGCCCGGATCACATCTGCGGCTGCCGCCCCGGTGTCGGAGGCGAGCCGATGGAAGGCGGTGATCCCCTGGCTGTTGACGAACCGATTCACGGCCACCGTGGTAATAATTTCGCGACTCAGCCGATGCCCGGGCATCGCCTCCCGGAAACGCTCACGCAGCTGCGCCGGGAAGTACTGGATCAGCCGGTCGGCCAGATACGGGTCGTCGGGCAGGTCACTGTCCAGCACGATATCGGCGAGCCGGATCTTGGTCCACGACATCAGGGTCGCCAATTCCGGACCGACCAGGCTCTCACCGGTTGCGATCCGGCGTCGCATCTCGGCGCTGGATGGCATCTGTTCGATGCCGCGATCCAGGTAGCCATCGGCTTCGAGCACCCGCATCCAGTCCTCGTGGATAGCGGCGAAACGGCTGGCTCCATGCCCGGCCATCGCTAGGGCCCGGTTCTGGTCGATGTTGTGTGCCAGCACCAACGCGGCTACCTCGTCGGTCATCTGAGGCAACAGCTGGTCGCGCTGCTCGTCGGTGATCTGTCCTTTGGCCACAAGCGAGGCCAGCAGGATCTTGATGTTCACCTCATGATCGGAGGTGTCGACGCCGGCTGAGTTGTCAATGAAGTCGGTGTTGATCCGCCCCCCACCGCGGGCGTAATCGATCCGGCCGGCCTGGGTCCAGCCCAGGTTGCCGCCCTCCCCAGCGCAGCGGGCCCGGACCTGATTGCCGTCCACCCGGATCGCGTCGTTGGCCCGGTCGCCGGCGTCAGCGTGGCTCTCGGCACTGCCTTTCACGTACGTCCCGATGCCCCCATTCCAGAGTAGGTCTACCGGGGCCTGCAGGATCGCGTGGATGTACTCGTTGGGCGTCATCGTCGTCACCCCCGGATCCAACCCCAACACTTGCCGGGCCGGTTCGGTGACTGGAATCGTCTTCGCCGACCGCGGATACACCCCTCCGCCGGTCGAGATCAGGGCCGGGTCATAGTCGGCCCATGAGGACCGCGGCAGCCGCGACAGCCGTTCCCGCTCGCCGAAACTAACCTCGGGGTCAGGATCGGGGTCGATAAAGATATGCCGGTGGTCGAAGGCCGCCACCAGCCGGGTATGCCGCGAGCGCAGCATCCCATTACCGAAGACATCACCGGACATGTCGCCGATCCCGACGCAGGTGAAGTCCTGGTTCTGGCAGTCGATGCCCATCTCGAAGAAATGCCGCTTGACTGATTCCCAGGCACCCCGAGCGGTGATCCCCATCGCTTTGTGGTCGTAGCCTTTGGAGCCGCCCGAGGCGAAGGCGTCACCCAGCCAGAAGCCGCGCCGTAGGGCGATGTCGTTGGCCAGGTCGGAGAAGGTGGCGGTGCCCTTATCGGCCGCCACTACGAGGTACGGGTCGTCCGGGTCGTGACGCACCACGCCAGCCGGCGGGATCACCTGGCCGTCGGCCCCGATCGAGTCGGTCAGCGACAGCAGGGAGGTGATGAAGATCCGGTACGCAGCCTTTCCCTCCTCCAGCCAGGCTGCCCGATCCTGGGTTGGGTCGGGCAGCTGACGGGGCACAAAGCCACCCTTGGCGCCGACTGGCACGATCACGGTGTTTTTCACCATCTGGGCCTTGGCCAGACCCAGTACTTCGGTCCGGAAGTCCTCGGAACGGTCGGACCAGCGCAGCCCGCCACGAGCCACCTGTCCGAAACGCAGATGGACCCCTTCGACCCGCGGCGAACAGACCCAGATCTCAAACTCGGGTCGAGGCTGCGGCAACAAGTCCAGTTGCCTGGGCAGCAGTTTGAACGCCAGCGCGGCGCCCTCCGCTTCGGCGAAGGCGTTGGTTCGGACCACGGCCCGCTGCAACGCCACCAGGGCGCGGATGATGCGGTCGTGATCCAGGCTGGCGACCTGGTCCAGGGCCTGTTCGATGTGGGTCAGCTGCTCATTCGCAGCCGCCCGCTGGCTCGCCGGGTCGCCGGCGCCGGGCTGGTGAGCGGCCCGGAAAGCCGCCACCAGCTGGGCGGCAAGACCGGCCTGGGCGACTAGCGCAGCACCCATGAAATCGACCGAATACGGCAGCCCAGCCTGCTTCAGGTAACGCAGCATGGCCCGCAGCCAGGTCACCTCCCGCCAGTCCAAGCCGGCCCGGGTCACCAAGGCGTTCAACGGATCGACCTCGATCCAACCGGCTTGCGAGGCCTCGAAGGCTGCCACGAAGCGCTCCCGATCCTGGGGTGGCCATTGCGACAGTGGCCGGTCGGCCCGCAGCCCGAATTCGTACAACCAGGCGGGCTGGTCACGCAGCCGCAACTCGTACGGCCATTCGTCGATCACCTCGACCCCCAGCCGTTCCAGGTGGGGCAGGATCTGCGGCAGCGCGGTCCGCGACCAGCTGTACAGCCGCAGCCGCAGATCGGCGGCATCAGACTCGTCCGTCTGCGTCAACCGGACCGCGATCGAGTCGGGCGCCAGAGCGTTCAGCACGGTGAGATCAGCGACTGCCTGCTCGGGGGAGAATTCCTCCATGTAGGCCTCGGAGAAGGTGACGCCACGGTCTTCGCTCGGCCAGCCCTGGACCTGATGGATGAAACGGTCGTCCCAGCTCTGGCAGGCCTCAGCCAGTTGCTGTTCAAGGGCCGGCAGATCAATCTCGGCACGGGTCCCAGTCGGCAGTTGGATAACGAAGTAGAGCCGTGCCAGCGCCGATTCCCCGATCTGAGCCTGGAAATCAACCCCGGTACCGCCGAAGGCCCGGACGAGGACCTCCTGAAGCCGGAGCTGGACAGTGGTGGTGAAACGATCATGGGGCAGGTAGACCAGGCAGCTGGCAAAACGACCCCAGGGATCCTCGTGCACGAAGAGCCGCACCTGGCGCCGCTCCCCCATCCCCGCGATCCCCTCAATCACGGGATAGAGCTCGTCCGCGGAGGCCTGGAACAGTTCATCACGGGGGTACTTGTTCACCGTGGCCAGGAGGACCTTGGCGCCATGGCTTCCGGGGGCGTAGCCAGACTGTTCGATGATGCTGTGGGTCTTGGCCGCCAGGGCTGGGATCCGGGTGACGACCTCGTCGTAGGCCTGCGCAGCCAATACCCCCAGGAAACGGCGCTCCGCGATGATCTGACCGGAGTCATCGAGGACCCGGATACCGACATAGTCGAGTCGGCTGCCGCGATGCACCCGCGATCGGCGGTTGTCTTTCGTGAAGGCCACCAGCCGTGTGGGTTCGCCGGCGCGTGGGACAGCCTGGAAGGCACCCGCCGGCTCGTCATCGCAGCGGAGGATCCCCAGCCCGGTCCCCGGCTGTGGCTGGTAGCGGCCATCGACCAGGTCGTAGCCTCGGTAACCGAGCAGGGTGAAATTGTCGTTCAGCAGCCACGACAGCAGGTCAGAGGCCGCGTACCGATCTTGTTCGGGCGCGGCGCAAGCCTCGACCTGCTCGATGCAGGACGTCATCTGTGCCCGCATCGGCTTCCAATCCTCATTCGCGACGCGGACCTCAGCCAGCACCTCACTGACCCCGGATTCCAAGGCACCAGCCAGCTCGGCGGCGCTAGCTCCCAGCGGCGGATACACCACAAAGGTCATCCAGGACTCCCGAATTGCCTCCGGCGCCTCGGCTCTGCGGTGCACCAGGTCGGTCAGCTGCCCGTCCCTGCTTCGTACCGCCAGGTACTGCGGATGGAGCACCTGCTGCAACGACCAGCCTTGGCGGCTGATCTCCATGGCCGTCGAGTCCACCAGGAAGGCTCGGTCGTCAGTCACCACCTGCAGCAGGGTCGACTCGCCCAAGTGCCACTGGTCGTCTCCGGCAGGCGTGGTGACCTGCACCAGGTCGGTACCAGGCTCCCGACGTGATGCCAGCCGGAAGTGGGATTCCAGGATCTGGACCAGGCTGTCCGGATCCATCTGTTCCAGGTCTGTAACCGGGACGTGGTCAAGGTAGTGGGCCACGAAGTCTCGCACTCGCTCGGCAGACACCTCGATCGGACCGCGGTCTCGGTCGGTCCCGGCCTGAGACACCGCCTCGATCATCCGACTCTTCACGATCCCGCGGTCACGCGGCACGGACACGTCGTCTCCTTCAATCCCTGGGCGGCAGCCTCGCTCGCCCTACGGCCGAGCCTATCCCTCCGGATTGGACGAGACGTGGCCGGACCGCTGCGGTTCGGGTACAAATATGTTCCATGCACCTGACATCGCAGCTGGACTTTGCCGCTCCCCCGGCCGCCGTGGCCGCCATGTTGACCGACCAGGAATTCCTGGAGCAGGTCTGCGTCGCCTCCCACGCCACGGAGCATTCGGTGCAGGTGAACGGCAGCAGTACCACCTCGTCGCGGACTCTCCCGGCGCCGGCCGCGGCCGCGAAGTTCACCGGGCCGACGATCACGATCGTCGAGGAGACCGCCTGGGGGGAGCCGGCTGCCGATGGAGGACGACGCGGCGAGCTCCACCTCCAGGTACCCGGCCTTCCGGTAGAGATGACTGGAACCGCCATCCTGCGTGCCGGTGGAAAGGGCACCACGGTCGCCTATGAGGCCGACCTCAATGTCAATATCCCGTTTGTGGGCAAGAAATTAGAACAGTCAGCGGCTCCCGCGGTCCTGAGCGGGATCGCCCTGCAGCAGCGAGTCGGCGACCAATGGCTGGCTGAGCGCTGACCCTGACCGATCCCTGGCCCAGGCTATCCAGGCCAGGCTGGCTCAGTCCATGTGCGGGTAGCGGATCGAGCGAGGCGGAACCAGGGTCTCCTTGACCGCCCGCGGCGAGGTCCACCGCATCAGGTTCCACACCGAACCGGCCTTGTCGTTGGTGCCGGAGGCCCTTGCCCCGCCGAACGGCTGCTGGCCGACCACGGCGCCGGTGGGTTTGTCGTTGATGTAGAAGTTGCCCGCCGTCTGGCGCAGGGCCCGGCTGGCTTGAGCGACAGCATGACGGTCGGCCGCCAGCACCGCCCCGGTGAGGGCGTACGGGGAGGCGCTGTCTACCAGGGTCAGCACGTCCTCCCAGGAATTATCGGGATACACGTAGATCGCCAGGATCGGTCCGAAATATTCGGTTCGGAAGATGTCCTGGCCCGGATTGTCGGAGACCACCAGGGTGGGGTGGACATACCAGCCCTGGGAGTCGTCGTAGGTCCCGCCGGCGACGATCTTGGCGTCGGTGGCCGCGCGAGCCTGCTCAATAGCCGCAGCGAGTCGGGTGTAGGCCCGCCGGTCGATCACTGCCGAGGTGAAGTTCGACAGGTCTCGGACATCCCCGACCGCCAGCGCGTTAATCTCGTCCACCAGGTCACCCGAGATCCGCTCCCAGATCGAACGGGGCAAGTAGGCACGGGAGGCTGCCGAACACTTCTGGCCGGAGTATTCGTACGCCCCACGCACCAGCGCCACCCGCAACGCCTCCACATCGGCAGATGGATGGGCCAGTACGAAGTCTTTACCTCCGGTCTCACCCACGATCCGCGGGTAGCTGCGATAGGTGGCGATGTTCTGCCCGACCTGTTGCCACAGCTGCTGGAAGACTCGGGTCGAACCGGTGAAGTGGATCCCCGCCAGGGCCGGATGGGTCAGCGCCACCTGAGACACCTCAGAGCCGTGACCGGGGACCATGGTGATCACCCCGGACGGCAGCCCGGCCTGCTCGAGGACCTCGAAGAAGACATCTGCCGCCAGCTGTTGGGTCAGCGCCGGCTTCCACAGCGCCACATTGCCCATGATCGCGGGAGCCGTGGGCAGGTTGCCCCCGATCGCGGTGAAGTTGAAGGGCGTGATCGCATACACGAAGCCCTCCAGCGGCCGGTAGTCCATCTGGTTCCAGGTCCCGGGCGCCGACAGCGGCTGTTCGGCGTGGATCTGACGAGCGAAGGACACGTTGAAACGCAGGAAGTCGACCAGTTCGCAGGCCGCGTCGATCTCCGCCTGCTGCACCGTCTTGCCCTGCCCTAACATGGTGGCGGCGTTGATTCGAGCCCGGTACGGGCCGGCGATCAGGTCCGCGGCGCGCAGGAAGATCGCCGCCCGGTCATCGAACGACAGCTCTGCCCACTGTCTGGCGGCCCCCAAGGCGTGATCGATAGCAGCCTGGGCGTCAGCGGCGGTTGCCTGCCAGACCCGTCCCAGAACGTGGTGGTGATCCGACGGCATGCAGACCTCGAGCTCATCGCCGGAGCCTGGTCGACGGCTCTCGAACCGGCCGTGCAATTCCACCGGATCAGCAGCTGCGGTCTGTTCCACCTCGCGGACCAGGGCTTCACGTTCAGGGCTGCCGGGCGCGTACCCGCGGACCGGCTCGTTGCTGGGCGGGGGGACTGAGGTCACAGCATCCACGGTCGACACCCTAGTCTGGGGCAGAGGGTAGCCGCCACCGCCCCTGACGATCCTGAGTCATTCGTCAAGCCTGATGGGGCGACGGACCGTCAGCAACGCCACCGCGGTAGCAACCAACGTCATCGCGCAGATGGCCACTGGGTCGAGGACGAGGTTAACGTCGAAGGGGGCGATTCCCCGCTGCCAGACCAGATAGGTTCCGACGATGCCGCAAAGCACACCCGCGGTCACCCGGGTGGGGCTGGCAGCAGCTCCGTAGCGCAGCCAGATCCGCTCCCCCGGCACCACGACGGCGATGATCAGGGACAAGAAGGCGGTAGTGATGAGCAGAACCAGCGGGCGCAGCGCCCAGAATGTCGCCTCGTCGGCCGGGAGTAGCCAGTCAACGGCGGTCCCGAGTCCGAGAAAGACGAAGAAGGCGGGTAGGTGCCACAGGAAGACCGGGAACAACAACAGGTTTGCCCAGGTGAGGAAGGTCTCGGTCCGCCGCTTCGGCTGCCAGCGACCCACGGCCGGCGCAACCAGAGCCATCAGGCAGACTTGGGCGACGGCGAGCAGCACCAGCGCCAGTGTCGGAGGCATCAGGTTCTGGTTCGGGTGGTCAGCCAGCCCGATCGTGACGTCAGGATAGCCTGCCTGGCCGACCAGCCCGACAATGCCCAGCACCGCCGCCGCGGTGATCGCCCACAACCCGAACCGCGGGACCCGGGCCAGGCTGCCCCGCGCGTACACCACGCCCAGCTGGTGGCAGGTGAGCCACACCAGCACCACATTGAGGTCACCAAGCCCAGGAGCGGTGGGCAGCAGGCGGCGGGCGCCGTCGTTGGCGGTGACAGCCGCAGCCAGCGCCAGCAGGAGCGGCCACCAGCCAAGCCGATCATGCGACCGGACCGCCAGCGGGGTCGATGCCACGCACACCAGGTACGCGACCAGGAACCACCACGGGTTCGCGGTGTTGTCCGCGATCTGTCGTGCCGGGCCGCCCTGACCGAGCAGCCAGCCCAGGGTCGTCAACGGTGCTACTACGAGCAGCACCGGCAACGTCGCAGTCAGCAGCCGGCGGGCGCGGACCCCGACAAAGGCCGCGTCGGATTCCCCGTTGCGTGCCGCCCGATCATAGGTGATGGTGTTGACGACACCACCGGCCAGGAAGAACAGAGGCATCACTTGCAACAGCCAGGTGGCCGCGACCGCCACCGGGCCATGGAGCGCGTTCTCAACGCGAAAGCCGTCGGCTCCCCACGAGACCCGTTGGACGGTCCAGTGCATGAGCACGACGATGACCATCGCCATGGGTCGTATCAGGTCGACCAATCGGTCCCGGACTAGCACCGTCACGGTCGACGACCATAACCCCGCCTTCGAGGTCTCCGGCTGCTCCTCACCGCAGCCGTCACAAACCCGCTGTACCTGATGCGGCCACTATCACGGGAGTGGATGTGACGGAAGCTGAGATCCTTCTGCTCGGTAGCTGCGTACACCGTGATCGGGATCATCACCAGGCCGAACGAGATCGTGTCCTTCCACATGCTGCGTGGTGCCATGGACCTCATCTTCATCAGGGCGAGGTGAACCGGCCAGTCCCAGCAGGCTGCTGGCCTCCTCAGCACCAAACCACAGCAGGTCATGGTCAACAAGCAGGCTACGCACCGCGGCCAGGTCCCAGGCCTCGTCTAAGGGCTTCCCAGCTGCCTGCTGATAGGCCAGTCGGACCGCTGCCCCGGCTTCAGCGGCGTCAGCAAAAACCGCCTCGATCCTGGTCACCTGAGTCACCGTGCCCTGCCCTAGGTAGCCGTCCGGGTCGGCCGTGTACGGCGCTCTGGTCACCACGACCAGCCGCCGGCCGTGCTTCACCAGGGCATCCAGGCTGGCCACCTGTAGAGCGGTCCGCTCGGCCTGTTCAGTCTCGGCCTCGGACAGGTCAAAGGTCTGCAGCAGCAGTGAGCTGGCTGCGTACGCGCGCAGCGGACCGGCCACTGGTTGGCCAGCACTCAGTCGGGCCAAAGCGTCGGCTGAGACCGGCACCATGACCACCATCAACGATGACCACCGTCCAGCCGGTTCAGTTCCGAGACGATCCCGTCGACCAGGACCTGGACCGGGGCGGCCGCAGCCGCCCCGAAACAGACCCGACCGTCGTAGCTGGTGACCGAGACCGTGACGTCCTGGGAATCAGCCAGCCCCACCAGCGGGTACGACGAGTGCATCTGCCAGGCGCCGAGGTAGCGACGACTGTCTGGTCCGGGGGCATTGCTGATGAAGACGTCATGGGCCCGTCCCGAGGTGACGCTACGAGCAGCAAGGGCGTGCAGGGTGGGCGGGGCAAAGCCGCTCAGCCGGGTCAGTTGGTCTGCGCAGACCGTATAGCCGGAGTCGATCCGGGAACGGGTCAATGAGGCGATCTGGTCAATGCGCCCCTGCGGCGAGGTAGCCCGTACCGGCAGGGTCACAAACTGCGGCGCCACCTGGCATCCCACCGATGACGCGGCACCCTTGCGCTGCTGCACCGCCAGCGGGACCAAGGCCACCACATCGACAGGGTCGGCCCCCAGGTGGGTCTGCCACTGCCGCAGCCCGGCCACCACGAGGGCCACTATCACATCGTGGGTGGTACACCCAGCAAAGTCACGGACCCGGTTGATGGCAGCCAGCTGCACCACCGCACCGGCGGCGTAACGGCTGGTCGGCACCACCGGCTGATTCCGGAAGACCCTCGGAACTGCCTGCTGCTGCAGCAGTTCCACCCCGTGCCCCATGCCCCGGGCCAGCCGGGCGCTGACCCGACCCAGCAGACCCAACGGGTCCTGCAAACCGCCAACCATGCCCGACATCAGATCATCATTCGGAGCCGGGTCAGGGACCCAGGGCTGCGGCCGCGGTACGTCGGGTACCGGCCGTTCGTCGTACAGCTCATGCAGCAGGTGCACCTGAGCACCGCCGTCGACCAGGGCCGGGTGTGAGCGACACAGCAGCGCCACCTGCCCCCCCACGAGGCCGTCGACCAAGGTCAACTCCCACTGCGGGTGGCCAGAGTCGAAGGCCTCAGTGAGACCAGCGGCAACAAGATCCGTGATCTGTCGCAGCTCACCCGGCGATTCCAGCGTCATCTGACGCAGGTGCCGGTCGATGTCGAAGTCGACATCATCGACCCAGTCCAGGCCGGTGACGGTTTCCCGCACCCGCTGCCGGAATCGGGGCGCGTACGGCAGCCGGTCCAGGACCCGGGCCCGTAACTCGTCGATTCCCAGCCTGGCATCCACCGCGGGGCGGTCGAAGACATCCACACTGACGAGATGCCAGGGGGTGCCTTGAACTCCGCGCGACAGGGTCGAGATCTCGGTCTGAGACAGCGGGTCGGGCATGGCAACCACCCTACCCACCGTCCGGCAGCTACCAAGGCGCCGGCACGTTATCCACAAATTCGATGGTGGGGTCTGGCAGACGGTCACGCAGCCTGGGCAGCGTTGTCGCATGACTTCCGTTCAAGACCTGTATTGCCCAGCCTTAGCCACCTGTCGTCGGGTCGTAATCGACGATGGCCTGGCCTCGTGGGGCTGGGCCGACCTGGCGGGTCCAGCTCAGCCCAGCCTTCGCGATCAGCCGCCGCTGCCGTTCGCCGGGCCCGAGCCAGACCCCATCCCCCAGGTCGGTGAGGATGTACCAGCCGAGGTGAGACAGACCGCGGTGGTCATGAGCCGGATTCTGGTCGAGGCTTTGCGCGGCTCTCGGCCAGCACACCAACTGGAACGCTGGTTCGACGAGGCGGACCTGACCACGATCGTGGACCGGGCCCGGGCCGAACGGAGGCTGTCGCCGCTGACGCTGGCCTCGCTACGAGTACAACAGCCACGGCCGGGGGCCGCTGAGGTAACCCTGCGACTCGTCCGTGCCGGGCGTTCGATCGCGGCGGCGCTGCGACTGGAACAGCGGCAGAAAGGCTGGCGAGTACGCGGCCTCGTTCTCGGCCCCTGCCCTTCAGGCAGCTCGGTGGTCGCGGCAGCGCCCAGCACCCCCCAGTATCCGCCGAGGCGGTGAACTACCGGCGCTTCTTGTTACGTCGGCCTTGGGAGCCGGGACGGGTCCGGCGCTGCCCCGCCGAACCACCCTTCTGGGTGGTCTGCTCCGGTTTCTGGGCGGTCTCGCTCATCTCGGCCAGGGTCTGCTCCACCTTGTCGGCCAAGGCGGTCGGCTCTGACTCCGGGCTCTGTCGAGCCGCCTTCTTACGGCGAGGCTTCTTGGAGCGCTGCTGGACACTGGTGGCCGGCTCACCGTCGAGACCATGCGAACCGATGTTGAGGTGGCGCCGGGCGGCGGCGGCCTCAGCCTCCAGCTCGGCGTCGTGGTAGCGCCGCACCACGTTCGCAATATCGGTCGTCTTCCCGTCTGCATCCAGCACCGGAGCCACCTGAGGCACCGCCTCGACTTGCAGGTTGAAGATGTACCCGACGACCTCTTCCATGAAGGAATCCATCATGGCGTTGAACATGTCGCCGCCCTCACGCTGATATTCGACCAGCGGGTCGCGTTGGGCCATCGCCCGCAGCCCGATGCCCTCGCGCAGGTAGTCCATCTCGTACAGGTGCTCGCGCCATTTACGGTCCAGGACGGTCAGCAGCACCCGCCGTTCCAATTCCCGCATTACCTCGTCACCGAGAGTCTCCTCACGCTTATCGTACGCGTTCTGGGCGTCGGCCACGAAGTCCTCGATCAAACCTTCCTGGGTCAGCGACTTCGTCTCATAGTCATGGAGATCGAGGCTGACCGGGTACAGGGTACGGACGTGGGACCACAGCTGATCCAGGTCCCAGTCCTCCTCGAAGCCCTCGGTCATCCCCTCCACGTATTGGGTGACGACCTTGTTCACGGTCTGTCGCAACTGTTCCTCGACGTCAGCGCCTTCCAGTACCAGTCGCCGATCGCTGTAGATGGTGTGGCGCTGCCGGTTCATGACGTCGTCGTATTTGAGGACGTTCTTGCGCATCTCGAAGTTCTGAGCCTCGACCTGCTCCTGGGCGCTTTGAATCATCTTGCTGATTCGCTTGTCCTCGATCGGAACATCATCGGGTACCTTCAGCGCCCGCATGAACCAGTCGACCATCTCGCCCTTGAACAGCCGCATCAGGTCATCGCCGAGCGAGAGGTAGAAGCGGCTCTCGCCCGGGTCTCCCTGCCGCCCGGAACGGCCGCGCAGCTGATTGTCGATTCGGCGTGATTCGTGCCGCTCGGAACCGATTACGTACAGCCCGCCGGCGTCGACCACCTCGTCATGTTCCTTGGCCACCTGCTCGGTGATCTCGTCGAAGGTCTCTGACCAGGCCGCCTCGTATTCCTCAGAATTCTCCACCGGGTCCAGGCCCCGTTCCCGCAGTACTGCGTCAGTGAGGAATTCGGGATTGCCGCCAAGGATGATGTCGGTGCCTCGACCAGCCATGTTGGTCGCCACCGTGACCGCACCCTTGCGCCCGGCCAGCGCTACCACCGCGGCCTCCCGGGCATGCTGCTTGGCATTCAGCACCTCGTGCGGGATTCCCGCCTTCACCAACAGCTTCGACAGCTTCTCGGATTTCGCCACCGAGGCGGTCCCGATCAGGATCGGCTGACCTTCCTCATGCCGCTCGGTGACGTCCTCGACTATGGCGTTGAACTTGGCATCCTCGGTACGGTAAATCAGGTCCCGCTGATCGACCCGGATCATCGGCATGTTGGTCGGGATCGGGATCACACCCAGGCCGTAGATCTTCTGGAACTCCGACTCCTCGGTCTTGGCGGTACCGGTCATCCCGGCTAGCTTGTCGTACATCCGGAAGTAGTTCTGGAGTGTGATCGTGGCTAGGGTCTGGTACTCCTCCTTGATCTGCACATGCTCCTTGGCCTCCAGCGCCTGGTGCAAGCCCTCGTTGTAACGCCTGCCGACCAGGGTCCGGCCGGTATGCTCGTCGACGATCAGAACCTCACCGTCGATGACCACGTAGTCTTTGTCGCGCTTGAATAGTTCCTTGGCCTTGATCGCATTGTTCAGGTACGAGATCAACGGCGTGTTCGCCGACTCATATAGGTTCTCGATCCCGAGCCGATCCTCGACCTCCTCGATGCCGCGCTCCAGCATCGACACGGTACGTTTCTTCTCGTCGACCTCGTAGTGCTTGTCCCGCGTCAGGCGAGTCACCATCCGGGCAAACTCCGGGTACCACTGCCCAGTGTCCTCTGACGGTCCGGAGATGATCAGCGGGGTCCGAGCCTCATCGACCAGGATCGAGTCCACCTCATCCACGATCGCGTAGTAATGCCCGCGCTGCACACAATCACCCAGCGCCAACGCCATATTGTCGCGCAGGTAGTCGAAGCCGAATTCGTTGTTAGTGCCATAGGTGATGTCGGCCTCGTACGCGGCCCGTCGGGCGGCCGGATCCATGTGGGCCAGGATCGCCCCCACCTCCAGGCCCAGAAAATGGTGGATCCGGCCCATCTGCTCAGATTGGAACTGAGCCAGGTAGTCGTTGACAGTGACGATGTGCACGCCTTTGCCGGTGAGCGCGTTGAGATAGCTCGGCAGCACCGCGACGAGGGTCTTGCCCTCGCCGGTCTTCATCTCGGCGATCTTGCACTGGTGCAGGGCGGCGCCACCCATGATCTGGACGTCGAAGTGTCGCTTGTCCAGGACCCGCTGGGTAGCTTCCCGTACGGTGGCGAAGGCCTCCGGCAGCAACGAGTCCAGCGACTCGCCGTTGTCGTGGCGCTGCCTGAGATCAGCGGTCTGCCCCTTCAACTCATCGTCAGACATCGACTGGTAGTCATCCTCGATCGAGTTGACCTGCTTCGCGATCGCCTCCAGCTTCTTCAGTTGGCGGCCTTCGCCGATGTGCAGCATCCTGTCGAGCAAACCCACGTCCGGAACTCCTCCAGTCCGTCCCCGCCGAGCGCGAGGTCTGGACCATCCTAGTGGCGTCAGGGTGGTGGCTCGTCGCTACTCCAGTTGAGTCTTGGTTTCTGCGGGCATCCAACCCAGTTCGACGGCAAGACCGACCCTTCGACGAGACCAGGATTCTGGGAAGGTTCAGCCATCCCGCCAGATCGAGAAGCTCGGCGGCCAATTCCCGGACCAGATACCGCTTCGCCGGCTTCTGCGGATGGCTCTCCCAGGCGATCTGGACCCCGGAAAGCGCCCGCCCGGCAGTCGGCCTTGAGATCCACTCGGGCACCAATCGTCTCCTCCAGCCCCGCGCTCGTCCAGCAGGTCAGCCCGACGGACCGCGGACAGAAGCACCCTCATCCAGATGTCGTCGATCCTCTCGAACTGGGCTGTTCGGCGCGCTGAGGTAAGCCGCCCGGACCACAGCAGCCATTCCAGTGCGGTCTTGCTGGCGGTCCAGTTCCAACCCCAGCCGCTCCGCGGTCGCTACTCGGTCTGCTTGATCTGGCGAGCGGTGAGCCCGCCCGGACCGGGACCCAGCCACCCGCTGGTACACCTGCTCAACCAGGTAGGAATTGTCACGCTGTACCCGGACCATCTCGTCCCAGGCCTGCTCGGCGGAGCATGGCCAAAGCTGCGGTCCAGCAGATCACACGAATACGGGCCGAGTCGGCTGTCCACCAGCAGATAGTGAGCTCGCTGGACGACGTTGATGGAAGTCGAGCTGGAACTGGGCCAGCCGATCGATTTCACCCTGGATCCGGCGAATCGTAACTGGCCCAGCCCGAGGTCGGCCGAATCCCCGCTCGGCCAAGACGACCCGGCGGGCTTGGACCAGACTGAAGTGGGTTACGGCGACAGTCTCACCAGCCTGCTCTCAGGCATCATCAGTCGACCGCAGACGGACCGGCTGGTCTGGCACCAGCCGGTCCGAGGCACCTACACATCGATTCAGACGATCAGCTCTGGTCCACTTCCAGGTGAATCACGCCGTAGTCGTACGCCTTGCGCCGGTAGACCACCGAGGGCTGACCGGTCTCGGCGTCGACATACAGGAAGAAGTCGTGGCCGACCAGTTCCATCTCGTCGAGGGCCTGTGCCAGGGTCAGCGCAGCGCTTGTGAAGTGCTTCTCGCGCACCACCAGTGGCCCATCGCCTTGGACCTCCAGGCCAGCGATCTGGCGTACCTCGTCCTGCTGCGGTTCCACTGCCGCGGCCGGGACCGGTTCAGGGGTCTTCAGGGAATCGGCGACCCGCAGGCCTCGGTGTGCCTTACGTCGGTCGGCCGCGCGTCGCAGCTGTGACTTCAGCCGGTCCAGAGCCCGGTCGAAGGCGATGGTCTTGTCATCCGAGGAGGCTTCAGCCCGAACCACCGGTCCCTTCCCGATCAGGGTGATCTCGACCCGGACCGCCTGATCAGGTTGCTTGGTCTCGGAGCACACCACCTTCACCTCACCGCGGATGATCCGGTCTCGGATCCGTTCGATGCTGCTCATCCGCTCGATGACCTGTTCGCGGAACGTATCCGAGATCTGGCAGTGACGCGCCGTGACGACAACGTCCATGGCTCCTCCTCATCACCTCACCGGCGCCGGGTCCTTCCCAGGGCCGGAGAAAACAGCGGGCACCGCCTGCCAAGCTCGAGCAAACCCGAGACATGACCGGTGGTGCCATGGCCCGAGGCTAGTACGACCTGCCTCATCGTGAGACGACCGGGCAGCGAGTCGTGCCAACTTGCTTGTCTGGCACACACCAACATCGATGATCACGTGGCGCAGTGATTCGTCGGCCAGTCCACCAGCGGTTGTCTCGGCGACCGGAGGCTGGTCGCCGCCACGGCGGCCCCGCCGATCAGGTCGACCTCAGCTGCAGCCAGGGCCCGGCATGCCTCTGCCATGGTGGACCCGGTGGTCACCACGTCATCCACGACAAGGGCCGGTCCTGCCAGCCAGTCGGCTCGCAACGCCCCGGTGAGATTAGCCAGGCGTTGTGCAGAGGTCAGGGTGGATTGGTCGTCGACGGCTCGCATGTGCCGCAGTGCCCGCCCCACCGTCACCGTCATCCCCGTTTGGTGCAGGATGCGCGCGGCCCGCTGGGCCACCAGGCGTAGCGAGTCGTATCCGCGGGCTCGGATGGTCGCTGGCCGTGACGGTACCGGGACCAGGGTAACTGCGCCGACCTCGGCCTCCAGCAGCAGCGCCGCGGCTGCCCGAGCCAGTGCCTCGCCCAAGACCAAGGTTCCCGCCCTGGCCCCGCGTTCTTTATGGGCAGTGATCAGGCTCCGGGTGATCCCCTCGTAGCGGGCCGTGGCCCAGACCACCGGCCAGCCAGGTAGTTGACGGAATTCGCGATGCGGTGGTTGGCGGCGCACCTCGTTGCGACAGTCGCCGCAGACCCCGGCGCCGGCCTGGCCGCAACCGGGGCAGGCGGCGCCCAGCATCAGGTCGGCCCCGACCGACCACCAGCCCGCGATCCCCACACCATCAGCCTGCCGCAACCGGCGATGTCCATGTCCCAAGCCTGGACTGATTGTGGACAGTACCCGGCCCCGATCCGGATCTGTGGATAAGGCGTTTCGATCGACGAAACTCAGCCGGGATACGTAGGCAGGCGCAGAGTCGGAGCTGCCGCGCCGTCGGTCGGCAGCGGCAGCGGCGCCCACCGAAGCCCCCCCTGGTACAGCCACACCAGGCGGGCGTTGTCGGCGACTGCCTTACGCACCGAACTGCGCGGACTGGTGGTGAGGGTGACCGCTGCCCAGTCGTCGGCTCGTCCGATGTCGCGAACTGTGACCCCGTCCACGTCCACCTCCACGACCTCGGGCCGAGGTTCGCCTCCTTTCAACACGGTCAATGTGGTGGGGCCGCTCCAGCCCACGTCCAACAGCTCGGTGAGCTCGGTAGAGTCGCGTACCAATGGGATTCGACGAGCCGCCGCCCAGACGCCACCGGCATCGATCCGCAGCAACTGCAATTCCCGATTCCGGCCGTTTTCCGGTTCCACGATCACCGCCATGCGTTGCCCGTCGGGCGAGATCCGGAAGGCGACCACCATGCCATCGAGGCTCCGTACCGGAACCTGGTCGATCTGGTCGCCTGTTATCCGCGACAGGGACCCCGACGCGGTCATCGCCCACAGATGTCCCGCCCGGCTGTATTGGGGGCGCAGCAGTTGCGCAGCTGCTAGCACCTTGCGCGTCTCGCCGCCGTCCACCGGACCTCGGTGCAGTTCCCGAGCCTGCTCGGGCCCGACCACCAGCGCCGCCTCCAGCCCATCCCGGGTGATGGCCAGCCCGCTGGCTGACCAGTTCTGGGTCCCGAAGATCCCACTGACGGCGCGCGGCGCCTCGCCGGGGGCCTCCGAGACCCGTACCAGCCGGTCATTCTGGATCCCGAACAACTGAGTGCTGAGCCCCTGCAGCGGGTCATACCGATCGGCCAGCGAGAGGGGGGCGGAGCCGTCCGAACGTTGACCATCGATAACGACCGGTCGACCGTCGACGGTAATCCGGAAGCCATCCAGGTACGGGATCTGACGCAGGGTGGCGGCCAGCTGAGCAGCGAAAGGAGCGGCCTGCGCCGGCGCCGGCGCCGCCCGCAAGGGGATGGTCAGGATTCCGGAGCCCGTGACAGTACCGGCCAGGCCGACCTCGTGCGGGGCGGCGGTGATCACCGCAGGGGCGAGCCAGTTCGACGGGCCATTGAGCAACATCCGTACCAGGCTGGTGGCGTCTCGGGTGCCCCGCGCCACATACCGGGTGTCTGGCACCAGTGTGGCACCAGTGTGGTCGAGGAAATATACCTCGCTGCGAACGTACGCGGTGGCGAACAAGTACCGCGAGATCAGGATCCCCTCAGGGGGGTTCGAGATCCGCAACTGGCCGGCCGAGTTTCGTTCAATCCGAAAGTCATACCGGATCCGCTCGTCGTGGGCCGTGAAGGAGCCGTCCGCTGCGACCCGGCCGATGATCGTTACCGGCTCTGCTGCGGCCCGAGGTGGGGTGGTGTCAGCATAGACGGTAACGCCTGATTCCGGCCGCCAGGCCTGCTGAGCCTCCTCCGTCAGGTATAGCCGGGCCGCCGGATAGCCCGGCTGATAGGTGGCCATGGCATGGAGGAAGCCGTCGATGATCAGGGATTCGGTCGCCCCGTCGGGGGGTGGATCAGGTGCGATCGCCACACCTCCTGGCCCGGGCTGCCGAGAGCGGCGGGTCTCCTGGAGGACAGGTCCCTGGGTCGGTAACGCGGCACAACCAGTCAGCAGCGCTAACCCCACCCCCACTATCAGCAGCAGCCGCTTCATGAGGACACCTCGCCTTGGGGGCCAGACCCCAGCCAGTCTTGAGCCCGTTCCCGTGGAACCACCGGAAGCGGGGAACGCAGGACCGGGGCGTCCTGACTTCTCGGCAGCGTGACGCGAAACTGGGCTCCCTGACGCGGCCGGCTCCAGGCGTTCAGATACCCGCCGTGAAGCCGAACATCCTCCAACGAAATAGCCAGGCCAAGCCCGGTCCCGCCGACGCGTCGGGAGCGGGCCGGGTCGCCGCGCCAGAAGCGGTGGAAAACGTTTTGTGCATCGGCAGCCTCGAAACCCACACCGCGGTCCCGGACGGTGATCGCGACCGCGCTGTCGTTGCTCGCCACCTCTACCGTCACGGGTTTCCCGTCACCGTGCTCGATCGCGTTGGTCAGCAGATTCCGCAACACACGACCAATCCGGCGGGCGTCGATCACAGCGGCAGCTGATTCCGGCGAGATCAGCTCCAGAGCGCTCTGCTTGGTCTGAGCAAAAGGTCGCAACGCCGCTACCTCGGTAGCCACCAACTGGACCAGGTCGGTCTCCTCCACCGTGAGGTCAACTGCGCCGGCATCAAATCGGCTGATCTCCAGCAGGTCCGCGAGCAGGGCCTCGAACCGATCCAGTTCGCGCCGCATCAATACCGCGCTGCGCTTCTCCACTGCGCCGAAGTCCTCCCGTCCGTCGTACAGCACATCCGCGGCTAGCCGGACCGTCGTCAGTGGGGTCCGTAGTTCATGAGAGACATCCGCCACGAAACGTTGCTGCAGTTGGGACAGTTCCTCCAGTTGGACGATCCGGTGCTGCAGCTGCGAGGCCATGAAGTTCATCGACACAGCAAGCCCCGCCAAATCGTCGGTGCCTCGCACCGGCATCCGTTGGGTGAGTTCGCCAGAAGCTAACCGCTCGGCCGCCAATCGGGCCTCGCGGACCGGCCCCATCACCTGCCGAGCCACCCAGTACGAGATCAACGCCAATGCCGCCATCACGACGACGCCGGTGGTGACGATCGCGGATTGGAGGACCCGAAGGGTGTCGACCTCCTGATGCATCGGAAACACAAAGTAGGTCGGGTATCGAGCGGCGCTAGTGGCACCGACCGAGGCCCCCACCACGATCCCGGGCACAGTGGCGGTACCGTCGGTATAACGCACCTCAGTGGGCGTCACAAAAAATGCCGACTCTCCCGCCTCACTGGCCCGTGACACCGCTTCCCGAATCGATCCTGGAATACAGCCCCGATCGAGTCCGGGGGTAAAGATGTCGGAAACCGGTCCCTGTACCACCACAGAGTATTGCCCCACAGCCCCGCGTTGGACCGCCGTGAAGGCTGCCCGGGTCAGAGTATCGGTTGACCCGACCTGTCCGGGCGGCGCATCTCGCAGGGACACCTCCATGGCGTCCACCGCAGTCGACGCCTCGGCAAGAGCTGAAACCCGCTTGCCACGCTGGATCCCCTCGGAAGCCTGCTGTTGGAGCAACCAACCAGCCAGCAGCAACACCACGATGGTCCCCGAGAGGGTGATCGTGACCACGCGCAGCGGCAATGAGCCCCACCAGACCCGACCTGGGACGCGGAGAATACGGAGGGCTCGGTCGACGACCGCGATGCTAGCCAGTGGAACTACTCCCGGCCCGATACCCCACTCCCCGCACGGTCACCACCAGTTCCGGCCGCTCTGGGTCCCGCTCGATTTTCGAACGCAGCCGCTGAATGTGAACATTCACCAGCCGGGTATCCGCCGCATGGCGATAGCCCCAGACCTGCTCCAGGAGCTTCTCTCGCCCAAACACCTGTTGCGGGCGACGAGCCAGGGTGAGGAGCAGATCAAACTCCAGCGGCGTGAGGGCGATGATCTGACTTCCACGGCGTACCTCATGAGCCGGCACATCAATCACAAGGTCACCGACCCGGATGGTCTCGCTCTCGGATTCGGCAGGCGGGCGCCGCAACCGGGTCCAGATCCGAGCAACCAGCTCACGAGGCTTGAAAGGCTTGGGAACGTAATCGTCGGCTCCGGCCTCGAGACCATCCACCACATCACCGGTGTCGGACTTAGCCGTCAGCATCACGATCGGCACGCCTGATTCCTCCCGGATCCGACGACACACGGCCACCCCATCTAATCCTGGCAGCATCAGATCGAGCAGCACCAGATCCGGAGATGAGGCCCTGAATTCCTCCAAGGCCTGATCTCCGCTGGAACACCAGATCGTCTCGAAGCCTTCCTGGCGCAGCACCAACTGCAACATCTCAGCCAACGACGCATCGTCATCCACCACCAGAATGCGCCGCCGCACTCGCGCCAGGTCAACCACGAACCACTCTCCTTCCAGGTACCGATGCTAGCCCCCGGAACGGGAAGACACCGAGACTCGCCGAGGCTACGGTCGAGTCAGGCTCCGTAGTCCGACGTCTGCAGGCCTTTGCCGTCGCCGCGCTCAGTACCGGGCGCACTCGGCAGACCCGATGCCCCACCCGGTGCGGTGTACTTGGGCGCAGTTGGCGGCTTGAGCCCTGAGGTGTCCCCCTTGGCAGCGTTCGGCCACTTGTCTCCCTTGAGGACCTCGGGACTGGTGACCTTGGTGGAGGTCATCTGTCGCACATGATCATCCAGCGGGGGCTTCCAGTATTCCTTACCGGTCATCATGGTGTCCTTAACCCAGTCATTCGCCTGCTTCAGCGCTGCCCGGGCCCAATCACACCGCTGGTAATAGTGTTCACCGGGATCCGTTTCGGCGTATCCGGAGATGGCCTCCTTGCGGGATGTCAACAGGCTCTGAAAGCCCAAGAAAACCCCGTGCTGCAGCAGCGCGGGTGTCTCCACTCCAGAACCGGCCACCTGGATGTACTGACGAAACTCCTGGACCGCCGCGTACTGCGCCGGCAACTGCTTCATGTACTCCTCTGCCCCGGGACCTTTCCAGTGGGTCTGCTGCTGCCGATTCTCGATATCGGTCAGGATGGGCTCGACCGCCTTGTCCATCTGCTGCCAGGTATCGTTGTACACCTTGTGCAAGTTGGTGGCGACATTCTCATGCGTACGCAGCCCTGATTCGTAATTTTCCTTCAGCGCATTGTACTGAGCCCACATGTCGTCGACGATCTTGGTCGCCGCCTCCTTGAACTTCTTCACCTCGGGGCTGCGGCAGAAGCCATCCTTGTCGTCGATCTTCTTCTCGGCCGTCTTGGCTTGCTCATCATCCTTGTCCTTACAGGACTGGACTGCCGTCTTCAGGTCAGCGAGAGCTTTGACGATAGCCGGGTTCACATTAGTGATCTCTTCGGTCATGCTGTGTCCTTCCTAGACCGCGGTCGGACCGTCTTTACGCGGCTGATCAGCCGGCGCAAGTTGCTTTGCGCTCTGCTTGTTCTGTTCCTCGGCTTCTTGGTAGTCCCCGGAGGCCGACTGAAGGGCATCACTGATGGCTTTGAACTCTTGGCCGCCGCTGGCAGCCAGGGTCTTGAGCCTCTCCAGCAGATCGCTGTACGAGGGGAATGCATCCGCCATCATCCCGAACTTGGTCCGGTCGGAGGTAAGTGACTTGATCCTGTCAGTGATCGTCTTGGTCCAGGCATCCGAAGTATCGGCCCAGTGCTGGGCCTCCTTGTGCAGCATCTCCGGCGTGACCTCCACCGGGGTCTCGCCCGGAGGGCCACCAGAGTCCTTAGAACCACCAGGATCGGGGGTACCGCCAGGCGGCGTACTGGGATTCTTGGGGATACCACCACCAGGCGACGTACCGGGATTCTTAGGGATACCAGCACCCATATCGGGAATCCCACCAGGACCGCCGGGGCTCACGCCAGGAACTGTGGGGCTGCTGCCCGCACCCGGGATGTTAGCGCCAGGGACCCCCGCTCCCAGATCACCAGGAGCTCCCGCTCCGGGAACACCAGGAGTACCCGCTCCGGGAACACCAGGAGTACCCGCTCCGGGAACACGAGGTGTTCCCACTCCAGGAACACCAGGAGTACCCACGCCAGAACCGCCAGGAGTCCCGACACCTGGGATATCAGGTGACGATACGCCACCACGTTCGATCCCTGATATAGGCGAGACCCCGGGCGTTCCAAAGCCAGGAGTATTGGTCTTACCCGGCAGATCTAGACCAGGCGTATCAGACGAGGGCATTCCCGCTGCTCGGGTGCCGGGCATCGGGATTCCCCCACCACCGCTGCCCAGACCGCCGATACCGCCACCGAGGCCACCGCCACCGATACCGCCACCGAGGCCACCGCCACCGACACCGCCACCGAGGCCGCCACCGGCACCGGCTCCAGAGCCACCAGCCGCATGGGAACCGAGTCCAGCCGCGCCAGTACCGGGCATTCCGACACCGCGACCAGCGAGCCCGGCAGCCCCAGCTGCTCCTGCTCCCGCTGCGCCACCAGCACCGGCCCCCATCATCCCGGGCGGCATCATCATCGGTGAACCGCCGGCACCACCACGCTGCCCGCTCTGGCCTCCGCTGCCATCATGAGGGTTGACCAAGGCCTCGTAGATCTCCACGCCACCTACGACGTCATCGGTATCAGACCTGTGCCCGGTTACCCCGGACTGCTGGACCCGCAGCTCTTTGTCGGGAGTTGGAGTGCTCATAGACTTCCTTCCTGGAGTTCGGAGCCGCGACTGATCAGTGCGCTGGCCCGGTGATGCAGCAGGTTGAGTTGACACGCCAGCCGTTCTCGGTCACCTGGCACGAAGACTGGGGCGACAAAAGCCGCGTAGGCATCTTCATGGGCCTCCCGAACGGCATCACGCACCTGAGAGACTCGCGACTCCGACAACCACTGCTCGTCGAACGTCACCTTCTCGGTCTGTCCGTGGACCGTCAACCGCACCTGCACCTTTCGGTTGCGGCTGTAGCCCTCGGCAGGCTTACCCTCCCATCGAGCGGGCGTGACACTGTCCGGATTAGCATCGAGCTTAGCCGACTCCTCGACCAACTCCTGAGTCTGTTCTTGAATCGCGGCCAGCGACTCCCATGTCAGCAGGTCAGATCCTGTCTCGGCCGGGTCCTCTCCCCACACATCAGGTGGCGCCCCGCCACCAATGGAGGCATTGGCCAGCAGGAAAGCTTCGTCAAACATGCTGGATAAGGAGGTCCCGCGGGCCCGCTCCCGCCAACGGTTCGAGATCTGGACATCGGTCAGACGTTTATCCTCATCCACCCAGATCCGCACCGACAGGGTACTGTCCGGATATCCCTGGGACGGATCCCAAGACTCACCTTCGCCCTGAGCCGCCAACAGGTCATCTTCTGGGGCCAGCCCAGCCGCCAGCGGGTTGTCCTCAAAACCATCAGCCGACGGTTCGTCCATCCACATGCTCACGCGGAGACTCCCTTGCTCGACACGAGGACTAGTCTGACACGATACCGGGGTCAGTTGTCCTGCGGCGAGGCCGTCCAGGTCGCAAAATAGGCCAATGGGTTCCCCTGCCGGTGGAGGACGCGCTGCCACAGATCGATGTACTGGTCGCCGAAGATGTCGTCATAGAGCGCTGGCACCACATGCCAGGCTCCCCGCCGTAGTTCTCCCGCCAGTTGCCCTGCCTCCCAGCCGGCGTAGCCCGCGTAGATCCGCAGGTCCCGGAAAGCACCCCTGACGATTTCGACCGGGGTGTCGAGATGGAGTAGTCCCACCTGGTGGAACAACCTGCGCCATCCCGGTGGCTCAGCTTCTGAGGAGTCCAAGCTGGCCAGGCAGATGGCCCCGTTAGGTGACACTGGCCCGCCCGCATACAGCAACTGCGGGAAACTTACTTCGGGCACCCACTGCGGAAGTACCTGGCTCAGGTCAACCGGCGAGATCCGGTTCAGGACCACACCCAGGGAGCCCGATTCGTCATGGTCCAGCAGCAGCACGACGGTCTGATCGAAGACCCCGTCGCGAAGGGCGACACTCGCCACCAGCAGCAATCCTGCCGCCGGCTCGACGCTCTCGTCCACGACGCCATCCTCTCATGGGCCAACGAGATGGTCACCATAGCGGCACGGCCTCAGGTATAGAAACGCCTGAGGCCGGCCAGGTGGTGGAGGTGGCGGGAATTGAACCCGCGTCCTTGAGCGGTGAACCAGGACTTCTCCGGGCGCAGCCAGTGGTGACGTTCTACTCGGCTCTCACCCTCGTACCGGCACGTGATGAACAAGCCCAGTCCTCGTGATGTCCCGTAGCGACCCGAGGACACGGTCGCCACAGCAAGCCTTCTGAATGAGGCCAGGATCCGGACGGAAGGCGCATCCGGGCTGACCCTTCGATCACTGATCAGGCAGCGAGAGCGAAGTCAGTGCGCGTGTTGTCGGCACTTATTAGGTCCCAAGGGTCGTTTACGAGCTGACCTTGGATCCTCGGCCCGCTTCTCCTGGGACTACCGTCCCGAGTCGAAACCAGTCACCCCCTATCGAGTTGTCGCCCCCAGCTTACCGCTCTTTCAACACCTCCCACGACAGCCACCGCTTGAGGGGATGGTTCCAGTCCAGGCCCTGAAGCGCCTGGATCATCCCCACCGTCAGCGACAGGAACCAATACGCTCCGAGCGCCGGGAGCAGGATCGCCGTCACACCACTCGTCAGGAAGGCCAGCAGGAAGACGATTACAGAGCCGACCGTGGTGAGAAAAGACAAGTTGAAGGCCTTGGCCGCCTCTCGGCGAGTCGCCGTGCCGGGGCTAGCCGTGAAGAAGATCACCAGTGGCCCAAGCAGGAAGCAGAAGACAGCGCTGAGGTAGGCAGCGACCACCCCAGCCGGGGCCTGCACACGAGCCTGGTGAGGTCGCTCCACCTGAACTAGTCCCAGAAAGGCGCTGTTGAGATCGCGGCGCGTGTGCGCCAAAGCCACGATCCCCGAACGGCGGTCGAAATCCTGCGGGTCGAGCCGCCCCATCTCGTACGCAACCCGAAGCCGGTGGGCAGCCTGTTCACGCTCAGCCTCTGAGACGGCCTGGGTCAACGTCGGATGCTGGGGAAACACGGTCATGGGAACATTCTGGAGCAGAGCTGCCCACCTCTGGGATCAGGTCCTACCCTGAGTTCTCCCCACGGATGGTGCGTGCCTGGCGCCGGCCGCTATCGTGGGTCTCTGCCGAGAGGAGATCCGCCGTGCCCAGACCGAAGGGGCGAGTCATGGTCGCGCAGAACCGCAAGGCGCGACACGACTACCACCTGCACGACACTGTTGAGGCTGGTCTGGTGCTGACCGGAACTGAGGTGAAGTCCCTACGTGCAGGAAGGGCGTCCCTGTCGGAAGCTTTCGCCACCGTCGACGACGGCGAGGTGTGGCTGCGCAATGCCCACATCCCTGAGTACTCCCACAGCACCGAGAACCACCAGCCACGGCGCACCCGCAAGTTGCTACTTCACCGTCGCCAGATCGACAAGCTCGCGCGTGAGGTCGCGGCCGCAGGTCGAACCATCGTGCCCCTGGCGATCTACTTCCTCGACGGCTACGCCAAGGTCGAGCTTGCTCTCGCCACCGGCAAACGCGACTGGGACAAACGAGCCACCATCGCCGAACGAGAGGCCAATCGGGAAGCCCAGCGGGCAATGTCTCAGCACATCCGCAACCGACGCCGTGCCTAAGCAACAGACCTGATCGGTCGGGTCCTTCCGGACCGGGCTCCCTACAGGAGAGTCATCGCGTTGACCATGGAACCGTTCACCCAGGCCATCAGGTGCAGATGGCAACCAGTGGAGTATCCCGTGGTGCCGACATAGCCAATCACCTGACCGGCGCTGACCCGCTGCCCAGGGCGGACTGCATAGCCCGACAGGTGGTTGTACGAAGTCACGATGTGGCGGCCACCGACATTCCCGTGATCGACAAACAGCCGATTGCCGTAACCGCCGTTGTAATAGGCCTCAGTCACCACCCCGGCTGCCGCCGAGCGGATCGGGGTACCACATCCCGCGCCGAAATCGGTCCCGTCGTGGAGCTTCCAAACCTTGAGGACCGGGTGCAACCGCATCCCATACGGCGAGGTCAGCGGAGCGTTGACCGGGCGTACCAGGCCACCAGAGGAGGTCGCCGGAGCCGCTACGGACGGGGCAGGAGCTGCTGCCGGGGCCTTGCCACCGCGTTTCGCCGCGGCAGCCGCAGCCCGTGCCTGTTCCGCCTTGATCCGCTGCTGCTCGGCATTCGATGCCGCGGACTCGGCCGCCCTCTGATCAGCGAAGCGCTTGGCGATCCGCTGGTTCACCGACTGCAACTCGGCCTCCTTGGCCGCGAGCGCTGCCTTGTCAGAGTTCAAAGCCTGCTGGGCGGCTGCCTCCGCGGCCACGTTCGCCGCCACCGCCTTCTGGACCGCGGCCTCGGCGGACTGTGCCTGAGCACGGGCCTTCTGAGTAGCGGACAGGTTGGCGGCCGCGTTCCTACGATCGATCGCCGCGCGGGCCTCGACCACAGACTGGGTGTTCTTGGCCTCGGCTAACCGCGCCTGCCGGTCCTCCAGCCGCGTAACTTGCGCTGACGTGGTGTCGAACATGGTCGTCGCCCACTGGAACCGATTGCTGACATCCACTGTGGTGCTGGGAGTGACCAACGTCGCCAATCCCACCAGAGACGTGTTCTGCTGGTACTGCTGGCGGGCCAACCGTCCCACCTTGGCTTGTTCGTTGTCGAGAGAGGCCTGGTTCTCAGCCACCTGCTGCCTGGCCATGGCCAGCTGAGCCTGGCTCTGCACTAGCCGGGCTGCAGTCTCAGCGTCCTTGCGTTCGGC
Source organism: uncultured Propionibacteriaceae bacterium (assembly GCA_938046585.1). Classification (GTDB taxonomy): domain Bacteria; phylum Actinomycetota; class Actinomycetes; order Propionibacteriales; family Propionibacteriaceae; genus Fen-668. The sequence goes on along the minus strand of CALIWR010000005.1, from coordinate 205,019 downwards.
CGCCTGCACCTCCTGCTGGGCAACGGCCAGCTGAGCCTGCGCCTGGGCCAAAGCCCCGCGAGAGGCTGCCAGCTTGGTAACCGCCACGCTCAGCGCCGCAGACGATTCGTTCACCTGACCGGCAAGTGAGGAAGCCGCTCCCTGAACCTGGCTGCGCTGCCCCTTCAAGGACAGCACATCCGACTGCGCAGCGGCAGCTGCTGCCCGCTGCCGATCTCGCTCGTCGGACCACTCATCAGCCTGCGCTGGCAGCGCCCATGCCAGGGTCAGCGCCACGGTCGTACCGACCGCAGCCAGCCGTACCCCCGTCATCACCATCGAGCGGCGCATGATTGCCTCCCCTCTCAGACCCGCAGATATCTACGAGTCGCGATCAATGTCGGAATCATGGACAGCAGGACCGCCACGACCGCAACCCCCGCCATGGCGATGCCGGTGTGTGACCAACCGATCCACTTTAAAGCCTTGAGTGACACTTGAGCGTTACGCATGATCACGAAGTACACGCCGGCGGCCAAAGTGCCACAGGCCAGGAGGGCTCCCACGATGGCCGCGAACAGCGACTCCAGCAGGAACGGCAACATGATGTACCAGTTGCCGGCACCCACCAGGCGCATGATCCCGAGTTCCCGGCGCCGGGCGAAGGCCGCCATCCGGATCGTGTTGCCGATCTGCAGCGCCGCCGCCAACAGCAACAGCGCACTCATCCCGATCGTCCCCCAGCGCAAGGCGTTGAGCCAGGCAAAGATCGGGTCCAGATAGGTGTGCAGGTCCTGCACCGTCTGGACTCCCTTGAGGGTCTGCACTTCGCTCACCAGCCCCTGATAGTTGTTGGGATTCCTGAGCTTGACCCGGAACGAATCCTGCATCTGGTCCGCGGTCAGGGTGTCTTGGATGGGCGAATCGGCGTAGGCCTTCTTGAACTCTTCGAAGGCTTCCTGCTTGCTCTCGTAGAACACCTGCGCGGTCTCCGGGTTGGCCTCGATCACCTGCCGGATGGCCTGCTTCTGGGCCTCGGTAGCATCCTGCCCGGGATCGCAGTTGTCGCCCTTCACGTCCTTGACGCAGAGAAACACGGAGATCTCGATCTTGTCGTACCAACGATCCTTCATCAGCTCGACTTGCTCAGCGGCCAGCAGACCAGATCCGAACAACGACAACGACACCCACATGGTCACGATGACCGCCAAGGTCATAGTCGCGTTGCGGCGTACGCCGCTCCAGGCCTCAACAAATGTGTGTCGCATCACTGCACCCCGTAGATGCCCTTGGCCTGGTCTCGGACGACCTGGCCGGCTTCCAATTCGATGACTCGCTTGCGCATCTGGTCCACGATCGCGGAGTCGTGGGTGGCCATCACCACAGTGGTGTCGGACCGGTTGATGCGGTCGAGAAGCTTCATGATCCCGACGCTGGTGGCCGGGTCAAGGTTGCCGGTCGGCTCGTCGGCGATCAGGATCTTCGGACGATTCACGAAGGCCCGGGCGATCGCCACCCGCTGCTGCTCACCGCCGGACAGCTCCTCCGGCAGTCGGTCCCCCTTGCCGCCCAGACCCACCAGTTCCAAGGTCTCCGGCACCACCCTGCGGATCACCGAAGAAGATTTGCCGATCACCTGGAGCGCGAAGGCGACGTTCTCGCTCACGGTCTTGCCCGGCAGCAGCCGGAAATCCTGGAAGACGGTCCCGATCTGTCGGCGCAGGCCCGGGATCTTCCAGCCGGGGATCCGGGTGAGGTCCCTGCCAGCGACGAAGACTCGGCCCTTGGTGGTGCGGTACTCCCGCAGGATCAGCCGAAGCAGGGTCGACTTGCCCGAGCCCGAAGCACCAACGAGGAAGACGAACTCGCCCTTGTCGATGTCGATGTTCACGTTCCTGAGGGCTGCGCGTTTCTGGCCGTCGTACACCTTCGACACGTCTTCGAATCTGATCACGAGATCACCTTGGGCCGGGGTTGGAGACAGGGAAGGATCCTGAGATTTCTCAGGCCGGCCATCTCGAGTGTAGGTGAGCTCGCGTCGAGACGGCGTAGCGGCGCGCCGGGTCGCAGCTCAGCTAGTCGTGCTGGTGCGCCGCCACCGGATGCCGGCGTCGATGAAGCCGTCGAGGTCCCCATCAAAGACTGCCTCGGGGTTGCCGACCTCGTGCTCGGTACGCAGGTCTTTGACCATCTGGTACGGGTGCAACACGTACGAGCGCATCTGGGAGCCCCAGGAGTTCCCGCCATCGCCCTTCAGCTCGTTCATCGCAGCCTCCCGCTCGGCGCGGGCGCGTTCCAGAAGCCGGGCCTGAAGTACCCGCAAAGCCGCAGCCTTGTTCTGAATCTGGGACTTCTCGTTCTGGCAGCTCACCACTAGCCCGGTCGGCAGGTGGGTGATCCGGACCGCAGAGTCGGTGGTATTGACCGACTGGCCGCCCGGGCCCGAGGAGCGGAAGACATCGACGCGAATGTCCGCCTCGGGGATCTCGATGTGGTCGGTCTCCTCCGTGACCGGCAACACCTCGACCCCGGCAAAGGAAGTCTGGCGGCGGCCCTGATTGTCGAACGGGGAGATCCGCACCAGCCGATGCGTACCCTGTTCGACCGATAAGGTCCCGTACGCAAACGGTGCCTTTACAGCGAAGGTCGCCGACTTGATCCCGGCCTCCTCAGCGTAGGAGGTGTCGTACATCTCGACCAGGTAGCCGTGACGGTCTGCCCAACGCAGGTACATCCGCATCAGCATCTCAGCGAAATCAGCCGCGTCCACCCCTCCCGCCTCAGAACGGATCGTGACCAGGGCATCGCGTTCGTCGTACTCGCCCGACAGCAGGGTACGAACCTCCAACGCCTGGATCTCCGGGGCCAACGCGGTGAGGTCGCGCCGAACCTCCTCGAAGGCGCTCTGGTCTGCCTCTTCCTGGGCCAGGTCGACCATCACGGCCAGGTCATCGATCCGAGACCGCAGCCCCTCGACCCGGTCCACCTCGGCCTGTGTCCGCGACAGCCGGGAGGTGACTCGCTGGGCATTCTCTTGGTCATTCCACAGGTCAGGAGCAGCCGCCTCCTGCTCGAGGTCCGCGATCTCGCGGCGGCGGCGGGGCACATCGACTACAGCCTCGACCGAGCGCAGAGTCCGGTCGAGACGGCCGATCTCGTCGAACAGGTCGTCAGCTAGAGCCACGCTGGGACAGTCTAGCGATCACCCGACCACGACAACGACCGTGCTCGCTGCGCCGGCCCGGAGCATCCTGCCGAGCTTTGGCGGCCCTCGACATACGACTGGTCCAGCTCGACCGGAGTCGGTGGGCGCAGAGGGACTTGAACCCCCGACCCCTTCCTTGTAAGGGAAGTGCTCTGACCACCTGAGCTATGCGCCCGGTCCGCTGATCCATTGTGTCAGCACCGAGGCAGCATCGGCAATCAGTCAGCGCCGCTGCCCTCGACTTCGGACCATCTTATCGGCGGCCCAGTCCTTGGACACGTTCAGCGTCGACGTCAGCACCAGGCCGGCCGTCGCGGCACCCTCGGCGATGTCGACCTGAGGGATATGCCCGCAACGACCCACCTTAGGCGTCAGCAGCCAGATCACCCCGTCTGCGGAGAGGTCGGTCAGCGCGTCGACCAAGGCATCGGTCACGTCACCATCCTCTGCGCGCCACCAGACCAGGACCGCGTCCACGGCCTCGTCGGAGTCCTCCACCATGTCGGCGTCGATCGCATCCATGACCGAGGTCCGCAGGTCCTCGTCGACATCACTGTCCCAGCCCAGTTCCTGGACTAACTGCCCGGGCCGCAGTCCGAACGGGTGACCCCCTGAAGCCTCCGTGGTCATGCTCCTTCCCCCCGCCTCAGGCGTCCCCACCCACGGCGCCGGACCTGCCGGCCGCAGGATCGTCGATGCGCCAGGTGGCATAGGCCTGGCTGGCCCATTCGACGGGAATCTGGCCCTGGCGTCCCAGCAGCCGCAATGCCGCAACCGCCATCGACGGACCATCGATCTTGAGGTATCGCCGCGCGGCCGAACGGGTATCGGAGAAACCGAAGCCGTCAGCACCGAGCGCAAAGAAATCGCCCGGCACATACGCCGCCACCTGGTTCTGCAACTCGGTGGCGTAGTCCGACACCGCGATCACCGGGCCCGGACGGTCTTGCAGCGCCCGAGTCAGGTACGGGATCCGGTCTCCCCCGTCATCAAAATTGGCCTTACCGCAGGCGATGGCCTCCCGGCCCAGCTCGTTCCAGCTGGTGACGCTCCAGACATCGGCCACGATCCCGTACTCGTTCCTCAGCAGCTGCTGCGCCTCGAGCGCGGATGCCACCATCACCCCGGAAGCCAACAGCTGGCAGCGCGGAGCTTCGAGCGGCAATCCCTCAGTGGAGCCCTCGGCCAGCAGGTACATCCCCTGCCGGATCCCGGCCACATCCACACCCTCGGGCTCAGCCGGCTGTGGGACCGGCTCGTTGTATACGGTCAGGTAGAAAATGTCATCGTGCGGATCATCCCCGTACATCCGTTCCAGCCCGTATTCGACCACGTGCGCGATCTCGTAGGCGTAGGCACAGTCGTACGTCCTGACCGCCGGGTTCGTCAGCGCCAGCAGCGGCGAATGTCCGTCCATGTGCTGAGTACCTTCGCCGGTCAAGGTAGTCTTGCCGGCAGTGGCCCCGATCAGGAAGCCCCGGACCAGCTGGTCGGCTGCCGCCCAGACGAAGTCGGCGGTGCGCTGGAAGCCGAACATCGAATAGAAGACGTAGACCGGCACCATTGGTACCCCGTGCGTGGCGTACGCCGAGCCAGCGGCCGTGAACGCCGCCACCGATCCGGCCTCGTTGATCCCGGTGTGGTAGATCTGACCGGCGCTCGACTCGCGGTAGGCCAACATCAGCTCGTTGTCGACCGGGGTGTAGTTCTGCCCATGCGGGTTGTAGATCTTCAGGGTCGGGAAGAACGAGTCCATCCCGAAGGTCCGCGCCTCGTCGGGCACGATCGGGACCACATGCTGGCCGAAGCCTTTCTCCCGCAGCAGGTCCTTGAGTAGCCGCACAAAAGCCATGGTGGTGGCGATCGGCTGGTTCCCCGAGCCCTTCTTCACCCCCTGGTAGGCCTTGGCCGACGGCAGGGTCAGCCTCGCCGGCCGGTTACGCCGCTGTGGCAGGTAACCGCCCAGGTCCCGACGTCGCTGCTGCATGTACTGGATCCGCGGATCCTCCGGGCCCGGGTTGTAGTACGGCGGTCGATAGGGGTCCTCTTCCAGCACCTGGTCACTGATCGGGATCTCGAGCCGGTCGCGGAACGACTTGAGATCGTCGAGGGCCATCTTCTTCATCTGATGGGTTGCGTTGCGGCCCGCGAAGTGAGTGCCGAGGAAGTAACCCTTGATGGTGTGCGCCAAGATCACGGTCGGTGCCCCGGTGAAGGTGGTGGCCGCGCGGTACGCGGCGTACACCTTCCGGTAATCGTGGCCACCACGGCGCAGGTTCCAGATCTCGTCGTCGGACCAGTCCCTCACCATCTCCAGGGTGCGTGGGTCACGGCCGAAGAAGTGGTCACGGACGTACTTGCCGTCATTGGCTTTGAAGGTCTGGTAGTCGCCGTCGGTGGTCGTGTTCATCACGTTCACCAAGGCGCCTTCATGGTCCGCTTCCAGCAACGGATCCCAACCCGAGCCCCAGATTACCTTGATCACGTTCCAGCCGGCGCCGCGGAAGAAGGCCTCCAGCTCCTGGATGATCTTGCCGTTGCCACGGACCGGGCCGTCGAGACGCTGCAGGTTGCAGTTGATCACGAAGGTGAGATTGTCCAGCTCCTCCATCGCAGCCCACTGCAAGAAGCCCCGCGATTCGGGTTCGTCCATCTCCCCGTCGCCCAGGAATGCCCAGACATGCTGGTCAGAGGTGTCTTTGAGACCCCGGTGGTACAGGTACCGGTTGAAGGAGGCCTGGTAGATCGCGTTCATTGGTCCGATCCCCATCGAGACGGTGGGGAACTGCCAGAAGTTCGGCAGCTGGCGCGGGTGCGGGTACGAGGGCAACCCCAACAGGCGGCCGTCGACATAGTGGCTGTGTTCTTGGCGGAAGCCATCGAGTTGGTCGCTGGTGAGCCGCCCCTCAAGAAAAGCCCGGGCATACATGCCAGGCGAGGCGTGCCCCTGGAAGAAGACCTGGTCCCCTCCGCCGGGAGCGTCCTGGCCGCGGAAGAAATGATTCAGGCCCACCTCGTACAGCGTCGCCGACGAGGCGTAGGTCGAGATGTGTCCGCCGACTCCGACGCCGGGGCGCTGGGCGCGGTGCACCATGATCGCGGCGTTCCAGCGCAGCAGGCGCCGGAAATTCCGTTCGGTCTGCTCGTCGCCGGGGTAGGCCGGCTCGATCGACTTCGGGATCGTGTTCACGAAGTCGGTCGCCGTCAACGACGGCACGCCGATCTGCTTCTCGCGGGCGCGATCCAGCAGCCTCAGCATCAGGTATCGGGCGCGGTTACGGCCTTGTACCTCGATCAGACTGTCCAAAGATTCGAGCCACTCTCCGGTCTCGTCCGGGTCGGTATCGGGAAGATTCGTCGGAAGTCCGTTGAGGATCGGCCCGCCCTCATCGCGTGGGATCACTGTGTGTACGCCCTTTCGTGCCGTTATGCCCACCCTGTTGCGGGCCATCTTGTCACGTCGAGTACGCCTGGAACAGCCGCTGCACGATGCCAGAGACATCTCGACCCTGAACAGCAGGCCGATACCCGGGCCAACACCTTACGCTGGCGCCATGGCCAAGGAGTCCACAGTCGAGAGAGTCCGGGGCCGCACGCTGGTGCCTTCAGCGCGCGCTCGTGCCCAGACGGTACGGCGGCTATCCGCCCTGGCCTCGGCGATGACGACCGCCACGTTGTTGGAGATGGATGCCCGCCACCCATGGTTCACTCAGCTGGACCCCCAGCACCGATCCTGGGTGAGCCTGCTGGCGCGGGCTGGGATCGATTCTTTCGTCGCCTGGGTGGCCGATGACGCCGACGAGCCGGTCAGCGCAGGAGACCTGTTCTCAGTGGCGCCCCGAGAGGTGATGCGGCGGATCTCGCTGCACCAGACGGTGGAGCTGGTCCGAACCACGGTCGAAGTGGTCGAGCAGCAGGTTCAGCAGATGCCGCGCAGTGACCGGGTAGTCCTCACCCAGGCGGTGGTCTACTTCAGCCGTGAGGTGGCCTTCGCGGCAGCCGAGGTGTACGCGACTGCGGCGGAGGTCCGCGGCTCGTGGGATGCCCGGCTGGAGGCCCTGGTCGTGGATGCCGTGGTCCGCGGCGAGGCTGACCAGAATCTGGTCTCGCGGGCGTCGACCCTGGGCTGGCAATCCCCCAGTTCAGTGGCGGTGATAGTGGGGACGGCACCAGCCGAGCCGTACGAGGCGATCGAAGCGTTACGCCGTACCGGCACCCGGATCGGGCTCGACACCCTGGTCGCCACCCAGGGCGACCGGCTGGTGGTGGTGGCCGGTGGCACCGAGCTGGGCCAGAACCCGATCGGCTTAGCGGAACGGCTGACGCCGTTCTTTGGGGCTGGACCGGTCGTGGTTGGACCGGTGGTGGACCATCTGGTTGACGCTGGCCGCTCGGCTCGCTCGGCCTTCTCTGGAGTCCGGGCGGCGCACGCCTGGCCTGGTGCTCCTCGTCCGGTCGCAGCGGTCGACCTGCTCCCGGAGCGGGCGCTGGCCGGGGATGGACATGCCCGCCGGGCTCTGGCCAGCGAGGTGTACCAGCCGCTGGTGGCAGCCGGTGGAGAACTGATGGCCACAGTGGTGGCCTTTTTCGACGCCGGTAACTCGATCGAGGCTGCAGCCAGAGCCCTATACGTGCACCCGAACACGGTCCGATACCGGCTGCGCCGGGTCCAGGACGTGACCGGTTACCACCCTGGGGATCCGCGTTCTGGGTACGTGCTGCGGCTGGCGCTCACCGTGGGAAGGCTGCTTGGCCCGACCTAAATGGTCGCAACGGCCGGTTCTGTGATCTTCCTACAAACTTCCTGGCCCAAACTTCGTGGTGTCCCCCACGTGCGATCGGCCCCCATTAGCGCCAGAGTGGTCATTGTGCTTGTGATCGTCGCTCCGGGCCAAGGAGCTCAGACCCCCGGCTTCCTCGCCCCCTGGTTGGAACTCCCCAGCGTCGCCACTCGGCTTGCCTGGTTGTCGACTGTCACTGGTCTCGATCTCGCTCGGTACGGAACTGAGGCCGATGCTGACACCATTCGCGACACCGCAGTGGCGCAGCCGCTGCTGGTCGCGGCCGGGCTGATCGCCGCACTGGAACTGTTTCCCTCCCCCTCCGAGGCCTACCCGAAGGTGGGAGCCGTGGCCGGCCATTCAGTCGGCGAGATCACGGCCGCCGCTGGCACCGGCTGTCTCTCGGTCGAGGCCGCGATGGTCCTCGTCCGAGAGCGCGGCAAAGCAATGGCAGCAGCCAGCGCGAACCGCCCCACGTCGATGTCGGCGGTCGTGGGCGGTGATCGCGAGGAGGTCCTCGCCGCAATCACCGCTCACGGCTTGACCGCCGCCAACAACAACGGCCCCGGACAGATCGTCGCCGGGGGCACCGTCGAGCAGCTGGAGCAATTGGCGGCCAACCCGCCACGGCGAGCCCGCATCGTGCCGCTAAGCGTTGCAGGCGCCTTCCACACCGTCCACATGGAGCCGGCCGTCACCCATCTGGAACGGTTGGTGGCTGCCGTAACCACCTACGATCCTCGAGTCCGGCTGCTGTCCAACGCCGACGGCCAGATCGTGACCTCAGGCGAGGAGTACCTGCAGCGGATCGTGCGTCAGATCGCCAACCCGGTCCGTTGGGACCTCTGCCTGCAGACTATGGCCGAACTGGGGGTGACCGGCCTGCTGGAGCTGCCCCCTGCCGGCACTCTCACCGGGATCGCCAAGCGCAATCTCAAAGGCGTGGACCTGTTTAGCCTGAACTCACCCGACCAGCTGGAGGAGGCCCAAGTCTTCTGCGACCGTCACGGCCATCCTGCCGGGGAACACCCCGGGTCTTTGCCCCAGGAGGACCTCGCATGAGCGGGACCATCACTCAACGGCCGATTCGTCCGGGTTCTCGAATCGCAGGCGTGGGTTCGTACATCCCTCGCCGCGTGGTCACGAACGCCGAGATGTGCACCATGATCGATTCCTCCGACGAGTGGATCCAGCAGCGCACCGGGATCGTTGAGCGACGCTGGGCCAGCGATGACGAGTCGCTGCTGATGATGGTGACTGAGGCCTCACGCCGGGCCCTGGCCCACGCCCAGGTCGCCCCCGACCAGGTCGATGCGGTGATCATCGCCACCGTCACCCATCTGGTCCAGACGCCTGCCCTGGCACCGCTGTTGGCTCACGAACTCGGCCTTCAGGACCCAGCTGCCTACGACATCTCAGCCGCCTGTGCGGGCTTCTGCTACGGTCTGGCTCAGGCTGATGCCCTGATCCGGACCGGGGCCGCGACTACCGTCTTGGTGGTGGCCGCCGAGCGTCTTTCCGATCTGACCGATACATCGGACCGGGGTACGGCTTTCCTCTTCGCCGATGGTGCTGGCGCAGCCGTGGTGGTCCCCAGCGAGACCCCGGGGATCGGCCCAGTGGTCTGGGGTTCGGACGGCAGCCAGTCTCAGGTGATTCGTCAGACCCAGGACTTCCGCGAGGCTGTTCCTCAGGGCCGGATGCCCACCGTGGCGATGAATGGCCAGCCGGTTTTCCGCTGGGCGACGACCTTCATCGCCGAAGCGGCCCGGCGGGTCCTGGACGAGTCCGGGGTCCGGCCGGAGGATTTGGACGTATTCATCCCCCACCAGGCCAACAACCGAATCACCGATTCGATGCTGCGACACCTCAAACTGCCCGAGCAAGTCGTCGTAGCGCGTACCATCCGTCATCTAGGCAACACCTCGGCATCCTCGGTGCCGATCGCGATCGACACCCTGCTGACCGAGGGGCAGGCGAAGTCTGGCCAGACCGCGCTGATCATCGGTTTCGGCGCCGGCCTGGTCTATGGCGGACAACTGATCACGCTGCCCTGATCCCACAGTTCCCACACACATAAGGAGAATCACGCATGGCCACCACCGAAGAGATCCGCGAGCAGCTGGCTGAGATCGTCAACGACGTCGCGGGCGTCGCGGCGGAGGACGTCCAACTCGACAAGTCCTTCACCGAGGACCTCGATGTCGACTCGCTGTCCATGGTCGAGATCATCTACGCCTGCGAGGACAAGTTCGGCGTCTCGATCCCCGACGAGGACGCCAAGAACCTGCGAACCGTCGGCGACGCTGTCGCCTACGTCGAGCGCGCACAGGCCTGAACCCTGACAATCTCGTGGTGGGGCGCGCCAGCCGCTCCACCACGGCTCACCACCGCTGGTTCCGTACTCCAAGAAGGACACCCATGCCCACCGTCGTGATCACCGGTCTTGGCGCCAGCACCCCCCTCGGCGGAGATTTGCCCTCCACCTGGGAGGCGATGCTGGCCGGACGCAGCGGCATCAGCCGGATCGAAGCGCCCTGGGCCGAAGAGCTCAACACCAAGATCGCCGGACAGGCCGCGGTCGACCCGGCCAGCACCATGGAGCGGGTGGTAGCGCGCAAGCTTGACCGTTCGTCCCAGTTCGCTATGGTCTCCGCCTTGGAAGCCTGGGCCGATGCCGGCCTGAGTCTGGACGACGAGTCCGCAGTCGATCCGGACCGGTTCGCCGTCTCGGTGGCGTCAGGTATCGGTGGTTTGCATTCGCTGCTCGACAACTGGGATGTGCACAAGGAAAAGGGTCCCCGCCGGGTCTCTCCGCTCACCATCCCGATGCTGATGGCTAACGCCCCGGCAGCCAATGTCGGGATCCGGCTACGAGCCCGCGCCGGTGTCCACGCCCCGGTCTCGGCCTGCGCCTCGTCCAATGAGGCGATCGCGCACGCCTTGGATCTGATCATGCTGGGCCGCGCTGATATCGCAGTGGTGGGCGGCGCCGAGGCAGTCTTGCATCCGCTGCCGGTGGCGGCCTTCGGCCAGATGCAGGCCCTGAGCCGCCGCAACGACGAGCCGGAGCGCGCCTCCCGCCCCTGGGACGTGGACCGTGACGGATTCGTCCTCTCTGAGGGTGGGGCCTGCCTAGTGATCGAGACCTTGGAGCATGCGCAGGCCCGCGGCGCCGCTATCTACGCCACCCTGGCCGGTGCCGGCACTACCTCCGACGCCCTCGACCTGACCAATCCCTCTCAGCGTGGGCAGGTGCTGGCCATGAGCAAGGCGATCGCCGATGCTGGACTCACCCCGGCTGACATCAAGCACCTCAATGCGCATGGGACTTCCACCCCCGCCGGCGATCCGGTGGAGGCGGCCAGCATCCGCGAATTGTTAGGACGCCACGTCGACGGCTGCGTGGTCACCAGCACCAAGTCGATGACCGGCCATCTGCTTGGAGGGGCCGGGGCGTTAGAGACGGTGGCCTGCGTTAAGGCGCTGCAGCAGCGCCAGGCCCCGCCAACCATCAACCTGGACAATCCGGAACCCGGGCTGGGTATCGACATCGCTGCTCTGAAGGCTCGCCAGCTCCCCGATGGTGATCTGGCGGCGATCAACAACTCGTTTGGTTTCGGCGGTCACAACGTGTCGGTGGTCGTAACCACGGCTCACGCCACTCGCTGATCAGGAGGCCGCAGTGCCCTCCTCACTCTCGGGGCCACGCGACGTTACCGTCGCTGCACCAAGAGCCGCGGTGGGGACAGCTTCTCGCCGCACCGTACCAATCCGCCCGGCCGAAGCCCAAGATGCGGCCCAGGTGGCCTGGTTACACCATCTGGGCTGGACCGAAGGCTACCGGGGCCTGCTGCCTGACGACTATCTCGACTCGTTATCTCTGCCCGCCTGCCGAGCCCGGTGGGAGGCGACGCTCAGCAGTCCGTCGGTGGTGACCGTCCTCGTGGCGGGCGCGGTCGAGGTGCTGGGTTTCGCCTCGTACGGGCCCTGTTGTGATCCTGATGCACCTGCCGCTGGGGAACTCTGGGACCTGTGGGTGGCGGGGGAGGCCCGAGGCCGAGGAATCGGCAAGGCGCTGCTGGCAGCAGCGCTCGACGCGCTGGCGGTCGATCACCATCACCAGGTGGCTGTGACCTGGGTGCTGGCTGCCAACAGTCGAGGCCGCGCTTTCTACGAGCGAGAAGGCGCTCTGCGTGACCGGCTGGCTCGAACCGCCGGCCCGGTTCACGACATCCGCTACCTGTGGGACCTGCGTGGTCGTCTCGCCGCCGAAGCCGGTAGCGAGTAGCCTGGCGCGGGCTCGTCGACGAAAGAAGGCAACAGATGCAGTGGTGGGATGCTGTCATTCTCGGCATCGTCGAGGGGATCAGTGAATTCCTGCCGATCTCGTCGACGGGACACCTCACGGTGGTGGAGGAACTGCTGGGCCACAACGTCGCTGATGCCGGGATCACCGCCTTCACCGCGGTCATCCAGTCTGGCGCGATCCTGGCCGCGATCGTCTACTTCTGGCGCGACATCATCCGGCTCGCTGTCGGTTTCTTTCGGGGTCTGGCGTCGAAGCCGGCCCGCGACAGCGCCGACTTCCGGCTCGGGTTGGGCGTGATCGTGGGAGTGATCCCGTCAGTGATCGTGGGTTTGGCCTTCAAGGATCTGATCGAAGGCCCGCTGCGCAGCCTGTGGGTGGTAGCCGGCGGGCTGATCGGATGGTCGCTGGTGATGTGGCTGGCAGACCGATACTCGGCACGCCGATCTGAGCCCCGCTGCGAACAAACCATGACGGTTACCGATGCCCTGATCATCGGCCTGTGGCAGTGCATCTCGGTGGTCCCCGGAGTGTCTCGTTCCGGCGCCACTATCTCCGGGGGCCTGCTGCGAGGGATCGACCGGGTGACGGCGACCCGGTGGAGTTTCTTCCTCGGTATCCCAACCCTGTTGGGGGCTGGGATCTTGGAGGCCGTGACCCAGGCGCCCCAGATCGCCTCCACCGTCGGCTGGGGATCGACTGGGATCGGGATCGCGGTGTCGTTCGTAGTCGCGTACGCGAGCATCGCCTGGCTGCTCACGTTCGTCCAGTCGAACACATTCACGGCTTTCGTCATCTACCGGCTCCTGGCAGGAGGGACGATCATCGCCCTGCTGGCGACGGGCCTCATCTCCTGATGCAGTCCCGCTCGGTCGGCGACTCGGGGCTGCGGGTCTCCCGCCTCGGCCTGGGGACGATGACGTGGGGGCGGGACATCACGCCCCGGGAGGCAGCCCAGCTACTCGAAACTTTCTGCGGTGCCGGCGGTTCTTTGGTAGACACTGCCGCTGCGTACGGACATGGCGAGGTAGAGCGGTTGCTGGGTTCTCTGCTGGCGACGGTGGTCGATCGGGAGGACGTGGTGCTGGCAACCAAGGCTGGCTTCGTCACCCGTGACGGGGAACGGGTAGTCGACACCTCCCGTCGGACCATGCTGGACGACCTAGCCGGCTCGCTGCGCCGGCTACGGGTAGAGGCCGTCGACCTGTGGCAGGTCCATGCCTGGGGCGATGCCCCGATCGAGGAAACCCTGGCCGCCCTGGACCATGCGGTGTCGACCGGGATGGCCCGCTATGTCGGAGTCTCGAATTTCATCGGCTGGCAGACCGCGCAGGCGGTGACCTGGCAACGGGCAGTCCCGGGGCGGGTACCGGTGGTCTCGACTCAGGTGGAGTATTCCCTGCTGGCCCGCCGCGCTGAGGTGGAGATTCTGCCCGCTGTGCGGGCCCTGGGACTCGGCTTCTTCCCCTGGTCCCCGCTGGGGCGAGGGGTACTGACCGGGATCTACCGCCGTACCACGCCGCGGGGCTCCCGGGCCGCCTCATCTCATCTGGGCTGGTTTGTCGAGCCGTATCTTGATGTTCGTTCCCGCGGTGTCGTGGACTCGGTGGCCACAGCCGCGGACGGGCTGGGACTTACCCCGGCCCAGGTGGCGCTGCTGTGGGTCCGCGACGCGCCTGGGGTCACTGCCCCACTGCTGGGCGCTCGGACCGTGGCTCAGCTCAACGAACTACTGGCGGTCGAAGAGACAATCCTGCCGGGCCCGATCACAACAGCTCTGGATGATGTCTCAGGCGGTCCCAACTACGGCCGTACCATCTGAGCCAGTTCAGGCAATATCGAGCAGGCTGTCCAGGACCCGGCAGCCGAACTCCAACGAGTCCACCGGCACGCGTTCGTCGATCCCGTGGAAAAGACCCACGAAGTCCAGATCCGGCGGCAACCGCAGCGGGACGAAACCGAAGCACTGGATCCCGAGCGCCTGGAACGATTTCGCGTCGGTTCCTGCCGACAGCAGGTACGGCGCGGTACGGGCTCGGGGGTCGTGCCGGAGCAGGGACTCATTCATGGCCTCGACCAGGGCCCCGGCGAACTGTGTCTCGACCGAGGGCAGTTCAACGGTCAGCTCGACGCGGATCTTGGGTCCGACAATCTCGCGGACCATCTCCAAAAATTCCTCTCGTCGCCCAGGCAGGAAACGACCATCGACCTGGGCGGTGGCCCGACCGGGAACCACGTTCACCTTGTAGCCGGCGTCCAGCATGGAGGGGATGGCCGTGTGGCTCATGGTGGCCCCCACCATCCGCGAAATCGTGCCCAGCCGGGCCAGGGTCTGCTCCACCGTGTCAAGGTTGATGGTGATCTCCAGGGCATCCTCGACCGCATCCAGGAAGGCCTGCTGGGCGGGGTGCAGCTGGTACGGCCAGGGATACTCGCCGAGCCGGCTCACCGCCTTCGCCAGCTCGGTCACCGCGTTGTCGTTATTGCGCATCGAACCGTGGCCGGCGGTGCCCTCGGCCACCAGCCGCATCCAGGCGATCCCCTTCTCGGCGACCTGCACCAGATACAGCCGGGCATCGTCGTTAACAGTGAGCGAGAACCCGCCCACCTCACCGATGGCCTGGGTGCAGTCGCGGATCGTGTCGGGATGGTTCTCGACCAGCCACTGGGCGCCCAACGCGCCAGAGGCCTCCTCGTCGGCCGGGAAGACCAGCCGAATCGGGCGCCGCGGTGGCCGGTTGGTACGGATCCGATCCCGGACCACGCTCAGGAGCATCGCGTCAAAGTCCTTCATGTCGACCGCGCCGCGACCGTACACGAAACCGTCGCGGACCTCCCCTGAGAACGGGTCAACGGACCAGTCGGACGCCACCGCCGGCACCACATCGGTATGCCCGTGCAGCAACAGCGGTGGCAGCGAGGCGTCAACACCGGCGGGCTCCCAACGGGCAACCACCGTGGTTCGACGGGAAGCCGATTCGTACAACTCTGGCTCCAGGCCTACCTCGGCCAGCGCCGCCGCCACGTACTCGGCGGCGTCACGTTCCCCCGGCCCATCCTGGTCAGGACCATAGTTGGATGTGTCGATCCGGATCAGGTCGCTGGTGAACCGCACCACCTCGGCCGCAGGCATGCTCATGGGCTCATCCTGCCGCACCGTACTGCCCACACCCCAGGACGACCGCAATCTGGCACCCAACTGGCGGATCGCATCCCGGTCGCAGGATTGCTACACTGTCCGCGCTGGTAGCACGCCAGCAGAGCTCGTCCGGGTGGCGGAATAGGTAGACGCGCCAGCTTGAGGTGCTGGTGCCCGTTTTAGGGCATGGAGGTTCAAGTCCTCTCTCGGACACTCACGGGTCTCGCGTATCGCGGAATAATTATTCGGCCGGGCGTACGAGCGCCACAGCGGCCCGACTCGCCATCGAGGCCTGAGACCCGATCCGGGGCCGTCCTTTCCAGGCTCGTCCGGAAATCAATCGCAATGCGGTGCTGCCATCGACCTCGGTGATCCCGGTGGGAGTGGCCAGGTAGACCCCCAGCACCCGGCAACCGGCTTGGCTGGCCACATCCATCACGGCCTGCCGCCAGGCCGCATCCCAGGGCCCGGGAACTCCGTCCTCCCTAGCTAGGACCGCTACCACAGTTCGGGCCCGATGCAGCGCGGAGACATCAATGGAATGGCGGCGCTCCTCGGCTCGACTACGCCAGACGACCTGGA
This sequence comes from uncultured Propionibacteriaceae bacterium, assembly GCA_938046585.1. GTDB lineage: Bacteria > Actinomycetota > Actinomycetes > Propionibacteriales > Propionibacteriaceae > Fen-668. The sequence continues at coordinate 189,024 of CALIWR010000005.1, read as the reverse complement.
TCACGATCTGGTGCATCACCTGGCCGGCATGGTCACCCAGCAGCAGGCCGATCGTCCCAGCTACCCGCTCAGCCACAGGTAAGTGAGTGTTGATGGTCGCGACCACGGCTGGCCGGTGCAACGACCCCTCAGTCAGTCCCGGAGTACGACGTAGAACTGTCATGATGAAAGCCTGCCCACCGGGTGTTGTCCCATGTGCTGGCGTACGGGCGTCAAGTGCTGTCGGTTCGGCACCGGTGTTGTCCGTGCCGATCGAGGCGTAACCACCAGCGGGGCACAATGGGCACCATGGCAGAGAACGCGAAAGAGCGCATCGTCCTGACGGGTATCAGTTCGAGGGCATGGGAGCATCCCGCCGACCGGGGAGCCTTGGTCGCGCTGCGCAAATTGCGCGGCTTCGACTTCGTCCTGAAGAAGATCAGCAGCTTCCTTAGCGAGCGGGCGGTCCGGATCAGCCTGCTCGGCTCAGCGGTCAAGGTGGACACCTGTCAGTTCCCCCGCGTCTTCCGCCTGTATAACCAGGCCGCCACCGCCCTTGATGTCGAGGATCTGCCGGACCTGTACGTCGCGGCGAACCCGTTTCTCAACGCGATGACCGTAGGGCTGGATCGACCGGTGATCGTGCTCAATTCCGGACTAATCGACCTCTGCGACGAAGACGAATTGCGCTTCATCCTCGGCCATGAGCTCGGACACGTCGGCAGCGGCCACTCCCTGTACCACACGATGCTGCTGGTGCTGACCCAGCTGTCGTCGACCTTCTTGTCGATCCCGTTCGGTTTCCTGGGCGTACGAGCAATCCTGGCCGCCCTCGGAGAGTGGTCGCGCAAGTCTGAATTGTCGGCCGACCGGGCCGGCCTGCTGGCCTGCCAGGATCCCGATGCGGCGCTGCGCGTACACATGAAGCTCGCCAGCGGCGGGCATCTCTCCGAATTGGACACGCAGGCCTTCTTGGAACAGGCTGCGGAGTACTCCGAGGACCATGACATCCGGGATCTGATCCTGCGGGCGCTGATGGTGGAAAGCATGAGTCACCCCTTTGCCGTGGTCCGAGCCGGCGAACTCCGCTCGTGGATCTCCAGCGGCGAGTATCACCTGGTGATGCAGGGGTCGTACCCGCGGCGAGCCGACGATGCCAGCGCGAAGCTGTCGGAGGATGTGGCCCGGGCAGCTGCCTCCTACCAGGATCAGTTCGCCCGAGCCGAGGACACTATCGCCACCACCTTCGGCGACATCGCCGACGGTGTCGGCAGCGTCGGCTCGTGGGTCGGAGGTCTTTTCAAGAACGCCACCTCGCCGCTGCGCAGGCAGACACGCGGAGACGAACCGGAAGATGATCGACCCGGCCCAGTTTGGTGACGGCCGCCACGGCGGCGGCCCTCAGTGAGGTCGTAGTCTCCACATCCCCTCGGAGGCTGCCGTGACCATGTCCTGGTCGACCAGTCCCTGCAGCGCCACTAGGCACTGTTGTACACCCAGCCCACTGCGGATCACGAGTTCGTCGGTGCTGACCTGGCCCCGAGCGGGCAGTAGTTCGCGAACCATCTGCTGCTCGGCTGTGAGGAGGTCGAAGGGGGTCGCCGGCTCGGGCTGATAGGCCGGTTCCGGCACCAGCCCCAGGTCCGCACAGATGTCGGATCCGTTGCGAACCAGGATCGCGTTAAAGTCCCGGATCAGGCTGTGTGGGCCTGCCGACATAGTCGAGGTCACTGGTCCCGGGACAGCAAAGACCCGGCGGGAGAGACTGTCGGTCCAGGTCACAGTGTTCCGGGCGCCGCTGCGGGTAGCAGACTCCACCATCACCGTCCCCTGCGCCAGGGCAGCGATCAGCCGATTTCGGGCCAAGAACCGCGAACGGTTCACGATGGTGCCCGGCGGGTGCTCGGTGATCACGGCCCCGGTGGCCCGGATGTGACGCAGCAGGCCGGCGTTACCCTGGGGGTAGTCGCGGTCGATTCCGCAAGCAAGAACAGCCACGGTGGTACCGTTGACCGCCAGTGCGCCCCGGTGTGCCGCTGCATCGATTCCGTACGCGGCCCCTGAGACTACCGTCACATCCCGCTCTGCCAGATCAGCAGCCAATTCGGTCGCGACTGTCTCGCCATAGCTGGTGCAGGCACGCGACCCCACCACCGCCACTGCTCGACTGCTGGCCTGTGACAGATCGGCCGGCCCAACGATCCAGAGTCCGAGAGGCGGCGCTGACCAGGTGTCGCCTACCTGGTCGAGCATGGCCAGGTCGTCGAGGCCGGTGAACCACTCCCGATCGCCCGGGATCACGAACCTGGCCCCGGCTCGCTGGGTCTGCTGCTGTACCGCCCGAAGATCCACGTCGGCTGGGTGCAGCCGCAACCCGGTCGGCGAGGTTCGCTCCTGGATCTGGCGCCACACGGCCTCTGCACCGCGCCGCTGGACTTCCTCGGCGAGACGGTGTCGGCCAGGTTCAGTCACGCAGGCCAATGCCATCCGGGAATCCCGTTCTGCCTCGTGGCTCATGCTGCCGCCCCCACTGTCTCACCGCGACGCATCGCCAGCGCGAGCCGCAGATGATCTGAGGTGGGGCGGTCAGCCCCAGCCAGGTCGCAGACCGTCCATGCCACTCGCAGCACCCGATCCACCCCACGCGATGTCAGGCTGCCATGAGCCACCGCCTGGTCGATCATCTCGATGCCTAACGGCAGCGGCAGCGACATCCGCAGGAAGCTGCCGCTAACCTCGGCGTTCGTCGTCCAGCCGGTCCCGGCCAGCCGTCTCGCCTGTCGCTGGCGAGCCTGGGCCACCCGTTCTCGGACCGTGCCCGACGATTCCCCCGGTGGTGCCTGAGCCAGCAATGACTGGCGCACCGGCCGTACCGTCTGCTGCAGGTCGATCCGGTCCAGCAACGGACCCGAGATCCGGGCCAGGTAGCGCCGGACCGCCATCGGAGGGCACTGGCAGCGGCCGTTCGGGTTGCCGTATTGCCCGCACGGGCACGGATTGGCGGCCATCACCAGCTGGAAGCGGGCCGGGTAGCGAACCTGGGCCCCGGAGCGCGAGATCAAGATGCTGCCGCATTCCAGCGGGGTCCGTAGCGAGTCCAGAAGTTTGCCTGGGAACTCCGGCGCCTCGTCGAGGAATAGCACTCCCAGGTGGGCTCGGGAGACCGCGCCGGGCTGGGCGGCCCGTGGCCCACCGCCGACCAGGGCGACCATCGATGCCGAATGGTGGGGGTCAGCGAAGGGCGGGCGAGTGATCAGCTGGTCGCTGATCGGGGTACCGGCTAACGAGTGGATAGCGGTGACCTCGAGCGCTTCTGCCACTGTCAGGTCGGGCAGGATTGTCGCCAGCCGGGCCGCCAGCATGGTCTTACCCACCCCGGGGGCGCCGTGCAGGAAGAGGTGGTGACGTCCTGCCGCTGCCACCTCGAGCATCCACTTCACCTCGTGGTGGCCCACCACGTCAGCCAGGTCGAGTCCTGCCGCAGATTGCGTGACCTCGGGTGGGGGTGGTTCGGGCAGTAGCACCGGATGGCCCTGCAGGACATCCATCACATCTCGCAGGTGCCGCACGCCCCACACCGTGATCGCGTCGACCAGGTTGGCCTCCCCCACATGCTGATACGGGACGATGGCCCGTGTGAAGCCAGCATGGGAGGCGGCCAGCAGCGCTGGCAGCACGCCGCGAACCGGATGGACCCGGCCATCGAGCCCGAGTTCCCCCATCAGGATCGTGTCGTTCAACAGGTCACCGGGAACCGTGCCGTTGGCCCGCAACACCGCGGCAGCGATGGCGAGGTCGTAGTGGGATCCTGCCTTGGGCAGGGTCGCCGGGGTGAGGTTGATCGTCACCAACCGGTCTGGCCATGCCAAGCCCGAGGTCCCGATCGCTGCCTTCACCCGGTCCCGGGCCTGATACAGCGCGGTGTCGGGCAGGCCCACGATCACGGTCCGGGGCAACCCACCGCCAAGTGCCGCCTCAACCTCGATCACCTGTCCGTCCAGACCCGACAGGGCGACCGATCGCGCGCTGCCGATCATAGCGAGACTCCCCGCCGATGCTTGACCACCGGTTCCCGACCGGGCAGCAGCAGTACCCCTACGGCATCGAGGCGGACATGGTCGAACCAGCCGAGGCTGTGGGACCGCAGCCAATCGCAGGCCAAACCGTTGAGCCGTCGCATCTTGGCGAAGGTGATCGCCTCGAGCGGGTCGCCGTAGCCGGTGCCGCGACGACATTTCACCTCGCAGAATACGATCGTGCCTTTCGGTGCGGGTTCAGGGTCGATCGCGACCACATCCAGCTCACCATGGCGCCCCGAACGCCAGTTGCGGTCGATCACCCGATATCCCGACCGCTCCAGATACGCTACCGCCAGCTCTTCTCCGAGCGCGCCTGTCTGTCTGCGGTTCATCTCTGCCACCTCCACACCGCAGACCATGGACCGTCCAGCCCGGATCGGACGCCTTCGGTGGTGTCGGTTTCGGGGTAGGTGGTGTCGATTTCAGGTGAGGTGTTGTCCGACAGGCTCTACTTGCTGTCGGGCACCTGGAGGTCAGAGTGGGCGATCTCCTCGATCGACACGTCACGGAAGGTGAGCACCTTCGCCGACTTCACGAACCGGGCCGGACGGTACATGTCCCACACCCAGGCATCGCCCATCGACACCTCGTAGTACACGTCTCCACCCTCGGTGCGGACCTTCAGGTCGACCGCGTTACACAGGTAGAAGCGGCGCTCGGTCTCGACTGCGTACCGGAAGATCCCGACCACGTCCTTGTACTCGCGGTACAACGCGAGCTCCAGGTCGCTCTCGTACTGCTCCAGGTCCTCGGCGCTCATGGTTGTTTCACTCTACTGGCTCGGCGGACGTTGTCGTAGCGCAACCGATGGATCTCGCACGGCCCCAACTGTTCCAGCCGGGCCTGGTGCAGCGGCGTGCAGTATCCCTTGTGACGAGCGAAGCCGTAGCCCGGATAGCGTTCCTCATACTGGTCCAGGATCCGGTCTCGGTGGACCTTCGCCACCACCGAAGCAGCCGCCACGCAGGCGGCGAGCCGATCCCCCTTCCACATCGCCAGGCCAGCTACCCCCACCCCATCCACCGGGAAACCGTCGGTAATCACAAAACCCGGCTGCAAGTCGAGCCGCAGCACCGCCCGCCGCAACGCAGAGACATTAGCTACCTGCATCCCCAGCTGATCACACTCGCCAGGGCTGACCTCCACCCAGGCCACGGCCAGAGCCTTCTCCAGGATCTCGGGGTAGAGCTGTTCACGAGCCTTGCTACTCAACAGCTTCGAGTCTTGCAGCCCCGCGATTCGGCTGCGCCGGGAATCAGACAGAATCACCGCCGCCGCCACTAAAGGACCGGCACAGGCGCCCCGCCCGGCCTCATCGGCACCCGCCACCGGCGCCAACCCAGCCCGTGCCAGGGCCTGTTCGTACCCGTACCAGCCTGCTCCCGGCCGTACTGGCATCGGTTAGCAGCCTCCTCCTGACACGACGGCCGTCGACGGAGGCGTCTGTTGTGCGGCTGGGACCTTAGAATAGGTGGCCGGAGCCGAGAAGGTTGTGAACCGGCTGAACGGGAAGACGTTCAGCCGGGCTGGGCCCTGGATCGAGTCCAGAGCGGGGAAGGCGTTGGCTCCCTTCCCGCTCGCAGTGACATCGCACAGGTGGTAGCGGGAGTCGGCGCTGGCGTCGCGATGGTCCCCCAACACAAAGACTCGGTTCTCGGGGACGATGACGTCGAATGCGATCTCGGACGGCTTAATCGGCTTCCCGTCGACCCCGCGGTAGAGGTAGCTGTCCTCTTCTATCTCCACCCCGTTGACTGAGATCCGACCGTTGGTCGAGCAGCAGACCACGTGATCTCCGGGAAGCCCGACCAGTCGCTTGATCAGGTATTGGTTGCCCGAGACCGGCATCACGCCCACGAACTCCAACACGCGGCGGGGTGTCGAAGGTGGGTTCTCGGCCGGCAACCAACCCAGGTTGTCCTCGAAGACGATGATGTCGCCGCGCTGGTAGTGACCCACTTTGAGCACCATCACCCGGTCGTTGCGTTGCAACGTGTTCTCCATCGACTGCGATGGGATGACGAACATCTGCACCAGGAAAGTCTTGATCAAGGTCGCCACTAACAGGGCGACCACGACCACGATCACGAATTCCCGGGCTGCCTCGAAGATCCGCCGACCCGGTGACAGTTGCCGAGCTCGACGCGCTTCTCCCCTACGATGCTTGCGACCATCAACTGGTTCGGGCTCTCCGACCGCCGCGTCCTGGTCCCAGAGGGAATCAGGATCGATGGTGTCGAGCACCGGACGCTGGGGCGCGTCCTCCATCTCGCAGGACTCGGGCAATGCCCGTCGGGGCCGGGGCGCGTCCGTGGCGTCCGACGTGCCCGGATGGGAACGACGCGACGCCGTCACCTCAGAAGTCCCGCTTCTCCTTGATCTTCGCAGCCTTGCCGCGCAGACCACGCAGGTAGTAGAGCTTTGCCCGGCGGACATCACCGCGGCGCTCGACCTCGACCTTCTCAATGATCGGCGAGTGGAGCGGGAAGATACGCTCCACGCCGACCCCGAAGCTCACCTTGCGGACGGTGAAGGTCTCCTGCAGGCCGGATCCGGTACGGGCGATCACCGGACCGGCGAAGATCTGGACCCGGGAACGGTTGCCCTCGACCACCCGGACGTGTACCCGAACCGAGTCACCGGGGCGAAAATCAGGGACATCGCCGCGTAGGCTGGCGGAGTCGATGGAGGCAATGACATCAGTCATGAGTACTTCCTCGCCGGGTGCCACAGGTCACCATGGTGCTGATCAGATGGTCCCGGGAACGAACAATCCCCCTGTGGCAGGTGTCGCGAACCCGGGCAACGGCCTCATAGTCTGCCACATAGCGAGCGCTGCGGGGTAATCTGCCGGGACGCCCGCGATCGGATCCGGTGCAGCCACATCGTCTGCCCGTGCGTTATGGCAGCGTCGATCGGAAAGGAGAGCGATGGATGAGGCCCAGTTTCGAGACCTGTATCAGGATTCTTTCGACCGTTTGGTTGGGCAGCTGGGAACGATGACCGGCAGCTTCACCGAGGCCCAAGACTGCGTACAGGAGGCTTTCGTCCGTGCCTGGGATCACCACCGTCGACTACGTTCGACGCCGCAAGCCGAGGCCTGGGTCCGGACCACTGCCTACCGGCTCTTTGTGTCCCGTTGGCGGCGAGGCAAACTCGCATCCCGCGCCAGCGACCGCTCGGTGGCACCCAACCCTCCGCGTGAGCCCGGACCAGAACGGATCGCTGTGGTTCAAGCACTACAGAAACTACCCGTGGACCAAAGACAAGCCCTCGTGCTGTACCACTTGGCGGATCTCTCGGTCGCCGAGATCGCCACCGAGATCCGAGTTCCGGTGGGAACTGTGAAGGCCCGACTCTCACGAGGCCGGGCTGCCCTTGCCGTCCATCTAGCCGATACCACGACGCCCGAGGAGATCCAGCATGCCTGAAGACTTCGATCCACAGATCCCGTTCGATGATCTGCGGAACTTCCAGGCCGCAGACCGGATGAGCGTGGAAGACGTGCTGACGCTGGGGCGACGCCGTCGCACCCGTCGCCGCACGATCATCGTCTCCACCGTCACCGCCTTGGCGCTCATCGCCGGGGGCGGGGTTGCCGCGAACCGGCTCTCAACGACACCCCACATCGCTGATCCGGCCGGTGTCCCAGCCACTGCCCCGGCCACGACGAGTCCCTCGACGACACCGTCCGCACCTACGGCGAACCCCAGCAGCCCCACAGCCTCGGGGACGCGTACGCAGGTCTCCCCTTCTGCTGCGAGTACCAGCGCCGCTAGCCCTCGTAGTGCGAACAGTCCTTCCGCGACCGTCACCCTCGCCGCATCGGATGTCTTAACCACGGAGGGCATCGGCGGCTTCCGACTGCATGCCTCCGTGTCCGGCCTGGCCCCGGGCGGTTACGCGACCTACAGCTCTGACAATTCCTGCCCAGGGTGGCGCCCCACCCAGAAGCTGGAGAACCAGGGGGTCGGGTGGGTCGGGGAGAAGACCATCGACATGATCCTTCTGAACAACCCCCAGCACCCGACTGCCTCCGGGGCCCGGGTCGGAATGACGTTCGGGCAGGTAAAGCAGCTCTACGGCAACCGGGCCCGGCTCGAGCTCAAAGACGGGGTCGGCGGCAAACACCAGGTGCTAACGGTGGTTGCTGATGGCCGTGAGATCGCCTTCATGCCGAAAACGGACACTCCCAAGACGAGCATCGCCGACACAGACAAGGTCGACATGATCGTGCTCCAGGATTACAACTCTTTCCTCGGTTGGGATGGCTGCTGAGCACACAACACAGCAGGGCCGGCCACCATCCGGTGGCCGGCCCTGTCGATGTCGGGTTATCTGCCGTCCAGCTTGAACAACGACTTCAGCAGGTCACGGTTAAGCTGCGAGATCGACTCCAACGGAATCTGCTTGGGGCAGACCGAGGCGCATTCACCGATGTTGGTGCAGCCACCAAAACCGAGCTCGTCGTGGCGGGAAACCATGCTCTTAACCCGGGTGTACCGCTCTGGCTGACCCTGCGGAAGCATCGCCAGGTGCGTGATCTTGGCCGAGGTGAACAGCATCGCTGAACCGTTCGGGCAGGCTGCCACGCAGGCGCCGCAGCCAATACAGGCCGCGTTGTCGAAAGACCGGTCCGCCTCTCGCTTCGGGGCTGGGGTCGCGTGAGCATCGGGGGCCGCACCAGTGTTCACCGAGATAAAGCCACCGGCCTGGACGATCTCGTCGAGAGCTGTCCGGTCAACCACCAGATCCTTGATGATCGGGAAACCACCAGCCCGCCACGGCTCGATGTAGATGTCAGCACCATCGGCGAAACTACGCATGTGCAATTGGCAGGTGGTGGTCGGCACCGGCGAGGCATAGCGGCCATGCGGGGAACCGTTGATCACCACGCCACACATGCCGCAGATGCCCTCACGGCAGTCGTGGTCGAAGGCCACCGGCTCTTCATTGCGATTAGTGAGTTTCTCGTTCAGCAGGTCGAGCATCTCCAGAAAACTCATGTCGCCCGAGACCCCGTCGAGCGGGTAGTCCACCATGCGGCCCGGAGTCTTCGCGTTGTCCTGGCGCCAGATGTGCAGTGTGATCTTCACTTGTAGCTCCGCTGCTTCAACTCGATGAACTTGTATTCCAGGGGCTCCTTGTGGAGAATCGGCTGCTGCCCCTCTCCTCGGTATTCCCATGCGGCGACGTACAGGAACTCGTCGTCATGCCGCAGCGCCTCGCCGTCCTCGGTCTGGGACTCGGAACGGAAATGGCCGCCGCAAGACTCTCTCCGGTGCAAGGCATCGATACACATCAGCTCCCCGAGCTCCAAGAAGTCAGCCACCCGGCCGGCCTTCTCAAGCGCCTGGTTGAAGCTCTCATTGGTGCCGGTGACCCGGACATTCGACCAGTACTCCTGTCGCAACTTGCGGATCCGGTCGATCGCGATCTGGAGGCCGGCGGCGTTACGCTCCATGCCGCAGTACTCCCACATGATCTGGCCGAGTTCCTTGTGGAAGGAGTCCACGGATCGGGTCCCCTGAACGGAGAGCAGCTTGGTGATCCGGCCCTTGCTCGAATCGACAGCCTCGGTCACCGCCGGATGATCCAGATCCACCTTCGGGAAGGGGCCTGCCGCCAGGTAATCGTTGATCGTGTTGGGCAGCACGAAGTAGCCATCTGCCAGGCCCTGCATCAGTGCCGAGGCGCCAAGCCGGTTTGCGCCGTGGTCGGAGAAGTTGGCCTCCCCGGTCACATACAGCCCCGGGATACTGCTCTGCAGGTCGTAGTCGACCCAGAGCCCGCCCATGGTGTAATGCACGGCAGGGTAGATCCGCATCGGGACCTCGTACGGATCCTCACCGGTGATCTGCTCGTACATGTCGAACAGATTCCCGTAGCGCTTCGAAACCCCATCCTTGCCGAGCCGGTTGATGGCGTCGGCGAAGTCCAGGTAGACCCCACGACGGACCTTATGCTCGTTCCCGTCGAGGTCCCGCTCGACCACGGCCGGGCCGACTCCGCGGCCCTCGTCACACCGGTTCTTCGCCTGCCGCGACGCAATGTCGCGCGGCACCAAATTACCGAAAGCGGGATAGATCCGCTCCAGGTAGTAGTCGCGGTCCTCCTCGGGGATCTGGCGTGGGTCCTTGTCGCAGTCCTCGGCCCGCTTCGGGACCCAGATCCGGCCATCGTTGCGCAGCGACTCCGACATTAGAGTCAGCTTCGACTGGGTCTCGCCGTGAACCGGGATACAGGTCGGGTGAATCTGGGTGTAACACGGGTTAGCGAAATAAGCACCCTTGCGGTAGGCCCGCCAGGTGGCGGTGACATTGCATCCCATCGCATTGGTCGACAGGAAGAAGACGTTGCCGTACCCACCGGTGGCCAGCACCACCGCATCCGCCACCCAAGGCTCGACAGCACCGGTGACCATGTTGCGAGTCACGATCCCACGTGCCTTGCCGTCCACGATGATCAGTTCGATCATCTCGTGGCGGGCATACATCTTCACGGTGCCGGCCTCAACCTGACGCTCCAACGCCTGATAGGCCCCGATCAGCAACTGCTGACCAGTCTGGCCACGGGCGTAGAAGGTGCGCTGCACCTGGACACCACCGAAAGACCGGGTATCCAACAGTCCACCATATTCGCGCGCGAAAGGGACCCCTTGCGCCACGCACTGGTCGATGATGTTCGCGCTGACCTCGGCCAGGCGGTACACATTGGTCTCGCGGGCCCGGTAATCACCGCCCTTGACCGTGTCGTAGAACAGTCGCTGCACCGAGTCGTTGTCGTTGCGGTAGTTCTTGGCGGCATTGATGCCACCCTGGGCCGCGATCGAGTGGGCCCGACGCGGACTGTCCTGGTAGCAGAAGTTCAGAACGTTGTAGCCAGCCTCGCCGAGGGTTGCCGCAGCCGCACCGCCGGCCAGCCCGGTACCGACCACGATCACCGTCAGCTTGCGACGGTTAGCCGGATTGACCAGTTTGGCCTCGAACTGGCGGGTGCCCCACTTCTTCTCGATCGGCCCATCGGGGGCCTTCGTGTCGGCGATCTCGTCACCCGGCTTGTAGAAAGCCAACGCCGGGTCTGTTCCCCGGTTTTCCACGGTCCTGGTCGTCATCACTTCACCAACCCCACGAGGACGGACACCGGCATGATCATGAAGCCGAAATAGAGCAGCAAGGCCACGAGAATGCCCAAACCATTGAGCACCTTACGAGCCTGAGCACTGGTGTTCATGCCCAGGGTCGTGAAGGCGCTCCAGAAGCCATGCCGGATATGCATGCAGACCGCGACCATCCACAGGGCGTACAAGACGAAGACCCACCAGTACTGGGGCGAGAATGAGGCCACGACCATGTCGTACGGAGCAGTGCTGGCGTTGAAGCCGGTCTGGATGGCGCGAACCGTGAACTGTCCGATGTGGAACAGCAGCATCAGCGCCAGGATCACGCCGCCCCAGCGCATGGTCCGCGCCGAGTAAGTCTGGGCCCGGCGGTCAGTCCGCTGATAGCGACCACGCCCAGCGTGCGAGCGGCCGGTCAGCACCAAAGCAGACCACATGTGCAGCCCGATCGCCGCCACCAGAGAGAACCGGAAGATCCAGATGAACCAGCCATGGGGGACGATCGGGTACAGCAGGTCGGACTTCAACCATTCGGCGTAGTGGTTGAAGGCCTCCGGCCCGAGAAACATCTTGAGGTTGCCCCACATATGCATCAGCAAGAAGAGCACAAGGTACAGACCCGTGACCGCCATGAGCATCTTCATGGCGACCGCAGACCGGACTGCCTTGGCATGCACAGTCATCGTGTTAGTGGCCACGGCTGACACCTTAGCCATCGCTGCGGTCGCGCTATGCCTAAGGCTCACCTAAGCTGTTCAGCAGGTCGCCGACGGTCGGTACGGCGCCTTGCACCAAGCCACCCCGGCGGTCCACTCCCCAGGCTGCGCCAGTTCCGACATGCTCACTACCGTGACCCCGGCCTTCTGGAGCGCGGCGAGGATCCCGGGCACTGCCGTAGCAGTCGTGGGATGGATGTCGTGCATCAGCACGATGTCGCCGCTGGTGGCCGCGATCGCCCGGGATGTGACAATGGAAGGGTTGCGATGCTTCCAGTCCTCGGTGTCGATGCTCCAGATGGCACCCGCTGCCCCTTGCTGCCCCAGGGCTGCGAGGACCTTGGCGTTCCGGTCGCCGTAGGGCGGGCGAACTAGCCACGGCTGGTATCCGACGATCGTCTTCAGAGCCTCTGCCTGCTGACGGGCCTGAGCCGCGCCGGAATCGGCCTTGCGGCTCATCTGGTCGTGACGCCAGGTGTGGCTCTGGATGTCCATTCCAGCGAGGGCCGTGGCCAAGACGCCGGCCTCGTTGCCCTGACTGGCCTCGCCCAGGACAAAGAAGGTCGCACCTACCTTGGCCTTGGTCAGCGCCGCCACCACGTCGGAGGTGCTCGGCATCGGGCCATCGTCGAAGGTCACCGCCACACACCGCAGCCGCCGACAATCAGGCACCACGCCGACCGTGGGTCGGTCATCGTTACCGGCCGGGGCTGTCGCGCTGGTTGAGGCATTCGCTGTAGCGCTCGGTTTGGTGCTACTGGAACCACTGGGGGAGGCCGGGGCACTCGGGTCTGATCCCAGATCGGGCTCCGGAGCCGGCTTGGTGGTCACAGTCGCCGGGTCGAAGGCACTGGGAGCGATGGTGGCCTGCCGGGCCCGGTCCCCCAGCTGGGACAGCATCCCGTTCACTGCGGATCCGGGCACGGTGACCATGACCGGGGTGGCCTGGTCGTTCACTGTCGCGCCGGCGAATTCCACCGCCAGGTCCCCGGTAGTGGTGAAACCGATCGCCGGTCCGGTTCCGCGGGGGGCCATGTCCGATGCCAGGGCCTTGCGGATCCGATCCTGATCATGGCCGTTCGCGGCCGCGACCACCGCATCGGTGAAGCTCTGCCAGGAGCCAGGCCGTACCAGCCCGGGAGCGGCCACCACCCGGTTGGTGCGAGCGTCAAACCAGATGCTCGCGGGAACCTGGGCGCCGCCCTCGTGGGCTGCCAGCAGCCGGAACCCGATCACATCTGCCGAGGTCGCCGTCAGTGTCCAGGTCAGGTTCAGCCCCTGCCGCTGCGCTCCGGCCGCGTAGCCGCGCAGGAACTGGCCCCGCACAGTCGCAACCCCCTGCGTCAGGGCCGGCGCGGTATCCACGAACGGAACCTCGGTGGTGATCTTCTGAGCAGCCGACCCCAGGCTCGCCGCACGCAGGCCTTTGACCAGGTCATTGGTGGCGCTGCCAAGATGGGTAGGACCGGCGGGCGCCGACGACCGGCCTCCGGAACCTGCGGGGGTAGTCGAGCCTCCCGGTGCGGGCGTTGCCTGCCCGCATCCTGCCAGTACCAGTGCAGCACCCAGCGCCGCACAGATCACACCCCTCATGTCAGCCCCTTTCGGTCTGTCCATCCGTATCATCCCAGTAGGTCCGGGCGCCGTTGGCGGGTCAGCTGGACCGACTGGTCTCGCCGCCAGGCCGCGATCTGAGCATGGTGCCCGCTGAACAGCACATCGGGAACTTCAAGTCCACGCCAACACGGTGGTTTGGTATAAACCGGGTACTCCAGCAACCCTGCGCTGTGATCCGAATGCGATTCCTCGACCAGCGAGGCGGGATTGCCCAGCACCCCCGGCACTAACCGGACCACAGCCTCAATAATGGCCAACGCCGCCACCTCGCCGCCGTTGAGCACGTAGTCACCGAGGGACAGTTCCTCCACCACCAGCCGTGATCGGTAGTGCTCGACGACGCGAGCGTCGATGCCCTCGTAGCGTCCGCAGGCGAACAGCAGATGGTCAGCAGTCGCCAAATCAGCGGCCTTAGTCTGGGTGAAACGGGAACCGGCCGGAGTCGGGACCACCAACCGGGATATTGACGGCGCCTGCGCCAGCAGATAATCGAGCGCCTCACCCCAAGGCTCAGGCTTCATCACCATCCCGGCACCACCTCCGTACGGGGTGTCGTCGACGGTTCGGTGTCGATCGTGGGTCCAGTCCCGCAGATCGTGCACCCTCAGATCGACGACCCCGGCGTCGACCGCCTTGCCCACCAGGGAGAGTCGCAGCGCGTCGAGGTAGGCGGGAAAGATCGAGACCACGTCGATTCTCATGACGGTTCCTCGGTGAGATCGGCGAGTAGCCCTGGCAATTCGACCACGGTGACGACGCCCGCAGCGAGGTCGACCTGAGGTACCAGGGAGGACACGAAGGGCACCAGCCGGTGTCCCGCCTCGGTGTGGATCTCCAACAAGTCCTGGCTGGGAAGATGGACCACGTCACTGACGATACCCCGCTCAGCCCCCGTCTGGTCCACCACCCGCAAGCCTCGAAGCTGATGGTCGTAGTACTCGTCGTGGTGGGCTGGACGTTGCGCGGGATCGACCAGCACAGTGAGCACTCTTCCTCGCAGAGCCTCAGCGGCAGTACGATCCGTAACCTCGACGAAACTGACCAGTAGCCGACCGGCAGCGAACGGCCGGCTAGCGGCGACGGTCAGTCGAGCCCCGGATAGTTCCTGAGAGCCCACGACGGAGCCGGTAGCGAAGCGAAGCTCCGGCTCGTCGGTACGGACTTCGACCACGACCTCGCCGCGCAGCCCGTGGGCACGACCAATCACCCCCACCACGACCTCTACCGAGGCAACGTCACGACGCCCCGCCTGAGACTGAGACGAGGCGTCGCGCGTTCGTGGCATCAGCGCCGCCGGGACCCGGAACGACGCGGCCGTCGATCAACGTCGACGAAATCGACCCGGACCTGGCTATGTCCGGCGAGCGCGGCCATGACGGTTCGCAGAGCAGTCGCGGTCCGTCCCTGGCGGCCAATCACCTTGCCCACGTCCTCGGGGTGCACTCGCACCTCAAGGATCCGCCCCCGACGCAGGTCGAGATCTTTCACCTGTACGTCGTCGGGGAACGCCACTATTCCGCGGACGAGGTGCTCCAGCGCCTCGGTCAGCATGTCAGGCCTTATCGGCGGGATCTTCGTCGGCCTCTGCCTCGTCAGCCTTCCGGGACTTACGGCTGCCCTTGGAGATGGCAGCCGAGTCGGCCCCATCGGCCTCAGCCAAAGCCTTGTTGAAAGCGGCCATCTTGTCGCGCGGCTCAGGCTGCGGTTCGATGCCCGACGGGCTGGTGTCGCCGGTGAACTTCTGCCAGTCGCCAGAGCGCTTCAGGATCGCCACCACCGCCTCGGTGGGCTGGGCGCCGACCCCGAGCCAGTACTGGGCGCGCTCGGAATTGACGCGGATCAGCGACGGATCGTTCTTCGGGTGGTACAGGCCGATCTCCTCGATCGCCCGGCCGTCGCGCTTGGTACGCGAATCCATGACGACGATGCGGTAGTGCGGCGAGCGGATCTTGCCGAGCCGCTTGAGACGGATCTTGACTGCCACGGGTGTGGTTCTCCTCTGAAGGGACATGCCTGGACGACCCAGGCTGGTGGTGGACCCTCAGACCGGTGTGGGGACACGGCTGCTGGTTCCGGGGTGTCAGGCACGCCCGCGTGAGAGGGCCGGAACGTACCAGACGCGCCGACCAGTCTGCCAGACCGGCCCGGTCAGACGAAACCGTGCCCCGCCCATGGGCCGCTCTGATTGCCAGATCCTCACGGCGCCAGCTCGGCCGTAGGAACCGGTTTTACCTCGGGCCGGTGTTCTTCGGGTTCAGCATCTGCTGCAGCTCGGGCGGCAGCTGGAAATTCTTCATCGCTGCCTGCAATTCGGCCTCGGTGGGCCCACCGGTGGCGAACGCAGCCAGAGTGTCCTGCAGGTCCGTGACGCTAGGAACGGCCGGCTGGGAGGCGGCATTACGCTTAGCGGGATTCCCCGAGACCTTGCGGCCGCCCTTCTTCCGGCTCTGACCACGGCGTCCGGCCCGGCCACTGGGACCGCCCGGGGGACCCATCTGCTGCACCATGCCGCCGATCGACTGCATCAGCTTGCGGGCCTCAACGAACCGGTTGACCAGACCGTTCACCTCGCTCACAGTGACGCCGGCCCCGCTGGCGATCCGGGCCCGGCGGGAGCCGTTGAGGATCGACACGTCGGCCCGCTCGGCCGGGGTCATCGATTGAATGATCGCCTCGATCCGGTCGATCTCGCGCTCGTCGAGGGCATCCAACTGATCACGCATCTGGCCCATTCCGGGCATCATCGCGAACACTTTGCGCAGCGGGCCCATCTTGCGCATCGCCTGCATCTGGTTCAGGAAATCTTGCAGCCCGAATTCGCCGGTACCCGCCAACAGGGCGTTGGCGGCTTTGGCTGACTGCTCAGCATCGAAATGCCGTTCGGCCTGCTCGATCAGGGTCAGCATGTCGCCCATGTCCAAGATCCGGCCGGCCATCCGGTCGGGATGGAACAGATCGAAATCTTCCAGCTTCTCGCCATTGGACGCGAACATGATCGGACGCCCGATCACCCGTGCGATCGAGAGCGCAGCGCCACCGCGGGCGTCACCGTCGAGCTTGGTCAGCACCACCGCGTCGAAGCCGACACCGTCTTGGAAGGCTTTGGCCGTATTGACCGCGTCCTGGCCGATCATCGCGTCGACCACGAACAGCACCTCGTCAGGTTCGACCGCGGCCTTGATGTCGGCCGCCTGACGCATCATCTCCTCGTCGACGCCCAGCCGCCCGGCGGTGTCGACGATGACGACATCGTGCAGATGCCGCTCAGCGATCCCGATCGAGTCTCGGGCCACCTCGACCGGGTCCCCGACGCCGTTGCCGGGCTGCGGTGCGTACGCGGCCACCCCGGCCCGTTTCGCAACCACCTGAAGCTGGGTGACGGCGTTCGGGCGTTGCAAATCGCAGGCCACCAGCATCGGGGTATGGCCCTGGGCCTTAAGCCACTGGGCCAGTTTGCCGGCCAGAGTCGTCTTGCCCGCGCCCTGCAGACCGGCCAGCATGATCACGGTCGGTGGCTTCTTGGCGAGACGCAATTCACGGGTCTCACCGCCGAGGATCGCGATCAGCTCCTCGTTGACGATCTTCACCACCTGCTGGGCCGGGTTCAGCGCCTTGCTCAACTCTTCGCCCTGGGCCCGCTGCCGGATCGCTGCGATGAAATCCCTGACCACCGACAGGTTGACGTCAGCCTCAAGCAGCGCGATCCGGATCTCACGCAGCGACTCGTTGATGTCGGCGTCAGACAATTTGCCCTTGCCCCGCAGCGAGCGGAACGTCGCGGTCAGGCGGTCTTGCAGGGTGTCGAACACGGTGCGTCCTTCGGCAACTGGGGAGCAGACCGCTTAATCGTACTAGTCGGTCTCGAAACCGGCGGGAAGGATGAGAGCCGGTTGCCTGATCGCCCTCGCCTTCACGAGGGCCACATTCACTGTCCGAGCACCCCGTCGACGAACTGCTCGGCGTCGAACGGTGCGAGGTCGTCCATCCCCTCCCCCAAACCGATCAACTTCACCGGGGCGCCAAGTTCGCGCTGAACCTGGACCACAATCCCGCCCTTGGCTGAGCCGTCCAGCTTCGTCAGCACGAGGCCGGTGACGTCCACCACATCGGAGAAGACCCGGGCCTGGCTGAGCCCGTTCTGGCCGGTGGTGGCATCCAAGACCAAAAGCACCTCGGTCACCGGGGCCAGTTTCTCGATGACCCGCTTCACCTTGCCCAGCTCGTCCATCAGGCCGGTCTTGGTGTGCAACCGGCCGGCCGTGTCGACGATCACCACGTCGACGCCGGTCTCGATGCCTTGTCTCACCGCGCTGTACGCCACCGAAGCCGGATCGGCTGCCTCGGCGCCGCGAACCGTCTCCACCCCGACCCGCTCACCCCAGGTGGCCAGCTGATCGGCGGCCGCGGCGCGGAAGGTGTCAGCGGCCCCCAACAGGACACTGCGTCCCTCAGCCACCAGGACTCGGGCCAGTTTGCCGACGGTCGTGGTCTTCCCGGTGCCATTGACCCCGACCACCAGGACCACCGCCGGCAGGCGCTGACCGTCTTTCTCGGTGACCTCGGTGCTCAGGTCTCGACTCAGACTCGGATCGACCAGCTGGACCAGCTCTTCATGCAGCACCTGCCGGGCCTGTTCTGGGTCCATCACGCCGTCCAATGCCAGCCGACGCCGCAGGGCGGTCACCAGCTCATCAGTCGGGCCGACCCCCAGGTCCGATGTGATCAAAGTGGTCTCCAGATCCTCCCAAGTCTGCTCATCGATCCGGTCCCGTGCCAGCAGGTCAGCTAGTCCGCGGGCCAGGGCATTGTTGCTGCCTGCCAGCCGACGTCGTAGCCGGGTCAGCCGAGACTGAGGAGCCTCGGGGACTTGCGAGCCGGTCGGCTCGGTACCCGGCTCTGGTTCGACTTTGGTCGGCTCGGTTAGTTCGCCCGGGGTCAACTCGGCGGATGGTTCCACCGGAGGTAAGGCGCGCCCCCGCGAGCGCGCCACGATCACCGATGCCACCAGGATCGCGGCCAGGATGCCGCCGACGACGATCCAGAAGATCATGCTCACCGGGACATCCTAGGCAAGACCGCGGCCTGCGATCTCGGGCTGGATGCCGGGACCGAGCCGTGTCACCGCTCGGACTAAGGTATGTCGCATGTCGGCCATGCAGCGCGAACCCACCAATGAGCAGCTCTGGTCCCAGCCGGAACAGCCAAGCACGCCACCGCTTCCTGCTCCCGCCCAGCTAGCTCCCCTCAGCCAGCCAACCGTTGGGCGCCGCCCCAGCAACAAGCAGTTCGTGCTGGCTGTGATCTCGTTGGTGTTCGCCATACCTCTGACCGCCATCGCGTCGGAACGGAGCTTGTTCGCGCTGCTCCTCACCTGGGGCGGAATCGTGGCCGTGAATGCGATCCTGTGGATGTCGACCAGCCACAACTCCTCCAACAATTGAGCCTGAACCCTGATCATCCGGGGAAGGATCGTCGATGACAAGCCCATACCAGCCCTACTACGAGCAATACCCCAGGACAGCCGCCCCGGGCGCTCAGCCCGGTGCTCATGCGCTGG
Organism: uncultured Propionibacteriaceae bacterium; assembly: GCA_938046585.1. Taxonomy (GTDB): domain Bacteria; phylum Actinomycetota; class Actinomycetes; order Propionibacteriales; family Propionibacteriaceae; genus Fen-668. The sequence goes on along the minus strand of CALIWR010000005.1, from coordinate 169,956 downwards.
TCCGGGAGCAGCCCTTGGTTCAGCTGGGCGATATCGTGGTCACCCGCACCGAAGTGGTGACACCCAGTGGTCGGTTACCGATCCAACAAGCCCAGCTGACGTTTCTCGACGGATCAGTGACCACACAGGCCACCCCGACCTGGGCGGTCGTGGTGGCCGTGATCGGTTTTTTCTTCTTTCTGCTGGGGCTGCTCTTCCTCCTGGTCAAAGAGGAACGCACCAGCGGCTACGTGACAATCATGGTGACCGGTCCGGGTCTCATGCATTCCTGCCGGCTCCCCGTGACCTCCCGGTTCCAGGTTCACGACCTGGCCGCTCGGGTCAATCACGTAAACGGCCTAGCCCGGTCCCAGAGCTAAGCGACTGCTCCACCAGGCGCACCAGCCGCTGCGGCGGCTGAGCGTCGCCATTGAGATGGCGGGCGATCTGTTCCAGGCGATCAGCAAGCTCGCAGTCCATATCTCGGCCGATACCCCCGATCCCCATCCCGACCACCGCCAGCAGGGCGATGACGATCATCAGGACCAGGCTCATGGTCGCGACCACAGACAGCATGCACAACGACCTTTCGATAGCAGGACGGGGCCCTCAGTATCGACCATGGCTAGGTTCCGGACCTGATCGTGGCGGTGTCTGTGAGAGAAGGCTCATTCGCAGCCCGGGTTTAGGTCTGTCGCAGACGCTGACTAATCACCGTCGACACCCCGTCGCCGCGCATTGTCACCCCGTACAGGGCGTCGGCAACCTCCATGGTCCGTTTCTGGTGGGTGATCAGCAACAATTGCGATTCCTCGCGCAGTTCCTCATAGATCTCCAGCAGCCGGCCCAGATTGGTGTCGTCCAGCGCTGCCTCGACCTCATCCAGGATGTAGAAGGGGCTAGGACGGGCCTTGAACAGGCTCACTAAGAAGGCCACGGCCACCAGGGAACGTTCACCTCCGGACAGAAGCGACAGTCGTTTCACCTTTTTCCCAGCCGGTCGGGCCTCCACCTCGACCCCGGTGGTCAGCCAGGCGTTCGGTTCGGTGAGCAGCAACCGGCCTTCACCGCCCGGAAACAGACGAGAAAAGACCTGTTCGAACTGCTTGGCGACATCCTGGTACGCCGCGGCGAAGACCTCTTGGACTCGTTGGTCGACCTCATCCACGATCGCCAGCAGATCGGCCCGAGACCGCTTCAGGTCATCCAGTTGAGTCGACAGAAAGGCGTGTCGTTCCTGCATCGCGTCGAATTCTTCCAGAGCCAGCGGGTTCACCCGCCCCAGCAGCTGGAGTTGGCGTTCCGCCGAGCGAAGCCGTCGCTGCTGCTGGTCCCGGTCGTAGGCCATAGTCTGTGCCGGCTCGGTGGACACCGGGAGCCCCTCTGGGTCGACCAGGACCGGAACCGGGACGTCTGGGCCGTATTCGGCGATCAGCGCGGCTGGCTCGATCCCCACCTCGGTCAGGGCCCGTTCGGAGAGGCTCTCGACTCGCATCCGCTGTGCTGAACGAGCCAATTCGTCACGATGGGCGGTGTTCACCAGGTTTTCCAGTTCAGCCGCCAACGCCCGAGCCGAGGACCGGGCCTCGGTCAAGACCTGATTCGCCTGCTGTCGAGCCGCCTCGGCTGCCTCCCGCTCGGTCGCCGCCAGCGCCTGCGAAACCTCCACCCGGTGCAGCAGCCAGGTCGATGCGGTGTGGACGGCCTGCGCTGCCGCTGCCTCCCGGCGTACCTGCTCGCGATGGGCTTCGGCCCGGGCCCGGGCCTGCCGCTCGGCTGCCGCGGCCTGACGTAGGGACTCAGCCCGGCCGGCTACCGCCCGGACCCGTTCCTCCATGGTCCGCAGCGCGAGTCGGGCCTCCATCTCGACGCTGCGGGCGTGGCGGGCCTGCTCGGCCAGGGCATCCCGCTCGGCTGGGTCGGGCTCTTCTAGATCCTGCTCGGCGGTGGCTGCGTCGAGGCGCGCGGTCATCTCGGCCAGGGCCGCCTCGTCGTCGGCCTGGCGCTGCTGCGCCTGTTCGATCTGGGCGGCCAGCCGCTCGGCCTCCCCGCGGGCTGCCCGGGCAGTCTGGTTGAGCTGGCCCAGCTGCTCGGCGAGCGCGCTCTGCCGGGCGTCAGACTCATGCAGTCCGTCGAGCGCGACCTCCACCCGGCGGCGAGCCTCAGCCAACTGTGCCTTGGTCTCGGCGCTTGCGAAGGCAGCCCGCTCCACCCGGTGTTGCGCAGCCTCCACAGCGGCCGCGGCCTCGTCGACCGCGGCCTGGATCTGGATCAGGCTGGGTCGACTGTGCGAGCCTCCAGAGGCGAACCAACGCGACAGGATGTCGCCATCGTGGGTCACGGCAATGGTCTCGGGTAGATCGGCGATCAAGTCCTGGGCCGCGGCCAGGTCGTCGACGATGACGGTCTGATGGAGTAGCCGCCGTAGGGCGGCCTGAACCGGGGCCTGGGTCGACACCACATCGATCACGTACCGGGCACCATCGGGCAGTTCAGGCCAGTCCTGCCCGCGATCGTCGACACCAGCCACCAACAACCCGGCCCGACCCAAATCATGCTCCTTCAGGTACCCGAAAGCATTCACCGCGGCGCCGACTCCGGCCACGGCCACGGCATCCGCCGCCCACTGAAGGGCGGCTGAGACCGCTGCCTCATAGCCGGCCTCCACCGTCACCACTGCAGCCACCGAACCCAGCAGACCGTCAACCTTCCCGTCAGCTGCGAGGAGCTGGGCGGAGGCGTCCTCTCGATCCAGGCCAATCAGCAGCGCCTCGTGACGGGCGGCAGCCGCGGCCCAATCCCGGGAAGCGGCCTGTTCCTCCTCGCGGAGCCGGTCATGGGCCTGTTGGGCCCGCTCCAGCTCAGCCTCAGCCGCCTCATACTCCTCGTCCAGGCCAGCTTCCCCGGCATCCAGCCCGGCCACCGAAGTCTCCAACGCCTGAAAGGCCCGAGTCGCCTCCTCGCCGCGGTCGGCAGCGGCGGCTCGGGCAGCCTCCAACCTTTCCACCTGCTCGGTCGCATTCTCGATCCGGCTCCGCAACGAGCCAACCTGGCCGTTCAGGCGGGCCATACCCTCGCGGCGATCGGCGACCGCCCGTACCAGCGCGGCCAGGCGGGACTCGGCCTCGGCATGGGCCTGTTCGGCGGCAGCCCGCTGCTCGGTCGCCTGGCGTAGCCCGGTCTGACGGGCCTCAACCTGCTGACGCAACGACTGCTCCGCCCGAGCCTCAGACTGGGCCTGAGCCTCCAGCGTGTCCGGGTCCTCGCCGGAGTGATGCGGCAGATCCTGGGCATGCCGGATCCGTTCTGTCGCAATCGACAGGGTCGAGGTGATCCGCTCCCGTAAGGCGGCTAGGCCATACCAGATCTCCTGGGCGGCGGCCAGCCGTGGTTGGGCCGCGGCCACAGCCTGATCTGCCTGGTCCTCCCGCTCCCGGGCGCTGGCAACCTCCTGCTCGACCCTGGCTCGGGTTGCCAGCAGCGCCTGTTCATCCGCCAGATCTGCCTCCAAAGCCTGGGTGGCCTGGGCCAGGTCATCGGCCAGCAGCCGAGCCTTGGCATCGAACAACTCCGCCTGGATCACCCCCGCCTTGCGAGCCACCTCAGCCTGCCGCTGCAGCGGTTTCAGCTGACGTCGGATCTCGGTCACCAGATCAGTCAGACGGTTCAGGTTGGCCTCGGTGCTGTCCAGCTTGCGAAGCGCCTTCTCCTTGCGTTTGCGATGTTTGAGTACCCCAGCTGCCTCCTCGATAAAACCGCGCCGGATCTCCGGGGTGGCCTGCAAGATCGCGTCCAGCTGCCCCTGCCCGACGATGACATGCATTTCTCGGCCGATCCCGGAGTCGCTGAGCAGCTCCTGGACATCCAGCAACCGCGCCGCATGCCCATTGATCGAATAATCGCTGCCACCGTTGCGGAACATGGTGCGTGAGATCGTGACCTCGCTGTACTCGATCGGTAGCGCCCCGTCGGTGTTGTCGATGGTCAGTTGAACCTCGGCTCGGCCCAGCGGCGCCCGACCGGAGGTCCCAGCGAAGATGACATCCTCCATTTTGCCGCCACGCAACGACTTAGCGCCTTGCTCCCCCATCACCCAGGCCAGGGCATCGACCACATTTGATTTACCCGAACCGTTCGGACCGACCACGGCGGTGATCCCTGGCTCGAACTGCAAAGTGGTGGCCGAGGCGAATGACTTGAAGCCGCGCAGGGTGAGGCTCCGCAGGTACATGGCTCAGTCCTGGTGAAAATCGGCCTGTTCCCCGGGATCACCCGCCGGCTCGCGGGTTCGGTGGCTGCGTACCGCCCGGAACGTCCAGACTTTGTTGATGACGAAATTGATCGGAGTGGTCACCACGATAGTGATCAGGTGCGCCCAGTACTCGCGCGATTGCAACCCCGCCCCATCGCCACCGTGGAAGTACGGCTCCGGCAGGAAGAAGGGAGAGGTCGGGTTGGTCATCGCGAGCTTGATGAACAGCCCAGCCGCTGCCGCGGCGCTCCCGACTGCGAGGAACGGCCAGAATTCCGAGAACCAGGTGGCGTGTTTGGCGCTACGAAAAGTCCAGGAACGGTTGAGCTGGAAGTTCCACAGGTTCGCGACAAGGAAGGCTCCGACCCAGACCAGACTGGTGAAACGGAAGTTGTACGCGGTGCCGGGAAACCCGAACAGGATGTCCTGAGAATGCGCGGGGCCACCGTTGAGCTTGTTCATGATGATCGCGACCACCATGTTCACCAGCACCCCGGAACCACCCACGAGCCCGAATTTGAGGAACTGGAGCAGGGTACGACCGTGGCGCTCTCGCAGCAAGGATCCGGCGTTGTCGATGGTCACAGTCTGGACACCCTAGTACGTGGGCCGTTGGCAGCGTGGACAGCGGAATGAGGAACGGTTAGCGAAAGCTTCCCGGACTAGCGTCTGTCCGCAACGTGAGCACGGCCGACCGGCCCGGCCGTACACCTGGAGGGACCGGTCATGGTAGCCGGACCGGCCATTCACATCCACGTAGAGGCTGTCGAAGGAGGTGCCTCCCTGTTCCAGGGACTCGCCCATCACGGACTGGGCATGCCGCAGCAGGCTCGCCAGCCGGCGTACCGACAGAGCTGCTGCTGGGGTGTTGTAGTGGAGCCGTGCCCGCCACAGCGCCTCGTCGGCGTAGATGTTGCCGATCCCCGACACCACGCACTGATCAAGCAGCAGCCGTTTAATCCCAGCCTTGCGGTGGCTCATGGAACGCGCCACCGTGACCGCATCAAAAGCTGAGTCGAACGGGTCGAGCGCGATCCTGCGGACCTCATCGGGCAGGTCAGCGCCGCCCGGGCTCAGCCAGAGACCGCCGAACATCCGTTGGTCCACAAACCGCAGCTGGCGTCCATTGTCGAGGTCGATCAGGACCCGCGCATTGGGCGGCAGCGGCGCCTCTGGATGGTCGTCTCGGAACTGGCCACTCATCCCGAGATGAGCGACCATCGCGTCACCATCGGCGAAAGGGAACCACAAGAACTTGCCGCGCCGCCGCGGCGCGCGTAGCCGCCGACCGATCAAGGTGGCCGCGAAGTCGTCTGGGCCTGCCGGATGGCGACGGACCGGGCGCGGGTGGAGTACCTGAGCCGAGACCACGCTACGTCCGTCCAGCAGCGCAACCAGGCCGCGCCGTACGGTCTCAACCTCTGGCAGTTCAGGCATGCTCGTTCTCGGTCGCGTCGGCAGCCTCCCGCAGCGCGGTGAATGCCATCGCAGCCGCTTGCTGTTCGGCTTGTTTCTTGTTCAACCCCTTGCCAGGGCCGAAAAGGCCCTCCCCGGCCCGGACATAGGCAGCGAACCGTTTGTCATGGTCAGGCCCAGACTCCGCCACCTGGTAGCCGGGGACCCCCAGGCCCAGTTCGGCGCAAAGTTCTTGCAGGCTAGTTTTCCAGTCCAGGCCGGCTCCCAGTGAGGATGCAGCCTCGACTAGCGGGTCGAAAACGTGATGGACGAAGACCCGCGCCTGTTCGATACCGCCCGACAGGAGGACCGCTCCGATCAGAGCCTCAACCGTATCGGCCAGGATCGAAGCCTTGTTCCGGCCCCCGGTCGTGAGCTCACCGCGACCCAGTCGGATGTCGCCACCGATCTCGAGTTCTCGCGCCACCGTCGCCAAGGACTGGGAATTGACCACGGCCGCTCGCAATTTGGCCAAAACCCCTTCGGGGCGGTCCGGGAAAGAGCGATACAGGTGCTCAGTGACGACCAGCCCGAGCACCGCATCACCCAGAAACTCCAAGCGCTCGTTGGTGGGAACGCCACCATTCTCGTACGCCCAGGAACGGTGTGTGACAGCCAACTCGTACAGCTGGGGATCGATGATGATCCCCAGCTCAGTTAGCAGATCATGGATGCGGCTCATCGCCGCGCTGGTCAGTTCTCCAGCACCTGTCGCCGGGCGCCTCGGGCCCCGTACTGCCCGCAGCTGGGACAGGCCGTGTGGGGAAGGTGCTTCGCCTTGCAGGCAGCGTTGGCGCAGGTCACCAGGGTCGGCGCGCTGGTCTTCCACTGCGACCTGCGGGAACGGACGTTGCTCCGCGACAACCGCCGCTTCGGAACTGCCACTGTCGTTGCTCCTTGCTCGTGCCGGGCTGACCCCAGCTTCTGTCATCAGCCCTCCGGCGTCCAGCCGGAGAGTCCATCCCACCTCGAGTCCACCAGATCGGTGTGCTGGTGGTCGGGTTCCTCGTTGAGGTTGACACCGCAACGCTGGCACAACCCGCGACAATCGTCGCGGCACAATGGCGCGAACGGCAAGTCCAGCACCACCGCATCCCGGATCGCCGGCTCCAGATCGATGCGCTCGCCCTCGACCCGGCTGACCTCATCACCATCCGGTCCGTGACCGGGGTAGTGGAACAACTCCTGGATGTCGACCTCCGAGGTGGTGGAGATCTCAGCCAGACAGCGCGTGCACTCCCCTGCCAGACGAACCATGGCAGTGCCGGTGACCAGCACCCCCTCGCCCACCGCCTCGAGCCTGACATCCAACTCGACCGGTGACCCAGCAGGCACCTCAATGACCTCGAGACCGACTCCCTGGGGAGCCTCGGCGGTTCGCCGTAGCTGCCGCATAGTCCCGGCCTGCCGCGACAAGTCATGGACCTCAAGGACCAGACCGCGCGCGTCGGCCGTTCGGCGGACGGACATAGACGAAAACCCCTCTGGCAAGGCAGACAGCCTCGGTGGACACCGACGCACTACGATACCGGGCCGCGTGCCCGGTCTTCAAGCTCAGTCGATGGCCGGCAGGGCCTGGGTGTCGGAGGCGTCCAAACCAGAACGCTGGGACAGGCGCTGCCGCATCGTGGTCACCTGACCGATCGTCTTCTGCAGGCTGGCCTCGAATTCGGCCAGTCGGGTGTCGACGTACATGTCGGCCTCGACCTTGATCTGTTCGGCCTCCTCCTGCGCCACGCGCCGGGCCTCGGCGGCGTACGTGTTGGCTTGGGCCGCCACTTGAGAGACACTGACCAACTGCTGGGCCTCAGCGCGGGCATGCTCGATGATCTCGGCCGCCCGCTCCCGGGCACTGGCATGAGCTGTATATTGCTCGGTGATCACCGACCGCGACAGTTCCAGGTCCCGCGGCAGGTCGGCCACCACCTCGTCAATCAGGGCCAGCATCTCAGCGCGGTTCACCATGCAACTCGCCGACATCGGGACGGTACGGGCCTCCTCGACCATCTGCCGCAGCCGCCGCAGCCGCTGGACGGTGAGAGCCTCGTGGGCCTCCATGGCCCTATTCATCTGCTGATCAACCATTGCCGTCCTTTCTCTGACGGAGCTGGGCAGCCACCAGCGGCGGGACGAAGTCAGTGACGTCCCCCCCGAGAGTGGCGATCTGGCGCACGAACGTCGACGATACGTGACCCCACTGTGCCGAGGCCGGAAGCACAACGGTCTCCACTCCGCTAAGAGCGTGGTTCATCCGAGCCATTTGGAGCTCGACGTCGAAATCGCGGGCGGTCCGGGCTCCCTTCACGACGGCGTGGGCGCCGTGCCGGGTGCAGAAATCCACTAGGAGCCCGTCCAGGGGTTCAGCACGCACCCCGTCCCAGCCGGCGGTGGCGGCCCGGACCAGGTCCAGCCGCTGTCGAAGGTCGAACAGATGGGTCTTGCCCGCGTTAATCCCGACGGCGACAATCACCTCATCGAAGATCCGGCGAGCCCGGACGATGACATCCAGATGCCCGTTGGTGATCGGGTCGAAGGAGCCTGGCACGACGGCCTTCACGACTCGCTGTCCTCCTGTGACGGCGCTCGGGTGGCGTAGTGGATGGTGGTCTCACCGTAGCGACGCGACCACTGCTCGGTCAGCCCGGGGGGTGGTTGCGGATCGGGACTACGGCTGGAGCGCTCAACGACCAGCAAACCCGCTCTGGCCAGCCAGCCGTTGTGGACCACCCGCTGCAGCACCCCGGCCAGTTCGGAATCTGCCAGCCGGTACGGAGGATCCAACCAGACCACGTCGTACGGTTCCGGCGCCGGCCGGGCCAGCACCGCCGCCACGGCGCCCCGGGTCAGTTTCAGCCGCAGCCCGAGCCTGGTGGCGTTCTGTCGGGCCACCGCCATCACTCGGGGATTCTGTTCCACCAGGTGGACCTGGCGCGCGCCACGGCTGGCCGCCTCAATCCCGCAGGCCCCGCTGCCCGCGTACAGGTCGAGAAAGCCCACGCCGGCAAGGGCCTGAGCCGCAGGCTGATCGGCAGTACCCAACCAGGACCCGAGCGAGGAGAAGAATGATTCGCGGACCCGGTCTGAGGTAGGACGGGTCTGGTCTCCTGCCGGTGTCACCAGTACCTGGCCGCGGAACCTGCCGCTGATCACCCGGGTCATCGCTCCACGGTATCGACTCGCCCGGCCTCGATCAGACCCGACCATGGGAGAATAGAGCCATGGCTGATACCGAGAACCCGATCACTGTCCTGAGCGAGGCACGCGCATGGGATCTCCTCGCGGGGCAGCAGGTGGGCCGGTTGGCCACCGCCCTGGACCGGATGCCCGAGATCTTCCCGGTGAACTTTGCCGTCGATGGGGAATCGATCGTCTTCCGGACTGCGGAGGGCTCCAAGCTGGTCGAGGTGGTTCTCAACGAGCAAGTGGCCTTCGAGGTCGACGGTTGGGACGACAACGGCGGTTGGAGCGTGGTGGCCCGAGGCGCCGCCGAGGTGATCCAGGATGCCCAGGGACTGCTCCGGGCCGAGGCGTTGCCACTGCGTCCCTGGACTCCGACGGTGAAGTCCAATTTTGTTCGGATCGTGGTCGACTCGATTTCGGGTCGGTCCTTCGTCTTCGGTCCCGACCCGGTTGCACGTTACCGGTACGGCCACAATCGCCGGGTCTAGTCCGTACGCCTTAGGTGGCCCGTTCCCAGTCACCCGTCGCCACCTGCTCGATCAGCGCCACATAGTCCGCGATCGCTGGATCGAGCAGTTCGGGGTCGGCTTGGACCACGCGGTCGGCGAGGGTTCGTGCGATCGTGATGTCGTCGGCGTGTTCCAGCACCCGCAACAGACGCAGGCTGGACCGTCCCCCCGACTGGCTCTGTCCCAGCACATCTCCCTCGCGGCGCTGCGCCAGATCAACCTCGCAGAGCGCAAAGCCATCGTGGATCTGGGCGACCGCCTGTAGCCGTTCTCGGGCGGTCGTGCCCGGCTCAGCCGAGGTCAGCAGCAGACACAGCCCCGGCCATCGTCCTCGGCCAATCCGACCCCGCAACTGGTGCAGCGACGAGATCCCGAAGTACTCAGCATCACAGATCACCATCATGGAGGCGTTCGGGACATCTACCCCCACCTCGACCACGGTCGTCGCCACCAGAACATCGGTCTGGCCAGCGGCGAAGGCCTGCATGGTGGCCCGTTTCTGCTCGGCCGGCATCCGGCCGTGAAGCATCTCCACCCGCAGCTGCGCCAGCGGGCCCTGCCGTAGCCGCTCGGTCAGCTCCTCGACCCCGATCCCCTCACCAGACTCGCCGGCGCTGATGCGGGGGCAGATCACGAAAGCCTGCCGCCCCTGGGCCACCTCCTCGCAGATCCGCTGCCAGGCCCGATCCACCCAGGTCGGCTGGCGACGCTGATCGACCAGGGTGGTGCTGACCTCGGCCCGCCCCTGTGGGAGCTGGGTCAGGGTCGACACCTCAAGATCACCGAAGACGGTCATCGCCACTGAGCGGGGAATCGGGGTGGCGGTCATCACGAGGACGTGCGGGTGCTGATCACCTCTGCTGCCCAGGGCATGACGCTGTTCCACCCCGAAGCGGTGCTGCTCGTCGACCACCACCAGGCCCAAATCGGCCAGCTGGACCCGTTGGTCCAGTACGGCGTGGGTGCCGATGATGATCCCCGCCTCGCCGGAGGCGATCCGGGACCGCGCCTCACGTTTTGCCGCGGCCGAGACCGAACCGGTCAGCAGCACCACCTGGGTGGCCTCGTCGGCGCCGCCAAGCTGGCGTCCCAGCCCCAGGTCACCCAACAGGTTCATGGTGGAGAGGTAGTGCTGCTGAGCCAGCACCTCGGTTGGCGCCAATAAGACGGCCTGGCCACCGGCGTCGACGACCGCCAGCATCGCCCGCAACGCCACCACGGTCTTGCCGGAGCCGACCTCACCCTGCAGTAGTCGCTGCATGGGGCGGTCACAGCCCAGCTCGGCGAACAGGAGGTCTCCGATCTCACGTTGCTGGTCGGTGAGCTGGAACGGCAATCGGGCGTCAAAAGCGTCGAGCAGCCCACCGGCTCGCCGGGGCCGCGGTATGGCGGGGCTTCGGGAGGCGTCGGCGCGCCGATAGGCCATCGCGACCTGCGTCCCGAAAGCTTCATCGAAGATCAGACGTCGGACTCCCGCTGCGTGCTGATCTCGGGATTCAGGCTGGTGCACCGCCCGGCAGGCGGTCTCGAAGTCCAGCAGGTCGGCCTCCTCCCGAACCCAGACGGGCAGGGCATCGGGCAGGCCCGCGATCCGTTCGAGGGCCAGTTCCAGGCATTCGGCGATAGTCCAGGTCCGTACCTGGGAGGTCTGGGGATAGATCCCCAGGAAAGAAGCCTTGCGAACCTGCTTGGCCATGGCCATGTTGTCCAGGGTGCCGACCAGTCTGCCATCGGGCATGAGCATCACGAAGGCGGGGTGCGCGAGTTGAGGCTGATCGCGGAACCAGCCCAGTTTGCCGGCGAACAGTCCGCGGTCGGAGCTGCTCAACAGGTCGGACCAGTAGCGCACCAGCTGCGGTTTTCCGAAGAAGGCCACCCGCAGCTGATCGCGCCGGTCCCCCAGGACTACCTCGACTCGCTGCCGCCCGTTACTGGTTCTGACCGCCACATTCAGCACCTTGGCCACCACCGCGATCTGATCGGGGACCACACCGCGGCGATAATCGGCGATCAACTGGCCGATGTCGGTGAGATCAGTGCCGGACATCAGGTGTAATGGCAGGTGCCGCAGCAGGTCGTGGACTGTTTCCAAACCGAGTGGGCGCAGCGCCTTCGCGGTCCGGTCTCCGAGCAGGCCGGTCAGCGCAGCGGCTAACTCGCGGAACATCGGGGTCTGCCAGACGGTCACCTGCTCGATCCTAGAGACCGGCTCTGACAGGTCCGGCTAATCCGGCGAGAAGATCTGTTCCAGGGGCAACTGGAACAGGGCTGAGATTTTGAACGCCAACGGCAGGCTCGGGTCGTATTTTCCCGACTCCACCGCATGGATGGTCTGCCGCGAGACGTCCAATGCGGCAGCCAGCTGCGCCTGGGTCAGGTTGTCACGCGCCCGCAGTTCGCGTAACCGGTTCCTCATGGAGAACATCTCCGCGCCGCGGACTCTCGGCTCATGAGTAGTGCCACCTCACGATCGCCGTTCCGATCGCCCACCACAGCGCGTACCCCACCCATACGAACATCCAGTTCAGGTGTGGAGCCCCCACCACCTGCAGCAACCCGTACGAGAAGCAGGTCAGGCTCCCACCAGCGAAGCCGATCGCCAGGGACTCCACCAGGCTTCGACTCTGGAACTCATCGGCTTCGCGCAGCAGACGGACCACGGCCCAGACCACCCCGACCTGCGGGGGTAATACCAGCAGCATCGCGGCGTACCGCAACGGACCCGGATCTATCCGGTTCACCACGATGATCGCGACGCTCAGGAGCACGCCGTAGATGATCATCACCACAGCGAGCCGTCTCAGGTACGTCCAACCGGCTTTCGTCATGGCCCTTACCGTGCCAGAGCCAAGCCCAGCAGCGGAAGCCCTAAGAACACCGCATCGAGCAGCCAGTGCCCGATCACCAGCGGCCATAGCCGCCGGAACCAGACATACATCGCCTGGACAGCGAGTCCGACTAGGAATAGGGCCAGCACCCGAGACAGCATGGCGCGCCCGTCACCCACAGCGAAGACCAGATGTTGGAGACCGAAACCGGCGGCGACGAGGATGAAACCCATCGCCTGCCCGAGCCTGGACTGCACCCGCGCCAGCAGATAGCCCCGATACAGCACCTCCTCAGCGAGGGCGATCGTCACCGGCATCAGCAGAATCGCCCAGATCCCCAACCAGAGAGGAACCGGTCCCATGTTCGAGGGCGAGGTCGGCGGTGGACCACCGTAGGCGACCAGGTTGCCGACGAAGGTCGCACCGAAGAAGGCCACCACGAACAACAGAGAGGCCGGGACCGACCAGGCCAGGTCACGACCGGTGAATCTGCCCAGCAGGGCCTTCCATGAGGTCCCCTCGCGACGCAGCAGCCAGGCGACCACCGCCAACGTGATCAGGTCGACCGGCACGATCCACACATTGGACCAGAGCACGGCCGTATCGCGGGGAGCGACGCTGCCGGCGGCGTTCAGAACCGCAAAGGACCCGCCCACAGCCACCAGGAGCAGCCCCAGCCGAAGTACTAACAGCCCTACCAGGACGGCGAGTGGTGGGACCCGGGTGGGGTCGGGCAATGGCGGGAACGGCCGTCGCGCAGCACGGACGGCAGGTACGGGGGCAATGGGATCGCTCATACCCCCAAAAATAAAGTTTCGTTTACATAATGTCAAGGATGCTTTACATCTGGTCGTCTGGCCTTCTTCAGGGATTTCATCATCACCACCGATCGGCGAGCGGCGTTGTACGTCTCACGTCGTGCCGGTGGCAGGTCCTCAACTGAGGCCTGGGTGAAACCATGCTCCAAGAACCAGTGCGGGGTCTGAGTAGTGAGCACAAAGAGTCGGTCGATCCCCCGGCGGCGGGCCTGACGTTCGGCCCGGATCAGCAAGGTCGCAGCCCGTTGACTGCCCCGATACTGCGGATGCACCGCGACACAGGCCAGCTCCGCCAGCCCCTCCTCAGGGTAGTCGTGCACCGCATGGGTCGCGATTACTAGCCCGTCTCGGACCATCACCGCGAACTGGTCGATGTCCCGCTCGAGCTGCTCATGGCTGCGGGGCACCAAGATCCCCTCAGCCTCCAGGGGTGCCAGCAGGGCCAGGATTCCTGGGATGTCCTCGGCCCGAGCCGCCCGCAGCGCCTCGTAATCTTCCGCGGCATAGAACATCAGGCCGCCGCCGTCTCGGGTGTATAGCTCCCGCAGCAGGGCCCCGTCATGGGCACCGACGAGGTGTACCCGGGCCACCCCGTGGCGGGCTGCCCGGAGCGCCGACCGAACACAGCCACGCTCCTCGGCCGGCAGCTGTCCCACCAGCTCGGGACGATTCAACGACCGTTCGGCATCGCCCACCAGGAAATGGTTCCCATCGCCGCCGGGGCGTACGGTCGGCCACGTCTGCGGGTCCGACCCCAGCACGAAGATCAGCTTGTCGGCCTTCAAGCCGACCGCCACCGCCTCAGCCACCTCCGCGGTCCGTAGATTGAACACCTCCCCGGTAGGGCTGTAGCCGAGCGGCGACAGCAACACCACCCGGTCCTCGCTGATGGCCTCGCGGATCGAATCAATGTCGATCCGCCGAACTCGTCCGGTGAGCGCCAGGTCAACCCCGTCGCGGATCCCTTCCGGGCGGGCGGTGACCCAGGTGCCCCCGGTCACCGGTACCTGCCCACCCCCGATCGCAGCCCGGGCCAGAGCAGCCGCCAACGCCGCTTCGATGTCGAGGCGCAGGGCACCCACGGCGGCCTTCACCCCCACCATGGTCGCGGCATCAGTGATCCGCAGGTCGTGGTGGTATCGCGGCTCGATCCCGCGCAGCTCCAGTTGGGCATCGATCTGGGGCCGGGCTCCGTGCACCAGGACCAGCCGGACACCGAGGCTGGACAACAGTGCGATGTCGGTAAGCAGGGCGGCGAACTGTGGGCTAGCGCAAGTCCGTCCGGGGAAGGCGACCACGAAGGTGCTGCCGTGGTGGGCATGCAGGTACGGCGCCGCGCCCCGCAAGGCAGCAACAAAATCCTCGGGTCTCACGCTCGCCGAGTCTATGCCGGGTGCCGGCGCTAACGGCGGCCCCACTGCCAGGTCGGTCGCGACAGCAGACCTTGATCAATCACGACTGTCTGCCCCGATTCCTTGGCCAACTCGTGCCACAGGGTGCCTTCCCTATCGGCCAGACGAGTGGCCAGTTCGGTGGAATGGGTAACGACCACCATCTGAATTCGTGAGACAGCCTGGCTGATCAGCTCGGCGACCGCGGGCAGCATGTCGGGGTGCAGACTGGTTTCTGGTTCATTGAGGACCAGCAGCGCCGGCGGCTGCGGGCTTAGCAATGCTGCAGCCAGAGCCAGGAAACGCAGTGTTCCATCACTCAGTTCACCGGAGCCCAGCGGCCGCAGTAGCCCAGGTTGCAGCAGCGTCAGCCCGAACCAGCCATCGGTCTCGGTCACCTGAAGTCGGGATCCGGGAAAGGCCCGGTCGAGGACACTGTCCAATGTGGTCGCGTACGCGGATTCCCGGATCGTCTGCAGGGCCGGCGCCAGGTTGTCTCCTCCGTGGTCGAGCACCGGACTCCAGGTTCCGATCTGGGGCCGGCGGGCCGGCGCCTGCGGATCAGTGCGGATCTGGTCGTGGAACCGCCACGAGACCACGTTGGCCCGTACCGCGGCCAGTTCGGGGCAGATCGCAAGGTCACCGCCCCGGCCCAATACCGAATCTCGCGGCGACAGGCCCGTGCCGAGCTCGGTGAACCGGTCATCTTCACCGCGCAGCCGCAGCGCCCCGTTCCGACGTTGCAGCAGCAATGACCCGGGACGCAGTACCGGGCCAGCCCAGATCAGTTCACGCTTCACCTGCGGATCGCGGGAGAACATGGTCGTCTGCTGCGGGCTGGGCAGGCCGATGTCGATCAGGTAGCCGAGGTCGTCTCCCGAAAAACCCAGCTGCAAGCTGATCGGTTGTCGCCGGGTGGTGCCGGTCACCGCCACCTCACCGCGGCGCATTGCCGGCGAGATCGTCTCTGGTCCGGCCCACAGGACCGAGTCCAGCCCGCCGGCCACGGCCAGGGATCCGATCAGGTCACCGGTGACCGTACCGGCAAGTAGCCGGAATGCCTGGTACAGGCTGGACTTGCCGCTGCCGTTGGCCCCGGTCACCACTGTCAGCGGGCCGAGTGGCAGCACGAGGTCGCGTAGCGACCGGTAGCCATGCACCGCGAGCGTACGGATCATGGGCTGAATCTACGATCTGCCGCCGAGGGCCACGGGCATGACAAAGCCCGCCCCAGCGGAGGCGGGCTCGATCAGGTGGCTCAGCGGCTGACCTTGCCGGACTTCAGGCAGGAGGTGCAGACGTTGAGCCGCTTCGGCGTTCCCGACACCACCGCGCGGACGCGCTGGATGTTGGGGCTCCACTGCCGGTTGGTCTTCTTCTTCGACCAGGGCACGTTGTGACCGAAGCTCGGGCGCTTGGCGCAGATGTCACACACGGCAGCCACGGGACTCACTCCTCGATCTGGGGACGGGCACGACCGTGCCCGAAGCAACCCGAATAGATTAGCCGACATGCTCGGGTCGTGCCTAATCGGCTAGGTCGCCACCACCACCGGCAGGATCATCGGCCGGCGCCGGTGAGTCGAGGAGACCCACCGCCCCAGGGTGCGGCGCATGATCTGTTGTAGACGGTACTGATCGTCGACCCCGTCAGCCAGGGCCCCTCGCAGATCGTCGATGATCTGCTGGCGGACCTCGTCGAAGACCCCGTCATCGGCCACGAAACCGCGAGCATGGATGTCCAACGACGTGAGCCGCTGAGCATGCAGGTTGATCGCGGCCACCACCGTGATGAAGCCCTCCGAGCCCAAGATCTTCCGGTCCGCGAGAGATTCCTCGGTCAGCCCCCCGACGCTGGCGCCGTCGACCAGGATGTAGCCGGCGTCGACCCGTCCCACGACCTTGGCGACCCCACCGGCCAGGTCCACCACCGAGCCGTCCTCGACCACGATCGTCCGTTCCTGTGGCACCCCGGTCGCGATGGCCAGGTTCGCGTTGGCGATCAGGTGCCGGATTTCCCCATGGACCGGCATCACGTTGCGGGGCTGGACGATGTTGTACGCGTACAGCAGTTCCCCGGCGCTGGCATGACCGCTGACGTGCACCAGCGCATTGCCCTTGTGGACGACCCGGGCACCGATCTTGGCCAGCCCGTTGATCACCCGATATACCGAATTCTCATTGCCGGGGATCAGCGAGGAGGCCAGCAGGACCGTGTCGCCGGCTCGCAATTCGACGTGCGGATGGGCCCGGTTAGCCATCCGCGACAGCGCCGACAGCGGCTCCCCCTGGGATCCGGTGGAGATGATCACCACCTCATCCTCGGCATACGTCTTCAGGTCCGCCAATTCGATCAGCGTGTCGCTGGGCACCCTGAGATAGCCCAGATCCCGGGCCACGCTCATATTGCGCACCATCGAGCGGCCGACGTACACCACCTTGCGACCATGTTGGACGGCAAGATCCAGCACCTGCTGTACCCGGTGTACGTGGGAGGCAAAGCAGGCCACCACCAGTTTCTGCCGGGACTGTTCGAAGACCCGTTCCAGGGCCGGCTCCACGTCCTGCTCGGGCAGGGTGAACCCCGGCACCTCGGCGTTGGTGGAGTCCACCAGGAACAGATCGACCCCCTCAGTGCCGAGCCGGGCGAAACTACGCAGGTCGGTGATCCGTCCATCCAACGGCAATTGGTCCATCTTGAAGTCGCCGGTGTGCAGCACGGTGCCGCCGGCGGTCCTCACAAAGACCGCCATCGCGTCCGGGATCGAGTGGTTGACCGCGACGAATTCCAGATCAAAGGGGCCGAGGCTGACCCGTTCACCATCGGTGACCGTCCGCAGCTGCACCCGACGCAGCCGATGTTCGCGGAGCTTCTCGTTGAGAAAACCCAGGGTCAGCCGGCTCCCGAGTACCGGGATGTCGCCACGTTGCCGCAACAGGTATGGCACGGCGCCGATGTGGTCCTCATGGCCATGGGTCAGGACCAGCGCCTCGACATCGTCGAGCCGGTCGGCGATTGCCTCCAAACCTGGCAGGATCAGGTCGACTCCGGGATGGTCGTCTTCCGGGAACAGCACCCCGCAGTCGATCAGCAGCAACCGACCATTCACCTCGAGGCTGGTCATGTTGCGCCCCACATCACCCAGCCCGCCCAGCGGGATTACCCGCACGATGTCGGGGGCGAGTGGCGGCGGCGTACGAAGTCCGGCATCTGGCACGTACCCCAGCGTAGTGCTCTGTGGCCGGGCGACAGGCCGCTAAGGTTCCCCCGATGAGCGGGTTTGTACGGCTGGCGCTGCCGGCAGAGGCAGCGGCGATCACCGCAGTGCAGCGGGCAGTGCTACGTGACCCGACCCACCCGTACCACCCGTTGCTGGCGCACCTGGTGCCCGAGGAGATGACAGCGGTCTGGCGGCAGGCGATCCTGGCTCCACCGTTGGCCAGCTACCGGGTGCTGGTCGCTACTCCTCTCGGCCCGTCGACCGGTTCGGAGCCGATCGTTGGGATGGTCGCGGTGGGACCGTCGTCGGATCCGGACGCCGAACCCACCGACGGGCAGGTGCTGGACCTGCTGGTGCACCCGGCGGCCCGAAGGCGAGGGCATGGTAGCCGCCTCGTCCAGGCGGCGGTGGAGACCTTGCGGATGGATGGCTTCACCCGGGCCACCTGGTGGCTGACCGCCGGCGACGATGCCCTACGAAGCTTTGTGCAGGCGATGGGCTGGGCGCCCGACGGTGCCCACGCCGAGGTCGACAACGACTATCTGAGGCTGAAGCAGGTCCGATTGCATACCGACATTTCCCAGGTCAGCGGTGTAGCTGAGTGAGGTCCACATGGTCTCCGGAGACACTCAGCACCATCCCGGATTCGCCCACCGAGACCTTCGTTGCCTTCAGACCGGCGGGTAGCTGCAGATCGATCGGGACCAGCGCAGCATTCGCCAAGGAACGGGTCGCCTGCTCTGGCAACCGCACCCCGTTGACCTTGACCTGAGGTTCGGTGAGCATCAGCTGTCCTTGGGAGTCGATGATCGGTCGGGCAGTGATCACCGCGCCCACCGGGATCCCGCGGAAGGTCTTCGTGATCGTCGTCTCCACGACATCTCCGGTCCCCTTCTGGAGGGGGATCCGGGCCAGCGTGGAGACATCAGCCCAGCTCAACGTCAGGTCGGCGGTGAGACTACCGGCGACGGGGGAATCATCCTTCAAACTGACATCGGTCATGACCACTGTGATGTCGGGCCTCGTATCAACCCCGGCCACTGTGAACGGAACCTGTTGGGCCGCGACCTCGATCCGATCGGCCTGTCTGCGCAGCAACGACCAGACCAGCAGCGAATCCTTGATCGAGACTGTGGGGGCGGACGACAAACCAGCCCGCGCCTGTGCGGCGGAGGCCAGCTGTCGTTCCAGGTACGAACGCCCGACCGTGTTGCCCAGCAGCACCACCCCGGCGGCGAGCGCCGCCACGACTACGAGCACGACCAGCAGCCGGGCCCCGCCCCGTCCTGCCGCCATTAGGCGCTCCTCGCCCCGGCGAGGTACCCGTGAAGGTCGAGGTTTCCAGGTCGGATCATGGATCCAGCCTAGCCGCGGGTCGAGTCCGCCCCGTTCTCAGTTCCGGGCGGTTGCGTCGACAGGCCCAGCAGCGGGCCGATCCCGATCGTCAGACCGGGATGGGTGGGTACCCAGCGCACCGCGCTCAGCACCCCTGGCATGAATGAGGCTCGGTCCATCGAATCGTGCCGGATCGTCAAGGTTTCCCCCGCCGAGCCGAACAGCACCTCCTGGTGAGCCAGCAGCCCCCCGAGTCTGACGCTGTGGATGTGAACCCCGGCCACGACCGCCCCGCGGGCCCCGGCGATCTCCTGCACGGTCGCGTCCGGGACCGGACCTAGCCCGGATTCCTGCCGAACCGCGGCGATCTGGTCGGCGGTGGCGACCGCGGTGCCGGAGGGGGCATCCACCTTGTTCGGGTGATGCAATTCGATGACCTCCACCGAATCGTAATGTCGGGCCGCGATCGTGGCGAAGTGCATCATCAGGACCGCCCCGATCGAGAAATTAGCCGCCACCAGAACCCCGACCCGGGGTTCAGAGCCTAACCATTCTCGAACCTGCGCGTAGCGTTCCTCGGTGAAACCACTGGTACCGACCACGACGTGGAGGCCGTGATCGATACTCCACTTGATGTTGTCCATCACCGAGTCGGGATGGGTGAAGTCGATCACCACCTCCGCTTGGCGGGCGTCCTTGCGGTTGTCACCGGCGTCCAGGCCCGCAACCAGATCCAGGTCCGGGCTCAGTGTGAGTGCTCGGCAGACCTCACCGCCCATCCTGCCGTGCACCCCGAAGACCGCTACCCGCATCATTCCTCCTCGCCTCGGCTGATCTCTCCCAGACATTGTGACGGCCCGCCGTCGGCTCGTCCGGCAGGCGCGGACAGAATCGACGGCGGGCCGGTCGGAACTCACTCAGACTCGGCCTGCTCCACAACCGGGACTAGGGACAGCTTGCCCCGGTCGTCGATGTCGGAGATCTCGACCTGAAGCTTCTGCCCCACCGCCAGCACATCCTCGACGCTCTCGACCCGAGAGCCCCCGGCGAGCGGCCGCAGCTTCGAGATATGCAGCAGGCCGTCCTTACCGGGCAGCAACGAGACGAAGGCCCCGAAAGCGGTCAGTTTCACCACGGTACCGAGGTAGCGTTCCCCGATCTTCGGCAATTGCGGGTTGGCGATCGCGTTCACCATGTCGCGGGCAGCCTCAGCGGCCTCGCCGTTATCGGCCCCGATGTAGACGGTGCCATCGTCCTCGATCGACAGGTTCGCGCCGGTATCGTCCTGGATCTGGTTAATCACCTTCCCCTTTGGGCCGATGACCTCGCCGATCTTGTCGATCGGGACCCGGACGGTGATGATCCGCGGCGCGAACGGGCTCATCTCGTCGGGAGAGTCGATGGCCTGGGCCATCACGTCCAGCAACGTGAAGCGGGCTTCCCGGGCCTGGACCAGGGCCCCGGCCAGCACATCGGCTGGAATCCCATCGAGCTTGGTGTCCAGCTGGAGGGCGGTGACGAAGTCGCGGGTACCGGCGACCTTGAAGTCCATGTCACCGAGCGCATCCTCGGCGCCCAAGATGTCGGTCAGCGCCACATAGTGACGGGTCCCATCGATCTCCTCGCTCATCAGACCCATCGCGATCCCGGCCACCGGCGCCTTCAGCGGCACCCCGGCGTTCAGCAGCGACAGCGTCGAGGCACAGACCGATCCCATGGAGGTGGAACCGTTCGAGCCCAGTGCCTCGGAGACCTGACGGATCGCGTACGGGAACTCCTCGCGGTTCGGTAGCACCGGCACCAGGGCCCGCTCCGCGAGGGCGCCGTGGCCGATCTCGCGCCGCTTCGGCGAACCGACCCGCCCGGTCTCACCGGTGGAGTACGGCGGGAAGTTGTAGTTGTGCATGTAGCGCTTGCTGGTCTCCGGCGCCAAGGTGTCCAGCTTCTGCTCCATGTCGAGCATGTTCAGCGTGGAGACTCCCAGGATCTGGGTCTCGCCGCGAATGAACAGCGCCGAACCGTGCACCCGGGGCAGCACTCCGACCTCGCAGGACAGGGTCCGGATGTCACGCACCCCACGCCCGTCGATACGGACCTTCTCGGTCAGGGTCCGATGCCGGACCACTTTCTTGGTCAAGGCCCGGTAGGCGCCGGTGATTTCTTTCTCCCGGCCCTCGAACTGCTCAGCCAATTCGGACTGGAGCGCAACCAGCAGTTCCTCGGTCGCCACCTCCCGATCCTGTTTGCCGGGAATCGAATTGACCTGCCCGACCCGCTGGGTACCGGCAGCGGCCACAGCCTCATACACGTCAGGCTCGTAGTCGAGGAAGACCGGGAACTGCCGGCTGGCCTTGGGCAGCAGCGTCGCCAATTCGGCCTGCGCGTCGCAGAGCGCCTTGATATGCGGCTTAGCAGCCTCCAGGCCCTGCGCCACGACCTCCTCGGTCGGCGCGGTCCGCCCGGAGCGGACCAGGTTCCAGGTGTGCTCGGTGGATTCCGCCTCGACCATCATGATCGCGACATCCCCATCTGGCAGCACCCGACCGGCCACCACCATGTCGAAGGCGGCGCCCTCCAACTGGTCCACGGTCGGGAAGACGACCCAGTCTGAGCCGATCAGCGCGACTCGAACCCCGCCCACCGGGCCGGAGAAAGGCAGCCCGGCCAGGGTCGTCGCCGCCGAAGCGGCATTGATCGCGACCACGTCGTAGAGCACCTGCGGATTCAACGCCATTACCGTGGCCACCACCTGGACCTCGTTGCGCAGGCCCTTGGTGAAGCACGGCCGCAGCGGCCGGTCGATCAGTCGGGCGGCCAGGATGGCGCCCTCGGAGGGACGGCCCTCACGCCGGAAGAACGAGCCGGGAATCCGGCCAGCGGCGTACATCCGTTCCTCGACGTCCACCGTCAGCGGGAAGAAATCAATCCCGTCACGGGGATTGGCGGAGGCGGTCGTCGCCGCCAGAACCATGGTGTCGTTGTCGAGGTAGACCGAGACACAGCCGTCGGCCTGCCGGGCCAACAGGCCGGACTCAAACCGCACCACATGTCGGCCATGGGCGCCGTTGTCGATAACGGCCTCAGTAAAACGCAGATCGGGACCCTCCACGGGTCCTCCTTTCGGTTACGCGAGCATCACGGTCGATAGATGACCCGACGGCCCGGGAACCGGTCTTCGATCGAGGGCCGCGGGGCGGCCAGGCCTACCCGTTGCCCACTACCGAGGACCGCCGTTCCGCCGGTGACGGGACACTCGCTAGGTGTGATGTTGCACGTGTGCAGTTGTACGAACGGCCCGCCCAGGTTCGGGCGGGCCGAGCAGGATCACCGACGCAGACCCAGGCGTTCGATCAGCCTGCGGTAGTGCTCGATGTCATTCTTGGCGACGTAGTTCAGCAGCCGGCGGCGCTGACCGACCATCAGCATCAGACCGCGCCGGCTATGGTGATCGCCCTTGTGCACCTTGAGGTGCTCGGTCAGGTGCGCGATCCGCTTGGTGAGCAACGCGATCTGGACATCGGGAGAGCCGGTGTCGCCCGGGGCCGTCGCGTACTCGTCGATGATCTTCTTCTTGGTCGCAGCGTCCATGGCGTGCTCTCCCCTCCAGGTTCCCGTTGCGCGATGCCTCGGTTGCACGGTGCAGGTGAGGCGTTTGGGCGTTCGCGGCCGATCGACGGCGTCTATCAGGCTATCAGCCCCCGCCTGACTTGGTGAAATCGTGTCTGCGCTGCGAAGTCGGCACCCCGCCCGCTGCCAAGTGCGCCGGGATGGGCATCATGGACCGCAAGGCTCGTCGGTCAGCATCCGTGGCTGCAGGGCTGATGCCTGTGATCAGGCATCGTCAGGATTCACCATCGTTCGTCACTAATGGCAAGGAGTTACGTATGGCTGATCCGATCGTGGTCCGTTTGGTGACCCCCGAAGACCTGCCGGCATTGCGGGCGCTTGAAGATCGCAGCGACGGCTACGTCTGTGACCGTCGCTTCGTCGAAGCCCAGGACGGCTCCTCGTACTACATCATCGCAATCCGCGGCACAGATCCCCATGGCACCGTGGTCCTGGATGTCAGCGAAGGCGACCTATGCCCGGAACTGCGCAACATGTACGTGTACCAGCACGCCCGTCGGCAGGGGGTGGGCACGACCTTGGACGAGTTTGTGCAGCGGTTTGCCCGAGACCTGGGCTTCGAGGAGGTGTTCCTCGGCGTCGACCCGGACAACTACCGGGCTATCCCGCTCTACATCAGCCTCGGGTACGAGCCAACCGGCAACCACCGCAGAGTCGAGACCGGCATCGTCGAAGGCGTCGACACCCCCGACGACAAAGCCGTCTACCACGACGCGATCTACCGCAAGAGCCTGCGCTACCTCGACTGACCGAGTTCAGGCTCGGCTGAGCAGGTCGCGCGCCTGTTCAACATCGTGCACCATCTGGCCCACGAGGGCCTCGACCCCGTCGAAACGGACCTGCCCGCGCAGCCGGTCGATGAAGTCGATCCCGATCGGGACCCCGTACAGTTCGAGGTCGTCGCGGTCCAAGACGTGGGTCTCGACGCGGCGCTCGACGCCGTCGAAGGTGGGGTTGGAACCGACCGAAATCGCCGCCGGATATCGTTGATCGGTGTCTAGGCGGGTCAACCAGCCCGCGTAGACCCCGTCGCTCGGGCAGGCCCGATCCATCGGCACCGTCAAGTTGGCGGTCGGATAGCCGATGGTCCGGCCGCGCTGATCGCCCAGGACCACGATCCCGCTGAACCGGAATGGCCGTCCCAGCATGTGGGCCGCCTGGCGGACATCCCCGGCGGCGAGTGCTGCCCGGACCCGGCTTGATGACAAGGTGGCCTGGTCGCCGAGCAGCGGCAGCGAGACCACTGTGAAGGCGCCAGCTGCGACTTCCCGCAGGACCTCCACGGTACCCGCCGCCCGGTGTCCGAAACGGAAGTTTTCCCCCACCACGACCACCTGGGGCCGCAGCGGGAGAATGGTGAAGTCGACGAAATGTTTGGGTGACCAGGTGGCGGTCCGGGGCGTGAACTCGACGACCCGGACATCGTGGGCGCCGGCCTGCCGTAGCAGCCGGATCCGCTCCGGCAGGTCACACAGCAGTTGTGGGGCCTCGTCGGGGTGCAGCACCGACATCGGATGTGGCCAGAAAGTGACCACGATCAGCGGCAGGTCAGGCGCCACGGCCTGGGCCTGGGCCAATAATGCGCGGTGACCGGCGTGGACGCCGTCGAAATTACCGATCACGACCACCGATCGTTGCCCCGTCATCGCTTCTCTCCTGGGCTCTGCAGCACGGCGACCGGCCGGCCACCGTCAGGACCGTACAAACCGGCCAAGGTCTCGTGAGGTCCGATCGCGGCGGTGAGCGTATCGACCGGAGCCGACAGCGGCCGCCCGTACGCCAGGTCTCGGAGCTGATCGGCATCAACCTCCACGACCGGGAAACAGAGCCTGGCGGCCGCCGCCAGCGACAGCCAAGCTTCGTCCGGTAGCCGTTCCAGGTCAGAAGCCAGATGTGGTTGGTCCAGCGTGAATGGTCCGACCCGGGTACGGCGCAGCGCGCTCAGATGTCCGGCGCTGCCTAGCAGCCGGCCCAGGTCCCGAGCCAGGGCTCGAACATACGTTCCCGATGAACATTCGACATCCACATCTAGATCGAGCACCGCGGCGCCGTCGGTGGCGGTCGTGGCGCGGGCGGCGTCGATCGTGAGACGGGTCACGTTCACCTGCCGGGCGGGTAGCTCCACCTGCTCACCGGCCCGGACCCGGGCGTACGAGCGGCGCCCGTCGACCTTGATCGCCGAGACCGCGGACGGCACCTGCCAGATCTCGCCAGTGAGCCGGGTCGCGGCGGACCGAACCTGCTCCAGGCCAATCCCAGCGGCGCCCGGTGCCGCCACTACCTCACCCTCGGCGTCATCGGTGACGGTTGCCTGGCCGATCCGGATCGTGGCCTGGTAGCGCTTGTCGTGCAGGGCGAGGTGACCCAGCAGCCGGGTGGCCCGGTTCACCCCGACCACCAGGACCCCGGTGGCCATCGGATCCAGAGTGCCGGCATGACCGACCCGTCGGGTGCCGGCCAGGCGCCGGATCCGGCCCACCACCTGATGCGAGGTCCAGCCGCCCGGCTTGTCGACGACCAGCAGGCCTGACCTGTCGCTCACTCCTGATCGTCGCCGGCCGGCTCGTCGGCGGGCTTGCGGTAGGGGTCGGGCTCCCCCGCATACCGCGCCCCCTGCGCCTGGGCCGCGACTTTGGCGTCTCCGGCCCGGGCCTGGGCCAGTAATTCCTCGATCTGCGAGCTGGTCTCGGGCATCGCGTCCGGCACGAAAGTGATCGTCGGGGCGAACT
This sequence comes from uncultured Propionibacteriaceae bacterium, assembly GCA_938046585.1. GTDB lineage: Bacteria > Actinomycetota > Actinomycetes > Propionibacteriales > Propionibacteriaceae > Fen-668. The sequence goes on along the minus strand of CALIWR010000005.1, from coordinate 144,633 downwards.
TCAGTCCCAGCTGCCGCGAGACTGCGGTCCGCACCTGGCCCTTGGCGGTGTCCAGCGCAGCCGCGGTATCGGCCACCTCCTGCGGGGTGCCGAGGACGGTGTAGAACAGGATGCACTCCCGTCCGTCCTTGCTGAGCCGGACGTCGGTGACGGTGACGAAGCCGAGCCGTGGATCCTTGATCCGCTTCTCCAGCATCTCGGCTGCGATGTGCTTGATCTGCTCGGCCCGTTTCAGGGCGTGTGGGCTGGTCATGCTTTTCCTCCTGGTGGTAGGGCCGCCGGCCGACGCCGACGGCCCAGCGTCGTACCTGCTAGCTGCGCGGCTTCTCCACCATCTCGAAGGTCTCGATAACATCACCGATGCGGATGTCGGAATAGTTCGTGAGCGTGATACCGCATTCGTATCCCTCACGGACCTCGACCACGTCGTCCTTCTCCCGGCGCAGCGTGTTGATGCTGGTCTCGGCGACGACGATTCCGTCCCGCAGCAGCCGGGCCTGCGCATGGCGCCGGATGATGCCGTCGATGATCATGCAGCCTGCGATGACGCCGACTTTGGAGGAACGGAAAATCTCACGGATCTCCGCCTGGCCACGGGTCTGCTCCTCGAATTCCGGTTTCAGCATGCCCTTCAGAGCCGCCTCGACATCGTCGACTGCCTGGTAAATCACCGAGTAGTAGCGGATGTCGACGCCCTCACTATCGGCCAGACGGGTGGCCTTGCCCTGCGGACGGACGTTGTAGCCGATGATCACCGCATCCGAAGCCGAAGCCAAGGTCACATTGGTCTCGGTGATCGCGCCGACGCCACGATCGATGATCCGCAGGGAGACCTCGTCGCCGACCTCGATCTTGAGCAGTTCGTCTTCCAGCGCCTCCACCGAACCAGCGGTGTCGCCCTTGAGGATCAACTTCAGCTCTTGAGTCTCCCCCTTGGCCAGCTGCTCGAACAGCTGATCCAATGTCTTGCGGCGTGTCGAGCGAGCCAGCTGCGCCGCCCGCATCCGGGACTCACGCCGCTCAGCGATCTGGCGGGCCTTGCGGTCGTCCTCCACGACCAGGAAATTGTCGCCTGCCCCGGAAACCGAAGTCAGGCCCAGCACCTGAACCGGCATCGACGGCGGGGCCTCGGCGACGGTGTTGCCGTCATCGTCGATCATCGCCCGGACCCGGCCGTGCGCTGAACCAGCTACGACCGAGTCACCGACGTGCAGTGTCCCGCGGTGCACCAGCACCGTCGCCACCGGGCCGCGGCCCTTGTCCAGATGGGCCTCAATGGCCACGCCCTGGGCCGGCATGTCCGGGTTGGCGCGCAGATCCAGTTCCGCGTCGGCGGTCAGCACGATCGCCTCCAGCAACTGATCCAGGCCGGTTTTGGCGATGGCCGAGACATCGACAAACATGGTCTCGCCGCCGTACTCCTCCGGCACTAGGCCGAACTCGGTGAGCTGGCCGCGGACCTTGGTCGGGTCGGCCGACGGCTTGTCGATCTTGTTCACCGCCACCACGATCGGCACCTCGGCCGCCTTGGCATGGTTCATCGCCTCGATTGTCTGCGGCATCACCCCGTCGTCCGCGGCCACGACCAACACCGCGATATCGGTCGACTTCGCGCCGCGGGCTCGCATCGCGGTGAACGCCTCGTGGCCAGGGGTGTCGATGAAGGTGACCCGGCGTTCGACGCCGTCGACCTCGGTCTCGACCTGGTACGCGCCGATGGCCTGGGTGATCCCACCGGCCTCGCCGGCCACCACATTGCTGTGGCGCAGCGCGTCCAGCAGTTTGGTCTTGCCATGGTCGACGTGGCCCATCACGGTGACGATCGGCGGTCGCGGTGCCAGATCCTCCTCGCCCCCGGTGTTCTCCCCGAAGTCGATGTCGAAACTCTCCAGCAGCTCCCGGTCCTCATCCTCCGGCGAGACCACCTCAATGTCGTAATTGAGTTCGGCGCCCAACACCTGCAAGGTGTCGTCGGCCACAGACTGGGTGGCGGTGACCATTTCACCGAGGTTGAACAACACCTGTACCAGGGTTGCCGGCTCGACGCCGATCTTCTCGGCCAGGTCGGTCAGCGAGGCCCCCCGGGCCAGCCGGATCTTGGAACCGTCGCCAGGCCGGATCCGGACACCACCGATCGTCGGGGCCTCCATCTGGTCGAATTCTTGCCGACGCTGCTTCTTCGACTTGCGGCCTCGTCGGCCGGCGGCACCCTGCCGCCCGAAGGCGCCCTGGGTTCCGGAACCGCCGCGGCCGCCGCGGCCACCGCGGCCACCGCCGACCGGCCCGGTGCCACCGCCGAGACCGGGACGGCTGACACCGCCCCCACCGGGACGGCCCCGGCCGGGGCCACCGGCCCCAGCGGCCCGAGCCCGGACCGAAGGACCTCCCAGCGAGGTGGTCTTGGGCATCATGCCGGGGTTAGGTCGAGGCATCCCGGGCCGCGGTCCGGTGCCACCGGGTCGAGGCATCCGGGAGTCAGTCTCGCCGGGACGGCGTACACCCATCCCCTGCGATGAGGCGTACGGATTGTTACCGGGCCGTGGGGTGCCGGACGGGCGCCGACCGGCACCTGCCGTGGCGGGCCCGGGCCGCGGGCCCGGACGGGGGCCTGGGGTGGGGGCGGTTGGGCGAGGAGCCGCCGCCGGGCGGCCGTCGCCGGGACGAGGAGCCGAGGGACGACCGTCGCCGGGACTGGCCTCGGGCTGGCGAGCCGGTGGCTGCTCGGCCGGGCGAGACTCCGCCGGCTCGGCCGGGCGAGACTCCGCCGGACGTGGATCTGTCGGGCGCGGACCAGGACGAGCTCCCGGGCGAGGTCCGGGTGTCGCCGAGGTGGTCTCTGCCACGCGGCTGGCGCCCGGTTCGGGAGCACCGGAGGCAGCCCGAGGATGCGCTGGGGTAGACGCCGGGGCGGCTGGCTTGGCCACCGGACCCGGCCGGGGCGGGCTGGCGGGCTTGGCGGGGGGCGGTGCCGCCGGGGTCACGGCGGCCGGGGCCGCTGCAGCATGGGCGGCATTCTCCCGTAGTCTGCGCACCACCGGAGGCTCGATCGTCGACGAGGCGGAGCGCACGAACTCACCCATGTCGTTGAGCCTTGTCAGAAGTTCCTTACTTTCGAGTCCGAGCTCTTTTGCGAGCTCCCAGACACGGACCTTGGCCACTACTCTCCTTCAAGTCCGCACCGGAACGTCGCGGACCGCTAGCTGGTTGTCATTGCGGCGTACTCATCGAGTGGTCATGAGCGCTAGCCCACCTTCTGGTCGTCACCTGCCCGAACTGGGCCACCAGCTACCCAGTCTAGGCCCTCTCGCGCCCTAGTCGGCAATCGCGTCGTCGATGTGGAGTGCGGTGGGGTCCACCGGGATCCCCGACAGTCGCAGCGCACGGGTGAAGGCCCGCCGGCGGCCGGCCTGGCGCAGGCACTCCGGTGTCGGGTGCAACCAGGCACCTCGCCCCGGTAGCCGACACTGCGGGTCCCACCGGAGCCGGGCGGCGGCAACGTCCCAGACCACCCGTACTAGCCGCGAGGCGGACTCTCGTCGCCGGCAGCCGATGCAGGTACGGACCGGTTCGGACATGACGAGACGCCGACTAGCCGGGCGAGTCGGTGGGGGTGTCGGGACGGATGTCGATCCGCCAGCCGGTGAGCCGGGCCGCCAATCGGGCATTCTGCCCCTCCCTGCCGATCGCCAAGCTGAGCTGGTAGTCCGGGACGACGACCCGCGCCGAACGGGCAGCCGGGTCGACCACGGTTACGCTGCTCACCCGGGCCGGAGAGAGCGCCGACGCGACGAAGGTCGCCGGGTCGTCGGACCAGTCGACGATGTCGATCTTCTCCCCGCCGAGCTCATTCATCACGGCCCGGACCCGCTGCCCCACCGGGCCAATACAGGCGCCCTTAGCCGAAACGTCGGGATTGACCGAGTGGACTGCGAGCTTGGTCCGGTGCCCGGCCTCACGAGCCAGGGCCTTGATCTGCACCACTCCCTGCTCGATCTCCGGCACCTCGAGCACGAACAACTTCTCAACCAGGCCGGGATGAGTCCTCGAGACCACCACCTGGGGGCCGCGGAAGTCACGCCGGACCGCCACCACGTAGACCCGCAGCCGGGTGCCGTGGCGGTAGTCCTCGCCCGGCACCTGCTCGGCCTGGGGCAAGATCGCCTCGACTTTGCCGAGATCCACCCGAACCGTGGAACTATGCCGATCCTGCTGCACCACCCCAGCCAGGATGTCTCCCTCGCTGGCGGCAAAGTGCCCGAACTTCTGCTCGTCCTCGGCCTCACGGATCCGTTGGAAGATGATCTGGCGGGCGGTCGCAGCTGCCACCCGGCCGAAACCGGACGGGGTGTCGTCGTATTCGCCTACCTGCTGGCCGTCCGCGTCCATCTCGGGCGCTAAGACCTGGACCTTGCCGCTCTTGCGGTCAATCACGACCCGGGCCCCCTTAGCGTGGCCCGTGGTCTTCTCGTACGCGTTGAGCAGCGCATCGGTCAGCGCCTCGATCACGACTGCGGTCGGGATCTCCTTGTCGCGCTCCAGCTGGCGTAGCGCGGCCATGTCGATGTCCATGTCACTCCTGCTCGTCGGGTTCGTCGAGATCGGGATCGGCCGGGCGGTTGAATTCGACCTGGATGGTGGCGCGCTGCACCTCGGCATACCGGACCGGGCCACTGTCCAGCAATGCCTGTTCCTCGTCGGCACCACGAATCCGCTCGGTCCGGCGAGAACCGTCAACCAGCCTCACCTCAACCAGGCGCCCACGATTTCGGCGCCAGTGCTGCGGCTTGGTCAGCGGGGCGCTGACCCCGCGCGAGGTGACCTCCAGCAGGTACGGCGCGGAGCCGGTGAGGTCGCAACTATCCAAGGCCTGCGAGATGCTCTGGGAAGCCGCGGCCACGTCATCCAACAACGGTCCACGACCCTTCGGGCCATCGCCGTCGACGGTCACCCGCAGCACCCGCCGACCACCGCCAGGCACGACCTCGAGACTGTCCAATTCCAGGCGATGGGCAGCCAAGACCGGCTCCACGAGTACCCTGAGTACCCTCAGGGTAGTCAGCTCCATGCGGTCCTCCGGTTGGGCGCAGCGGTTGTGGCCGCCAGCATAACCTCAGACACGACGGAAAAGACGCACAAAGTCGATGATGCCTCGATCAGTGAACCGGGCTACGCGGTGGGCGGAATCGGTCCTGGACCGGATCAACCGGCGGCTCTGGTGGGACCACAACGAACGGTTCCACCCCTGGCTATTGGCCCGAGTCCCGCAAGAAGCCATTAGCGCGCTCGACGTGGGCTGCGGCAGCGGGTTGCTGGTGTCGCGGCTAGCGACTCGGGTGGATCGGGTGCTGGGAGTGGACCCAGACCAGACGATGGTCGCCGCTGCCCTGGCCCGGGCCGGGTCCCTGCCCGGGGTCTCGATTCGGCCCCTGTCGGCGGCCGAGCTGACGACCATGACCTCGTACGATGTGGTGACTGCGGTGGCGGTACTGCACCATCTCGATCTGGAGGCTGGGTTGGCGGGCCTTGGCCGCCTCGTCACTCCTGGAGGACGACTGCTGGTGGTCGGCCTGGCCAGATCATCTTCCCCCGCCGACCGGGCGCTGGACTTCGTGGCGGTGTTGGCGAATCCGCTGCTGGGATTCAGCCGCCGGATCTGCGGCCGTACCAGCCCAGGTCCGGACCCCACGATGCCGGTACGGGAACCGAAACAGACCTACGCCGAGGTCCGAGCCGCTGCCCGGCGACAGCTGCCGGGAGCCAGGTACCGCCGGCGGCTGTTCTTCCGCTACACCCTGGAGTGGACCGCCCCGGTAGGTTGACCCCATGCGACGGCGGGCGTTCGTGGGGATCACAGTGGCAGCACTGGCAGGGTGCTCTGGGACCTGGCTGACCGACCCTCGAATCAAGGGAACCCCGCAGCCTCAGCTCGCCGCTGTCCCCTCCCGCCCGGCCGGGTCCGATCAAGCCCTCGGCCTGGAGTTAGCAGCCGCAGCGGTCCTGAACGGCTCAGCCGCAGCTTCCTGGGCCGGTTCCGATGCCGCCCGTTGGAGGTCACTGGCCGAGATCCGCCGGCGTCATGCCCAGGTCCTAGCCACCGACCAGCCCCTACGCCGGGAGCCCGGCCTGGCGCCCTCAGCCGCCGCCAGGGCCACGGGCAGCCGCGAGGCCGGCTTGGCGGCGATGACCTCGGCGCTTACTGCGGCTCGAGATGCCGAGCTGGTGTTGGCAGCCGAGTCCAGCGGTGTCTTGGCGGCATTCTGGGCGGCGCTGGCAGCGTCGGCGCAGCAGGCACGCACAGCGCTCACGCTGCCAGTCTCCGCGGCCCGGGCTGGAGTGGCGATGCGACTGGTACAGGCTGCCGGCTCTTGGGACGCGGCCGCGAACCAGGTACTGGCCCGGCTACACGAAGCGGTCTACGGCGTACAGTCGGCTCTTGGTCTGCTGCCCACTCGGCATTCGTGGCGCCCGACTGTGGAGACCCTGCTGACCACGCTCAAGACCGACCGGGACGCTCTGATGGCCTATCTACGGACCCGGTCAGTGAGTCCCGATCCGGGGCTGGGCGCGTACTCGCTACCACCGACCTCGGGCGAGGCGAAAGTGTCGGCCCTGCTCGGAGGGCTCATCGACGCGCTCACCCAGGCCAGCGCGGTCTGGGTGGCCTCGGCCGGGCCCGAGGACCGTCGCCGGGCCGCTGACTTCCTAGTAGCCGCGAGCGGGTACGGGTTACCGTTTGGGTTGGGTCTGGCTGAATACCCTGGCTGGCCGGACTGACCCGGGTCAGGCGTACGACTCGGCGGCAGCCAGGGCGACCCGCAGGGCGTTGTCAACCGCCTGGGCCTTCGCCTCCAGCACCGGCCGCTCTGCGCGAGTCCGCTGGGCAACGACGCCGAGGACACACCCAGCCCGGAATCCGTAGACGAGTCCCATCGTGAACAGGGTGCCGGCCTCCATCTCGTAGGCGAGGACGCCCAGGTCGCGGTATTCGTCGGTCTGCCCCTGGATCCGGCGCAGCAGGCTCGGGTTCGCTGAGGAGGCCGAGCGTTCCTGTCCCTCGAAGAAGGTGTCGGTCGAGGCGACAACCCCGACTCGGTGCTCGATCCCGAGGTCCTCGGCTGCACGGGCCAGGTCGACGCTGAGGAATGGGTCCGCGGCAGCCGGGAATCCGACCGGTGCGATGTCGCCGGTAGCGCCCTGGTTCGACAAACTCGCCGCGGCGACAACGACAGCACCGGGCGCCAGGCCGTCCTGGATCGAGCCGCAGGTACCGATCCGGATAATCGTCGTAATCCCAACCTGGACCAATTCGTTGACCACGATCGACATCGACGGGGCACCCATGCCGCTAGTGGCGCAGACCACCGGGCGACGCGACGGCAGCTCCGCCACGAACGAGTCCAGGCCGCGGTGGCGGGAAAGCTCCCGGGCCTGGCTGAGGTGGGTGGTAGCCACCAGCTCGGAGCGGCCCGGGTCTCCGGACAACAGGGCGACCCGGGTCCCGGCGGGAAGATCATCACGGCTAAAACCGATGTGGTAGTGCTGCTCGCTGGTCACGACCGCATCGTAGGTGCGGTCTCGGGAAGACCACGGATACCACCCGGTCGAGGATCTCATCAGAATGGGGCAGCGTGAACCGTGACCCTCTGCCGCAGCCCGCCCTGCGGCTCACCGCCGAAGCCGTCCGCAATGCTCCGCCACCGCTGTCGATACGTACTCTCCCCATCGATGCGCAGGCCCTCGGGCTGTACGGCCCCCACTCGCTCATCGACCTGCTGACCGGCCACCGCGATGTCGTGTCATGGGTGCGCCATGGTCGCGGTCTGGTCGGGTTCGGACGTTGCCTAGAAATGTCTGCGCTGGGGGCTGACCGCTGTGAGGTTCTCCGCGCGGCCTGGCGCGCCATCATCTACGCCTCTTGGTGGTCTGATCCCCTCGTACGACCGGGAACCGGACCTGTCGCAGCCGGAACAATCACATTCGCCGAGAGCTCCACAGCCAGATCGGTGCTGATTGTCCCGCGAATCCTGATCGGGCTGGACGAGGCTGGCGCCTGGCTGACGACGGCTGTGCCGCACGGTGAAGCCCACCCAGAGACTGCCACGGTTCTTGCTGAGCTGCACGCGGGTCGCCGGGAGCCAGGAACACCAGACGGTGACGTACAGGTGGAGACCGGCTCTCGCACCGAGGCCGAGTACCTGGCCATCGTGGACGAGCTTCGCCGCCGGATGCGCGCCGGCGAGGCTGACAAGGTGGTCCTCGCCCGCGACGCCCTGGTACGTCCCGGCCGCGAGGTGGCCGCCGGGACCCTGCTAGCCCGGCTCGCCCGCGCCTACCCCACCTGTTGGACCTTCGGCGTCGACTCCATGATCGGAGCGAGCCCCGAGCCCCTGCTGCGGCTGGAGGGCCGGCGCCTGCGCAGCCGGGTCCTGGCGGGTACGGCCAGACGGCGCGGTGAGGATGCGGCGCAGGTCATTCGTCTTGGAGCCTGGTTGGAGGCCTCGGATAAGAACGTCCGCGAGCACGACTTCGCCCGCGCTTCCGCGCTGGCAGCGCTGACTCCCCTGTGTTCGGTGGTCGAGGCCGGCGAACGTTTCGTACTGACCCTGCCCAATGTCTTGCACCTGGCCAGTGACATCTCGGGGGTTGTCGCCGGGGACACCGGTGCGCTGTCGTTGGTGAGAGCGCTGCATCCCACGGCAGCCGTCGGCGGAACCCCAACCGGGGCGGCCCTCGCACTGATCGCCGAGCTCGAAGGCCTGGACCGAGAACGTTACGCCGGGCCTGTCGGGTGGGTGGACTGGCATGGTGAGGGAGAATGGTGCATCGCCCTGCGCAGCGCCGCCCTCGCGGCGGGGGTCGCCGGGCCGCGATCGCCGGCTCGGGTCTTCGGTGGCGGGGGGATCCTGCCTGAATCTCAGCCTGAGGACGAATTGGCCGAGACCTGGGCGAAGATGCGGCCCATGCTGGCCGCCTTTGGAGCTGTGCCCGACCGGCTCAATCCTTGATCTGTTAACGCTCAGGGATGAACCCGTACGTGGACCACGCTCAGACCCCGCGGCGGCCTGGACAAGATGGCGTGCAGGTCGCTGCGAGAACGCGGCTCGTGAACGTGGGCGCCCAATGCCCGTGCCAGCCGGGGGATGTCCGTCGCCTGGGGGGCGGTGAAATAGCGGTCGAAAACTTCGGCTGCCATGAGCTGTGGGTATTCGAGGGTCGAGAAGATGGCGCCGCCCCGGTCGTCGACGACGACGGCCTGCAGATCAGGTTCGGTCTCTAAGCTGCCGCGGGCAAGACTCATGGCGTCATGCAGGAAGGCTAGATCACCCAGGACCACCCGGGTCGGCTCCCCTGAGGCCAGGCTCAGCCCGACGGCGGTGGCGAGTGTCCCGTCGATACCCGCGAGCCCGCGGTTCGCCACCACCCCCGGGCCGGGCCCCACAGCCGGTGGCGCGAAGCGGTCGAGGTAGCGGATCGTCATGGAGGAGGCCACCACGAGCCGGGGCCCGGGCCCCTCAGGCTCGACGCTGGACCGGTAGGCAGCGAGCACCACCTCGGCGGCCGTCAGCTTCTCACCCGGTACGGGCAGGGGCGCCAGCGCCGCGACCGCCCGGCGCCACCCGCCGACCCAATCGCTGCCGATGGGGTCCAGCCCAAGGATGCCCACCAGTTCCGGAACCTGGCCGGGGTCACGCGGTAGCGGCAGGACCCGGGCCGCATTTCCGGCGACGTCAGTCCAGCGGGCAGTCGTGGCGAGGACCTCAACCGGTATGTCGGTACGCGCCAGGAGAGCGGTCACGGGACGCGACAGGCTCGGGTGACCGGCGACCAGGATGTGCTCGGCCTGGCCCGCCAATTCCTGACCAGCTGGAGTGGCCAGGAGCTCGGCGTAGCGGGTCAGGGCCATCGGCCCGCCCCTAGCCCCGGACGTCGGTTCGGCCAGCAGCGGCCAGCGAAGGTGCTCAGCGAGAGCCCGGGTGACCGGCCCGGCCTCGTCCGGTCCGTCACCGGCGACGATCAGCCCGCGCCGGGCCACGGCCTGGACGGGCCGGGCGGTCGTCGGTAGCTGCGGTCCGGGCAGGGGCGCCAGTGCCTCGAGCCGGCCCGGGCTGGGGCCGACGGGGACGCCCTCGGCCGCGGTCAGGGGCGGGCGGAACCGGATATTGAGCTGGGCCGGGCCGGGATCGTCGCTGAAGGTTCCGCGGGCGGCGGCGACCAGTCTCCGGACCTGGCCGGCGATGGCCGCGGCCCCGGCCGTCGAACCTAGGTCGGCGAGCAGATCAGCGGGCAGGTCCACGACCAGGCGCGCAGCAGCTCCAAAAAGCCGCGTCTGTTCGGTGGTCTGACTCGCCCCGGTGCCGACAAACTCATGGGGCCGGTCAGCGCTGACGACCAGGAGGGGCACACCCGCGGCATCGGCCTCGGCAACCGCCGGGTGGAGGTTGGCCACCGCCGTCCCCGAGGTCGTGATGACGACGGCGGGGCGGCGGGTACCGCCGTAGGCGCGGGCCATCCCCAGGGCCATGAAAGCGGCGCTGCGCTCATCCAGGACCACCCGGACTCGCAATGCTCCGCCCGCCTCGGCTGCGGCCAGTACCGGAACGAAGGGCGCCGAACGCGAGCCCGGGGCGATGACGACATCACGTACCCCCTGCGCCAGCAAGGTCCCGACGACAACCCGGGCTGCCTCGACCGAGGGCGGATGGGTCAGCCCTGCGGATTTCACAGGGGGACCCCCGCCACCGGAGCTGACCAGCCACGCAACTCGCGTTCCCGGCGGTCGGCCAGAGCCGCCAGGATGCCTACCAGGCGGGTACGCCACCGGGAGACGAGCTCCTCGCCGGCCCCGGCGGCGGCGAGGAGCGGCTCCGAAACCTCGACCGGTCGCAGCGGCAACAAGCCGCCACGCGGCACGACCGACGGCAACGCCACATCCGCTGCCAAGAGGCTGCTGGTCCCCAAACCGCAGGCGTATCCCAGATCGGGTAGAGCGGCGGCGAGAACAGCGCCCGCCCCTAGCCCGACACTCGTGTCCAGGGCAGACGAGACAACCGCGGGCAGCCCCAGTCTCTCGGCCAGGGCCAGGGCTCGTCGGATCCCGCCCAGCGGCCCGACCTTGAGTACCGCGATGTCGGCGGCCCCCAGTCGGCAGACTGCCACGGGGTCCGCAGACAGCCGGATGGCCTCGTCCGCGGCGATCGGGATGTCCAGGGCGCGCCGCAGGGCGGCGAGCTCGGTCACCTCCCGGCAGGGCTGTTCGACGTATTCCAGGCCACCGGCCTCCCGGTCCAGGCGCGGCAGAAGAGTCTTGGCGGTCGCCAGGTCCCAGGCCCCGTTGACGTCGATGCGTACCCGTCCCTGCGGTCCGAGCGCAGCGCGTACGGCGGCGAGCCGTTCCAGGTCGGCGGCGAGACTGTCGTCGGACCCGGCGACCTTGACCTTGGCGGTGGTCGCGCCAGCGGCGGCGACCAGGTCCCGAGCCGTGTCGCCATCGACTTCAGGGATGGTGACGTTGACGGGGATCTGCGCGCGATGTACGGGCAGGCTCGTAAGGTCGCTCGTCGCCTGTTCTAGGCCGGCGGCGAGCCAAGGGGCGCTGGCCGGCGCGTCATAGTCCCAGAAAGGGGCGACCTCGCCCCAGCCTAGGGGGCCGTGCAGGAGCAGGCCATTGCGGCGGGTCAGGCCTCGAAAGCGGGTCCGCAGCGGCAGATCCCAGACGATGATCCGGTCGATCTGCGCGAGCAGGCCGGTGGGGTCCGCGTCGCGTAGCCCGGCCAGGGCGAGTTCACCTTGTACGCCCGGCCAGGTTTTGCTCACGCGGTCAGGATAATCAGCGCAGCTCAGGCCTGCTCGTCGGCGGCGACACGGGTGGATCGCAGTAGCCCGACGCTGGCGGCAGCCGCCGCGAACGCAGCGGCGCCCAGCAGGACCGGGATGTGGCTGGCCACGCCCAGCTCCGGGTCGCCGGGGCGCTGGAAAGCGATACCGGGAAAGCCGATCGCGACTCCGATCGAATCCCCGGCCAGCATCCAGACCAGCCCGAGTAACAGCCCGACCAGCACCCCGTGGACCCCCCAGCGGGCGGTGACGGCAAGCACCACCGTCCCCAGCACCAGGCAGGTCATGATCTCGTACGTCGTCAGCTGGCCGGGCCGAGAAACCCAACCCGGGCCCAGCACAAGCCCCAGCCCACCCCAGTAGAGCAGCAGGGTGCAGCGGCGCAGCAGCGGCTCCCGCAGCAAGGTGGCCGAGAGCCCCGGCAGCCGGTCGGGTAGGGCCGGGCCCATCCCGGCCGGCAGGAAGGCCACCAGGTACTGCCGCAGGTAGCGGGGCCCGTCGGCGAGCGGCAGGTTGGCTTGTACCCGGCCAGCTACCCAGGCCGCCACAGCACTGGCCAGCAGCACCCCGGCGAAGATCAGCAGGCCCCGGGCCCGGGCCACCACCCAGATCATGCCGGTGATGCCGGGATCGGCTGGTAGGCATCACCCCAGCCCCACCCCATCACGACGAGCAGTGCCGCCAGGAGCGCCGCCGCGATTACCAGCCAGCGTCGGGGCCGGGCCCCGCTCGGGTGGCCGAAGCGGTGCAGCAGCGCACAGGCCGCCAGCGCCAGCAGCAGGTTCACCGCTACCGTGGCGGCCAGGTGCGAAGGCGCCGGGCGGAATCCAGCATTCGCCATCGACCCGGTCGCCATCGTGAGGGTTACCAGCTCAGGCAGCGACGTCCAGTACAGCGGACGGTGGCCGAGAAACAGCCCGACGGTCACCGCCGGAACCGCCCAGGGCGAACGCACCAGCAGTCCCACCAGCAATCCCAGCGCCACCGCAGCCGCCAAGGCCGCCGGGGCGGTCAGCAACTGCCAGGGCAGAACCAGCCCGCGCTGGTCTGCCTCGTACTGTTGGCACCAGTAGGCGCCTACCCCCAGGCAGAGCGCATAGCTGAGCATCGCCTGCAGCCACAACGCCGCCCCGGCCTGGAACGGAACCAAGCCGCCGCGGGGCGTGACGCTCGTCAGGTCCAGCAGCCCCCGCGGGTAGGAGCGCAGCATCACTACCACCGCCGCCGTGGCCAGCAGCGGCGATGCCAGCAGGGTGGAGCCGGTGACCAGGGAGAACATCCACGACCAGTCCCACCGCCACGCACTGCCCCGCAGCAGTCCCGAGCCGAAAGCCAGCAGCATCATCGGGCTCAGCCACCAGCTGCTGCGCAGCCACAGCCCCAGCGGTCTCACGGCTCACCCCCAGCCCCGGTCTGGCGCTGGAACCAGGCGGCGTCCAGACAGGCCGGGCGGTCACCGTCGTAGACGATCCGGCCCTGGTCCAGGACCAGAACCCGGTCCGCCAGCTCGGCCACGTCCTCCAGGATGTGGCTCGACAGCAGCACCACGCGGTCGGTGATCTGCCCGAGCAGCCGGACCATAGTGGCCCGCTGCCGAGGATCCAGCCCGGTGCTGGGTTCGTCTAGCAGCAGCACCTGCGACTGGGCAGCCAGAGCCTGCGCCAGCCAAACCCGTCTCACCATCCCGCCCGAGAGCCGACCGGTACGTGAGCTGGCGCGGGCGCTGAGCTCGACCGCGTCGAGGGCCTGCGTGGCCCGTCGACGGGCCTCGGTCCACGAACAGCCCCGCATCCAGGTGGTGTAGGTAACGAGCTCGTGAGCGGTCAGTCCCGGCACTGACAGCGCGGTCTGCGGCATCCAGGCGATCCGAGACAGGCCCCGGCGGCGCTGGTCCCGGTACAGATCAGCGTCGCCGCAGGACACTGTTCCCCGCCACGGGGCCAGCGCCCCGGCCGCCATCCGGATCAGGGTGGTCTTTCCGGCGCCGTTGACGCCGACAAGACCCGTGACCCCGACCTGGAGCACGAACGAGAGAGTGTCGATGACCGGTCTCCCCCGCCGCCCATATCGGTGGCTGACTGCCTCAAACCGCAGCCCCGGCTCGCTGCCGACAGCTCTACGCGGGACCGACATCTGCCTCACTGCAGCTGTCGAACCAGAACGGGATGTCCACACATGCTTGGCCCTTGGTAATCCCGGATCCCGCGCCATAATAGGCAGACTTTCTCGTGTACACGTATGACGTGATAGTCGTGTGAGGGTTCTCTATCGTTGCGCTTCGCCCATACGACTGGACACTTCCCCACGAGTAGCCAGCATGCCCACGAGGCTTGGTTACGCGCACGTGAGCCTCGTTCACAGCGTAGACGAAACTCAGGTACACGGCACCGTAGGCATGGACCCCTTGATCGCCGTTGAGATGCTCCCGGTACCAGCCCGCATCCGCGGGAGTGGCTGGGAACGTCAGACACAGGCATAGCGCCAGTCTTGATAGCCGATCGTGAAACAGACATGGTCACCTCCACGACAATCCAACCCGGGCTTGCCAGGACTCTGGTATCAGCTTCTGCCGCCGGCCGGCCTCCTGTCAAGAGGGAGAAACGTCTGGAAGGCCGGCTCGCCTGGCGCCAGCCAGCTCGCGGCTCGTGAGTTAGGGTGACGTCATGGGCAAGGCATTGCTGTTTTCGCTGGTGGCCGCCGCCCTGACGGCCGGGACTGCCGGCTGCGCCGCCCCGGCCCGGGCGTACGTCTGGAATGACTCTCCAACTCAGGTTCAGGTGACCTGGGTCACCGGGAACACATTCTGGAGCTACCGGCTGCTCCCGGGAGAGGCGGTCAGTGCAGTCACCGACGCCTCCTGTGAGCTACGCGATCTGTCCTGGGCCGGCTCGCCTGGCGGTGGCGGGCTGGAGCGGCTGTGCCCGGGCCAGGTCTGGACGATCCGGTCCGACCGGGAAGACGTCGGGCCGGTCCCGGATTCCTGGGCAGCCAGCCCACCGCCGCGGGTCAACACCGCACCCCCGCGATAAGCCACGGGGCCCGGGCCGCTCAGCGGTGGGATCCGTCCTGAACGGCGGCCACCACGTATCTGACCGCGTCCTCGAGCGCGACATCGCACTGATCACCTGAGGCTCGGTCCCGGACCTCGACCAGGCCTTGGGCCAGCCCCCGGCCGACGATGACCGCGGTCGGTATCCCGAGCACCTCGGCGTCGGTGAACTTCACCCCGGGCGACGCCTTCCGGTCGTCGATCAGCACCTCCAGCCCGGCTCCGGACAGCTCCGACGCGATCCGCTCGGCCTCCGCCACCTGTCGCTCGCCGTTGCCAGCGACCAACACCACCACGTCGTACGGGGCGAGCGCCCGCGGCCAGGCCAGACCCCGTTCGTCGCAGGTGGTCTCAGCGACCATCGCCACCGCCCGCGAGATCCCGATCCCGTACGAACCCATGGTCACGGTCCGGAGCTTGCCGTTCTGGTCCAGCACCTGCAGCCCGAGCGCCTCGGCGTATTTGGTGCCGAGCTGGAAAATGTGGCCCATCTCCACCCCTCGGGCGAGTTCCAGCGGCCCCGAGCCGTCGGGGGCCGGATCCCCAGCGCGGACCTCGGCGACGTCGATGCTGCCGTCGGCGGTGAAGTCACGGCCCATCACCAGGTTCACCAGGTGGGTGTCGACGACGTTGGCGCCGCTCACCCAAGCGCTGCCCTCGACCACCCGCGGGTCGACCAGGTACCGGATCCGGGCCGGGGCCTTCTCCCCCAACAGCTGGGCGCCGCCGGCGGCTGGGCCAATGTAGCCTTTCACCAGCAGCGGATGCTGCTCAAAGTCGGCGTCGGTGAACGGCACCGCCTCGGCCGGGGCAACCGCCGCCTCTAGCCGTTTCGGGTCGACTTCCCGGTCGCCGGGCAGCCCGATCACCAGGGGCTCGGTGCGACCGCCAGGGTGACGCAGCATCAGCACCACGTTCTTCAACGTGTCGCCTGCTTCCCAGGGCCGGTCCGGGCGGGGTGCCATCTCGTTCAGCGCAGTCACCAGGGCCTCGATGGTCCCCGCCTCCGGGGTGGTGACACGGGTCGGGGCCGGGACCTGGCTGGCGTCGACCGGCTCGGGCGGGTTCACCACCACCGCCTCCACGTTTGCCGCGTATCCGCCGGGTGAGCGGGCGAAGGTGTCCTCTCCGTTCGCGGCGACCGCCAGGAACTCCTCCGAGGCCGAGCCGCCCATCGCGCCGGAGGTGGCCTTGACGATCACATACTCCAAGCCGAGACGGTCCATCACCTTGATGTACGCCTCGCGGTGGCGCTGGTAGCTGGCCGCCAGCCCGTCCGGGTCCAGATCGAAGCTGTACGAATCCTTCATCACGAATTCGCGTCCGCGTAACAACCCGGCCCGAGGGCGGGCCTCGTCACGGTATTTGGTCTGGATCTGGTACAGGATCAACGGCAGATCCCGGTACGAGGAATACAGGTCTTTCACGAGCAGCGTGAACAATTCCTCGTGGGTCGGTCCGAGCAGCAGGTCAGCGCCCTTGCGGTCTTGCAGCCGGAACAGGGTCGGGCCGTACTCGTCCCAGCGGCCGGTAGCCTGATACGGGTCCTTCGGCAGCAGCGCTGGGAAACGGACCTCCTGGGCCCCGATCGCCTCGATCTCCTCCCGTACGATCTGCTCCACCTTCGCTAGCACTTTGAGCCCCAACGGCAGCCAGGAATAGATCCCCGGCGCCGCCCGGCGGATGTAGCCAGCCCGGACCAGCCACTGGTGGCTCGGCAGCTCAGCATCGGCCGGGGCCTCCCGCAAGGTACGGACAAAGAGGTGCGACATCCTGGTAACGGCCACGCGAGACTCCTTCATCGGCCGGGTTCTGATCGCGCAGGAGCCTACTGCCGCCAACCCGCTCGGCGCATCACACCCGGCGAAACCCCGCCGCTGGGGACGGGGCCCCGCCGGGCCAGGCAGGCCTATCGAGTACGTTCCGTGATGGTGTTCAGGTCGGCACTCACCTGATAGCCGACCCGCTTACCGTCCTTGGTGCCCCGGGCCAGGAACGACCCGTCGGTGGTCTTGGACACCTTGTCGATGGTCACGCCCGGATACTTTGCGGTGATCGCGGCGGTGACCTTGGCCGTCTCGTCCGCGTTCGCCGGCTGGCCCCGGCCGGGGCCCCGATCAGCGGCCTCGGTGACCGTGGCCAGATCAGCGCTTACCTGGTAGTGAACCCGGGAGCCGTTCTTGGTGCCCAGCGCATGGTAGGAGCCGTCCTCGTCTTTCATGACCTTCTCGACCGTGACCGCCGAGTCCTTCGCAGTGACCGCCGCCGCCACCTTGGTCGCCTCCTCACCGGTTACCTCGCTATGGCGGGGACGACCTTCCTTGCCGTCGACCTGACCAGAACCATCCGGGTTCGGGGCGTGGGCCCGGCCGGCGACAGCGCTGGGGTGCGCGGCCCCCGGGCCGGCTTGATCAGCGGTGGCCATGGACGCCACCCCGAGCGCGATCCCACCCCCGGCTAGCAGCGCTGCGGCGCCGACAACGAGTTTCTTCTTGATGATCACCGGCATGTCTCCTCTTCGGTGTGAGCGATGGGCCGCGGCCCGATTTCCCTACCAACGATCCAGTTCCTACCTGTGAAGAACCTGTCGTTGGCCTCAGGACTAGCTGAGGATCACCGCCCTCTAAGATGAGCCCCCGTGACTTACCAGCCGCAGCCGTACGAACAGCCTCAGCCGAATCCCACACCAACCCCGCAGTACGGGCAGCCCCAGCCGGGCCCCGCCCCTCAGCCGCAGCCGGGATTTCCGCAGGGGAACGCGAATGTGGCGAGCCAGCCGGCGGTGATCCAGCTCACAGTGCAGGGCAGCATGCTGAGCAGCAGCATCGTCCCGCCCTCGGCCACCCTGAACGGTTTCCCCCGGACCCTGAACTACGGCCTGAACACCATCCCGGTGCCGGCCGGTCCTCTGCACCTGGGCATCAGCATGCAGTGGCTGGTCACCTTCGGTAAGGCAGAGATTAACCTCAATCCGGAACCGGGGCAGCAGATCCGCCTCTGGTATGCCCCGCCGTTTCACCAGTTCGCCGCGGGCGCCCTCGGTTTCGAGCCGCAGAAACGCCGGGGGCTGGGCATTACGCTCGGGATCTTGGGAGTCATCCTCGGGCTCCCAACTCTGATCATCTTGCTGGCCGTGATCTTCGGGTAGACGACGGTCGATGCTCAGTACATGATCGTGGCGAGTTCCCCAGCCTGCTCGAAGCCTACCCGCTGGTACAGTTTGCGGGCCACAATGTTGAAGTCGTTCACGTACAGGGTCACGTGGGTCCATTCCTGACGGCACAGTTCCACGACAGCTGCCATCGCGGCCACGGCCCGGCCTTGCCCCCGCAGCTGCGGCCGTAGCCATACCCCGGCGACCTGGCAGACGTCGGTGGTCGCCGAGCCGACATCGGACTTGAAGATCACCCGGCCGTGGTCCACGATTCCCATCGCCCGGCCCTGTTTTATCAGCTGCTCCACGTACCAGCGGTAACTGTTCGAGCCGTCCAGCGGTGAGACCCCGACCTCCTCGGTGTACATCGCAACCGCCGCCTCGAAGTAGCTGTCGGCGTGGTCCAGACCAACCCGCATCACTTGCGGATCGGGGGCGACGCGGGGCGGGCCAGACAACGCCAGCAGCGGCTGGTGGCGCCGGATCTCACGGGGCTGGGCCCAGGGTTTACCCCAGCGGTCCACCAGCCGATCCCACAGGCCGAGTACCTCGCCGGAGACTCCTACCATCGAGGCACAGCAGCGGACCGGGCCGAGCGCGGCACAGTACGCGTCCAGCGCGGCCGGCGTGGCGTTGATCGGGACCAGGTTGGTGCCGTGGTGCAGTAGCGACACCAATCGGCCGTCTTCCTCGTAGCCCCACATCTCGCAACCCAGCGTGAACGCTTCGAGCCCGCCGACACGCACCCGGGAGGCGACGAAGGCGTTCTCGAACGGGCGCTGGATCAACACCCTGACCGCGTCGGTCAGGTCAGCGTTGGTGAGGGTACGGATGGTGCCGGGCATCAGACGACGCTGACTACCGGGGCGCTGCCCTCAATTTCGCCCACTTCCTCGGCCAGCCGGTTCGCTTCGGCTAGCAGGGTCTCGACGATCTGGTCCTCGGGCACTGTTTTGATCACCTCACCGCGGACGAAGATCTTGCCCTTCCCATTGCCGGAGGCCACTCCCAGATCAGCCTCGCGGGCCTCGCCGGGGCCGTTCACGACGCAGCCCATCACCGCCACCCGCAACGGCACCTCCATCCCCTGCAGGCCTTCGGTGACCTGTTCGGCGAGGGTGTACACGTCGACCTGGGCCCGACCGCAAGAAGGACAGGAGACGATCTCGAGGTGCCGGGGGCGCAGATTCAGTGCCTCCAGGATCTTGACCCCGACCTTCACCTCCTCGACCGGCGGCGCCGACAACGAGACCCGGATCGTGTCGCCGATCCCGCGGGCCAGCAGGGTCCCGAAGGCGACCGCCGATTTGATGGTGCCTTGGAAGGCCGGCCCGGCCTCGGTGACACCCAGGTGCAGCGGATAGTCGCACCGTTCGCTGAGTTGTTCGTAGGCCCGCACCATCACCACCGGGTCGTGATGTTTGACCGAGATCTTGAAGTCCCGGAAGCCGTGTTCCTCGAACAGCGAGGCTTCCCACAGGGCAGATTCCACCAGCGCCTCCGGGGTAGGGCCCCCGTACTTGTCCAGCAGCCGCTTGTCGAGCGAACCGGCGTTCACCCCGATCCGCAGGCTCACCCCAGCCTCGCTGGCGGCCTGGGCGATCTCGCCGATCCGGTCGTCGAAGGCTTTGATGTTGCCGGGATTGACCCGGACCGCGGCGCAGCCGGCCTCGATCGCGGTGAAGACGTAGCGGGGCTGGAAGTGGATGTCGGCGATTACCGGGATCTGTGACTTCCTCGCGATAATCGGCAGCGCATCGGCGTCGTCTTGGCTGGGGACGGCGACCCGGACGATGTCGCAGCCGCTGGCGGTCAACTCGGCGATTTGTTGCAGGGTGCCGTTGATGTCGGTGGTCTTGGTGGTGGTCATCGACTGTACCGAGACCGGCGCGTCGCCTCCCACGAGCACCTTGCCGATCTTCAATTGTCGGGTCTTGCGGCGAGGGGCGAGGACGGGGGGGGCCACCTTCGGCATCCCCAGATTGACGGCAGCCACGAGACTCCTGATGCGTTAGAAGATGCGGACGGGACTGATGATGTCGGCCACGATCAGCACCGCGCCGGCGAACAGCAGAAAACCCCCTACAACATACGCCACCGGCAGCAAGCGGGCGGTGTCGACGTAGCCGGGGTCGCGGCGGCGCAACAGCCGAGACACCGCGCGACGCAGCCCCTCCCACAGCGCCCCCGCGATATGCCCGCCGTCGAAGGGCAGCAGCGGCACCAGATTGAGCAGCGCCACAAACAGGTTCACCCCGGCCAGCAGCGAAAAGTACGACGCGATCCGGGACTGAGTGGTCAAGCGCTCGGTGGTGGCGATCTCCCCCGCCGCCCGAGACGCCCCGACCACGCTAATCGGGCCGTTCACGTCCCGCGGTTTTCCGGTGACCAGGTCGTAGGCGGTGGTGATGACCTTAGCTGGGAAGCCGATCAGGGCCACCACGCTCTGGCGGGTCAGGTCCCACATGTCGATCGCGGTCTGGACCGGGCCGACCCGAACTAGGGCGGAGTTCGGCTGCACCCCGACGAAACCTGCCTCCACCGTTTTGGTCGGGTCGTCGAGCGCGGCCATCGTGCGTACCGCGCCGGGAACCGGTGTGAGGTCGATCCGCTGCCCGCCCCGGTCCACAGTAAGCCGGACGGTGCCGGAGCCATTGGCCCGGACTAGGGTCACCAGGTCGCTCCACCGCGACACCGGCTGCCCGTTGAAGGCGACGATCGTGTCGCCGGGCTGAGCCCCGGCGGCCTTGGCCGGCGACTCGACGCAGGCGGCAGGAGCTTCGGTGACGCAGGCAACGACCGACTTGATCTGCAGCGTCGACTGCAGTTGCCCGTGGAACTGGTTGATGCCGAGAAAGATCCCGTAGGCGAGCAGGATGTTCATAAACGGCCCGCCGAACATCACGATGAGTTTCTGCCAGGTCTTTTTCTGGTAGAAGAGCCGTTGATCGCGGACGTCGTCGGGGGTGATCGTCTCCCACTCGGTTGCCCTGGCCTCGTTAGCGATCTGGGCGAGCCGACCGGTACGACGTTTCGACTCGGGCGGGAACATCCCCACCAGCCGGACATAGCCGCCAAGCGGGATCAGTTTCAGCCCGTACTCGGTCTCCCCGACCTGTTTCGACCAGATGGTCTTGCCGAAGCCCACGAAGTACTGCGAGACCCGGACCCCGAATCTCTTGGCAGGCACCATATGCCCCACTTCGTGAAGCGCGATCGAGACCAGGATCAGGACGAAAAACCCGATCGCGGCCACGATCATCAGCAGGATGTTCACGCTACTCCTCTCCAACCGGCCGGCTGGTCAGCCGGACGGCCCGGTCGCGGGCCCAGGCATCGGCGGCGAGGACCGCCTCGACGCTCAGGGAGTCTATGTCGGGCCTGGCCAGGTGCTCGTCGACAACCGCGGCTACGGTGTCGACGATCCCCAGGAAGGACAGCCGCTGCTCGCAGAAGGCGTCCACGCAGACCTCATTGACGGCGTTGAAAACCGCTGGCGCAGTGCCACCGGCGATCCCGCAGCGCCGGGCCAGTTCAACGGCGGGAAAGGCCTCGGCGTCGAGCGGCTCGAAGGTCCACGAACCGGCCTGGGTCCAGTCACAGGCCGCGGCGGCGTCCGGCAGACGCTGCGGCCAGGTCAACCCGAGCGCGATCGGCAGCCGCATGTCCGGCGGTGAGCACTGGGCGATGGTGGAGCCGTCGCAGAATTCCACCATCGAGTGGACAACCGACTGGGGGTGTACCACCACCGTGATCTGGTCGAGTGGGGTCTGGTACAGCAGCCCTGCCTCGAGCAGTTCCAGTCCCTTGTTGACCAGGGTCGCCGAGTTGATCGTGATCACCCGGCCCATCGCCCAGGTGGGGTGAGCCATCGCCTGGTCGTAGGTGACCTCGGCTAGGTCGGCCCGGCTACGTCCCCGGAACGGTCCGCCAGAGGCAGTCAGGATCAGACGGCGCACTTCGTCGGCCCGTCCGGCTCGCAGGGCCTGGGCGAAGGCGGAGTGTTCTGAGTCGACGGCCACGATCTGCCCGGGCGCAGCCGCCTCGGTGACCAGCCGACCGCCAATCACCAGCGACTCTTTGTTGGCCAGGGCCACGGTGGTGCCTGCGGCCAGGGCAGCCAGGGTGGGCAGCAACCCGGCCGATCCGGTGATGGCGTTCAGCACCACATCGCACCGGGAGCCGGCGAGCCGGGTTGCGGCGTCAGGACCAGCCCAGATCGTGGTCTGTGGTCCGATCAGGGCCCGCAGCTGGGCCGCCGCCCGGTCGCTACCAACAGCGACCACGGGTGGCGCGAAGCGGCGTACCTGGTCGGCCAGGAGCTCGACCTGGCTACCTGCGGCGGCCAGCCCCGCGATCCGGAAGCGGCCCCGGTGACGGCCGACGACATCGAGGGTCTGGGTGCCGATCGACCCGGTCGAGCCGAGCAGGATGACGTCACGCACGGCTGGGTTCAACGCCGGGCAGCGTCAATATTGGCCAGGGCCCGTGGGATCGCGACGCCGAGCAGTACCCCGAGTGTGGTCTTGGTGTTGTCGATCAGCAAAGTGGCTAACAGGTCGTCGCCGGATCGGACCACGACCAGGGAATGGTCGCTGTGCAGATCGAGCAGGAAGAACCGGTTCAGCTCGGGGTAGGCGATCCCCTCCAGCATCTTGTTGATCTGGTCGGCCATCAGCGGGAACATCGCCGTCGCAGCTGGGTTCGCGTTGAACCCAGCCAGGCTGATGCCGCTGGTCAGGTCCAGGATGTCGGCGGCGACCAGGCCGTCGCGCAGCTGCGCCTGCAGTTCACTGACCGCGCTGTCGAGCTGGGACAGTTCCACGTCCAACATGCGTCGTGCTCCTTAGGGCCGGGTGTCGTGCTGAGGGTACCGCCTCTGGGGCGCTGCCAGCGTCAGTCATGGCATTCCTCTCACGGCGGCTCGAGCAGCCTATCCGCGTGACTGCTCCTCCCCGCTGTCGAGGATCGTCGAGACTGAGATCCTGGAAAAGGTCGACCAGCACCTGGCGGGACGCAACCACTGGACCAGCGTCCTGGCGGCCTGGCTGCTGCAGGCGCTCAGATCTGGGCGTCCGACGGGCGCCCAGATCCACCTGATCGGCTCGACCTCTGAGGCCTTGGAGCGGCTCGGCCGATCAGAACCCAGCCGGCGGCAGCGCCAGCGGCTGCCGGCCCAGGGCACCCACCAGTTGTGCCCGGTACTCGGCCGAACGGCGCCACCGCAATTCGTCACGGGAACGCGCCAGCCGCTGCTCCAGACCGATCCGGCTGGCCGCCTCCTCATTGCCTTCCCGCTGCAGGAAGTGCTCCATGGTGGCGATCCCCCGCTCGATGTGGCGCACATCGGCGTCCTGCTGCGAGTCGAGCCGGGCCGCGTACCAGTCGCTGGCCAGGATGGTGTCCCTCTCGAAGAGCCGGCGGAAGTCAGCCGTGGTGAGGTCCCAGCCTTCCCGCGACTGGCCCTGGGCCATGATCTCCAGCAGGGCCCGCAGCGGCGGGCAGGCCTGCTCGATCGAGCCGTCGCGCAGGTAGGCCTGGGCAACCCGCTCGTGAGTGGTGACGATGGTGTCGACCGATTCGCAGTAGGCCTCCAGGTCTTGCAGCTCGGGGGCCAGCATTTCGGGGGTGAACACCACATGCGGATGCATGAAGATTCGACCGAAGTACCAGCGGGCGAACCGAGCGGTCATCCGGTAGCCGAGCCGGCTGGCCCGGACCAGGCGACCCTGGTAGGTGATGTCGCTGATCCGTTCCAGACAGCCGTTCTCGATCAGGGCCTGAGCCGAGCGCTCCTGCGCTGTCATCCGAGCGAAGACTTCCGGCACCAGCAGGCTGACGTCATGATCGACGCGAACCTTGGGCCCGACATAGCCGGCTGCCGACAGCCAGCCGTCGTAGCCGGTCAGCGCGTACGACAGCAGCGCCGCGTTCAAGTCGTACACCGTGGGCATGGCGTTGAACGGGCCTTTGGTCATGGCCCCTTCGGAGCCGGCGCCGGTGGTCGAGGGCGACTTTCCCGTCATCGAACTGATGAACTCCATGAACAGCTCCGGCAGTTCCATGTAGTGCAGCGGGTTGTACGCGCACAACGGGGCCACTCCCGGTTCGGCCGGGTTGTTGCGCCGCCCGGCGGCAACCAGGTCCACCGGCAGCGCGATCTGCTCCGACAGCGGCACCCGCCACAGCAGGTGCACCGCGACGTCCGCGATCTCGGTTGACACCGGATGGGAAAGGTCCGGGCGCTGCTGCAGGTAGCGGGGGTTCTTCGAAGGTTTGCCGCCGACGAGCCGGGGATTGGCTGAGGAGACGAAATAGGTTTCGCTGACCTGTCCGTCGGCCACCTGTCCGATCAGGCGACGCATCGGCTCGGTGAAGGCGTGGTAGCCGATCGCGTCGTCACGCATCGCGATCGCGTCGTCGCGGTCCAGCGGCTGGAAGTTGGACAGGAAGGTGCCTGGCTGGGAGATGTCCAGCTCGGCTTGGGTGTCGTAGCCGCGGTGGATGGCGTCATCGGGACGCTGGAAGAGCAGCTGTTCGCAGTTCGCGACGAATTTGCGGGAGACCGTCGGCCAGGTCCGGGCCGCACCGGGCGGGGCCACGATCGAGGCGGTGATGTCGTCCTCGGTCTGCACCTTGATCGCCGGGTTGAAGTCGTGCCGCAGCCCGAAGATCCGCCAAGAGCCGTCCTCGTCGAAGCCGACCCGCAGCGTGTTGACCTGGATCCGTTCCCCATCCAGGCGAAGGGCGTTGCCCTTGCGGCCGTTCATGATCCCCACGGTGAAATGGCTGCGCCAGTCAGCTCCCCATTCGGGCCGGTAGAAGCGCTTGATGACAAAGACCAGTTCCTTGATGTGCTGCGGGATCGAGGCCAGCCAGTCGTTGTACTCGTCGGTGTACTCCACCGAACTTGGGGTGAGCAGCTTGATCACGCTGCCGACCGAGCGCTGGTCAGACAGGATCGGCCGGGTGTCGGTACGCCGATCCGGGTCCTTAAACCGACCGGACAGGTCCGCGTCCAGGATCGCCGCCACCTGCTCCATGTCGGCGTCGTAGTCGGCGGTGTAAGCGTTGCCGTGGATGATGGCATCCGAGATCGCTTTGCTGATCTCGGACTTGCCACCGCCCGACACCGTGGCCGGCTTGTGGCAGGTGGTCGGCATCGGCTGGGTCGAGATCAGGCTCCACTGGTTACCGTCAGCCGCGATCTGACGCATCTCGGTACGGAAACCGACTGGGGATAGGTAGCTGCGGTCGGCTCGCAGCTGGATCGTGGCCACCCCGTCAGCCGCTGGCCAGCTGATGGTCTGGGTCCGCAGCGAGAAGGTGGCGTTGGCGGGGACCAGCACGATCCGCGGCTGCATCAGGTCGAGGGCGTGACCTTCGGGCTGGCAGGCGAAACGTTCCGGGTCGCGGGCCACGACATCATCCAGGTGATAGCCGTCCGGGGTGTGCTCGGTAAACTCCTGCCCGTTGTTGTACGAGGCAAAGACCACCGCGCCACCGGAGTGTTCCTCCTCGACACCTCCGATCAAGTTAGCCGAGTACGACAGCTGGGTCTTGACCTCTTTCTTGCAGTAGCCGAAGTAGTTGTCGGCGATCACGGTGACGATCACGCCCCGCTCGTCACGGGCGCAGCATTTGAAGGCCTGGCCGTTGTTGTACAGCTCGTCCTCGTCAGACCAGCACATCTGGTCGCGCCGCTGCCGCTCGGTGGCCTGGTCGATATGCGGCAGGCCCAGTTCCTTCTTGGTGAGCCGGGTCAGATGCGGGGCCAGGATCACGCAACCGGTGGTGCCGGTAAAGGTGGCCTGGTCGAGGGTGGCGTCATTCTCGGGCAGGTACGGGTCGCCGGCGTTACCGAAGACCGACTCGACGAAGTCGAGGTTGGCGACCAGTCCGCCGGGGACGATGAACCTGGTCTCCATGGTCTTGGCCTGCGAATAGCCCGGCACCTGCGGCACCACCAGGGGACGCAGCAGAAGCGACACAAAACAGCGGGCCGGCTCGGCCATCCCCGCCGTGTACGGCAATTCCATCGCCGACTCCGGGGGCTGGAAGGCCCTCACCAGCATCCGGGCGAAGACCTCACGCGGCACCGCCAGCTTGTCGTCAGGGATCGGGCTGCCGCCCTCGCTGATGTGGAAGACCCCGGCCGTGGTCCGCCGATCGTTGGCCGGGTTGTGGAGCACGCCGTTGGCGAGCCGGTAGCTCGACAACAGCGGTGAGGTGAAAGCGTCTGCGTTGGCCGGCAGCGAGAGGGTCCGGGCCAGCCCGGGACAGTCCAGCACCAGGCTTCGCCGGGGCAGCTGCGGGCGTTCGTCGATCCCCTCGAAGTAGGAATCCAAGAAACGCTGGATCCGGGCGTCGGCCGGGCACAGCCGGTCGGCCAGGCGCCGGTTCAGTTCTCGCTGCCGAGCGATGATCGGGTCGATCAGGTGCGCCGTCTCGGCGGCGTTCTCGGGGACCGGCAGGCCGGTCAGCGCAAGTCGCAGGTACACTTCGGCGGGCTGGAGTGTCATGGACCCATTCAACCGCGCTGAACTGACGCTCGCGAGGGCGGCCCATCCCTTGCCACGGTTAGCAGCTAGCAGCCCCTAGCCCGGGTTCGTCGGTACGCGATCCCCGGCGCCCTGACCGCGCTGACGGGCGGCGAGCTGGCCGCAGGCGCCGTCGATCTCACGGCCTCGGGTGTCGCGGACGGTGACCGGGATCCGATGCGCCTCGAGGCGTCGGACGAAATCGTCCTGGGCCTGGGGCCGCGATGCGGTCCACTTCGAACCAGGGGTCGGATTCAGCGGGATCAGGTTGACGTGCGCCCAACCCCAATCGCCTCGCGCGGCCAGTACCTCGGCGAGCCGGTCGGCTCGCCAGGCCTGGTCGTTGATGTCGCGGATCAGGGCATACTCGATCGAAACCCGCCGTCTGCTGGTCCGGGCATATTCCCAGGCCGCATCCACCACCTGGGCCACCGGCCACCGGGTGTTGATCGGTACCAGACTGTCGCGCAGTTCGTCGTCGGGGGCATGCAATGACACCGCCAGGGTCACCGGCAACCCCTCTGTGCCCAGCTGCCGGATCCTGGGTACCAGCCCTACCGTGGACACGGTGAGGCCTCGCGCGGAAATCCCCAGCCCCTGCGGCACCGCTGTCGTGATCGCTCGTATGGCGGTGATCAGGGCTCGATAATTCGCCAGCGGCTCCCCCATCCCCATGAAAACCACGTTGGTGAGCCGGCCCGCTCCCCCGGGCAGGTCACCGGTGGCCAGGATCGCCGCCGCGGCCCGAACCTGGTCCACGATCTCAGCGGCCGACAGGTTGCGCTGCAGCCCGCCCTGCCCGGTGGCGCAGAACGGGCAGGCCATGCCACAACCAGCCTGGGAGGAAACGCATAGGGTGCTGCGGATCCCGTTCGAGCCCGGGCTGCCGTCGCGGCGTAGCCCGTACCGCATCAGGACCGACTCGACCAAGCTGCCGTCGTGAAGCCGCCACAGGGTTTTGACGGTGGCTCCCCGGTCGCAGGAGACCTGCCGGACGTGGCTGAGCAGGGGCGGGAAGAAGACCTCGCGGACCGTCTGGCGCTGGTCCTTCGGCAGGTCGGTCCAGGTCTGCGGGTCCACCGACAGGTGCTCGTAGTAGTGGGTTG
Organism: uncultured Propionibacteriaceae bacterium; assembly: GCA_938046585.1. Taxonomy (GTDB): domain Bacteria; phylum Actinomycetota; class Actinomycetes; order Propionibacteriales; family Propionibacteriaceae; genus Fen-668. Next base: position 116,949 of record CALIWR010000005.1, on the reverse strand, counting down.
CCAGCTGCTGGGCGCGAAACCTCGGCAGCCCGGCCGCGACGACCGCCGGAGCGCGTTCGGCCACGGTCAGGTCAGCCCAGTGGCGAGGTGGTTTGCCTCGGGCCGGCGCTGCCAGCCGCAGCCGTACCGGCTCAGCCACCGGGCACCATCAGGTGCAGCAGGCCCCAGGCCACCGGGGCGGCGAACAGCAGCGAGTCCACCCGATCCAGCACCCCGCCATGACCAGGCAGGAAGTGACTCATGTCCTTGATTCCCAGATCCCGCTTCAGCTGGGACTCGACCAGGTCCCCCAGGGTGCCAAAAACCACCATGGCGGCCCCGAAGACCAGACCTAGCCCGACCGGAATCCGCAGCACCTGGTGGGCCATTACCGCTCCGACCGCCAGCGACAACAGCAACGAACCGATCGACCCCTCCCAGGTCTTCTTGGGGCTGATCCTGGGCGCCAACGGGTGTCTGCCGAAGAGCACCCCGGCCAACCAGCCGCCGGTGTCACTGGCGGCGACACAGAGGATGGTGGTAGTGATCCGCGAGCCGCCGTTTGGGGTGCCCACCATCAGCGCCAGAAATGAACCGAGCAGCGGAATATAAGCGATCGTCAGCATGCTCGCCGCCACGTCCCGGACGAAACCGGTCGAGCCGCCCGGCAGACGCCAGGCCAGCGCCGCCAACACCGTCACCCCCAGCGCAATGATCAGCACCGTAGTCGGGGTGAAGAGGGTCTCGCCCTCGTGGGCCAGGTACGAGCCGGCCACCATTGCCACGGTGCCGATGCAAATCGGTAGCACCGCCGAGGTCATCTGCGCCTGGGCTCTGAGGACCCGGTGCAATTCGATCGACCCCAGCACCATCCCGACGGCCAGCAGCAGCATGAAGCCGGCCTTGAAGAACAGCAGGGTGACGATCACGTAGCCGATCAGACCGACCGCCACTCCCACCGCTGCCGGCAGATTCCGCCCGGCCCGCTCGTTGACCCGGTCCACCCGTTCCCGGGCCAAGTCCCGGTGGGAACGATGCCCGGTGGTGTCATCACTCACGCCGAATTTCAGAGCTCGAGGAGCTCTGCCTCTTTGTGCCTCAGCAATTCGTCGACGGCATCGGTGTGCTTCTTGGTGATCGTATCCAGCTGCTTCTCAGCGCGGGCGGCGTCATCTTCGGACACCTCCTTGTCCTTCACCAGCTTGTGGATCGCGTCATTGGCATGGCGGCGGGTGTTACGGATCGCGACCCGCCCCTCCTCGGCCTTGTGCTTAGCAAGCTTGGTGTACTCCTTGCGCCGGTCCTCGGTCAATACCGGCAGCGTCACCCGGATCGTGGTGCCGTCATTGGACGGGTTCACCCCCAGGTCAGAATCCCGGATCGCTCGCTCGATGGCGGCCATCGCGCTGCGATCGTACGGGGTGATCAGCACGGTACGAGCCTCGGGCACCTGGAACGAAGCGAGCTGCTGCAGCGGGGTCGGGGTGCCGTAGTACTCGGCATTGAGTTTGTGGAACATGGCGGGGTGGGCCCGCCCGGTACGGATCGCTGCGAGTTCCTCGCGGGCGAAGTCGACCGCCGTGTCCATCTTGGTATCGGCACTGGAGACGATCTCGGCTGTCACGGGTGGTCCCTTCATGTGTGGTGGGCGATGGGTAGACCGTATAGCAACCCAGCAGAGGTGGTAGCTCAGGCGTGAACAGTGGTACCGATTGCAGCCCCCGAGACCACCCGGGCGATGTTGCCGGGGACATCTAGGTTGAAGAAAACCATCGGCAGTCCGAAATCGCGGGCCAGGCTGATCGCCGTGGCATCGGCGACCTTGAGGTTGCGCGCCAAGTATTCATCGTAGCTGAGGTCGCCGAATCTGGTGGCGGACGGGTCGATGGCCGGGTCCGCGTCGTACACCCCGTCGACGCCCTGCTTCGCCATCAGCAGCACCTCACAACCCGCCTCCAGGGCCCGCTGAGCCGCGACCGTGTCAGTAGAGAAGAACGGCATTCCGGAGCCGGCGCCGAAGATCACGACCCGGCCCTTCTCCAGGTGCCGTACGGCGCGGCGCGGGACATATGCCTCGGCGACCTGCCCCATGGTGATCGCAGTCTGGACCCGGGTGTCGATCCCGGCCTTCTCGCAGAAGTCCTGCAGGGCCAGGCAGTTCATGACGGTGCCCAGCATCCCGATGTAGTCGGCCCGGGCCCGCTCCATGCCACGCTGTTGCAGTTCGGCGCCGCGGAAGAAATTACCGCCGCCGACGACGATCGCGACCTGGACCCCGCTGCGGGCGACCGCAGCCACCTCACCGGCGATCCGGGACACCACATCGGGGTCAACCCCCAGGCCGCCGCCGCCGAAGGCCTCCCCCGACAGCTTCAGCAGCACCCGTCGGTAGTGCGGGCGTTCCCCCTGGTCCACAGTGCCTCCTTACATGGCGGTACGCCGCAACCCGTGGGTCGCGGCGCACCGCACTCTAGATGTTTCAGGCTCCTGCAGCGAACCGTACGAAGCGGGTGACGGTGATCCCGGCCTTCTTCAGCAGCGTCCCGACGCTCTGCTTGTCGTCCGAGATCGCCGGCTGGTCCACCAAACAGACATCCTTAAAGAAGGCACCCACTCGGCCCTCGACGATCCGAGCGATCGCCTGCTCCGGCTTGCCCTCCTCACGGGCAGCAGCCTCGGCGATCCGCCGCTCGTTGGCGACGGTCTCCTGTGGCACCTCATCGCGCGAGACGAACTGCGGCGACATGGAGGCGATCTGCATGGTCACCATACGGATCAGGTCAGCATCGTCACCCTGATACTCGACCAGCACCCCGACCTGAGGCGGAAGATCCTGGCTGCGGTGGTGCAGGTAGGTCTGGGTCTGCCCGGCGAAGCGGGCGACCTTGACCAGCTCGATCTTCTCCCCGATCTTGGCGACCAGGGCCGCGATCCGGTCGGCGACGGTCTCGCCCGTGGCCAGGTTCAGCGTCAAGGCGGCCTCGACGCTGTCAGCCCCGGCCTGGTCGACGGCCTCGACGATCTGCTGGGCGGCGGTGACGAATTCCTCGTTCTTGGCGACGAAGTCGGTCTCAGCGCCTAGCTGCACCAGGGCGTGCCCGCTGGCAGCCACGATGCCGTTACTGGCTTCGCGGTCGGAACGCTTGGCGGCCTTGGAGGCTCCGGTGATCCGGAGCAGTTCGACAGCCTTTTCGAAGTCTCCGTCGCTGTCGGTGAGCGCCTTCTTGGCGTCCATCATCCCGGCTCCGGTCATGTCCCGGAGCTTCTTGACGTCAGTGGCAGTAATGGCCATTCGTTGGTGTTCCTCGCTGGTACGGGTCGGTCAGTTAGTGGTCTGGGTGGTCGCCGGCTGGTCGGCGTTGGTCTCGGCCGGCTGTCCGGTAGGGGCCTGCTCGGGGGCTGCGGCCTCCTGGCCGGCGAGCAGCTCACGCTCCCACTCCGGCATCGGCTCGGCCTCGGTCTTCTCACCGGTCGCACCGTGCCCGGAGCGGGACACCAGCCCGTCGGCGACGGCGTCGGCGATCACCCGGGTCAGCAGCCCGACCGAGCGGATTGCGTCGTCGTTGCCGGGGATCGGCCAGTCGACCTCGTCCGGGTCGCAGTTGGTGTCCAGGATCGCGATCACGGGGATCCGCAGCTTGCGGGCCTCGTCGACGGCCAGGTGCTCCTTCTTGGTGTCGATCACCCAGACCGCCTGCGGCGGACGGCTCATGTCGCGGATCCCGCCCAGGGTCTTGGAGAGCTTGTCTTTCTCGCGACGCAGCCCCAGCAGCTCCTTCTTGGTCAGCCCCGAGGCGGCGACGTCGTCGAAGTTCATCGCCTCCAGCTCCTTGAGCCGCTGGATCCGCTTCACCATGGTATGGAAATTGGTGAGCATGCCACCCAGCCAGCGCTGGTTCACGTACGGCATCCCGACTCGGGTGGCTTGTTCGGCGATCGCCTCCTGGGCCTGCTTCTTGGTGCCCACGAAGAGGATCTGCCCGCCCTTGGCGACTGTGTCCTTGACGTAGGCATAGGCCTGGTCAATGTAGGTCAGCGACTGGTGCAGGTCGATGATGTAGATGCCGTTGCGCTCGGTGAAGATAAAGCGCTTCATCTTGGGGTTCCAGCGACGGGTCTGGTGCCCAAAGTGAACGCCGCTGTCGAGCAGCTGGCGGGCGGTGACGACGGCCATGGCCGTTCCTTTCTGTACGGCCGGCGTCGGCCGCGAGGTTCTCCCGGCACCGAACGGTTCGATGCCGCCTGACGCCGACGCCGTCCCCGCCCGGAGACCGGGACCTCTGGGTGACGACCCGTGCGACCACGGTGTGTCGGCATGCGAAGTCGACCGGGGTTGCCCGGTCGCTGCCGATAGCGTACAAGCGCTGCCCGGTCCCGGCAAAGCCGTCAGAGGTGTGACCTGTCCACAGCCGCCGAACGACCCCGAGCGTTATCCACAGCTGCCCAGTGGAAATGTCCGATTCCGGTGGCGCTGCCCATAGTCGAAGGCATGAGACGAATTGTGGTTGTCCTGGCGACCCTGGTGTTCCTGAGCCTGGCAACCCCGGCGCGAGGCGATGTCGGCCTGCCCCGGGGCCGGTTGCCGGTGGCCGGGCCGGTGGTGACACCGTACGACCCACCCGAGGTCCGGTGGGGCTCGGGACACCGCGGTGTCGACATCGCCGCCGAGCCCGGTGCCACCGTGGTCGCTGCCGCGTCAGGGCGGATCTCGTTCTCCGGGATGGTCGCGGGACGCGGCGTGCTGGTGATCGATCACGGGACGGTCCGTACCACGTACGAGCCGGTGACGGCGACAGTGGCAGTCGGGACCCAGGTGGCGGCCGGAGACCCGGTCGCCCGGCTGGAGGCGGGACATCCGTGTCCGGCTCCGGCCTGCTTGCACTGGGGGCTGAGATCCGGCGAGGAGTATTTGGACCCGATGTTGCTGATCGGACCGTCCCAGGTTCGGCTGCTGCCACGGGGCGTCACCCCGCGTCCGGTCACGGCCGCCCAGGTCGCCGGCTCGGGCAGCTCTCGCCCAGCTGATGGCCCGATCACCTCGCCGTTCGGTATGCGGCGCCATCCCGTAACCGGGGTCTGGAAGCTGCATGACGGGGCTGATATCGGCGCTGCTTGTGGGACCCCGATCCGAGCCTGGGCCGATGGCGTGGTGGTCTCGGCCGGCTGGGACGGGGCCTACGGCAACCGGGTCCTGGTCGATCACGGTACGGGCTCGCGAGGCCATGTCGTAACTGGATACGCCCACGCCCAGTCATTCGCGGTCCGGGCCGGGGCCCGGGTGGCTCGGGGCCAGGTGATCGCAGCGGTCGGCACCACCGGGATGTCCACCGGCTGCCACCTGCACGCCCAGGCCTGGGTGAATCAGCAGCTGATCGACCCCACTGGTCTGTGGTGATGCGCCGATGGGTGTCTGCCGAGATCGTCGGCCACGGCCTAAGCACGGGGGTGGGCCTGGGCGTAGGCGGCCCGCAGCCGGTCAGTGGTGACGTGCGTGTAGAGCTGGGTGGTCGCCAAGCTGGAATGTCCGAGCAGTTCCTGGATCGTCCGCAGATCAGCCCCACCTTCCAGAAGATGGGTCGCCATCGCGTGCCGCAGACCATGCGGGCCCAGGTCAGGGGCACCGTCGACCAACCCCAGGGCCCGGTGCACGATCCGGCGCACCACCCGCGGGTCGATTCGGGCACCGGCTCGTTGCCCGATGAAGACGGCCCGTCCGGATCTGGGCCGGGCCAGTTCCCGGCGGCGGGCCAGCCAGGCATCCAAGGCCCGCTGGGCAGGGTTCCCGATCGGAACAGTGCGTTCCTTGTTGCCCTTGCCGAGGACCCGGATCGCCTGCCGGGCCAGGTCGAGGTCTCCCAGGTCGAGCCCGCACAGTTCGCTGACCCGGATCCCAGCTGCGTACAACAGCTCCAGGATCGCGACATCGCGGGCACCGACCGCAGAATCATCCTCGGCGGCCACGGCGATCGCCGAGCGCAGCATCTCGGCCGCCTCGGCCTGGGTGATGGTGGCCGGCAGTCGTTTCGGGGTCTTCGGAGACCGCAGGCCCGCGGCCGCATCGCTGGGCACCAGCCGGGCGCGGACAGCCCAGGCGTAGAAAGCTCGGACCCCGCAAGCCCGCCGCTGGACGGTGGCGCGGCTGGCCCCGGTCTGGGCAGCCAGCCAGGCCCGCAGGGTCCGCAGGTCGACCTGGTCTGGGCTGGTACACCCCTGCTGGCGCAAAAAAGTTTCCAGCGTGGCCAGGTCCTGGGCATAGCCGCGTCGGGTGTGCTCGGAGTAGCCGCGGTCACGCAGATGGTCCAGGTAGCGCTGGACCAGGTCCCCCAACACTTGTGGCTCGCTCACCCGGTCAGTCTGCCGCTCGCACACCAGCTACCGCCGCAGCCGGCGGCCTACCGGATTCGTGTCGACGGATGCCGGGCACGGGTCCAGGTTCTGGCCGCTGCCAATATTCGGAGGGCACATCATGATCTGATGGCTTCGCAACGGCGCTGTGGCCGATAGCCTGGTTCGGGAAACGGGACGAGGGAGGACGATGGACATCCGAGATCTGACGACGGGTGGCTCGGTCCTGCCGATCACCCGCTGGGGCGAATCGGTGATGCACACCAGGACCCGCCCGGTGACAACGTTCGACGCTGGGCTGCGGGATATGGCGCGGGACATGTTCGCGACCCAGGCCGCGGCTCAGGGAGTCGGGCTGGCCGCCACCCAGATCGGGCGAGACATCGCGATGTTCGTTTTCGCATGCGCTGACGGCGACGACGTCATCCGGGTCGGGGCAGTCTGTAACCCGGTCGTCACCCTTCCTGAGGGCCGGGCTCGCAACCTGGAGGAGGGCGAGGAGGGATGCTTGTCTTTCCCCGGCGCTTATGAGACCCTGGCGCGACCCGACTATGCGGTCTGTCATGGTCAAGACCTTGAGGGAGAGCCGATCGAGGTCATCGGGACCGGCATGCTGGCCCGTTGCCTACAGCACGAGACAGATCATCTGAACGGGATCGTCTTCGGTGATCGACTCTCGCTGCGACGACGCAAATCCCTGGACCGCAAACAGGAACGCCTGGCCTACCGCTACCCGCCAGACTGGCCGGTGTCGCCCAAGCTCCCGTTCGACCCGGCGCGAGAGGGTCGTTGAGCCATGGCCAGACCCCGCCGAGCCATTGAGGACATGGAGGACATCGACGTGTCTCAGAGCCAAGCAGAACCGGAACCCACGCCACGGGCCAGTGCCGATCACGAGCCACCACCCCAGGTTCGAGCCACTATCGCCGGCCGGGCAGCGTGCCTGGTGACGACCCACGGTGCGGTCTGGTTGGAGTCGGTTGTCGGGATCGGACGTACCGACAGCGGGTCCCTGGCCGCGCTGACCTCCGACGGATCACGACATCCGTTGGTCAGCCACCCGGTCCCCCATGAGGTGGTTCCCCGGCTGCTGCACCTGCTGGCCGAGATCAACCGCAACGCCACCCGAGACGAGATCCCGGGCCGGCTGTACGTCGTCAGCCTCGACACGGATCTGGTCGTTCGGGTCACGATCCGCCATATCGACACGTGGCAGCTACTGAGCGAGCAGCGTTACCACGGGATCGCCGCGGCTGTCGGCCAGTGATTTAACGCAGAACGTAGGCCGCGACCGCCGCGGCGGCCGCCACGTTTAGCGAATCCACCCCGGCCGCCATCGGGATCCGGGCCACCACATCGGCGGCCGCGACCCAATCTGGGCTTAGACCGTGTCCCTCGGTGCCGAGCAAGATCGCCCGACGCCCAAGATCCTGGCGAGCCACCTCGGCCAAGTCGGTGGCGTCGGGGCTCAGGGCCAGCGCCACAGTGGTGAAACCGGCTGTTCGTAGCTCACGCAGCACCTGGCTGTTGTCATGGGCTCGGGCCCAGGCCAGCCCGAGCACCACTCCCATGCTGGCCTTGATCGCCCGCCGGTACAGCGGATCAGCCGAACCCGGGCTCAACAGCAACCCGTCCCAGCCCAGGGCCGCGGTGGTCCGGGCGATCGCCCCCAGATTGGCGTGGTCGACCACATCCTGGGCCACGACCAGCCGTGAGCAGTGAGCCAGCAGGCCGGGAACTGTCCAACGCTGTTCACGCCGGAACGAGGCCAAGGCCCCGCGATGGACGTGGAACCCGGTGAGAGCCTCGATCGTAGCGGCCGGGGCAGTCAGTACCGGGACCGAGAAGCCCTGCCAGACCTCGCGCAGCGGCTCCACCCAGCGCGGAGCCAGCAGGAACGAACGCGGCTGGTAACCCGCAGCCACGGCCCGGCGGATTACCAGCTCACCCTCAGCGATGAAGGCCGCGTCAGCGCCCGGGCGGCGCAACGTTGCCTCCCGCAGAGCCACATAGTCCGCGGCGCGCGGATCGTCAACACTGCTCAGCTGAACGACGCTCACCCGCTGACGATAGCGGGGCCTCTACCCTGGTGCGGGTCGAGAGGAGCTCACGGTGGGGTGGGTGAGGCAGCTCAAGCCGGACGGTTTTCTGATCGCCATCGTGGTGGCGGCGGTGGTCGCCTCTTTTCTGCCGGCCACCGGCAGCGCCCAGACCGCGCTGAGCTGGGCGATCACGGTGGCGATCTTCGCGTTGTTCTTCCTGTACGGGGCCCGGCTGAAACCATCCGAGGCGCTGGTGGGTCTCACACACTGGCGGCTTCACCTGACCATCTTGGCTTTCACCTACCTGGTGTTTCCCGTGGTCGGGCTGGCGCTCGGGGTGCTCTCGCCGCGTCTCCTGTCCGCCGAGTTGTACACCGGTCTGCTGTACCTGATGACCGTGCCGGCCACGGTCCAGTCCGCGGTCGCCTTCACATCGATCGCCCGGGGTAATGTCGCGGGCGCGATCGTCAGCTCGTCAACCTCGAACCTGCTCGGGGTGGTGCTCACCCCGACCCTGGTGATGGTGCTGTTGGCGACCTCCGGCCGGGTTCAGGTGGGGGCCTCGGCGATCGTCGATATCGCCCTCCAGCTGCTACTGCCCTTCTGCCTGGGGCAGCTGTCGCGCCGCTGGACAGCTGATGTCGTGGCTACTTACAAAGCGCCGCTGCGGCTGGTCGACCAGGCATCGATCGTGATGGTGGTCTATCTGGCCTTCTCGCGGGGGGTTGAGGAGCAGATGTGGTCGCGGACGACCCCGTTCCAGCTGGTGGTGCTGGTCGTGGTCTGTCTGCTGGTGGTGTTGCTGATGCTGACACTGACCTGGTTCACCGCCCGCCGACTGGGTTTCAACCGGGAGGATGCGATCGCGATCCAGTTCTGCGGGACCAAGAAGTCGATGGCCACCGGGCTGCCGATGGCGCAGGTGCTGTTCGCAGGAATGCCGATCGGACTGCTGGTGCTACCGCTGATGGTCTTCCACCAGATCCAGCTGATGGCCTGCTCGGTGCTGGCCGGGCGCTACGCCCGCCAGGGTGAAGCAGCGGCCCAGCCCTCATCGGGCCTCCCCTAGGAGTCTGGCGCGCCACGACGCAGCCGGGGCCGCAGCACGAGCAGACCCACCACGAACAACACCACCAGGATCGGCACCTGAGCCCACCACAGCCGCCCCAATGCCAAAGCCAGCAGCGCGGTAATCCCGGCGGCGGCTGCCAAGGTGGCGTACCAGCGGTCTCGACGCAACAACTCCAGCGCCACGCACAGAGCAGCCAGGAACAACCACAGCAGCCACAGGTGACGGCCCAGCCAGTCGTTGAGATTGAGGTCCATGACTCAGCCCTGGTGACGTTCGGCTCGTGCGACCCAGCGGCCGTCGCGTTCGTCGACCAGAAGTCGCAGATCGAAGGTCCGCGACAGGTTGGCTGCGGTCAGGGTCTCGCGGATCGGCCCCGCCGCGACCACCCGACCCGCTTTGAGTAGCAGGCAGTGGGTGATCCCGGCCGGGATCTCCTCGACATGGTGGGTGACCATCACCGAGGTCGGGGCCTGCGGGTCCTCGGCCAACGCGGTCAGGGTCTCGACCAGGGCTTCTCGCCCGGCCAAGTCCAGCCCGGCTCCCGGTTCGTCGAGCAGCAGCAGTTCCGGGTCGGTCATCAGGGCTCGGGCAATCTGGACTCGTTTGCGTTCGCCCTCGCTCAGGGTACCGAAGGTCCGCTCTCCCAGGCCGTCCACCCGCAGCAGCCCCATCAGGGCCCGGGCCCGGGTGAAGTCCTGGTCCTCGTAGTCTTCCTTCCAGCGGCCAACCACCCCGTGGGCAGCGGAGACCACCACGTCATCGACCCGTTCCTGATACGGGATCTGCTCGGCCAGGGCCGAGGAGGCGAGCCCGATCCGGGGCCGCAGGTCAAAGACGTCGACCGCGCCCAGGACCTCACCCAGGATCCCTGCCACACCGCAGGTGGGGTGGATCTGGGTGGCGAGGACCCGCAGCAGGGTCGTCTTCCCGGCGCCGTTGGGTCCGATCACTACCCACCGGTCCCCCTCGCAGACCGTCAGATCGATCCGGTCCAGCAGCAGTGACTGGCCACGGCGGACCGTGACCTCGGCGATCTCGACGACAGCGGTCATGCCGATGAACCTACCCCGGCCCTAGGCGCCGGTGGAGTGAACCCCGCCGTCGACGTGGATGATCTCGCCGGTGGTCTTGCTGAACCAGTCCGACAGCAGGGCCACGACGGCCTTCGCGGTGGGAACGGCATCGGTCGGATCCCAGCCCAGGGCGGCCCGCTGACCCCAGGTAGCGTCGAGGTCGGCGACCCCCGGGATGGCCTTCTTGGCCAGGGTGTCGAGCGGCCCGGCCGAGACGATATTGGATCGGATCTGGTCCGGTCCCAGGTAGCGGGCGAGGTAGCGCGAGGTGGATTCCAGGGCCGCCTTGGCGACCCCCATCCAGTCGTACATCGGCCAGCTCAGGCTCGCGTCGAAGGTCAGGCCGACCACCGAGGCTCCCGCACTCAGAACCGGTTTCGCGGCCCTCACCAGGGAGGCCATGGAGTACGCCGACACCTGCAGCGCCTGCCCGACGTCGACCCATTCGGTCTCCAGGAAGTGTCCCCCGAGCGCGGTCTCCGGGTTGGCGTACGCGATCGAATGCACCAGCCCGTCCAACCCGTCCAGATGTTCACGGATCTGGTCTGCCAGACCAGCCAGGTGTTCGTCATTGCTGACGTCGAGTTCCAGCACCGGTGGCACCGGGTCCAGCCGCTGCACCACCCGACGGGTCAGGCTCAGCGCCCGGCCGAAATTCGACACCAGTACCGTCGCGCCTTCAGCCTGAGCGACCTGCGCCACGGCGTACCCGATCGAGGTAGTGTGAGTGACCCCCGCGACCAGGACCCGTTTGCCTTCCAGAATGCCCACCGTTCTCCTCCTCAGTGACCCATGCCCAGGCCGCCGTCGACCGGCAGCACCGCGCCCGAGATATAGCCTGCCTGGTCGGACACCAAGAACTCGACCGCAGCCGCCACGTCGGCGGCGGAGCCGAGCCGGCCCGCCGGGATCCGCGCCTGGTATCCCTTGACCACCTCCGGGTCCAGGACCGCGGTCATGTCGGTCTTGATGAAACCGGGGGTCACCACGTTGAAGGTGATCCCGCGTCCCCCCAGTTCACGGGTCAGGGACCGGGCCATGCCGATCAGTCCAGCCTTCGACGCGGCGTAGTTGACCTGGCCGGCGGAACCCATCAGCGCCACCACCGAGGACACGAAAATCACCCGGCCGTACCGGGCCCGCATCATCGGCCGGACGGCACGCCGGGCCAGTCGGAAAGATGCGGTGAGATTGGTGGCGATCACCTGGTCCCACTGCTCGTCAGACATCCGGATAGTCAGCGTATCGGCGGTGATTCCGGCGTTACAGACCAGCACCTCGACCGGGCCGTGCTCCTCAGCTGCCGTGAAAGCGGCCTCGATCTGGACCGGGTCGGTGATGTCAGCCTGGACCCCTACCACACGGTCCGGGACGCCACCGCAGCGGTAGGTTCCGATCACCCGGTGGCCAGCGACGGCCAGGTGAGAGGCGATGGCGGCGCCGATGCCTTTGCTGGCGCCAGTCACGAGCACGGTACGCGGTGTCTGGTTCACGTCGGCCAACCTAGCGGGTGACAGCCACATCGGGTCGCGCCGGCACTCCGCGGGAGAGTCGTGCCGCGCTGGGAGCCGGTGATCTGGCCAATCACCAGCGAGGCTTGCCAGGTGCCCCGAGCACGTGCTTGGCTCGGGGCACGCATCAGCCCAACAGCCAGATTCGGCCGTCCACCACCAGGAGCAGTCGATGAAGCGCTTCATCATTGCTGTCGCTACGGGGATCACGCTGACCTGCGCCGGCGTCGCTACCGTTTCCGCCCAGGCCGTCATCGCACGGACACCGGGCGCGAACGGCACGGCGTCGGTCTCGGCCTCTCCCGCCGCACAGTCCACCACCCAACCGATTCTGTCCCTCGACACCCCCGAGGATCTCAAGCGGGCAACCGCATTGCCGGGTCTGGTGTGGACCAGGGGGTCCGCGACCTGGAACGACGGTTTCCCCCAGCTTTTCCAGATCCTGGACTCGCCGCCCGCCGAGACATCGTTACAGCGGATCGGGATCCCGCTCCAGAACGGCCGTTTCGCCGTACCGGCTCAGTTGCGGCGTGACGTGCCGGCGGCGGCCGCCCCAGACCAGACCACCCACGACGTCGTTGCCCGGGCACAGACTTTCGTGGCCGCGGGCAGGAATCTGATCTGGGATGCGAAGCGCAAGGCTCCGTTGATGACCGCAGAACCGGTGCACAAGCTGTACAAAGAACAGCCCCCGTATCCGATCACCTGCAGCAACTTCGCGGCGATGCTGCTGTACGGGTACAGCTACTCGTCGACGACGTACGTGGCAGACCAGAATACCGTCGTCGGGGCGGCGATTGACTTCGGCAAGGAGCAAGGCACCTCCCGGATGGTGGGCGCAAACCGATTGGCGCTGTGGTTCCAGAACAACCAGCGGTTGTGGCTGCCCTCATCGCAGGATCCGAATGAGGTGGTTAAGCAGCTGGCCGTCGGGGACATTCTGTTCTTCTCTCGCCAACGGCCCGAGGGTAAAGATGAGAACACCGGAGCTTTCTTCGGCAACGTGTACCACACCGCGGTCTATGTCGGGAACAAACAGGTAATCCACTCCTACGGCCCCAAGACCCCAGGCGGGGTGGTACAAGAGCCGATCACGAAGATCCCCATGGGGGAACTCAGTTTTGTCGCTCGTCCCGACTGGAAGCTGCCTGGTGTCGACGGATGGTCGTCTCACCCGAATCCTGCGATCACGGGAAAGGTGGCTCTCGGCTCTACTCTTCAGGTCCACCACCGGGCTTTCGTCCCGGCTCCCGCGACGATCAGTTACCAGTGGCGACGCGACGGGCAGCCGATTCCCGGCGCCACCAAGACCGATTATCAGATCAGCCAGGCGGATGTCTTCCATCACCTGTCGGTGAGCGTGACCGCGTCCCAGGCCGGGGCCGCCCCCGCGGTCCGCACCAGCGCCCAGATCCTGGTTCCCGCCCTGGAGGGGCAGCCGGAGGTCAAGTTCAACGGTCCGGCCACGGTCGGCTCGAAGGCGCAGGCCTTCTCCAACAGCTGGTACCCATACGTGAAGGACATGCGCCAACAGTGGAAGATCGACGGCAAGCCGGTGCCAGGAGCAACCCAACGCTGGTATGTCCCAACCGCCGCTGACCGGGGCAAGAAGCTGTCGGTAACGGTCTGGATCGTCCGCGACGGCCTGCCTGACGTCGAGCGCAGCAGCGACCCAGAAAAGGCGATAGTCATCACCTAGCCACTCTCCGCCCTGGTACGCATGGAGCACGAGGCTCGTTGGACGGGCCGACCTGATCACCAAGGCCGGCCGAGGAGGTCGAGGAGGCCAGATGGATCTTGAGCTACGAGGCCGCTGCTACGTGGTCACTGCGGCCAGCGCCGGGCTGGGCCGGGCGACCGGCGAGGCACTACTCGCCGAGGGCGCCCAGGTGGTGGCGGTGGCCCGCCGTCAGCAGGTGCTGGACGATTGGGCCGCCGACCATGATGGCACCCTGGTCCCGCTGGCCGCTGACCTTGCAGACCCGACCACACCACAGCGGGCCTGCGATCTAGCCGTGGAACGGTTTGGGCGTCTGGACGGGGCCCTGGTCAGCGTTGGCGGTCCGCCGCGCGGACAGGTTCTCGGCAACACCGACCAGGAATGGCTCGACGGTTTCGGCTCGGTCTTCCTGCCGGCGCTGCGGCTGGCCCGGGCCGCTACCACGACCGCTGCGGCGGCAGTGCTGGGTTTTGTGCTGTCGACCTCGGTAAAAAGCCCGTTGGCCACGATGGCGATCTCGAACGGGCTGCGGCCCGGTCTGGCGATGTTGGTCAAGCAGCTGGGCGACGAGATCGCGCCACAAGGTGGGCGGACCTTCGCCATGTTGCCCGGCCTGATCGACACCGAACGGCTCCAGGTGCTCCGCCGCGCCAGCCCGGACCCGGAGCAGGCCCGACGCGAGCAGGAGGCGTCGATCCCGATGGGGCGGTTGGGTCGTCCCGAGGAATTCGGCGCCGTGGCAGCCTTCCTGCTCTCGCCCAAGGCCTCGTACATCAATGGCTCGGTGATCGCCGTGGACGGCGGCTCGATGCGGGCCCTGTGAACCTCGTAGCCGCGGCCGGTCTGCTGATCTGCCCTGCTTGCGGCGGGGACCTGGACCTAACCGCTAGGCCGGTCCGGTGCCCAGCCGGGCACTGCCACGACGTGGCCCGCCAGGGCTACCTGAACCTGCTCGGCGGGCCACAGCCCGCCAATGCCGATACGGCGCCGATGCTGGCCGCCCGGGACCGGTTTCTGGGCAGCGGCGCGTACGACCCGCTGGTCGACCTGGTGGCCAGACTGGTCGCCGATGCCGCCCCACGAGTGGTGGTGGAGCCGGGAGCCGGCACCGGTTTCTACCTGGCCCGGGCCTTGGACGCGTTGCCCGAGACGGTGGGCGTGGCCAGCGACGTCTCAGTGGCAGCGGCTCGGCGCGCGGCGCGTGCCCATCCACAGCTGGCCGCGGTGGTCGCTGATACCTGGCGTGGGTTGCCGGTGCGCACTGGTTCGGTCGATGCGATCTGCTCGGTTTTCGCGCCCCGGAACCCGGCGGAGTTTCACCGGCTGCTGCGCCCCGGTGGGCTGCTGGTAGTGGTATTGCCCCTGCCCGACCATCTAGCCGGGCTGCGCGCTCGCCTGGGCCTGCTCAATATCGAACCGGACAAGCAAGAACGCTGGTCAGACGCGGCGGCCGACTATTTCCGGCCCGGTCACGTCGAGGTTCTGCGCCATGATCTAAATCTCGACACCGGCCAGGTCGCTGACCTAGTCGCTATGGGTCCGAACGCCTTCCACGGCGCCGTCGCCGGGACCGGGCCGGTCCACGATCAGGTGGCGGTCCAGGTGACGCAGCTACGGTCGATCTGAACCCGGGCGGGTGTCAGGGCACCTGTTCCCACAGCCGGCCGGCGAACTGCGCCATCTGGTCGACCTTCTGGAAGCCGGAGCCGGAGATCAAGATCACCCCATGGTCGAGAGGCAGCACGCAGCTCGCGCCGACCGTGCCCTCGGCGTCGATTGAGCCGCACAGCGCTGGCCCGTACACCTTGGCATTCGTGTAGGCCGGTCCCAACGTCGGTGAGCCTGCCCCCGGTATCACCGTCACGATGACCAGGTCCGCGGGCGCCTCGGTTACGGCGTAGGTCACGGACTGTTGCCCGGTCTGTCCGGTCTGCTGCTGGGCTCGGTAGTCGCCGACCGAGGCTGGCAGTTTCACGGTGGCGAGTCGTTTTGGTGTCACCGTCGACCCTAGTCCGCTCGACGCGGACGTTGCCGCGGTCGAGGTCGTCGACTCCTCCGGTGTCTCCTCTGACGAAGAACTTTCGTCCGGCGAGGGGCTTTGGTCCGATCCTAGGGTGAATCGTCGGGTGGCGGAGACCGATGACGTCGGCCCGGTCGGAGTCACGGTGGGGGTCGCTGGTGTGGTGAGAGCACATCCCGTGGTGACCATCACCATGCCCGCCCCCAGCATCAGCCTTCGCATCCGTACCTAATCCTCCTTGGTGAGACATCATCTTGCCGGAGTACGCCTGGTTCAGGCCAAACCGACCAGGTCGGCGTAGTCAGCCGACCACAGGTCCTCCACTCCGTCTGGCAGCAGCAGTACCCGGTCCGGTTCCAAGGCGTGTACCGCTCCCTCGTCGTGCGTGACCAGGACGATAGCCCCCGGATACGTATGGATCGCGGCCAGCACCTCCTCGCGGGAAGCCGGGTCGAGATTGTTGGTGGGTTCGTCCAGCAGCAAGACGTTGGCCGAACTGACGACCAGCATCGCCAACGCCAGGCGGGTCTTCTCACCGCCAGACAGCACCCGGGCTGGCTTGTCGACGTCGTCACCGGTGAACAGGAACGAACCGAGGACGTTGCGAACCTGGGTATCGTCGAGATGCGGCGAGGCCGAAGTCATGTTCTGCAGGACTGTTCGGGCAGGATCCAGGGTCTCGTGTTCCTGGGCGTAGTACCCCAGTCTCAGCCCGTGTCCGGCCACTATTTCCCCGGTGTCGGGCGGTTCGATCCCAGACAGCAGCCGCAGCAGGGTGGTCTTCCCGGCGCCGTTAAGCCCGAGCACCACCACCTTGGCGCCGCGATCGATGGTCAGGTCGACGTCGGTGAAGACTTCCAACGAACCGTACGACTTTGACAGTTCCCGGGCCGATAGCGGGGTCTTGCCACACGGCAGCGGTTCCGGTAGCCGGATCTGGGCCACCTTGTCGGCGCGACGTTCGGCTGCCATCCCAGCCAACAGCCGCTCGGCTCGGCGGGCCATGTTCTGCGCTGCAGTCGCTTTGGTCGCGGTGGCGCGCATCTTGTCGGCCTGGGCCAGAAGCTGCTCGGCCTTGCGTTGGGCGTTGGCGCGTTCCCGCTTGCGGCGCTTCTCGTCGGTCTCGCGTTGCACCAGGTACGCCTGCCAGCCCATCGCGTACTGGTCCAGCACGGCCCGGTTGGCGTCTAGATGGAAGACCTTGGTGACCACCATGTCCAACAGCGCAGTGTCGTGGGAGATGATCACCAGGCCACCGGGATAATCCTTGAGATAGCCGCGCAGCCAAACCACCGAGTCTGCGTCCAGGTGGTTGGTGGGCTCATCCAGCAGCAGCGTGTCGGCGCCAGAGAACAGGATCCGCGCCAGTTCCACCCGGCGCCGCTGCCCCCCGGATAAGGTTCCTAACGGCTGGCTCAGGACCCGTTCCGGCAATCCCAGGTTGGCTGCGATCCGGGCCGCCTCCGCTTCGGCGCCGTACCCGCCGGCGGCGAGCAGCTCAGCCTCGGCCCGGGCGTACGAGGTCATCGCCCGCTCCTGGCCGGACGGGTTCTTGGCGTCAGCCATCTCGACCGAGTAGCGCTCCAGCCGTTCCAGCACCGTGTCCAGGCCGCGGGCCGACAAGATCCGGTTTCTGGTCAGGACCTCCAGGTCCCCGGCCCGCGGATCCTGCGGCAGGTAGCCGACAGCCCCGGTACGGGTGACCGTGCCCGCAGCCGGGATCCCTTCTCCTGCCAGGATCCGAGTCAGGGTGGTCTTGCCGGCGCCATTGCGCCCAACCAGCCCGATCTTGTCGCCGGGGTTGACCGGGAACGATACCGGCTCCAGCAGCAGCCGGGCACCCGCCCTGACCTCCAGATTGTTGACCGTGAGCACGAGCACCGATTGTTCCAGAACCCACCAGCCTGATCTCCTCAGGAATGACGGCGGCGATGGGGAACCCGGTCTAAAACACCCCAACCGGCCACCATCGCTCGGGATCTTCTCGTCGTGAGGGGGACGGGGACTCAACGCCGCAGCCAGCCCTTGCGAAAACGAGGGCGATCAAACCCGTATCCTGACGATCGGCGTCTGTGATCGCATCGAACGCCGTATTCGGAAGGAGGGTTTGCGTCGTGCCGCTGCGCCTCGCCGTCTACGGCAGTGGTATCAGCCTTGATGTCATGAACGGTTTCTCGCTGCCAGCCGAGACCGATTTCACGGTCACAGGCCAGTCCCTGGCCAGCCTGACCGGCCCGGTGGACCCAAACCGGCTCGATCTGCTCTCCTCGGCCGATTCAAGCATCGTCACGGACGACGCCCGTGGCTCGGTGCTCGACCTCGTGGACGAACGCGGCGATGATCTGGACCTGCTGGTGATCGATCTCGGCAACGAGCGGGCTGGCGTAGCCCGCCTGGCCGGCGGCGGGCTGCTCACGTTGTCGTCCGAACTGCACTTGTCAGGCGCGTTGGACGGCGTGGATGTGATCAGGCGGGTCCCGTTCGGCAGTGAAGAGCATTTTCAGCTGTTCCGTTCGGGGCTGGATCTGTTGGTGGCCCGATTGCAGGCCCACCACCTGGTGGAACGAACCTTCGCCCTGAATCTGGACCTGGCGGTCCTAGCAGACCGGGCCTTACGCGCCGATGTGGTCGCTCTGGCTGACTGTCGCCGGATGGCGCTAACCGCCAACCCGGTCTTCGAGCGCTATTTCGCCGCGTTGGCCGAGCGCGGGATCAACGGTCTTCGGCTGACCTCAGAGCAGACCCGGATGGATCCCGACCATCCTCGCGGGTTGGCTGCCGACCATTTCACCCCCGCAGTGTACGAGACGGCTCGTCGGGCGGTGGCCAGTTTCGCCACTGCCCTGCCGCTGCGGCCACCTGCCGCTGCTGCCCCGATTGACCGGCTCGGCTCGGCCCGTGTCGGACGGCTTGGCCGGTTCCGCGACGATCAGGGACACGTCATGCAGGTGCTGCGGCGAGATCCGGCCAGCAGCCTGGTGTTGGTTCTGCACGGTCCGGATTCGGAACCCAGTGTGGATCTGGCCGGTTTGCCGACCAGTTGCCATGCGCTGGCGCTCGACGTGCAGGGGCCGACACCGGTCGATGCAGCCCGGTCCGCTGCCGAGACCCTAGTGCTCGCCCTGACGGCGCTCAAGGTGGGCCCTTGCGATGCTGTGGTGTTGGCCCCTGATCATCTGGCGGCGAAGGCGGTGCTGATCGCGGCACAAGTCCCGGGGTCACGGGTGGTCATCGTGCCGCACCAGGGCGAGGAGCCGACACTGTCGCGTGGGCTGGGCGAGGTTGAACAGGTCCTGGCTCGGATGCCATGGCTGCCGACGGTGTCGCTGACCTCGACCCGCGGCTCGGATGCTCTGAGCATGGTGTGGTGGCTGGTTGACCGTCTCGGCGACTTGGCTGATGGCGCCGAACGAGCCGGGACCATGAGCGTCGTGATCCATCCGCTGCCGCAACCGTCTCGTACAGCCGAGAGCATTGCCTGGGTGCTGACGGATCAGACGGCCTCGCTGACCGACGCTCAGCGCCCGCACATCACCCTGCGAGGGGACCACCTGGTGGCCCCTGGCAGCAGCCTGACGTTGGAAACCGAGCCACGATGGGTACTCACGGCGCCCGGGCGGCATGCGGTCCGGGTGACCGCAACAGTGTCGGTGCCTGCCGCCGAGGGCAGTGCCCGAGGGGTGCTGCTCGCGGTGGCGGCGGCCGGGCTGAACCATCAGCAGGCCACCTCGGCGCACCTGGCCGAGTCCGAGGATCCGCAGATCGGCTGGTTCCGGTTCCTTCCGGTCGGCTCAGGTGAGACCCGGATCAACGAGATCGTCGCTCTTCCTGCCGGGACCCTGGTCCGTGCGGTCGCCTTGGTCCGCGGCGACCTTCCCGAGGCGCGGGTCAATGACCTCACCGTGACCGCCCTATAGGCACAGGCTGGTGTCGGCGTCGGCTCAGGTCAGCGGTTCCACGTCGACCCGGTCCACCGCGAGCGGCTGCGCCGCGTCCGTCCGGCTCAGCCCCACCGCGCGCAGCAGCACCGCCCCGGAACTACTGATCGTGGTCTGACACGAGCCGCCGCCTTCGGGTACGTCGACCTCATGCGCCAACGCGTTCCTGCCGAGGGTGTCTGCCCCTGACTGGGCCTGGGCCGTGGCCGCCACCACTCGGACCGTGGCTGCCGGGCTGGCTTCGGAGGTAACGACCGTGACCCGGACGTGCCGGATGTCGGGCGGTAGCAGCACCCACTGGGTCTGACGGTCCAGCACGTCCAGCTGCTCGGGTCGTCGCAGGCTGGCGCCGTCCAGCATCTCGTCCGGCGGGGGCGCCTGGCCCAGCAGCCGCGTAACCGCCGCCAGGGCCCGCTGCCGGTCGGGCTCTCGTTCCTGGTCGACGACCTCGATCGACACCGTTCCCAGTTGAGCCTGGGCTGATAGGTCCTCATACAAGCTGATCAGCCACCACAGGATCTGCAGGAACGGGCTACGCCGCCTGGTGAAGATGAGCAGGGACGGGAGTTGGGGGCGAACCTGGAGGGCTGCTACCACGTGCCCGAGCCGGTGCCCCATGGCATGGTGATCCTCCGCTTCTGGCAGCACCACGACCGAGGTCTGGGGCACCCCGGAGGCGGTCACCACTGCGGTCACTGCCATCGCCTCGGACGCGACCACCACGGCCTGGTGAGGCGCCAGCCGCGACTCGGTCAGCAATTCACGTAGCCGGCTGGCAGGCTCCGGGGTGGTCTCCGGATCCTGCTCGGCCACCTCGCAGGATTCGATCCGAACCCATGCTGGCAGATCCTCTGGTCCGATCGACGGCACCGATCCCGAGCGGTGCAGCAGCAAGACCAGTGCTCTGGGCTGCTCGGTCTCTGCCGGCCGGTCTGATCTGGGGCCGGTACGCGCCTCAAGCTCGGGTTCTTCTGGCCCGGGTTCCAGCGGTTGCGGCAGCCCCAGCCGGTGTGGGTCGTCTCCCGGCTGGTCGTCCGTGGTGTCGAGGTCCGATCGGGGCGGCTCGTCCCCGACCACAAACGGCTCCTCCTCGGCCGGGTCCAGGAAGACGTCCTGAGCTGTGTTCACCAGGGCAGTCTGTCGCAGCAGGGGCCCGTCGACGAAGGCCGAAGCCTTATTCCGGATTGCCTCCAGCAGGGCCTGATAGGTCGCATCCTGGTAGTGGAGGATGCTCAGTCCACCCGGATGCCCCGGGTCCATTCGCACGGTGTCGATGCCGAGCCGTAGCACGCTGATCCCCCGGTATTCAACTTCGGCCAAGTAGTCCGGGTAGAGACGGTTGAACTCTTGCGCCTCTCGACGCAATCGGTGCACATCGGCCGGGTCCACCTCGGCCCCTGGCAGTAGGTCCTCGGCGAAGGCTGGGGCCAGCAACAGGGTCCGGTCTCGCAGCCCAGTCTGGGTCAGGGTCTTCACAAGCAGGTCCAAGCCCTGCCGGAAGAGGTCCAGGTGTTCCGGCGACCCGAGTCGCAGGGCCTGCGCCACTCCGACCTCTTCCAGCAGCCCGCAACGGCGAAGCTCGTCTGAACTGGTCAGTAGTGCCTGGTCACGGGTCCGGACCAGCCCATACCGTTCGTCGAACAGGTCGATCAGCAGCAGGTCCAGTTCGGATGCGTGCCGCTCGATGGTGCTGATCAACGACCCTGCCAGGTCTGCCAGCACCATCGCCCGCTGGCACGGCGACGCCAATGCCGGTGGCGGTACCTGGTCTGGATCGAGTGAGGCCAAGGGGCTCGCCAACGACTGCCGCGCCACCCAGAAGATTTTCTCCGCTGCTGCGTCCGGCAGATGAGCGAAGGTGTCGTGGGCGACGCCACCCACGATCCCGACCCGCAGCGGGCCGCTCACCGCTGGTCCCCTACCTTGCCGGGCCGGGCAAGGGCGAACAGGCTAGCTGGCACGGTCATCGACGGTCGGCTCCTCACGTTCGTGGTAGCGGGCACAGCCGGCTGCGGACATCCTGCCCGCCACTGTCCCCACCGTGATCGTAGGCGCCCAGGGCCGGCCCGCGCTTCCTGCTGGGTGCTCCCTCATTCCCTGTCCGGGATGTTTCTGGCTGTGAGTACCGAGATGCCGAGCCCCACACGCACCTTCGATCCCGGATGTCAGATGATGAAGCGGCGGCAAGACGCCAGTGTCTGGCCGCCCACTACCCACAGTAGCGACCACCTTGTTGCCCATTGCGGCCACCCCCCATGAACGTGGCCCTACCGATCAGGAACGACCGATTCACTGGCGGTCTCATCCACTCGAGCACGCCGGACGATGCCGTGAGCGGCATCGGATGGCCGTGCCGGTGGCGCCCGCTTGTTTGGAATCGACCCCGTCTCAGACGTTGTACCCGATCGCTCGCAGCTGTTCGATCCCGTCCTCGGTGATCCTTTCGAGGCTCCACGGCGGCATCCAGACCCAGTTGATGGTGACGCTGTTCACCAGCCCGTGCAATGCCATCTGGGTGTCGTACTCGATCCGGTCAGTGAGCGGGCAGGTCGGCGAGGTCAGGGTCATGTCGATGGTGGCGTTGTACTCCTCGTCAAGGTGGATCCCGTACACCAGGCCCAGGTCGACGACATTCACCATCAGCTCCGGGTCGACGACATCTTTCATTGCCTCTTCGAGATCCTCGACCGTAGTAGTGAAGGCCAGACCGGCCTGCTGGGTGCCGGGCAGCGGTTCTCTCACCAGGTCCGAGGGTCGTCCCTGCGGATCGCGGGGCTCTGGTGACGAATCGGTCATCGGTCCTCCTTACGTGGTAGACGCGCGCAACAGCGCATCCTTGAGCGCGGCCCAGGCGAGCATCGCGCATTTCACCCGGGCCGGAAACCTCGCCACGCCTTCGAAGGCGACAGCGTCACCGTACCGGTCCTCGTCCAGGCTCACCTCGCCCTTGCCCTGGATCATCTGCTGAAAACCGTCGTACAGCTCCAACGCCTGGCTCACTGGGCCCCCGACCACGAGTTCACTCATTACCGAGGTCGAAGCCTGGGAGATCGAGCAGCCCACCCCGTCGTACGAGATGTCGCTGATCTGGTCCTGGTCCAACCTCACCCGCAGCGTCAATTCGTCACCGCAGGACGGGTTCACGTGGTGGACTTCGACGTCGTACGGCTCCCGCAGCCCGCTGTGATGCCTGGCGCGGTAATGCTCCAGGATGATCTCCTGGTACAACTGCTCGACGCTCACAGCTGCGCCTGCCTGGTGCTCGGGGTCGATAGGCGCCCGGTGAAGAAGGCCACGGTGTGCTCCAAAGCCGCCACCAACCGATCGATCTCCTCGGTGGTGGTGTACAGGTACGGTGAAACCCGCACGCTCGACTGCACCCGGAGCCGGTCGTGCAGCGGCCGGGCGCAATGGTGCCCGCCGCGGACCGCGATCCCCCGAGAATCCAGCACTTGCATCACGTCATGCGGGTGCACCTCAGCCAGGCTGAAACAGATCGCCCCGCCCCGATCGACCACCTCGCCCGGGCCGAGCAGCCGCAGCCCCGGGACGGTCGCCAAGCCGTCCAGGGCGTACCGGGTGATCTCGGACTCGTGGGCGGCGATCCGGTCGATCCCGAGCCGGGTCAGGTAGCCGACCGCGGCCTGCAATCCGACCGCCTGGGCGATCGGCGGGGTCCCGGCCTCGAAGCGATGCGGCGGTGGCGCGTACGTCGAGCCGGTCATCGTGACCACCTCGATCATCTCCCCGCCACCCAGGAACGGCGGCAGATCAGCCAGCAGGTCATGGCGGCCCCAGAGCACCCCGATCCCGGTCGGTCCGCACAACTTGTGGCCGGTGAACGCCAGCAGGTCCGCACCCAGCTCCGTGACCGAGGTCGGCAGTTGTGGCACTCCTTGGGAAGCGTCGACCACCATCACTGCGCCCACCGCGTGTGCCCAGTCCGCCACCCGACGGACCGGGTTCACCGTACCGAGGACGTTCGACACCCAGGTCAGAGCCACGACCCGGGTCCGGTCGTTGATCAGTCCTTCTCGTTCGGCGGTCTCCAGATCAAGACGTCCCTCATCGGTGATGTCGAACCAGCGCAAGGTGGCCCCGGTTCGCTGGCAGGCCAGCTGCCAGGGCACGATGTTGGAGTGGTGCTCCATTACCGAGATCACCACCTCGTCGCCCGGCCTTAGGCTGGAGCCAAGGGTGTGGGCGCACAAGTTCAACGCCTCCGAGGCGTTTTTGGTGAAGATGATCTCCTCTGGCCGGGCAGCACCGACGAAGGCGGCCACCGCGGCCCGGGCACCCTCGTAGGCCTCGCTCGCCTCCATCCCCAGCGCATGCATGGCCCGGGCGACGTTGGCGTTATGGTCGCGGTAGTGCTCGGCCACCGCGTCGATCACCGACTGCGGCTTCTGGGAGGTGTTGGCGCTGTCGAGGTAGGTGAGTGGATTCGACCCGACCCGGCGCGCCAGGATCGGGAAATCCTGACGTACCGCATTGACGTCGTAGGTCGGCCGGTTCACGCGCCCTGCGCCGCCTTCAGGTATCTCTCGTAGCCGGCGATCTCCAAGCCGTCAGCGAGTTCCTTGCCGCCCTCCTCGACGATCCGGCCGTCTACGAAGACGTGCACCACATCAGGTTGGATATAGCGCAGGATCCGGGTGTAGTGGGTGATCAGCAACACTCCCCGATCGCCCTGCTGGGCGTACCGGTTGACGCCCTCACTGACGACGCGCAGGGCGTCGATGTCGAGGCCTGAGTCGGTCTCGTCGAGCACCGCCACCTTGGGGTTGAGCAGTTCCAACTGGACGATCTCGTGTCGTTTCTTCTCTCCGCCGGAGAAGCCCTCGTTGACCGACCGGGAGGAGAACGACGAGTCGAGCTGGAGCCGATCCAGCGCGGCATTGACCTCTTTCACCCAGGTACGGACCTTGGGCGCCTCGCCGCTGAGCGCGGTCTTGGCGCTGCGCAGGAAGTTCGCCACCGAGACCCCCGGAACCTCTACCGGGTACTGCATGGCCAAAAACATGCCGGCCCGGGCCCGCTCGTCAACGCTGAGCTCGGTCAGTTCGACTCCGTCCAGGCGGACAGATCCGGAGGTTACGTGATACTTCGGGTGACCGGCGACGGCATAAGCCAGGGTTGACTTTCCGGAGCCGTTCGGGCCCATGATGGCGTGAATCTGGCCCGGCCGTACGGTCAGGTCGACTCCCTTGAGGATCTGTTTGGGGCCCTGCTCGGTCTCCACTGATGCGTGCAGATCAGTAATCACCAGGCCGCTGTGGTCAGTCATGCGTTGTTCTCCAACGTGGTTCGGTTCGGTCGGTCGACGTCGACGAAGAGGTCGTCACCGGCGACCAGGACGGGGTAGGTGGTGATGGGTTCGGTAGCCGGCAGTTGGTCGGGGATGCCCGTCATCAGATCGAAACGGGAACCGTGCAGATAGCATTCCAGGTGGCAGCCGTCCACCTCTCCTTCCGACAGCGGAACAGCGCCGTGGCTGCACTCGTCGTGGACCGCGAAAAAGCCCTCCTCGCAGTGGACCACAGCGACGTCGACACCGTTCACCTGGGCAGCGACGACGCTGCCGACAGGCAAGTCAGCTGCCGCGCAGACTCGCTCGGGGCTCATACACTCACCGACTTCGCCAGCTCGGCCTCGACGACCTCCAGTAGCCGCTGTTCAAGCTCGGGAGCTCCGATCTTGGCGATAATCGTGGCGAAGAAACCGCGGACTACCAGTCGCCGGGCCTCCTCGGTGGGGATTCCCCTGCTGGTCAGGTAAAACAGTTGCTCGTCGTCGAAACGCCCCGTGGTGGAAGCATGGCCAGC
Source organism: uncultured Propionibacteriaceae bacterium (assembly GCA_938046585.1). Classification (GTDB taxonomy): domain Bacteria; phylum Actinomycetota; class Actinomycetes; order Propionibacteriales; family Propionibacteriaceae; genus Fen-668. Next base: position 91,424 of record CALIWR010000005.1, on the reverse strand, counting down.
GCCGTGGATCTCACCGGTCTCGATCTCCAGATTGGGTACCGAGTCGGCGCGGCAGCCGTCGGTAAGCAGCAGGTTCTTATTCGACTCGTACGTCGTGATCTGTTCGGCGACTTTCCGGATCAGCACGTCCCCCACCCACACCGAGTGGGCCCCCTCGCCCTGCAGGGCGCCGCGATAGTCGACCTCGGACTCGGTACGGGGCTGGTTGTGGTCGACGAAGAGCCGGTGCTCGACGTGCTGGCCGGCGTCCACGAAGTACAGCCCGAGCTGTTCCAGCCGCCCCCCCGGGCCCTGGTAGCGGGCGGTTTCAGCGATCCGGACCAGTTTCCCGCCCAGGGTGATGCTCACGGTGCGGACCGCAGCGTCGACCCCGACCAGTACCGAGCTTTGTGCGCCGTGCAGGCTGTCGTCAGCCCAGTCCTGCACTGAGACGAAGGTGACCTGGGCACCGTCGCCGACCAACAGGTCAGTCTTGGCGGCGTACCGGGCACTGCCCTGGTGGGTGAGGATGATCGTGGCTTTGGCGTGATGCCCAACCTGGACCACCAGATGGCCCCAGGCCTGCCGCCCCTGGCCGGTCAGGTCGATGGTGACGGGTTCAGCGAGCTCGGCCTCGGCCGGGATCTCCACCAGCCGGGCGCTACCGGCGTGGTGGGCCGCGAGCGCGGCGACCCGGTCGACCGGTGCTTCGGCGGCCAATTGCTGGGCCTCGACGCTGCCAATCACCCGGCTAGAGACCGCGCCAGGGCAGTGGATCTGCCAGTCCAGGGGGTCACCGGACCGGTCGTCGAGCAGGGGACGGATCTGCCGGATCGGGGTGAACCGCCAGATCTCCTCCCGACCGGTCGGCACTGGGTGGTCGGCGAGTGACCAGGAAGGGGTCGGATGCAGGTGTGATTCGACGGTCTCCACCGCCTGGCGGACCGCGTCTGTGCTGTTGGTGGCCGTCACGTCAGCCCACCGCCCCTTCCATCTGCAGTTCGATCAGCCGGTTCAATTCCAGCGCGTACTCCATCGGCAATTCCCGGGCGATCGGCTCGACGAAACCTCGCACGATCATGGCCATCGCCTCGTCCTCGCCCATCCCCCGGCTCATCAGGTAGAACAGCTGATCCTCGGAGACCTTGGAAACGGTGGCCTCATGGGCCATGGAGACATCGTCCTCGCGGACATCAACGTAGGGATAGGTATCGGAACGGCTGATGGTGTCGACCAACAATGCATCGCATTTCACCGAGCTGGCCGCGTGATGGGCTCCCGGGTTGACATGCACCAGGCCTCGGTATGAGGTCCGACCTCCGCCCCGGGAGACAGATTTCGACACGATCGAACTTGAGGTATGTGGGGCAGCGTGCACCATCTTGGACCCGGTGTCCTGGTGCTGGCCCTCGCCAGCGAAGGCGATCGAAAGGGTTTCACCGCGAGCATGCTCACCCAGCAACCAGACCGCCGGGTACTTCATGGTGGCCTTGGAACCGATGTTGCCATCAATCCATTCCATGGTGGCGCCCTCCGCGCAGGTGGCGCGTTTGGTGACCAGATTGTACACGTTACTCGACCAATTCTGGATGGTCGTGTACCGGCAGCGGGCACCCTTCTTGATGATGATCTCGACCACCGCCGAATGCAGCGAATCAGATTTGTAGATCGGCGCGGTGCAGCCTTCGACGTAGTGGACGTAGGCGTCCTCGTCGACAATGATCAGGGTCCGTTCGAACTGGCCCATGTTCTCGGTGTTGATACGGAAGTATGCCTGCAGCGGGATCGACACCTGGGCACCCTTGGGCACGTAGACGAAAGAGCCCCCCGACCAGACGGCCGTGTTCAGGGAGGCGAATTTGTTATCGCCGGCCGGGATTACCGACCCGAAGTATTCCTCGAAGATCTCGGGATGCTCCCGCAGACCGGTGTCGGTGTCGAGAAAGATCACGCCCTGCCGCTCAAGTTCCTGGTTGATCTTGTGGTAGACGACCTCCGACTCGTACTGGGCAGCGACCCCAGCTACCAGACGTTTCTTCTCGGCGTCGGGGATCCCCAGCCGGTCGTACGTGTTCTTAATGTCCGCCGGCAGCTCTTCCCAGCTGGAGGCCTGCCTCTCGGTGGAGCGGACAAAGTACTTAATGGAGTCGAAGTCGATCTCCGACAGGTCAGCGGCCCAGGTCGGCATCGGTTTACGGTCGAACATCCGCAGCGCCTTGAGCCGACGTTCCAGCATCCATTGTGGCTCGTTCTTCTTGGCCGAGATGTCGCGGACCACCGCCTCATTGAGACCACGTCGCGCCGAAGCTCCGGCGGCGTCGCTGTCGTGCCAGCCGAAGCGGTACGTGCCGAGGGCCTCCAAATGTTCATCTTGGGTCCCGCCGAGGCCAGGGACGGTCGGCTGGGTCTGGGTCATGGTGTCTCCTTGCTGATCGGACGAGGGATGTGCGTAGTGCAGACCCCGTCGCCGTGGGCGATGGTCGCCAGCCGCTGGACGTGTGACCCCAGCAGTCGGGAGAAGGCCTCGGTCTCAGCCGCACAAAGTTCCGGGAACCGGGCCGCCACATGGGCCACCGGGCAGTGGTGCTGGCACAGTTGCTCACCCGAGCCCACGGGTTGGACCTGAGCCATGAAGCCCTCATCGGTCAACAGTTCGGCCAAGGCCTCAGCCAGGCTCGCATGATCAACCGCCACATCGGGCAGCGCTCCGGCCAGCCGCTGTTCCAACTGGGCAATCCGCTGCCGGGCGAATTGGGCGATCGACTCGGGCCCGTTCTGCGCGGCGAGGTACGACAGCACCTCGATGGCGAGAGTGTCGTAGGCGGCGCCAAATTCGGCCCGGCCTTTGTCTGTGGCGACATAGGTCTTGGCCGGCCGCCCCCTACCCCGAGCCTGGTTCGACCGGCGTTCCCGGGTGGTGATCAGTCCCTGCTCCTGCAGCGAGGCCAGGTGGCGTCGTACGGCGGCAGGCGTCAGCTGCAGCACCTGGGCCAAGCCAGCAGCCGTCGCGGAGCCTCGTTCCATGATCAATGCCAGCACCCGCTCACGGGTCCCGAGGTCCGCGTCCTGGGAATGCGCCCGGTCAGCGGTCTGGGTTTTCACAACGCCAGTCTTTCCGAAACGGGCGACAAGTCAAGTAAGGGCACCCTCACCCGAGACACCCTCGGACTATCGCTGTCGTCGCCACCCGGCGCTACCACCGGACCACGGCACAGCCTCTCGACAACCAGATCTGCCGTGCTGGCAGAACTTTCCATACGCCGGTAGCTCTGCTGAGCGATACCGCGATTCTCATCCTGCCAGACTGCGACCCATTTCACCGAACCACGGTCCGGGTGGCAGGCTGAGCCCGTGACAGCTGCGATCCTGATCCTCGCGCTGGTGACCATCACCGCGATCGCGTTCGACTTCACTAACGGCTTTCACGACACCGGCAATGCCATGGCGACATCGATCGCTACCGGTGCCCTGCGACCCAAGACTGCGGTGATCCTGTCCGCCATCCTCAACCTGATCGGCGCCTTCCTCTCGGTCGAGGTGGCCCTCACCGTCACCAACTCGGTGATCCGGATCCAGACCCCGACCGGCGCCCCCGATCCCACGCTCTTGGCCGGTGGCGGAGAGACCCTGCTGCTGATCATCCTGGCCGGCCTGGTCGGCGGAATCGTCTGGAATCTGCTGACCTGGTTGCTGGGGCTGCCCTCCAGCTCCTCCCATGCCCTCTTTGGCGGCTTGATTGGCGCCACCATGGCCGGTCTCGGCCCGTCCATGGTCAAGTGGGCCGGGGACGGGACCAAGCTCGACGGGGTGGTGGGCAAGGTGATCCTCCCCGCGCTGGCTTCGCCGATCGTCGCCGGGATCGTGTCGACCGTCGGTACCTGGCTGATCTTCCGGATCACCTCTGGCGTTGCCCACAGCTATCGGGAGGCCGGCTTTCGGTGGGGACAGATCGGTTCTGCCTCGCTAGTGTCGCTGGCACATGGCACCAACGACGCCCAGAAGACCATGGGGGTCATCACCCTGGCCCTGATCGCCTCGGGACAGTGGAGCAACACCACCTCGGTCCCGTTATGGGTCAAGGTGGCCTGTGCGTTGGCGATCGCGCTGGGCACATACACCGGCGGCTGGCGGGTCATCCGAACTCTCGGCAAAGGGCTCGTTGAGATCAGCTCACCCCAGGGGCTGGCGGCCGAATCGGCTTCTGCGGCGACCATCCTGGCCTCTAGCCACCTCGGCTTTGCCCTGTCCACCACTCATGTCGCCACCGGATCGATTCTCGGCTCGGGGGTCGGGGCGCCGGGCGCCCAGGTGCGCTGGGGAGTGGCGTTGCGGATGGTCGTGGCCTGGTTGATCACGCTTCCCGCGGCCGGCTTGGTCGGCGCCCTGATGTGGCTGGTCGGGCATCTGATCGGTGGAGCGGCTGGGGCGACAACGATCTTCCTGCTACTCGCGGCTTCGGCCGGGTATCTGTGGCACCGTTCCCAACGAGCCCCCATCGACCACAACAACGTCAACGCGGACTGGGACAAATCCACGACGGGAGCAGCCTCATGAATAATGTCTACCTCGCCCTTGAGGGCGCCTGGCGAGTGCTCCTGGCCTCGCTCCTACTGGGAGCCGGCCTGCCCAACGTATTCGCCATGGGGGTCCGCGCCCTCGCCTACGGCAAGGGCGGCGACGCTGAGATCAGCCAGGAACGCCCCCATCCGGTCGGAACAGTCTTGGCAGGGGTCTGTTTCCTGATCGTCATCGTCGCGATCGGCCTGGGCATTACGTACATCGTCGCCTTCGGGTTCGGCTACGACGTCTCGTTTGAGCACACCACCCCGACGTTGACTAGGAAAGGCTGACCATGGCAGATCCCACCGCCACTGCTCGCGTTCTCGGCTGGATCCGGGCCGGCTACCCAGACGGAGTACCGCAGGCGGATTATCCGGCCCTGCTCCACCAGTTGCGCCGCCGCCTCACCGAGGACGAGGTACGGGCCATCGCCCCTGACCTAGGTCGGTTATCCCACGGGAACACGGTCCCCGGCAACCAGATCAACAGCCTGCTCGCCGCCCGGTCCTACCAGTCTGTCGGCGGCGACGACCTGCGCCGGGTTTCGGCCCGGTTAGCGCTCGGCGGGTGGCCACTGGCCGAGGCCGATGACAGCGATGAGGAACCCAGCGAGGGCACCTTCCTGTCCCGGGTAATCGGCTGGCTGCGGGCCGGATACCCCGAGGGCGTGCCCACCCACGACTACCTGCCGTTGCTGGCCTTGTTGCAGCGTCGGTTGACTCGCAGTGAGGTCAAGCAGGTCGCGAAGGCGCTGCGCCGCTCCAAGGTCTCCCCCGCCACTCCGGCCGACGTCAGCGCGGCGATTGAAGACTACATCCACCAGAAGCCGGCTGATGCCGACCTGGAACGGGTCCGCCGACGGCTGGAGAAGAAGGGGTGGCCGCTGGACTGGAACAACGCCTGACAGGTGATGACCGCCCTCCCCGTGCCCAGCCACGGCAACTGGGGACCCCCGTAACCCCAGACCACGGTCCCAGCCGTAAGGTGTGCCCGATCATGACGGCATGGATGCCGAAATCCCGACAAGGTGAGGAACTTACTGTGTCCAGATCGACAAGGTCTGTTCGCAGGAGCACGGTCGGCGTCACCACTGGCCTTGCGCTCCTGCTCGCCGGATGCTCTGCTGCCCCCTCTCAGGGCGGTCACCGCGGTGGTGGCGAGGCCAACCTCAAACTTCCCGACCTCGACCTGGTGTCGTTCGGCGGGATCTCCGGTCGGCTGCTGCTGATGCTGGGGTTGCTGATCTGTCTCGGCGGTATCGTCTTCGGTGTCATCTCCCTGCTGTCGCTGCGCAGGCTGCCGGTGCATGCCTCGATGCGAGAGATCAGCGAATTGATCTACGAGACCTGCAAGGCCTATCTGATCCAGCAGGGCCGGTTCCTGCTGATGCTGTGGTTGTTCATCGGGGCCGTGATCTTCATCTACTTCCAGTTCCTGGCAGGGTTAGGGATCAGTCGGACCCTGATCGTGCTGCTGTTCTCGGTGATCGGGATGGCCGGCTCGTACGCCATCGCCTGGTACGGCATCCGCGTCAACACGTACGCCAACAGCCGTACCGCCTTCGCCTCACTCAAGGGCCGACCCTACGACGTGTACGCGATCCCGCTGCGGTCGGGGATGAGCGTCGGCATGATGCTGATCTCGGTGGAACTGTTCATGATGCTGTTCATCATGCTGTTCCTGCCGGGGCCCATCGCCGGCTCCTGCTTCATCGGATTCGCGGTCGGCGAGTCGCTCGGAGCATCAGCGCTGCGGATCGCGGGCGGCATCTTCACCAAGATCGCCGACATCGGCTCTGACCTGATGAAAATCGTCTTCAAGATCAAGGAGGACGATGCGCGCAACCCGGGCGTGATCGCCGACTGCACCGGCGACAACGCCGGCGACTCGGTGGGGCCTTCGGCTGATGGCTTCGAGACCTACGGGGTCACCGGCGTCGCCCTGGTGACCTTCATCCTGCTCGCAGTGAGCGATCCGAGCAACCAGGTCACCTTGCTGGTGTGGATCTTCGTAATCCGTGCGGTGATGGTGGTCGCCTCCTACCTCAGCTACCTCATCAACGCCGCAATCGCCCGGGCACGCTATGGCAACTCCCCGACGATGGACTTCGAGGCTCCGCTGACTTCCCTGGTCTGGCTGACCTCGATCGTCTCGATCGCGCTCACCTACGTCACCTCGTACCTGATGATCGCCTCCCTCGGCGACGGCAGTCTGTGGTGGAAGCTGGCCACGATCATCTCCTGCGGCACCCTCGCCGGAGCCCTGATCCCCGAACTGGTCAAGGTCTTCACCTCGGTCTCCAGCAAGCACACCCAGGAGGTCGTGAAATCCGCAGGCCAGGGGGGCGCTTCCTTGGACATCCTCTCCGGCCTGGTAGCGGGCAACTTCTCCGGCTACTGGCTGGGCGCGGCGATCATCGTCTTGATGGGCGGCGCTTTCCTGATCTCGACGCTCGGGTTGTCCGCGCTGATGGTCGCCCCGGCGGTCTTTGCCTTCGGCCTGGTCGCCTTCGGCTTCCTGGGCATGGGCCCGGTGACGATCGCGGTCGACTCGTACGGACCGGTCACCGACAACGCCCAGTCGGTGTACGAATTGTCGGTGATCGAGACTCTGCCCGACATCACCGCCGAAATCGAACGCGATCACGGCTACACCCCGCAGTGGGATGTCGCCAAGACCATGCTGGAGGAGAACGACGGCGCCGGAAACACCTTCAAGGCGACCGCCAAGCCAGTCCTGATCGGCACCGCCGTGGTCGGCGCCACGACCATGATCTTCTCGATCATGATGGGCCTTACTGGCGGCATGAGGCATGACCTGGAGAACCTGTCGTTGCTGCATGCGCCCTTCTTGCTCGGGTTGATCACCGGCGGTGCGGTCATCTACTGGTTCACCGGGGCCTCGATCCAGGCAGTCACCACCGGCTCATTCCGAGCGGTCGAGTTCATCAAGGAGAACATCAAGCTCGACTCCTCGGTCACCAAGGCCAGTGTGGAGGACTCCCGCAAGGTCGTCGAGATCTGCACCCAGTACGCCCAGAAGGGTATGTTCAACATCTTCCTGGGGGTCTTCTTCGCCACCTTGGCGTTTGCCTTCGTGGAGCCGTACTTCTTCATCGGCTACCTGATCTCGATCGCCCTCTTCGGGCTGTACCAGGCGATCTTCATGGCTAATGCCGGCGGCGCTTGGGATAACGCCAAGAAGATCGTCGAAGTGGACCTGCGCGCCAAGGGCACCGACCTGCACGACGCCTCGATCGTGGGCGATACGGTCGGCGACCCGTTCAAGGACACCTCCTCGGTGGCGTTGAACCCAGTCATCAAGTTCACCACGCTGTTCGGACTGCTGGCGGTCGAACTGGCGGTCAGCCTGTCCGCCCAGGGCAATCGGGCACTGGTCTGGGGGCTGGCCGCAGTGATGTTCATCGCCTCGGCGTTCTTCGTCTGGCGCTCCTTCTACGGGATGCGGATCCCCGGTGACCTGGCTTCGGCGGTGTCTACCGAGACCGACGATGACAATTCCCGGACCCCGACCCCGCCCGAGACCAGGGTCGCGAACTGATCCGCGCCATCTGAACACCCCGACGGGGTCGGCCCGAGTGCCGGGCCGACCCCGTTCTTGACGCCCCCTCCCCGACGCGCGGAGCAGGGAGCTAGCGGCCGCAGAGTACCGAATTGGTAACTTTTTGTCAGCCAGGCCAGTCAGATCGTGGTGTGTGCGCCGAAACCGGGATTGGATAAGGGATGAGCCGACGTCCCCCGTCGGTGAGCATCCCCATGAAAGGCACCACTCAACGATGAAGCTTCTCGGTGTGGCCGCGCTCGTCGCCTCGGCGGCCTTGGCCCTTACCGGTTGTGGGTCCACCTCCTCCACGGCCGGCGCCTCGTCCTCTAAGCCCGCCCTAACGGGCCAGCTGACAATCTGGATCGACGCCAACCGGCAGCCGGTGTTGCAGGAGGTGGCCGCCCAGTTCACCAAGGAGACCGGCGTCAAGGTCGACCTGGTCATCAAGGATTTCACCACGATCCGGGATGAAGCGATCACCCAGATCCCGACTGGCAAGGGCCCCGACATCCTGATAGGCGCCCACGACTGGACCGGCAAGCTGGTGCAGAACGGGGTCGTCGCCCCGGTCGAACTGGGCAACAAAGCCTCCACGTTCCAGCCGGTGACGGTCAAGGCGATGACCTACCAGGGCAAGGTGTACGGCGTCCCGTACTCGATCGAGAACATCGCCCTGCTGCGTAACACCGCCCTGGCCCCGACTGCGCCCGCCACCTGGAATGACCTCGTCGCCACCGGCAAGACCGCCGTCAGCGAGGGCAAGGCCAAGTACCCGGTGCTGGTGGGGCTCGACCCCAAGACGGCGGATCCCTACCACCTTTATCCGCTCCAGGCCTCGTACGGGGCACCCGTCTTCTCCCTCAAGGAGGACGGCTCCTACGACGGAAGCACCGTGGCCATGGGCAATGCCGGCGGTCAGCAGTTCGCCGCCGCGCTGGCGCAGTGGGGCAAAGACAAGGTCCTCAATCTGAGTGTCTCCGCCGACATCGCCAAGGACCAGTTCGTGCAGGGGACATCCCCCTACTTCCTGACCGGCCCATGGAACCTGGCCGCCATCAAGCAGGCCGGCATCGCGTACGCGATCGACCCGATCCCGGCCGCCGGGTCGCATCCGGCGACCCCCTTTGTCGGATCCCATGGTTTCTTCGTTTCCAGTAAGAGCCCGAACCAGATCGCCGCGAACACCTTCCTGCTCAACTACATCGCCTCTGAGAAGGTCCAGACCGAGCTGTACAAGGTCGGCAATCGGGCCCCGGCCCTGACTGCCGCATTCGAGGCGGCCCAGGCCGACAAGGATGTGGCCGCCTTCGGCAAGATCGGCCTCACCGGCGTTCCGATGCCGAATGTGCCGGCCATGGACCAGGTCTGGGCTGACTGGGGTACCACCGAAGCCACTCTGATTAGCGGTAAGGCAGCTGACCCGGCCACGGCCTGGACTCAGATGGCCAATACCGTCCAGGGCAAGATCTCGTAGTCCCGCACCGTGGGTCCGTCTGTACGGGGCGGACCCACGGTTCCCCCTTCAACCCGTCAGCCCGGTAAAGGAACCCATGGACACCAAGCCAGCGAGCGCTGGTACGCGCTTCGTCTCCCTTCCCACCCTGCTGGTCCGCATCGTCCTGCTCGGCCTGGTGGACGCCTTCGCCGTTGCCATCGCCATGGCACTCGCTTCCGCCGCCGAATGGGCGGCCCTAGCCGTCGTAGTGGTGGCCACCGTGGTGGTAAATGTGATCTACCTGGTCCCGAATCGGTTCTTGCCCGGCAAATACCTGGCTCCCGGGCTGATCTTCCTGCTCGTCTTCCAGATCTTCGTCGTGATCTACTCGGCCTACGTGGCCTTCACCAACTACAGCGACGGACACAACTCGACCAAGGCCGACGCGATCGCTGCGATCCAGGCCAACAACCAGGAGCGGGTCGAGAACTCACCCGAATACCCCACCGCCATCGCGGAGAAGAATGGCGGCTTGTGGATGCTGGTGGTCCAGGACCAGAAGGTTCTGGCCGGAGACGCCAACCATCCGCTGAGCGAAGTCACCGGGGCCGAGGTGGGGATCACCGGGGCCCCGATCCGGGCCGATGGCTTCACGATCCTGCAACTAGGCGACATCCTGGCCCGTTCGCAGCAGGTGACCGAGCTGAAGGTCCCACTCAGCAGCGACCCGGCCAAGGGCTACCTGCGTACCCAGACTGGCCAGGTCTCCTACCTCTATCAACCGTCCGTGGTCTACGACCGGGCAGCCGACACCATGACCGCGAAGGACGGGACGGTGTACCGCGACACCGGCACCGGTGCGTACGTGTCCAACGACGGCCGCCGGATCGAGCCGGGTTGGAAGATCAACGTGGGCTTCGCCAACTTCGCCAAGGCTTTCGGGGAACAGTCGATCCGGGGCCCGCTGCTCAAGGTGACCGTCTGGACCTTCGTCTTTGCCTTTTTGTCGGTCCTTGCTACCTTCGCGCTCGGGCTGTTCCTGGCGATCGTGTTCAACGACCCTCGGATGAGGGGCCGCAAGGTCTACCGGACGATCATGATCCTGCCGTACGCCTTCCCCGCATTCCTGACCGGACTGATCTGGAGCGGCCTGTTCAACCCTGAATTCGGCTTCATCAACGAGATCCTGCTCGGGGGCGCCCACGTGGACTGGGTTAACAACGCTTGGCTGGCCCGATCCACGGTGCTGATCGTCAACTTGTGGCTTGGTTTCCCGTACATGTTCCTGGTCTGCACCGGTGCCCTACAGTCGATCCCGGAGGAGTTGACCGAGGCGGCCCGGATGGACGGAGCATCTGCGTTGCAGACCTTCTGGAACATCAAACTGCCCCTGCTGATGATCCCGCTAGCGCCGCTGCTGATCTCGTCGTTCGCCTTCAACTTCAACAACTTCACCCTGATCTTCATGCTGACCCGGGGCGGACCGCGGTTCACCGAGGCGAGTATCGACGCGGGCGCCACCGACCTGCTGATCTCGCTCGTCTACAAGGTGGCTTTCGGCGCCGGCACCGGGCGCGACTACGGCCTGGCCAGCGCATTCGCGATCATCATCTTTGTCGTCATCGGCGTGGTCTCCTACCTGGGCTTCCGCCAGACCAAGACCCTGGAGGAGTTGTCCTGATGTCGACCACCGCAGCTAGCCCACGTCGCCGGTCCGTCGGACACTGGTTCGTCACCACTGGGTGGCGTCACCTGGTGGGGATCGTGGCCACCGTCTTCGCTGTCTTCCCGCTGCTGTTCGTGCTCTCGTCCTCGTTCAATCCGTCGGGGACCCTCACCGGCTCCAACCGTCTGTTCCGGGTCATCTCGCTGGAGAACTACCGGCTCCTGCTTGCCAACGACTCGCAACCGTACGCGCTGTGGTACCTCAACACCATGGTGATCGCCACCTGCTCCGCCCTCGGCACCGTCTTCATGGGGGCGCTGGCCGCGTACGCCTTCTCTCGGATGCGTTTCACCGGACGCCGGCTCGGCCTGCTCAGCCTATTGCTGGTCCAGATGTTCCCGCAGATCTTGGGAATGGTTGCGATCTTCCTGCTGCTGAATTGGCTGGGCGATGTGATGCCGATCCTGGGCCTGGGCTCCGGGGTGGCCCTGGTGATGGTCTACCTCGGCGGCGCGCTGGGCGTGAACACGTACCTCATGTACGGCTTCTTCAACACCATCCCGGTCTCGCTGGACGAGGCGGCCCGGGTGGACGGCGCCGGGCATGCCCGGATCTTCTTCACCATCATCCTGCGTCTGGTGGCCCCAATCCTGGCCGTGGTCGGCCTGCTGTCGTTCATTAGCTCGGTGAACGAGTTCGTGATCGCCTCGGTGGTGCTGGGCGGCAACCCGCGTACCCAGACCCTGGCTGTCGGGCTGTACCAGTTCGTCTCCCAGCTGTTCAACACCAATTTCCCTGTGTTCACAGCGGGTGCGGTCCTGGCCGCGATTCCGGTGATGGCACTGTTCCTCTATCTGCAGAGGCACATCGTCTCCGGTCTCACCGCCGGCGCCGTGAAGTGACCGTTCCCGAGGCTGGACCGTGTGGCGCGAAGGCGCCCGCATAGCCGATACTTGAAGGGTCATCAAGGAGGCCCCTGTGAACTCGGCTACTCGTCAACGCATTGCCCTCGTCCCGTTTGTCGTGCTCCTGGTCGCCTTGGTGGCTGCCTGCAGCGGCACCGGCACCGTGTCTCAGACGCCGGCGGCCACCTCCACCGCGACCACAGACACTTCACCGTCACCGGTCTCGTCGCCGACCCCGAGCCAGGGCCCGTTCAGCCTGACCACAAGCGTGGGCGACGGGGGCCAGGTCCCGGTGGACCACCGCTTCATGGCGGTCGCCAGCGGCGGCACAGTGACCTCGGTCAGCTTGACCTCGACCGACCCACGCCCGGAGAAGAAGACCGTTGCGGGCGAGGTCTCCGCCGACCAGACCACCTGGACCGCCGCCAGCTTGCTCGAGCCCGGGGTCTCGTACACGGCCGTGGTGCAGGCCAGCGCCAACTCCGGCGAACCGGTCAGCAGGACGGTCAGTTTCTCCACAGCGCCGCTGAGCCTGAAGCAGCAGGTCTTCGTCTACAACATCATCGGCGCTGGGCAGACCGTGGGGGTCGCCATGCCGGTGGTAGTGAGTTTCGACACGCCGATTGCGGACAAGGCCAGTTTCCAGCGCCACATGCACGTCACCAGCACACCGGCCCAGAACGGCACCTGGAGTTGGATCTCAGACACGCAGGCCCACTGGCGGCCGGAGGTCTACTGGCAGCCCGGCACCCAGGTGGACATCAATATCGACGTGAACGGGGTTAACGCTGGTGATGGCCGGTACGGGCAGGAGTCGAAGCGAGCCGGTTTCACCATCGGCCGGGCCGCCCAAATCAACGTCGACCTGGCGGCTCACACCGCCACCCACCTCGTGAACGGGCAACCGACCAGAGTCATCCCGATCACCGCCGGCAAGTCGGGCTTCGAGACCCGCTCGGGAACCAAGGTAATCATGGAGCGCCTGGACGCAGTGGACATGAACGCCGGCACCACCGGAACCAACCGGAACTCCCCCGAGTTCTACGATCTCAAGGGCGTCAAGTACGCGATGCGGGTCACCCAGTCCGGCGAGTTCATCCATGCCGCCCCGTGGTCGGTCGGCTCCCAGGGCAAGCGCAACGTCAGTCACGGCTGTGTCGGGATGAGTACCGACAACGCTGACTGGTTGATGGCCAACACTCAGGTCGGCGACCCGGTGGTCTACACCGGCAGTTCCCGGGCTTTGGAGAATGGCAATGGATGGACCGACTGGAACATCACCTACGAGCAGTTCAAGAAGGGGTCCGCTCTGTGAGACACTTCTCGGCCGGTCCTAGGCGATACTGGACCGGCTCGGCACCCAATCCTAGGAGGTCACGATGACGCTCTCCCGCCGTACGGTGGTGGCGCTGTTGGGCGCCGGCACCGCCGCCACGGTCAGTGGCTGTGCCCAGAAGACCCCCGGCGGTTCGAAGCCGGAGGCTGACGGTCCAGCCTCGGCCGCTTCGACTGCCGCGCCGCCGGAGGTAGTGATGACCCCCAATGTCGCCGAGGGAGCTCAGGTCCCGGTCGATACCAAGGTTTCAGTCACCGCCACCCAGGGGACCCTGGTCGCCGTCACTATGACCTACACCGACCCGAAGGCTGGCCCGCAGACCGTGCAGGGCACCCTGGCCCCAGACGCCGCCACCTGGACCGCGAACAGCCTGCTGGAGCCGGGGATGACCTATCAGATCGCCATGCAGGGCCAGAGCACCGCTGGGGTCTCGACCAGTCGGACCGCCACGTTCACCACCCAGGCCCTGTCACTCAAGCAGCAAGTCTTCGCCACGATCGCCTCCGGCGGCACGGTCGGGGTCGCGATGCCGGTGGTGGTACGTTTCGATGTCCCGGTCACCGACCGGGCCTCGTTCCAGAAGCACATGAGAGTCACCGCCACCCCGGCAACCGAGGGTTCCTGGAACTGGCTGTCCTCCACCGAGGCCCACTGGCGGCCGCGGGAACTATGGAAGCCGGGGACCAAGGTCAGCATCGAGATCGACATCAACTCGATCCCGGCCGGTAACGGCCGGTACGGGCAAAAGTCGGTGTCCGGGTCCATGACCATCGCCCGTTCGGTGATCCTCAAAGCCGACCTCGCCAGCCACCAGATGACGGTGGTCATCGACGGCGCCCCGGCTCGGACCATCCCGATCACCGGAGGCAAGCCCGGTTTCGAGACCCGCAGCGGCAAGAAGGTCGTGATGGAGAAATTCTCCACCCTCAAGATGGACGCCAACTCGGTCGGCATCGAACCGGGCAGCCCGGAGTACTACAACATCCCCGATGTCCGGTACGCGATGCGGGAGACTGATTCCGGGGAGTTCATCCATGCCGCCCCGTGGTCGGTCGGCAGTCAGGGCAAGGCCAACGTCAGCCACGGCTGTATCGGGGTCTCCACTGAGCACGGCGCCTGGCTGTTCCAGAACTGCCGCGTCGGTGACCTGATCGAGGTGACCGGCACCAAACGTGGCCTGGAGACCGGCAACGGGTGGACCGACTGGAACGTCTCCTACGATCAGTACCGCAAAGGGTCGGCTCTGTAACCAGCCCGCCCACTGACACCATCCTCCCTGCGGGGAGGGCGGTAGGTTGTGCGAAGACAGCCAAGGAGAGGGGCGCCGTGCCGGACGAGAAGCTCACCAATCCCCTGCGGGACCCGAGGGACCGGCGACTGCCTCAGATCGCGCCGCCCTGCGTCCTGGTGATCTTCGGGGTTACCGGTGATCTGGCCCGTAAGAAAGTCATGCCCGCGGTCTATGACCTTGCCAGCCGAGGCCTGCTGCCGCCAGGTTTCGGCCTGGTGGGGTTCGCCCGACGAGACTGGGCCGACCAAGATTTCGCCCAGCTGGTCCACGACTCGGTCCGCGACCATGCCCGGACCCCGTTTCGCGAAGAGGTCTGGCGGCAGTTGTTAGACGGGATTCGTTTCGTCCCCGGTGACCTGGACGACGACACCGCCTGGGATCGGCTCCATGCCACAGTCACCGAGCTCGACCAGCTGCACGGCACCGGCGGCAATCACGCCTTCTACCTGTCGATCCCGCCGGGGCTGTTCGAGCTGGTGATCAACCAGTTACGCAAGCACCAGTTCGCCGACTCCCGCGGCGGACGCTGGAGCCGGGTGGTGATCGAGAAGCCGTTCGGCCACAACCTGGACAGCGCCAGGGAGCTGAACCGGGTGTTGTCGGGTGTTTTCGCGCCCGAGGCGGTGTTCCGGATCGACCACTATCTGGGCAAGGAGACGGTTCAGAACCTGTTGGCGCTGCGGTTCGCGAACCAGATGTTCGAACCGATCTGGAATAACCACTATGTCGACCATGTCCAGATCACCATGGCTGAGGAGATCGGCGTCGGTGGCCGGGCCAGCTACTACGACGGGATCGGCGCCGCCCGGGACGTGATTCAGAACCACCTGCTCCAGTTGTTGGCCCTGACCGCCATGGAGGAGCCGGTCTCATTCGATGCCACCAACCTGCGCCGCGAGAAACAGAAGGTGCTGTCAGCGGTCACCCTGCCCGATCGGATCGACCTGCACACAGCCCGCGGCCGCTACGCCCCCGGCTGGCTTGGAGGCCGACCGGTCGTCGGCTATGTCGAAGAGGAAGGCTTCCGGGCCACCTCGAATACCGAGACCTACGCCGCGATCCGGGTCGACATCGACAGCCGCCGCTGGGCCGGGGTCCCCTTCTACCTGCGGACCGGCAAGCGGCTGCCGCGGCGGGTGACCGAGATCGCGCTCGGTTTCAAGAAGGTCCCACACAGCCCGTTCACCGCGCTAGATGCCGAGGATCTGAGCCGTAATGCGCTCGTGATGCGGATCCAACCCGACGAGGGAGTGATCGTCCGTTTTGGCTCCAAGGTGCCCGGCACCCAGATGGAGATCCGCGACGTCAGCATGGACTTCTCGTACGGCGGAGCTTTCACTGAGGCCTCACCGGAGGCGTACGAACGGCTGATCCTCGACGTACTGCTCGGCGATCCGCCCCTGTTCCCGCAGCAGGAGGAGGTGGAACTGGGCTGGCAGATCTTGGATCCGGTCCTCGACTATTGGGCCAGTCTCCCCGACAGCCCCGAACCCTACCCGGCGGGTACCTGGGGTCCCCCATCGGGGCTGGACATGATCCGCCGGGATGGCCGGATGTGGCGCAGGCCGTGAAGGACAGCAGATGATCATCAACCTCACCGACACACAATCCTCCGAGATCGCCGCCGCGCTGCTGCGGGCCCGCCGTAACTTAGGCAACGCCTCCGGGATGGTGCTGACCCTGCTGGTGGCCGCCGAACAGCGGACCTACACGAAGGTGTACGAGGCGGCCCGGGTCGCCGCCCGGGAGCACCCCAGCCGGTTGATCCTGGTGGTCAACACCGGGTCTCGGACCACCAAGATGGACGCCGAGATTCACCTTGCCGAGGATGTCCCCGGCGAGGTGATCGTGTTGTCGATGTCGGGGGATCTGCGCGAGCACGCCGACTCGGCGGTGCTGCCGCTGCTGCTGCCGGATTCCCCCGTAGTGATCTGGTGGCCCGCGGCCTGCCCGGCCCAGCCGGCGCTGGACACTCTCGGTAGGCTCGCCAGCCGCCGGATCACGGACGCTGCCGGTGACCCGTCCCCGTTGAAGGCGCTCCAGCTGCGGGCGGCTAACCACGCCCCCGGCGACACCGATCTGGCTTGGACCCGGCTCACCCTGTGGCGGGCGCTGCTCGCGGCCGCCCTGGACCAGCACCCCACCCGAGTGCTGTCGGCCTCGGTGAGTGCCGCTCGGCAGAACGCACCGGCCGATCTGATGGCCGCCTGGTTGCAGGCCCGGCTCGGGGTCGAGGTGACCCGGAAGAACTCCAGCGGCCCGGGGATCACATCAGTGAGCCTGGAGACTTTGGGCGGGCCGATCGTCGTAGCCCGGCAGGACGGCTCTGCCGCCTCATACTCGATCCCCGGCCAGCCACGGCGAGTGGTCGCGCTGCAACGCCGCGACGTGAACGAGTTACTGACCGAGGAGATCCGTCGGATGGATCCCGACGAGATCTACGAGGAGGCGCTACAGACCCTGCTGCAGCGCTCCAAGGCTGGTCAGGCCCCGCAGATCCCGGCGACGCAGCCTGACGGCCCGCCCCGGCGACGCAGCCGGACCACCAGACCAACCAGCCGTTCGGACCGAAGCGCACCCGCACCGGCAGGATCCCAGCCTGCCGACTCTGAGAGCGGTGAGCCCTGATGCTGGGCCTGCTGCGTCGACATTCGTCGGCTGAGGCGATCGCCTGTGATGTCGCTGGCAGTCTGCTCACCCGGTTGGTTGAATTGCAACACGAATTCGGCAAGGCCGAGCTCTGCCTGACCGGGGGGCAGGTCGCCAACCTTGCGTACGAGCGTTTGGCTCAGCAGGTGCCAGGATCCGAACTGGACACGGGCCTGCTGGAGTTGTGGTGGACCCATGACGCGTTGGTCGCCACCGATGACCCGCAGCGGCAGTCGCTGCAGGCGCTAAGCCGGCTCGCGGGCAGTTTCCCGCTAGACCCGGCCCGGACCCATCCGATGCCGTCTCGGGAACTCACCCCCGACCCAGCCGAAGCCGCGGTTAGCTACGCCCGAGAGATTGAGGGCCGTACGATCGACATTTGCCTGCTGACTCTGGGGGCGCAGGGCCAGGTCGCGGCCCTCTACCCAGGGCATCCGTCGGCAGAACCAACCCCGAATCTGGCAGTCGGGGTGGTGGACGCCCCAGTCTCGCCCGCTGAACAGGTTTCGCTGTCGCTGACCACCATCAACCGGTGCCGGGAGGTGTGGCTGATCGCGTCCGGGGCTGACCGAGCAGACGCCCTGGGGCGAACCTTCGGCGGGGATCCGGCGTCACTGGCCTCCCACGTACGGGGGGTCGAGCGGACGCTGTGGTTTGTCGACGCGGATGCCGCGTGCCAGCTCCCCTTCCATCACTGCCGGCTATAGTCGCAGCCGGGCCGGCGGACCTGAACTTGTCCACCCAGGCCGCGAACAGGTCCCCGGTCGGGGCGGTGATGCTGCGTACTTGACCGGTCTCGTAGCCGGTGGGAAAATCCAGCACCGCCTTGGTGGTGCTGCTGGTCGAGGCCGCGGCCCGCAGTTCGGGTAGTCGTGCGGCGAGCATCAACGCCTGTGGTCTCGGCTACCTGTCGCTGGTCAACAGGCCGAATGTGTACTCCAGGCCCGCTCCAGGTTGTGGCTGCACCACCAGGTGATGGCCTTCCAATCCGGGCATGTCCAGTACGGCATCCACGACATCGCTGAGGTACTGGGCCGGATCGGGCACGTGGCTGCGTGGGACACCGATCTCCTGCAACCACAGTCTCCAGTCCGGGTCCGGGGGCCAATTCCAGCAGATACGGTGGGAAACCGGCCAAGGCCGGGTGCCCGGAACCGAAGCGTGGCCTCACCTGCATGAACGCCCAGGCGTGGACGGTGGTGGCGGCGCCCCAGATAACGGCGTGGCGCGGCGTGAAGGGATGGCCGCCGACGAACCACAGGTCGTCGGCGAAACTGTGGTGGTGCTGCCCGTCAGGCCGCTGGCAACGGCCCTAGCAGCTGCTCGAACCCGTAGTCGATCTCGGTCACGGTCACATCCGACCGGTCCGGGTGCCGATGTGGATCCACCGCCGCCGCGAACTGGGGGCTCGTTGCCGAGCGTGATCCCGGTCACCGCCGGGTGCTGGCGCAGGGCCATCACCAGCGCGGCCTCACCGCAGACGGCGTCCGGGCTGGTGGGCAGATTCTGCCGGTGCCAGGTGCTCACCCAGCTGGGTAGGAAATCGAAGCTGGACCGGCCGCAGCGTCACAGACCCGGACCAGATCGGTGATGGCGCTGACACGGATCAGGCCCCGACTGGATTGGCAGCAGTGGCCCCAGCGGGAACAGCCGAACATGATCCAGGCCTACATCGGCGATCTGGTCGAAGTCGGCCCGGACCGCGTCCAGGTCCAGCCAGGGATGAAACCAGCCCTGCCGTGAAGCGTCATGGACGCCGATCTGCATCAGAGCCGGCTGTTTCTGGGACCGGTCTTCACCGGGCCTCAGTAGATCACCTCGCCCCGGGCCCGGCGGGCCCGTAACCCCTGCAGAGCCTCCTCCAGGATGGTACGGGCCTCGGCGCTGCTACGACGCTCCTTCACATAGGCCAGGTGGGTTTTGTACGGCAGGATCCTCGGCGGCGGGGGCGGGTTCTGAGAGTCGAGGTTCGCTGGCAGGCCGCAGCGGGGGCAGTCCCATTCCAGCGGTACCTGCGCGTCGGCAGCGAAAGCCGGGCGGGTCTCGTGCATGTTGGCGCAGAAGTACGAGACGTACAATCGAGGTGCGGCGTCGCCCCGTTCGGCTTCACCCATCGGCCCGGCGCCGACACGGCTACCGCGGATGGCACTGCCTCCGACCACAGTCGAACTCCTTGTTATTGCGTGTAGAACGTGAAACTGCGGTCAGATGCCGTAGCGGTAGAAGATCAGCAGCGTGATCACGCTGGCCAACCAGATGATAGCGATGATGATCGTGATCCGGTCCAGGTTGCGCTCAGCCACGCTGGTCCCGCCCATCGACGAGGAGACGCCACCACCGAACAGGTCAGACATGCCGCCGCCTCGGCCCTTATGGAGCAGCACGAACAGGGACAGGATCACGCTCGTCACCAGCAGCACGATGGAGACCCCGAAAACAGGCCAGGTGATCAACGGCACAGGCAAGTTCACCGGACAATGGTAACGGACGTGATTGGTCCTTCCGAATCTGAAACGGACCAGCCCGACCTCTCGGGGCCGGGCTGGTCCTTCGATCTTCCTGCCGGCTAGGCCTGATACAGCACGATCCGGGCGAACTCCTCCGGATCCAGGCTGGCGCCACCGACCAGAGCGCCGTCAACATCCGGCTGGGCCATGATGTCGGCCGTGTTGCTCGACTTCACCGAACCGCCGTACTGGATCCGGATCCCGTCGGCAGCAGCCTGCCCCAGTTCCTGAGCAACGAAGCCGCGGATCGCCCCACAGACCTCCTGCGCATCAGCCGGGGTGGCGACCTCGCCGGTGCCGATCGCCCAGACCGGCTCGTACGCGATTACCAGGTCAGCGACCTGCTCGGCGGTCAGGCCGGCCAGGCAGCCTCGGACCTGACCCAACACGTACGGGACCTGGTCGCCGGCTTTGCGGGTCTCCAGCCGCTCCCCCACGCAGATAATCGGGGTGAGGGCGGCGTCGAGGAGCTGCTTGGCTTTCTGGTTGACCAGTTCGTCGGTCTCGCCATGGTATTCACGACGCTCCGAATGCCCGACCACCACATACCGGCAGCCGAGTTTGGCCAGCATGCCCACCGACACCTCACCGGTGTAGGCCCCCGAGGCATGCACCGAGACATCTTGAGCCCCCCAGGCGATCGGGTACTTCTCGGCCTCGATCAGGGTCTGTACGGTCCGGATGTCGGTAAAGGGCACGATCACTGCAGCCTCGACCGTGGCCGGGTCGTATTTCCTGTCCGCCAAGGTCCATGCCAGCTTCTGAACCAGGCCGGTGGCCTCAACATGGTTGAGGTTCATCTTCCAGTTCCCCGCAATCAGCGGGGTCCGCTTCGTCATCGCTCAGCCCTCCAGAACTGCCAGCCCGGGGAGAGTCTTGCCCTCCAGATACTCCAGGGAGGCGCCGCCCCCGGTGGAGATGTGGCCGAAGGCGTCGTCAGCGAAACCGAGCTGACGTACTGCGGCCGCCGAATCGCCGCCGCCGATCACGGTAAAGGCGTCCGACTCGGCCAGCGCTGTCGCCAATGCCTTGGTGCCCTGGGCCAGGGCTTCGATCTCGAAGACCCCCATCGGGCCGTTCCAGAAAACGGTCTTGGCCCCGCGCACCGCGTCGCCGAACAGTTTCTCGGTGGCCGGGCCAATGTCCAAGCCCATCTTGTCGGCCGGGATCGCGTCTGCGGCCACCACCTCGACCTCGCCGGTCACGGTCCGGGCCTCGAAGTCCATCCCGTGGGCGACCCGGACATCGACCGGCAGCAGCAGCTGTTTGCCCGCGGCCTTGGCCTGCTCCAAGTAACCCCGGCAGGTCTCGACGTTGGCCTCGTCCAGGATCGAGGCACCCACCTCGTAACCCTTGGCCTTCAGGAAGGTGTACGCCATGCCCCCGCCGACCACGAGGGTGTCGGCGACCTTGAGCAGGTTGTCGATCACGGCCAGCTTGTCAGCCACCTTGGCCCCACCCAAGACCACCACGTACGGCCGGGCCGGCCGAGTGGTGAGCTGCTCGAGGACATCGACTTCCTTGGCCACCAGATTCCCAGCGGCGTTCGGCAGCAGCCTCGCCACGTCGTACACCGAGGCCTGCTTACGGTGCACCACGCCGAAACCGTCCGAGACAAAGACCTCACCCAAGGCTGCGTACCTCGCCGCCAGCGCCTGCCGCTCGGTCTCGTCCTTGCTTTCCTCGCCCGGCTCGTAGCGGACGTTCTCGCACATCGCGATCTCACCCGGGCCCAGGCTGGTGGCCACTTCCTGGGCCGCGGGGCCGGCCACATCGGTGGCCAAGATCACCTTGGTCCCCAGCAGCTCACCGAGCCGGCGAGCCGCTGGGGCCAGGGAGTACTTCGGGTTGACCTGCCCCTTGGGACGGCCCAGGTGGGCAAGCACCACGATCCGGGCGCCTGCATCCCGCAGCGCGGTCAAGGTCGGCAGAGCCGCCCGGATCCGCCCGTCGTCGGTGATCGTGTCGCCGTCCAGCGGCACGTTGAAATCGCAGCGGATCAGAACACGCCTGCCGGCGAGGTCGCCGAGATCGGGTACTGACTTCACCTGTCCAGCCCTCCTTGGGTCAGAGCTTCGAACCGACCAGCGCGGTCAGGTCGACCAGCCGGTTGGAGTAGCCCCACTCGTTGTCGTACCAGCCGACGACCTTCACCTGGTTGCCGATTACCTTCGTCAGCTTGGAGTCGAAGACGCACGATGCCGGGTCGGTCTCAATGTCCTTGGAGACGATGTCATCCTCGGTGTAGACCAAGATCCTGCCGTCAGCGGCCTTCTTCACGATCTCGTTGATCTCCTCGACCGTGGTCTCGCGGGAAGCCTCGAAGGAGAGGTCGGTGGCCGATCCGGTCGGGGTCGGAACCCGCATCGCGTAGCCGTCGAGCCGGCCCTTGAGCTCCGGCAGCACCAGGGAGACCGCCTTCGCAGCGCCGGTGGTGGTGGGCACCATCGACAAGGCTGCGGCCCGGGCCCGACGCAGGTCCTTGTGCGGGCCGTCCTGCAGGTTCTGGTCCTGGGTGTAGGCGTGGATGGTGGTCATCAGGCCCTTCACGATGCCGATGCCGTCGTTGAGTGCCTTCGCCATCGGAGCCAGACAGTTCGTGGTGCAGGAGGCGTTGGAGATGATGTTGTGGACGGCCGGGTCGTACTTATCGTCGTTCACACCCATCACGATCGTGATGTCCTCGTTCTTCGCCGGGGCGGAGATCAGGACCTTCTTGGCGCCTGCGTCGAGGTGGGCCTTGGCCTTCGTGGCGTCGGTGAAGAAGCCTGTGGACTCGATGACGATGTCGACGCCCAGCTCCTTCCAGGGCAGAGCGGCCGGGTCCTTCTCGGCGAAGGCCTTGATCTTCTTGCCGTCGACGTAGAGAGCCTCATCGTCGAAAGTCACTTTGCCCGGGAACCGGCCCAGGATCGAATCGTATCTGAGCAGGTGGGCGAGGGTCTTGTTGTCGGTGAGGTCATTGACGGCCACCACGTCGAGGTCGGCTCCAGAGGCGATCAGAGCGCGGAAGTAGTTGCGGCCGATGCGGCCGAAGCCGTTGATACCAACCTTGACCATAGGGAGGGTCTCCTTGTCTACCGAGGCCATCACGCCCCGGTGAGTGATCTGGATACCCTCAGCCTAACGAATCTGGGCTGGCGATGCTCGTCCTCGTCTCAGTCGAGTTCGTTGAAGTCTGGCGGCAGGACGGCCGAGGTGTCTGGGATGCCCAGTTCCTGGGCTCGACGGTCAGCGGTTGCCAGCAGCCGCCGGATCCGACCCGCGATTGCGTCCTTGGTCAGCACCGGATCGTGCAGCGAACCCAACTCCTCCAACGAGGCCTGCTTGTGCTCCAACCTAACCCGGCCGGCGCTGAGCAGGTGATCAGGAACCTCTCCGCCGAGGATCTCCAACGCCCGCTCTACCCGGGCCCCGGCCGCGACCGCGGCCTTGGCCGAGCGACGCAGGTTCGCATCGTCGAAATTAGCTAGCCGGTTCGCTGAGGCCCGCACCTCACGCCGGACCCTTCGCTCCTCCCACATCAGCACGGTCTGGTGGGCGCCGAGCCGGGTCAGCATCGCGGCGATCGCGTCACCGTCACGGATCACGACCCGGTCGATGCCCCGGACATCGCGGGCCTTGGCCACGATCCCCATCCGACGAGCCGCGCCGACTAGCGCCAAGGCTGCCTCCGAGCCGGGGCACGTGACCTCGAGTGCGCTCGAACGACCCGGCTCGGTCAGCGAGCCATGAGCCAGGAAGACCCCGCGCCAGGCGGCGACCGCGTCGCACACCCCGCCGCCGACGATCGCCGGCGGAAGTCCACGCACCGGACGGCCGCGGTGGTCGACCAGGCCGGTCTGGCGAGCCAACGCCTCCCCATCCTTGAGTACCCGGACCAGGTAGCGGCGCCCACGCCGCAAGCCGGACGAGGTCACCATCACCAGGTCGCAGCTCAGGCCGTACAGATCGGCGATGGTGGCCCGCAGCCGGCGCGCAGCCGCCCCAGTGTCGAATTCGGCCTCGACCATGAGCCGGCCGCCGTTGATGTGGAGACCCCCGGCGAAACGCAACATGGCGACAGCCTCGGCCCGCCGGTCGCACGGCTTGCTCGTCACGACCGTGGCCAACTCCGCCTTCACCTGCTGGGTCAATGCCATTGGCATATCTTGGCACAGCCGGCGAGGGATTCATCGCCGGGGCTGGCCCGCAGCACTCAGACCCCGAAGACCTCGGCCAGGGAGGAGGCCAACAGCAGCGGGTCATGTCGCGCCGAGCCATCACGGACCCCCAGTCGGGCCACGTGGAGCTCTCCGCCGAAGCTTTCGGCGAACGAACGCAGGTGCCGATCCTGGGCCACAAACCGCTCGTCGGCGATCACATGGTCGAGCCGCAGCCGGGGGGCGTGCTCAGCCAGGACATCCAGATGGCCGCTCGGGGTGAAGCCCGCGGTCTCCTCCGCGGGCACCAGGTTCAGGATCAACACCCGCCGCCCGGGCGCGGTGACGATCGCCTCCTCGAGTTCCGGGACAAGCAGGTGCGGGATCACCGAGGTAAACCAGGAACCGGGCCCCAGGACCACGAAGTCGGCGGCCTGGACGGCCGCGATCGAGGCGGGATGGGCCGGCGGCTGAGACGGATCGAGGCGGACGTGAAGCACCTGCCCGGGAGTCTTGGCCACGGTCGCCTGGCCCCGTACCACGGACTGCTCGTCGGGAGCCTCCGGCAGCAGTCCGACTACATCGGCCTCAATGATCAGCGGGACCGCAGACATCGGCAGTACCCGGCCCCGGGTCCGTAGCAACTGGGCCACCATGTCGAGCCCCTCGACCGGGTCACCCAGACGCTGCCAGAGCCCTGCGATCAGCAGATTGCCGATGGCGTGGCCGGCCAGCGGGCCAGACCCCCCAAAACGAGACTGGAGCACGTCAGCCCACAATCGTCCTTCCCGGTCGTCGGAGCACAGCGCCGCCAGCGCCATTCGCAGGTCGCCGGGCGGCAGACAGTCCAGCTCGCGGCGCAACCGACCCGACGATCCGCCGTCGTCAGCGACCGTCACCACCGCGGTGACCCGATCGGTCAGGCGCCGCAGCGCGGCCAGGGTCGCCGACAGGCCGTGCCCCCCGCCCAGGGCCACCACCGACGGCAGCGCAGCCAGATGCCCGTTCATTCCCGTCCCAGATCGCGGTGAATCACCGCCACTGTCAGCCCGCTGTCCCGCAGCCTGCGGGCCAATTCCTCCGCCACCGCTGTGGAACGGTGTTTGCCGCCGGTGCAGCCGATCCCGATCTGGAATTGCCGCTTGCCTTCGCGGATATACCCCGGGCGTACCGTCTCGATCAGGCCCAGAGCCTGGTCCAGGAAGAGCCCAGCCGACGGCTGCCCCACCACATACTCGGCGACCGCGGTACTCAGCCCCGTCTGCGGGCGAAGCTGCGGCACCCAGTGTGGGTTGGGCAGAAAACGGACGTCAAGCACCATGTCGGAGTCAATCGGGACCCCGTTTTTGAAGCCGAACGACACCAGCGTCACCCGCAATTCGTCGCGGGCGCTGCCGCCGTACGCGTGCGCCACCCGTTGCGCCAGCTGGTGCACATTCAGCGAGGAGGTGTCGATCACCAGGTCGGCTGTGGCACGCAGAGCGGACAGCAGCCGCCGCTCGCGCTGGATCCCATCCAGCATCCGCCCGTCCTCCTGCAGTGGGACCGGACGACGAGAGGATTCCTGACGGCGGACGATGGTCTCGTCGCTGGCTTCCACAAAGCAGATCTCCGGCTGTACCCCGGCCTCGCGGAGCTGCTCGAAGACCACCGGCAGTTCGTCGAAACTGCCCCGGCTACGGACGTCAAGTACCACGGCGAGCTGGGTCACTGCATCATCCAGGAGCTGGCGGCATAACTGCGGCAGCATTGCCGGTGGCAGGTTGTCCACCACATACCAGCCATGATCTTCCATGGCATGGGCGGCGGTCCGGCGCCCAGCGCCGGAGATCCCGGTGATCACCACCACTCTCGACTGCGGCTTGGTCGACACCGGCTCATTATCGCCCGCCGATGTCAATCCTGCAGAACTTCGCCGGTGGCGAGGTTCACCGCCTCGCCTGGCGGCTGGGCCGCGACCGCTGCCACCACCGCTGCCGCCAGCCGCGGACCGAAGCCGGGTACTGCCGCGATCTGTTCCTCGGTCGCAGCCCGGATCTGCTTCAATGAGCCGAATTTGCGCCGCAACGCCGTGCGCCGGACCTCGCCCAGGCCCGGGACCTGGTCCAGCAGCGACTCCAACAGCGAGGCTGACCGCCGCCGCCGATGATGGCTGATCGCGAACCGGTGCGCCTCGTCACGGATCCGCTGCAGCAGGTATAGCCCCTCGCTGGTCCGGGGCAGGATCACCGGGTATTCCTCGCCCGGCAGCCAGACCTCCTCCAGACGTTTCGCCAGGCCGCACAGCGCAACCTCACCGATCCCGACCTCGGCTAAGGCCTCGGCGGCCGCCGCCACCTGCGGGGCGCCCCCGTCCACGACCACCAGTGCCGGCGGGTAGGCGAAGCCGCGCGGAGTGCGGGTTTCGGCATCGACCAGCGCCTGCGGATCGGCTCCCAGCTGCCGCTCGTCGAGCAGACGCCGGAAACG
This sequence comes from uncultured Propionibacteriaceae bacterium, assembly GCA_938046585.1. Taxonomy (GTDB): domain Bacteria; phylum Actinomycetota; class Actinomycetes; order Propionibacteriales; family Propionibacteriaceae; genus Fen-668. The sequence goes on along the minus strand of CALIWR010000005.1, from coordinate 64,921 downwards.
ACGTCCCAACACCTCCCGCATCGCACCGGTGTCGTCGGAGGCCACGGTCCGGATCACAAACCGGCGATATTCGGATTTGCGCGCCAGTCCATCCTCGAAGACCACCATCGAAGCAACGGTCTCGCTGCCCTGCAGGTGAGAGATGTCGTAGCACTCGATCCGCAGGGGAGCCTGCGCCAGGCCGAGCGCTGTCTGGATCTCTTCCAAAGCCCGGTTCCGGGTGGTGAGATCCGAGGCTCGTTTGGTCTTGTGCCGGGCCAGTGACTCGGCCGCGTTGCGGGCGACGGTCTCCAGCAGCGCCTTCTTGTCGCCGCGGCGCGGAACCCGAATCGTGACCTGGGCACCCCGCTCACCGGACAGCAGGGTCTCCAGCATCTGGGCGCTGGCCGGCAGCTGGGGCACCAGGATCGTGCCCGGGACCGCGCGGCGGCGTTCCTCGGCCGGCAGCCGGGACGAGACCAGGCCGGCGTAGAGCTGCAGCAGGAAGGATTCCACCAGTTGGGGCAAGTCGCTGTCGTCGGCCCGGTCCGCAACCCAGCCCCGCTCCCCCACTACCCGACCGTCGCGGACGTGGAAGACCTGGACGGCGACCTCGAGCGGGTCGACCGCCATCGCGACTACATCGGCGTCGGTGCCGTCCGAGAGAACGATCGCCGTGCGTTCCAGCGCCTGTCGCAGCGCCACCAGTTGGTCACGCAGCACCGCCGCCCGCTCATATTCGAGATTGCCGGCCGCGATCCCCATCTCGCGCTCCAGTCGTCTCACCACCGCCGAAGGACGCCCGCCTAGGAACTGGCAAAAGTCGGCCACCAGGTCTCGGTGGCGCTCCGCATCGATCCAGCCCACGCACGGCGCCGAACATTTGTCGATGTGGGCCAGTAGGCAAGGGCGACCGCTGGCCTGAGCAGAGCGGAAGACCCCCGGGGTGCAGGACCGGACCGGGAACACCGTCAGCAGGGTGTCGACGGTGTCCCGGATTGCCCAGGCTTGGCCGTACGGGCCGAAATAGCGCCATCCTCGCCGCTTGCTGCCCCGCCCGACGAAGACCCGCGGTACGTCCTCAGACCAAGTGACGCACAGCCAGGGGTACGACTTGTCGTCGCGGTACTTGATGTTGAACCGCGGGTCGTACTCCTTGATCCAGGCGTACTCCAACTGCAACGCCTCTACTTCATTGCGGACCACGGTCCACTCGACACCAGCCGCAGTACGGACCATGGTCCGGGTCCGGGGGTGTAGACCATCCGGGTCCGCGAAGTACGAATTCAGCCGCTGCCGCAATGACTTCGCCTTGCCGACGTACAGCACTGTGCCCGCCGAATCCCGGAACCGGTACACCCCCGGGTCCAGCGGAATCGAGCCCACGGGGGGCCGGTAGGTCGCCGGGTCTGCCACGGCGCTCACCCTACCCAGGCTGCCGCAGCGGCCCTGGTCACCGAGACCGACTCCTCGAGCGTGACCTGCCGGCCGTGCCCGACAGTTGACGCCTGGGCCGGGCCACCGGCACTTCGCTGCCGCGCAGCGCCTCGGCTAGGAACTGACCGGTATGGGAGCCGGGGGTGGTTGCGACTTGCTCCGGGGTGCCCTGGGCCACGATCTGTCCGCCACGGGAACCGCCTTCCGGGCCGAGGTCGATCACCCAGTCAGCGGTCTTGATCACGTCTAGGTTGTGCTCAATCACCACCACGCTGTTGCCGGCGTCCACGAGCCGTCCCAGCACCTCCAGCAGCCTGCGGACGTCTTCAAAGTGCAGACCGGTGGTCGGTTCGTCGAGGACGTACAGGGTACGGCCGGTGGCCCGGCGCTGCAATTCAGCAGCCAGTTTCACCCGCTGTGCCTCACCACCGGACAGGGTCGGCGCCGGCTGCCCCATCCGGACGTAGCCGAGGCCCACCTCGACCAGGGTGTTGAGGTGGCGGGCGATGGCCGGGATCGCGGCGAAGAAGTCCGCACCCTCCTCGATCGGCATGTCGAGGACCTCGGCGATCGAGCGGCCCTTGTAACGAACCTCCAGGGTTTCGCGGTTGTAGCGGGCCCCGTGACAGACCTCGCACGGGACGTACACATCGGGCAGGAAGTTCATCTCGATCCGGATCGTGCCGTCCCCGGCGCAAGCCTCACAGCGGCCACCTTTGACGTTGAACGAAAACCGGCCAGGCTGATAGCCGCGGACCTTAGCCTCCGGAGTCTCGGCGAAAAGGCCCCGGATCCGGTCGAAGACCCCCGTATACGTGGCCGGGTTGGAACGGGGGGTCCGCCCGATCGGGGACTGGTCGACGTGGATGATCTTGTCCACGGCGTCCAGACCGTCGATCCGCTGGTGGCGTCCGGGTACGGCCTTGGCGTTGTAGATCCGCCGTGCCAGCGCTGCGTACAGGATCCCGTTGACCAGCGTCGACTTGCCTGAACCGGAGACTCCGGTAACGCAGACCAGCTGCCCCAGCGGAAAGGCGATAGTGAGATCGCGCAGGTTGTTCTCCCGCGCCCCGACAACCGTGACCGCGCGGCCGTTGCCGGGTCGCCGCTGAGCCGGCAACGGGATGCTACGCCGACCCGCCAGATACGCCCCAGTGATCGATTCCGGGTTGTTCAGCAGGTCAGACACCGGCCCGCAGACCACCACCTCTCCTCCGTGTTCCCCAGCCCCGGGCCCGATGTCGACCGCCCAGTCAGCGGCCCGGATGGTGTCTTCGTCGTGCTCGACCACGATCAGGGTGTTGCCCAGGTCCCGTAGCCGCAGCAGGGTGTCGATCAGGCGACGGTTGTCGCGCTGATGCAATCCGATGCTCGGCTCATCCAGCACGTACAACACCCCGACCAGCCCGGACCCGATTTGCGTGGCCAGGCGGATCCGCTGCGCCTCCCCGCCGGAGAGGGTGCCAGCCGGGCGAGACAGGGTCAGGTAGTCGAGGCCCACATCAAGCAGGAACCGCAGCCGCTCGTTGATCTCTTTCAGTACCCGCTGCGCGATCTGAGCTTCCCGGCTGGTGAGTTCCAGGGTGGCCAGAAAGTCAGCAGCAGCGGCGATCGACAGGTCGGCCACCTCGGCGATATTCAACCCGCCGAGGGTGACCGCCAGCGAGGTCGGCTTGAGCCGGGCCCCGTGACAGGCCGAACACGGGATCTCGCGCATGTACTCGGCTACCCGGTCCCGGGCGCTGTCAGTCTCGGCCTCCGCATGGCGGCGTTTGAGGTACGGGATCACGCCCTCGTAGTTCGCCGAATAGGTCCGGACCCGGCCGTACCGGTTGCGGTGCCGGACGAGTACCGGGTCCTCGACCCCGTTCAGCACCAGGGTGCGTACCGGTCCCGGCAAATGGCAAAAAGGGGTGTCCATGGAGAACCCCTCAGCACGGGCCAGACCGGACAGCACGTTCTGGAAGTAGCCCGAGACAGCCGGTGAGGCCCAGGCCGCGATCGCGTTCTCGGCCAGGCTAAGCGAGTCGTCGGGGATCACCAGCTCGGGATCCACCTCCATCGTGGTGCCGATCCCCGAGCAGGCCGGGCAGGCCCCCCAAGGGGCGTTGAAGGAGAACTGCCGCGGCTCCAATTCCTCGATCGAGATGTCGTGCTCGTTAGGGCAGGCCAGCTTCTCGCTGTAACGCCGTTCGCGGTCCGCGGCGTCGGCAGGGCGGTCGACGAAATCGATCGCGACCACGCCCTGCGCCAGCCGCAGCGCGGTCTCCACCGAATCAGTGAGCCGCTGCTTCATCGCCGGTTTCACCGCCAACCGATCCACGATCACGTCGATGCTGTGCTTCTTCTGCTTGTCGAGCCGGGGCACGGCGGTGAGTTGGTACACCTGCCCGTCAACCCGGACCCGGGCGTACCCTTCGGTCGCAAGCTCGGTGAAGACCTCAACGTATTCTCCCTTGCGTCCTCGGACCACCGGTGCCAATACCTGGAACCGGGTCCCCTCAGGCAGGGTTAACAGCCGGTCCACGATCTGCTGCGGCGACTGCCTGGTCACCGGCTCGTGGCAGTCGGGGCAGTGCGGCCGGCCGGCCCGAGCGAACAGCAGCCGTAGGTAGTCGTACACCTCGGTGATGGTGCCGACCGTGGAACGGGGGTTACGGGAGGTCGACTTCTGATCGATCGAGACCGCCGGCGACAGGCCTTCGATGAAGTCGACGGCTGGTTTGTCCATCTGCCCGATGAACTGCCGCGCGTACGCTGATAGCGACTCGACGTAGCGGCGTTGGCCCTCGGCGAAGATGGTGTCAAAGGCCAGCGAGGATTTCCCGGACCCAGACAGGCCGGTGAAGACGATCAGCGCGTCCCGCGGTAGGTCCAGCGACACATTCTTGAGGTTGTGCTCACGCGCACCCCGGACCATCAGTCGGTTCATCACCCGGACATGGTAGGGGCCAGCTGCGACAGTGGCCGGTCACGACCCGGGTACCCCGACCGGTCCGATCTGCCCTAGGTTGGACCCCATGACCGTTCCCCATGCCGGCGGCGATACCGCACTGGCTGCAGTCAGGCGGTCGAAGTTGACCAGTACCCAGCGGTTGTTGGGTGACACCATCACCATCTCGCAGGCGGACTGGGGCCAGCCCACGATCCTGCCCGGTTGGACGCGAGCCCATCTGGCCACCCACCTGGCTCGCAACGCCGACGTCCTGCGCCGGGCCGTGGAACGGGTGGTTGCCGGGGAGCCGTTCCGGCTCGACCCAGACGACGACCTCACCGACCTGGAACAGGGATCGCGCCGTACCCCGCTCGACCTTCAGATCGACTTGGACACTACTGCGGGCCAGCTGACAGAGGTCTTCTCCTCCCTCACCCATCAGCAGTGGCAGTTGCCGGCCGGCGAGGGGCTCACCATCGCCGATCTGCCCCTGGCCCGGCTGAATGAAGTAGTCCTGCACCACGTGGATCTGGACTGCGGATTCTCCTTCGTCGACATCGATCCTCAAGTCGCCCGGTGGCTTTTGGAATGGAATGTTCGCCGCCGTACCGACCTCGCAGACCGTCCCCGGATCACCCTTCAGTCCAGCAGCGGCTACCAGGCCAGCCTGGGCTCGTACGGCGGAACGGTGCTGATCAGCGGCAGTGACGCCAACCTGCTGGGCTGGATCACCGGGCGGCTATCACCGAGCACGGTCAGCGGAGCGGACCGGATCGAGGTAGGACCGGCTCGTTAGCGAGCCTCGCCGGTTTCGCCGGCTGCGACGAGTTCCGGGTTACGCGAGGAGGCGATCAGACTGGCCACTGTCGTCACTACCAAAGTTCCCACGATCACCAGCAGCGACAACCACATCGGCAATTCGCCGTTGAAGCCCAGCCGCTGGTCAAGGTGGTACTCGTGCATCGCGTGCAGGAGCAGCTTGGCGCCGATAAAGGCCAGGATCACCGACAGTCCCAAAGACAGGTAGACCAGCCGTCGCAGCATGTTGCCCAACAGAAAATAGAGCTGGCGCAGGCCCATCAAGGCAAAGACGTTCGCGGTGAAGACCAGGAACGGTTCCTTCGTCAGCCCGTAGATGGCCGGGATCGAGTCCAAGGCGAACATCAAGTCGGTGCTGCCCAGGGCCACGATTACCAGGAACATCGGGGTCATGCGGCGACGCTGTTCGACCTTCACCTGGATTCGCTTCCCATGGAAGTCCTCGGTGAATCGGAAACGACTCCTGACTACCCGGATCGCAAAACTCTCGGTGACGTCGTCCTCTGATTCGCCGGCCAGGTATTCCCGGACCAAGCCGACAGCGGTGTACACCAGGAAGGCGCCGAAGATGAAGAAGACCCAGGCGAACTGCGATATCAGGGTCGCCCCCAAGGCGATGAAGACCCCCCGCAGAACTAGGGCCAGGATGATCCCGATCATCAATGCGTACTGCTGCAGATGTCTCGGCACCCGCATCTTCGCCATGATAATCAGGAAAATGAACAGGTTGTCGATCGATAACGAATATTCAGTCAGCCAGCCGAGTAGGAACTCGCCCCCGTACCGGGGCCCCCGCAACCAGAACACCCCGGCCGCGAACAACAGCGCGGAGACGACATAGACCGTGATCGCGATAGTGCATTCGCGCATGGACGGCTCGTGGGGCCGCCGACCGATCACCACGACATCGAAGACCAGGACCGCGAACAGCACCAGCAAGGTGATGCCCCAGGCTAGGGGGGTTACGTGCACTGAGACCCCTTTCCGAGGCGAGGCGTCCGTCCCTCGCCGAAAAGGACACTCTAGCGGGTGGCCTCCAGCATCTGGCGGAGTTCTCGTTTCAGCTCGGCCACCTCGTCGCGCAGCCGGGCAGCCGCCTCGAACTGCAGGTCGGCGGCAGCGGCGTGCATCTGTTCGGTCAGCTCGGCCACCAGATCGGCCAGTTCACCTGCCGGCAGGGTCGACAAGTCCCGTTGGGCGACCTCGGCGGCGAGAGCCGGGACCGGGGTCCGCTGTCGGCTGCTACCGCGCCCTGAGGGCCGACTCATCAAGGACCGGGTATCGGCATCCTCGCGGGCCAGCAGGTCAGTCAGGTCAGCGATCTGTTTGCGCAGCGGCTGTGGGTCGATCCCGTGGTTGGCGTTGTACGCCACCTGCTTGGCCCGGCGCCGGTTGGTCTCGTCGATCGCCTGCTGCATAGATGGGGTGACTTTGTCGGCGTACATGTGGACCTGTCCGTCGACATGACGGGCAGCTCGACCGATGGTCTGGATCAGGGACCGCTCGCTGCGCAGGAAGCCCTCCTTGTCAGCATCGAGGATTGCCACCAGGGACACCTCGGGCAGGTCCAGTCCTTCACGTAGCAGATTAATCCCGACCAGCACGTCGTACTCTCCGAGTCGCAGTTCGCGCAGCAGTTCGATCCGGCGCAGGGTGTCCACCTCGGAGTGCAAGTAGCGGGTTCGGACCCCGTTGCCCAGCAGGTAGTCGGTTAAGTCCTCGGCCATTTTCTTGGTGAGCGTGGTCACCAGTACCCGCTCATCGCGTTCAGCCCGGATCCGGATCTCCCCCATCAGGTCGTCGATCTGGCCCTTGGTGGGTTTCAGCACGATCTCCGGATCCACTAGACCGGTCGGTCGGATCAGCTGCTCGACGAAGCCGTCTGCCTTGGCCAGCTCGTACTCGCCGGGAGTCGCAGACAAATAGACCGTCTGCCCGATCCGATCAACGAATTCCTCCCAACGCAGAGGCCGATTGTCCATCGCGCTGGGCAGTCGAAAACCATGCTCGACAAGCATCCGCTTACGTGACATATCCCCCTCGTACATGCCGCCGATCTGAGGCACCGTGACATGGGATTCGTCAACCACCAGAAGGAAGTCGTCTGGGAAATAGTCGAGCAGGCAATTCGGTGGGCTTCCGGCAGCTCGTCCATCAATATGACGCGAATAGTTCTCGATGCCGGAGCAGCTGCCGATCTGGCGCATCATCTCAATGTCATACGAGGTCCGCATCCGCAGTCGCTGCGCCTCCAGCAGCCGCTGATCGGTCTCCAACTCGGCGAGCCGGGCCTCCAATTCGGTCTCAATGCTCGCGATGGCTCGCTCCATCCGGTCTGCACCGGCGGTGTAATGGGTGGCCGGGAAGATGTACATCTCCTTGTCTTGGCTCTGTTCCTCACCGGTCAGCGGATTCAGCACCGACAAAGCCTCGACTTCGTCACCGAAGAATTCAACTCGCCAGGCCAGCTCCTCGTACATCGGGAAGACCTCGACGGTGTCGCCCCGGACTCGGAAAGTGCCACGGGTAGCGGCCAGGTCATTACGGACGTACTGGATATCGACTAGCTGGCGCATCAGGTGGTCGCGGCCGTGCTCAATCCCGACATGGAGTCGGATCGCACGATCCAGGTACTCCTCGGGAGTGCCCAAGCCGTAAATCGCCGAGACCGTCGCCACCACGATCACGTCTCTCCTGGTCAGCAGGGAGTAGGTGGCCTTGTGGCGGAGTCTTTCGACCTCCTCGTTCAACGAGGAATCCTTCTCAATGTAGGTATCGGTCTGCGGGATATACGCCTCAGGCTGGTAGTAGTCGTAGTACGAGACGAAATACTCGACGGCATTGTTGGGGAAAAACTGCCGCAATTCGTTGGCGAACTGGGCGGCTAGGGTCTTGTTCGGCTGCATCACCAGCACCGGTCGTTGCAGCCGTTCCGCAAGCCAGGCTACGGTCGCGGTCTTACCCGTTCCTGTGGCCCCCAGCAGCACCACATCCCGCTCGCCATCACGGATTCGGCGCTCCAGCTCATCGATCGCCGCGGGCTGGTCACCGGCCGGCTCAAAATCAGCCTGCACCCGAAACGGCGCCCTGCTCTGCACCAGATCCTTCGATCGCATGACGGCGAGCCTAATGGGCAGCGCCGACAGGGGTCACTGCGCCGCTCACAGCCGGCGGCTCCCAGGCTGTCGCAACTGCATCGTCAGCCGTCGCCAGGCCTGGTCGACCTGGTCCTCCAGGTGGGCAAGGTCGCCGGAGTTGTCGACCACGAGATCAGCGATCGCCAGCCGCTGCTCACGGCTGGCCTGGGCCGCCAGCCGAGCCCGGGCCTGCTGCTCGTCCAACCGGTCCCGGGCCTGAACCCGGGCCAGCTGGGTGGCCGGGTCGATGTCAACCACGATCACCTGGTCGTACCGGTCCGGTTGCCCGGTCTCGACCAGCAGCGGGATCATGTGGACCACTACCGAGCCGGGCGGCGCGGCCGCCTCGAGTTCATCTGCCCCGCGCCACACAGCAGGGTGAATCACCGCCTCCACCTGGGCTCGAAGGCCAGGGTCGGCGAAAATCAGCCTGCCCAGCGCCGAACGATCCAGGTGCCCGTCGGGAGTCAGGATCTGCGGGCCGACCAGCCGCACCAAGCTGGCCAGCCCGGTGCTGCCCGGCTCCACCGCCTGCCGGGCCAAAATGTCGGCGTCGATGATCACTGCTCCCCGCTGCCGAAACAGCTCAGCGACGGTGGACTTGCCGGAACCAATGCCTCCAGTCAGGCCAATCCGCAGCGATGGGCCCCCGCTGCTGCGCAGGCCCATCGTCGTTGCGGTCGGGGTCAGCTGTTGCTGCCCGTCAGTTTGTCGCGCAGCGCCTGCAGCGCCTCGTCTGAAGCCAGCGAGCCCTCGGATCCGGAGCCACCAGCCGCATACGAGGTGGCGTTGCCGGCGCTGACCGCAGCCTGATTCTCGGCCTGTTCAGCTTCCTCGGCCTGACGCTTGTGCGCCTCCCAGCGGGCGTGGGCCTCGGCGTACTGCTGCTCCCAGGCTGCCTGCTGCTCCTCGTAGCCGGGTTTCCACTCGTTGGTCTCCGGGTCGAAGCCCTCCGGGTAGATGTAGTTGCCCTGCTCGTCATACGAGGCGGTCATGCCGTACAGCGCCGGATCGAAGTCGTCGGCGGCGATGTCGATGCCCTCGTTGGCCTGCTTCAGCGACAGCGAGATCCGCCGCCGCTGCAGGTCGATGTCGATGATCTTGACCATCACCTCGTCGTTAACCGTGACCACCTGCTCGGGGATCTCGACGTGACGCTCGGCCAGCTCAGACACGTGGACCAGGCCCTCAATGCCCTCCTCGACCCGGACGAAAGCACCGAACGGCACCAGCTTGGTGACCTTGCCCGGCACGATCTGGCCGATCTGGTGGGTCCGGGCGAAGGTCTGCCACGGATCCTCCTGGGTCGCTTTCAGCGACAGCGAGACCCGCTCCCGGTCCATGTCAACCTCGAGCACCTCGACGGTGACGTTCTGGCCGACCTCGACCACCTCGGACGGGTGATCGATGTGCTTCCACGACAACTCCGAGACGTGGACCAGGCCGTCCACACCACCGAGGTCGACGAAGGCACCGAAGTTAACGATGCTGGAGACCACACCGCGACGGATCTGGCCCTTCTGGAGCTGGGTCAAGAAGTTCTGGCGAACCTCAGACTGGGTCTGCTCCAGCCAGGCCCGCCGCGACAGGACCACATTGTTGCGGTTCTTGTCCAGCTCGATGATCTTGGCCTCCAGTTCCTGACCGACGTACGGCTGCAGGTCGCGGACCCGGCGCATCTCGACCAGCGAGGCGGGCAGAAAGCCCCGCAAGCCGATGTCGACGATCAAGCCGCCCTTGACGACCTCGATCACCCGGCCGGTGACCACCCCCTCGGATTCCTTGATCTTCTCGATCGTGCCCCAAGCGCGCTCGTACTGGGCGCGCTTCTTGGACAGGATCAGGCGACCCTCCTTGTCCTCTTTCTGCTGGACCAGGGCCTCGATCTCGTCGCCGACTTGGACCACCTCGAAGGGATCCACGTCGTGCTTGATCGAAAGCTCCTTGGAGGGGATCACGCCCTCGGTCTTGTACCCGATGTCGAGCAGGACCTCGTCCCGATCGACCTTGACGACGGTGCCGGTGACGATGTCACCGTCGGTGAAGTATTTGATGGTCGCGTCGATCGCGGCGAGGAAGTCCTCGTCAGAGCCGAGATCGTCGATCGCGACCTGCGGCGCCTCGAACGTTGAGGTCATGTAGTAGGGCTCCGATGGATTGTGTCGTCCGGCGCACGGCGACCGCCGCCGTCAGCCAGTGTTGTCGGAACCGGCCCGTACGAGCGCGACCTACTCCATGCCGAGGCCGCGCAGATCACCACGCCCGCACCAGCCTATCGTGGCCAACACCCAGTCACAACCGGGACCTATCCGGCCAGCAGAAGCGTACCCACGAGCACCCCCGCCGCAATGCAACACACCAGGGTGAGCGACATGAAACGGGCAGCGAACCTCGTACCGAAGGCGCCCGACTGCATCGCGAAAAGCTTGATGTCCACCATCGGGCCCACCACCAGGAAGACGAGTTGCGCGGTCGGGGAGATCGCGGAGAACGAGGCCACGACGAAGGCGTCCGCTTCCGAGCACAGCGCCAGCAACACCGCCAGGGCCGCCATCACCAGGACCGCGAGCCACAGGTTGGCCCCGATCCGGCTGAGCACCCCGACCGGTACCACGACCTTGATCGCGGCCGCCGCTGCGGCACCCATCACCAGGAAGCCTCCGGCCTGCACCAGGTCGTGCATCGCAGTGGTCCGAAACACGGTGGCTCGTGAGACCCCCTGGTGGTCATGACCAGTCTGGGGTCGCATCCATTCCGGTTTGCCGAGCAGCGCCCACAACCAGCCGACGACCAACACCGCCAGCAGGGAGGCCAACAGCCGCGCCCAGACCATCCGGGGGTTGTTGTTGAAGGCGACCGCGGTCGCCACGAGTACGACCGGGTTCACTGCTGGGGCTGCCAGCAGGAAGGCCAGCGCTGCGGCCTGCGACAGACCACGCCGCATCAGGGACTGGGCGACAGGGACCGAGGCGCATTCGCAGCCGGGCAGCACCATCCCGGCCACCCCGGCGGTCGGGACGGCCAGCAACGCGGAGCGGGGTGTGATCCGTGAGAGCAGATCCTTCGGCACGAAGGCAGCAATCGCGCCCGACACCAGCACCCCGAGCACCAGAAACGGGGTGGCCTGGACCACGATCCCGACCAGCAGGGTGGCCCAGGTGGCGTAGGCCCCGTCCAGGCTCACCAACGGCCCCACCCGGAAGGCGTGTTGGAGGATCACGAGCACCCCGATCACGGCGACGAACGGCAGCAGCCAGACCTGGACGATGGACTTCACAGGTACGGCATCTCAGGCTCGGGTATCACCGTCACCGAGCTCGCAACGAGCACCGGTAGGCTGCCGCTAGCCGGAAGGTCAATGACCCCTTCCAGCTGGACCCAGACCACATCACCAACGGGCATCGGGGCTCCCCTGACTGCGACCGAGTACAGCTGGGCGTCTGCCACGCAACAGAAGATCCGGAATCGGTTGAGGGTCCAGTCCCCCTGGGTCGCGTCACGCGCCGGGGCGACAAAGCCCACCATCCGTACTCTCCGGCCCACCAGGTCGGTGCGTTGGCCGGACCGGTAGCGATCCAGGTAGTCGGCGAGGGTCAGCTCAGTCGTGGTCTCGGTGGGCAGCGGTGAGAACTCGACCTGATTCTCCGACGGTGGCGGGCTAGCCTGGTTCAGCGCCCCGGCTCCCAGGGAGGACGGGGTGGCCAGAGCGAACAACAACGACGGCACTACCAGCAGCAGACCCACCCGGGGCAGCCCGTGGCTGTGGGCCAGCTCGGATCGGGCCTGCCGGTCGGTGGTGTCGAGCAGGGTCCACACCCCCAGCACCGCCATGGCCAGTGCGGCAGCGATCAGGTAGGGACGAAACCACTCCTGGACGTAGTCCACGTAGGAACCCGAGATCACCATCGACCCCACGACGGTAGCCAGCAGCAGGACGACCGTGGCCGCGATCGACTGTTGAAGGGGTTCAGCGAAGCCACCGCGGGTTGTGGTTGGCGCGGCCGGATCGGTCATCGAGATTCCTGACGGTCGACGGTTCAGGTCCAGACCATGATGCCAGCCTGCGGCCCGGCTCTTGCTCGTGCCCCTGACTGCGGCCAAGGTTCAGTGGGCCGCCTCGTACCAGGAGCGTCCCACGCCCACCGACACGTCCAGCGGTACGGCAAGGTCGACCGCACCGGCCATCCGTTCCCGGACCAGGGCCTCGACCGTCTCCCGTTCCCCAGGCGCGATCTCGAGGACCAGCTCGTCGTGGACCTGGAGCAGCATCCGGCTGCGCAGGCCTTGCTCGGCAAGACCAGCCTCGACGTCGAGCATCGCCACCTTGATGATGTCGGCGGCCGAGCCTTGGATTGGTGCGTTCAGGGCCATTCGTTCGGCCATCTCGCGCCGCTGCCGGTTCGAGCTGCCCAGGTCAGGCAGGTATCGGCGCCGGCCCAAGATGGTCTCGGTATAGCCGTTGCGCCGCGCCTGAGCCACGATGCCCTGCAAATAATCGCGTACCCCGCCAAAACGTTCGAAGTACTCCTCCATCAGCAGTCTCGCCTCGCTGGCATCGACCCCCAGCTGCTGCGACAGCCCGTACGCGCTGAGCCCGTACGCCAAGCCGTAGTTCATCGCTTTGATCCGGGCCCGCTGGGTTGGCGAAACCTCGTCGGATTCGACCCCGAAGACTCGGCCCGCCATCACGGTGTGGAAGTCCCGGCCACAGCGGAAGGCCTCGATCAGGCCCTGATCGCCGCAGGCATGAGCCATGATCCGCATCTCGATCTGGCTGTAGTCGGCCGTGAGCAGGGTCTCGAAACCGTCACCGACGACAAAAGCGGCGCGGATCGTCCGGCCGGCGTCGGTACGGACCGGGATGTTCTGCAGGTTCGGGTCAACAGAACTGAGCCGCCCGGTCGCGGCGATGGTCTGCACATACGTGGTGTGGACCCGTCCGTCGTCGGCCACCGCCTTCTGCAGACCCTCCACCGTTTGACGCAGTCGGATCGCGTCTCGATGTTCCAGCAGGTGCGCTAGGAATGGGTGCTCGGTCTTGGCGAAGAGGCTTTCCAAGGCGTCGGCGTCAGTGGTCCAGCCTGATTTGGTGCGTCGGGTCTTCGGCATCCGTAGTTCGTCGAAGAGCACCACCTGCAGTTGCTTCGGTGAGCCGAGGTTGACCTGCCTGCCGATCACCCGGTGGGCTTTGCTCTCGGCCGCCGCCACCCGGGCGTCGAAACCCTTCCAGAGCTCGTCCAGCAGGGCTAGGTCGACAGCGATCCCGGTTCGTTCCATCACGGCTAGAGTCCGCAGCAGCGGAAGTTCCACATCCTGCAGCAGGCTAGCCTCGCCCCGGCGGGCCAATTCCTGCGCGAGCGACTCGGCCAGATCGATCACCGCGCGGGCCCGCAGCATCGCCGTGTTGGCGGTCTCGTCGGTGTCAGGATTCTCGTCGAGATCGTCCTCGCCGCCGAGGTCCAGTGGCAATTGGTCGTCCTGGTCGGGCGCGCCGGCATCAAGCCGCAGTTCGCGCTTGAGGTGACGCAAAGCCAGGTCGGCCAAGTCATAAGTGCGCTGGTCGGGACGCAGCAGGTAGGCCGCGAGTTGGGTATCGCTGACCAGCCCTCCCAGATCCCAGCCCCGCGCCCAGATCCCATGCAGCGGGCCCTTCGCGTCGTGCATCGCCTTCGGCCGGCGCGGATCCGCCAGCCAGGCGGCCAGCGCGGCATCGTCGGCGGGGTCCAGATCGGTCACGTCCAGGAAGGCCCCGCAACCATCGGAACTAGCCAGGCCAATGGTCCGTAAATCCCCGGTGCCCGAGCCCCAGTGGCCGGTGACATCCATCCCGGTCAGCGGGCCAGTCCCGTGCTCGGCTAGCCAGTCGGCCACGGTTCCGGGCCGTAACCGATCACCGAGCAGTGCGAAGCCGCCTTCCGCCCGTACTTCCTGCGGCGGCAGCATCTCCAGCAGCCGGTCTCGCAGTACCCGGAATTCCAGCTGGTCGAAAAGCCGGTGCACGGCTTCCCGGTCCCAGGGGCGGCGTTCCAGGTCCGTGACCGTGACCGGCAATTCCAGGTCACGCAGCAGCGCATTGACCTTGCGATTGGTGACCACCGTGTCGATCATCGACCGGAAGGTCACTCCCACCTTGCCGGGGATCGTGTCGGCCTGTCGGATCAGATTCTCCAGCCCGTCGAACTGATTGAGCCATTTGGCGGCGGTCTTCGGCCCGACGCCCGGTACGCCCGGGAGGTTGTCACTGGTCTCGCCCACCAGGGCGGCCAGTTCCGGGTACCGCTGCGGGGTCACCAGATATCTCTGGAGCACCATCTCTGGCGTCATCCGGGCCAGGTCTGAGACCCCCTTGCGCGGGTAGAGCACGGTGACCTGGTCGGTGACCAGTTGCATCGCATCCCGGTCACCGGTGCAGATCAGCACCTCGATCCCCTGAGCGGGCGCCTGGGTGGCGAGGGTGGCGATGATGTCGTCCGCCTCGTACCCGTCGACCTCGATATGAACCAGCTGCAGGGCGTCCAGGACCTCCTTGATCAGCGCCACTTGCCCGTCGAATGCCGGTGGTGAGGCGGAACGGTTGCCCTTGTAGTCCGCGAACAGCTCGGTCCGGAAGGTGGTCCTCGAGACATCAAAGGCGACCGCCACATGGGTCGGCTGTTCGTCGCGCAGGACGTTGATCAGCATCGAGGTGAACCCGTACACGGCGTTCGTGTGCTGCCCGGTGCTGGTGGCGAAATTGTCCACCGGAAGGGCGAAGAAGGCCCGGTAGGCGACCGAGTGGCCATCGATCAGCAGCAGCCGGGGTGTGGTGGATTCCGCCATACGGGCAGCCTAGTGCCGACGCCAGGAGTCCCGGATCAGGCATGGCAAGGTGAGGCGCGTGACGGCAGATGTACCGGACTGGGTAGCCACGATCAGTCACCCGTTGGAGGACCGGCTCGGCATCCAGGTGCAGCGGCTCAGCGTCGACCTTGCGATCGCCACGATGCCGGTTGCTGGCAATACTCAGCCGGCGGGAATGCTCCACGGGGGCGCGTCCTGTGTTCTGGCCGAGGGACTCGGGTCTTTGGCCTGCGCCGCGTACGGGCGTGAGCGGGGACTGTTACCGGTCGGAGTGGACCTCAACATCACCCACCACCGGGCAGTGACCAGCGGCCAGGTGACCGCCACCGCCCGCCCACTCCACCTCGGTTCCCGGACCGCCTGCTACGAGATCGTGATCGTCAACGACCACGGCGAGCGGACTGCTACGGCTCGGCTGACCTGCCGCCTGATCCCAGCACCACCTGGTCGTGGTTGACCTACGACTTGGACCTGTTCGTCTTGCGGCCCTTTGTCTGCCCGGCCTTCTGATAGTTGATGACCTCTTCGGCGACCTCCCGCATCGACTTGCGCAGGTCCATGGCGGTCTTTTGGATCCAGCGGAAGGCTTCGGCCTCCGACAGGCCGTGGCCCTCTTGAAGGATCCCCTTAGCCTGGTCGACGGCCTTGCGGGAGGCCAACCGTTCCTCCAGGTCCTGGACCTCGGACTCGACGGCCAAGACCTGCGCGAACCGGGCAGCGGCGATCTCGATGGCCGGAACCACATCGGAGGCGTCGAACGGTTTAACCACGTACGCCATCGCACCGGCCTCAGCAGCCCGCTCGACGAGTTCCCGCTGGGAGAAGGCAGTCAGGATCACCACGGGCGCAATGCGCTCGGCTGCGATCGTCTCGGCGGCGGAGATCCCGTCCAGCCGAGGCATCTTCACATCCATCACCACGACATCAGGATCCAGACTGCGGGCGAGCTCGATCGCCTCCTCGCCGTCGGTGGCCTGCCCCACCACGTCAAAGCCCTTTTCGGTGAGCAGCTCGACCAGATCGAGCCGGATCAGAGCCTCGTCCTCAGCGACGAGAACACGGCGACGGGTACCGGGCTGGTCTGTTGTTGCTTCTGTCACAGGGGGCATTCTATGGCTCTCGGCACCGGCCCTATACTGATGCCCGCTACTCGCCCGAGTGGCGGAATGGCATACGCGGACGGCTCAAACCCGTCTGCCCGCAAGGGCATAGGGGTTCGACTCCCCTCTCGGGCACCCAGGTCGGGGTTGGTCTGCCAACCCCGACCATACGATGTTCACGTCCTAGTCGAGCGGGTCCCAGCCGTCTCGCGGATGGTACCGGTGCACATGAAGGGTGTTGGTCTTGCCGGGGATCCCCATCGGGGAGCCGTAGACGACTACCAGGCGATCACCGCGCTGGCACAGATGCCGCTGACCCAAGACCACGTCGACCTCGTCCAACAGGTCCTGGATCTCAGTGTGCTCAGCTGTGGTGTAGGTCGTCACCCCCCAGGCCAGAGCCAGTTCCTGCCGGGTGGATTCGCTAGGGGTGAAGCAGAGCAGCGGGATCTCGGCACGCAGCCGCGACAACCGTCGGGCGGTGTCGCCCGATTTGGAGAAAGCTAGCAGGTAGCGGGCGTCGAGCCGGTTCGCGATCTCGGCGGCAGCCATGGCGATCACCCCGCCGGTGGTGTGCGGGTCCCAGTTGATCTCGTTGATTCCGGCGAAGCCGTGCTCCTCGACGTTGGCGATGATCCGGCTCATCACCGACACAGCCTCCACCGGGTAGGCACCGACGCTGGTCTCACCTGAGAGCATCACCGCGTCGGTTCCATCGAGGACCGCGTTCGCCACGTCCGAAGCCTCAGCTCGGGTAGGTCGAGGCGCGGAGATCATCGACTCCAGCATTTGGGTGGCGACGATTACCGGTTTGGCCCACTTCCGCGCAGCTCGGATGATCCGCTTCTGGACCAGCGGCACCTCTTCCAACGGAAGCTCCACTCCCAGATCACCACGGGCCACCATGAAGGCGTCGAAGGCGTCGATAATGTCGTCGAGGTTCTCGACCGCCTGCGGTTTCTCGATTTTGGCGATCACCGGGACCCGGCGTCCCTCCTCGTCCATCACGCGATGCACATCGCGGATGTCGAGACCACTGCGGACGAAGGACAGGGCCACCAGGTCGATCCCGTTGCGTAGCGCCCACCGCAGGTCCTCGGTGTCCTTCTCGCTGAGGGCGGGGACGCTGACCGCGACGCCCGGCAGGTTGATCCCCTTGTTGTTGCTGACAGGCCCGCCGACCACCACCTCACAGATCACGTCGGTCTCGGTGACCTCCTTAGCCCGCAACTCGATCCGTCCATCGTCGATCAGGATCGTGTCGCCCGGTGAGACGTCGCCGGGTAGCCCTTTGAAGGTCGTCGAGCAGCGGTGGACGTCGCCGTCCACCTCGTCGGTGGTGATGGTGAACGTGGCGCCATTCACCAGGGTGACCGGTCCGCCGCTGAACCGCTTCAGCCGGATCTTGGGGCCCTGCAGGTCGGCGAACACCGCCACAGCCCGGCCGGCTTTCGCCGCTGCCGCCCGTACCTCGGCTAGCCGGGCCTCGTGGTCGGGATAGTCACCGTGGCTCATGTTGAGTCGGGCCACGTCCATTCCGGCGGCGACCAGCCGGTCAATCTGCTCACCGGCCGTCGCCGGTCCCATCGTGCATACGATTTTTGCCCTGCGCACAGGGTGACTGTACTGGTTTCACCAGGTCCGTACGGTCTCCAGGGCCTGGTGTAGGTCATCTGGGTATCGTGAGTGGAAAGTCACCCGCGACGACGTCGCGGGATGCAGGAATGAAAGCTCCACGGCATGCAGCCATTGGCGGATCAGTCCCAGCCGCTCACTCAGGATCGGATCTGCGCCGTACAGCGGGTCACCAACGCAGGGATGGTGGACGGCAGCCATGTGGACCCGGATCTGATGGGTCCGGCCGGTCTCCAGATGCACCTCGAGCAGCGAGGCACGGCGGTGGGCCTCCACAGTGGTGTAGTGGGTGATCGCATGCCGACCGGAGGCCACCACCGCCATCTTCCAGTCGTGGCCTCGGTGACGCCCGATCGGAGCCTCGATAGTTCCCCGTAGCGGGTCCGGATGGCCTTGGACCAGGGCGTGGTACACCTTGTCGACGGCGCGGTCTCGGAAGGCCTGCTTCAGCACCGTGTAGGCCCGCTCGCTTTTGGCCACCACCATCAGCCCGGAGGTTCCCACGTCTAGCCGCTGCACGATCCCTTGCCGCTCTGGGGCCCCGGAGGTTGAGATCCGCAAACCCGCGGCGGCAAGATGCTCGACCACGGACGGCCCGTCCCAGCCGAGGCTCGGGTGGGACGCCACCCCAGCCGGCTTGTCGACCACCACCAGGTCGGGGTCGTCGTGCACGATGGTGAGCCCGTCCGCCAGGACGGGGGTGAAGCTCACCTGCCCGTCTGGCACCGGGAGCGTCACCTCAAGCATCGCCCCGGCCCGGACCCGGTACGACTTCGGCACGGCCTGACCGTCGACCAGCACCCCGCCGGCCGCCAACAGATCCTCGATCCGGGACCGGCTGACCCCGGTCATCCGGGCAGCTGCGACATCGACCCGCTCCCCGTCCAGCCCGTCAGGGACCAGATGCACGCTCATTGCGGCTCTCGCCCCTGGCCTCGGACGGTGCCGTCGTAGCTGGCCCGGTTACCCAGCGACAGCAGGATGATCCATCCGGCCGCGGTCGTCAGGCAGATGTCAGCGACGTTGAAGATAGCGAAGTACGGCAGCTGGATGAAGTCCACCACATGGCCATGGAAGAAACCAGGTGCTCGAAACATCCGGTCGATAAGGTTGCCGCCGATCCCGGCCACCAACAGGCCTGTGATCACCGCCCAGGACCGGATCCGGACCCGGGGCGTCAACCAACCCAGCACCAAGGCCAGGGCCACCACCGCTAGCAGGGAGAAGGCCCAGGTAAGGCTCTCCCCTAGGCTGAAAGCCGCCCCGGGGTTACGGACCAGGCGCAGCGTCACCAGCCCTGACAGCAGCGAGACTGGGCGCGCCGGATCCAGGTAGGTCACCGCCGCGGCCTTGGTGGCCAGGTCAAGCATCAACCCGACGACGCCGACCACGCCGATCAGGAGCCGTGCTGCGCGGGCCGGCATCGCCCCCCGCGCCGAAGCGCTTATCGACGCTCCTCACGCTGCTTGCAGTGCACGCACATGGTGGCCCGAGGGAAGGCCTGCAGGCGAGCCTTGCCGATCGGCTCGCCGCAGATCTCACAAGTCCCGTACTGGCGGGCGTCGAAAAGCCGCAGCGCCAACTGGCTCTGCTCCAACATTTCAACCGCGTTCTGAGTAAGCGACATCTCCTGGTCACGCTCGAAATTGCTGGAGCCGACATCGGCCGGGTCCCGACCGGCCCCGTCTGGGCCGTCTCGCAACAACTCGGCCAGTTCGGCCCGAGCCACTGCGATGGCACGCTCCATCCGAGCGACCTCGGCCACCAACTCCTCTCGTTGCTCCGCCAATTCAGCCTTACTCCAGGGCTCCTCGCCCTCACCAACCGGGATCACCAGGTCTGCAGCCTCAGGCTCGGTGACAGTCTCTGTGGATCTGTCCCGGGCCTGCTCGGCCGCTGGGGTGCGACGCGTGGCCATGAGATCCTCTCCGTGACAACTGGACCCCCGCGACCCTACACGACACCTGTCCCATTCGTGGGCTTAGACGCAAAGGGCGCCCCCTAACGGGACGCCCCTCAGCGTTCTGGGATGATCTCAGCCCTGCTGGCCGCCCATCAGGGCGTCGAGCCTTGGTGTTGAGGAACTGGTGCCGGTACGAGCAGCGCTGTCGCGCGGCACCAGGACCGGGACATCGGTGGGCTCGAAGACCCCTCTCTTGATGCCTTCGATCTGCGCGGTGAGGTGGTCCACCAACTGGCGGCGGTAGGCGCTCTCGAAGTCCCGCAGGTGCGAAACCTTACCGATCAGGTCATCCCGCTCGGTCTCCAGGGCGGCGAAGAGTTCAGTACGGCGCTGCTGCGCCTCACGATCCACCGAAGCAGCCCGAATCTGGGCCTCCTGGACCATCCGCTCGGCATTGACCCGGGCCTCAGATTCCACCCGGTCTGCTCGGGTCCGCGCATCAGTGGTGGTCTCGTGCGCCTTCTGAGCTGCCTCGTCCAGACGACGCTTCGCCTCGCTGGTCGACTCCTGCTCGAGCCGACTGGCCGCCGACTGAGCCTGGTTAGTGAGCGCCTGGACCCGCGCCGTCGCCTCGTTGGTCATCCGCTCAACCTCAGCGTGGGCCTCGCGGGTGACTCGCTCCACGTGGGCATCGGTCTCGGCGGTCCGACGGACCGCGTCGGCCTTGGCTTCGTTCACCAGGGACTCGGCCTGCTCAGTCGCCAACTGCACCAGCCGGACCACGGCGGCGCTGGCCTCCTGACTGGTGCTGACCACCAGCGGGACACTCTTCACCGAACCGTCCTCGGCCACCGGCCGAGCGTTCAACTCGTCGATCTGGGCACGGAGCCGTTCATTCTCCTGCGCCAACTGAGCAGCTTCGGCACCATTGCGGGCTTGCGACTCGACCAAATGGCGCAGGCGCTGGTTCTCCTCCACCAGACCCTGATCGCCGATACCCGAGCGAGCCTGGTCCAGTTCAGCCTGAAGCCGGTCGTTTTCCATAGCCAGGTTCGCGCCGTCCTCGGCGACCCGCTGCAGCCGGGAGATCTCGGCCCGGAGCCGGTCGTTCTCCGCCTGCATCTCAGGGTTAGCGCCACCGGCCTGGGCCGCCTCCAGCTGCCGACGCAGATGCTCGTTCTGCTCGCCGATGGTCATCAGAGTCGCCTCGACCTTGTCCACAAAGATGTCGACGTCGGTCACTTCGTAGCCATTGCGGCGGGACATGTGGAACCGAGTCTTGCGGACCTCGTCCAGCGTCATCGTCATCTGTGCACCTCTGGGAGAATGTGGGGCCAAGCGGGGACTACTGCGCCGGGTAACGATCGGTGAACCACCGTCATCCGGCTTGCCCAGGCTAACGCAGGGTCCGCGGCGGCGCCAAAGACTCGGGAACGTTCTCTCATGATTTCCGCGTAGAGTCTCGACATCAGGTCGACACTCAACTCTGGTTGTAGAAGCCGCCAGCGATGCGTTCCTTGTCCTCGGCGGTAACCACGACCTCCCGCGGACTGAGCAGGAAGACCTTGTTACTGACCCGCTCGAAAGTGCCCCTCAGGCCGAAAATCAGGCCAGCTGCGAAGTCCACCAGCCGCTTGGCGTCGGAGTCCTCCATCTCGGTGACGTTCATGATCACCGGGACCGCGTCGCGGAAGTGTTCGCCGATGGTCTTGGCGTCGTTGAAGGTCCGCGGATGGACGGTGATGATCCGCGACAAATCAGCTGGCCGGGGCGCCGGCGGCGTCAGGGCCGGGCTGGGAGCCGGCGGCGCAGGCCGAGTCGGCAGCTGGTGGATGCTGGCGCTGGGCTCGTCCTCGTCGGACGGGTAAGGGTCATACACCGCTTCGGTGATGTCCGCGTCGACTGGCTCACCGCGGTCGTCGTAGCGGTTGTCGGCGACCAGCCCGAGCCAGGCAGCACCGCGCTTGATCAGTTCGGGCATAGGGGTTCCTCCTGTACGACTCCCCCGCGAGGGTAACCGGTGCCAGCCTGGGATCGGGGGATCTGCCGCCCGACACGCAGGGTCGGGATCACCCCAGCCAGATCAGCCCTACGAGGCGGCCTGCTCCGACGCCGTCACGGCGGTGGGAATACAGATCGGGCGACTCCAGGGTGCAGCGGCTGACGTCATAGACCTGTACCTGACGAGCCCGAAGCACCTGCGCGCAGCCCGCGCCCAGGTCGAGAGCCGCGGTGGCGTGACGGGTCTGGGAGCGGCTTGCCGGGATCTGGGCGGCAACCTGATCGGCCATCTCGGTCGGGACCTCGTAGCACCGTCCGCAGACATGCGGGCCGATCCAAGCCGTGAGCTGACGGGCCCCAGCGCCCAGGAGCGCGTCCACGGTGGCGTCCAGGACCCCGGCCGCCAATCCCACCCGGCCGGCATGCGCGGCGGCCACTACTCGGGCCTGCGGGTCCGCCAGCACCACCGGGACACAGTCGGCAACCCGGATACACAAGGCCACCCCGACGGCCCGGGTGATCAAGGCATCGGCCTGCGGCAGCCGTCGGCCTCCAGGCAGCGAATCGCCCAGTTCGGCGCCGGGCGGCCAGTGAACGGCATCGCGGACGGTGTGCACGATCGTGCTGTGAGTCTGCCGGGTCGCAGCCAAGTGTTCCACTCCGATCGCAGCTGCGACCTCGCGGAAGTTCGCCGCCACCGCAGCCGGCTCGTCGACATCGGTCCGGCCTAAATTCAGTTCGCCGAAACTGCCCCGGCTATGCCCACCCCATCGATCGGTGAAGGCGATCCCGATCCCTTGGTTCTGCTCTGGAAGAAGCCGATAACTGAACAACGGCTACTTCATGAATTCGGGGATGTCGAGATCGTCTGAGCCACTGCTCGGGGCCGGCGGCGGAGGTGGCGGTGGCACGGGCCGCGACCGCCACGGATCAGGGGCCGGGGTCGGAGTCGGGGGCTCAGCTGGGCGCGGAGGGATGATCACGGGTGGCGCCGGACGCGGCTCAGACCGGGCAAAGGCCCGCTTCGGTGGCTGGCCGCCGTCGAAGCCAGCCGCGATCACGGTGACCCGTACCTCGTCGCCGAGGGCGTCGTCGATCACGGTGCCGAAGATAATGTTGGCTTCCTCGTGAGCGGCCTCTTCGATCAGGTTGGCTGCCGCAGAGACCTCGTGCAGGCCCAGGTCTGACCCGCCAGCGATCGAGAGCAAGACCCCGTGGGCGCCGTCGATGCTCGCCTCCAGCAGCGGCGATGAGACGGCCATCTCGGCTGCTGCCCGGGCCCGCTCTTCGCCCCGCGCACTACCGATTCCCATCAGAGCCGATCCGGCGTTCGACATGACCGCCTTCACGTCGGCGAAGTCCAGATTGATCAGTCCCGGCGTGGTGATCAGGTCCGTGATCCCGGAGACACCCTGCATCAAGACCTGGTCGGCCTGCCGGAAAGCGTCCAAAATCGCCACCTGGTGATCGGTCATCTCGAGCAATTTGTCGTTGGGGATCACGATCAAGGTGTCGACCTCATCGCGCAGGGTAGCGATCCCGCTTTCGGCCTGGCTGGACCGACGTCGACCTTCGAAGGTGAACGGACGAGTGACCACGCCGATCGTCAACGCACCGAGGGAGCGGGCGATCCGGGCCACGATCGGGGCCCCCCCGGTACCCGTCCCGCCTCCCTCGCCGGCGGTGACGAAGACCATGTCGGCGCCCTTCAGCACCTCTTCGATCTCATCGCAGTGGTCCTCCGCCGCCTGCCGCCCCTTCTCGGGATCGGCCCCAGCGCCCAGTCCCCGCGTGAGATCCCGGCCGATGTCGAGTTTGACATCAGCATCGCTCATCAGCAAGGCCTGGGCGTCGGTATTGACCGCGATGAACTCCACACCGCGCAGCCCGGCCTCGATCATCCGGTTTACGGCGTTCACTCCGCCGCCGCCGACACCGACGACCTTGATGATGGCCAGATAGTTCTGGGATGCGCTTGCCACTGAACCGCCTCGATAGTGCGTCGACCCCAGCAGGGGTAACCGGTCTCGGTCAGGCTAGAAGACCAGTTGCCTTCGACGCACGATTGATGGCCAGACGCGCCGAAGGTCTAGACCTCAGGTTCAGAGTCCCCGCAGGAGTCTGATGTGATAGTTGAGGTCACGGTGACGAATGCGATGGCTGTGATTGCGGTGGATTGTTCATCGGGTGATCGCCGGGTGGCTCGGTGAGCTGACGTCGTACACCGAACCGGCCTGGGTCAGCAATGCGGCCGCCACCTGAGCCTTCTGTTCCGACTGTTCGGCGCTGCCCCAGACCAGTCGGGCTCCCCCTGAGAGCTCGATCACAATCTGGTCTGGAGTGGCCGCAGAAACCAGCACCGCCCGGGCCCGGACCGCGTCTGGCAAGACGACCACCACGGTCGCCGTGTCCCGGCGCAGGCGCTGATCCCTAGGGTCGGTCAGATTGGCCACCAACAGTCCGGGGGTCAGATCCGCGACCTCGTGAAAGGAGACCCCTTCGCTGTCGACCAGGCTGTAGCCCGATCCCGATGACATCGCATACACTGCCCGCCGTTCCGTGACCGATATCACCACCTTCCCCGGCAGTGAACGGGTCACCTTCACCGCCTTGATCTCCGGTAGCGCCAGCACCCGGCGTTCCACCCCGGAGATGTCGAGCCTGACTAGCGGCACCCCACGCGGCACCTGCGCTGTCTGCTCCACCTGGGCTGCGCTCACCAGCGAGGTCCCCCTCACCTCGAGGGTACGGACCGCGAACACCGAACTGAAAGCGACCAGGTGGATGACCGCCCCCAGCGCTACCACGACCACCACCACGGCTCCCAGCCGCAGCAGCCGCCGCCGCTGGGCCACCTGCTGTCGTCGCTGCAATCGGCCGGTGGCGTCTGCGATGGCTGATCGCTCAACCGGCATCCGGGCGCTCCAACAGACTGGCCAGCCGCGGACCCACCGTGGTGATGTCACCGGCGCCTAGGGTGAGGACCAGATCGCCGGGGGCCAGCAGCCGAGCCAATGCGGCCGGGACCTGCTCCAGCCGTTCGACGTAGCTCACCGTGGCCCCCGCCGCCACTGCCGCCTGCGCGACCAATGCCCCGCTGATCCCGGGGATCGGCTCCTCACGGGCCGGGTAGACATCGGTCACCATCACCAGATCAGCACCAGCAAGGGCCTGCCCGAAGTCGACGGCGAAGTCCCGAGTCCGGCTGTACAGGTGCGGCTGGAAACAGGCCACGACCCGTCGTACCCCCATCTCGCGAGCCGCGGTCAGGGTAGCCGCGATCTCGGTCGGATGATGGGCGTAGTCATCGACGATGGCGATCCCGCCAACCTCGGCCACCAGCTGAAAACGACGCTCGGTCCCCCGGAACTGGGCCGCTCCCCGCAATAACGCATCCGGGTCCAGGCCCAATTCCAGTCCGACCGCGAAGGCCGCGGCGGCGTTGTGCAGGTTGAACACCCCGGGTACGGAGAGCACCAGGGGCGCCTCCTGCCCGGCCCACAGCAGCCGAGCCTGGGCACCACCAGCGGGGTATTGCAGGTCTACCAGCCGGATCTCGGCATCTGAGGCCTCACCCACAGTCACCACCCGCCGGTGTCGGCGGCGGACCTCGGCCACCAGCAGACGACAGCCGGGATCATCGGCGTCGATGATCACCACCTCCACCCCGGACGCGGTGGCGAAGTCCACAAACCCCTGGGCATAACGCTGCGCGCTGCCCCAATTGTCGAGGTGGTCCGCCTCGAGGGTAGTGACAACGCCGATCCGGGTCGGGTACTGCAGGAAGGTCCCGTCAGACTCATCGGCTTCGACCACGAAAATGTCTCCCTGCCCTAGGTGGGCGCTGGTCCCCGAGGTCTGCAGCGGCGAGCCGATCACATACGACGGGTCAGCGCCAGCAGCCTCGAGCATCATCACCGCCATCGCTGAAGTCGTGGTCTTGCCATGGGTACCAGCAATGCTGATCCCGACCCGCCCCAGCATCAGTGCTGCCAGCGCCGCGCTGCGATGCCAGACCCGCAAACCACGGCGCCGAGCGGCAGCGAGTTCCGGGTTGGTTTCGGGGATCGCCGAGGAGACCACCACCGTACGGGCCTGGCCAAGCTGGCTCGGATCATGCCCTACAAAGGTGGTGACACCAGCTGTACGGAGCCGCTGCAGGACCGGGCTGTCAGCCCGGTCCGAGCCGGAGACCCGGATCCCCTGTTCAGCGTAGAGCTGGGCGATCCCGCTCATCCCAGTCCCCCCGACCGCGATGAAGTGCACGTCGCCGACCTGATCAGGCGGGCACACCGTCACCGGAGGCCGCAGGCTCACCGCGCCGCCTCCAGGGCGATCCGGGCCAAGGTAGCGGCGGCATCGCGGGGTATCAGGTCCTGACCGGCCCTAGTCATCTGCGCCAGCGCCGCCGGGTCGGTGACCAAGGGCAGCACCTCGCTCAGCAGACGCTGCGCGGTCAGGTCCTTGTCCGACACCAGCCGGGCTCCCCCGGCAGCCACCAGCGCGGCCGCATTCTTAGCCTGCTCGCCATTGCCGTGCGGCAGCGGGACCAGGATCGTCGGCAACCCAACAACGGCGGTCTCGACGACGGTACCGGCCCCAGAGCGACCCACCATCAGATCCGCTGCCGCGTACGCGTCCTCCATGGCGTCCACGTACCCCAGGGGAAGATAGCGGGCTCCCGTGCCGACATTGCTGCGACCCATCATCGCCGGTGTTAGGTTCTTCGGCCCCACCACGTGCAGCACCGAGACCCCAGCCTCGAGCAGTTGGTCGAGCGCGGTTTGGGTGGCCAAGTTCAGCCGGGCCGCTCCCTGCGAACCGCCGCTGACCAGCAGCACCGGTCCGTCATCAGGTAGGCCCAGGCTGGCGCGCGCCACGGGTCGGCGGGCGTCCCGATCGAGACTGGCGATCGCTGCCCGAATCGGCAGGCCGACATACTGCTGTTGAGGTAGCCCGGTATTCGGGAACGAGACACAGACCGCGGTCGCGAACCGGGCCCCGATCCGGTTGGCGACCCCCGGCAAGGCGTTTTGCTCGTGGACCACCACTGGCACCCGGAGCAGCCGGGCAGCCAGGTACACCGGCAGCGAAGCGTAGCCGCCGAAACCGACGACCACCTGCGCCCCAACCCGGCGCAGGATACCGCGGGCCTTCAACACCGCCCCGGAGAGCCGAGCCGGCATGGTGGCCAGGTCAATCCCGGGGGTCCTGGGCAGCGGCACCGCCGGAACCAGTGACAACTCCAGTCCAGCCGCCGGAATCACCCGCGATTCGATCCCCTTCGGCGTCCCAACACAGGTGATCGTCACCTCGGGCTCGGCCTGCCGTAAGCCCTCCGCCGTAGCGATCAAGGGCGAGGTGTGCCCCGCCGTGCCGCCCCCCGCCAGCACGATGCTGACCATGCTGTTCCCCCTCTCAGCCGCGCCGACTGTCGACCACGGCAGTCACCCGAGCCGCCGGCTTCCGGTCCCGTCGGGCGCTGACCCGGCGGGCTGCCGGCTCGTGGCGGGCGCACACGGCCAGCAGGCCGAGGGCCGCCAAGTTGGCCAGCAGGCTGGAGCCACCGTACGACACCAACGGCAGGGTGACCCCAATCACCGGCAGCAGCCGCATCACGACCGCCATGTTGAGCACCGACTGAACCATGAACCAGGAGCCGACTCCGAGGGCCAGATTCCGGGTAAACGGGTCGTCGCAACGACGTCCGATCCGGAACGCCGCCCACACTAAGGTGGTGAATAACGCGATCACCGAGAGCGTCCCGAACAGACCCATCTCCTCCCCGATAATCGCGAAAACGAAGTCGGTGTGGGCCTCGACCAGCATCCCCCACTTCTGCTTGCTCTGGCCCAGGCCCAGACCCCACCAGCCGCCGGATGCCAGTGAGTAGATCGCTCGCATCGGCTGCTGGTTAACCCCCTCGACGTCGGCGGTGGGGTTCAGGAAGCCCGAAACCCGACTCATCCGGTTAGCGGAGGTGAGCACCAGCGTCGCCGCAAGCGCCGCCGCCGCGCCCAGCAGCACCCCGAGCAGCCGTAACGGGGCCCCGGTCAGAAAAAGCACCAAGAAGATGATTCCGCCCAGAATGATGGCAGTGCCGAGATCACGCTGGAGGATCACCAGCAGCACCACAATCGTGCTGAAACCGAGGAACGGGATCAACTCCCGGGGCCGATCCAGGATCTTCTGCTTACGGGCGAGATTGTCGGCGCCCCAGAGTACGATCGCTAGCTTGGCGAATTCCGACGGCTGGAATCGCAGCCACGGGGTTCCGAACTGGAGCCAATTGCGGTTGCCAGCGACCTCATGACCGAGCGGGGTGAAGGTGAGCATCAGCGCCACCGTCGACAGCAACAGCCCAGGCCAGGCAAAACCACGCAGGGTGGCAGGTTTGAGTCGCAGGATCAGCCAGACCCCGGCCAGCCCGACCAGCAGGAACATCAACTGCCGCTTCACGATGTAGTACGAATCCCCGTATGCCACTTCGGCGTGCACACTGGAGGCCGACAACACCATCAGCGTTCCCAGCCCGACCAGCAGCCCGGATGAGACCACCACCAGATAGAAGTTAGCCATCGGCTGCGCCAACGCGTGCCGGATCAACCCGGTGGCGGTAGCGCGGGTCTTGTCGAGTGACCGCGGGGAGGTGAGGATCGCCATACCAACCCTTACGTCTGTGTCGGGCCCAGGGCCTGGACCTCCCGGGCGAAGTCATCACCGCGGGCGTCGTAGCCGGACCACATGTCCAACGAGGCGCAGCCGGGCGCCAACAGAACCGTGTCTCCCGGTCGGGCAAGGCCCTGTGCGGCGCGGACTGCCTCCTGCATCGCCCCAGTGTCGGTTCTGTTGATGATGATGACGGGGACCTCCGGGGCGTGTCGGGCCAGGGCGGCCGCCAGATCAGCACGGTCGATCCCGAGCAGGACTGCCCCCCGCAGCCGCTCCCGGTGTCGTTCGGCGAGCGCGTCGAAGCTAGTGCCCTTGGCCTGCCCGCCGGCGATCCAGACCACCGAATCGAAGGCCCGCAGCGAATTCTCGGCGGCATGCGGGTTGGTGGCCTTGGAATCATCCACCCAACGCACCCCGTCCCGCTCGACGACGGTCTGGATCCGGTGCCCACCCATCTGCAATGACCGCAAGCCCGCTGCGACCGAGGCCGGCCGGACCCCGAACGAACGGGCCAGGGCCGCCGCAGCTAAGGCATTAGCAAGATTGTGCGGGGCGTACGGCTGAACATCGGAGACCTTGGCCAGTTCGATCGCCGAATCGCGTCGCTGCGGGATGAAGGCCCGATCCACGATCACCTCATCGACCACCCCGACCATCGAAACCGATGGGATATCGGCAGTGAAACCGATCGCACGAGCCCCCTCGGTCACATCGGCCTGCTCCACCATCTGCTCGGTAACTGGAGCCTGGACGTTGTAGACGCAACTGTGGGTGACCCGCTGGTAAATCCGGGCCTTGTCGGCCTGGTAGGCCGACATCGGGTCGGCCCCATCAGCCCAGTCCGGCGCGCCCGCGTACCACTCCAGGTGGTCTTGTTCCACATTCAGAACCACCGCCGAGTGCACAGCCAGGCTGTGAGTCCAGTGCAGCTGGAAGCTGGACAGCTCGACCGCGAAGACATCGTAGGTTGCGTCGTCGGCCAGCGCCTCCAGCACCGGGCGGCCGATATTGCCGACCGCGGCAGCCCGGTATCCGGCAGCACGCAGGATCGACTCCAGCATCTGGGTGGTGGTGGTCTTGCCATTGGTCCCGGTCACCGCCAGCCACGGCACCGGCATCGTGGGCTGTTGTAGCCGCCACGCTAGTTCGATATCGCCCCAGACCGGGATCCGGCGGGCCGCCGCCGTAGCCAGCAGCGGCTGGTTCGGCCGCCAGCCAGGCGAAGTGACAACCAGATCCACCCCCTCGGGCAGTTCGGTGGTCGCGTCGGCGCCGAGCCGGACCTCGGCGCCCAGCACCTCCAACAGCCCAGCCGCCTCCTGAGTGGCGGGGCTGGTCGAATCGTCGACCACCCGTACCTGGGCTCCCCGCTCCAGCAGGGCATCGGCGGTGGCCACCCCGGAACGGCCGCAGCCGGCGACCAGGACGCTGGCCTGATGCCACGGGGAGGTACTGTCGGCGGCTACCAACCAGGCCTTCACTGCAACGCCACCCATTCGGTGTAGAACAGGCCAAGCCCGACCGCGACCGCCAGCCCGCACATGATCCACAGCCGGACCGTGACCGTGATCTCGCCCCAGCCGATCGCCTCGAAGTGGTGGTGCAGTGGCGCCATCCGCCACAACCGTTTGCCTTTAGTGAGCTTGAAATAGCCGACCTGTGTGGTCACCGATAGTGCCTCGGCCACAAAGAGGGCCCCGATGATCACGCTCAACAGTTCGGTACGGGTCATGATCGCCATCGCAGCGACCCCGCCACCGATCGCTAGCGACCCGGTATCACCCATGAAGATCTTGGCCGGATTGGCGTTCCACCACAGGAAACCGAACAAAGCACCCGCGATCGTCAGCGACAGCAAAGCCAGGTCGGAGGGGTTGCGTACTTCGTAGCAGCGGGGACCAGAGGTGGAGGCCCGGCCACAGTATTGATTGGACTGCCACACGTTCATCAGGGCGTAGACGGCGAAGACCATGGTCGCGGAGCCAGTCAGCAGCCCGTCTAGCCCGTCGGTGAGGTTAGTGCCGTTGGAAAAAGCCGCGATGATGAACATCATCCAGGCGATGGCGATGACCACCGGTAGCGCCAGCGCCGGGATGTCACGCAGAAAAGACACGAACGGCGAAGCCGGGGTAACTCCTCGATGATCCGGCAACTGCAGCGACAGGTAGGCGAAGGAGGCCCCGATCAGCCCCTGCATGACCAACTTGGCCCGACCGTTGAGTCCGAGCGAACGGGCCTTGCTGATCTTGGTCCAGTCATCGAGGAAGCCAACCAGCCCCAGCCCCACGAAAAGGTACAGGGCGAGCATCCCGGATGCGGTGACGTCCTGGTCGAAAATCGCGTGCGACCCGAAATAGCCCAGCAGGGTCGCGATCACGATAATCAGGCCACCCATGGTGGGCGTCCCACGCTTGGTGCGGTGCTCGGTCGGGCCGTCGTCGCGGATGAATTGCCCGTAATGCTTGACGGTGAGGAAGCGGATCAGGAACCGGGTCCCAAACAGGGTCACCGTCATCGCAATCGCCCCGGCGGTGAGGATGCTCAGCATGAGGCCCCCAGGATGGCCGCCGCGACCGTCTCCAGGCCGATACCGCGAGACGCCTTGATCAAGACGATATCCCCGGCACGCAGATCGCGCAGGTGCTGAACCGCCTGCTCCCGCGATTCGAGCCGGACCGCATCAGCCCCGGCGCTGACTGCCCCGGCGACGATCTGCTCGGCATGGTCACCGATCCCCAGCACCACGCTGGCCCCTTCCTGCGCGACCAGCCGGCCCACCTCCTGATGGGCCGCGGCCGCTATGCGCCCCAGTTCCAACATCTCACCGAAAACCGCGAAGAGTTTGGCCTCTGGTCGCTCCTGCTGAGCCGTACGCAGCAGCCGCCCGGCGGTCCGGATCGCCGCCCGCATCGAATCGGGGTTGGCGTTGTACGCGTCGTTGATCACCGTCACCTGGTCGGCGCGCTGTACCACCTCCATCCGCCACCGGGAACGGACGACCGCCCGGTTCAGGGCCTGCGCCACCTGTTGTGGGCTGAGGCCGGCGGCGAGGCTAGCCGCGGCCGCGGCCACCGCATTGGCGACCTGGTGTTCCCCGCTGACCCGCAGCTGGACCGCTTCGACGCTGGAGCGCTGGTCACGTACCGCGTGCAACATGAAGCCGTACCGCTGCTGCGAGTCAGCCACCAGGTCGCTGGCCCAGACTCGTAGGGGGCCGCTGCCGGGGTCCCCGGTGACGCTAAACCAGGCCACTTGGGCAGGGGTGATCTCGGCCATTCGCACCACCCGCGGGTCGTCGGCATTCAGGACCGCCCAACCGTCGCTGGGCAATTCCTGCACCAGCTCGGCCTTCGCGGCGGCGATCTGCTCGACGCTGCCGAATTCGCCGAGATGGGCACTGCCCACATTCAACATGACCCCGACCCGGGGTCGGACCAGGTCACACAACCACCGGATATGTCCGCTACCGCGGGCACCCATCTCGCTGACCAGGTAGGCGGTGCCGGAACGGACCCGCAGCGCGGTCAGTGGTACCCCGATCTCGTTGTTGTGGGAGCCCTGCGGGGCAACTGTCTCCCCCGCAGTCTCCAACACCTGGGCGACAAGGTCCTTGGTGCTGGTCTTACCGCTGGAGCCGGTGATCCCCAATACCGTCAACCGGGGGTTCGCGACCACCACTTCCCGGGCCAGGTCAGCCAGCGCCTGCGCCGTACTCGGCACCAGGACCCGGTTCGGACCTGGTTCTTGGGCGACCAGCGCCCCGCCCGCTCCCGCGTCCAGAGCCGCCTGGACAAAACGGTGACCGTCGGTACGCTCGCCGCCCAAGGCCACAAACAGCGCCCCGGGGGTGACCAGGCGCGAGTCCACCACCACATCGGGGCCCACCTGGGCCGAGGTTGAGCCTTCGTCGACCTGCCCCTGCACCATGGCCGCGACGCTGCCAAGCGTCGTCACCTCCATGCCGCCTCCTCGTTGCCCGCCAACGCGTCCCACTCCTCGACCACCACCGCGGCGTCACTGAACGGCGTCACGGTACCGCGTATCGTCTGGCCCTGCTCGTGGCCCTTGCCCAACACCGCCACCACATCGCCGGGACCAGACAGGGCCAGCGCCCGACGGATCGCCTGGCGTCGATCGCCTCCGTCCATGATCTCGCAGGCAGCGGTCCGAGTGCCGAGCGCGGCCGCCTCCCGAGCCTGCCTGGCCCCAGCCCGGACCGCATCGCGGATCTGCTGGGGGGATTCGAATCGTGGATTGTCATCGGTCACCACGAGGACGTCGCAGCCTTGCGCCGCAGCCGCCCCCATCGGTCCGCGTTTGCCCTGATCTCGGTCTCCCCCGGCTCCCAGAACGCAGATCGTCCGGACCGAATTGACCGCCGCCAGCGCCGCTGTCACCGCCTGCGGGGTGTGGGCGAAGTCGACGTACACCCGTGGCGCGCGATCCCCGAGCCAGACCCGCTGCATCCGCCCAGGGACCGTGACCGTCGCCAGGCCAGTGAGGGCCGGATCCAGTCGGACCCCGGATGCGGTCAGCATCGCCAGCGCGGTAACCGAGTTGGTGACATTGTGTTCCCCCGGCAGGCCCAGCCGGTAGCTCAGCTCACCGTCTGGTGTGGCGACGGTGACCTGCTGGCTGCCGTCCGGGCCGGTCTTTGCCGTCAACGGTCGGTATTGGCCCTGCCGACCGGTGGTGAGCAGTCGCAGCCCGGCGGCGCTGGCCTGCTGGGCCAACCGACGGCCCCAGTCGTCATCCACCGCCACCACCGCGGCAGTGGCCTGCTCGGGGGTGAATAGCCGAGCTTTAGCCTGGAAATATTCCTCCTGGGTGGGGTGGAAGTCTCGATGGTCCCAGCCCAGGTTGGTGAAGCCCGCCACGTCGTAGCGGATCCCCAGCACCCGGTGCAGGGCCAGGGCGTGGGAGGAGACTTCCATCACCAAGGCGGTCGCTCCCCGCTCCACCATCACCGCCAGCAGCGCCTGTACGTCGGGGGCCTCGGGAGTGGTCACCGTGGTCCGCGATAGCCGCAACTCTTCGTCGTCCAGTCGGGCCCCGATGGTGCCGATGGTGCCCACCCGATGGCCGGCCGCCCGTAACGCCGCCGCCAGCAGATACAAGGTGGTGGTCTTGCCGTTGGTGCCGGTGATGGCGTACGTCGACAGGCGGCTGGCGGGCTGCCCGTACACCCCGACCGCCACCTCGGCCATGACGATCCGTGGATCGTCGACCACAACCACCGGTACCCCCAGATCGGCCAGTTGGTCGGCCCCGGCCGGATCGGTGAGCACGGCCACGGCCCCGGCCCGGACCGCGTCGTGGGCAAACCGGGCACCGTGGGTGGTCCGCCCTGGCACAGCGGCGTACAGGTCCCCGGGCATCACCGACAATGATGAGACGGTCACGCCGGTGACCGGCACCGTCGGCGCAGCCGGCAGCACATCGGTGAGGTTGACGGGGACAGGGGTCGGGCGCAGCGGCGCCGAGGCCGGATCGGTCACGGGTGAAGGGTAGTGACTGCGCAACAGGTCACCACTCGATCGGCTTCTGCGGGGCCGGGCTTGAGCTGGGAAGGATCCCGTACCGCGGTAAGGCCACCTGCATGATGTCACGCCAGGCTGGGGCGGCCACCTGGCTGCCCTGGATCGCTGCCTGAGGACGATCCACCACCACATACGTGAGGATCTCCGGGTCCTCGACTGGGGCCACGCCGATGAACGAGGCGACATAACCCGAGTAGCACTTACAGGTCGGGTCGATCCTCTCGGCGGTCCCTGACTTCGCGGCGGTCCGGTATCCCTCGATCGGGAACCGATGCCGGCCAACCTTGCTGGCCACCACCGACTCCATCATGTCCACCACCATGGCCGAGGCCTCCGGTGAGATCACCCGCCGGGACTCGCCCTGGGGTACGGCGACTGGGCGGCCGGTGCTGCTCATGGCTGAGCGGACCACGGTCGGGCTGTGATAGATCCCCCCGTTCACTACCGCCGCCACTGCCGCAGCCTCCTGGACCGCGGTCACCGACAGGCCCTGCCCAAAAGAGATCTGGTCGCGGCTGTGATCGGCGACATCAGTCCCGGGAATCGATCCGACTGCCTCGCCTGGCAGTCCGATCCCGGTCTTACGACCCAGCCCGAAATCCCGCAGGTAGTCGACCAGCCGATCCTTGGGCATCTGTCGCGTCAACAGCACGGTGCCCACGTTGGATGAATTAGCGACCACGCCGCGGGCGGTGAGGTTGATGGTGCCGTGGCTGAAGGCGTCGCCGATCGGCCGTCCGCCCGACATCACCGTAGATGGCACCACGACCTGCTGGTCGGGGGTGACATAGCCGGCGTCAGCCAACGCGGCCATGGTCAGCACCTTCTGCACCGAGCCTGGCTCGTACGCATCGGTCACCGCTCGATTGCCGAGGTTTGCCGGCGTGGCCGCGCCCGGCTTGTTCGAGTCGAAACTGGGGTAATTGGCCAATGCCAGGATCTCACCGGTCTTCACATTCATCGTGATCGCGATACCGGACACCGCCCGGGCCTGGTCGACCGTCTGCTGCAGCCGCCGTTCGACCAGGTATTGCAGGCCGGCGTCGAGAGTCAGGGTGTACGTGGCCCCGTCCTGAGCCGGGTTCAACACGTTCTGATTGGTCGGGATCTTCCCGTTCGGCGAGGTCTGGTACACCTCCTTGCCCTCGGTGCCGCTGAGCTGGGCGTTGTGCGCCAATTCCAGGCCGCCGGCCCCGACCTGGCCGGGACCTCGTTCCTGGTCGATCACGAAGCCGACCACATTCGCGGCCAGGCTCCCGTTCGGGTAGCTGCGGATCGGTGCCGGCTCCCGGTACACGCCGACGTAGCCCAGGGCCTGCAGTTCCTGAGCTAGCTGCAGGTAGGTGTAGGCCGGAACCTGCTTGGCCAAGATCACATACCGGGTGTCCGTCCGCGACAGCTGACGGGCGTATTCGGCCGGATCACCACCAACATGTCGGGCGATCGTTGCTGCGATGGTGGTCGGCCCGGCCGCAGCCAGTTCTCGGTCCCGCTTGCTCATGACGCGTTCCAATTTGCCGTTGGTCCGAACTTGGCTGGGATCGGCGACGATATTCACCGCGGGCAGACTGGTGGCGAGTACCTCCCCGAAGCGGTCGGTGATCGCGCCTCGGTTGGCCAGGATGGTGCGTTGCACCATCATCTGGTGGCTGGCGGTGGTGGCGTAGGCAGAACTGTCCAGGCCCTGGATATCGACCGCCTTGGCCACTAACACCGAGGCCAGCATCGCCAGTGCCAGCATCGCCACCCGAATCCGTCGGACCGGATTGCCGACTGGCAGCCGTATCGGTTCGCGGCCCGGACGCCTCCGGATCCGGGCCGAGGGTGGCCGCGACGCTGGGCGAGGCGTTGGGCGGTGTGAGGTCGGCTTGTTCATCGTCGGGATCCATCCTGCGGCGCCGGCTGCGCCGGGGCGGATCGCGGGGCCGTGGCGCCTGGCTCAACGGCTGGCGTCGGTTGGCTGGAGGCCGCCGGCCGGGGCTGCCCAGATGCCTTGGGGCTGAGATTGGCCAGTTCCTGCCCGGTGACCGGCTTCGCCACCCCCGTGACCTGGCCGGTCCGAACATCGATGAAGGCCGGGTACGGGTTAGGTACCATCCCCAATTCCGAGGCGCGGCGGGCAACCTCGGCGGGAGTAGCTCGCCGATCCACCTCGGCTTGAAGCTGAGCCTGGTGGTAGGCCAAGGCGTTGGCCTCGGCCTGGAGCCGACGCACCTCGAATGACTGCTGCTGGACCGTTGTCTGCAACATCACCATGCCGACCATCCCCAGCCCCAGGATCAGCGCTAGGAAGACCAGGAATGGGGTTCGTGCCAAGGTGGTAGGTGTGTTCGGCACCGGGTGCAGCAGCCGACCGACGCCGGCGCGGGTAACTTTCTCGGCCTCAAGAGCGCTCATGCCGCCTCCTCGATCCGTTCCGCGACGCGCAGCCGGGCCGAACTGGCCCGTGTATTCCTCGTCAGCTCCTCGGTACCAGGACGTTCCGCACCCCGCGTCAGGAGCCGCAGTTGGGCCTGGTAGCCGATCGGAACCACTGGCAGGTCACGAGGTGCGGTATCGCTGCTGGCGGAGCGCAGCACGGACTTCACCATCCGGTCCTCCAACGAGTGGTAGGCCAGAACTGCGATCCGCCCGCCCACAGCCAATGCCGCTATCGCTGCCGGCAAGACGGCGCTGAGTGATTCCAGTTCGGCATTGACTACGATCCGCAAGGCTTGGAAGGTACGTTTGGCCGGGTGGCCGCCGTTGTGGCGGGCCGCCGCCGGAATCGCATCAACGATCGTGGCCACCAATCGGGCCGAGGTGTCGAAGGGTCGTTTCTGACGCTCGGCCACGATCCGGTTCGCGATCCGGCTGGCGAATCGCTCCTGCCCGTAGCGACGCAGCACGGTAGCGAGCCGTTCGACGCCGTACGTGTTCACCACATGAGCGGCAGTGATCGGGTCGTCGGCACTCATCCGCATGTCGAGCGGTGCGTCGACCGCATAGGCGAAGCCCCGTTCCCGGCGGTCGATCTGTAGCGAGGACAGCCCCAGGTCGAGCAACACCCCCTGGACCCGGGTAATCTCCAGCCCGGCCAAAATTTGGGGTAACTGGTCGTAGCGGGCCCGGACAAGATGGACCCGGTCGCCGAAACTGACCAGCCGCTGCCGGGCCAGGTCCAGCGCGTCTGGGTCCCGGTCAATACCGATCAGGTGGGCCTGTGGGCAGGCGCTCAGAATTGCTGCGGCATGACCTCCCAGGCCCACGGTGGCATCAACACAGACCGACCCCGGCTGAGACAAAGCCGGGGTCAGGAGCTCGACGATCCGTTCCCGGAGCACAGGGATGTGGATGTCGCTCGCCATCTCAACCCTCGTCTCGCTCGTGAATGGCTCCGTACCGACCGGTTTCGGCCCGTGGCCCTGGTACTTCCTGGCGCCGGGGAAGGTGCGCCAGGCCGTGGACCAGCGGGTCGAAGCCGGAGGGCACGGAGCCTTCCGTCCTTGGCCGCCACCGGCAGGCGGCGGGTACTGCGGTCACGAGAACATCTCGTCGAGTTCGGCGGCTGCGACAGCCCAGCGCTGCGGATCCCAGATTTCCAACCGGTCGGTGCCGCCCACCATCACAACCTCCCGGTCGAGACCGGCATGGGCACGCAGGTCCTCGGGGACCAGCACCCGTCCGGAGCGATCCATCGGGTTGTCCGACGTGCCGGCGCCAAGCCAGCGCTGAAAGGCCCGCAGTTCTCTCTCCGTCGACACCCGGGCAGTCCAGCGTGCCACCAGCGCCTGAAACTCCTCCAGGGTGTAGACGGCGAGGCAGCCTTCTTGAACCTTTGCCACCATCACGCCCTGTTCGAAATGCTCTCTGTACTTGGCCGGCAGAGTGAGCCGTCCCTTGTCATCGAGCCGGAGCTTGAAGGTCCCGGTGAACGGCTGATGCACCGCGACCTCCCTTCGGCTCTCGGACCAGGTGACTGATCACTCCACCGCGCCCCACTTTAACCCACTTTCACCCACATCAGCCTCAATCAACCTCCTTCCGGCGTTGCGGAACCGGTGATGCCCGCACCGGGCGGGAGGTTCAAGAGCGCGGCGTCGGTCCCGTAGGGTGGCCTCTGACGAACGCGGCTCCTCGGTGGGCTTGGGCGAAGAAGGAGCAGAGTGGATACGAAGCGATCGCTGGCGGACGTACTCGACGTGATGGGGAGGGTCCGAACAGCCATCGAGGGCGTGATCGAGGGCAAACGCGGCGCCATCGACATGGCCATGGTGGTGCTGTTGGCCGAGGGGCATCTGTTGCTGGAGGATGTGCCGGGCGTAGGCAAGACGATGTTGGCCAAGGCATTGGGCCGATCTATCGCCTGCACCGTGCGTCGAATCCAGTTCACCCCTGATCTGCTGCCCAGTGACGTCACCGGCGTGTCGGTGTTCAACCAGCAGACCCGCGACTTCGAGTTCAAACCCGGTGGGATCTTCGCCAACATCGTGGTCGGCGACGAGATCAACCGAGCCTCACCCAAGACCCAGTCGGCCCTGTTGGAGTCCATGGAGGAACGGCAGGTCTCGGTTGATGGTGCAACGCACCCGTTGCAGAGCCCGTTCATGGTGATCGCCACCCAGAACCCGATCGAGATGGAAGGGACCTATCCCCTGCCGGAGGCTCAACGAGACCGCTTCATGGCGCGCATTGAGATGGGCTATCCGACTGTCCGGTCCGAGATCGACATGCTCGACAGCCATGGGATGGTGGACCCGCTGGCCTCTCTGCGTCCGGTGACCGATGCCGCCACCATCCGGGGCCTGATCGCCGCGGTTCGCGACGTGTACGTGGCGCCGGCGGTCAAGCAGTACCTGGTGGATGTGGTGAACGCCACCCGCAGCAACCGCGATTTGCGACTCGGCGCCTCCCCCCGTTCCAGCCTGCAGTTGCTGCGGGCCACCCGCGCCCAGGCGGCGCTGTCGGGACGCGACTATGTCCTGCCCGATGACGTCAGCGCGCTGGCCGGTTCGGTCTTGGCGCATCGCGTGCTCCCGTCGACCGAGGCCCAGTTGGCACGCCGCTCGGTGGTCGAGATCATCGCCAAGGCAGTTCGCTCGGTGTCGGTGCCCGACAGGAGGTAGGTGGGCGTGCCCCGTCGCAATCCGTGGCCCCTGCTCACGATGCGGGGAAAGATCTTCACTCTGCTGGGTCTGGCGCTCGTCCTGGCAGGATTGCTGCTCGGCCAGCGTGATGTGTTGTGGTTTGGTCTGTTTCTGCTGATCCTGCCCCTGACCGCCTTGGTGGTTGTGGGACGGACCCGCCTGCGACTGACCTGCGAGCGCCGAGTGACCCCACCTGAGGCCGTGGTCGGCGACCGGCTCGAGGGCGAATTGGTGGTCATCAAGTCGGGCCCGCTGCCGACCGGTCTGCTCCACTTCGAGGACCATGTTCCCCGAGCGCTGGGGCGTCCCCCGCGCTTCACCGTCCACCGCTTCGCCGGTGAGTGGCGCCGCGAGATCACCTATCCGCTGGCTGGGCTGTTGCGCGGACGATTCCATACCGGTCCGCTGGCGGTACGGGCCACGGACCCTTTCGGGCTAGTAAAGCTGGACCGCCGGTTCACCGCGACCAGCGAAGTGATGATCACCCCGCGGATCATTCCGCTGCCGATCATGCGCAATGCGATCGGCGCCGGTTCCAGCGGAGAGGCCACTCCCCAGAAGGCTGGGGTGGTCGGCCAGGACGACATCCTGGTCCGGGAATACCGCGCTGGCGACGATGTCCGCCGGATCCACTGGCGTTCGACTGCCCGCCGTAACGAGTTGATGGTGCGCCGCGAGGAGCAGGCCTGGGACCCGGCAGCCACCGTGATCTTGGACTCCCGGGCGAGTAGCCACGCCGGCAAGGGACGTAACAGTTCCTTCGAATGGGCTGTCTCGGCGGCCGCCTCGATCGCGCTGCACTTCGTGGACGCGAACTTCCGGATCGATCTATTCGACGCGGATGGCACCATGGTCACAGCGGACCGGCAGGCCGCGGCCACCGTGACCCGGCAGCAGATTGTCAATGTGATGACCGAGGTCCAGCTGTCAGGGCGCACCGCCTTGGACCGGACCGTCGATCATGCCATGATCGCCCAGCGGGGCCAGCTGATGCTGGCCGTCACTGGACGACTCTCCCCCCGCGATGTCGACCTGCTGCTGACCGCGCAGCGTAATCGGTCTCGGTGTTTCGCCTTGGTCGTGGATGCCGACACCTTCACGGTACGCAGCGAGCGCAGCAGCCCCCAGGAGTACGACGATCACCGGGCTGCGATCTCGATGCTGCGCAATCACGGTTGGCGGGTGGTCGAGGTCAGCCACGGCACCGAGCTGTCCGACGCCTGGTCGGACCTGGACCGGATGGGTGAGCTCGTCTGATGCGCACAACTGACCGACTCTGGATCGCCGTCACCTTCGCCGGCGGGATCAGCGCCGTGACCCTGCTGCCGCTCACCCAGGACGCCAGCTATCTGGCTCCCGCCTGGGTCCTGCTGGCGGTCTTGGCGGCGGTGGCGATCGGGGCCGAGCGGCTGCGGATGTCCAAGCCGCTGGCCATCCTCGCCCAGGTGATGCTGGCGCTGGTGATGTTCGTGATGCTGGCCGCCGGGTTCGGACGGCAAGACCTGCCGTGGTGGCAGCGGCTGGTCCCGCTGCTGCACGCCGGGTACGACCACATCCGGGTCACCACCATCCCCATGCCCAGCAACGAGGGCGTCCAGTTGATCTTCGTGATGCTGATCGTGCTGTTGTCGCTGATGGCGGGGGTCTTGGCCGACGCTCTAGAGCGTCCTTCGTACACCCTGGCTCCCCTGCTTGCTCTCTATCTGGTGCCGGCGATCTCGCTGCGGACTGACGTCAACCTGGTCTCGTTCTTGGCCGTGGTTGGTGGTTATCTCGTGATTCTCTTCGCCGACGGCCTGAACACCGAGCGGTCGTGGACCCGCAACATTCGCCGTGACTCCGCGGGACGTCGCCGAGCCGGTGGGGTCTGGCGGGTGGCCGTCATGGTGGCCACGCCCGCGTTGGTCGGCGCAGTCGTCCTGGGGCTGCTGCTGCCGACGCTGCCAACTACCTTCTTCGAGTCGCTGCGACCCAACGGCACCGGCCCCATCGAGATGGTGGATCCGCAGGTCGACCTACGCCGCAACTTGGAGCAGCCGGTCAATCGGGAGGTGCTGACCTACACCACCAGCAAGCCGGACGGAGTTTATCTGCGGCAGACCACGCTGTCGCAGATCAACTCGCAAGGCTGGGCCCAGACCCAGGTCTCGCTGCGCCAGGGCACCATCGGCGGGGTCCCGGGCGTACCCCATTCTTCGGGTGATTCACGCCAGACCCAGATCCAGATCGGCGATCTGCGGTCGATGTACCTTCCGGCG
Source organism: uncultured Propionibacteriaceae bacterium (assembly GCA_938046585.1). GTDB lineage: Bacteria > Actinomycetota > Actinomycetes > Propionibacteriales > Propionibacteriaceae > Fen-668. The sequence continues at coordinate 23,539 of CALIWR010000005.1, read as the reverse complement.
CCGTACGCCCCGCGGGCCCAGAGCGCACCCGGCGAGTGGTCCTGGGATCCAGTCTCGCTGATGGTGATCGCCACCGGCCCGGACCGCAACCGAGCCACCGAGGGGCTGCGGTATAACGTCGAGAGTTGGGACATCGTCCCCGACGGGGCAGCCCTATCGCAGGCCGTGGTGGGCCCGCCCGAGGGTGCTCTGGTGACGATGGAAGTCCCGTCCGATGTTCCGCCGACGATCACCGAGTTGACTACCAAGGTGACCGCGGGCTACCAACAGCCGGCGCTAAAGGCGGCCGCGATCCAAGCTTTCCTGCGTGCCTCCGACTTCCGCTACGACGTCCAGGGAACCGGTGGCGATACCACCTACCAGGCGATCGAGAACTTCCTGTTTCGTACTAAGACCGGCTACTGCGTTCACTACGCCGGCTCGATGGCCCTGATGGCCAGGATCGCGGGTATCCCGTCACGGGTGGCGGTGGGTTTCCTGCCAGGTCAGCAGCGCGATGGTCGGTGGACGGTGACGGCCCACGATATGCATGCCTGGCCCGAGCTGTACTTCGAGGGTTTTGGCTGGGTCCGTTTTGAACCCACCCCATCAGTGGCGAGCACCCCGCCTCCGTGGACGCTGATGGCTCCCAACCAGCCCTCCGCCGATCCGACAGTCGGACCGACTGAGCCGCAGCAGACGCAGCCGACGCCCGAGACCCCCTCAGCCGAGACCTCCAGCACCCCGGAGGCGTCCCAGCAGCCGCAGCAGACCCAGCCGTCGTCCACTTCCTGGGCAGCGGTGGTGGGGATCGTCGCGATCACAGGTCTGCTGGTGATCCTGGCATTGACTCCGATGCTGGTACGGATCTTGCGGCGCCGTTCTCGATTGTCGGGGATCGGCGATCCGCACCAGGCTGTCACCCAGGCCTGGGATGAGGTCCGCGACACCTGGCTGGACCTAGGCCACTCTTGGCCGCATGGGTCGCCGCGGGTCGTCGGCAACGCTGTGGCAAGGCAATTGAGCGACGATGCCTCGCGCGGGGCCCTGCAACAGGTGGTGGCAACAGTGGAACGGTCTCGCTATTCGCGAGCCTTCACCGACGCCGGCAAGGTGGGCACGCAGGCAGCAACCCTCGTCAAGGGGATGGGGACCGCTGTCTCTTGGGACACCGCCCTCATGGCACGCTTCCTGCCTCGGTCTCTGCGGCTGCAGGTACGGCAGTGGTACGACAGTCTGCGAGCCCAGCTTCGTCGCCAGGTCGGTCAGCTCCGGCGCCCATCCCGCCCGATGCCTCAGGCCGCCCCCCGTCCTCGCGACGACAGCGCGTACCGGCGCCCGGTTAGCGCCGGGCGCCGGTAATCGGCTGGATCTGGTAGTTCAGGCCGAGCGCAGGTGGATGTCGCCAGATCCGGTCCGGGCGCGCAATTCCAAGTAGTCCGCCCCCTGCTCGGGCTGTCCCAGGCTGGGCAGCGTCGAGTACAGGTCACCCGAGAGGGTGCTGATGTCGGTCCAGACGGGCAACCCCGCCACCACGGTGACGGTCACGTCGCCGGAGCCGCTATCGATCTCGAGCCGTCCGGCTCCCATCTGGTCGATCGTGAGTTCGCCGGAGCCGAGCGTCACCGTCGCCTCACCGGTGATCATCCCGATCCGGAGGTCCCCAGCCCCAGTCTTCATCGCGATCGGTCCGCCGGCCCGATCCAGCCGGACATCTCCGGATCCGGTTGTGATCTGCGCCGCCTGACTAGCCTGGTCGACGACCACATCACCGGATTCGGTGTGGATCTGGACGCTGCCGGCGCTGGGAATTCGGATGTCACCAGACCCGGTCCGCAACTGGGCCAGGCCACGGACCTCGGCCATGGTCACGTCGCCAGAGCGGACCTGGATCTCGGCCTCCGCTACGGGTGTTGAGATCGTGACCTCTCCGGAGCCGCCGCGCAAGTCGAGTCGGCACCCAGGCGGCAGCTGGACCTCGACGTCGACATTGTCTCGGCCGACGAGCAAGTCGACCAGGGTTCCGATGGCCGCCGGCACCCGGTCAGGCGCCGGGGCGGTATCGACGATCAGGGTCCCGTAGGACAGGTCGACCCGGGCCCGGTCGATCTCGGCAGGACTGCCGTTCAGGACCACTCGGACCTGATCATCGTCAGAACCGGTGATCCGAACATCACCGTTGCCGGTCCGTAACTGAGCCAGAATCGGCTCGGCGACCGGGAAAGTCTCGATACGGGAATCCGTCATCATGGTTCTCCTCTCACACCCATCCGGTCATTCGGTGACCAACCCGGCGGCTCCGGGTACCGCGTGCCTCCAGGCCAAGCGCAGCCCCGATCGTGGAGACCAGCCAGGCGTTGAGCGACAATCCGTCCTCGGCGGCGGCCTGGTCGGCCCGAGACTTGAGGATCTCAGGCAGCCGCAGCGAGGTTCGGGTCACCGACCCGTCCTCGTCCCAGACTTCGGTCACCACCGGGCGAGATCCCTGGTCCTGGGTGACAACGATGCGCGGGTCTCGTCCATCAAGACGGACCTCGATGCTGACACCGCGCAGTTCGGCGGTGATCTGGGTACAGGCATCACTGAGCAGTTCCAATGCCGTGAGCCGTAGCGAGGGTTCGAGGGCGGCCGCGAGTTGCTCGGCGGCAGCCTGATTCTGATCGGTTGCGGATCGCAGCAGGTCTGCTGTGAGCCGCTCCAGGTACGGGTGAAGGTCCATGACGCCAGTATGGCATCTCTCTGGTGTCATTGCAATGCCACTGCGGCACCAATGTGGCATTGGTTTCCTGCTACGGACCTCGACAGCCGGTCTGGCTGACGACACGCTTCAGGAGAAAACCCTCATCTTCCCAGAACGGATGGTCGAAGCATGTGACGGTGAGCACAACGGTCCCCACCCGCTCAGGAAAAGGAATGCACAAGACCTCGATCAACAGCCGCCTCGCGACCGTGACCGACTTGGCCCGGCACCGCGATCAGAAGGCCCGTCGCGCGGCCGACGCGATGGCCGCGGTTCTACGGGAGGCGGATCTCACTGCGGACCGGATCGACGAGGATGGGGTCACTACCGTCGAGAACGCCACTGAACTGGTCCGTCTCCTGATGGCGGCCTCCGCCGGGCTGTCGCCGGAGCATGTCACTCAGCTGCCACACCGACACCGCTAACCCAGGCCGACCGGGCAGGGATTCCTGATCGACGATCCCCGCCCAGTCAGACCTCAGCTGGGAGAGATCACCGTATCCCTTGAGCCCGGGCTCAGTTCTCGTCGAGACGACGCCAGCGTTCTTCGAAACGCTCCCGCAGATCATCATCAATCTGGGACCGAACCTGTTCAGTGGGATTGACGTGTCGCAGGCTGGCCCGCGCCAGCATGAATGCTCCGAGCATCATCACGAAGCCCAGTACGCTGACCGACCAGTGCACGCTCATCCCGGCGATCAGAACCGTCATGCCAGCGAGAAAACCACCCATGGCCAGCGAAGCCTGGCGACGATGGAGGGTGCGGACATTCTGCCCGCGCAGCGTGTTCGCCAGCCGGGGGTCATCAGCCGCCAGCGCGGCCTCCATCTGAGCGAGGAGCTCTTGCTCCTTCTCGGAGAGCGCCATGGCCACCTCCATCACGTGTTGACCAGACCAGTCTAGGTGGCGGCGGGCCTACCGCGAAAGGGGAGGCGAGAAGAGTCTCACCAGGGCGACCCGACCGTTGTCCAGGAGCAGCGCCGATCGACCTGCCAGCAGCTGGTGAACATTGAGACCTCAGTCGGTGATGATCTTGAAGGCGATCGCCATGACGATGGCGTTGTAGAAGAAGGCCAGCACCGAATGCGTCGCCACCGTCCATCGCAGGCGACGCGAGACCACGTTGACGTCGGAGGTGGCGAAGGTGGAGCCGATGGTGATGGCGAAGTACAAGTAGTCGGCGAGCCCCGCGTCCTTGGTCCCCGGGAAGTCGATGGCCGAGCCGTACCGGTGATCGAGGCGCTCATAGTGACGGGCGTATCCCAGGTGAAGCAGCGACCAGCCTATGACCGCCATCAGGACCGTGACCGTGTTGATGGCGATCCGAACGGCGCGTAGCGCGGCATCCCGCTCGGAGGCGGGTAGAGCAGAGACCTGATGGATGAGTTCTTCGGAGCTGAACTGTCCGCTGAGTCCACCGATCAGCCCCATGAAGGCAGCCACCGCCGGGGTCCAACCTAGGAGAAAGATCATCCATGATGGCAGCACCGGTGCGGACTGCTGAATGTCGGCCTGGTCCGGAAGCAGCCGGCCGCGCCAGGCGAGCCACACGATGCTGACCACATAGCTCAGCGCCAAGATGATCCAGCCGATCATGCAGTAGGAGGCGGCTCTGGAGTCTCCCCCCAGGATCGCTCCCAGGCCCAAGATGATGAGCAAGACCTCCACCGAGAGTCTCACCATGCCGGAACGCGTCACGAAGGTCGGTCTTCCACCCGGATGTCGATGACCAGTTGGTGGTCCACGCCGACGATGTCGGGATGTGCCAGGCAGAACCTATGAGCAGCGGGGCAGGTTGGGCCCGACCTGGTCGGGATCGTCGTACGCACTCGGCTCGTCGATCGCCAGCGCCAACAACGGCCACAGCACGACCCGATTCGTCGAGCCCAGAGCCCTCCGGTACGAGCCAACATCACGCCACCGGGTGACCAGCACCCACAGCTGCGGATCGTCTAGGTTTACCCCGAGGTCGAGCCCATTCAGACCAGGCTGGCGTTGGAGCAGATCAACGGCTGGCGCTGCGACAGCCAGGAAGTCATCTCGAGACGACTCAGGCACCCGGAATCTGGATATGGCGATCACTAACGTCACTGTAGGGCCGCCGGCTGGTGAGCGGCCCGCGGCTACGGAGTCTCTGCGGCGCAGTCGGCGCAGATTCCCGACAGCTCCACGTCGTGCGTAACATCGACAAAGCCGTGCTCGGCACCCATCTGGGCAGCCCAGGCCTCGATCACACTGTCGATGAGTTCCTCGGTACGGCCGCAGCCCCGGCAGACCAGGTGATGGTGATGCTGCGAGGTGCTGCAACGGCGGTAGGCGGATTCCCCGTCGATGACCCGCACATCCACCTCGCCAGCCTCTAACATGGCTTGCAAGGTGCGGTACACGGTCGCCAGGCCCAATTTGTCGCCCTGGCCGACCAGTTGGGTGTGGATCTGCTGGGCGGTGCGGAAGTCCCGGGTCGAGGCCAGGAGGGCCGCGACGGCGGCTCGTTGCCGGGTGCGCCGTACCGGGGTGGTCACGGTTTCTCCTTCGTCCGGGGACAGACTGCCTCATCCTGCCTCGTGGCTGACGGTCTCGCTGTCAGAGGCATCGCCTAGGAGAGGATAGGGGCGCAGCGGCTCCCGTGAGGCACGATTCCAGCACGACCCGTCCAGTCGGACAGCCGACGACGCCCGCAAATATGAGAACGACCATCAAATATCGGCCGGGGTCTGCGCAGGCACAGGTAGCTCACCGTGCTCGGGCCGCCAATAGCCACACCCGGAGCAGCTCCGTTCCACCCTCACCATCCGCGCTCTAGCCACTCTCCGAGGTGCGGACGCTCCACCCCCAGGGTGGTCGGCCGGCCATGACCGGGGTACACGAGCGTGTCGTCGCCGTACGCGTCGAAGACCCGCTGCTGCAGGTCGGTCATGAGTGAGTCGAAGTCCGCTGGAGATGTCACCCGTCCAGGCCCTCCCGGGAACAGCGAATCGCCGGTAAATAGCAGCACCGGGCCTGCCGCTGGGGTGTACCCCAAGGCCACCGCCCCTGGGGTATGCCCGCGCAGTGCGATCACGTCCAGGATCACGTCGTCGACAGTGATCCGGTCCCCGTGACTCAGCCGCCGATCAATCGACACCCCGGTGGCCTCCTCGATCGCAGCGGCATCCTCACCACCGGCCAGGGTCTGGGCACCAGTCTCGGCCACTAGCTCAGCCAGAGCCCCGATGTGATCGTGGTGGCGGTGGGTGGTAATCACGGCGCCCAGGCGAGTGGGCTGGGCACTGTCTGAGCCGGCCTCAGACAGTAGCCGCCGGATCGTCTCGATCTCACCGGCTGCATCAATCAGCACCTGAACCCCGGTCTGCCTGCTGGTCAGCAGATATACGTTGTTGTCCATACTGGTCACCGAGACCCGCCGGACCATCACCAGTGGCAGATCCTGCACCAGGCTTGCATCGCTCATACCCCCCATTGTGAAGGCTCTCCATCACGCAGGCCGGCGACGTCACCATGGTCGTGAGAGCAGAGCACGTCACCTCACAAAGCCGTTCTCGGGGGTTCGGGCTGGCCTGCTGGTCCCGTCCAACCAGGTAGCCAGGACCTGGGACACATCCACCGGGGACGCCGCCTGGGCCGCTGCCCGCCACTGGTCCAGGCGGCGCGGCCCCTGCTGGGAGGCCCACTGCCGCAGGAACCTGAAAAAGGCCTCGTCGCCCATCCGGACCCGTAGCGCATGGACCGCCATCGGACCTCGGTCATAGACCCTGGTGAAAAGCAGATCCCCCGACCCAGGATCGGACAGCCGTTGTTTCCAGAAGTCACCCCGTTGCGCGGCGTACGAGGCGTCAAAACGACGCTGCGGATCAGGTTCACTGCCCCATTCAGCTGCCGTGACCCACTCCAGATACGAGGTCAGGGCCTCGTTGAGGAATATGCTGCGCCACTCATTCAAGGTGACGGTGTTACCGAACCACATGTGAGTCACCTCGTGCAGCAGCACCGAGTCTCGACCCACCACAAGAGGGTGGTAAACCGGGCGCCCTGCTGCCTCCATCCCGCCCCATACCGGGTTGACCCCGGGCACAACGCCACCGACCCCGGATACCGGGTACCGACCCAGATGGAGTTCGACGGTCTCGATCGCCCGCGGGGTCTGCTCTAGCCAGGTCATCGCCTGGGCCGGCCGCGGAGCCCGCTCGCTGACCGCGTACACGGCAGTCGTCGGACGGCCTGCGACGGTGACCTCAACGTGCCTCACCGTGTATTGCCCGATCGCCAGCATCGCCGTGTACGTCGGGGTCGGGGACTCGCTCACCCATCGCCACTGATCCCATCCGGGACGTCTCGGATCGGCCTGATGCGAGGCCAAGACCCCGATCGATATCGCCTCGTAGCCGGCCGGAACGCTCACCGTGATCTCGTAGCTGGCCGGATCCCGTGGGTGATCGTTGACCGGCAACCAGGCCGAGGCCGACTGTGGCTCGCCACAGATCAAGAGCTCATCCTCTTGGCGGTAGACCGTCGGCTTCGGGAATCGGACCTCGTGCGGCAGGCCCTGGTACCGGATGATCAGGCTGATTCGCTCCCCGGCCGCGACCGACTTTCCCGCCGCCACGGGCAGTTTCACCTGCAGATCGTCGCCGTCTTGGTGAAAGACCAGTTCGACCCCATCAAGGTTAACCGCGGTCGCGGTCAACATCAGGTCCAGGTGCAGCTGCGTGAGCCGCTGGAGGGTGACCAGGGTCACGGTGGCGGCCCCGACCAGCTGCCCTGAGCTCGGCTCGTAGTCGATCTTCACCTGGTAACGCTCGACCTCATAGCCGGACCCGCCAGCCGCCGGATAATACGGGTCACCCAACCCCGCCGAACCGGGTTGCACCGGCAGAGGCGGCGAGGCGCTGGGCCGGCTACCTGCCAGCCTCAGGCCAGACTGCGGACCTTGCAGCACCAGTAACACCGCCGCGAAGCCCAGTACCAGCATCAGCAGCGATATCCCGGCCTCAACGACCCGAGACCGCCTACCGTTCGACATGACTCAGGCTCCTCAGTCCACGCTCCAGCTGCCAGCTGGCGAACGCCGCCACCATTCCCGACGCGGCCCGCTGCAGCGGCGCCGGCGCATCCCGGGTCGCTTCCCAGTCGCCGGCCAGCAGCCCACCGAGGTAGGCCCGCAGCTGCGGGCTGGCCGGAACTGACCCGGGCGGGCGGCAGCCCGTACAGACGACCCCGCCGGCGGACGGGTTGAAGAAGTCCACCCGGTCACCCCGACCGCACCGGGCGCAGTGGGTGAGGGCCGGGGCATAGCCCGCTACCGCCAACGCCCGCAGCAGGTACGAATCGAGCAGCTGCGATCCCGGCCGCATCTGGCCTCCCGCGACTCCCTGCCCGAGCGCCCGCAGGGCAGCCACCAGCAGCAGGTACTGCTGTACGGCCGGTTCCCCCTCTTCGGCTACCAGCCGGTCAGCGGTCTCCAGCATCACCTGGCCAGCGGTGTAACGGGGATAGTCGACCATCAAAGGCTCGCCGAAGGCGTTACGGGTCACCGCCTGAGCCACGTGGTGCAGGCTACGTCCGGTCGCCACCTGCAGATCGACCTGGCTAAACGGCTCCAGCCGGGCCCCGAACTTCGACGATGTCCGCCGTACCCCCCGCGCCACGGCCCGGACCTTGCCATGACGGCGAGTGAGCAGGGTGACGATCCGGTCCGCCTCACCCAGGTTCTGGGTGCGTAACACGACCGCCTCGTCGCTGTAGGTCGGCATCGGTCCAGTCTGCCCGTTCGTCACGCCTAACCGGACCGGTACAGCAGGTAGAACAGGATCACGACCGTGATCACAGCTACCACCGCGGCCACGATCTTGATCGCGCTGTACGGCCGTTGCCCCTGAACCTCACCGGTCATCGCATTGATGAAGACCTGGAAGGGTCGCGACTTGTACGTCACCGTCAGCAACCACACCGGCATCAGGACCTGCGCAAAGTTGAGCACCTGGTACGAGGTGTCGATGCTGTCGATCCGCTGCTCATTGCCGCCGATGTCGTGGCGAACCTGGGAACGGATCAGGTCATACACCCGGGGCTGGCCATACTTCTGATACGCCGCTTCTGGCTCCAGGTCGTAACTTCGGCTCAGGTGTCCGGCCAGAAAGACCTGCTGGTACGGCACCGCCATTTCTACCGGCCACGGCTCCAACGCCTGGATCCGTCTCTCGTCGAGGCCATCATTGGCCAGCACCGGCAGATCGGCCACCTGGGTGTGGACCGTACCCCAAACCCGGGTCCAATCGGTGCGTATCTCCTGCCGCTGGTCCTCCCCCGAACCCACGGTGACGGTGTAATAGACGCCACGGGCTCCCCGGTAAGCAGAGGTGGCCTGGATGTCGTAAAGGTAATACGTCAGGTAGATGCTGGTGAAGCTGCCAAGAGTGCGGTACCTACGGAAAGAGTTCGGAGCGAACCAGCGGCTGTTGATCCACGCCTCGATCGCCCGGGTGGCTTCCTGCTGAGAGATCCGCATCGGCAACACCCCGTCGGCCGGGATCCGGGTCGGGGCGTCCTTGAGGTCGTCACGTTGGATCGGGGTATTGCAGTACGGGCATCGGGTAGCGGTCAGGGCGCCGCTGAATGTGGTCCGCCCGCCGCAGTTCTGGCAGATCACCTCCCGGCTCAGCGGCTGCGGGCTGGCGGCAAACTGGGCCAGCCAGGCGTTGACCTGGCCGAGATCATGCTTGGGTAGCCGTACCGGGGTCAGGTCGATCGGCATCTCGAAGCCACAGGCCGGGCACCGTAACCCCTGCCGGGCCGGGTCGAAGATCAGGTTGGCCCCGCACCGCGAGCAGGGATAGGTACGGGTCTGCTCGGTCACGTGCCGCAGGGCCGGGTCCGGCACCATCCCCGGATGCGGCTGTTCCGCCTCCCGCGGCGGCGGAGCGGTCACCGGGCTAGCCCTGGGTGGGTAGCGGCGGCGGGGCCTGGAACAGCCCCGACAGCGCCGGCACCTGCCCGGCCATCGTCCACGATGCCATCCCCGCCGACCAGACCAAGGTGGTGGCGCTGATCTGCCCCTGCGCGACCTGTGTCTGGACTTCGGTGATGCTGAGGGGGCCGCTGGGCTGGCCATTGACGTCGATGTGGAAGGTCTGGCTGGGCAGCGGCGGCGGGGTCGCGGCCGCCGGCTGGGCGCCCGGGCCCCACTGGGCCATCTGCTGGCCGAGCGCCATCCCCATCCCGGCACCCATCATCTGCCCCATCGCCCCACCGCCGGGGTTGCCGGCCGCGATGGTCATCGCATCGGCAGCCTTCGCCTGCTGATAACGCTGCAGATCACCCAGGTTGTTGACCCAGCCCTTCTCCTCCAGGCCCCGGGCAACGCCGCGGGTAATGGCCTGGGTGATCTCATCCGGCAAGGAGATGTTCATCGTGACCGAGTCGATCTCCAGGCCGTACTCGTCATCGACCCTGGTCCGGACGAAGCCGCGCAACTGCTCTGAGAGGTCGACTTGGCGGCCTTGGAGGTCGATCGCAGCGAGTTTGGTCTCGAGGATCAGGTCCGAGAAGGCGAGCGTGATCACTCGGCGCAGCAACTCGGCGATCTCGTCGACGGTGAGTTCCGAGTCGGTTCCGACGACCTGGCGCAGGAAGATGTTGGGCTGGGCGACCCGCAGCACGCACAGGCCGTTGGCCCGTACCTGGACCATGCCGAAGTCTGGGTCTCGGATCATGACTGGGTTCGCGGTGCCCCACCGGAAGTCGGTGATCGGCTTGGTGTTGACGAAGTAGACCTCGCTCTTGAAGGGCGAATTGAAGCCGTACTGCCAGCCTTGCAGGGTCGACATGATCGGCATGTTCTCGGTGCGCAGCTCGTACAGGCCGGGTCCGAAACCGTCGGCCATCTGCCCGTTGTGGACCAGGACCGCCGCCTGGCCTTCGCGCACGATCAGCTTGGCCCCGTTCTTGATCTCGTTCTGGTACCTCGGGAAGCGCCATGCCAGGGTGGAGCGCGAATCGTCGATCCACTCGATGATGTCGACTAGCTCACCGCGGAGCTTATCCATGAGACCCATGTGTGTCCTGTTCGCCGAGACGATGCTGCCGGCCCCACTGTACGGGGTGCCCGGACAACCCGCGGCCAGAGCGCCCCATGACCTCGTCGCTGTAGGTCGGCACCGGCATGGCCTGCCCGCTCCCGGGTTTCTGGCACCAGGCTCAAGAAAACATGGCCATCGCCCCCACGAACACGAACAGGAACACCAACATGGCCCCCAGCATCTTGAACGCGCTGACTGGCCGCTGCCCCCGCACTTCACCGGTCACCCCGTTGATCACAACCTGGAACGGTTGCGACTTGTGGGTTACCGTCAGCGACCACATCGGCACCAGAATCTGCGTGAAGCTGACCGGCTGGTACGAGGTGTCGAAGTCATCGATCCGCCGCCCACTGCCCTCGATCAGCCTCCTCACCTTGGGTCGGCCATATCTGCGGTACGCCCGTTCCGGGTCCAGGTCGTAGCCTCGGCTCAGATGGCCATGAAGGAAGACCTGCTGGTATGGCACCGCCGACTCCATCGGCCAGGTAGTCCATTCTCTGTCGAGTCCGGTATTAGCCAGCACCTGAATACCCATCTGGGCGTGGGACGTACTGCCGGACCGAACCCCGAAGGAATCGAGGATGGCCTGGATGTCGTAGAGGTAAATAGGTCAGGTAGACGCTGTGAGATTCGAAACGGCAGCACCCCATCGGCTGGGAATCGGGCGGGGGCGTCCTGGAGGTCGTCGGCCTGGATCGGGGTATGGCAGTACGGGCAGCAGGTGAGGTTCGCGGTGGCGTTGAAGGTCGCCCGCTCATGGCAATAGTGGCAGCTTAGATCCTGGCCCGGCGGCTGCTGGTCGGCCGAGATCTGGGTCAGGTAGGCGTTGACCTGGCCGAAGTTGTGCTTGGGCAGCGGCACCGGGGTCAGATCGATCGGCATCTCGAAACCGCAGCCTGGACATAGCACCCTCTGAGTGGACGGATCGAAGACCAGGTCAGCCCCACATTGCACGCACTCAGAGGACTCCGGGAGCGGCTGCTCTGACTCCGGGAGCGATTGTCCTGACTCCGGGAGCTGCATTATCCCTGGAAACTGCTGCGATGGCGGGTATACTTCCCACCCCGATGAAACACTCACCGCATCGGCCCTGGCCGAATCCAATCCGGGTCTGTCTTCGTTCGTCGAAAACGTCACCAGCCATATGGTACAGACCGGGAGTGCCACCGGATTGCGCCGTGTACGTCGACTGACGCGAGCGCCGAGCCGATAGGCTCGCCCTCGTGGCAGTGAACCCCCCGAGGCAGGTCCCGCGTGCGCATCCCTCTGGCGCCCGTCCGCCGCAGCTTGCCCGTGAACTGTTGCCCCGCCATGTCGCGATCGTGATGGACGGCAACGGGCGCTGGGCCAAGGAACGCGGCCTGAAACGCACCGAGGGGCATGCCCGCGGTGAGGACGCCCTGTTCGATGTGATTGAGGGCGCGATCGAGATCGGAATCCCGTACCTGTCGGCGTACGCTTTTTCGACCGAGAACTGGAAGCGTTCCCCCGACGAGGTGCGGTGGTTGATGGGTTTCAACCGGGACGTAATCCACCGCCGCCGCGACCAGTTGGACGCATTGGGGGTCCGGATCCGGTGGGCGGGCCGTAGGCCCCGGCTTTGGGGTTCGGTGATCCGGGAACTCGAGCAGGCCGAGCAGCAGTCGCGTAACAACACGACCCTCACCTTGCAATTCTGTGTGAACTACGGTGGCCGAGCTGAGATCGTGGACGCGGTCCGGAAGGTGGCCGAACTAGCCCGACAAGGGCGGTTGGATCCATCCCGGATCACCGAGGATCGGTTCCGGCACTTCCTGGACGAACCGGATATCCCCGACGTCGACTTGTTCCTGCGCTCCTCAGGCGAGCAGCGAACCTCCAACTTCCTGCTGTGGCAGAGCGCCTACGCCGAATTGGTGTTCCTGGAACGGCTGTGGCCGGATTTCGACCGGCGTGACCTGTGGCGGGCGATCGAGATCTACGCCCACCGCGACCGCCGCTTCGGCGGTGCGATCCCCAACCAGGTCGGCACCTGAGCGTCGAACCGGCCTCCGCTGAACGGCCGTTGTGGCAGCCACCAGCCGATCTGGTGGGTCAAGAACGCCATTATGGTCGAGATCTGTGGCAACCTTTCTCTCGCGAAGGAGCGAGTTGTCGCCCCTGAAGAGTTATGGTTCCCGCTCGATCGTGAGGTCCACAATGCAGAACGAGATCGCCGGGTACGGCACCTGGGCGACTTTCGTCCGCATCCGTGACCGGGTTCGCGGAGACGATGTCACTAACCAGGTGGCGACCGCGCTCGGGGTTCCCGAGCCGGTGCGCGACCCGGCGGTCTTTGTGGTCTCGTCGGCCTCCCGGCGCGGTGTCACCACCAGCGAGGTGTCCTGGCCGGTGCAATTCGGTCCCGATCTGCACGCCTGGCTGCTCCATCCCACGGGGGTGGATCCCCGGACCCTGCCCGGCGTCTTGGCATTGCACTCACACGCCGGGATCAAATCGATCGGGGCCGCCCGGATGGTGGCCCGGGAAGAATCCGGCCGCTCCTACCGGGAGGCCTTCGAGGGCGGGGAGGCTTTTGCCGACCGGCTGGCCGAGTCTGGTTTCGCAGTGCTCGCCCCGGATGCCTTTTCCTGGGGGTCGCGGCGGTTCCGGCTACATCCGGTGCCCGATAAACTGCAGCGAATCGCTGACCTGCTGCGTCTGTCGGGCGTACCAGAGGAGCGGTGGTACGACGAATTGGCCTCGGTGCACGAGCATCTGGTGGCCAAATTCGCCGGGGTGATCGGGACCTCGTACGCTGGCATGGTCGCCCACGATGATCTGTCCTCGTTGGATGTGCTGAGGGGGGCCTGTAATGGGCAGATCAGCGTGGCTGGATTCTCCAGCGGCGGAGCCCGGGCGATGATCGTGGCCGCGCTGGCGCCCGTCGACCGGGTGTCGGTGGTGGCGATGATGTCGACCTACGAGTCACTGATCCCTGACTATGTCGCCGCCCACTCCTGGCTGTTGCACACCCCCGGGCTGTCTCAGGTGATGGATTTGCCGGAACTGGCAGCGGCCCGCCGAGAACATGCGCTGCAGGTGGTCTACTGCGAGCAGGACCCCATGTTCCCGATTACTGGGATGCGCGACGCCGACGCCCGGCTGCGGGAACTGTTCACCGACGCTCCCGGCTCGTACCAGGGTGTCTCGGTTCCCACCGGGCACGAATTCGGGCCCCGGACCCAGGACCTGGTGATCGCCTTCCTGAACCAGGCCCGCTGACTGGCCCTCACCACCTTGGCCGGGCTTTGCCTAGTGATCAGGTGGTTGCGGGCTGCGGGTCGCTGGGACGCCAGACCGACCGGGCCTGCGGCTGGGCCCATGGCGCCCCGGCCTCGAGATATCCCCGGCCAGAGTCGAGGCAGCGTCGCTGCCAGGACTCGATCTCGGCGACCACCGGGTGCCGCCAGGTCTCAGGCCCTTCCCAGGACACCCACTGCTCGCCGATCTGACGCGGGTACGGCGCGGTCTGGGTTGCCTCCAGGACACCCATGAAGCCGGCTGTCTCAGCGAGCGGAACCATCAGATCGGCGCGGCCTTCTCGGAAATCGAGCAGGTTCTCCAGCAGGTCGGTCCGTTCGCACGTTTGCCGCGTCGTCTGCCCGTCGCGGGTGAGACGCAGCTCGTCGGTGGTGTACGAGATCTCAGCCCGGCCCACGGTGCCCACCAGGGTCACCGTGGGCGGCTCCTGACGCGGGCCGCACAGGGTCAAGCTGGCGTCGATCGGGATCTCGCTGCGCCGGTTGACCCTGACCCACGAAGTGTCGTCGGCCTCGATCGGGTGGGCATGGTACAGCTCGGTTTCGATCGACTCGATCTGGTCCACCGCGGTCAGCCCGACGATCGCGAAGGCGGTCGCAAAACCATGCGCTAACGGATTGGTACAGACCCCGTCGGCCACCCGCTGACCGTTCCAGATCCGTCTGCCGGCCCAGTCGCAACGACGGTAGTAGGCGGTATCACGCAGCCACATCCCGCGCACCTGGACTGAGGTCAATTCCCCGATCTGGGTCGCCAGTTCACGCATCCGGCCGACTGCTGCCGAGCCCAGGCTCTGAAAGCCGACTTGGACGGCCCGGCCCGATGTTTCGACTCGGTCGCAGAGCCGCCAAAAGTCGGCAATCGACGCCACCGGAGGCTTCTCGAGCATGACGTCGGCCCCGGCGGTGATGGCCTCGCAGGCCAACGCACCGTGGGTTCCGATCGGGGTGGCGATGCTGACGATGTCGACTTCGTGGCGGGCCAGCAGCTCGGTCAGGCTCGGATACCAGGGGACTGGTCGACCCTCGGGCGGGCCGCCCGGGTCAGCCGTTGCGACCAGATCCACCCGGCCCATCGCAGCGAGTCGGTCCACCCGGCCCAGGTGGACCAGGCCAAAGCCTCGTACACCGACCTGGGCGACCCGTACTGGACTGTTCACCTCACCGATCCCATCAGCCGGCTAAGGCCTGGAACCGACTGGGTCGGTTTTCCCCGCGGTCTCCGGGAGCTGCAGCCGGGCCCGGTTGATGGCGCTGCAGACCGCCCGCAGCGAGGCGGTCACGATGCTGGAGTCCACACCGACACCCCAGTAGATACCGCCCTCCGACTCCTCGTCCCCGGCCACCTCGGCCTCCAGGTAGGCCACGGCCTGGGCGTCCCCGCCGGACGACATCGCATGCTCGGTGTAGTCGAGCACCCGCAATCCGTAGCCGAGCAGGGCGAGCCCGTCCACAAAGGCTGAAAGTGGGCCGTTGCCTTCCCCGTCGATCGAGCGTTCGATCCCGCGATCTCGGACCGTGGCGGTGATCCGGTAGCCGTCGCCGTGAGAAACCGAGGTGCAGGTGAGCAAGTCCAGCGGCTCGGTACCGGTGAGGTATTCGGTGGTGAAGATGTCGCCAAGCTGGGCGCTGGTGACCTCACCGCCTTCGGCGTCGGTGTGCTGCTGCACCACCCGGGAAAACTCCATCTGCAGCCGACGCGGCAGGTCCAGCTTGTGGTCGGTCTTCATCAGGTAGGCCATGCCGCCCTTGCCCGACTGGGAATTGACCCGGATCACCGCCTCGTAGGAGCGGCCCACGTCATGCGGGTCGATCGGCAGATAGGGCGCCTGCCAGGCGACCTGGTCCCTGCTGATCCCAGACTCGGCAGCCAGCCGGTCCAGGTCCTCCAAACCCTTCTTGATTGCGTCCTGGTGCGATCCGGAGAAGGCGGTGTACACCAGATCCCCGGCGTACGGGTGGCGCGGGTGCACCGGCAGACCGGTGCAATACTCCACGGTCCGGCGGATCTCGTCGATGTCGGAAAAGTCGATCTGCGGGTCGATCCCCTGGCTGAACAGGTTCAGCCCGAGGGTCACCAGGCAGACATTGCCGGTGCGTTCGCCATGGCCAAACAGGCAGCCCTCGACCCGGTCGGCCCCCGCCATCAGTGCCAGTTCAGTGGCGGCGACAGCGGTCCCTCGGTCATTGTGGGGGTGCACAGAGATCGACACGTACGGGCGGTTGGCGATGTGGCGGGAGAAGTATTCGATCTGGTCGGCGTAGGTGTTGGGGGTGGACTGTTCGACGGTGGCCGGCAGGTTGAGGATGATCTCACGGCCCTCGCCCGGCTGCCAAACTTGCATCACCCGGTTGCAGACCTCGACTGCGAAGTCGGTGGGGGTCTGGGTGAAGATCTCCGGGCTGTACTGGTAGCCGAATTCAGTGCCGCCCAGGACCTGCTCGGCATATTTCATCACCAGTTCGGTCCCCGTCACCGCCAGGTCGATGCACTCCTGTTCGCTGATCCGGAACACCACCCTGCGGAACAGGTCGGCGGTCGCGTTGTACAGGTGGATATTGGCCCGATGTGCCCCGACCAGGCTCTGCGCGGTCCGGGCGATCAAGTCCTCGCGGGCTTGGGTGAGAACCGAGATCTGCACGTCCTCGGGAATCCGGTCCTCGGTGATCAGCTGGCGGACGAAGTCGAAGTCGGTCTGCGAGGCGGAGGGGAAACCGACCTCGATCTCCTTGTAGCCCATCCGTACCAGCATCTCGAACATCCGCAGCTTGCGGTTCGGAGTCATCGGATCGATCAGAGCCTGGTTACCGTCACGCAGGTCGGTGGACAGCCACCGGGGCGCGGCCGTGATCCGCCGCGCGGGCCAGGTCCGGTCCGGCAGGTCGATCGGGACGAACGGGGCATAGCGCCGGTACGGCATCGGGGAGGGTTGCTGTACGGGCCGGCTGGTCTGCGCTCGGGTGCCGAAGGTGGTCATCTGGGGATTCCTCGCTGTGTGGGTGGCCTGCCGACGCGACTCCTCCGCAGCGAGGAGGCCGGCGTTATCGGGCCTCGCTGCGGCGACCAAGCAGCAGGGTCGACCAGGGCACAGGCAGACTGTAGCACCGCCACCGGCGGTGTCGGACTGACCTGCTTAGGCGGCGATGAACCAGAGCACCTGGTAGGGCTGGACTGTGAGCTGGTGTGGCGTCAGGTCGTAGTCGTAGCCGCTCAACAGTTCGCTAGCCCGGGCCGAGCCGACCAGGTCCCGCAGCCAGGCGGTGGCGATCTGGACCGGGGTCTCGCTGACGTTGGATACCTGCACCATCGTTCCCAGCGGATGTCGCCGGACCACCAGCAGCAACCGGTGATCCGGGGCGGCTAGCACCTGGGACTCGACGCTGGCATGCAGGTGCGGTGTTGCGCGGCGAACCTCGACCAGATGCCGGACCGTGGCCAGCACTCGCGCCGCCGGGGACCAGGTGCCGGTCTCAGTGGCCGCCACCTGTGCCCAGTCCATCCGGGGCCGATGCACCCAGCGGTTGTCGCGGGCATGGTCGGGGTCGTCGGTGTACGAGTAGTCGTTCAACATTGCGATCTCGTCGCCCATGTAGATCAACGGCACCCCGCCGAAGCCCATGATCGCGGCGAACAGCAGCCGGATCCGCGCGATCGCGGCGTCGACCGCCATCCCATCACCGGCGGCCAGGGCCGCCTCCAGGCCGGCCAGGCTTGCCAGCGAGCCGGAGATCCGCCGGTCGTTGGTCTCCGGGTTGAACTGGAAGACCAGGCCCCGGGCGAACGAGTCCGGCGCCTCACCGGAGTAGAAGTCCGACAGGAAGGAGCGGTGCCCGGCCCCAGTAACCAGCGCCGCGGCGGCGTCGGCGTCGCTGATGGCCCAGCCGATGTCGTCGTGGCAGCGCACGTACGTGGCCCAGGTGGTAGTGCTGGGCTTGGGTGGGAAACGGCTCAACGCCAGTTGCAACAGCCGGGTGTCGCGGCTGGCGAGCGCGCTCCACAGCTGCACCATCAAAGCGTTGTGGTAGGCGGTGTCGCTGACCTTGCCATGGTGTTCGCCGACCCCGAGGTACTTCACCAGGTCGTCTGGCCCGACAATCGCTTCGGCCTTGAAAGCCACCGCCGGGGCCACGATCCGCAACAGTGCCCGCAGCACCCGGGTGATGTGGTGCACCTCGGGCTGGTTCTGGCAGGTGGTCCCGAGCCGTTTCCAGATGAACGCGATCGCGTCCAGCCGCAAGATTTCCACGCCCTGGTTGGCGAGGAAGCAGATCACGTCGGCCATCTCGACCAGCACATCCGGGTTAGCCCAGTTCAGGTCCCACTGGTACGAGTTGAACGTGGTCCAGACCCAAGCCTGCAGGTCGTCGTCCCAGGTGAAGTTACCTGGCGCGAAGTCGGGGAATACCTCCGGCAGGGTCTTCTCGTAGGCGTCAGGTTCGGTGCGGTCGTCGAAGACCAGGAAATAGTCGCGATATTTCTGCTCGCCGGCCTTGGCGCGCTGGGCCCATTCGTGCTCGGGGGTGACGTGGTTGAGCACAAGGTCCACCACCAGCGAGATCCCTCGCTCCCGCAGTCGGGCCGCCAAGTCGGACAGGTCGGCCATGGTGCCCAGATCCTCGCGGACCGAGCGGTAGTCGGCGACCGCGTAGCCGCCGTCGTTCTCGCCGGGACGCGGCCTCAGCAGCGGCATCAGGTGCAGATAGGTGACGCCCAGGCTTTCCAGATAGTCGAGGTGGTCGGCGATCCTGTTCAGGGTCCCGGCGAAACGCTCGGTGTAGCAGACGTAGCCGACCATTCGCGGCTGCTGCAGCCAGTCCGGCGACAGCAGCCGGGCTTCGTCGAGGACCTTCAGGTCCTCAGATCGTTCTGCGATCGCCCGCTCGGCCAGCTCCACCAACCGCTGATAGGTCTGGTTGGCCTGGTCGCCGTACACCTCCCCCAGGCTTTCACGCAGTTCTGGCCCGTACCGGTCGAGGCGCAGGCGCAACGACCGTGTGGTGGCGTCCGATGCGGTCTGGTGGACTGATTCACGCTGCTCTGCGGTCACAGGTGAACTCTTCCACATCTGGTGTCGTCGCGCTCGGGTTGTTCAGAAGCCGAGCCGGTTCAAGTGTTTCGGGTCGCGCTGCCAGTCTTTGAGGACCTTGATCCGCAGGTCCAGGTGGACCGGGGTGCCGAGCAGGGCACTGATCTGGCGCCGGGCCGCGGAACCGACTTCTTTCAGCCGCTGCCCGCGGTGGCCGATCAGGATCCCCTTCTGGGAATCGCGCTCCACCACCATGGAGGCGAAGACGTCCAGGAGGGGTTTGTCCTCGGCCCGCCCGGCGCGCAGGCCCATCTCCTCGATCACCACCGTGATCGAATGCGGCAGTTCGTCGCGGACTCCTTCCAGTGCCGCCTCCCGGATCAACTCGGCGACCAGGGTCTCGGTGGGCTCGTCGGTGAGGGTGCCCTCCGGGTAGTACGCCGGCCCTGGCGGCAGCAGCGAGCAGAGCAGGTCAGCGACCAGGTCGACCTGGTCGCCGGTCAACGCCGAGACCGGGACGATGTGTTCCCAGCGGGCCTGAGCGGTTTGTTCCAACTGTTGGATCGCCATCAGGTGGTCCCGCAGCCGGGAGCCGCTGACCAGGTCGGTTTTGGTGGCGAGAGCGACCAGCCGGGGTTGTCCTGCCACCTGCGCTGCCTGCCGCACGATGAAGGTGTCGCCGGGCCCAATGCGTTGGTTGGCGGGCAGGCAGACCGCCACCACATCTACCTCGGCCCAGGTGTCGCGGACCAACGTGTTCAGTCGTTCCCCGAGCAGGGTCCGGGGTCGGTGCAGGCCGGGGGTGTCGACCAGCACCAGTTGGGCGTCGGGACGGTTCACTACAGCGCGGATTGCGTGCCGGGTGGTCTGCGGCTTCGACGAGGCGATGGCGATTTTCTGTCCGACCAGCGCATTCGTAAGGGTGGATTTGCCCGCGTTCGGGCGGCCCACCAGGCAGGCAAATCCAGATCGGAAGGTCATGGGGTTCCCCCTGGGTTGGGCGTCGGTAGGTCAGTGTCTGCGGGGGTTGAGACCTCCCGCACTAGGACGGTCTGGATCTGGTTGCGGCGGCCGTGGAGTCGTTCGGCCACCAATTCCAGCCCTTCCCAGACCACGGTCGCTCCCGGGATCGGGACCTTGTTCAACTGTTTCGCCATGATCCCGCCGACCGAGTCGACGTCGCTGTCGTCGAGATCTTTGCCGAAGAGTTCCCCCAGGTCGTCGAGGCCGAGTCGTGACCAGACCCGGTAGGAGCCGTCGCCGAGCGGGGTCACCGGGGCGACCTCGTTGTCGTACTCGTCGACGATCTCGCCGACGATCTCCTCCACGATGTCCTCCATGGTGGCCAGCCCGGCGGTGCCGCCGAACTCGTCGACCACCACCACCAGGTGGGAATGGGCCAGCTGCATCTCGCGCAGTAGGTCGTCAACCGGTTTCGAGTCGGGGCAGAAGGTCGCCGGCCGCATCACCGAGGTGACCAGCTCCGAGGTCTGGGCGCCGGTGTTGTCGTACACCCGTTTCATGACGTCTTTGAGGTAGAGCACCCCGAGGATGTCGTCGAGCCCGCCCGGGCCGACTACCGGGATCCGGCTGAAGCCCGACCGCAACGCCAGCGACATCGCCTGCCGCAGGGTCTTGGTGGCCTCGATCACGACCACGTCCAGCCGGGGCACCATCACCTGCTTCGCGATGGTGTTGCCGAGGTCGAAGACCGAATGGATCATGCGGCGTTCGTCGGCCTCGATCTGGTTCGACGCCTCGGCCTGGTCCAGGTAGTCGCGCAGATCGTCTTCGGAGGCGAATGGACCGTCGGGGAAGCCCCGGCCTGGGGTGAGCCAGTTGCCGACCACGATCATGATCTGCGGTACGAAGAACAGGACCGTGGTGAGCAGGTTCATCAGCGGCGCGGTTCGCAGCGCGATGCGTTCGCAGTGCTGCTTGCCGAGGGTGCGCCCGGCGACTCCGCCGACCATGAACAGGGCTGTCACTCCGATCGCCCCGGCGGTCAGCAGTCGCGGCCCGACCGCGGTGATGTGCTGGAAGACGACTTGGGCGAGCATCAAGATCGCCAACACTTCGAAGACCATGCGCAGGAACAGGGCTGTGGTGACGGTGGGGGCGATGTCCTCGACGATCTGCTCGACGCGAGCTGCTCCGGGACGGTCTTGCTCGACCAGCAGTTTCGCCCGGCCCCGGGTCATCCGCTGGAAGGCGCCCTCGATGCTACCGAAGACGGCTGCCAGGACGACGAACAGGACGACGAGAGCGGTCTCGGTCCAGAAGGTCACGGTTGTCACCTGAGTCGGGTATGGAATGGGCATGATTTTATCGGACCGTGATCTCCGGCGGTTGCCGACAGACCAACCTGTGGTCGTACGGTCGCTGCGGTGTTCAGCGGCGATGGCGGCGGGCCGCCCAGGCCTGAGTGATGTCGTCGTTGAGGCCGAACATGACGGCCTTCTCCTCCGGCTCGGCATGGTCAAAACCGAGCAGGTGCAGCAATCCGTGCACCAGCAGGTATTCCGCCTCCTCGTCGGTGCTGCGGCCGCTGTTCGGGGCCTGGCGGGCGGTGACGGCCGGGCACAGCACTACGTCTCCGAGCAGCCCTTTGGGGGGCTCCTCGTCGTCTCCGGGCGGGCGCAACTCATCCATCGGGAAACTCATCACGTCGGTCGGCCCGGGTTCACCCATGAACCGCAGATGGTATTCGGCCATCGTCGGCTCATCGACCAGCAGGATCGAGACGTCGGCTTGCGGGTGGATCCGCATTCGACGCAGCGTAAACCGGGCCAGCGCCACCAGTCCTAATTCGTCGGCTGCGATGCCAGATTCGTTGTTGATGTCGATCATCGCTCTCCCCGGCCGTGCTGGGTCGCCTCGTACCGGTCATATGCCGCCACGATCCGGCCCACCAACCGGTGGCGGACCACGTCGTGGCTGGTTAGTTCGCAGAAGGCAAGATCGGCCATCCCGTCCAGGATCGAACGCACCTGGCGCAGCCCCGAGGTGGCACCGCCGGGCAGATCGACCTGGGTGATGTCGCCGGTGACTACCATCTTGGAGCCGAAGCCGAGCCTGGTCAGGAACATTTTCATCTGCTCGGCCGAGGTGTTCTGGGCTTCGTCGAGGATGATGAAGGCGTCGTTGAGGGTCCGGCCACGCATGTATGCCAGCGGCGCCACCTCGATCGTGCCGGCGGTCAGCAGCCGAGGCACGGAGTCCGGGTCGACCATGTCGTGCAGCGCGTCGTACAGAGGCCGCAGGTACGGGTCGATCTTTTCGCTGAGAGTGCCTGGTAGGAAACCAAGCCGCTCCCCCGCCTCGATCGCCGGCCGGGTCAGGATGATCCGGTTGACGTGTTTGTCCTGCAGCGCTGCCACCGCCTTCGCCATCGCTAGGTAGGTCTTTCCGGTGCCGGCCGGGCCGATCCCGAAGACCACGGTGTGCTGGTCGATGGCGTCGACGTAGCGTTTCTGGTTCACGGTTTTGGGCCGGATCGTCTTGCCCCGGTTCGACAAGATGCTCTGGGTGAGGACGTCGGCTGGCCGCAACTCGCCCGGGTCGGTGGTCATCGACACCACTCGCTCCACGTCGGCGCCGGATAGACCCTGCCCGGTCCGGACGATGGTCACCAGCTCGGTCAGGACGTTCACCGCCCGGGTCACATCGCCCGGGTCACCGGTGAAGGTGACTTCGTTGCCGCGGACGTGGACCTGGGCGGCCAGGTCCCGTTCCAGGATCCGCAGGAACTCATCGCGTGGGCCGAGGATCGTGACCATAGAGATCGAGGCGGGCACGGTCACCCGTCGCTCGGCGCTGGGACGGCGGGCGCTGTCAGGGGGAATCAGGATTGAGCCTTCCGTTGAGGGGACCGGGCCATCCTAGGTCAGCGCCGGTGGTGACGGCACCGGGATTCTGGTGCCCACCGCTCACCGCACGGCGACAATCTCGGTGACAAAAACCAAGGTGGCGCCGCCTGGGATCCCAGCCTGCGGCACGCCGCGGTCACCGTAACCCAGCGCGGCCGGGATCGACAGCAGTACCCGGCTCCCGACCCGTTGCCCGACCAGCCCCTGGTCCCAGCCCTGGATCACCATCCCGACGCCGATCTGGAAGTCCAGCGGCTGGCCCCGATCGAACGAATTGTCGAAGACCGAACCGCCCCAGGTCTGCCCCAGGTAGTGGGCGAGAATCTGGTCGCCGGCTTTGAGGACCTGGCCATCGCCCTCGTCGAGGACTTGCACCTGCAGGCCGTCGGGGGCGTCCGGCCCGGGAAAGGTCAGAACGGGTTTGGTGCCTTTGGCCCCCGCGACGGAGGGCATGGTGGGATTGTTCATAACGCTCAAGGCTACGGGAAAGCGACGCGGCCCGTCCTCGCGGATGCGAGGGCAATCAAACCCGGCCGCGGAGCACCCCGTCTGGACGACGAACGACGAG
>CALIWR010000004.1 GCA_938046585.1 uncultured Propionibacteriaceae bacterium | reverse complement strand
GAGTAAAGATGCTCGTTACGCGCAGCAGGACGGAAAGACCCCGGGACCTTTACTATAGTTTGGTATTGGTGATCGGTGCGACTTGTGTAGGATAGGTGGGAGACTGTGAAGCGAGCACGCCAGTGTTCGTGGAGTCATCGTTGAAATACCACTCTGGTCGTTCTGGTTATCTAACCTAGGTCCGTGATCCGGATCAGGGACAGTGCCTGATGGGTAGTTTGACTGGGGCGGTCGCCTCCCAAAAGGTAACGGAGGCGCCCAAAGGTTCCCTCAGCCTGGTTGGCAATCAGGTGTCGAGTGTAAGTGCACAAGGGAGCTTGACTGTGAGAGAGACATCTCAAGCAGGGACGAAAGTCGGGACTAGTGATCTGACGGTGGCATGTGGAAGCGCCGTCACTCAACGGATAAAAGGTACCCCGGGGATAACAGGCTGATCTTGCCCGAGCGTCCATAGCGACGGCATGGTTTGGCACCTCGATGTCGGCTCGTCGCATCCTGGGGCTGGAGTTGGTCCCAAGGGTTGGGCTGTTCGCCCATTAAAGCGGCACGCGAGCTGGGTTTAGAACGTCGTGAGACAGTTCGGTCCCTATCCGCTGCGCGCGTAGGAGTCTTGAGAAGGGCTGTCCTTAGTACGAGAGGACCGGGACGGACCAACCTCTGGTGTGCCAGTTGTTCCGCCAGGAGCACGGCTGGTTGGCTACGTTGGGAAGTGATAACCGCTGAAAGCATCTAAGCGGGAAGCACGCTTCAAGATGAGGGCTCCCACAGAGTTAATCTGGTAAGGCCCCCGGAAGACCACCGGGTTGATAGGTCGGATGTGGAAGAACGGTAACGTTTGGAGCTGACCGATACTAATAGGCCGAGGGCTTGTTTTCACTCAAAGATGCTACGCGTCCACTGTGTGGTTCCCGAGATACGGTCGGGAGCCGGCTGAAAATCTCCATAGAGTTTCGGTGATCATGGCGAAAGGGAAACGCCCGGTTACATTCCGAACCCGGAAGCTAAGCCTTTCAGCGCCGATGGTACTGCATGGGGGACCGTGTGGGAGAGTAGGACGTCGCCGGACATTGAACACCCCCCGGGTTTGCAGCAATGCATGATCCGGGGGGTGTTGACATATCCGGGTCCGATGAGGCCATGCCCAGACAGGTCGATTCGTTCGATAGGGCAAGATGGACACGTGACGGACCAGGTGCGAGGCGGGCCGAACCCCGCTGGCGATGACGACGCCAGACGGGTGAGCCGAAACGGGCTACCAAGGCGATCCCGCGAGAACGAACGCCCCGGCCAGCGGTCTCCGGGCGCTCAACGCCGGCCGTCGGCCTCAGGCCGGGGGCGGACCGGTACCGGATCAGCGGAAGAGAGCGAGGGCTCTAGCGGCGCCAGGTACTCCTCTCGATCCGGCCAACGTAGGCCCAGCAGCGGCGGCTATCAGCGACGGGTCAACGAGCAGGGGCCGGGCCGAGACGACAAAGTCAGGCCTGACCGTCCCCAGGGCACCAGCAGGCAGCGCGACACCCAAGCTCATCGGTCTCAGGGCACTGGTCACGAACGTGCCAGTACGCGAGAGCGGCGCGAGGTGCAGCGTCACAACCGCGACGGGCAGCGGCCCGGTCAGCCACGACGCCTTGGACGTTCCGAACGTGAATCCCGCCCGCCGTTGCCGCGGCCAGACCGTGAGCATCGACCACCGCCCGGGCTGGACCGGGCTGCTGACGAGCCGGATCCCCCGGTCATCGAGCCGCGCGATGTACCGCGTGCGGTGCGAGCTGAACTGAAGGGGTTGCCGACCGAACTCGCCGAGATCGTCGCCGCGCACCTGGTGGCAGCTGGTTCCTTGATCGAGGAGGACCCCGAACTCGCGTACCGGCACGCTGCAGCTGCCCGGCGCCGGGTGGCTCGACTGCCGCTGGTGAGGGAGGCTGCCGCGGAAACGGCTTACGCGGCGGGACGGTACGAGACAGCCCGTAACGAATTCCGGGCGCTGCGCAGGATGACCGGGTCGGCAGACCTGGTCCCGGTACTGGCGGATTGCGAACGAGCCCTGGGCGCGCCGGAGAGGGCGCTGGCGCTGGTGGCCGAGGCTGAACCGCTGATCACTGATCCGGCGATGCGGATTGAACTGCGGCTGGTCCAAGCCGGCGCGCGCGCCGATCTCGGGCAGCGGGCCGAGGCACTGCGGCTGCTGGCGCATGAGATCGACAACCCGGTTGGGACCGTGCCACGGCCCGCGCAGGCGCGGCTCCGATACGCCTACGCGTCGCTACTGCTGGCCGGCGGCGACGAGGCGGCGGCCCGGCGATGGTTTGTGGCCGCAGCGCAGAAGGACCCCGACGAGACCGACGCCCTTGACCGGTTGGACGAGATCGATGGGGTCGTGTTGATCGCGGCATACGACCAACTCACCGATTCCGACGGTAATCTGGCGCCGCCCACCGAAACAGAGGAAGTACGCTCAACCAGGTCGTCATCAGGAACAGACGATGACGCCTGATCTGGAGGGGCCGTGCGGCTGATCACCGCTTATGATGCCGCCTTATTCGACCTCGACGGTGTCATCTATCTCGGGCCCGACGCGATCCCTGCCGCGCCGCAGACGCTGGCCGAGTTGCGGCGACTGGGAACCAGGGTCGGCTTCGTCACCAACAATGCCGCTCGGTCTCCCGGCACCGTGGCCGAGCATTTACGTCAGCTCAGCATCGAGGCTGCCGCCCACGATGTGGTCACGAGCGCCCAGGCCTCAGCCCGGCTGCTGGCCGAGCGTTTCGTGCCCGGAACTGCGATCCTGGTGCTCGGCACCTCGGCGTTGGCGGCCGAGGTGGAGGCCATGGGGCTGCGCCCGGTCCGGTCTGCTGCTGATCACCCAGCTGCCGTCTTGGTGGGCTTCGACCCGACACTGACCTGGACCGATCTCAATGAGGCCTGCCACGCGGTCCAGTCCGGAGCCGTGTGGTACGGATGCAACCCCGATCTGACCCGGCCCACCGAGCGGGGCCTGGCGATCGGTCTAGGCGCCATGCTGCAGGCGATGGGGGAGGCCCTGCCCGGCCAAGAACCCGTCCTGGCCGGCAAACCGTACCGACCGCTGCTGGATGAGACCGTCCGTCGGCTGGGCACCCGGCGCCCGATCTTTGTAGGGGACCGACTGGACACCGACATCCTGGGGGCCAACCACGCCCAGATGGACTCGCTGTTCGTGCTCACCGGGTCTCATGGACCAATCGATCTGCTGCTGGCACCACCCGACCAGCGGCCGACCTGGATCGCGGCCGATGTGGCCGGCCTGCTCACGGCCCCACCGTACGACGATGGCCAGGTCGAGGTAGTGGACCAGGCCCTAGTGCCCACATCTGCCGACGCCGACCCGATCACTGTGCTGTGGTCGGCGGCCCGGCAGGCCTGGGCAGCCGCGGACCAGGGGCTTCGGCTGGACCCGGCCCCAGTGCTGGCCCTTCTCGAGACAGTGGCTGGCGACCAGAGTTGAACAGTGTTAAGGTCGCCGCTCGTGAGACTTCCACGCTCGTTCGATCCAGCCCGAGATGTCGCCCTGGTCGCGGTCTTTGCTGCTTTGGTGGCCGGGATTTCGTTCATCCAGATCCCTATGTTGCCGGTTCCGATCACCCTGCAGACCCTGGGGGTGGCGCTGGCAGGACTGGTCCTCGGACCGTGGCGCGGTGGGGCGGCCGTCCTGCTCTACATCGTCGCCGGCTTGGCCGGTCTTCCGGTCTTCGCCGGAGGCAGCGGTGGGTTTGGGGTCTTGTTCAAGCCCTCCGCCGGCTACCTGCTGGCCTTCCCGATCGGGGCCTTCGCGGCCGGCTGGTTGGCGATCCTGGCGCGCTGGTGGGGACGCTGGCTGCCGATCACCCTGGGCCTCGCGAGCCTGGCGGCCAGCCTCTGTGTGATTCACCCAGCCGGGATGATCGGGCTGATGGTGAATGCCAAGATGGGTTTCGTCGCCGCCGCGATGACCGATCTGCTGTTCTGGCCCGGTGACATCCTGAAGTCGTTGCTGGCCGGTCTGATCGCGATCACCGTCCACCGCGCCTTCCCGACCCTGCTGCCACGCTCAACCACGACGTTCACAGAGGATCTGCGATGAATGGCATCCGTCGTGGTGCGATATCACGACCACATCCGGCCGCGGCGTTGGCGGTCGAGCCGTCGTGATCTGTTTCGCCGGGGTCGAGGTTCGGGTCGCGACCGAGCATGGGGGTCGGGTCCTGCTAGATGGTGTCGACCTAGAACTGACCGAGTCCCGGGTGGCGGTGATCGGGGCTAACGGGTCAGGCAAATCGACCCTGCTGCGCCTGGTGAACGGGCTGATGACGCCGACCAGGGGCACCGTGACGGTGGCCGGTTTCGACACCGTACGGGCTGCGCGGCAGGTGCGTCGGCGGGTGGGTTTCGTCTTCACTGATCCGTTGGCCCAGTTGGTGATGCCGACCCCGGTTGAGGACATTGAGCTGAGCCTGCGCCGTACCGTACGGGATCGGCGCGCCCGCACCGAGCAGGCCCTGAGCCTGCTGCGGGAACGGGGGCTGGAGCACGTCGCCCGGAGTTCGGTGTACGACCTCTCCGGAGGAGAACGACAACTGGTGGCGCTGACCTCGGTGCTAGCGGTTGAGCCGGAGGTGATCGTGGCCGACGAGCCGACCACACTGCTGGACCTGCGCAACCGGTGTCGGTTTCGCGAGGCGCTGGCTGGCTTGCCGCAGCAGGTGCTGTACGCTACCCACGACCTCGAGTTGGCAGCTGAAGCCGACCGGGTGCTGGTCGTCGACCAGGCCCGGATCGTCGCCGACGATTCCCCTGAGCCGGCCCTGCGGCATTACCGCGAACTGGCCAGCGCATGAGCGCTCGGGACAACCTGCTAGGGACTTTTCGGCCCACTGGGAGCTGGATGGAACGGCTCTCGGTGGGCTGGCTGTATCTGATCATGCTGGCGGTGACCCTGCCGGCGCTGCTGCTGACCCGGTGGTGGGTGAGCGGGATCTGCCTTGCGATCACGGTCGGGCTGCTGCTTAGCGCAGGCCTTGGTTGGCGTGGGATCTGGTTGTCGTGGCGACTTGCGCTGATGATCGTGGCAGTAGGGGCCTACCAAGCCGTGATCGGGCATCCGATGACCGGGCTGGTGCTGTCGGTCAACGTGGTCCTTGCGATCCTAGCCAGCCGGATGCTCACCATGACCACACCGATCCCGGAACTGCTGGATGCTCTGGCCTGGGCCGTACGGCCGTTGCGCTGGGTCGGGTTGTCGCCGGAGCTGTTCGCCCTGGCCGTGACGGTGATGCTGCGCAGCATCCCTTACCTCACCGGAGTTTTTGTCGAGGTCCGGGAAGCTGCCGAGGCTCGGGGACTGGAACGTCATCCGCTGGCCCGGGTGACCCCCGTCGTGATCCGGGCCGTCGCCTACGCCCAGACCACCGGGGATGCCATCGCCGCGCGGGGACTGGCCGACCCCGAGCCGTAGGATGCGGTCATGACGGAGCTGGGATCTGCGCAGACCGGATACCCGGGCATCGACCAGGCCTGTGCGGCGGTCGCGGACCTGAGGTCGGTGCCGCTGACCGAGCACGTACAGCGGCTGAGTCAGGCCCACGATCAGATCGCCGAGCACCTGCGCGCTGCTGCCAGTCAGCCGTCACCGACCCGGCCCCGGTGAGAGCCGATAAGGCCCTCGTCGCCCAGGGCCTGGCCCGCTCCCGGGCCTGTGCCGTGGACCTGATCCGCTCCGGGAAGGTTCGGCTGGAAGGGCGAACCGTGACCCGGCCCAGTGACCTAGTCGCCGAGCACCAGCAGCTGATTCTGACCGAGCAGGAGACCGAGCCGCTGGTGTCGCGGGCCGGCGAGAAATTGGCCGGAGCCCTGCTGGACTCGAAGACCACCATCCCCGCCCAGGCCCGGGTCCTCGACGCCGGCGCCGGTACCGGTGGTTTCTGCCAGGTGCTGCTGCGACAGACCGGGCCGGTACGGCGGCTCTACGCCATCGACGTCGGACACGGCCAGCTGGTGCCTGAACTGCGTCGCGACCCGCGGGTAGTGGTCTGGGAAGGGGTCAACCTGCGAGACCTGAGCCTGGATCATCTTGAGGGTGAAGCTGTCGACCTCGTCGTCGCAGACGTCTCGTTTATCTCGATGACCTTGCTCCTGGCTCCGCTGCTGTCGGTGCTGCGGCCCGACGGGACCGCGTTGCTGCTAGTCAAGCCACAGTTTGAGGTTGGCCGGCGCCGCCTCGGCAAAGGCGGGGTGGTGCGCAGCGAAGCCGACCGCCAGGCAGCGGTGGCAGCTGTGGTCGAGGCTGCTGCCCGGCTCGGCTGGGGGTCGGACTGGCAGGCGGATTCTCGGCTGCCCGGGCGGGACGGGAACCATGAGGTCTTCGTCCGCCTGCGGCGCTCAGGCGCGGTGGACCGGATATAGGGTGACGTCGTGACCCTCGCCATACCGACCCGAGTCGTCGCCGTGGTCACCCATCCCTGCCGCCCGGATGCGCTCGAGGCCGCCGCCGGCTTCGTACGACAGTTGAGCGAATACGGGATTGCCTGCACCATCCCCGCTGACGCCGAGGACCGGTTGTCGGCCCAGATCCCCGACATCGCCTGGATGGACTGGCGTGACGCCTCGCACATCGAACTGGCAGTGGTCTTCGGTGGCGACGGGTCGATCCTGGGCGCTGCCGAGTGGGCCGTGGTACGCGAGGTGCCGGTACTGGGTGTCAACCTGGGGCATGTCGGATTTCTGGCCGAGTTGGAGGTGAGCGACCTGCCGCGGCTCGCCCGGCAGGTGGCGCAGCGGGCGTACACCATCGACAGCCGGGTGACAGTCGACGTCCAGTTAAGGCAGAGACCCGAGGGGCCCGTGATCTGGAGATCGTTCGCGGTCAACGAGGTTTCGATCGAAAAACTGTCACGCCGCAGAATGATCGAGGTCCTCGCCCACATCGACCATCTGCCGGTCTCGCGGTGGGGCTGCGACGGGCTGCTGATCGCCACCCCGACCGGGAGCACCGCATACGCTTTCTCTGCCGGTGGGCCGGTGATGTGGCCGGAGCTGGATGCCTTCCTCATGGTGCCGCTTAGCGCCCACGCCCTGTTCGCCCGCCCCCTGGTCCTGGCCCCCGAGACCGTGGTTGAAATCGACCTGGTGGGCGGGGCTGGTGCGGTGTTGTGGTGCGACGGACGCCGTACCGTTGACGCCCCGTTGGGGGCTCGGATCCGGGTGGCGCGTTCTGAGCATCGACTCAAACTGGCGCGCCTGGCTGAGCAGCCCTTCACGAACCGGCTCGTGAAGAAGTTCGGACTCTCTGTCGACGGCTTCCGCAGGAGCCCCGAACGGCCGGCCGGCTGATGCTCACGAACCTTCGGATCAGTGGGCTGGGCGTGATCGACAGTGCCGTGCTGGAGCTCGGCCCCGGGCTGACCGTGGTGACCGGCGAGACCGGTGCCGGCAAGACCATGGTGGTGACCGGCCTCGGCCTGATCGCCGGCGGTCGTACCGAAGCCCGGGCCGTACGGACCGGCTCCGCCCGGGCCCTGGTCGAGGCCCGTTTCGTCGGCATCGCCGAACCGTTGCAGGCGCTGGTCGACGAGGCCGGCGGGATGCTCGACGACGACGAACTGCTGATCTGCCGCCAGGTGGCGGCCGCCGGGCGTTCCCGGGCCATGCTGGGTGGGGCGCAGGTACCGCTGAGCGTCGCAGCCGAGGTCGGGGGAGCACTGATCACCATTCACGGCCAATCCGAGCAACAACGCCTGGCCACCGCGGAACGCCAACGCCACGTGCTTGACCGGGCTGCGGGTCCGTTGCTGGCCGGCGTGATGGAGCGGTACCAGATCACCTACGAGCAGCGACGTACCGCCATGGCCGAACTGACCCGGCTCCAGGCCGAAGCCCGGGAACGGGCCCGTGAGCAGGATCTGCTGCGCTTCGGGCTGGATGAGATCGCCGCCGTGGATCCGCAACCCGGCGAGGACCAGGCCCTTGAGGCCGAGGCGCGACGGCTGCAGGCGGTGGATGACCTTCGCCTGGCGGCCCGAGAAGCGGCGCTGGCTCTGGCCGGAGATGACGACACGGCTGAGGATGCGGTGAGCGCCCTGTCCCAGGCCGCGGCCGCCCGGAAGGCGCTGGAACGGGCAGCCGACAGCGACCCGGCCGCTGCCGGGCTCGCGCATCAGGCCCGTGAGGTGACCGCGTTACTCGCCGACCTAGCCACCGCCACCTCCTCATACCTGGCCGACTTGGACGCCGACCCGGTCAGATTGGAGTGGGTCGCGAGCCGACGGGCGGCGCTGCAGGCCTTGACCCGTAAGTACGGCGAGACCGTGGACGAGGTGCTGGCCTGGGCCGCGCAAGCCGCCCAGCGGCTGCAGGAGCTGCACAACAGCGACGAGCGGATCGAGACCTTGGAACAGTCGGTGGCCGGCCTCAGCCACCAGATCAGTGTCGACGCCACCGAGATCACCCGCCTACGTCAGGAAGCCGCCGACCGGTTGGCGGCCGCTGTTCAGGTCGAGCTCAGCGCCCTGGCGATGCCGCGGGCCCGCTTGGATTTCAACCTCAGCCCACTCGCCGAGCCTGGCCCGTACGGCGCCGACATGGTTCACCTGCGTTTCAGCGCTAATCCCGGATCGGCGCCTGGTCCCCTGGCCGCGGTGGCCTCCGGCGGCGAACTTTCCCGGGTCCGGTTGGCGCTCGAAGTGGTCCTGGCCGACGCCGAGGCCGGGCAGACCTTTGTCTTCGACGAGGTAGACGCCGGCGTCGGAGGCGCTGTGGCCCTGGAGGTGGGCCGCCGACTCGCGGCGTTGGCTGCCTCCAGCCAGGTGATCGTGGTGACCCACTTGGCGCAGGTGGCGGCCTTCGCTGACCGTCACCTGGTGGTCGCCAAGGCCGACGATGGCTGCGTGACCGCCAGCAGCCTGAGCGAGGTCACCGGCGAAAAACGCCGTGCCGAGTTGGCCCGAATGATGAGCGGGATCACCTCCACCGCCTCCGCCCTGGCCCATGCTGACGAATTGATCGTGCAGGCCAACCAATCGCGATCCTCAGCTAACAATTCTCGAAAGTAGGTCTGCTCGATGTCTGCTCCCGAAGAAGCCCACGGCTCTTATTTCGACCAGGCCGCCTCGACCTGGGACGACGATCCCCGCCGGCTGGCTCGAGCCGAACTGGTGGCGACCGCGATCCGGGCCCGGATCCCGATCAGCTCGGACTGGGCCGCGATCGAGATCGGTGCCGGCACCGGATTGTTGAGCCGCTGCCTGGCAGCGGACCTGGGACCGATTCTCCTGGTCGACTCCTCCCACGGCATGACCCAGGTCACCGCGCAACGGCTGGCCCGCGCCGGCGACACCCAGCAGCGGGTCCGCTGTCTTGACCTCGCCCGGGACCGGCTCGACCCGGCCGAGGGCCGGTTCCAGATCGCGTACAGCCTGCTCGCCTTCCACCATGTGACCGATGTGGGTGGTCTGCTCCGCGCCATCGTGGACCTATTAGAACCCCACGGCTGGGTCGCGGTCTGTGACCTGGCTGCCGAGGACGGTTCCTTCCACGGCCCCGACTGCGGTGAGCCCGTCCATCACGGCTTCAGCGACGACCAGCTGATCGATGCGGCGGTGGCGGCCGGTCTCGAGCAGGTCGCGGTCGAGACCATCGCAGCCATTGACCGGCGTGGCCCGGACGGTACTGTTCGGAACTATCCGCTGCTGCTGCTGACTGGTCGCAGCCCAGGCTGAGCCTCGACAACCGACCAGCACCGGTGGGTTAGGGTGAAGGTCCGTGGGGAAGACAGACCAGACCAAGCACATCTTCGTGACCGGTGGCGTGGTGTCCTCGCTGGGCAAAGGGCTAACCGCATCCAGCCTTGGCTCCCTGCTTGTCGCCCGGGGGCTTGGGGTGACCATGCAGAAGCTGGACCCGTACCTGAACGTCGACCCGGGCACCATGAATCCGTTCCAGCACGGGGAGGTGTTCGTCACCGAAGACGGCGCCGAGACCGACCTCGACATCGGCCACTACGAACGCTTCCTGGACGTGAACCTCGACGGCGAGGCGAACGTCACCACGGGAAAGGTCTACTCCTCGGTGATCGCCAAGGAACGCCGCGGGGACTATCTGGGCGATACGGTCCAGGTGATCCCGCACATCACCGGCGAAATCAAGGATCAGATGTTGGCGATGGCCCGCCCCGGGGTGGATCTGGTGATCCACGAGATCGGCGGCACTGTCGGCGACATCGAATCATTGCCTTTCTTGGAGGCGGCCCGCCAGGTCCGCCGTGACATCGGCCGGGAGAACGTGGTCTTCCTGCACGTCTCTCTGGTGCCGTACATCGGGCCGTCAGGGGAGCTGAAGACCAAACCCACGCAGCATTCGGTGGCCGCCCTGCGCCAGGTCGGGATCCAGCCTGATGCCTTGGTCTGCCGCGCTGACCGGCCGATCCCCGAACCGGTTAAGCGCAAGATCGCCAACATGTGTGATGTCGATGAGGAGGCTGTGATCTCCTGCCCCGACGCCCCGTCGATCTACGACATCCCCCGGGTGCTGTTCGCCGAGGGTCTCGACGCCTACGTGGTACGCCGACTCGGGGTGGCCTTCCGGGATGTCCGCTGGAAGGCCTGGGACGATCTGTTGGAGCGGGTCCACCATCCGAGGGAGGACGTCACGATCGCCTTGGTCGGCAAGTACATCGACCTGCCGGACGCCTACCTGTCAGTCAGCGAAGCGTTGCGTGCCGGGGCTTTCGCGAACTGGGCCCGGGTCTCGATCCGCTGGGTGGCTTCCGATGACTGCGCCACCTTGGAGGGGGCCCAGCAGGAACTCGGGGACGTCGACGGGATCGTGGTCCCCGGTGGTTTCGGGATCCGGGGGGTGGAGGGCAAGATCGGCGCCATCCGGTACGCCCGCGAACACCAGATCCCCATCTTGGGGCTGTGCCTCGGCCTGCAGTGCATGGTGATGGAGGTGGCTCGCTCCTTGGCCGGCCTGGAAGGTGCCGCGTCTACCGAATTCGACCCCGAGACCGCCCACCCGGTGATTGCCACCATGAAGGAGCAGCAGGCGATCGTCTCTGGCGACGGGGACCTGGGCGGCACGATGCGTCTCGGCTCGTACCCGGCCGAACTGGTCCGGGACTCGATCGTGAGCCGGCTGTACCAGACCCGCCAGGTCAGCGAGCGGCACCGGCACCGGTACGAGGTGAACAACGCCTACCGGCCTCAGCTGGAGCAGGCCGGCCTGGTGATCAGCGGAACCTCTCCCGATTCGACCCTGGTGGAGTTCGTCGAACTGCCGACCGAGATCCACCCGTTCTTCGTCGCCACCCAGGGCCATCCTGAGCTGAAGTCACGGCCCACTCGGCCGCATCCGCTGTTCACAGGATTGATCGAGGCCGCGCTGCGGCGCCGCAACGCAGCCCGGCTTCCGGTCGGGGAGCTATGACGTCCCTTCCCGGAGCAAATCTGGCGCCGGACGAGCTGGTGGACGCGCGGCTGACCTGGCCGGCTGCTCGGGTCTCGACCTGCCAGGGGCGGGTCAGCGATTTTGTTACCGACGAGGTCGGTACCCCATCCGGGCAGACCGTGCTACGGGAATACCTGCTGCATCCGGGCGCGGTGGCGGTGATCGCATGTGACGACGCCGGACGGGTGGCGGTGGTGGATCAGTACCGCCACCCAGCCGGTTTCCGGCTGCTGGAACCACCGGCCGGGCTGCTGGACGTGGCCGGGGAGAGCTTCCTGGCGGCCGCCCAGCGGGAACTGGCCGAGGAGGCCGGGCTGGCGGCGGCCGACTGGCGGGTCCTGGTCGACCTGTTCACTTCACCGGGCTGCAGCACCGAGTCGGTCCGGGTCTTCCTGGCCCGTGACCTGCGTCCGGCTCCCGCGCCGGACGGCTTCCGGCGGGAGGCGGAGGAGGCACTGATGAGCCTGGGCTGGGCTCGGCTGGAGGACGTGGTCGACGCGGTCTATGCCGGGCGGGTTCAGAACTCCGCCCTCGTCAGCGGGGTGCTGGCCCTGTACGGAGCCCAGCTGAGTGGGCGACTCGACCATCTGCGGGAACCGGAGGCGCCCTGGCCTGCCCGGCGGCCATTCTTTACCACAGCGTGACAATTTTTGGAGTGTCCGGGGTTGTTCTGCGATGCCGATTGGGTCTAGGTTGACATCTAGCAGTGCCTTGGGGGGCGCTCCTGTAAGAACGACCAAGTCTTGGGGGAAGAGTTGTCTATTCGTAGGTTACCGCATCGAGTGATGCGGGCTTTGGCTCTAGCCACCGGGCTGGTGCTGGGGGTAGTCGCATTCGCGACCCCGGTGCCGGCCCGAGCCGCGGAGGTGCCTGGCGCCTTCAAGGACATCACCATCACCGCCGCATCTGGCAAGGGCCCGATCTACCCGTGGGAACAGGTTCGGGTGTCCGCGAACTGGAGCGTTCCGGACGGAACCCCAGCCGGCAGCACCTTCTCGATGTCCTGGCCTACCGAGAAGCTGAAGGGTAACACCGGTTCCCTCGCGCTGAAGAACGACAAGGGCGACGTGGTCGCTAACTGCGCGATGACGGCCGGGGGAGTGTCCTGCACCCTCACCGACTTCGTGAGCAGCCACCCGTACGAGATCGGCGGCAAGGTCTGGTTCGCGGTGAACCAGGTGAACGCTGGCGAGAAGACGGATATCGATATCCCGTTCACGATCGGGTCGAAGACTGTCACCGTCCGCTACCGGACCGATGGCTCCGTCCCCTTCGGCGGGATCGACTTCTGGAAGGACGGCGGGGTCTACCCCGGCGGTGCTGACTGGTATCTCTACTTCCCCGGAGAGACTAAGGGCCAGCAGATCGACTACCGCAACGTCGTCGTCGACGACAACCTCGGCGCCGGCCAGAGCATCGTGCCTGGCAGCTTCGTGCTCCAGCACGCCACCCAGCTCAATCCTCAGGGCACCTGGCCGGTGTGGAATGACGCCCCCAGTTCGCTGTACACGGTGACCCTGGACAGTGCCCACAAGAGTTTCCAGTTCAAGGCCCCGCTGCTCGCTAAGGGCGGATGGTGGCGCCTCACCTACAAGGTGACTGTGAATAGTGGTTACGCCGGCGACCTCACCAACACCATGAAGGCCAAGTGGGACGGCTCCGATTCGAAGAGCACGACGCGTACCGAGTCGTACTTCAACAACGGCGGTACCGGCTCCGGCGTCATGAAGTCGGTTTCGGTCGGTGACACCGTCTGGTTCGACGAGAACCGCAACGGTCTGCAGGACGAGGGTGCCGGTTCCGGTATCCCGGGCGCGGTGCTGGAACTGACTGGTCCGAACGGGGAGAAGGTAAAGGACGTCTTTGGTAAGGAAGTCGCCCCGATCACCACCGGCCAGGCTGGTACCTACCTGTTCGAGAACCTGCCTCCGCTGTCGGCTGGGCAGCACTACACCGTGACGGTGGCGAAGGCGCCGGATGGGTACACACCGACCATCGCGAACGTCGGCAACGACCGGGAGAAAGACTCGTCTACCGGTTCGGCTACCTCGGGCGAGCTGACTACCGACGGCGCCAAGGACCTGAGCCTGGACTTCGGCTTCGTGAAGAAGTCGTCGGTCATGGTCGGTGACTACGTCTGGTTCGACCAGAACCGCAACGGCGTGCAGGACGAGGGGCCCGGCTCCGGCCTCGCCGGCGTTGAACTCAAGCTGACCGGCCCGAACGGGCAGCCGGTGAATGACATCTTCGGTAAGCCGGTCGCCCCGACCACCACCGATCAGAACGGCAACTACCGGTTCGAGAACCTGCCTCTGCTGCCGGCTGGGCAGCACTACACCGTGACGGTGACGAAGGCGCCGGACGGGTACAACCCGACCATCGCGAACGCCGGCAACGACCCAGAGAAGGACTCGTCTACCGGTTCGGCCACTTCGCATGAGCTGGACAAGGACGGTGCCAGGGACTTGGGCCTGGACTTCGGCTTCGTGAAGCAGCTGGTCTCGCTCGGTGACTACGTCTGGTGGGACGCCAACCGGGACGGGGTTCAGCAGAAGGACGAGAAGCCGGTTACCGGCATGACCGTGACCCTGGAGGACGCCAACGGTAAGACGGTGAAGACCACCAAGACCGACGCCAAGGGCTACTTCGCGTTCACTGACCTGACCCCTGGCGCCCAGTACACCGTGGTCTTCCACAAGCCAGCTAACTCGGCCTTCACTAACGACAACGCTGGTGGCGACGACGCGACTGATTCCGACGCCCCCGCCAACGGCCGGGTGCCGGTGACGGCCCCGACCAAGGGGAACAACCAGTCCGACCCGGGCAAGGCTGACCTGCCGACGATCGACGCCGGTCTGGTGCAGATCAATCTGACCCTGTCGAAGAAGCTGATCACCAATGCGCCGTACACCACGGCCACCCAGGTGTCGTACCTGCTGGTCCCGCACAACGACGGGCCTTCGGCCGCAATGGCAGGCTGGTCGGTGACCGATGTCCCGCAGCCGGAACTCAAGCTGCTGAGCATCTCGGGTGAGGGCTACAGCTGCAAGGGCCTGACCTGCACCTCCTCGGAGCGCCTGGCTCCCGGGGCGAACGGAAAGCCCATCGTGGTGACCTTCCAGCTGCCAGCCGCGGCGAATACCCCGGTCACGTACCGGAACGTCGCCTACGTCTCGCCGGTCGGTGGCGATGCGCCGGAGACCAACCCGCTGGTGATCCCGACCATCCACACCAATACGACCACGTCGACGACGGACAACGACGCTCAGGCGTCGCTGACGCTGACCAACCACGGTGAGGTCATCCCGCTGCCGACTCCGCCGGCTCCGAAGCCGAACGATCCGGGTCGTCGCCCGGCTCCGCTGCCCAATACGGGTGCGGACCTGCCGCTGGGCGCGCTGGTGGGAGCCTTCATGGCTCTGGTCGGTGGAACCTTGCTGGTGGTCCAGGGCGCCCGGCGCCGGGCCAGGCAGCGCGGGTGACGATCGACTGATCGGCAACTACTGAACAACGCGAGTGCCGCTCCCCACGGGGGCGGCACTCGTGTGTTCGAGGGAAGTTTTCCGAGAGGCCTCACCGGGCCTCCTGTCGCGGAGGCGGCCTTACGTGTCGAAGGAAGATGCACTGCGGGGCGGTTGAGGTCGTCTGTTCGATCATCCTGTGGCGCCGGCTCCACCAGCTGGGTGCGCGATCAGGATCCTCGACGATGGATGCCGGACATGAAGCATGTCGGCCTCGTGAATGTGGCCAGCCGATGATGAGACCTCTGCGAGCACTCAGCCGGTTGCTCGCAGTGGTCGGGTCCAGGCAGGCATGGTCCATGAATCAGACAAAAGCCCGGCGGACGCACTCGGTTCTGGGACGAGTACGTCCGCCGGGCTTCGAGGCTCAGCTCAGCCGCAGACCGACCGGGGATTGCCGTGGAAGGCGAGAACGATCGGGGGACCAGTGCAGATGACACTGGTCACTTTGGCGGGTTGGCCGCCGACGGGCTGGGCAGCGGGGGCCGATCCGGGGACTCGACGCTCGGCTCCCAAGGTGGAAGACAGCAGCCCGGGCTTGGATGGGGTGACCACCTTGGTTGAGGCCGGATCCAGATTGGACAGCCGGGCGGCGTCTTCGAAGGCTGCGGGCCGGGACATGATGTCGTCGATCAGTTTGAGCGTCACAGCGCTTCGGGTGTCATAGAGATGCGCTCCGATCTTGGTCTTGATGGTTTCAGCGGGGATGTGACGTCCCTTCGACACCCAGTCCACGAACAGGTCGTATTCGTTTGCCAGGGTCTGGATCCAGATGGTCTTCTCCTCCTGGGTCATGTCGCGGTAGGGGGAGCCGAAGTCCTTGCCGGCACCTTGGGTCAGGTACTCGAAGGTGATCTCCGACGCGGTGATGTTGCCGGCTGAGGTCACGTCTCGGTACCTCTCGAAGGGGCCTGAGGTCACGCCGATACTGCCGATCAGGCTGCCGTGGTCGGCGCTGATCCGATCCGCACCGGCCATCGCATACATTCCTCCGGAGGCAGACATTCCCTCCACGTAGGCGTAGACCTTCTTCTGGGTTCGGTCCCGGTAGCGGTTGATCGCCTCGGCGATCGCCCGAGAGCCGTTGATAGTGCCTCCGGGGGTATTCATCAGCAGCATCAGACCATCGGCGTCGGAGGCCTGCAGACGGTCGATCAGATCGGCCACCTCATAGCCATAGGTGCCGTCAGTCTGCGCGACTCCCTCGCTGGGTGAAGCATGGATGGTTCCGTCGATCCGCACCGCGAACAGCGTGCTCTTCGCTGAGGCCGAGCCCCAGATCACTCGGGTCGGGGACTGATCCTGTCCGCTCAGCAGCGTCACCACACCTGCCAGCGCGAGAGTGGAGATGATGGACAGGGTCGCTACCACCGCTACGACTCCGAGGGCAGCCCCCAAACCGGTACTGAAGGCTCGTTTGAACGCAGTGCGCTCCGGTGTGGGTTTCGGCGCAGAGACAGCTGCCGGGCGCAAGGCGCCTCGATGCGCAGCAGGGATCGCAGTCGATGCCCTGTGGGCAGCTAGGGCCCCGGGCGGCGGTGAGGCGTCGGGGGCCGGTTGGGTGGGTGGTGCTGATGAGACGCCGGGCTCCGCGGACGGAGGGTTGACAGGCGGCGATGATGCACCGGGATCCGGCTGGGGGGCGTCCGGGAGCCGGTCCGGGATGGGTGATGAGGCATTGGGTTCCGGAGACGAAGGGTTGACTGACGGTGGGTGGGTCATAAGTCCTCCTGCGTTGACGTGTGCTGACCTTATCTCGCAGGCCGACCCGGTGTCATGGGTGTGCAGCTGACTTGGCACAGTGACGTTATGGCTGACCTGCTGGACCGAGAACTGGACGCCTACTTGGCGCACCTGCGGGTGGAACGGGGCCTGTCGATGAACACCCTGACCAACTACGGCCGGGACCTGGCCCGCTACCTCGAACACCTGCGGTCCTGCGGCATCGCCCGTCCCGGGCAGGTCACCTTGGAGCACGCCCAGCGGTTCGGGGCCGAGCTGGTCCGTGGCGGCCCGGGCCGGCC
Source organism: uncultured Propionibacteriaceae bacterium (assembly GCA_938046585.1). Lineage (GTDB taxonomy): Bacteria > Actinomycetota > Actinomycetes > Propionibacteriales > Propionibacteriaceae > Fen-668. The sequence continues at coordinate 178,788 of CALIWR010000004.1, read as the reverse complement.
CGCTCTGGCGCCGTCCAGCGTGTCTCGGATGTTGGCCTCGGTACGCGGGCTCCACCGGTTCTGGGTCAGCGAGGCTGTGGTCCCCGAGGACGTCACAGCCGAGCTCGACACGCCCCGGATCGGCCGGCGGCTGCCAAAGGCGTTGACCGTGGAAGAGGTGACCCGGCTGATCGCGGCCGCAGGGGGTGAGCCTGGGACTGCCCGGAGCGCGGTCCACCTGCGAGACGGGGCACTCATCGAGTTGCTGTACGGGACTGGGGCTCGGATCTCGGAGGTGGTGGCCCTGGATGTCGACGACCTGACCCGTGCCCTGGCGGATCCGGCGGCTGGGCTACGGCTGATCGGAAAAGGAGATAAGGAGCGCCTCGTCCCCTTGGGCCAGTACGCTCGCGCAGCGGTCGAAGCCTGGCTGGTACAGGGGCGATCCAGCCTCGCCAGCCGGGGGAAGGGGACCGCGGCGCTGCTGCTCAATGAACGCGGCGGGCGACTCAGCCGGCAGAACGCCTTTAACCGAGTTCGGGCGGCCGCAGAGCGGGCCGCGATCGAGACCGAGGTCTCACCGCACACCCTGCGCCATTCGTACGCAACTCATCTGCTTGATGGCGGTGCTGATGTCCGGGTGGTGCAGGAACTATTGGGTCATGCCTCGGTGACCACCACCCAGATCTACACCCTGGTCACGGTCGACCATGTCCGAGCCGTCTATCTGGCCGCGCATCCGCGAAGTCGAGACTGATTATGTCCCCCAACAACCCCCTGCATGATCCGATGATCACGTTCAGGTAACCTGTCGCTAAAGCGACGTTCTGGATCATAAGGCGAGGAGAAGGCGTGCTCAACGACACCATCCTCAGTGAAGAGACAACCGCAGTCGGTGAGATTGGGCCCACGGGGCGCCCCTGGCCTTTCCTGCCCCCACCGCGTCCACCCCATCCGGACCCTCGCCGGGCCGTGGTGATGGCCATGTGTAATCAGAAGGGCGGAGTCGGGAAGACCACCACCACAATCAACTTAGGTGCGGCTCTGGCCGAGACCGGCCGCCGAGTGCTGCTGGTCGACTTCGATCCGCAAGGTTCGGCCTCGGTCGGGCTGGGAGTGAATCCGCACACCTTGGAACGCAGCATCTACAACTTGCTCCTCAGCAGGCGGATGTCCGCCGCTGATGTGATCCTGCAGTCCAAGGTGGCGAATCTGGAGATCTTGCCCGCCAATATCGACCTGTCAGCGGCCGAGGTGCAATTGGTGAGCGAGGTGGCCCGCGAGCAGACCCTGAAACGGGTGTTGGATCCGCTGCGCGACGAGTACCATGTGATCCTGATCGACTGCGCCCCGTCACTCGGGCTGCTCACCATCAACGCCCTGACCGCCGCCACCCAAGTGATCACCCCTCTGGAATGTGAATTCTTTGCGCTACGGGGGATTGCGCTGCTCACCGATACCATCGAGAAGGTACAGGACCGGCTGAACGACGACCTGGAACTACTTGGCATCGTGGGCACCATGTATGACGCCCGTACCCTGCACAGTCGGGAGGTACTGGATCGGGTGGTTCAGGCTTTCGAAGACACGGTCTTCCATACTGTGATCCGACGCACCATCAAATTTCCCGAGACCACCGTGGCCGGAGAACCGATCACCACCTACGCCCCCTCCTCGAGCGCCGCCGAACAGTATCGGACGCTCGCCCAGGAGGTGCTGGTGCGATGCCCCGACGCGTAAGGCTGCCTGGCGCCAACGAACTCTTCCGCCCCACCAATCCTGCTGGGACCAGCGAGCCGAAGCCGGGCAGCGCTTCTGGTCGGGTGAAACACGACGAGAAGATCACCGTGTATGTCTCGGGTGAGGAATTGCTGGCTTTGGAGCGGGCGCGGCTGCAGCTACGGGCACGGGGGATCGTGGTCGACCGGGGCCGGTTAGTCCGGGCCGCGATCGCGGCAGCCCTGGCCGACCTTGAGATGCATGGTGAGCAGGCCGACGTTCTCGGGCGGCTCGGCTCTTGAGGTGAGCGAGGCACCTGATCGCCCAGAGCAGTTCTCGGTTCATCTGGATAATTTCGAGGGCCCCTTCGATCTGTTGCTGCAGTTGATCAGCAAGCATCACCTGGATATCACCGAGATCGCCCTGGCCGAGGTCACCGACGAGTTCATCGCCCACATCCGGGCTCAGGGCCCTGGGTGGGACCTCGACCAGGCCAGTTCTTTTCTGGTAGTCGCTGCGACGCTGCTGGATCTCAAGACCGCCCGGCTACTGCCCCAGGGCGAGGTGGAAGATGAAGCAGATCTGGCCTTACTCGAAGCTCGCGACCTGCTCTTCGCCCGGCTGCTGCAGTACCGGGCCTTCAAGCAGGTCGCAGCCTGGATCGAGGCTACCTTGGCTGCTGAAGGGCTCCGCCTCGTACGCCCGGGCGGGCTGGAACCGCAGTTTGCGGCCCTGTTGCCCGAGGTGGAACTTGGTCTCAGCCCAGCCGACCTGGCGGCCCTGGCGGTACGGGCGATGGAACCACGGGCGGTGCCTGAGGTCTCAGTGGCTCACATCCACCAGGTCCGAGTCAGCGTCGCCGACCAGGCGATGCTGGTGGCGCAACACCTACGTCGACAGGGCTCGGCCACCTTCCGGAGCCTGGTCGCTGATTCTCCGGATCGGCTCACCACCGTGGCTCGCTTTTTGGCGCTGCTGGAATTGTTCCGGTCTGGATCGGTGCTCTTCGAGCAGATGACGCCGCTGGGGGAGCTGGTGATCCGCTGGACCGGAACCGCGGACGGGCAGGTCGAGGTGATCGACGAATTCGACGCCAGTCGCAGCGAACAGGAGCAACAATGAGCGAACCATCCCAGACCCAGCAGGCCGACTGGCAACTGTCGGGCGCCATCGAGGCGCTACTGATCATGGCCACCGAGCCGGTCAGTGCCGCCGAGTTGGCGCAGGCGTTGGCCGTTCCGGTGCCCCACGTGGAGGCTTTGCTGGTTGAGTTGGCGCAGTTTTATGCCGACACCCACCGGGGCTTTGAACTGCGCCATGCCGGAACCGGGTGGCGCTACGCAACTCGCGCCGAGTACGCGGCTGTGATCTCCCGGCAGGTGCTTGAAGGCCAGCACGGCAGGCTGTCCCAAGCGGCCCTGGAGACGCTCGCGGTGATCGCCTATCTGCAGCCGATCACCCGCAGCCGGGTCTCGGCGGTCCGCGGCGTCAATGTCGATGGGGTGGTCCGGACCCTGGTTGCCCGGAACCTGATCGTGGAATCTGGCCGAGACGAGCAGTCCGGGGCAGTGCTGTTCGCCACCACCGACTACTTCTTAGAGCGGATGGGTCTGACCTCGCTCGACCAGTTACCGCCGCTGGCGCCCCACCTGCCTGATGCCCGCGATCTTGAGGCCGAGTTGGTCGAGGCCGCTGGTGGTACCGCGCGGACGGACCTGGTGGCGCCCGAAGAAGGAGAGCCGAACGCCGGCAAGCCGGGCTCGGATGCCGGTGATCCGGGCCCAGACCCGGCAAGCTTGTCATGATCTGGGCGCAGGGCTGGGCGAGCAGACCCAGGCCAGGTCAGGATGACCCTGTGAGGGAGGAACCAGTGACCCAAGAAGGGGTGCGCCTGCAGAAGGTGATCGCGGCGGCCGGTGTTGCTTCGCGGCGGGCGGCCGAGCAGATGATCAGCCAAGGTCGGGTCGAGGTGAACGGGCGGGTAGTCCAGGAACAAGGGCTTCGGGTGGATCCCGAACGGGACCAGATCCGTGTCGACGGCCGCCGAATCCCGGCTGCTCGCCGCCACATCTACCTGGTGCTCAACAAGCCTCGCGGGGTGGTCTCCACCATGTCAGATCCTGAGGGCCGGCCCACGCTGGCGGATTACCTGGGCCGGTGCCGGGAACGACTATTCCACGTCGGACGGCTCGACACCGACACCGAGGGCCTGATTCTGCTCACCAACCACGGCGAGTTCGCCCACCGATTCGCCCATCCGTCGTACCGGATCGGCAAGACCTACCTGGCGGAGGTGTCCGGGGTGGTCGAGCCCCGGACCGTACGGCGGCTGGCCCAGGGGGTCACCCTGGATGATGGTCCGGTCACACCGGATCGGGTTCGACTGCTCGATACCAGCCAGAACCGTAGCCTGGTCGAGGTGGTGCTGCACGAAGGCCGCAACCGGGTGGTGCGGCGAATGTTCGACCACGTGGGTCATCCGGTCCGGCGGCTGTCGCGCACCCAGATCGGCCCGGTCCGGCTGGGGCAGCTTCCCCAGGGGGAAACCCGGGAATTATCCCGTGACGAGATCGGCTCGCTGCTTGATGCGGTCGGCTTGTAGCGTCGCGTCGTCCACTGACCACGTCCTGGTCAGGTAACCTGTCTCGGTGCTCTGGAACCATTTCAGCCGCCGCAGTGGCCTCGCTGCCGCGTTCACCCTGGCCGCCGGATTGACCTCGTGCGCAGGTTCGACCAGCCCAGGTGCCTCGCAGAGCCCATCGTCGGGTAGCCCTAGCCCTACGGCCTCCTCGGCCAGCCCAAAGCCCTCGATCGTGGCTGCCACCAACCTGGACGGGATCACAGTGACCGGCAGCTTCCAGAAGCTGCCGACGGTGACGATCCCGGCGCCCTGGGCAATCGACAAGTCCCAGGCCAAAGTGCTCATCGCAGGCAACGGAGCCGAGGTCCACAAGGATTCGCTAGTCCAGGTCCACTACTGGGGCGGCAACGGCCGGACCGGGCAGAAATTCCAGGAAAGCTTCTCCGAGGGCAAACCGGTCGTCTTCCCGTTGGAGAACCTGATCACCGGCTTTGTGAACGGGCTGGTCGGCCAAAAAGCCGGCAGCCGGGTGCTGATCGGGATTACCGGCCCCGACGGGTACGGGGCCAAAGGCGGCAACCCGCAGATCGGGGTCCAAGCTGACGACTGCCTGGTCTTCGTCGTCGACATCATCTCGGTCTCAGCGTCCGAACCGAATGGTGCCCAGGTCACCCCACCGTCCGGTTTGCCGACCGTGAGCGGTGACCTGAACCATCCCGTGGTCACGATCCCGAAAGATTCGCCAGCACCCGCCAGCCTGGTGGTGCAGCCCCTGATCAAGGGCACCGGGGCTCTGGTCACCAGCGCGGACACGATACGGACGAACTATGCGGAATACGCCTGGAGTACCGGCAAGCTGGTCAAGCAGACCTACGGGGACCACGACAAGGGATACAAGCCGCAGGATGGCCCGCTGGCGCAGGCCGTGCCGGCTTGGCAGCAGGCGTTGGTGAACCAGCCGGTCGGCAGCCGGATCCTGATCGTCGCCCCGCCGGCCCAGGCCTACCCCTCGGGCGACCCGCGCAAGGGGATCAAGGCCGGTGAGACCATGGTCTTCGTCGTCGACATCCTGTTTGCCTACAAGGGCTGATGTGCTGATCCGGTGACCACCCAGGGGGTGCGAGGTAGCCGGGACAGGTCGAACCGGTCCAGCAACTGCTCGGGGGTGACCGGTTCTTCGGGGCGGCACAGACCCAGCGAGGCACCAAGCCAGGCCAGGACCTGGGACGGACGCCAGCCGGTCGCGGTCAGCTCGGCCAGGCTGACCGCCCGATCTCGCTTCGCCAGCCGTACTCCCTTGGCGTTCACCGCCAACGGGACGTGTAAGTATTCCCGTACCGGTTCCAGGCCGAGTGCCTGGGCCAGCCACACGTGACGCGGTGTCGAGGAGAGCAGGTCATCGCCGCGGACCACCTGATCGACCCCTTGGGCTGCGTCGTCCACCACTACCGCCAGGTGGTAGCCGAAGGTGCCGTCCCCACGGCGCAGGACAAAGTCATCGACCGGCATGGTGACCGGTCCGCAGAGCAGGTCAACAACGTGGACCGGGGCCGCCCCGGCCCGGACCCGCCAGGCTGGTGACCGCTCCCGGCGGCGCTGGGCCCGCTGCCGCTCGGTCAGATCCCGGCAGGTCCCGGGGTACGGGCGGAAACCATCCTGGTGTGGGGCCTGAGCCGCCTCGGCGATCTCGCGCCGGGTGCAGAAGCATTCGTACCGGTCCAGCCGCTCGAATGCCTTCTGGTAGTGGTCGAGGCGCTGCGACTGCCGTACCACCTCACCATCATGGTCCAGGCCGAGACTCGCCAAGTCTGCCAACTGGCGCTCGGCGACTCCGTCCGCAGCCGCGACCCGCTGCTGGTCCAGGTCCTCGATCCGGATCAGGAAACCCCGTCCGGAGGCCCGCGCCGCCAACCAGGCCACCAGCGCGGTCCGCAAATTACCCAGGTGCAGATCCGAGGTGGGCGAGGGGGCAAAGCGGCCGAACATGGCCTCATTCTCCCGGCAGGTGCTGCAAGACTGTCATCGGCAAGGGAGGACGAGATGACGCAGCGCAAATCGGAACGGCAGCTGAACCTGCTGATCTGCCTGCTCAGTGCCCGCCGCTACCTGTCGCGGGAGAGGATCCGCGGCCTGGTGGAGGGCTACCGAGGACTGTCCGATGGGGCTTTTCAACGTACCTTCGAACGCGACAAGGACGAGCTGCGCCAGATGGGGATCCCGATCGAGACCGGCTCCGAGGACAGCCTCTTCGACGACGAGGTCGGCTATCGGATCCGACGCGGCGACTTCGAACTGCCGGCGCTGGACTTCACCGCCGAGGAGCAAATCGTGCTGGGGCTGGCCTCCCAAGTTTTTGCCCAGGCGGTGCTGAGTCCCCAGTCGGCCACCGCGATCGGCAAGCTCCGAGCTGCCGGCATCGAGCCCGATCCGGGGCGGTTATCCGCCGTTACTGCGACCGTCTCGACCCGAGAACCGACCTTCCTCGTGTTCTGGGAGGCGGCCACCAGCCGGACCCGGGTCCGCTTTGACTACCGCCAGGCCGGGCAGAGCCGGCTGCTGGAGCCCTGGTCATTGCTCAACCGCAACGGCTCCTGGTATGTCCTGGGCCGCGATCTAGGCCGCGACGAGGCTCGGATCTTTAAACTTTCCCGGGTGGTTAGTGCCGCCCCCCAAGGTCAGCCGGAATCTTTCCCGCCTCCTGCGGCCGAGGTAGTACGGGCCGCGGTCACCGGCCTGGAACCGCCTCGGACCGGGCAGCGGGCCACGATCGCGATCCGAGGCGAGGCGGCGCCGGCGTTGCGTCGACGCGGGCAGCCGTCTAACCGGCCAGCGCCCGAGGGTTACCGCAGTCTCCAGATCGAGTACGGCCTGCTCAACGTCCTAGCCGGGGAAGTGGCCGAAGCCGGCGCGGACGTGCTGGTGCTGGAACCAGATGAGCTGCGCGACGCAGTCTGGCAGCGCCTCGCCAGCGTCGCTGCCCGCCCGCTGACCGGGGAACGACCATGAGCCCCTCCGCGCAGCAGGTGGCCCGACTGCTGGTGGCGATCCCGTACCTGCAAGCACACCAGGGGATCGGCCTGGACGAGGCGGCGCAGGCGCTGGGGACCACCAGCCGCCAGCTGCAGCATGATCTGCAGGTGGCCCTGTTCTGTGGGCTGCCTGGCGGTCTGCCGGGAGACCTGATCGAGGTCGACCTCGACGCGATCGCCGACGGGGTGATCTGGCTCAGCAACGCCGAGGTGCTGGCCAAGCCGTTGCGGCTGACCCCGGACGAGGCGGCAACCCTGCTGGCGGCGGTACAGACGGTCCGCGAGGTGGCTGGCCCCGAGACGTACCCTGCGATTGATTCGACCGCGGCCAAGCTCTCCACGCTGAGCGCCACCGTAGGTCCGGTGGTGGTCAGTGTCGCCGCCGGGGCCGAGGCGATCCGGGCCACGGTGTCCGAGGCCATCATTCGTGGTCAGCAGCTGCGGCTGACCTACGACGGGCGGTCGCGCGGGAAGACCACCTATCCGGTGGTAGACCCGGCGACAGTCAGCCTGCGCGATGGGTACGCCTATCTGGAGGCCTGGTCACTTGAGCGCGGAGGCTGGCGTTCCTACCTGCTAGATCGAGTGGTGACGGCCGAACCGACCGGCGTCGCAGCCGCCGACCACGGATCGCCCCCTAGCCGCCCAGACTGGCTGCGGGCTGCGGGCGCGGCCGAGGTGGTGCTGCGACTACAACCTGAGGCGGCCTGGCTGGCCGAATACGTCCCGGTCCAGTCCCACCGCGAGACTAAGGACGGGCTTGAGATCACGATCCTGGTGGCCGACCCGGCCTGGCTGCGACGGCTGCTGCTGCGGCTGGGCGGATCAGCCGAGGTGATCAGCCCCCGCGCCGCCGCCGATTCCGCCATCCAGGCCGCCCGGGATGCTCTCGCCGCCTACCAGGCTGCGGGTCTGGCCAGTGACCAACCGGCCCGGTAAGGTCGGCCCGGTGTGGTGGTGGCTGGGTTATGCGGCGCTGGTAATCGCCGAGATCGTCGCCCTGGGGTACCTCGCCGTCCGGGTCGTACGCAAAGGCGGCCGGCTACTGCGGGAATTGGAACGGGCCGGGACCGAGGTCGGGGACCGGCTAGACCGGCTGAGCAGTGACCTGGACCGTCGGGAGCTGATGGGCGACCACGAGAACGTAGGGGTGCGGTCCTAAGATGAGTACGCACGTTCGACTGAAGGAGTGGCTATGACTGCGTTGATCGCCGGCCTGCCGGGCGGTATGGAGTGGGTCATCCTGCTCGTGGTGGCCCTGCTGCTGTTCGGCGGCACTCGCCTGGCGGGGATGGGCAAGGGCGCCGGTCGTGCGATCCGCGAATTCCGTGAAGAGGTTAAGAACCCCGAGGTTGAGGCCCGCAAGACCGATGAGGTCGGGGAGGCGAAGACCGCCAGCGAGGTGGCCGAGGCCGAGGTCGTCGAGCCGGTCAAGGCCGAGTCGGCGACCCCCGAAGCGGGCCGCAGCGCCTAGCCGATGTCCCCGATCACCGCTGTCCGGCGTACCTGGTCGGCGATCAAACCGCCGCCGTCGACGCCGGACGGCACCATGTCGCTGTACGACCACCTACGAGAACTGCGCTACCGGGTGATGGTTTCGGCGCTGGCGGTGTTGGTCACCACGACCATTGCCGCCTTCTTCTACACCCACCTGGTCGCTTTCGTACGGGCCCCTTGGGAGCAGGCGGTGGCCGACTACCAGGCGGCCAACCCAGGGGCCACCACCTTGCTGGTGAACAAGGATGTGGTCTCCCCGTTCATGCTGGCCCTGCAGACCTCGGTGGTGGCCGGCCTGATCGTCGCCTGCCCGGTCTGGCTGTGGCAGTTGTGGCGGTTCGTGGTGCCGGCACTGTTGGAGAACGAACGCCGGTACGCGATCGGTTTTATCGCTGCCTCGATCCCGCTGTTCCTGGCCGGCTGCAGCCTCGGCTACTTGGTGTTACCGAAAGGCATCTCGGTCATGCTGGAGTTCACCGTGCAAGGTGTCACCAACATGCAGGACGTGCAGGACTTCCTCAAGCTGGAACTGCTGCTGATCGTGATGTTCGGGCTGTCCTTCCTGCTGCCCGTGGTCTTGGTGATGGTCAACCTGGCCGGTGTGGTCACCGGTGCGCAGCTGGGCAAGGCCCGCAGCGTGTCAATCTTCTTGTGCTTTGTCTTCGGGGCGGTCGCGACCCCCTCCACCGATCCCTTCTCGATGATCGCGTTGGGGCTGCCGATGGCGCTGATGTACCTGATCGCGGAACAGATCTGCCGACGCAACGACAAGCGGCGGGCGAAGCGGTTAGCGACCGACGACATGTCGGTCCGTCTCGACTGATGGCATCCGAGGCTGCCACCATCACCCTGGTGGCGAACCCCACCGCCGGGCGGGGCCGGGCCGGCAAGCTGCTGCCTACCGTAGTCCGCGAACTACTCAACCGGGTCCCTGAGGCGTCGCTGCGGGTTCACCAGGCCACCTCGTACGACGAGGCCCGGCTCCGGTGTATCGCCGCCGTGGAAGCGGCCCGGCCGCACCCAGTCGCAGGCCGCCAAGACTGCCTGGTGGTGATGGGCGGGGACGGGATGATGCACCTCGGCCTGAACGCCGCCGCCAGCAGCGGGGTCCCGCTCGGGCTGGTGCCCGCAGGGACCGGCAACGACTTCTGCCGCGGAGTCGGCATCCCCCGCAGCCCACAGCAGGCCGCGCGGGTGATCGCTGCCGGCAAGACTCTCACCATGGACCTGACCAGGGTCCAGGGCCAGCTCGCCCAAGGCTCCTCCCAGCGTTACGTGGGCTCGGTGGTCTCCACCGGCTACGACGCCCGGGTCAACCGGCGGACCAATGCGATGACCCGCGCCAGCTCCCTCGGCTACGCGTATGCGGCCCTGGCCGAGCTGGCCGCCTTCGAACCGGTTCCATACCAAATCTCGATCGACGGGGTCTCCCGGCGCCAGACCGCGATGCTGGTAGCGGTGGCCAATGCTGGGCTGTTCGGCGGCGGGATGCGGATCGCCCCCGACTTCTCGATCACCGACGGCCTGCTGGATGTCACCGTGGTGCACCCGGTGAGCCGGGTCACCCTCTTGCGGCTGCTGCCGTCGATGTTCACCGGAGCTTTTGTCGCCGACCCGGCCGTGGAACGGCTCCGGGCCCAACGGGTGACGATCGACGGCACCGACCTGTACGCGATGGCCGACGGGGAAGCATTGGGGCCGACCCCGCTGTTACTGGAGGCAGCGCCGGGAGCGCTGGTGGTGTACGCGCCGGGCGACAAACAGCGTCCCTGATCATCCGGCGAGGGGTAGGTTGGCCCGCGATGATTGTCACCGCTGCCCCCGAATCAGGCCCGGAACAGGCCCGGTTCGCGGCCCGTTACCCGTTTCCCCTGGACGACTACCAGCAGCTGGCCTGCGCCCATGTCGAGTCCGGCTCGGGAGTCCTAGTCGCGGCCCCGACCGGCGCCGGCAAGACCGTGGTAGGCGAATTCGCCGCACACCTGGCCTTAGCCCGGCACCGTAAATGCTTCTACACCACCCCGATCAAGGCGCTGTCGAACCAGAAATACCGCGACCTGGTCGCCAGGTACGGCCCCGAGGCGGTTGGACTGCTGACCGGCGACGTCAGTATCAACTCCGAGGCCTGCGTGGTCGTAATGACCACCGAGGTGCTGCGGAACATGATCTACGCCTCGTCGTCGACCCTGGACGGGCTTGGCTTCGTGGTGATGGACGAGGTGCACTACCTGGCTGACCGGTTCCGGGGACCGGTCTGGGAGGAGGTGATCCTGGGCCTGGCCGAGTCGGTCCAGGTAGTGGCCCTGTCAGCGACCGTGTCCAACGCCGAGGAGCTGGGGGACTGGCTGTCGGAGGTCCGCGGTGCAGTCGCGGTCGTGGTCAGCGAGCGGCGCCCGGTGCCGCTGTACCAGCACGTGATGGCCGGGCCCCAGCTGTACGACCTGTTCGCCCAGGAAGCACCCACCGCCCAGACCCTGCCTGGTGGCTCGGTCGACGTCAACCCCGAACTGGTGAAGCTGGCCAAACAGGACCGTCGGACCCGCGACGACGCCCGCCGGCCGCGCAGCGGCTCCGGCAAAGGGCGCCGCGACAGCCGGTACGGTTCGGGCCGGATGGGCGGGGCCGCTCATCCCCGCTGGAGCCAAGGGCCGTCCCTGGTTCCCCGCCGTTCACAACTGGTCCAGGCCCTGGACAGCTCGGGGCTGCTGCCGGCGATCGTCTTCGTCTTCAGCCGGCAGGGCTGCGACCAGGCGGTCGCCCAGCTGATGGCCGACGGGGCCCGGCTCACCACCGCGGCCCAGCGTCGAGCGCTGCACCAGATCGCGACCGAGCACACCCAGGGCTTCGGTGAGCAAGACCTGGCGGCGCTTCGGTACGACCGGTGGCTGACCGCCTTCCAACGTGGGGTCGCCGCCCACCATGCTGGCCTGCTGCCAGCTCTCAAGGAGGCCGTTGAGGTGGCCTTCGCCGAGGGCCTGCTGAAGATGGTCTTCGCTACCGAGACCCTGGCCCTGGGGATCAACATGCCGGCCCGTACGGTCGTGATCGAGAAACTAGTGAAGTACGACGGGGAATCCCACGCTGACATCACCCCGGGCGAGTACACCCAGCTCACTGGACGGGCCGGGCGGCGCGGGATCGACGTTGAGGGCCATGCGGTGGTCTGCTGGCAGCCGGGGCTGGATCCCCGGGCGGTGGCCGGGCTGGCCGCTCGACGCACCTACCCGCTGCGTTCCGCTTTCCGCCCCACGTACAACATGGCCGTGAACCTGGTCGCAACGTTGGGCCGAGAACGGGCCCGGGCGGTGCTGGAGCAGAGCTTCGCCCAGTTCCAGTCGGACCGGGGCGTGGTGGCGGCATCACGGTCGGTACGCCGCCACGAGCGCCAGATCGCCGACCTGCTGGAGCAGGCCCACTGCGAGCGGGGAGACTTCATCGAGTATGCCCGGCTGCGGGAACAGATCCGCCAAGTCGAGGCGCGGGCCGCGCGGGCGCGGCGTACCGACCGGCAGGCCGAAGCCGTGGCCGTCCTGCAAGGCCTCAAACCGGGTGACATCATCTCGGTCCCTGCCGGCCGGCACCGCGGCTGGGCGGCCGTGGTCGAACCTCGCCCGAACGGTCGGGAGGGGCCCTCGCCGCTGGTGATGACCGAGGCCCGGCAGCTGAAGCCGCTGTCATTAAGTGACTTCCCGACCCCGCCGCTGGTGGTGGGCCGGGTCCGGGTCCCGAAACACTTCAACGCCAAGGAGGCGGCGTCGCGCCGTAACTTGGCCGCGGCCTTCTGGTCTCGGCTGCGGGAGGTGGACCTGCCTGATCCGCGTCACCGCGACCACGCCGACCAGGATGCGATGGCCGAGGTGGAGACGCTGCGGCTGGAGCTGCGGGCCCATCCCTGTCACGCCTGCCCCGATCGGGAACAGCATGCCCGGCTGGCGGAGCAGGCGATCCGGCTGGAACGGGAGGCGCAGCGGGACCGTTCCCGTGCCGAGGAACGCAGCAACACCATCGCCAAGGCTTTCGACCGGATTTGTGGGGTACTAGCCGCGCTGGGTTACCTGTCCGATGACGGCCAGCAGGTCACCGAGCGGGGCCGGGTGTTGTCGCGGATCTACGGCGATCTGGACCTGGTGATCGCCGAATGCGTACGGGCCGAGGTCTTCAGCGGGCTCACGGTGCCGCAGCTGGCCGCGGTGCTGTCCAGCCTGGTTTTTGAATCCCGGCCGGCCGATGCTCGCCGCCCGTCCCGGATGCCGGATCGGGCCAGCGAGCAGGCCCAATCGGCCTTGCGGCGGATCTGGCGCGACGTGTCGCTCGTGGAGCGCGACCACCGGGTGGAACGGGGGCCTGAGCCTGACATCGGCTTCGCGCAGGCGGCCTATGCCTGGGCTGAGGGTGGTGAGCTGGGCGAGGTGCTGCGCCTGACCGGTTTCACCGCTGGTGACCTGGTGCGCTGGATTCGGCAGGTGATCGACTGCGCCTGCCAGGTGGTGGCTGTGGCCGGCGCCGGTCAGCTGCGGACCACCTGCCGGCTGCTGGTGGCGGCGATGCGGCGTGGGGTGGTTGACATCGACGTCCCCGGCGCCGACTGATCCGGCGCTTACGCGCCGATCAGGAACGTCGACCGCGTACGGATTGCGGCCTCAACCGTTGAAGTTCTGCACCCAGTAGTAGGTGCCGTCGGCGGCCTGGGCGACACCGACGCCCAGGGTGGTGAAGTTCTGATTCAGGATGTTGGCGCGGTGGGCGCTGGAACCCATCCAAGCCGCCACCGCGGCTTGCGGGGTGGTGTAGCCGGAGGAGACATTCTCGCCCGCGGTCCGACCGCCGCAGCGGGACAGGATCAGCCGCAGATTGTTGTGGTAGGTCCGCTGCTGGGCGGCCATGGTGATCGCGAAGGGCTGGGCCACCTGGCCACTGATACAGGGATGAGCAGCGAGCGGCGCCAGGCCGTGCCGGGCGCGTTCCTGATTGGTCCAGGCGAGTACGGCCGCAGCCAGATCCGGCCGGGCGACAACCGTTCCCGGGGCGTCCTCGGTGACCGGAGGCGGCAGCACAGGCCGGCCGCCCTGGGTTGAGGGCTCACTGTCCGGTACCGGGCCGCCGCGGCGGGTCGCCACGGCCACTTGGAACGGGGTGGTGTTGGTGGTCTGGTTGCGGGACGTCATTGAGGCCGACGAGCTGGGCGAGGCCGGCGAACGAGGCGGGGTCGATGCCGTGGGGGTGGTGTTCTGTGGGCGGCTGGTGGCTGGCTGGCTGGCTTGGGCAGTGGAAGCGCGGTGAACTGGTTGGCTGGTTTGAGCAACGCGGGCGGGCGTGGCATTCGGGCTGATCGACCGGGCGCTGGGGGCCTGGGTGGTCGTCGAGGTCGTGCTATTCGCCGGGGACGCAGTGGGCGAGAGAGTCATCGTGGCCGAGGCCGGGGTTGGTGGTGCCGGGGTGGTCACCGTCTGGGTCATGGCGGTCGGTGCTTCGGCTGGGCCCTGTGCAGCGCTGGCCGTGATCGGGACGAACATGGTCACCAGGAGGGCCGCCCACGCGACCGGACGAGTAAGACGATGCGACATAACAGATTCCTCAATGGCTTGATCCACATGCTTTCGCATAGGATTTGATGAGGGCCACCATAGAGACGGTGACGACAGTGATGGGTTGATATGAGGAGCATCTCACTCGACTCGATCAGAGGCTTTCGAGGCCGCCCTGACAGTATGGGATGAGTGAATTCTCATGGCCATCGATGCGATAGTGATGAGGAAATCCTCATCGCCACCGACGGCGATGTTTTTGTTGTTTATCGGGAGAAGGTCCGCGGCGGGGAGTCCCACCGCGGACCCTTCATCCCCCCGGATATCAACGACTTCGCAGTCGTTGACGTGCTGTACCCGACAGGTGGTCTCAGAACGTTCCTGGATGATTTCCCGCATCCAGGCGCGACAGACGCAGACTGAGGATCATTGCCCGTATCGGCTTGCCCAGGTTCGGGCTGGTCTGGTCGACAGCGAGAACGGTAGACGGACCGGCTCCGAAAACAGGTAAAAATGGCAGTGCTCTCACCCAGGGTTGAGCCCGGGCGGAGAGCTCAGTAGGCGTTGGAGACGGTGGACAGGTTGAAGTCGGGGATCCGTAAGGCCGGCATGGTGGTCCAGAGGACCTCGTTGTTCCAGTCCCGGCACAAGGTGGGTACGCTCCTGCTGGCCTCGCTCGCTCGGCGGAATAGGTCCACCGGAGACTCGTTGAACCGGAAATTATTAACCATGCCGGTCACCTTCCCGTCCTCGATCAGATACACCCCGTCGCGGGTCAGGCCGGTCACCAGCAAGGTCGTAGTGTCGACCTCACGCATGTACCACAGGCAGGTCAGCAGCAGCCCGCGGCGGGTGGCGCGGATCATGTCGTCCAGAGTGGAGGTCGAGTCGCTGTCCAGGACCAGGTTCCTGGAGGGGAAGCGGAGCCCATCAATCCCGCAGCGTCGCGCTTCGGCCCGGGTATCGGCGAGATTCGTCAGCACCCCATCGGTGATCCAGCTCTCAGGGCTGACATCGGCCCCGTTGTCGTACACCGACATCATCCCCGGGTACGAGCAGGTGACTACCGCGAACGGAGCCGCCGGCAGGACCCCAGGGCCACTCGACAGGGACAGACCCAGCGGGGTGAGCCGCTCGCCGACCCTGGTGGTACCCGGCTGCGGGCCGGCGAAGACGTTGCGTCCCTGCCGGGCCTCGCGGCCGTTCATGGTCCACTGGGCGAAGATCATGAAGTCGGCCACCGCCGACGGGGGCAGGATCGTCTCGTACCGCCCAGCGGGCAGGTCGACTCGGTTCTCGCACCAGGCCAGACGGCGGGTCACCTCAGCGATCAGGGCGTCCGCGTCCAGATCACCGAAATCGGCCGTTGCCTGCCCGACCCAGGCCGAACCAATCCGGTCGGCGTGCTTGGCGTTGATCTCAACCCTGCCGTTGCGTTCGACGTGGCGCCGGCGCGCCCCAGCTGAAGTAGCCAACCAGGTGGTCGTGACCCGGTGGTCGGCGAAGCCGAAGAGCTCCTGGCCCGCCTCTCGATAGGCCACTAGGCCCCGGCCCAGGCCTTCGGCAAAAGAGGCGAAGACCTCAATGCTGGTGCTTTCCGGCCCGGCGTGATAGTCCGGGTCCACCACCGGATCCGGCAGCGGCGCGGCGTCGTCACTGGCCGGTGCTAGGGCCGCCGCCGCGTCGGCCGCGTGGACTAGGGCCACCAGGTCGGCGCGGCTGCTGACCGACCCCGACACCACCCCCGCATGGCCGGTCCGGTCGCGGCGTGAGATCGCCACCACGCAGGCGGTCCGGCTGTGCATCTGCCCATTGGTGGTGAGGGAATTGATCGCCCAGCGCAGATTGGCCTGGGCGGTGTCACGCAGGATCACCACGCAGTCGTCGGCCTTGTCGGCAGCTAGCGCTTCGTTGATCCAGTCGGTTTCCTGCGACATCAGCGGCCTGCCTCAGCTTTCGTGTTGAGCACGTTCACGCTGCGGAACAGGGCTGCCGGGGCGCCGTGCGAGACCGGCGCGCTTTGGCTGGGCTGACCCTTGCCGCAGTTCAGGGCCCCCATCAGGACGTACGTGCTGGGTCCGCCCACCACCTCCATCGCCCCCCAGAAGTCGGTGGTCGTGGCCTGGTATGCGGCATCGCGCACCTGCCCCTGCAGTTGGCCGTGGCGAATCCGGTAGAAACGCTGCCCGGTGAACTGAAAATTGTAGCGCTGCATGTCGATCGACCAGGATTTATCGCCCACCACGTACAAGCCGTCCTCGACCTGCCCGATCAGGTCCGCCACACTGATATCAGCGTCGGCCGGCTGCAGCGACACGTTCGGCATTCGTTGCAGCGGGATATGGCCGGGGGAATCGGCATAGGCACAGCCATTGGAACGTTCCAGTCCCCGCTCCTGCGCCATCTGCCGGTTCAGCTGATAACCGACCAGGATCCCGTCGCGGATGATTTCGAAACTCTGGGCTGCGACTCCCTCATCATCCCAGCCGCAGGAGGCCAGCCCATACTCGGTGACCCGGTCCCCGGTGACGTTCAGGCACGGGCTGCCGTATCGCAGACTGCCGAGCTGATCTACGGTGGCGAACGAGGTCCCGGCAAAAGCCGCCTCGTACCCCAAGGCTCGGTCTAATTCGGTCCCGTGCGCCACCGACTCGTGGATCGTCAGCCACAAATTGCTGGGCTCGATCACCAGGTCGTAGCGGCCCGCGACGACCGACGGCGCGGCCACATTCTCGGCCAGCCATCCGGGTAACTGGGCCACCTCAGCGTCGAAATCCCAGCCCTGATTATCGGCAAGATACTCCCAGCCTCTGGCCGAGGGCGGATTACAGGTACGCATCGAGGAATAGCCGGAGGCGGTGCTGATCACCTCCAGGTACGGGAACATCCGGACCCGTCGCTGCCGGGTCCGGCTCCCAGAAAGGTCGGCGTAGAATTTGTGCTCGTCGACCATCTCCAGGGTCGCTACCACATGGTCTACCCCCTCGCCGCGAGCCAGGTCCGACAGATCACGCAGTCGGCTGATCCGGTCGACCTCCGGCACCTCGAAGGGATTCACCTCGAAACGCGAGACCCATTCGCCGACATGAGGCGGTTCGGGGGCCAATTCGACCATCTGTTCAGTCAGCGGCCGGGAGACCCGGGCCACGGCGACCGCCTGGTCCGCCAACGCCGCGGCAGCCTCGGCCGTCAGCGTGATCCCGGCCGCAAAGCCCCAGGCTCCGTCGTGGATCACCCGAACCCCGAGACCGAGGGTGGTCTGGTCGCTGGTGGTCTCCAAACTGCCGTCGTGTAGTGTGCGCAGCCCGGTCCGGATCAACTCCACGCGCAGGTCAGCATGGGAGACGCCGAGCTGCGCGGCCCGCTGCAGGGCGGCGGCCGCCAGCCGGTCTAAGGGGAGTTCTTGGAACCGGGTGGCGAGTTCAGCCATGGCCCAATCCTATGCCGCCTGGGCTGGTCTCGGCCCTGGCCCCGGCGTCACCGCTAGGCTGACGTCATGCCCCTCGCGGTTCGCGTGATCGCCTGCCTGGACGTCCACGACGGCCGGGTCGTGAAGGGCGTCAACTTTCAGAATCTGCGTGACGCCGGGGACCCGGTCGAACTTGGCCACCGCTACGGGGCCGAAGGCGCCGACGAGCTGGTCTTCCTGGATGTCTCGGCCTCCGCCGAGGGGCGGGCGACGATGCGTGAGGTGGTTGCCCGGACTGCCGAGACGGTGTTCATCCCGCTCACCGTGGGCGGCGGGCTGACCGCGGTCGACGATGTCGACCGGATGCTGCGGTCGGGGGCCGACAAAGTCGGGATTAATACCGCCGGGATCCACCGTCCGGAGCTGATCGACGAAATTGCCAGGCGTTTCGGTAACCAGGTCCTGGTGCTGTCGGTGGACGCCCGTCGCGAACCGGACATGCCGTCCGGATACGGGGTGACCACCCACGGTGGGCGCCGCAGCGCAGGCCGGGACGCGGTCGCCTGGGTCCGGGAGGCGGTCAGTCGTGGGGCGGGGGAGATCCTGCTCAATTCAATGGATGCCGACGGCACCACTGTCGGTTTTGACCTGGAGATGATCCGCGATGTCCGGGCAGTGGTCGACGTCCCCCTGATCGCTTCCGGCGGGGCCGGCGCCGCGCACCACTTTGTGGCGGCGGTTCAATCCGGGGCCGATGCGGTGCTAGCGGCCTCCGTCTTTCACTACCAAACCCTGACCATTGCCGAGGTGAAGCAGGCGCTAGCTGCGGCCGGCTACCCGGTTCGGACCATGACCGAGCATGAGAGAGGACAATTCCGATGACGAGGACGGTGTGGCTGCCGTACCCCACTATCGAACAGGCGGCGGCTGCAGTCGGACACCCCGACGAGGTCGAGATCGCGGTCTTCCCCGGCCCCAACGCGCCGATCCCCGACAGCGCCGACCGGGTAGAACTGATCGCCCTGCCCAATGCCGAGGGCCCGGCCTCGTGGCAGGTGATCCGGGACCGGGACTTGCCACGCCTGCGGCTGCTGCAGCTCGGCTCGGCCGGGTACGACCACATGCTGCCGGTATTGCCCGAGGGAGTGAGCCTGGCCAATGCGGGCGGTGTGCACGATGCCGGGACTGCGGAGCTGGCGGTGGCTCTGGCCTTGGCTAACGGCCGCGAACTGGACCGTTATGCCCGAGACCAGACCGCTCACATCTGGCAGCCGGGCTGGGGACGCTCAATCGCCGACCGGCAGGTGCTGATCTTCGGCTACGGGCGGATCGGGGCGGCAGTGGAGCGTCGCCTGGCCGGATTCGAACCGGCCAACGTGACCCGAATCGCTCGGACCGCCAAGACCGACCCTGCGGTGTACCCGGTGAGCGAATTGGCGACACTGCTGCCGGCCGCTGACCTGGTGGTGATCACCGCCCCGGCGACCCCGCAGACGATCGGGATCTTCGACGCCGCCGCCCTGGCTCTGCTGCCCGACCAGGCCCTCGTGGTCAACGTGGGACGGGGCCCGATCCTGGTGACCGAGGCCGCCCTGGCCGAGGCCGGACGGCTACGGTTTGCGCTGGACGTGGTGGACCCCGAACCGCTGCCGGCCGACCATCCGCTGTGGGACGCGCCCGGCGTCACCCTGTCTCCGCACGTCGGCGGGCAGGCCTCGTCCTTCCAGCGGCGCTACGACCGGCTGCTGGCCGAGCAGATCCGCCACCTCATGGCAGGGGAACCGTTCGCCAGTGTCGTCGCGGGGCCGGGCGCATGAGCGCCTGCCTGTTCTGCCGGATCGTGGCCGGCGAGATCCCCGCCCGGATCGTGTACCAGGACCAGCAGGCAGTCGCCTTCCTCGACATCGAACCCTGGCACGACGGTCACACCCTGCTGGTGCCGCGCCGGCACGTACCGGACCTGATCGCCGACCCCGCTGCCTGGTCCGAGGTTCAGCCGGCGCTAGAGGCGGTGGTGCCGCTGCTGGTCGCCCGGCTGGGAGCCGACGCGATGAACGTCGTGATCAACGCGGGCGAGGTGGCCGGGCAGGAGGTTGGGCATCTCCACGTTCACCTGGTTCCCCGCTACCGGCCGGCGCCGGGGATGGCGGCGCTGCTCGTACGGGACGCGAACCAAGACCTGGACCAGGTCCACCAGCTACTGACGGAGGCCAGGTGAGCACTCGGCAGCGGCTGCTGCGGCAGGCAGTAGAACTGGTGCCGCCGCTGCTGGTCAGCCTGGTGCTGCTGCCGCTGATCATCTCCCACGGCTCGCTGCTGCCGTACCGGCCGAACACTATCGACCTGCGGGTGTACCACCTGACTGTCCAGGACCTGGTCAACGGCCGCGACATCTACCTCACCAGCACCCCGGGAGACAACCTCAAGTTCATCTACCCACCGATCGCGGCGGTGTTGATGACCCCGCTGCTGGTCGGTCCGTACCTGCTGTGGCAACTCCTGTGGACCCTGCTCGGAACCTGGTCGCTACTGGTGGTGTTGCGCCGCTGCCGGCTGCCGCGGGGCTGGCTGTTGGGCCTGGTGGCCGCGGTGCTGGTGTTGGCGATGGAACCGATCCGGACCACTGTTGGCTACGGACAGGTCAACACTATGCTGATGGCGCTGGTAGTCGCCGATCTGCTCCCGGACGCCCCGGGGGAGCAGCGCCGGATCCCCCAGGGCACGCTGATCGGGCTGGCCGCCGCGATCAAGTTGACCCCGCTGCTGTTCGTGGTCTTCGCGGTCCTGGTTCGCAGGTACGCGGCGGCGGCGGTCAGCCTGGTTTCGTTCCTGGTCTTCACCGGGATCGGTTTTCTGCTGTTACCCGCCGAATCCGCGCACTTTTGGCGGGGGCTCGGGCAAGGGGAGGTGAACACCGCTGGTCCGGTCTATGTCGGCAACCAGGGCATGAGCGGGGTGTTGACCCGCTGGTTCACCGAAGACCGCCCGACTGTGATCACGGCCCTGCTGCTGGGTTTCCTGGTGGCTGGGCTGGCGACCCTGGTCGCCGCTTTCTGGTGGCGCCGCCAGGAACAGGTCTTCGCGGTCGGCCTGGTAGGCCTGGCCACCTGCCTGGCCTCACCGTTGTCGTGGACCCACCACCACGTCTGGGCGGTGGTGCTGCTGATGGCGGTGTCAGTTCCTGGCTGCCGGGTCCCGGCCTGGGCGCAGTGGACGGCCCGGATCTGGATGGTGTGGATTGCGATCTGTCTGCCGTTGTCGGTGCTGCCGTACGGCGGGCATACCGAGGTGAACTATTCAGTGAGCCAGAACCTAGTCGGCAGCCTGGGCCCGGTCCTGGGTTCGGCGCTGATCGTGGCCCTCTTCGGTGACCTGGTTCGCCGCTTGCGCGCCGGTTCGGCTCAGCCTGCCGCCCGGAGGGCTGAGTCCGGACTCGGGACCGAACCGTACGAGCCGGTAAGACCCGTCCAGAACGTGGACATCCGTTGACGAGGCGCTCGAGATCAGCGAGAGTGACGCCGTGCAAACCGTGCTCGTACCCTGAACGCGTGTCTCGCCCTGTGGGCGTCAGACACGCACCCTCGCCTGCCGCCAGCAGCGAGGGTTTTTTCATGGACCCGCACCCGACACCACCGACACCCAAGGAGCATCGATGGCCAGCACTGACCGGGCCGACCAGACCACCGTGACGGGCGCCCAGGCACTCGTCAGGTCCCTGGAGAGCCTGGGAGTCGAGGTGGCCTTTGGAATCCCCGGCGGTGCGATCCTGCCGGCGTACGACCCGCTCTTCGATTCCACCATCCGCCACATTCTGGTCCGCCACGAGCAGGGCGCGGCTCACGCGGCGGAGGGATATGCGGTGGTCACCGGCCGGGTCGGGGTGTGCATCGCGACCTCCGGGCCCGGGGCGACCAACCTGGTTACCGGGCTAGCCGACGCCTACATGGACTCGGTCCCGATCGTCGCCATTACCGGCCAGGTGAACTCGCACGCCATCGGCACCGATGCCTTTCAAGAGGCCGATATCCGCGGAATTACCTTCCCGATCACCAAGCACAACTTCCTGGTGACGAACGCCGATGACATCGCCCAGGCGTTGGCCGAGGCCTTCGAGATCGCCGCCACCGGGCGCCCCGGCCCGGTACTGGTGGACATCAGCAAGGACGCCCTGGCCGCCACTACCACCTTCCGTTGGCCGCCTACGATCGCTCTGCCGGGCTACCGGCCGACAGTCCGGCCGCACACCCGTCAGGTGGCGCAGGCGGCCCGGATGATCGCCGCTTCCGAACGACCGGTGCTGGTGATCGGCGGCGGGGTGGCCCGGGCCGGGGGCAGCAAAGCCCTGGCGGCCCTGGTCGAGGCTACCGGGATCCCGGTGGTCACGACCCTGACCGCACGGGGCACTTTCCCCGATAACCATCCCCTCAGCCTCGGGATGCCCGGCATGCACGGGACGGTGGCTGCCGTCGGAGCACTACAGCGGTGCGATCTGTTCATCGCGGTCGGGATGCGGTTCGACGACCGGGTGACCGGGCAGTTGTCGACATTCGCCCCGCATGCCAAGGTCATCCACTGTGATGTCGACCCGGCCGAGATTGGGAAGAACCGGGCCGCTGACCTGCCTGTAGTGGGCGACGCCAAACTCTTCCTGCGTGACCTGCTCCAACAGCTGTCGCATCAGCCCATCCCTGATGTCACCAGTTGGGTCGGCTATCTGCAGGGTCTGCAGCAGCGTTACCCGACCGACGCCGGTGATCCGAGCGACGACCGGCTGCTGCCGCAGGAGGTGATCCGGCGGATCGGTGAACTTTCTGGCCCGGACGCGATCTATGCCACCGGGGTCGGCCAGCACCAGATGTGGGCCGCCCATTTCCTGCCGCACCTCAAACCCCGTTCTTGGCTTACCTCCGGCGGTGCCGGGACGATGGGCTACTGTGTCCCGGCCGCGATGGGAGCCAAGGTCGGCCGACCCGACGCGTTGGTCTGGGGGATCGACGGGGATGGCTGTTTCCAGATGACCAACCAGGAACTAGTCACCTGTGCGCTGAACCGGATCCCGGTCAAGATCGCGATCATCAACAACGAATCGCTGGGGATGGTCCGCCAGTGGCAGACCCTGTTCTACGACGGGCGCTATTCCAATACCGACCTGCATTCGTACCGGATCCCGGATTTCGTCAAACTCGCTGAGGCCATGGGCTGTGTGGGGCTACGGGCGGAACGTCCCGCCGAGGTGGACGCGGTGATCCAGCGGGCGCTGGAGATCAACGATCGGCCAGTTGTGATCGACTTCGTCGTCCACAAGGATGCGCTGGTCTGGCCGATGGTCGCGGCCGGCACCAGCAATTCCGACATCATGATCGCCAAGGACCTGGCCCCGGTGTGGGACGAGGAGGAGCTGTGAGCCAGTTTCATACCCTGAGCGTGCTGGTCCAGAACCGGCCCGGTGTGCTGGCCCGGATCGCGGGGCTGTTCGCCCGGCGTGGGTTCAACATCGAATCGTTGGCGGTCGGTCCGACCGAGGACCCGGGGTATTCCCGGGTCACGATCGTGATCGAGGTCGAATCCGAGCAGGTGCTGGAACAGATCACCAAGCAGCTGAACAAGCTGGTCGAGGTGATCCGGATCCTCGACTTCGCCAAGGGCGAAGCGGTACGGCGCGAATTGATCCTGGTCAAGGTCCGCGCTGATGCCCGGACCCGTAGCCAGCTGCTGGAGGTCACCAGCATGTTCCGGGGCCGGATCGTGGACGTGGCCCCAGAATCGGTGGTGATTGAGGTCACCGGTTCGTACCGCAAGATCCGAGCTTTGCTGGACCTCCTCGAGCCCTACGGGGTGCGTGAACTGGTCCAGTCTGGTTCAGTGGCACTGGGACGTGGCGTACGGGCGATCACCGACCGTAGCCGCTATGACAAGACCCCGAAGGCTGAGCGCGCCTAACGCGTTCGTGATCCAGGCTAAGGAGACAGCCCAGATGGCAGCAACGATGTTCTATGACGACGACGCGGACCTTTCGATCATCCAGAACCGTTCGGTCGCGGTGATCGGGTACGGCTCGCAGGGCCACGCTCACGCGCTCAACTTGCGCGATTCCGGGGTGGATGTCCGGGTCGGGCTCCACGAGGGCTCGAAGTCCCGGGAGAAGGCCGAGGCCGAGGGCCTGCGGGTGCTGTCGGTGGCGGACGCCGTGGAGGAGTCCGACCTGGTGATGGTGCTGGCCCCGGACCAGGTCCAGCGCGGCCTGTACGCCGAGCAGATCGCCCCCCACCTGGTAGCCGGCGATGCTCTCTTCTTCGGGCACGGCTTCAACATCCGCTTCGGCTACATCACCGCCCCCGAGGGGGTCGATGTCTGCATGGTGGCGCCGAAGGGCCCCGGGCACCTGGTGCGGCGTGAGTACGCGGCCGGGCGCGGGGTGCCGGTGCTGGTTGCGGTCGAGAGGGACACCTCCGGGCAGGCCTGGCCGCTGGTGCTCTCGTACGCCAAGGCGCTCGGCGGGCTGCGGGCCGGCGGCATCAAGACCACCTTCACCGAGGAGACCGAGACCGACCTGTTCGGCGAGCAGACCGTGCTCTGCGGCGGGATCTCGTCGCTGGTGACGGCGGGCTTCGAGACCCTGGTCGAGGCCGGGTACCAGCCCGAGGTGGCCTACTTCGAGTGCCTGCACGAGCTGAAGCTGATCGTCGACCTGATGTACGAGGGCGGGATCGCCAAGCAGCGCTGGTCGGTCTCCGACACCGCCGAGTACGGCGACTACGTCTCCGGGCCGCGGGTGATCGACGACTCGGTGCGGCAGCGGATGAAGGAGGTCCTGGCCGACATCCAGTCCGGTGCCTTCGCCAAGCGCTTCATCGCCGACCAGGACGCCGGCGCCCCGGAGTTCGCCCGGCTCCGCGCGGAGGCCGAGCAGCACCCGATCGAGGCCACCGGCCGCGAGCTGCGCAAGCTCATGAGCTGGGTGCAGACCAACGACGCCGACTACACCGAAGGCACGGCGGCGCGCTGACCTGACGCGAGGGGCCGGGCGGTTCTGCCCGGCCCTTTCCGCTGCCCAGCCGCTGGCTCTCGCCAAGCTGAGTTCGGGGGAGTGAGAGCGAACCGAACCATACCGTATGGTATGGAACGTGGTGCGCTACCGGAAACAGGACTGGTTCGAGACCGCTGCCCGGGTCCTGGTCGAGCAGGGGCCCGGCCGGCTGCGGGTGGATGCCCTCTGCCAGGCCGCCGGGATGACCAAGGGCTCCTTCTACCACCACTTCCGCAGCCTGGAGGACTTCACCGAGGCCTTCCTGGGCTACCTCGACCGACGCGGTGCCCAGCAGCCGCTCGCCGAGCTGGCGCGGGTCGAGACCCCACGGGCCAGGTTGCAGGCACTGGTCGAGACGATCGCCGCGGAGGACCTCGCTCTGGAGGCGGCCATCCGGCGCTGGGCGGTGACCGAGCGGGCGGTCGCCGAGCACGTGGCCCGGGTCGACACGGCCCGGGGCGAGCTGGTCTCGCGGCTCTACCAGGGGCTGCTGCCCGCCGATCCCAAGCAGGCCCGTGACCTGACCCGCCTGGCACAGGCCTTCTACCTGGGAGCCGTACTGCTCGACCCGCCGGTCCAGGGGGACGAGTACCGCCGGCTGGCCCGGCTGCTGGACCGGGTACTGGAGGGCCACGATGCCTGAGGTGGTCGTGGTCGGCGCCGGGATCAGCGGCCTGTGTGCCGCGTACCGCCTGCGGCAGGCCGGGGTCGAGGCGGTGGTGCTGGAGCAGCAGGCCCGGCCAGGCGGGCGGATCCACTCGGTCCAGGTCAACGACGCCGTCATGGAGGCCGGCGCCACCTTCTACACCAGCGCCTACCAGCTGCTGCCGGCCCTGGCGGCTGAGCTCGGGCTGACACCCCGTACGGTCAGCAGCGCCAGCGCGGTCGTCCACCGGCAGCGGCTGTACCCGCTACGGTCCAACCGCCCGCTGACCGCGGTCCGGTCCGGGCTGCTGAGCTGGCGCGACGGCTTCGGGATGCTGCCCGGCCTGTCCCGGTTCGCCGCCTCCTGCCGCGGCCGGGGCACCGTCGACCCGCTCGACTGGCTGGCTCTGGACAGCCTGCCGGCCCGGGAGTGGGCCGAGACACTCGGGCTCCCGACACTGCTGGAGCGGGCCTGGCGCCCCGCGTACCACGGCTTCTACTTCGGCGACACCGAGCAGACCTCGGCCGCCGGGGTCGCCGCGATGGCCGCGCACGGGCTGCGCCAGCGGACCCTGACCCTGCCCGGTGGCCTGGAGCGGCTGCCCTGGGCACTCGCCGGGCGGCTTCAGGTCCGCACCCAGGTCCAGGTCCACGCCGTCGAGGCCGCAGAGCGCGAGGTGCTGCTGCGGACGAGTGCTGGTGAGCTCCGTGCCAGCCGGGTGGTCGTCACCGTGCCCGGCCCGGCGCTGACCGGCCTGTGGGCGCTGGACCCGCTGGAGGCGGCAGTCGCCGCGACCCCGTACACCCGGGGCCTGCTGGTCGGGCTCGGGGTGCGTCGGCGGCTCCGAGACGACGAGCTGGGTGGCGCGTACGGGGTGCTGCTGGCTCCCGGCTCCGGCCCGCTGGCCGCCGTCTGCGTCGCCTCCCGGGCCGGGCACGCCAGTGGAGCAGGGGACCTGGTGACCTGCCTGCTCACCGACCAGCAGGCCCACCTGCGGGCCGAGCAGAATGACGCCGAGATCCTGGACGCCGCTCGCGAGGCCCTGCTGGCCTGGGAGCCCCGGCTGGGACCCGAGCTGCTTACCGACCCGGAGCGGAACCGGGTGGCCCGGATCGAGCACGCCATGCCGGCCAGCCCGCCCGGGCGCCTGGCCGCCATCGCCGCCTACCGCCGCTCGGCCCCAGGGCGCCGGGTGCTGATCGCCGGCGACGTGATCGCCTGGCCCTGGAGCGACTCCGCCGCGGGGGCCGGCGCCTGGGCCGCCCAGGTGGTGGGCCCGCAGAGCTCGAGGTAGGCGGGCAGAGCCCGGTGCGCCTAGAGGCTGGCGACGATCGCGTCGCCGACCTCGGTGGTGGTCCGCGACGCGCCCTGGGTGGCGGCGATGTCGGCCTCGACCGCGGCCTGGACCCGGCGGGCCGCCTCGGCGTGGCCGAGGTGGTCGAGCAGCATCGCGGCCGAGAGGATCGCGGCCCGTGGGTCGGCGATCCCCTTCCCGGCGATGTCCGGGGCCGAGCCGTGCACCGGCTCGAACATCGACGGGTAGCGGCCCTCGACGTTGATGTTGGCGCTGGCCGCCAGCCCGATCCCGCCGGTCACCGCGGCCGCCTCGTCGGTGAGGATGTCACCGAAAAGGTTGTCGGTGACGATCACATCGAAGCGGCTGGGATTCGTACACAGCGCGATCGTGGCCGCGTCGACGTGCAAATAATCAGTCTCGACCTGCGGGAAATCCGCCCCGACTTCGGCGAAGACCCGGTTCCACAGCCCGCCGGCATGAACCAACACGTTGTGCTTGTGGACCAGGGTGAGCCGGCCGCGGCGGCCGCTGGCGCGACGGTACGCGTCGCGGACCACCCGTTCCACCCCCAGCGCCGTGTTGACGCTGACCTCGGTGGCGATCTCGTTGCCGGTGCCCTGGCGCAGGCTGCCGCCGTTGCCGCAGTACAGACCCTCGGTACCTTCCCGGACCACGACGAAGTCCACCGTCCGCCCCTCGACCACGCTCGGTGCCAGCGGGGTCGCCACGTGGGGATAGAGCTTGCAGGGGCGCAGGTTGACCGCATGGTCGAAAGCGAACCGGAGCCGCAGCAACAGCCCGCGTTCCAACAGTCCGGACGGTACGGCTGTCGATCCGGGGGCGGCGCCGACCGCGCCGAGCAGGATCGCATCGGCGTGCGCTAGCTGCTCCAGTTCGGCATCGGGAAGCACCTGCCCGGTCCGCTGCCAGCGCTCGGCGCCCAGGTCGTACGGCTCAAAGCGGAAGGTTTCGGCGCCTGCCACGGCGGTCAGGACCTTCAGCGCCTCGCCGATCACCTCGGGGCCGATTCCGTCTCCGCCGATGACGGCGATGGTCTGCTGGGTCACCTGGGCACCCTAACGAACCGGGTGCCGAGCGGCCGGCCGGTCTCAGCGCGGCGCTGATAGTTTGCGGGCATGGCACTCCAGTTCCCGGTCACCGCCGATCCCGCCGTCACCTCCGACGAGGTGCTCGCCGCCGCGCTTGAGAACCCCGGCTTCGGGCAAGTTTTCTCCGACCATATGGCGGTAGCGACCTGGGATCAGGATTCCGGCTGGCATGACGACGCCGTGATCGGCTACCGCCCCTTCCAGCTCGACCCGGCGGTCGCGGTGCTCCACTACGGCCAGGAGGTCTTCGAGGGGTTGAAGGCGTACCGGCACGACGACGGATCGGTCTGGCTGTTTCGGCCGCAACTGAATGCCCGACGGTTCAATGCCAGCGCCCGGAGACTGGGCCTGCCCGAGTTGCCCGAGGCGGACTTCCTGGCCTCGATTACCAGCCTGGTCCAGGCTGACCAGCGCTGGGTTCCGGCCGGCGGTGAGAAGAGCCTGTACCTGCGCCCCTTCATGTTCGCTAACGAGGCCTTTCTTGGGGTACGGCCGGCTCTGACCGTGCAGTACGCGGTGATCACCGGGCCGGTCGGGCCGTACTTCAGCAGCGGCGTGAAACCTGTCGACATCTGGGTAACCACCCAGTACAGCCGGGCCGGGGCCGGGGGGACCGGGGCCGCCAAATGCGGCGGAAACTATGCCTCATCGCTGCTCGCTCAACGCGAGGCCGCCGAACACGGCTGTTCCCAGGTGCTCTTCACCGACGCCGCCAGTCACACCTGGCTGGAGGAGCTGGGCGGCATGAACGTCTTCCTGGTCACCGACGATCACCGGCTGATCACCCCGCCGGTCTGCGGAACCATTCTGGACGGGGTCACCCGAGATTCGATCTTGACCCTGGCGCCGTCGTTCGGGCTGACCACCGAGGTCCGGCCGGTCGCCCTGACCGAACTGATCGACGGCATCCGGTCCGGCCGGGTAGTGGAAGCTTTCGCCTGCGGCACGGCAGCGGTAATCACGCCAATCGGCAGCTTCGTGCAGGACCGGGCCGAACCGGCCCGGCTGGCCCAGCCCGAGGGGGAGAAGGCGGCGGCGCTACGAGCCCACCTGCTCGACATCCAGTACGGCCGCGTCGCCGACCAGCACGGCTGGACTCTGCGGATCTGCCAGGAACCGGGCGCACCCGTGAGGCGGTGACCGGGCCGGCCGGTCCAGCGGGTCTGAGTCTCAGATGCCGGTCATCGGTTTCCCGGGGTAGCCGAGCCAGGAAGACTCCCCGGCGCTCCCGGTACCAACCCGAGACCGTGAGCGTATGGCGTGCTGACTGTGCGCCCCGACAATGACACAGGCGGAATGCATGATCCCGGTAGCTCCCGAGAGCCTCCACGTCTTCGACACCACTCTGCGTGACGGTGCCCAGCAGGAGGGGCTACGGCTGTCAGTCAACGACAAGCTCCGGATCGCTCGGCTGCTGGACGACCTGGGAGTCACCTTCATCGAGGGCGGCTGGCCAGGAGCCAACCCCAACGATACGGCCTTCTTCGCCGAGGCCGCCCACCGGCTGACGTTGCGTCATGCGACCCTGGTGGCCTTCGGGATGACCACCCGGGTCGGGATCCCCGCGGCCGCAGACCCGCTGGTCCAGGCCTTGGTCGACGCCGGGACCCCGGTGGTCTGCATCGTGGCGAAAGCCCACGACCGTCATGTCACCGAGGCGCTGCGGACCACTGAGGAGACCAACCTGGAGATGATCCACGACACCGTCAGCTTCCTGCGCAGCCAGGGCCGACGGGTTTTTGTCGACGCCGAACACTTCTTCGACGGCTACCGGACCAACCCGTCCTACGCGCTCGACGTGGTCCGGGTCGCGGCTGAGGCCGGAGCAGAGGTGGTGGTGCTGTGCGACACCAACGGCGGGATGCTGCCGAACTGGATGGGTGATGTGGTGAGCGCAGCCGCCGCGATCGGGGTCGACCTCGGCATCCACTGCCACAACGACACCGGCTGCGCCGTGGCCAACACCATTGCCGCGGTCGAGGCCGGCGCCATCCACATCCAGGGCACCATCAACGGCTACGGCGAACGTACCGGTAATGCTGATTTGATTACCGTGATCGCCAACCTTCAGCTCAAATTCGGCTGGCCGCTGGTCAGCCCGCAGGCGCTGCGCGACCTGACGCGGACCTCGCATGCGATCGCGGAGATCGCCAACCAGGCCCCGATGGCCCGCCAGCCGTACACCGGGGCCTGCGCCTTTGCCCACAAGGCCGGCCTGCACGCCTCGGCGGTGAAGGTCGACCCGATGCTGTACCAGCACACCGAGCCGGGCCGTGTCGGCAACGACATGCGAATGCTGATCTCTGACCAGGCCGGGCGGGCCACCATTCAAATCAAGGGCCAGCAGCTGGGCCACGACCTGTCCGACCAGAACCTGGCCACCCAGGTCACCGAGACCATCAAGGCCCGCGAAGCCGATGGTTATTCCTACGAGGCGGCCGATGCCTCCTTCGATCTGGTCCTGCGCGACGAGCTGGGGCAGGGACGGTGGCCGTTCCGGGTGGAGACCTGGCGGGTTGTGACGGACCAGAGCGACGTGTCGGAGGCGGTGGTCCGGGTTTCGACCGGCTCCGGCCCGTCTCGGCTCTACGCCGGCGACGGCAACGGCCCGGTGAATGCGTTGGACATGGCGCTGCGTAATGCGCTGGTGCCAGCCTTTCCGTTCGTCACGGACTACGAACTCATCGACTACCGGGTCCGGATCCTGGACCAGGGCCATGGCACGGACGCCGTCGTCCGGGTGCTGATCGACACCCGCTTCGGCGGGCACTCCTGGACCACTGTCGGGGTCGGCGCTAATGTGATCGAAGCCTCCTACGAGGCCCTCGTCGACGCCTTCCGGTATGGGATCACGGTCCGCGGTGAGACCACTGCCGCCGCTGGATAGGGTGCCCGGCATGGATGGTGAGCAGCTGGAACAAGAACGCATGGCCATCGTCAAGCGGCTGCACGGTGCCGCCGGCGATGGGCGACTGACCTTAGACGAGGTCGACGAGCGGATTGCTGCTGCCCGCTCGGCCCAGTCGGTCATGGTGTTGAACAGCCTGGTTGCTGATCTGGGGCCCGTCTCGACGTCATACCGGGAACCGGATGCCGTAACGACCCCGGTCCAGGCGGAGCCCTATCCAGGGATAGGGCCGGCGACGGCAAAGGCCAAGGTAGGCAGCACCCCTGAGCATCCGCTGCGGATTCAGGCCGGCTGGGATTCGGTAGTGCGCCGCGGCGAGTGGACGATCCCGGAGTATCTGGCGGTCAGCCCCCGGCTTGGTTCGATCAGGCTGGACTGTCTGCTGGCGCGCCCAGTTGCGCCGGTGATCCACCTCAATCTGAGCGCTGGAGCCGGCTCGGTAGTGGTGATCGTGCCATCGGGATGGGCGGCCAACATCGACGAACTGGGCCACGGGATCGGCTCGGTCAACAGTCGGGTACCCTCCGAACCGGAGCCGGGCTGCCCGATCATCTACATCACCGGCAGCGTTGGGGTCGGCTCTTTTCGGGTACGGCACGCGAACTGGTTCGAGCGGCGCCGGCTGCGCAAAGTGGTGGCGAAGCGGCGTGAGATCCTGCGCTGAACCGCTCCGACCGGGCCATCGCCAGTAGAGTCGCCGGCATGCGCATAGCCCGGTACGCCATCGCTGACACCATCCGGTACGGGATCGTCGAACTTGCCGAGGACGGGGCAGACCATCCCGGAACCGTGGCCGCCATCACCGCAGACCCGCTCGCCGGGCCGGTCTCGTACACCGGGCAGCGGCACCTGCTGAGCGAGGTGCGGCTGCTGGCGCCGGTGATTCCCCGGTCGAAGGTGGTTGGGGTCGGTCGTAACTACGCCGCCCACGCCGCCGAATTGGGCAACGAGGTCCCCGACTCGCCCCTGATCTTCCTCAAACCGAATACCGCAGTGATCGGCCCCGACCAGCCCGTGATACGCCCGATGACCACCGACAACCTGCACTACGAGGGTGAGCTAGCGGTGGTGATCGGCCGGATCGCCCGCGATGTACCCGCGCAGCGGGTGCCTGAGGTGATCTTCGGCTACACCGTGGCCAATGATGTCACCGCCCGCGACCTGCAAAACCGCGATGATCAGTGGTCCCGGGCCAAGGGATACGACACGTTTTGCCCCGTGGGGCCCTGGATTGTCAGCCACCTGTCGGTGGCCGAGGCACAGGACCTGGGAATCCGGACCCGGCTCGACGGGCGTCTGGTCCAAGACAGCACGACCTCGCTGATGGTGCACGGCATCGTCGACCTGGTGCGGTACGTGTCGTCGTTCACCACCCTGCTGCCCGGCGATCTGATCCTGACCGGTACCCCTGCCGGGGTCGGCCCGATGCTGCCCGGCCAGGTAGTCGAGGTCGAGATCGACCAGATCGGCACCCTCACTAACCCGGTGGTCGGGGAGGGGTCAGCTGTTCAGAACCCGGATGCCGGTGTCGAGGCCTGACCCGGTGCGGCGGGAGCAGGCCGGGTTGACGGTCCCCCCAGCAGGCAGTAGCTATCCGCTGGCGCTGGTAGCGGCCGGTTCGCAACCGAACCGGTGGGCAGCCTGCGGGCTGGCCGTGGTCGGCGTGCTGCTGGTGCTGTCCGGCTTCTCCCTCATTGTCCCGAGCGTGAACTGGGCGGTGCTGAGCCTGGCCCACGCCTGGTCCGGCAGCAGCGAGCCGCTGGCGCAGTTCACGGCTCGGGCGATCCGTTTCGAGACTGTTTCCGGGATGGTCGCGGCGCACCTGGCGCTGGGCAGCCTGACGCTGGTGGTGGTGGGGGTGCTGCGGCTGGTACACCGACGCCGGGCAGCCTGGCTGTGGTCGGTCAGCCCTGGCGTGCGTTGGCGGTACGGGCTGGCTGTCCTGCTCCTGGCCAGCGTGATTCTCAACCTGGTGCTGGTGTTGAGCGAACCCCCACAGATCCGTCCGCAGCCGGGTGCCTGGCTCTGGCTGCTGGCGGTCGCTGTGACCGCGCCGCTGCAGGCCCTGGGGGAGGAGGTGCTGTTTCGCGGCTACCTGCTGCAGGCAATCGGGATGGCGGTACGCAGCCCGATGCTGGCGATCCTGCTGTCGGCCACGGTGTTTGCGCTGTTCCATGGCTCGCAGAACTTGCCCTTGTTCCTGCAGCGTTTCGGATTCGGAGTACTGGCGGGCTGGTTGGTCTGGCGCACCGGTGGCCTGGAAGCGGCGGTTGCTGCCCATGTCGCCAACAACCTGTGGGCCTTCACCTGGGCCGTCCTGACTAGTTCGGTGGCCGAGGTCCGGGCCACCCAAGAGCTGACCTGGTTCTTGTTGGGACGCGAACTGGTCGCGTTTGCCCTGGTGAGCGTGGTGTCGTGGTGGGTGGCGCGCCGGATGCGGGTCCCGCAGACGGTCTGACCAGCCATGAGCACGATTCCAGTTTGGCGCTGAGGTCACCGCTCCGCTACAGTTCTTCCTCGGCGCCACCAGGCGTCGATGGGGTATGGGGTAATTGGCAGCCCAGCGGATTCTGGTTCCGTTAGTCTAGGTTCGAGTCCTAGTACCCCAACGCGGTTCGTCGCCAGAGCAGGTGTGGTGACGTTACGTACGGTCTATGACCAGCTAGGGCCCCGTTGTGTAGCGGCCTAGCACGCCGCCCTCTCAAGGCGGTAGCGCGGGTTCGAATCCCGTCGGGGCTACCACAGCCTCCCTACTCGCACGAGTAGGGCGAGGTCGACCGTTGGGGGTGGTGGTGCCAGAGCGCACCATGGCTTCTCTCCTCACACCTTCACCAAACCCACCCCATGGTCAGAGTCTGAGTCGAGAACCAGTAGGCATCCGCCCGTCAGGGCGGATGCCTACTGGTATTCAAGCTGTCGGCTTGCTCTATCCCTGCGGCGCGGCTCAGGCTAATTTCCAGACCGGCTGGGGGTCCTGTTTCCAAGATTATCTGGCCGTCTGGGATAGCTCATCGCTGATTAGCCGCTCGAACAGGGGACTGCTCCAACGATGGCTGCTGATCGAAACCAGGGGTTAGTCGTTCGTATCTGAATTCTCGACAGCTACCTCCGCGGCCTGCTCAGAAGAGCCGCCTCGGCGGCGGCGACGGCGCCGCTTAGTCGGGCCGGTGCTGCCTTCTGGGGCCTCGACCGTGACCACCTCACCCTGGCGGCGGCGGAGCCGCTGCGGACGGGGCTTGGCCTTGCTTTCCCCGCGCTTGTTTTTGCTCTTGTCCTTGCGGTCTCGGTGATCATCGTGGCCCCGGGGTGCCGGGTCACTAATCCGGCCCTTGGTGCCTTCGGGGATCTGCAGGTCGCTGAGCAGGTGCGGCGAGGTCGAATACGACTCCGGTAGCTCGGTGAACGGCAGCTCCAAGATCCGGTTGATCACCTTCCACCGGGTCACGTCGGGCCAGTCCACCAGGGTCACCGCAACCCCAGAATTCCCGGCCCGGCCGGTCCGCCCGATCCGGTGCACATAAGTCTTCTCGTCGTCGGGGCATTCGTAGTTCACCACGTGGCTGACGTGGGCCACGTCGATTCCGCGGGCCGCGACGTCGGTGGCCACAATTACCTGGGCTTTGCCGTCGCGGAACTTCTTGAGCGCCTTCTCGCGCGCCACCTGAGTCAGATCACCATGGATGCAGGTAGCCGGGAAACCCCGATCCACCAGCTCATCGGTAAGCCGCTGCACGGTGCGTTTCGTACGGCAGAAGATCATCACCCGGTTAGCGCCCGGGGCCTGCAGAAGCTTGGCCACGATCTCAGGCTTGTCCAGGTCGTGTGCCTGGTAGACGAATTGGGTGGTGTCCGGCACCGTTGTCGAAGCGTCGTGAGCCTCAGCCCGGATATTGACCGGGTGCGACAGGTGGGTCCGGGCCAAGGCCACGATCGCAGCCGGCATGGTCGCCGAGAAGAGCAGGGTCTGCCGGCTGGCCGGGGTCATCGCGATCAGGCGTTCGACGTCGGGCAGAAAACCCAGGTCGAGCATCTCATCGGCCTCATCCAGCACCAGCACCTGGACCTGAGCCAGGTCCAGAGCCCGACGTTGCGCCAGGTCCAGCAGCCGTCCAGGAGTCCCGACGACAACCTCGACCCCCTCGTCGAGGGCGTTCAACTGGGGCTCGTAGCCGACCCCGCCATACACGGTGAGTACCCGGGCCTGGCGGACCGCGGAGGCGATCTCGAGGTCCCGGGCCACCTGCAGCGCCAATTCCCGGGTCGGGCACATCACCAGCGCCTGCGGTCTGCCCGGTGCCGGGAGCCGGTCGAAACCGGGATCGGTAGGCACGGTGATCCGCTGCAACAGCGAGATCCCGAAAGCGAGCGTCTTGCCAGTCCCGGTTCGAGCCTGGCCGATCATGTCGGTGCCCTGAATCGCGATCGGGATTGACAGGGCTTGGATCGGGAATGGGTTGGTGATCCCCACCCGTTCCAGGGCCTGGACGATCTCAGGACACACCCCGAGATCTTCGAAAGTGGCCTGGGCCGGGTCGCCCGGTTGGGTCTGGTCGGTGGTGACGGCGTCGTCGATACTGGTCAGGGTCGTACCTTCGCTGGTGGCCGGCCCTTCCAGGCCGGAACTGGTCTCGTCGGCACCGCACCGAGCGGATCGGGGTGCCGGCATTGAGTCGTGCCTTGTGCACGGCCACCGGTCAGTTTAGCGACTGTACGTCGTGGTGCGGCCTAGCCGTGGTTCACAGTTTACCGAAGCCGACCGGCCGGGCATGCTCTTGGCCCAGCTCCAGGTAGGCGATCCCTGCTGCCGGGATTAGCACCGTACGGCCCTTGGTGTCGGTCAACGTCAGCAGACCGCCGTTCGCCAAGGCCTTGGCCAGATCAGCTGCGACCTCGTCCGCCGTGCGATCTGTTTCCAGGCTGACCTCACGGCTCGCATGGACGATGCCGACCTTGATTTCCACCGGTTCCCCTTTCACTGGTCCGGACTCCGAGCCTGCCACAACCGGCCGCCTATCAGGGTCGCTGTTCGCCATCGGCCAAAGCTGGTGGTGTCAGCCGAGCGAGTCCAGCTCCTCCGGGGACGCCTTGCGGACCACGATCCGGGTCCAGGCGCCCACGTAGATCCGGTCATCCGATCCGAACTCGGTCCGGCCCGTAATCGGGACGGTAGGCAGCGGCCCGGCCGATGCGGCGATGTAGGTGCCGTTGGCGGAGTTGAGATCTTCCACATACCAGCGGCTGCCGTCGGTAATGATCCGAGCCTGGGCCCGGCTGCATCCCGAATCGGTGCCACAGTCGACCTGCGGGTAGCTGTTGCGGCTACGCGACAGGCGTCCGACGAGGTTGTCTGTGCCGAGCCGGAAGATCGTCGGCAGACCGACCGAGGGCATCGGGTCGGGGCTTTGCTGCACCTCGTACCAGTCGGGGTCGATCCACACCTCAGCCACGTACGCCTCGGCCCGGGGGGCTGGTCGACCGGCGGTCGGGGCGTCGTCCAAGCCAGCATCCGGAGCCGCTGGGCCCGCCGTTTCGGCCGAAGCGGCCTCGCCGGAGCCGGAGTTAACCCCGGCCGAGTCCTCCTCGCCGGGAGCCGGGACCGGTAGAACCTCTGCATCGTCGGGAACAGGGAAGTCACCGACCGGCGGCCCAACCGGGCTAGGGCCGGGGGGAATCGCCGGCTGCTGCGACTGCGGGACCACAGGTGTCGGCTGACCAGGGGTGGGCTGCGAAGCCTCCATCGGCGCATTGACGACAGGTGGTACGACGGTGCCGTCACCGAGCCAGTCGGTCGCCGGGGCGGGCTGGGGGGTGCTGTTCGGCTCGCTCACAGGTTCCTCCTCGGTCATGGGCCGCAGTCCCAGCATCCCGGCCGCGTCGGCTCGGGGCAAGGTGCCCGTGGTGTAGTCATAACCGCAGGCTTCGCAGAACAGAGCATCACCCGGGTTGGTCGCGTGGCAATGG
Organism: uncultured Propionibacteriaceae bacterium; assembly: GCA_938046585.1. GTDB lineage: Bacteria > Actinomycetota > Actinomycetes > Propionibacteriales > Propionibacteriaceae > Fen-668. The sequence continues at coordinate 142,101 of CALIWR010000004.1, read as the reverse complement.
GGACAGGTTTGAGAGGCGGGAACCGGCGCCCGGCCAACAGGCGGCGCGCTCGGCGCCACCTGGACCGGCAGTCCGCAGACATCACAGTAGTCATCGGTGGTCGAGCGGTGCCCTGCCTCACAAATTCCGGCCATCAGCCCCTGATCCTCGTGGTCTTGGTCGAGGCGGTGTCGAGAGCCATCTCATCGGCCTTGGCGACATCGCGCTTCAACCGTACGGTGCCGGTGGCCGCGTCCTCAACATCGACCACTTTGCGCAGCTTGGAAGTCGCCTCGTCGTTGCCGGTCTGCACCGCCAACTGCATCGCCCGACCGAGCTTGGTGGTCGCGGTTCGGTCGTCGCCGGCGGCCTTGGCGGCCAACCCCTCCTGGATCGCCGCAGCGAGCTCGGTCTGCCCGGTGTAGTGCGCCACCTCAGGGCTGATCCGGGCGGTCAGGTTAGGATCATCAGACCAGCGGGCCTTCACCAGCCCCTGAGTGACGACATTGGTGCCGAGAGCCAACTGCACCCGGGCCGCGAGCTGTTCCTGCCCCACGGCCTTGGCTGCCAACCGGACGGCGACGTGGTAGTCACGCGACTCGTCGCCCCAGGAACCGGTGGGGTAGCCCATCGTGAGTTGGTTCACCGGGGTCGCCCGGGCCGTCAGATCCTCCACCTGGGGTGAGACCTGCCGGACGAACAGAACCTGGGCGCCCTGCGGCACCCAGACCCGCAACTGGGCGTCGGCCACCCCGCGGGACATGGCCTTGCGCATCAATTCCAGGAAGACCTGTGGCATTGTCTGGCCGGAGGGGATGATGTCGACGGTGCCCAGCAGCGCCTGGGCGATCTTACGGATCTCCTCCACCTTCCACTCGACCCCGACGCCGCGGCAGTCGGCCTGGAACTGGCCGAGGCAGTTGCGGATCGCCGCGGCCAACTGTTGGGGGGTCTCGTTGTGGTTCTCGCCGTCAGTCAGCAAGATGGCGTGCTTCTGCGACAGCGGCCCGACCGAGTCGAACAGGGCCTTGGCCAGGTTCAGCCATGCCCCGATCGCGGTGCCGCCGTCGGAGCGGAAAAAACTGATCGCATCCTTGGCCTGGCGCCGGGTGGTGTCGTTCATCCGGACCATCCCGGCTCCGGTCTGCACCATCGGGTACGCCAAGTACGCCTTGTGGTTGCCGGCCACGATCGCGAAATAGGTACCGTCCAGGATCGCGTCGACGGCCACCATCGCCGCCTGCTTCGCGGCATGCATGTTCGTCTCACCCATCGAACCCGAGGTATCAACGATGATGATCTCGCCCGCGTCACCGGAACCGGTCTGCCCGGCCGCCCCGGCACCGACACAGTCAATAGTGATAATCGCGTTGACATCCGTACCGCCGTCGGTGAGGAACTCATTCTGGTAGACGGTCGACGTGAACTGTGCCATGCGGCAATCCTCTCAGTGGGTCTCACCAGGGGTCGCGTGACCCTGCTGCGGTGTTTCGGGCTGACGGTACTCCTCGCTGGCGTCACTCGACTGGACCGGGAACGCAGGCAGCTGGGTCCGGTCGGCAGGCGCGGTCGGCGGCGGGTCGGCTGGGGTAGCCATCGCAGGGTACGGAGGCAGGTCGTCACCGTCACCCTGCGGGGCGAGGCCTGGTGGCACGTAGCGTTCCATGGTCGGCTCGGTCGGCTGCGCCGGCTGCTGCCAGGTCGGGTGAGACTGCGGCTGCACCGGTTGCCAAGACGGCTGGGTCGGCTGCTGCCAGGAGGCCTGCTGAGGGGTGGTCACCGGCTGCCACCCAGCCTGGTCCGCCTGGGCCTGGGTCTGCCAAGCCGGTTGGGCGTCGGCCTGGTGCCACGGGAACTGGTCCGCCGAGACCTGAGCCTGCTGGGTCGATGACTGCGGTGGGACCGCCGACCCAGTGACCGAATCGTCCGGCGTAGGGTCCGTGACCGCAGGCACGTCGGTGTGGTCTGTACCGGCCGGGTCCGTAGTCGATGCCGCTGTGGGTTCGGTGGGACTGCCGTCACGTGGACCGTCGAGACCGGGCTGCGAGGGCTCGGACGGTTGCTCCTGGGCCTGCGGATCCACCACCCGGTACCGAACCGGGCTGCCAACCCTCGCCAGAGCGACGGTGATGTTGTCCTTGCCGCCCTGCTCGTTGGCCCAGGCCACCATGGTCTCGCAGACGTCGATCACGCCGGTGGGGCCGGGGTCGGCGGTGAGCGCATCGCGCAGGACCCGGTCGATTTCGGCGGGGGCCGAGGCGTAGTTCCAGATCCCGTCCGAGCACACCAGCAGCCAACCGTCACCGTCGAGCGGGAGCATGGCGACCCGAGGCTCCAGATCGGGGGCGTCGCGGCCGAGCCATTTCGTGATGGCGTGAGCGCCGATTCCGTTCTCTGCCTGCTCCCGGGAGATCCCAGCCTCGATCCGGTCCTGGGCGACGGAGTCGTCGACCGTCAACTGCCGGCCCTCGCCGGTATCGGGAAGCCAGTAGACCCGCGAATCGCCGAGGTTCGCCACGAAAACCTGGGAGCCGTCGATCACGGCCCCGGCGAAGGTTGCTGAGGCCGCATTAGTACTTGCCAGATCAGTCGTGTCGACCACCGCACGATTGGCGGTGGCGGCGGCTTCAGTCAGCGACCGGGTCATCTCGGACAGCTGAGTGTCGACATTGCCGCTGGGGCGGGCCTGATCATCCCACAGGTAGTCGCGAGCAGCCTGTGCGGCGGCGAGCGAGGCGATGTCGGAGTCCTCTGAACTAGAAACCCCATCGCAGACCACCAGCACCGCCCGGGAACCGGGATCCTGGTCGGCAGCCAGCGCCATCGCATCCTCGTTGCGGGCATGCCGGATCCCTCGGTCGCAGACCCCACCGACCCAGTCGGCTGGCTGCTCGCGGAAATGATCCCGTTCGCTTTCGGCCTTGGCCCCACACTGGGTGCAGTAGCCGTCGGGGTCGATCTCACCCTCGCAGTGCAGGCAGGTACGCGGCGGCAGGACCACCGCGTCCGTGTCCAGGATCGGGGTACTCGGGGTCCATTCGACCCCCGGCGGCTGGTACTGCAGCATCGGGTCCGACGACACCCCCGGCGTTGGGGTGTCCGGGCTTGGGCGCCACTGCGTACCAGGGGGATCGGCCGGGGTCCGGTCTCGGCGGATCCACCGCTCGATGCTGTCGGGCAGCAATGTCGACCAGAAGGTCTCTTTCTTGGCCGGTCGCGGCGGCGATGCCGGCGATGTCGGTGGCGAGGCTGCCGGAGGCTTGCCAGTCGCAGCGGATGAGCCGTTCTGGTCAGGCTCGCCGGCTGGCGGCTGGGCGCTCGGAACTGTGGTCTCGGGATCGGTCACAGCAGGCTCCACTTCCTGATCTGGTTGGCGCTTTCGACGAGGGCGATCCGGGTGCCGGGGTCATTCTCGAGGGCTGCCTGGGTGCGATAGGCCTGCTCGAGACGATCCCGCAGCGCAGCCGGCGTCGCCGGCACATCGCCGATGATGGTGCTGGCCATGGCGCCGTGGGCGCGTACCTCGGCCAGGGCCCGCTCGTAGATGCTGACGTCGATCCGGGCCTGGGTCAGCAGATCGAGCCGGGCACTGTGGGTCGACGCCATCGCTTCCTGCAGATCGGCCAGGCCATTTCCGTGCGCCAGCAGATGCTCGGCCTTCAACTGGCGGGATTCGAGATAGCCGCGGCTGGTGGACGGCACAATGTCGAGCGCGTCCAAGGTGCCGGGCAGATCCTGGCGTTGGGCCCGAAGCCGGGCCAGGCCAAAGGCTGCCGGAGTGACGTAGTTGGCGTCGGTCGAGGCGCAGATCAGGTAGAGGTTCTCAGCGACATCCGGCTCGCCACCCATCTCGCAGGCCGTCGCCAACGCCAGTTTGGGGGCCAGTTCGCCGGGAACCTGGCCGTACACCGCGTTAAACGACGACTGGGCAGTCCGCCATTGCGTGGCCCGCAAGGCCGCCATGCCCGCCATCCAGACCGCTCGCCACTCCCACGGGTCAGCTGCCAGCAATTCGTTGACGTACTGCTGCAGCAGCTGGTGATTGTCCATCTCCAGGGCGGCTGTGGCCTTCGCCAGCAGTACCTCACTGGTGACCTGAGGCGCCGAGTTCAAGGCGGCCATCCGCTCCACCGGGTCCTCCAGATTGATCGACGCCAACCAGGAGAACTGAGGATCGGTAGTGTCTGGGCGCAACCGGGGGAGCTGGTGCCAGTCGAAGCTGTTGCCGCTGACCGTAGGCGGCTCGAACAACAAAGACGTCGCCGAACCCTGGGCAATACCCGGCTGCTGAGAACCGACTACCTCGCGCAGCACCCCCAACAACTGCAGCCGCAACTCGTCGGCAGAGATGAACCGGTCGGATGGGTCGCGGGCGCAACACTTCAACAACAGTCGGTACAGCGAATCGTATTCAGCGAACAACGGCATCTGGTCTACCGGCGGCAGCGTGAACTCGTAGGTGCTCTGATAGCCGCGGAACTCTGAGGTCAGCACCAGCAACGTCCGGCCGATGGTGAACAGGTCGCTGGCGACCGACGGGCCGATGGTGGCTACCTCGGGCGCCTGGTAGCCGACGGTACCGAAAATCGGGGAGTCGTTGTCGTCCATCCGTCGGACTCCACCCAGGTCGATCAGCTTGATCGAATCCTGAACCTGGATCACGTTGTCCGGCTTGAAATCGCAGTACAGCAGGTGCCGGTCGTGCAGGTAGCTGAACGCTGGCAGCACCTCCAGGATGTAGGCGATCGCCCAGTCCACCGGTAGCGGATCGTACGTGCCATGGTTCTTGGCCATCCGCTCCTTGAGTAATTCCTTGAGGGAACGTCCGCCGACAAACTCCATTACGATGTAGCCAGCGCCCTGGTGGGTGACGAAATTGTAGATCTCAACGATCAGGGGATGCTCCACCTGAGCCAGGAACTGCTGCTCGGCGATGGTAGAGGCCAGCGCATCCTCGTCGCCCATGTTGAGCAGGCCCTTCAGAACCACCCACCGGTCGGAAACGTTCTTATCTTGAGCCAGATAGATCCAGCCCATACCGCCATGAGCGAGGCACCCCTTGACTTCGTACTGCCCAGCGACCAGATCGCCTGGCTGTAGCTTCGGGGTAAACGAATACGGCCGGCGACATTTGGGGCAGAAACCCTCTAGGCGACCCTGCTCGGAACCATGTGAGCGGCCGACCGGTGAACCGCAGAAAGGACAATTGCGCTTGTCCTCCGGGATCACCGGGTTCACCATCACGGCATGCTCCGGGTTGATATCCGGCGCCGCCGGGACACTAGCCAGCCCAGCCCCGAGCCGGGCTGCCCGCAGCCGCTGGGCGGCATCGCGGATCCGTTTCAAGGAACGGGCGGTGGTGGCGCCGGCTCGCGCCGAGCCCAGAGCGGTAGCCCCGATCATGTTCGAGGCCCGGGTGACCGAGGTCTGCCCGGACGGGGACGCGGCGCTTGCTGGGGCGCCGGTGGTACCCGCCGGGGCCCCACAGACATCGCAATAACCGTCGATGATCCGACCCGAGCAGCCCGGCATCTGGCAGGTCCCAGTGGCAACCCGGGCTGGTGGGGCCTGCGGGATCCCCCGGTTGGACAGGGGCTGGGGACGTCGCGGCGGCGGGGGAGCCCCACCGACCGAGGCAGCGGCCGCGGAATGTGCCCCGCCTGGGGCCGGCATGCCGCAGACGTCGCAGTAGCCATCGACGATGGTGCCCGAGCAGCCGGGCTGGACGCACCTCATGTGGAACCTCCGGGCGACATCATGCGTACCGCCTCGTCGTAGGCGCCCATCAGGTGGTCGACCAGCTTCAGCGGGGTGGGAGAACGGTCGAGGTAACGCTGGATGAGCTGGTCCAGGGCGGCGTGGTTGGCGTCCTGCTCCAGACCGAGGGGGCGGGCCTGGTGGCGCAGGGTCTCCAACCGACGGGCCAGCTCGGATCGCAGTTCGAGCGCCTGCGAGTACGCCTCCTGCACCACCTGCATGGCATTGCTGACCTGCGTCAACCGGGCCAGGTAGCCGTCCAGCTGGGAAGCGCTGCTCGGGATCGGCCCGAGCCCCGCCACGTTCGGCACGGCGTATTTCGGCGCCGGCGATACGGCGGCCACTACCTGGTTGACCAGGTCGGTTAGCGCCCTCTCCCGCAGCACCAGAGCCTCGCGCAGCTCACGGGCTCGCCCCAGTTTGTCGCGAGCCTGGCGACGCAACGTGTTACCTACGATCAGGTCCCGTTCCATGGTCGCCGCCTGGATCTCCAACGGGCCCAGCATGCCCCCGATGTCGCCGCCGCGCGACAGCCGTTCGGACAGATCGTCGGTTCGGGCGGCCATCTGGTTGATCTTGGCGAGCGCCTGCTCCTGGGAACTAGGTGGCTCTAGCTTGGCCTGGTCCCGGAGCCGTTCCAGCTGGGCTCGTAGGTCACGCAGCCGCAATGTTAACTGGTCGGCGCCGGGGGATCGGACGAGTTTGGTGCGTAGCTGGGAGACGAGCGCGTCACTGAGCCGGCAGGCTTCGGGCAGCGATACCGACAGTCCGCTGACCGCAGCCGAGGCCGGGTTCGGCGAGGCCGAATCCGGAAGGGTGTCATCCAGCCGGCCCCAGATCAGGCTCGACAACTGCTCCTGTTGCTGGGGCCCCACCCGACCTGAATCCCAGGTGGCCAGCAGCAGGTCGTACCGGTTCTTGATCGCCTGCCAGACCGACAGCGACAACACCATGTCCTTGGTCAGGGTCGCGTTATCGGGCGCAGCCAGGATCAGAGAGTCCAATTCGTCCAGTTCGGCTCGTCGTTCGCTTACCCAGACGCCGAGCTGGCCCAGGTAGGCCATCGCTGCCTGCGCCTCGACCGGCTGGCCAAGACGTCCCGGAGCGGTCGGGGCAGTGCTCATCGGTATTCCGCCAATCGTTGATTGACTCCCCAAGCCGTCGCTCCTACCGCTCCCAGTCCGCACAGCAGGCAGATGATCATCACGGCGATTAGCGGGTCGCGGGCCTTGACGATCGTCTGGGTAGCCGCCGTGCCCTGGTCGGTCTCGAGCTTGGTCGTCTCCTTGGTGAAGGTCGTCAGCAACCCCATGGTGCTCGATGGCTGGTCGGAACGTCCCAGACTGCGGGCATTCGGTTGGACCAGGCTCGTCTTGTGAGCCGCCTGATACCTGCTCCAGGCCTGAGACGGTGAGGTCTGCAGCGTCGACGGATTCAGACCGTCGAGGGCCTGCAGTACCTCGTGGTCGTGGTGTTTCCAGAGCTTGTCAAAGCCACTGGAGGGGGCCAGGTAGTGGCGGCTCTCGGCCGCCTGGGCTCGGAAGGCAGCGGTACGGGCGTTGGCGGCAGACCGGGCCGAGACGATGCTGGTCTTCTCGGCGCTGCCCAGAGAGTCACGGATCGTGGTCTGGTGCCCGTTCAACAGCAGAGTGGCAGCCAACAGCAAGACGATCGCGCCTGCTAGACCCGGGTTTAGCGCCCGATGGGTACGGCGGGCGGTGACCACGCTAGTCAGCATCAAGACCGCAACCGAGATCCAACCGGCTGCCACCGCCAGGGTGCCGAATGTGGTGGTGAAGCGGGAATCGGCCCGCTGGTCGGCGGCCATCGCCAAGGTGGCGAGGGCGTCCATGGGCGCGTTCAGGGTGGAGCTGGTCCCGGTGAAAATATGAGCCCCGGCAGCGGGATCGGAGGCACTGGTGGCAATCGCTGAATCGACATACCGACGGTAGGTGTTCACTTGTTCCTGGACGTTGGCCAGTTCCCTGGCGTCGGTGGAGTCGTGGGAGGCGGCCTGGATCAGGTTGGTCGAGACGGTGCTCATCGTCGACTGGAACCTCTCCAGTTCTTCGGCCGGGGGCCGCTCAGCCAGGAAGGCGGTGGCCGCGATCTGGTCTGCCTGAGCGAGTTGGGTACGAGTATCGCGCAGTAACTGGCCCTGCTGAAAGTCGCCGACGGCATAGCTCAACTGGTACCGCGGGGTCAGGGTACCGACCATGGTCAGTCCGGTGAAGATCAGGCAGAGCGCCACCGATAGGTTCCGCAGAGCGGACAGCAGCCGCGGCGTCGGTGACTGGTCCGTACCCGTAGAGCCGGTCGCGGCCACAGCTGGCTGGCCTGCCGCAGACTTCGCCAGCTGCTGGGACGGTGACGTGGTGGCCGGTGCGGTCCGAGTACTGGCCACGCCGGGCGGGTAGGGGCGGCTGCTCACGAGGAGGTCTCCGTGGAGCCATCGACCGGGATCTGGGGCGGCTGTGGATCCGACGGCAGGTCGCTGTCATTGCCCTGCTCGGGAAGCATCTCATCCGCTTCAGCGGCCGGGGCATCGCCCCAGGGCACCGGCTCCTCCTCGCTGGTGGGGGCGAGGTCCTGCGGCAACAGGGTCCGCAACTGTTCCAGGGTCGGGTCGGTGATATCGCGTAGCCGCCAGGCCTGACGCCCGATGGCCGCCTCCAGCGCATTCCGGGCGAACCGGCCATTGCCGAAGGCTTCATCGCGCGGCTGCTGGGCCAGCAGCACCCGGAAAGCTGTCGCAGTGTCCTCGGTCACGTCGTAGTCGGCTTTCTGCGCCATGCCGGTGAACATCCCCACCAGCTCGTCGTCGGAATAATCGCTGAACTCGATGGTGGTCCGGAACCGGCTATTGAGGCCCGGGTTCTCGTCGATGAAGGTGGCCATCGGGCGGGGATAACCGGCGACGATCACAACCAGGTCATGCCGGTTGTCTTCCATTTCCTTCACCAGAGTGTTGATCGCCTCCTCGCCGTACTGGTCACCTGACAGGCTGTAGGCCTCGTCGATGAACAGCACACCGCCCTTAGCCTTCTTGCAGATCTCAGCGGTCTTGATCGCGGTCTGTCCGAGATAGCCGGCAACCAGTTCGGAGCGGTCGACCTCCACCAGCTGTCCCTTGCTGAGCAGACCCAACGCCCGGTAGATCCCCGCCACCAGACGAGCAATGGTGGTTTTACCGGTGCCGGGGTTGCCGACGAAGATCAGATGCCGGGTGATGGTGGGATCCTTGAGCCCGGCCTTGCTGCGCAGGGCCTGGACTCGCAGGATCGCCGACTGGCGGTGGATCTCCTCCTTGACCGAGTGGAGCCCGACCAGTTCGTCCAGTTCGGCCAGTAATTCCTCGACCGACCGAGTCGGCTCTTCCGGTTCGGGTTCAGCTGCCGACTCCTGCGGTTGTGTCGCCGTCGGCGCCGCTGGCGCGGCTGCCGGATCAGTCCCGGTCGCCGACGGTTCCGTGGGTGGCGCCGGGGTGGCAGTGATCCCGGAGAAGGCGCCCGGGGCGTGCGGGTCGAGGTCACCCAGGTCGAATGGGTTGACCTGCAAGGGCCTCAGATCCCCCTGAGGCCGCATCCCGGCCTCGGCCATCCGGTCCTGGGTCTGTTTGAGCTGGCCTAGGACGTTGGACAGGATGCTGGGAGCGCGCTTAGTGAAATCTCCCATCGCATCCGCAGCCTCACGGCCCCGTCCCGCCATCGACTCCAGCCAGGACTGCTGCGGTGTGGGCTCGACCCCGGGAACCGGCAGATCTGCGGTGGGCAGACCAGGGAATGCGCCCACCGGGGCATCACTTGCCGGTGGCGTATCCGTCTGGCCCGGGTCCGGCCCCGGCTGGGGTGCCTGGGGTGCGGGCGAGAGTACGGACCGCTGGGCGCTCGCGGCCAGTGTGGCATTGCCCGTCACCTGCGGGTGGGGCTCACCCAAGAGGCAGGCAGCGGTCGCCACCTGGGCCAGGGCCTCGGCATAGGCCCGGGCCTGGTCCGGGTCGCCATGCGCGAGCTGTGACATCAGCACGGTGGGTGCGCTGCGGAAACGGCGTCCCCTGCTGGCGGCGTCGAAGAAGGCCTCAGCTCCGCCAGGCTCACCAGTTTCGGCGCCCCAGGCCCGGAAGGCCCCACGGGCCGGCTCAGCGATCGTGGCTGACAAGTGCAGTCCCTCAAGCCGGGCCTGCTGCGGGTCCAGGCCGGCCGCGGTAGCGGCCTGCTGGAGCTGCTCGAGGGCGGTACGCAGTGTGATGGACAACTCAGACCTCCAGGTCGAGCGGGTTGGACGGGCCGACGGGAGCCGGACGGGTGACTGGTGGTGCCGGAGGAGCAGGTGGTTCGGTAGGGGCCTGACCGAACCTCTCCTGCAGGAACCGGCCGTGGGCGATCAGCGCCTGGGCGTCCTTCTGGAGCACGGCGTCGTACATCTTGTCGACCGTTGAACCCAGCAGATCGAGCTGATCGACCAGGAGCAGCAGCGATGTCTTGGCTCCCTCGATAGGACGGCTGTCGGCCCAGTCCCGGGGCAGCCGCAGGTAGCCACTAAGGGCCTCGGGCAGATAGTCGGTGGCCGTGGCCATCAAGGAATACTGTTCCATCGAGTCCAGCCCGGCATTCGCCATCCGAGGCAGCGTCTCCCGTAGCCGCCGGGTTACCCGATACACCCGTGACAGCACCGGTGGCGGGACCTTGCCGTCTACCGCCATCTGCTCCACCCGGCCCAGCGAGGCGACGATCTGCTCGGGAGTCGCCGGCCCCGCCGGAGCCGGTGGCGCCTCAGACTCGGGTTGATCTGACTTCAACCAGTCGAATAACCCCATCGTCGTTCAGCCCGTCCTCCTCGCCGCGGTCAGCGAGCGACGTCCACGTTCAGGTCCGGGCCCGGCAGCTGCGTCGGCTGATTGCGCTGAGCTCGATCCAGGTAGTCACGTGACTTCACCACCTCGTTCTCCAACACCCCGATGGTCTGAGCCATGTTGTCCAGGGCCCGCAGCTTGAACTCGTCGATCGAATCCATGGTTTGGTAGATGTTCGCGAAGGCCGCCTGCAACTGCTCGATCCCGATCGTGGAACTGGCCGCCTGCTCCTGGATCCGGGATGAGTTCTCCTTCAGCATCTCCGAGGTGCGCTGGATCATATTCGAGGTGGTGGTATTGAGCGCCGTGATCTGGTCCAGCACCAGCTGCTGGTTGCCGAGCGCCTGAGCCACGATTACCGCGGTCCGCAGCGCTGAGACGGTGGTGGTCGAGGCCCGGTCGACACCCTTGATGAGCTCGATGTTGTTCTTGATGATGATGTCGATCGCCAGGTAGCTCTGGATCGACACCGCGAGCTGGGTAAGCAAGTCTTGGTGCTTCTGGCGGACGTAGAACAGGACATCCTGGTTCATCGCCTTGGCCCGATCCGGGTCGCTCATCTCGATCTCGGCGATCTGGGCGGTCAGCTTCGCATCTAGACGCTCGGAGATGTAGACGTACTGGTTGAGTCGCCCCATGGTTTGCCAGAGATTCTGCTTCTCCATGTTCAACGCCACATTGTCGCGGGTCAGCTCATCCTGGCCCGAGCGCAGGGCGTGCAAGATCGCGTTCAGCTGGGTCTGTGAAGACTGGTACTTGCGGAAATAGTCCTGGACCCGTTTGCCGACCGGGAAAATTCCGAGGAACTTCTTCTCCACACCCTCCCGATTGGGATCCAGGTCCTCCACGGTCCGGCGCAGATCCAGCAGGGTCTGGCCGACCTTGCTGCCCTGGGAGATGCCTCCCTCCTTCATGGCCCTCACAGGGGTGTTGAGCAGCCGGTTCGAGGTCTCAGCGGCCTTGCGGATGTCAGCGTCTCCCATCGACCGGACCGCATCGGCTTGGGCCGAGAACTCCGGCGAATTGGCCTGAGCCTTGGTGATCGCCTGCATAAAGGCGTCGATCTTCTGATCCAGCACGGGTACCTGGGAGGCCTCCACCTGGGGTGCCATCTTGGGCGCTGCGGTGGTCGGGACCTGCTGCATCGCCGGCGGGGCCTCCAGAGTCAGGGACGCGCCAGCCGTAGGTGGGGTCAAAGGAGCGTACGCAGCTGCCTGGTCGGTCATGGATCGCCTTTCGTCGAGGGCCGCGCCACGGTCGCGGCAGTCACGGTTCCAAGGTCCAATCTAGCGGGGAGCGGGGTAGCTGCGGATCCCGGAGCCGGGTGCGCTAATGGTCGCGTCGCTGCCTACGCTCCCGTCGCCGTTGCCGACGGTCGCTGTTCCAGATCCCGGGGATGAAGAAGATCAACCACCAGGGCATCCAGAAGCCGTGCCAGCCTGTACGGAAAAAGCCTCCCACCATCAGGCCGATGACGGCAGCGACGATCGCGATCCAGGCCCAGTTCGGGACCGACCGCAGAAACGGCAGGATGCCCTGCTGGCTCGCAGCCGCCGGCGATCCGTGACCTTCCTGTGGCGGCGGGTCGGGCTCGTTGGTGGGGGCCATCGCCTGGTGTGGGTACAGGTCGAAACTGAGCGGTGGCTGGTGAGCATCGATCACAGGCAGGTCGGCGAAGATCGGATCTAGGTCGCCCTGGGTGCGGGCTGCGAGGGCCTGTTCCTCCCGCTCCTGGAACTCGGTGGCGGTCAGATGCCCGGCGTCCCGGCTCTGGCGCAGACGAGCCACGGCGGCGTTGCGGTCAGCGTCGCCGATTCGCATCAGGGCGGGGTCACTCATGCTGATCATCATGCCTCGCGCCTGGTTATCGATCTATTCCAGGGCCCCCGGCCCGGGCGAGGCGAGACCCGTACACACGGACGAGGGGCCCCGGGCTGGAACCGGAACCCCTCGTGACGAGGAAGTCTCAGATGATGCGAACGCGATCCGCCTGGGGACCCTTCGGGCCCTGCGTGATCTCAAACTCGACCCTCTGACCTTCATCGAGCGAACGGAAACCCGTCGCATCGATCGCGGTGTAGTGAACGAAGACGTCCTGGTTGCCGCCTTCGACGGCGATGAAGCCGTAGCCCTTCTCGGCATTGAACCACTTGACGGTTCCCTGCGCCATGCACTTCTCCCAACTGCACTGTCTGAGACCGCACCTTGAGATCTCAGTCTGCTGAGCCCGGGGCCCGACCCCCGGCTGGGGGAGCAGCGAAACCAGCCAACCACAGATCGGGGGCTCGAGGAACTCGTCGAGTCAGCCAGAACGACTGTTGTCAGATCAACGATTTTGGTATCGGGCGGACGCAGCCCGACGAAGTCGCTTGCGGCGGTGACCGGTGAGACCTCACAGAACCCGTCGCAGACCACGAACCAACCCATGCCAGCGGCCTGGGGTCGGGTTGGCCGGGCGGCGATGTCACAGGCGGGTGGTTGAGTAGCACCCGTGACGAGCAGACCAGGACCGCGGTACCGGTTGGTGCCGGCACGGCCTCCGCGCCGGCACGACATACGACTCACCGAGCAGCAGCGGTCGGTGGTGGAGCACCAGCGCGGGCCGCTGCTAGTCCTGGCCGGCCCAGGCACCGGCAAGACCACGACCCTAGTCGAGGCGGCGGCCGCCCGGGTGCAGGCGGGGCTGGCTGCCGAGCAGGTGCTGGTCCTCACTTTTTCGCGCCGAGCAGCGGTCGACCTGCGGCGCCGGATTGCGCAGCGGCTGGGCCGTTCGGTGGCAACTCCCCGGGCGGTGACGTTCCACTCGTTCTGCCACAGCGTGGTCCGCCGTTTCGGGGACCCCGAACTGTACGGCGAGGCCGTACGGCTGCTGACCGCCCCCGAGCAGGACTACCGGGTCCGAGAGGTGCTGGCGGCCCGCTCACCAAACGACTGGCCACCCGAACTGGCAGCCGCCTACCTGACCCGGGGTTTCGCCAGTGAGGTCCGAGGCGCGCTGGCGACCGCCCGGCAACTGGGCCTCGACGCCGATGTACTGCGGGCCTGGGGGCGGGAATACCAGCGGCCAGCCTGGGCCAGCCTGGGGAACTTCCTCGACACCTACCTCGACGTGCTGGAGGCCGAGCAGGTCCTCGACTACGCCGAACTGGTGTACCGGGCCCGGGTGCTGCTGGCCGACCCCCGGATCCGAGACCAGGTCCGGCGCAACGCCCAGACGGTGCTGGTGGACGAATACCAAGACATCGATCTGTCGCAGGCGGGTCTGTTGCGGCAGCTGGTGCCGGTCGGGGGTGACCTGATCGTGATGGGCGACCCCGACCAGTCGATCGACGAGTTCCGTGGGGCCCGACCCCGGGCGATCCTGGACTTCCCCAAGCAATTCCGTACCGTCGACGGGCAGCCGGCGCCGGTGGTGACGTTGTCAACCAGCTGCCGCCTCGGTTCGGTGCTAGTGGCCGCCACCCGCCGGATCGCCGACCGGCTGGCCTTGCCACGTCCGCTCCCGGAACCGATCCGAGAAGGGTTTCGCCACCTCGAGCCGGATCCGAATCAACCCCCGGGGGTGGTCGAAGTCCTGACCTACACCGACCCCGCAGCCCAGGCCGACCAGATCGCCGACCTGCTCCGGCGGGCCCATCTGTGTGACGGGCTGGCCTGGACCGAGATGGCGGTAGTGGTGCGCTCCGGGAACCTGATCAGCTCCCTGACCCGATCGCTGCTCACCGCCGGGGTCTCCGTGGAGGTAGCCGGCGACGAGATCGCTTTCGGCACCTGTGGGGCTGTGAAGCCGCTGCTGCTGGCGCTCGAGGTGGCCTGCCACCGGGAACGGCTGGACGCGGACGCCGCGACGCAACTGCTGCTGTCACCACTGGGCGGGTTGGACTCTATCCAGTTACGACGCCTCGGCCGGGCGCTGCGTGCCCGGCGCCGCGGGCAGGCTGGTACGCCGCGCTCTTCGGCGGAACTGATCCGGCAGGCGCTGACCGAGCCGAAGCTGCTCGCCGAGGCCGAACCGACCCCCGAGGTGGCGACGGCCGCCGGCCTGGCTCAGCTGGTGGACCGATGCCGACGGGCGGTGACTTCCGGCGCCACCGCTCACCAGACACTGTGGTTGCTGTGGCAGGGAACTACCTGGCCACAACGGTTGACTGCGGCACTGGCGGCCGGGCCAGACCAGGCCGGGGCCGCGCACCGAGACCTGGACGCGATCTGTGCGCTCTTCGATGGTGCGCAGCGCTACGACGAGCTGAGCAGTGGTCGGGGGGTGCCGGGCTTTCTGGCAGAGGTGGCCGCCCAGCAGATCCCAGCTGACAGGACCCGGGAGTCGGACCTGCGGGACCGGGGAGTGCGGATCCTCACCGCCCACCGTTGCAAGGGTCTGGAATGGCCACTCGTGGTGGTGGCCGGAGTCCAGGAGGGGACCTGGCCCGATCCGCGACGGCGCGGCTCACTGCTGGAGACCGATCGGTTGACGGCCGATGGCCTGGGCGAACCGACACCAGCGTCGGTGCTGCTGGCAGCCGAGCGGCGACTCTTCTACGTGGCCTGTACCCGCGCCCAGCGCAGACTTGTCGTGACCG
Organism: uncultured Propionibacteriaceae bacterium; assembly: GCA_938046585.1. Classification (GTDB taxonomy): domain Bacteria; phylum Actinomycetota; class Actinomycetes; order Propionibacteriales; family Propionibacteriaceae; genus Fen-668. The sequence goes on along the minus strand of CALIWR010000004.1, from coordinate 126,933 downwards.
CGGTCGCCGGTGCCGAAGAGGAGGCAGACCAGCCCTCCCGGTTCCTGACCGAGCTGGGTGTCGAACCGGTGCCAGTAACCGGCCGTCCCCGCCGGCCGCTCAGCCTCACCGGCCTGGTCATCGAATTACGGCGCGCGGTCGTCGATTCCCAGCTACACCCGGCCGCCCGGGCAGCGGCGGCACAGCGGCTGGCGGACCTGGCCGTGGCGACCGACGAGAACGGCAACCGGCTGGTGCCGGCAGCCGACCCAGACCGCTGGTGGGGAATACGAGACCGGACCCGGGCAGCTCTGCCCGCCGGTACCGGACCGGTCCGGTTGTCTGGCAGCCAGGTCGGAACCCTTCTGGACTGTCCCCGCCAGTGGTTCTTGCAGCGACGCGCCCAGGCTGGCGGGCGGCGCTCGACAGCGGCGAATCTCGGCTCAGTGGTCCACGCCCTGGCCGAGCATGCGGTACGTGACGGCCTGAGCCCCTCCCAGCTCGGCGCCCACCTGGAACGGGTGTGGGACGAGATCCCGTTCGAGGCGGTGTGGTTTTCGGACTCGGAACGTGCTGAGGCAGAGGAGGCTCTGGAACGGCTGGCAGCGTGGACCGAGGCGCGCAGCAGCCGCCGGGTGCTGGGGGCTGAGGTGCCCTTCGAGGTGCCGTTTCACCCCGCCACCGGTATCGAGCTGCGGTTGACCGGGAGCGTGGACCGGCTCGATCAGATGCCGGACGGAAGGCTGGTGATCGTCGACTTCAAGACCGGACGTTCGGTGCCCGGCGCGGTCGAGGCGGCCGGCCTGGATCAGCTCGGGGTCTACCAGCTCGCCGCTCAGCTCGGCGCCTTCGACGAACTGACCGGGGGCAGCCGGCGCCTGGCTGGCGCCGAGCTGATCTACCTGCGACGCAACGACGGCGATGCCCCGTACCCGAAGGTGATGCGGCAGCCGTCACTCAGTGACCATCCGTACCTGGAACAGCCGAAGGCGCTGCCGATGCTCGACGACGAGGGGCGGCGCGCCGTAGGGGAACAGCATGATCACCCGAGCTGGGTGCATCAGCGGCTGGCCGCAGCCGGCCGAGTACTGGCCGAGGGACGCTTTGGTGCGACCGTTGGAGACTCCTGCCGGTACTGCGTCTTCGCCTCGAGCTGCCCGGCTTGGCCAACCGGACAGCAGGTGGTCTAAATGTTTCCGGTGAGTCGCCTGCCGCGCCGTCCGGCGCTGCGTGACGCCGATGACCTGGTGGCGGCGCTGCAGACCCCGTTCTCCGACGAGCAGCTGGCCGCGATCACCGCACCGCTGGAACCGACCGTGATCATCGCCGGTGCCGGCACAGGCAAGACGACCGTCATGGCAGCCCGGGTGGTGTGGCTGGTCGGCAGCGGACAGGTGCGGCCCGAGCAGGTGCTGGGACTGACCTTCACCCGCAAGGCCGCCGCTGAACTGGCGCAGCGGATCCAGACCGCCCTGGTCCGTGCCAACGTGCTAACAGGCGGGGACACCGCCGACGCCGGTGAACAGGTGATCTTGACCTACGACTCGTTCGCAGCCCGGCTGGTCAGCGAGCACGGGCTGTGGCTGGGGTACGAGGCGGAACCGACCATGCTCACCGGCGCCGCCCGGCACCAGCTGGCGGCCCGGGTGGTCGGCGCGGCGACTGGCCCGTTCCAGCAGCTGACGCGGCTGCAACCGGCATCGGTAATCGACCGGGTCCTGACACTGGACGGCCAGCTCCAATCGCACCTGGTCGACGAGCCGGCCTTAGCCGAGCAGACCCGCTCGTACCTGCAAGAATTGGCTGCCGCGCCGAAGAACCGGTACCGCCAAACATACGCCTCGGTCCGCCGGGCCGAGGCCACCGCCCGAGAACGGCTCGAGATCGCCTCCCTGGTCCGGGCCTACGCCGATCTCAAACACGAACTCGGCCTCGTGGAGTTCTCCGATCAGATGGCTGCCGCGGCCCGGCTCGCTGACTCCGTCGCGCTGGTAGGACACCAGCTGCGCGAGCAATTCCGGATCGTGCTGCTAGACGAATACCAGGACACCTCGTCGGCTCAGGCCGCGCTGCTGTCCCACCTGTTCTCGGGGCAACCCGGGGCCGGACACCCGGTGACCGCGGTCGGCGACCCGTTCCAGGCGATCTACGGGTGGCGTGGGGCAGCGCCCAGCAACATCATGCGCTTTGCCACCGACTTCCCGCGCCGTGACGGATCGCCGGCGGCGGTGCTGCCGCTGACCGTGAACCGGCGCAGCGGGCCAGCCATCCTCCACGTCGCGAACCAGCTGGCCGGGCCGCTGCGAGCCGACGCCAGCCTGGTGTACGACCTCAGCCAGAACCTGCTTTGCGCCCCCGACACGACCCCATCGGGGGCAGTCGAGACGGCGTTGTTGAGCACCTGGCCAGACGAGGTGAGCTGGCTGGCGGACCGGATCGAGCACGCCCACGCTACCGCACAGGCCCCCAGCTGGTCCGAGATCGCCGTGCTGGCCCGACGCAACCAAGACATCGGGCCGGTCTTCGCCGCGCTGCGGGAACGAGACATCCCAGCCGAGGTCGTCGGTCTCGGTGGCCTGCTGACGCTGCCGGAAGTGGCCGACGTGGTGAGCACCCTGCGGCTGATCGCCGATGTAACCGCGAACCCAGACCTGGTCCGGCTGCTGACCGGACCGCGCTGGAACATCGGGCCGGGTGACCTGGAACTGTTGGGGCAGCGGGCCCGGGAACTGGCCGCCTCAAGGCAGCAGCCTCCCGAACCAAACGACGACCCACTCGGGCAGGCTCTGGCTGAGGCGGTGGCCGAGACCGATCCGAGCGAACGGGTGTCGCTGGCGGAAGCCTTGACCGATCTGGGGGAGGGACCCTTCTCTGACGTCGCCCGGGAACGGTTCGCCCAGTTCGGGGCGGAACTGGAGATGCTGCGGCGTCACGCCACAGAACCGGTGACCGACCTGGTCCGGCGAGTGGTCGTCACCCTCGGGCTGGAAGTGGAATTGGGCATCCACGCCAGGGGAGACGACCCGACCGCCCAGCTGGGGGCATTCGCCGACGCCGTCGCCGGCTATACCGAGGTCGACACCGACGCCAGCCTGAAAGGACTGCTCGGTTTCATTGACGCCGAGCTGCGGTACGGGACCGGACTGGAACAGGCCACCCCATCGGCGGCGGACTCGGTCAAGCTGCTCACCATCCACAAGGCCAAGGGCCTGGAGTGGGAGGTGGTGCTGCTGCCAGCGTTGTGCGACAAGATCTTCCCCTCCGACCGAGTTACCGACAACTGGGTCACCTCCGCAGCCATGATTCCCGCCGAACTACGCGGCGACGCCGCCTCAGTGCCCCAATTGGACGAGGCCGCCGACGCTGGCTTCACCCGCTACCAGGCGGCGTTGACATCACAGAACCGGCGTTCGGAGGACCGACTGGCCTATGTGGCGGTGACTCGGGCCCGGCGCCTGCTGATCGGATCAAGCCACGCCTGGCGGGCCAGCGACAAGCGACAGCGGCTACCGTCGCCGTACCTGCTGACCCTGGAAGAAGCCGCGCACCTGCAAGGACGTGCCTGGCGCGCGCCGATCCCGGCCGAGAATCCGCTTCAGACCCAGACCCTGCCGGTTGATTGGCCTGCCGAGGCCAGCCCGCAGGTACGGGCTCGGCGCCAGCGCGCCGCCACGCTAGTCCAGACGATGTGCGGTGACGACCCGGCTGCGGTGGCGTTGCGCCGCGAGACCGAGGCCGCGCTGGCTGCGGCCCCGAGCGAGGTCGCCGACCTGGTGGCCGGATGGGATGACGAAATGGCTCGGCTGGTGGGAGAGGCCCGGGCCGTACGCCGTAGCGTGGTGGAGGTGCCGACGCCGGCCTCGCTGACAGCGACCGAGGTGATGCTGGCGGCCCGGGACCCGGATGCGCTGGCGGCCCGGCTGGCCCGGCCGATGCCCCGACCTGCGTCAGCCGCGGCCCGGTTTGGGACCCGTTTCCACGAATGGGTGCTGCGTCATTTCCAGTCGCCTACCCTGCTCGACCCGGACGATCTCGACACCGATGACGTGACCGATGACATCGAGCTGAGACAGCTGTGCGAGGCATTCGCGGCAGGGCAATTCGCCGAGACGGTTCCGGCAGCGCTGGAGGCCTCGTTCTCGTTGCTGGTCGGCGCATCGGTGATCCGGGGCCGGATCGACGCCGCCTACTTCGCCAGCCCGGTGACCCCACCCGGGATGGACGCCCTGGTGGTGGACTGGAAGACTGGCGCCTCACCGGCAGATCCCCTGCAATTGGCGCTGTACCGGCTGGCCTGGGCTGAACTCAACAACCTCGAGCTAGATCGGGTCGCGGCCGGCTTCTACCACGTGCGCAGCGACCGGTTGCAGTTAGTGACCGGGCTACCGGACCGTGATGGTGTCGAAACCGTAGTGACCATGCTCGGATACCCGTCGGCGGAGCCAGTGGTTGCGCCGCTTGAACCGATTCGGTAGGAGACAGGCATGAGAATCTGGGACGACCCCGCTGAGCTGGACCGGATGGTTCCAGCCCGTCGTAACCCCGCCGAGGTGCGGGTCTTGTGGCAGGACCCAGCGACCCGGGTGCTGCCGGTCGACGCCCGTGGCTCGTTCGCGGTGGCCGGACTGGCCGGCCCGGACCGGTGGCAGAACTGTGGCGAGGTGATCTTGGGCACCCGGGCACCCGGGTACCAGCAGCCGCCGACGGTACGACTGGCGACCGGCCCCGCGACCGGGCCGTACGACCCGGACCGGCACTGGCTGCTGGGAAAGGTCGAGGGGGCGCCGCTGTTCTGCGAACTGCGGCCCGAGGTGCTGGGAGCTAGCCTGCGGGAGGTCGGGGCGAGCCTGCCGGCAGAACAGGCCCAGGCGGCGGCGATGGCCGAGGCCCTGGCGGTCTGGCACAGCACCGCGCAACACTGTCCTCGCTGCGGCGGGCCCACCGCACCGGACGCTGCGGGGCTAATCCGGCGCTGCCACCGTTGTGACCGGGAACTGTTCTGCCGTACTGACCCGGCCGTGATCGTTGCGGTGACCGACGCTGAGGACCGGTTGCTGCTGGGGCACCAGGCCTCCTGGCCCGACGGGCGCTACTCGGTGCTGGCGGGTTTCGTCGAGGCCGGTGAATCATTAGAGCAGGCCGTCTGCCGGGAGGTCGCCGAGGAGTGCGGGGTCCAAGTCGAGCGACCACGGTATGTCGCAAGCCAGCCCTGGCCGTTCCCCCGCTCGATCATGCTCGGTTTCCGGGCCCGCGCCCTGGACACCCAGATCACAGTCGACGCGGTGGAGATCGCCGACGCCCGCTGGTTCACCCGCGACCAGCTGCGCGCCGAGGTCGCCGCGGGGACCGTGCTGCTGCCAGGGGAGTCGTCGATCGCCTTCCGCCTGATCCACGGCTGGCTGACCAGCGCTGACCCCGTACCCGCACCGAAGGATGTAGCCGGGCCGGCGAGTCCTCATACGACGCCGTGAGGTAATTCCCGCTGCCGGCCCTGGTGGAGCATGATCCGGAGGCGACCGTGATCATCGAACTGCTGAACGTTACCCGCCAAGCTGCCGCAGCCGATCACCAAGAGCTCTGGCTGGGCCGCTCAGCTCGGCGCCAGTAGCCGAGACCGCAGCCCGGACGCACGCAAAGCCCGGGTAGTCACGGCCGCGACGAAGGCTTCAGGATGAGCTACCACCCGGACCCGGGTGGTAGCCCTGGTGACCGCGGTGTAGAGCAGCTCCCGGGTCAGCAGCGCAGACGGCAGCGGCGGCAATACGACCGTCACCTCCTCGAACTGGCTGCCCTGCGCCTTGTGGATCGTGATCGCATGCATGGTCTCGACATCGATCAGTTGCGCCGGCGGCAGCAGCAGCGGTTCCAGACCCCGCTCGAAGGCGGCCCGGGGCCCGGCCGGGGTGGCCACGATGATCCCGGCGTCACCGTTAGCGATCCCCAGGTCGACATCATTCTTGGTCACCAGCAACGGCCGCCCCACATACCATTCGCCACGGTGCTGCTCACCGAGCACCTGCTGCACCCACTGCTCGACCAGCCGGGCCCAGGTGCTGGCTCCGTACGGGCCGTTCCGGTGAGCGCAGAGGACCCGGTGCCGCCCCAACGCCTTCAACGCCTCATCCACCTGCCCCGCCCGGGCGGCGGCGTCGGCCTGCGCCCCGGCCTGCTGGGCGACCTGGATCACGTCGGTCAGGTCAGCGACCAGCCCGTGGTCGTCCAGCGGGATCAGTCGCACCTGTTCTCCGCGGCGCAGCAGGTCAAGCGCCGGTTCTGGTTCGCCGGCTCGGATTAGATCGGCCAGCCGCTGGATCTCGCCGTCATAGCGCCAGGTGTGGCGTAGCCGGACCAGCGGCAGCGGCGAGGTCGCAGCCTCCTCGATCGCAGCGGTGATGTCGGCCAGCACCGCGCCAGCCTCAACCGGGGCCAGCTGCTCCGGGTCACCGACCAGGATGATCCGAGCATCCTCACGGACCGCTGGCAGCAGGTTCGCCATCAGCGACAGCGACACCATCGACAATTCGTCCACCACCACCACCTCATGCGGCAACGGGTCCGCAGCGGTCCGGGCGTACGACCGGTTGCGGTACCCGAGCAGCCGGTGCACCGTCGTGGCCTGGGTCTGCGCCAGGGCCTGGCGTACCGGTTCCGGGACCGGCAGCCGGGCAACGGCATGGTGTACCGCCTCCTGGAGCCGGGCCGCGGCCCTCCCGGACGGGGCAGCCAAGGCGACCGTAGGCGGGCGCCCCAATTCGGCTGCCACGAGGGCCAAGGCCCGAGCGACGGTGGTGGTCTTGCCGGTGCCAGGCCCCCCGGCGAGTACCGTCACCCAGGACTGAACCACGTTCCGGGCCGCCTCGGCCTGCAAGTTGACTTCCCCGTCGGGCAGGAGGTCCCCGGCCGAGATCTCGGCCGCACGCCGAGCCACGGCAGCCGGATCAGCCACCGGTGGCCGGGTCTGGCTGCGGCGCAACAGTTCCCGGCGGACCAATTCCTGTTCGGCCCAGTGCCGCTCCAGGTACAGCAGACCGTCCACCAGCCGCAGCGGCCGTCGGCCCGGCTGGTCCGCGCCTACCGTGACCAGCGGACTGGTCTGCAGGCTGGCCAGCCACGGCCCGGGCTCTGGCCACGGCAGCGGCTGCTGCGGCGGGGTCTCCAGGGATGCTTCCACCAGGCTCGGGATCCGGGAACTGTCGAGCGCTACCGCCCCCAACCGCAACGCCCGGACCGTCAACGCGAAGGCGAGCAACACGCTGTCGGGCGCGGACGGGTCGACGAGGTAACCCACCCGGCGGGCCACCTGGACATCGGGCACAGCCAGCACCCCGGCCTCGTTGAAGGTCCGCAGCAGGCCGGCCGCGATGCTCGATACCGAGGCCGTGGTCATCATCGCCCTCCCAACCGGTTCGACATCTCAACGACCATCTCGGCGGGCGGTCGCCAGCAGAACACCCCGCAAGGCATTCCACCGATCCGGGGGGTCGCCGGCCCAGCCATGCCCCGGACGAACAGGTACCCGATCCCGCCGAGATGCTGCTCAGGCCGGTAGCCCGGCAGCCGCCACCGTAGGAAGCGGTGCAGGGCCACGTAATAGAAAATCGCCTGCAGCGGGTAGTGGGAGCTCATCATCGCCTCGGCCATTGCCTGCGGGGTGTAGTGCGCCAGCAGCAGGTCGGTCGATGGTGCGGCCAGCCGGTTGGTCTTGTAGTCGACCACCAGGTATCGGCCGTCGATCCGGATGACGGCGTCGATGCTCCCGGTCAGGAAACCCCGCAACCGGCCGGTATCCAGACCGGCATCCACGAGCCGGCGCGGATAGTCGAGCAACAGGTCGTCGGGGGCCATCCCGGCGGCCAGGGTCTCGGCGATCTGGTCGATGGTGGCGTCGTGGCCGGCCCGGCCCAGAGGAAGCTCGAAGTCCAGTTCGGCCAGCCGGTCGCTGGCGGGGATATTCCGCAGGCTCCGTTCGGCGAACATCGGGCCGAGCGGGGTCACCAATGCCGGGGTCAGGGCGGTCACCAACTGGTCGGTGCGGACCCCAGGGACCGGCATCCGCGCTGACTGCTGGGCGATGATCGCCCGCAGATCCGCCTCCGGGGCGGCGCTGTGGGGGTCGGCGTACTCGAAGACCGCGTGTACCAGGCTGCCGAAACTCACTCCCCCCGGCAGCTCGGCCATCGGGGATGGCTGGTCCAGACCCGACGCCAGCCCGGGCGCCCCGGCCGTGTCGGCGGGCGGGACAGCGTCATCGGCCAGCGCTGGTTCATCGGGCAGTAGCTCCGGGTCGGCGAGGAAGCTGTCGTGCGCGTCGGCGGTGAGGGCCGAGTACGAGGTCCGCCGCCACTGGTGGTCGATGACGCGAGTGAACCGGGCTGGCTCCCAGGCCCCGAGGCCAGCTGGACGGGGGCTGGGGGAGGACCGCCGTTCGGTCTGGTCCATGGTTTCCACCACTAGGTCGGCGCCCAGGAGCCGGGTTACGGTGGTCGGGTCGGTGTCGTGGTGGTTCACCTGTGGCGGTACCTCGGGCGAGCCTGGGTCGCGGAACAGCACCCGGTGGAAGGCCGATGAGCTGGTGTCGTCGGTACGGGCCCACCAGCAGGTGATGTGCGTCTGGGCCCGGGTGAGAGCCACGTAGAGGGTACGCAGCGATTCCGCCGCTTCCTCGTCCAGGTGGGTACGGACCCGCTCGGCCCGTCCCGGGGCTGCCCGGCCGCCCACGTCCAAGGCCCGGATGAGGCCCCGGGCCCCGGCCGGCTGTTGCGCAGACGCGCGGGGGATGTGCAGCTGGATCGGTTCGTCGCGGACCGACCGGGCCCTGCGGATCGCCAGATCAGGCAGGTAGACGATGGGAAATTCCAGGCCCTTGGCCTGGTGTACGGTCAGGATCCGGACTACCGCGTCGTCGGTCTCCAGACGGCGGGTCCGGTCGTCGATGGGCGCCGATGTGGCCTCCGCGATCCGGTCCGCCAGCCACTGCGATAGTCCGAACGCCGAGGCCCCGGTCGCGACCTGCTCGGCGTTCAACAGCTCACCGAGATGGCGGATGTCGGCCAGGCTCCGTTCGCCCTGGGCCAGGCTCACTAGTCGGCTGGACAGGCCCTCAGCCTGGAGTACCTGCAGCAGGCCCGCGACCCCGACCCGTCCTAGCAGCCGACCCCAGCGCCGTACCGACTGGGTCAGCTCGGCGAGCTCATCCTCGCTGGCCGTGGCCAGACGCTGCAGGTCCCAGCCGACCAGGTCGGTCAGGGCGGCGGCCCGTACCGCAGCGGCCTGGGGTCGGTCTAGGGCGGTCAAGAGCTTGCGCCACTCCTGGGCGGCGGGGGAGGCGAAGACGCTGCGGCTGCCGGTGAAGACGGCCGGGATCTGATGGCGAGAGAGTTGATCCAGCAGGTGGCGGCCCCGGTCGTTGGTGTGCACGATCACGGCGACATCACTGGCCCGTAGCGGGCGACGCCGGTTACCGTGGACCAGCTGGGTGTCCGAGTCGAGCAGGGCGGCCAGGTCCTGGATCAGGTCGGCGGTGACGCTACGGAAGAAGGCCTGCGACGATCGTTGCCGGGCACACCGGATCCGCACCGCCCGGCGCCAGGGGCCGGTGGTCTGGAGCCGTCGGTCACCGGCAGCCTGGACCGGCTCCACTACGATCCGGGGGTCTCCCAGCGCGGCCCGGCCAAAAATCGCGTCCACCGCGCCGACCAGTTCCGCAGTGCTGCGACGGTTAGTGTCAAGGACTTCGACCCGGGAACTCCCGACGGCCTCCAGATACGCTTGTACGTCGGCGCCGCGGAAACCGTAGATCGACTGTTTCGGGTCCCCGATCAGGATCGTGCTGGTCTGCTCGCCGGCAAAGGTCTGACTGATGATCTGCCATTGGATCGGGTCGGTGTCTTGGAATTCGTCCACCAGCACCACTGGGAACCGGCGCCGGACCCGTTCCCGAGCGGCCTGGCCGGTGACCGGATGCTGCAACGCCCGCAACAGCCGCACCTGCATGTCGTCGAACGAATACCACCCCAACTCACGCTTACGTTGCTCGACGAGTTCCCGGACCGTCTCGGCCAGGGTTACCCGCTCCCGCCAGGCGCCGGAACCAGAGGCCGGGTCGGGCAGTAACGGGGCCATGGGATTCTCGACGGCTGCCTGGCAGAGCCGGACAGCGTCGTACAACGGGAACGGCGGCCGGCCATCGGCCGCATAGCGGCGCAGGTATTCGTCGCTGGTCGATTCGCGGACCAGGCTGCGCAGGTCATCGGCCAGCACTGTGCCCGGATCATGGTCGGCGAGAATCCCTAATTCGGCCAGCATCCGGTCGCAGAACTGGTGGGTGGTGCAGATCATGGCCGCGTCGAAGGCTCCCAAGGCCTGGGACACCCGCTGGCGAACCAGTTTGGTCGGGGCCGCCGTTAGCACCGCCGCCCAAGCAGGATCCTGGGGAGGGCTCGAATCTAGGCAGGTTTCCTGCAATTCGTGCAGCCGCCGCCGGACCCGGGTTCGCAATTCCCGGGAAGAGGCGCCCGAGAAGGTGACCACCATCAACTGCGGCAGGCTCGCCACCCCTTCGGCGATGTAGCGGGCCGCCAGGGTGGCGATGGCATGGGTCTTACCGGTCCCGGCGCTGGCCTGCAGGACCAGCCCCCCGGTCGGCAGGGGCGCGGCGAGATCGAAGCTCATGGGCGTCCTTTGGCGTTTACCAGCGGTCCGTACGCCCGCTGGGCCAATCCCTCGAAGGTGGTCTGCTGGGCCTGGGCGGCCCGGTCCAGATCACCCAGGGTGGCGAAGTACACCTGCCAGCATGGATCCCGCTCAAACCTCCAGGTACGGTCCAGCTCGGTGGCCTCCGTGTGTGGCGATTCGGTGATCTGAATCGCCGTACCCGGTGGCAGCGGCAACGGTTGTTGCCATCCCGCCCGCATCAACTCGACCATTTCTGCCAGGATCTCGCGGGCCTGCTGCGGCGCTGGCGCCGTAAGCTGCACTACCGGCCCCCGCCCGCACAGTAGGGCCCGCCAGTCCGGGCCCGGTTCGGCGGCCGCCAACAGTAGCAATTGGAGCCAGGGCTGGATCAGATGCCGGCCGCGAGGCCAGGAGGCGCTGGGCTGTAGCAACACCTCGTCGTGGACCGGAACCCGCCCGGTCAGGCTGTGTTCGCCCAGCTGCACCTGCAGGTCGCGATGGCGCAGCGGGCTCGTCGCGTACCGGCGGGCCCGGTCCCAGATCTCGGCCGCATCACGCTGCGCCAGCCTCATCTGTTCGCGTCCCAGGGCCTGGGGCGCCAGCACCCCACGGCGCCATTCGGCGGCTGCTGCCGCGGCCGGGTCGTGACCGGCCAGCCGTAACGCGAGCAGCCGGTCGGTGGTCGCCCACCGGGCCAAACCACCCGGGTCTACCGGGATCTCTTCACTGGCCCGTTCCGGTGGCCGAGGGCGGGGGTCAAAACGTGAGATGTCCCACCACGATCCGACCCGGGCGGTCAGGAAACCCTGGATCGGGTGCCGGAAGAAGCCGATCAGCTGCTCAAGAGGGACCGCCGGGCCCAGGTCGATCGGGGGCAGATGATCGGTGGCGAAACGGTCCCGGGCCGGCGGTGACGTCGACCGGGCCCGGGCCAGCGCCCGCCGGGCGGCCGCCGCCTGCTGGTCGTACGTCGGTGTCGGGTCCTGCGGCTCGTGAGGGTGCAGGCCGTGGTTGCGCACCACGGCCGAGGGGTCAAAACCGTGACTGCGTAGCGCTTCGAGCAGCTCCACCACCGGGGTAGGGACCGGGAACTCCTCGTTGGTCCGCGGGTCGCGGCCGCTGAAGACCACCAGCAGGGTCTGGGTGGCGGCCATCACCGCGTCGAGGAAGAGTTGCCGATCGTCCCAAGACGGGTTGGGCTCGGTGGGCAACACCGTCCGGGCCAGCAGGTCGTCACCGTCTGGGTCGCTGCTGGCCGGGAACCGCGCCTCATCCAGCCCCACCAGGCAAACCACCCGGTGTGGGATCTGACGCAAGGCTTCCATGGAGGTCACCGTCAGCGCGCCAGTCAGCAGGGCCGGTCGCGCAGATCGGCCCGCCAACCAGTCGGCGACCAGGGCTCGGACCTCACCGACCGACAGGACTGCCGAATCTGGCTGCTCCAGTTCGGCCAGCAGCCGCCAGGCGTGTCCCAGCTGCCAGGAGTCAGTGGGCGGCACCGCCACCAGCTGCTCCAGCAGGCCCCGGAACCGGGCCGCCCATCCGGCCGCGTCGGTGGGCTGCTCGAAGTCGAGCACGCTATGGCGTACTAGCGAGATCAGTTCGGCCAGAGACCCGATCACGTCGACATCGGAGGACTCGACGGTCCCCAACGGCAGCACCGAGCCGGCCACCGCCAGGTCGGTCTCGTTGAGCGTCACTCCCAGCAGCAGCCGCTGCAGGCCAGCCAACCAGGTGTTCTGCCCAAACTGTTCCATCCCGAAGCGGCGCCGGGTCCGGCTGTCGATACCCCATCGGATCCCGGCCGATTCGGTCAGCTCGGCCAGCGTCTGCAGCGCCTCCTCGTCGAAACCGAACCGGCGAGCGACCGGCGCCATGGCGCACAGCGCCAGCAGTTCGCTGACCCCGGCCCGGGAGGTGGTGAGCGCCAGCACCCGTTCCAGCACCTGCAGCACCGGGTTCTCCTGCCGTAGCGACCGGTCGGCGACCTGGACTCGGATCTCACCGGCCGGGTGGACCGGGACCCCAGCCCGGTCGTGGTCCAGGCCGCAGCAGGCCCGGACGAGGGGAGCCACCCGGGCCAGATCGGGGGTGACCACTACGATCTCGCGAGGTTCCAGGCTCGGGTCCTGCTGCAGGAGGTCCACCAGCAGGTCACGCAGCACCTCGACTTGCCGGTCCAGGCCGTGGCTAGTGTGGACCTGGATACTGTCATCGACCGGCAGGGGGGAGGCGCTGACCTGCCCGCTTCGGATCCCATGCTGCAAGGTGGCGAGCATGGTGGTCGGTGGCTGGGTTGGGGCCGGGAACTGGCGTACTGGTCCCAGAGCTCGCAGCTGGGTCGCCGCGGCCCGTTCAGCCTGCCCCAGCGAGGCCAGGAGCGGATGCGGCTCACCCTCCTCAGTCGAGGACTGTACGGTCGCCACGACCACATGCCGGTGGTGCCCGAGCGCGGTCAGGATGTCGGTCTCGGCGGGGCTGAGCCGTCCAGGAGCGACCGCGTACAGCGCCGGCGGCGCCGTAGACAGTGCCGGGTCTCGGATCAGGGCCTGGATAGCGCGGCGGCGCCGCAGCCAGGGAGGTTCCGCGTCTACGATCTGGGTGACCGCCTGCCATAGGCGGGGTTGCCAGGCGTCGAACTCGTCGACGACGGTGGTCAGTAGGTCAGGGCGCCACCGGGCGTAGCTGCGGAAGCGTCGGGCCAGGCAGCGGGCCAGCGTCAGCCGCCGCCCTGGGCGCTGCTCGGCGCGATGATCGAGGAAGGTCGCCACGGCCCGGAACCAGGGCCGGTCATGGCAGGCGTCGAAAGCTGCCAACAGACTCCAGGTCAGCCGATCCTCCCGCCACGGGTCGGCATCGGGATCGATCTGGAGCACCGCCAGCTCGGTCTCATGGGCGAAACGGGGAACGCTGGTGAAGTCGATCCCGGCGCAAACCCCGTCACCCGCCTGCGCCCCCAACACCTGGGACAGCCGCTGCGCCAGCCAGCGCTGGGGCCCGGGACCACTGACCAGCACCAGGTCGCTGGTGAACGGGTCGGCCCGGGGCCGGGCCAAGTCCTCGGCGAGCGCATCGGCGACTGCGGTGAGGCTGTACGCCTGCCACAGTTGTACCCCGGTCTCGACCACGAGGACCACCCTAGGGGTGGCCTCGGACAGTTTCCGGCGGGCTCAGCCGGCGAGGCTGGCGAGTCGCTCCTGGACCTGCTTGACGCTGGGATTGGTCAGGGTGGAGCCGTCGTCGAAGAGCAAGGTCGGCACCGTACGACTGCCGCCGTTGGCGTGCTCCACGATCGTGGCCGCCTCGGGGTTCTGCTCGATGTCCACCTTCTCGAACGGGATCTGCGCCCGGTTCAGCTGGTCGGACAGCCGGCGGCAGTAGCCGCACCAGGTCGTGGTATACATCGTCAACGCCATGCCTGTACCAACGACACCCCCCGTCTGGGTATTCCCGGGGGCTTGCCCTGACGGCATTCTTTGGCAAAAGTGACCTCCATGGCCCAACCCGACCCTGACGAGGTGCTGCAGCAACTGGACCCGGAACAGCGAGAGGTGGCGACCAGCCTGGGCCAGCCGGTGGTGGTCGTGGCCGGTGCCGGGACCGGAAAGACTCGCGCCATTACCCACCGGATCGCGTACGGGGCGCTGACCGGCAGGCTCGATCCGAGAGCCACCCTCGCCGTCACCTTTACCACCCGGGCCGCTGGTGAGATGCGGGGCCGGCTGGCGGAACTCGGGGTACTCGGGGTACAGGCGCGGACCTTCCACTCGGCGGCGCTACGTCAGGCCCAGTACTTCTGGCCGACCGCGTACGGTGCGCCGCTGCCCGAGGTGACCGAGGCCCGGTACGGGCTGGTCGCGGAGGCGGCTGGGGCGCTACGGCTGGCTACCGACACCGCCGTGCTGCGGGACCTGGTCAGTGAGGTGTCCTGGTGCAAGGTCAGCAACGTGCTCCCGGAGGCGTACCCCAGTCTGGCCCGGGTAGCCGGCCGAACCGTGGGCTCGTTGCAGCCCGAGCAGGTGGCCCGGGTGCTCGCGGGCTACGAGAAGCTGCTGCAAGAGCGGCGGCGGATTGATTTCGACGACATCTTGCTCTGTGCCGTGGCCCTGCTCTCGGAGCACGACGAGGTGGCCGACCAGGTACGTCGCACCTACCGGCACCTCGTGGTGGACGAATACCAGGATGTGAGCCCGGTCCAGCAGCGGCTGGTCGACCTGTGGCTTGGTGACAGCCACGACGTCTGCGTGGTGGGCGACCCGGCCCAAACCATCCACAGCTTCGCCGGGGCCCGGTCTAGTTTTCTGCAAGATTTCCCCCGCCGGCACCCGGGAACTCGGCGGATCGAACTGGTTCGCGACTACCGCTCCACCCCGCAGGTGGTGGCGACCGCCAACGAGGTGCTGCGCCGCTCGGCCGAGGCCCACGTCACGCTGGTCGCCCAGCAGCCCTCCGGGCCGACAGTGCAGCTGGAAGGCGCCGCGAGCGAGGCCGCCGAGGCCGAGGCAGTGGCGGCCTGGTTGGCGCAGCTGGCCCGCGGCGGGGTGGCCTGGCCACAGATGGCGGTGCTGTACCGGATCAACGCCCAGTCTCCGGCGCTGGAGCTGGCCTTGGCCGAGAGGGGAATCCCGTACCAGGTCCGCAACGCGGAAAATTTCTACGACCGGCCAGAGGTCCGCCAGGCGCTGGCGGCGTTGGCGGCGGCAGCTCGTACCGAAGGGGAATTGGAGGCTGTGCCGCGGATTCGGGCCGTGGTGTCGGCACTGGGCTGGAGCAGCGAGGCTCCGCAGGCCGGCGGCCGGGTCCGGGAACGTTGGGAGTCGCAGAATGCGCTGGTCGAGTCGGCCATCGAGATCGCCGGACGGCTGGGCCACGACGTCAGCCTCGCCGGGATCGTCGCCGAACTGGAACGTCGCGCCAGCCTGGAGCAGCCGCCCTCGGTGAGCGGGGTCACCCTGTCTACGCTGCACTCGGCTAAGGGGTTGGAGTGGGAGGCGGTAGCCCTGTACGGGGCGCACGAGGGCAGCATCCCGTTCGTACTGGCCACCAGCGTCGAGCAGGTGGCTGAGGAACGTCGGCTGCTGTACGTGGGGATTACTCGGGCCCGTCGGCACCTGCGGATCTCCTGGGCCCGCAGCCGTCATGGGGGTGGCGGGACCCGCTCGGTGTCGCGTTTCTTGGAATCGCTTGCGGGTGAGGGCCCCAGCCGGCAACACCAGCCGCGGAGCCGACGCGCCCAGAAGAAGACCTTGGCCCGGGTCTGCCGAGTCTGCCAGGAAGGCTTGACCAGCCCGGCCGAGCGGGTCCTGGGACGCCACCAGGACTGCCCCGCCTCCTACCGTGAGCCGCTGCTGGCGGCCCTCAAACAGTGGCGGACCCAGATCGCGACCGCCGCCAGGCTACCGGCGTACTGCGTCTTCACCGATGCCACCTTGACCGCGATCGCCGAGGCCGAGCCGCGTACCTCGGCTGACCTGGCCCAGGTGGCGGGGGTCGGTCCCGCCAAACTCAGTAAGTACGCCGCCGACGTGCTAGCTCTCGTCGCAGCCGGCACCGAATCGGATGAGCCCTGAGCAGTCTGGGGCGAAAAATGAGTTGCGCGGGGCAGCGGCAGGTCCGTACCCTCGGCCACGGGTTCGTCGAGATCCGACGGGACCGTCACGGAATGCGGTGAGGAGACGGCGTCGATGCTGAGCTGGAACGACCAGCAGGGTCACCTGGGCTTTGCCATGACCCTCAACGCCCGCGATCGCGGGGATTGGTCTGCCCATGGTGGCGATATCCCGCCCAGCTCCGGTCCAGCCCGCCTGGGGGCGCCGATGATGGCCTAGCCTCATCAGGCCCACCAGGCCGTGGAGACCGGACCCCGGAATCCACGGCCTTCGTGTTTCTCCGGGGAACCTCGACATCCCAGGAGAATCACATGACTGTCATGCTTGAATTGCTCGCCCCTTTCGAGGGCCGTCTGGATCTTCCCTGTACCACGCAGGAACCGGACTTGTTCTTCGCCGAGTCCCCTGCCGATGTGGAATTGGCCAAGTCGATCTGCGGGCCCTGCCCGGTCCGGGAACAGTGCCTGGCCGGTGCCCTGCAGCGGCGTGAACCGCACGGCGTTTGGGGCGGTCAGCTGTTTGTTGCCGGCGAGATTGTGGCCTACAAACGACCTCGGGGCCGGCCCCGGAAGGAACATCTAGACGAGGCACCGCCCGCTGCCGCGGGGTCGGGGCAAGCTGCCTAGCCACGGTCAGAGCTAGTCGGGTGCGAAACCGGGCAGCAAGTCGGTCAGGACGTCGGCGAACCGGGCCCGGACATCCAGCTGGCACAACACCGCCACCCCACCCATCCAGACCCGGTGGATCAGCGCGTACACCGGGGGCACGTTCAGGGCCGGCATTACCGACTCCACCTCGGAGGCCTCCTGCTGCAGCCGCTGGTATTGGGAACGCATCCATTCCCGGGTGAAGTGGAATTCGCTGACCCGTGCCGGCTCGATGAAGGGGGACAGGTACGACAGCAGATGCTCGGCGTCGACGTCGGCGACTACAAGGCCTTCCTCGCGCAGCCCCCGGGTCATCTCCTCGGCACTTCCGGCGAGCGCGGTCCGGATCAGGCGCCCCATCGGTTCGGGCAGGCCCTCCGGCAGCCGCGCCACCAGGCCCCAGTCGACAATCCCCAGACGACCGTCGTCGAGTACCAGGAAATTTCCCGGGTGCGGGTCTCCGTGCAGCAGACCGGCCCGGTGCGGGCCTGAGAACAGGAACCGGACATAGCCCAGTCCGGCCCGGTTGCGGTCCTGCTCCGGCCAGGAGGCGACCTCGGCCAGCCGGGTGCCGTCTAGCCATTCGCTTACCAGTAGTCGCGGCGAGGCTGTTAGCACCTGAGGTACCACAAAATCCGGATCCCCTCGGAAGGCCTGGTGGGCCGTGTCCTGGTGCTCTGCCTCGCGTAGGTAGTCGACCTCTTCGGTGATCCGTTCACCGATCTCGGCTACCAAGGCCTTCACGTCCATGCCGCCGGCCAGCGGGGCGAACAAGGTGGCGAGTCGGGAGATCGCGGTCAGATCGCTGCGCAGGGCCTGATCCGCGCCGGGGTATTGGATCTTGACCACCACCGGCTGCTTGGTCGCGGCCCAGGTGGCCCGGTGCACCTGCCCGATCGACGCGGCCGCAGTGGGGCGGCGCTCAAAATCGGAGAACAGGCTGCGCCAGTTGGGGCCGAGTTCCTCGGCCATGACCGCCTCCACCCGGGCTGCGGGCATCGGCGCGGCCGAGTCCTGGAGCCGGCGTAGATGTTCACGGTACGGCTCGGCGACGTCGTCGGGCAGCGCCGCCTCGAACAGGCTCAGCGCCTGACCGAACTTCATCGCGCCGCCTTTGAGTTCACTCAACACTCGGAACAGCTGGCTGGCCGCCTGCTGGCGCAGGTCGGCGTCGACCTGGTCGCGGTCCTGGCCGAGCAACCGCCGGCTCAGCCCGACGGTGCGGCGGCCGGCGTAGCCGAGTGGGATCTGCAGGATCCGTGCCCCACGGCCCAGGCCAGAGGTGGGAAGGCTGCTCTGGTCGTCGGGAAGGTCACGGGTCATGTCCTCAATTCTGATCACCGGCGCAGACGGGGCCAAGTCCGATCAGGTCGTGGCAGCCGCAGTCCGGGTGTGGCGGCCAGCGGTGATAGGTTTCGCCGCCGTCACGTTCTAGGTGCAGACTGGCCCCCAAGAGCTCCGAATCCCGGGTCGCCATGAATTTCAGCGCGTGGAAGGCTGCCGTGGCAGCCGCCCAGGTCTCGAGTAGTCGGTCTCGCGGGGCCTGTTGGCGTGACAACTGCAGGGCCACCATCCGCCAGGCCGGATCAGCCCGCGACCGCAGCAGGTCGGCGCAGCGAAGGCAGGCGCTGCGTCCCGGGTCCACCAGTGGACCAACCATCGCGATCCCTGGCTGGAGCCGTACCACCAGGTGCGCCGAACCGGTCCGCAGCATCCGGTCGGTCAGCACCCGGTCCGGCTCGCAGACATCACCGGCCACGATCGTGAGATCGGCGTCCGACTCATCCCAAGCCCGGTACGGCTCGACCTGGACCCGGCCCAGGGCCGCCAGGCTGGCAGCCAGGGTCCGTACCGGGTTCCGCCCGGTCCGAGGCGAGACCGTCTGGTCGACCAACGTCAGCTCGACCTCGGCGTCTAACAGCAGCGGTAGCAGAGCAGCTACCGTCGGACCATGACCCAGTACCCGGACCCGGCTTCGGCGGGCGGGGTGAACAACACCGTCGAGCAGCAGGTGATGCTGGTGCAGGGTGGTCAGCAGCCACGGTAGCCAGCCGGCGTCTTCTCGACGCAGCAGGTCCGTCACGCTGCTGCGCCCATCAAGCTGGTTCAGCATCGTGACCAGGTGGTCGGGGACCCCGTCCAACAGCAGCACCTCTCCCCGCAAGCCCACCTGCACGCAGCCTGGTGAGCGCTGGACCACGGCCACTCCGGGGCGAAGCCGGGGGCATCGGGGCAGCCCCATAACAGTCGGAACGGGGATCCCCCGAAGAGTGGGTGCCTCACGAAGTTCGATCGCGGTCATGATGCCATCTTGACCGGCAATGGTGGTTCAACGTCGGGATTGGGGACAGAGTGCCAACACTTCGGCGGTTCGGACAACACCTGCCGACGGCGACGGGGCGGGACCGTGTCGGTCCCGCCCCGTCGCCGTTCAGCTTTAGGCCTTGCCCAGGATGCGGTTCAGGTTGGTGCCACACTCGGGGCATTTGCCCTTGGCCATGCGCGTGCCTTTGTCGTTGACGACGATATCGCCGGTCGCCTCGCGCTTGGCCTTGCACTTGACGCAGTAGAACTCCCCCGTGTATGTCTTGTCGGCCACTTTTCCTCCTCGCTCGGGCGGTGACGACCCGGGTTGGCCGCCATCGACGGGTGCCACCCGCATCGATCACACGGGCAGCGGGTGCGGGACGTCCCGCACCCTCGCTCCTGCCGGCAGCGGTCCGGAACCGCCACGCATGACAGACAAGGTCCCCACAGACGCACGTTTGCCTTCCCCTGCGAACGGTGTCTGCGAAGACCTTGCGCCGAAAACATTAGCCAGCGCTGGCGCAGGCGTCAATGTGCCGCGCCGTCGGCGGGTCCCTCGTCTCGGTCCTGAGCCGCCTGGTCCAACAGCTGGGCCAGCTCGGCATCCAGGTCGTCTGCTTGCCGGGAGTCGCCGGTAACGAAGCCCAGCGGGTCGTCCAGATCGGCTGCCGTGGGCAGAGCGTCGGGGTGCTGCCAGACTGCGTCGCGTCCGTCGATCCCACGGTCGGCCCGTACCGCGGCCCACAAGTTGGCGGCGTCGCGGACCCGCCGGGGGTGCAATTGCAGACCCACCAACGAGGCGAACACCCGCTCCGCCGGGCCCCCCGCGGCCCGTCGCCGGCGTACCAGTTCGGACAATGCCACCGCCGAGGGCATGTAGGCGGCAGTAGCCTGGGCCACCGCGTCATCGACCCAGCCCTCGACGAGCGCTAGCAGTGTCTCCAATCGACCCAGGATGGCGTCCTGCTCCGGGGTCCGTGACGGTGAGAAGAGGCTACGGCTGAATTCCTGGCCCAGTTCGTTGAGCTGATCCAGCGACAACTCTCCGGTGGTCAGGTCGAGACCCTCCTCCAACGCCGAGATGTCGATCGTGATCTCACGGGCATAGTGCTGTACCAGGGCGACCAGCTGCGGCCCAAGCCAGGCGACCTCCGCGAACAGGCGCTGCCGGGCGGCCTCGCGTAGCGCCAGGTACAGCGTCACGTCACGGGCCGGCAAATCCAGCCCCTCGCCGAACGAGGCCACGTTGGTGGGTAGCAGCGCCACTTGGGGTTTGCTGGTCAGCGGCATCCCGACATCGGTGGTGGAGACCACCTCGGTGGCTAACCGGCCGATCGCCTGACCGAACTGGGCACCAAACATGCTGGTGGCCGAGTGGTGCAGCATTGG
Source organism: uncultured Propionibacteriaceae bacterium (assembly GCA_938046585.1). Lineage (GTDB taxonomy): Bacteria > Actinomycetota > Actinomycetes > Propionibacteriales > Propionibacteriaceae > Fen-668. The sequence continues at coordinate 106,328 of CALIWR010000004.1, read as the reverse complement.
CTGGAACATCTGCTGGATCCCGGCGAGCTCCGGCTCGTCCGCGATCCGGTCGGTGATCACGGTCCCCAGCGATGTGGCGATCGAGTTCACGATCGGTTCCACCATCGTCTGCCAGGTCGCCATCGTGGCCTCGACCCATTCAGCGCGGCTCCAGGCGTACGGGGCGGTGGCCACGGCCGGAAAGCTGGTCGCGTTGTTCAGCCACAGTTCAGCCAGGTGGACCGCGTCGGCGATCGCGTGTCGTTCCCGGCTGGACGGGGTCGGGTCCGGGCCCAACACGGCCACTGCTCTGCGTGCGGTGTCCTTAGCGAAGTCCCAGTTCACCCCGCCGTCAGGGGTGGTCATCTGCTGGCCGCTGCGAGCCATCAGGTCCTGCAGCGCTTGCATCATGGCGGCCAAGTCCACCTGCTCGCCTTGCTGGGGTAGCGGGATGCCGAGATGGGCGAAGATCTCAGAGAAGGGGAGGCCCTCGCCGGGAACGTCACGGTGTTCTTCGTCGCCCGGCTTGTCTGGGCCGCCGGGAGGACGGTTGGCCATGCTGCTCTCCTTCGCCGCGGTTGCCTCACAAGCCTACCGGCCCGGTCACAGCCGGGTACGGTCTGCGCCGGCGCGGCGCCCGCCGGCGCTGATGGGCATCCCGATCGGGGCTTATCCCGGGTAGGGTTCGTCTCATGCTCAGCCCGGCACCCGTTGCTGCGCTCAGATCTGCCCGGCTCGGAGACGGCTCGTGACGCGGCAGACCTGGAGCGCGATCGTTGCTGCGGTGATCTTTGTGGTCACCGCCGCTCTGATCGCCTTTGTCTCGATCCCGTTTGTGGCATGGACCCCAGGTACCACCCATGATCTGCTCGGTTCTGGTGAGGATGGTCAGCCGATGATCCGGGTCGAGGCGCTGGCGACGTACCCGACGCCGGGCCAGTTGCGCCTGACGACAGTGTCCCAGACCCGGGCCGATTCTCACCTGAGCCTGCCGGAGGCCCTGCTCGACTACATGTTGCCGGACCGGGACGTGCTGCCGCGCGAGACGGTGTACGAGGCAGGCAAGGCTTCTGCCCAGGTGGAGCAGGAGGAGAAACGGCTGATGACCGGCGCCCAGAATGACGCGGTGGTGGCCGCTCTGCGTGAGGCTGGGCAGCCGGTCGCCGAATTCCCGCGGATCGTCGCGGTCCGCACCTCCGGCCCGTCGAATGGGAAGCTGGAGCCCGGTGATGTGGTGCTGACCGTCGACAACGAACCGGTCAGCATGCCGATCGACGTTGCGGAACGGGTCCGGCGCAAGGCCGTCGGCGAGAAGGTTGTCGTCGGGGTCCGCCGCCATGGCCGGACTGAGACCGTCACCATTGACCTAGCGCCGTCGGTCAATGATGGGCGAGTTCCCACTATCGGCGTCAGCCTCGACATCGGCTATTCGTACAACGCCCGCGTCTCGTACGCGATCGACCCGCAGATCGGGGGCAGCTCGGGTGGGCTGGTCTTCGCGGTCGCGATCTACGACCGGATTACCGCCAGACCGCTGATCAATGGCCGTTCTGTGGCCGGGACGGGGACCATCAACGCCCGCGGTGAGGTCGGTGGGATCGGGGGGATCCACCAGAAGATCGCCGGCGCCGAGGCTGCCGGGGCACAGATCTTCCTCGTCCCGGCAGCCAACTGCGCCGACGCGGCGGGACTGTCGACCTCGGTTCGGCTGGTCAAGGTCACCACCTTGTCCGAGGCGGTAGCGGCGTTGCGTGACCTGCAGGACCCGGCCCGGGAGCCGGCGGTGCCGCGGTGCTGAACGAGGCCTTAGCCGCGGCGGTGCTGGAGATCGAACGCCACGTCGCCGGTTCCGGCTGGGATCAGCCGGCACGACTGTTCGCGCTGGTCCCGACCGCTGACGTGATTCAGGCTGTGCCCGACCTGGCCACCCGGTTGGGCAGCCCCGACGGGCACCTGTCGTCGGTCGAGCAGGAAGGTTTTCACTCCGGGCGGGACCTGGTCGTGGCGCTGGCCCACCTGGCCTGGCCTGCCACCGTACTCGGCTGCGCCCTGGCCATGGAACGGACCTTCCTGCCCGCTGCCGATGAGGCCGATCTACCTGACGATTCCCGGCAGGCGGCCCAGGTGGTGGCCCGGCATCCGCACCGGCAGGAGCTGCGGCTGGTGACGGGGGTACTGCGCGACGGCTCTCGCCATGGCGTGGCCCGGCTACGTCATGAACCACACCACCTGTTCGGTGACCAGGATCTGGCGCCGACCCTGGCCGCCGCTCTGCTCGCTACATTGGACTGACCCTCGGCAAGGAGGAGCCTGTGTCCGACATTCAATCCCTGAAACGTCCCCGCCGTATCTGGCTGAGAACCCTCATCGTCTTGTTCGTCCTCGGCGGCGGGTACACGATCCTGGCTGGCCTGTGGACCGACAGCCTCTGGTTTTCCCATCTCGGTTACCGGCAGGTCTTCGTGACCCGGCTAAGCACCGAGGTGGCCCTGTTTGTGATCTTCGGCGGAATGTTGGGCTTGGCGGTGGCCGGCACCATCGTGCTGGCCAGCCGGTTAGCCCAGTCGGCGGGCCCGTCGTCGAGTGCGCTGTTGAACCGTTACCGGGCTGCTCTGGGGCAGCGGCTGTGGTTGATGGCGCTCGCCCCGGCGATGATCCTGGGCCTGATGGCCGGGGGTCGGGCCGTCGCCGCAACCCCGGTTTATCAGGCGTACCACCATCAGACCCGATTCGGGGTGGTGGAGCCGCACTTCGGATACGACATCTCGTTTTTCGTCTTCACCTACCCGTGGCTGCGGTTCGTCTCGTCGTACCTGCTGACCGGGATCGGGATCTGCGTGGTGTGCGCGCTGGTGGTGCATTTCGCGCTGGGCATGCTGACCCCCGGTAATGGCCAATCCCGACGCACTGTCCGCAAAGCCCACGCCCAGATCTCGGTGCTGCTGGGGTTGTGGCTGGTGGGTTTCGGGGTGGAGAACCTGCTCGACCGGTACGGGCTCACCCTCAGCTCGAGCTCCGGGCTGCTGGATGGCATGAGCTACACCGACGACCATTCCCGGCTCACCTCAGCGATGGTGGTGGCCGTGATCGCGTTCATCACCGCCGGGCTGTTCTTCTGGAACGCCGTCCGCCCCAGGTGGAACCTGCCGATCGCGGCGGTGGTGCTGATGGTGGTGTCGTCGCTGATCGTCGGTCTGGCCTACCCGGCCGTGGTGCAGTCCTTCGACGTGCGCCCCGATGAACCGGACAAGGAACGCCCGTACATCGAACGCCACATCGCCGCCACCCGGCAGGCGTACGGGATCAGCGATCTGCAGATCTATGACTACTCGGCGACCACGACCGCCAACCCGGGCCAGTTGAAGGCCGACGCGGCCGCGCTGCCCGGGATCCGATTGATCGACCCGACCCTGTCGCGGGACACCTTCGAGCAGTTGCAGCAGGTCCGCGGCTACCTCTCGGTGGCGCCGGTGCTGGATGTCGACCGCTACACCATCGATGGGCAGGAGACCGACGTGGTGATCGCGGCCCGCGAGATGGACCACAGCGGGCTGCCCAATAAGGAATGGAACAACCTGCACACCGTCTACACCCATGGCTACGGCGTGGTGGCCTCCTACGGCAACCGGCGCCAAGTCTCTGGGGAACCGGACTGGCTCGCCAAGGATATCCCCCAGACTGGCCGCCTGACCGTGGCCGAACCGCGGATCTACTACGGCGAACAGCAGACCGCTTTCGCTGTGGTGGGCCGCCCTGAGGGTGCCCCGCCGATCGAATTCGACACTCCCGGGGCAACCGGCGGCGAGCACCAGAGCACGTACGCCGGCAAGGGTGGGGTGCCGATCGGCAATTTCGGCAACCGACTGCTGTATGCGACCCGCTTCGCTGACGTGAACCTGCTGCTGTCGGACCGGGTGAATTCGGAATCGAGGATCCTCTACCAGCGCACCCCACGGGAGCGAGTACGGCAAGTCGCGCCGTGGCTGACTCCCGACTCGGACATTTATCCTGCGCTGGTGGGCGGGCGGATTGTGTGGATCGTGGACGCCTACACCACCACCGCCCATTACCCGAACAGCCGGAACACCTCGTTGCGGAACGCGATCACCGATGCGATCAACACCGGTCAGACGATCGGCACCGACACCACCATCAACTACATGCGCAATTCGGTGAAGGCCACCGTCGACGCCTACGACGGCACAGTCACCTTGTACGCCTGGGATGAGCAGGATCCACTGCTGCAGACCTGGATGAAGGTGTATCCGGGTACGGTACAGCCGGCCTCACAGATCAGCGCTGAACTGCGTGAGCACCTGCGCTACCCCGAGGACCTGTTCAAGGTCCAGCGTGACGTGATCCATCGCTACCACACCACCGACCCGGCCAAGTGGTTCGACCAGTCGGATCTGTGGGCGATCCCACTCAGCCCGACTGCTGACAAGCGCCGTGAACCGACCTACTTCGTGTCGATCAAATGGCCGGCGGCCAAGCTGAATGGTGTCGACACCCCGGCCGAGACGAAGGCCCAGTTCTCACAGACCGCGGTCTTCACCCCGGTGAACCGGGAGAATCTGGCGGCCCAATTGGTGGTGGTTGCCGACGCGGCCAGCCCCGACTACGGCAAGCTCCGAGTGTTGCGGATGAGTGACAGTACCCAGATCTCGGGACCGAATCAGGCGTATAACGCGATCGTGGCCAGCGAACGGGTGGCGGCCGCGGTGCTGCCGTACAAACAGAGTTCGGCGCAGGTCCTGTACGGGAACTTGCTCACGATCCCGCTCGGCGGCGGCGTGATGTACGTGGAGCCGATCTACACCAAGCGGGAGAACGCCCAAGGCAGTGGGACCGCTGCCGCCGGCTCGTTCCCGGTGCTGACCTTCGTGGTAGTCCGGTTCGGGGAGACGGTCGGAATCGGGACTACCCTGCAGGAGGCCCTGGACCAGGCTTTTGCCGGGAATTCGGGGGTGAATACCGGCGAGCAGCCCGGTCCGACCACCCAGCAGCCATCACCGCCGACCGGCAAGGTTGACCAGCCGGCATTGCAGCAGGCCCTGTCGGATGCTCAGAAGGCCTTCGCAGCGGCCGATGCGGCGCTCAAGAACGGGGACCTGGCGGCTTACCAGAAGGCGATGGGGGAGGCCCGGGCCGCGGTGGAGCGGGCCGCGACCGCATCTGGCCGGTAGCCGGTAGCGCCCGCCCCGGCAGGGATCACAACTGGGGTACGGGCTGAGCCGGCACCTGGAGCGGCCCGGCCAGCGAAGGCTGCCCGACCACCAGCAGCGCGGGTTCGGCCGGCCACAGGTCGGCATAGGCGGTGGTGGCCTGCTCTGGGGTCACGTGACGCTGCAACGCCAGGTTGCGGTCGAGATAGGAGGGGTCCAGCCCATGGGTGGCCAGTACCAGCGTCTGCTGGCAGACGGCGGCTGCGGTGGCATAACGCAGGGGTGCGATGTCAGTCTGGTATCGGATCGCCCGGGCCACCTCCCGTTTGGTGAACGGCCGACGGGTCACGTCCAACAGCCGCCGGGTCTCGGCCAGGGCCGGCGCGACCACCTCGGTCCGTAACGAGCTTGTGACTGCCAGGTAGCCGGCGCCGCGTAGCGCCTGCCAGGTCATGTGGACGCCGTAGGTCCAGCCGCGCCGCTCCCGCAGCACCGTATTCAACCGGCTCTGAAAGGCTCCGCCCATGGCGACGGCAGCGACCTGCAGCGCCGGCCAGCGAGGATCCAACCGGTCGCAGCAGAAACCCAGCAACCGGACATCAGCCTGGACCGCCTCGGGCCGGGCCACCAGCCGCTGCGAGGGCGCGGTCGGGACTGGTGGTTGATGCCGGGCTGCCTGGCGCGGGTGTTCCCAGTCGCCGAAGGCCCGTTCGGCCAGCCATAGCGGGTCCAGCCCGGCAAAATCGCCGGCCAGCACCAGGGTGGCGCCGTGAGGGGAGTAGTGGCTGCGGTGAAAGGCCTGGGCTGCTTCGGCAGTCACCGCCGACACGGTCCGGGTCGAGCCGCCCGAGGGACGACTGGCGCGGCAACCGGCATCGAAAACCGAGGCCGGGGTGAGCATCGCCGCCAGTTGCGCCGAACTGGCCCGGGCCTGTACCAGCTCGGCCTTGCGCAGCCCGACCTGACGGCGGATGTCCGCCTCGGCCAGGGATGGTTCTCGGACCGCCTCGGCCAGCAGCGGCAGCGCCGCCGCCAGGTCGGTGACCGGGACACTGATGCCGACCTGGGTGCCCGACAAGGTAGCGGAGGCGCCGAAGACCGCGCCGAGATCCTCCAACCGGGCCGAGAAATCACTGCCGGGGTGGCGGCGGGTGCCCTCGTCCAGGCTGCGGGCCGTGATCGCGGCGATCCCCTCCTGTTCGGTCGGCTCCAGGCTCAGCGGCAGGTCCAGGCTGAGCGCGGCCGAGACCACGTACTGCCTGGGCAGGTGGAAGGCCCAGACGGTGAGCCCGTTGCCCAATCGGGACTCCTCGTGGCGCGGGAAGCTCCAGTCGCGGGCCGGGGTGATGCGGGGTCGGCGGATCATGCGGCCTCCTGGGCCCGGTAGGTGAGCACGGCCCGCTGGTCGCTGGGCAACCAGCGCTGGACCGCTGCGGCGACCTGGTCGCGGCTCAGTGCACGGACCGTGGCCAGTCGGGTGTTGATCCAGGCCGGGTCGTTCAGCAGGGTTGTGGCCTGACCGATCCGGTCGGCCCGCTGGTCGAGCGCCGACAATTCGCTTAGCCATTCCCGGGTGAACTGGGCGACGGCCCGGGCGTGTTCCGGCTCGGTCGGCCCGGTCCGGACCAGCTCGTCCCAGGCTGTCACCAGGGCCTGCTCAAGCCGTTCGACCGGCACATCATCCCAGCAGCGGGCGAAGGCCACGGCGATCGAATTGCCCCTGGCCAGCGACATAAGGAACGCGCCGGCGCCTTCGGCCAGCTCGGTACGCACGAGCGCCTGGTACAGCCGGGAGGTGATCCCCTCGCCGAGGACCGAGGTGGCCAGGCCTAGCGGTTCCAGGTCCGGGTGCCCGACCGGTGGCAGCCGCCAGGCCACATAGACGCAGTCTCGAGGAACTACTGCGGTCACGTCGCGTCGGGGCACACCGGCGTGGGCCGGCAGACTGGCGGTCCGGGGCCGGCGGCGGCCCGGTCGGGCCGGCAGCTGCCCAAAATACTGTCCGGCCAGCGCCAGAGCGTGCCGCTCGGTGATGTCGCCCACCAGGCTGAGGACTGCCCGGGAGGGGCGGTAGTGGTGGTCGAAGAAGCGGTGCACGTCGGTAACGGTGGCCGCGTCCAGGTCCGCCATCGCCCCGATGGTGGGATGCCCGTACGGATGATCGGCGGGATAGGTGAGTTCCAACAGGTGCTGCCAAACATCGCCGTAGGGAACGTTGTCGTAGCGCTGCCGCTTCTCCTCCTTCACCACCTCGCGCTGGGTGTCCAGGTTGGTCTGGTCGATCGCCTCGGTCAGGGTCCCTAGCCGGTCCGCCTCCAGCCACAGCGCCAGCCGCAGGGCACCGGTCGGGACTGATTCGTAGTAGGTGGTGCGGTCGAACGTGGTGGTCCCGTTGACCGCCCCGCCGGCGGCCTGCAGCAGCCCCAGGTGGTCGCCAGCGCGTACCTGCGCCGAGCCCTGGAACATGAGGTGCTCGAAGAGGTGCGCGAAACCGGTCCGCCCGGGTGGTTCGTCGGCGGAGCCGACGTCGTACCAGAGGTTCACCGCGACTGCTGGCACCGTCGGATCCGGACTGACCACCACCCGCAGACCGTTGTCGAGACGGTGTTGGTGGATTGGATACGACAGATGCAGGTCAAGACTGGCCATGGTGGGCGCCAGCCTAGCGGCGTTCAGCGGATAGCCCGGGCCTCCAGGTAGTAGCGCTTCTCGGCGGCTTCCCCGATCGAGAAGGTCTTACGGGGCAGTGCCCCGTCGGCGATCAGTGAGGCGAAGAAGGTCTGTTTCGACACCTCGGGCAGGAAGATCCCCAGGTTGGCCTTGTCCCTGGCCAGGTCGGCGGTGACGTCTGCCCCGTGGATGTAGTCGACCTCGTGGCCCTGGGCGACCAGGGTGTCGATCACCGGCTGGAGGGTGCCGGCGGCGATGCTGGCCTCCGGCTGGGTCAGCACATACACCTCCAGCTGGTCCCCGCAGATCAGTCCGAAGGCCTGCTCCGGGGTGGTCTCCAGCGCCGCGAGCAGGGTCTCCACGTCGGGGACCGGTTCGTTCGAGAAGGACGCACAGTGGCGGCCCAGTTCCGCCTCGAAGATCTCCCGTGAGGTGGCGAACAAGACCCGGTGGATCGGCTCGAAGTCCAGGCCGGGATCGAAGACATTCTCCAGCTCGACCAGGGCGTAGCGGGCTGGGTAGGTGGCCCGCTGGGACTCGTCGAGTCCCTTCTTGAGGTCTTCCCAGCAATTCTTGGCCGCCGCCAGGCTGTGGTTTCCGTCGCCCATCGCGAACAGCAGGGGATTGGTCGGGTCTAGCTGGCGGTGCAGCCCGGACAGTGCCTCGGCCACCTGGGCCAGGTCGGCGTCGTCGTTGACCGCCCATCCGGTGATGTGCCCGCCGCCGGCCAGTAGGTCGGTGTCATAGACCTGGCGGAGCTGATCGGTCTTGGCGGCCAGCGGTTCGATCACGCTGCGCTGCGGGTCGCTGATCAGCACCATCACGTGGGGCAATTCCAGCGGCGCATCCTGGCGGATCCGTTTGCGGGGTGGGATCCGTTCCACGATGGTGCCCTCGGTGGCGCGCACCAGGGATCGTGACCCGGGACGGTAGTCGTACGCTTCAAGGTCCAGGGCCACCATCAGCCCCCACCGCACCAGCTCGGATTCGGATTCGCGACGCACCAGCAGGAAGGATCCCGGCAACGGCTGCAGCAGACCCTGCTCCAGGTAGCTGCGCATGCTGGCGTTGATGCTGGCGATCCGAGCCTCGGGGTCGTCCTCGCTCAAGTACACCTCGGGGTAGATCAGTCGCAGCGTCGACGGGGCGTCTCCGATCTCCTCTTCCAGCTGCTGCCAGTACTGCGGTTGGGAGGTGAACTGGTCACAGGCCACCACCGCCCACCGTCGCAGATCGGTCCCGGCAACGGGGAGCAGGATGTCGGGGACGGCGACGCCGATGTCGGCCAGGGTCTGCTGATAACTCATGGCGCCTGAGCCTAACCAGTGCTCGCCGCGGCTGCTGCCGTCCGACACCGCTGTCGCGCAGGACCAGGCGTCGCACTAGGGTTGCGCTGTCGAAAGAGGGGTACGCGATGAGGATCGGGATCGGGAGTGACGAATCCGGGTACCAGCTGAAGCAGGTGGTCGCGCGGCACCTGCGTGATCACGGTGATGACCTGGTCGACTACGGGCCGCTCGAGGGGGAACAACCGGAATACTCCGCCAGCTACGCCCGCCGGGTGGCGCACGCGATCCGCGACGGCGAGGTGGAGCGCGGGGTGTTGATCTGCGGCACCGGGGTCGGGATCTCGATCGCGGCGAACAAGGTCCGCGGGATCCGGGCCGCGGTCTGCTCCGAGCCGTATACCGCCCGTCACACCCGCGAACACAACGGTACCCAGATCATCGCCTTCGGCTCGTTCCTGGTCGGCCCTGAGATGGCCTGCGCCATCGTGGACGCTTTCTTGGCGGCCGAGTTCAAGGGCGGGATTTTTGCCGAGCGTTTCCAGAAGATCGCTGCGATCGAGGATGAGGAGTACGGGCGCAAGCCTGATCCGCGGCCCTGACTGAGACGAAAGGCGGGAATGGTCTCGCTGCAGGTCCTGTCCGCAGCGTAGCGGTGGATCCGCTCTGGGTAGCTGACCGCGCCCGGTCTGTGGCCGAGCAGCGCTGAAGCTTCCCAGCGCTGTCGGAAGGGGCTGATTCCCGGATGCCAGGCCGGCTGGCTACCTCTGCGTCCACCCTTCATCGATTCTGATGCTGTTGTGCTCCCCAGGGGGTGCGCCCGTGCCGAATTCTACGTATGCGGCGGGCTCGATGTGGACGTCCAGGGGAACCCGACCCCATTTTGTCTTTTCGTGAAGGAGAGTCAAGGCATGATCGACCTTGAACGTGTTCTCATATTCAACAGGTCCCCACATGATATGAATGCGGTGTGGTCTTCCCTTATTCGTGGGGTGTGGGATGATGTGGATCCACACCTGTCCTCTATAGCGTGTCTCGTGCGTATGCTGGTAGAAATTTTTCACCTGATCGTCAGCGATGACCTCAGCTGTGGACGAGTTTGATGCGGTACCTCTGGTTGCGCCTGGGCTCGAGGTTGAAGCAGTGGTCGACGACATGCCACGAGGGCCGATGATCCCATCCATATGAGGAAAACTCGAACGACCTGGCGGGGGCGGGCTACAGTCTGACAGCCTAAGGCGACATTTCACTCTCGGAGCAAGCAGAGCCGCGCATCCAAGCGTCAGCAACGCCAGCAGAAAGGCCGCCCACCACTTCAGATTGTCTGTCATATTATTACCTACCCACTAGACTCACTCAAATGAATGATGACGCTGATCATATCACATTCAAATCCTCGACAAAAATGAAGGTATTCGGATGATCCTGAACCTGACAATCTCTGTTGGTTCGCATTGTTTCGTGGCCGTAGGCGCTCACGGGTGCGGCGGCTAGGGAAGGGGCCAGTTCAGAGGTCGGCGACGCGTACTGCTGCCGGTTCCCGTGTCAGAGCGCGATCGCTGCGGCCACCAGGGCGACGGCACCACCGGATACGAGATGGTCTCGCCACGACCAGGTCAGCTCCACCACCGGCGTGGGATGTTTCGTCATCCCATATCCACGTACCACCATGGCGGCGGACACCTGCTCGGACATGCGTATCCCGCAGGTCAGCAGTGGGATCATGACGGTCGCGTTCGCCTTCAGCCGGGTGAGCGGCCCTCCCTCGTCCAGACGTACCCCTCGCAGCCGTTGCGCGTTCTGGATCTGCGCGACCCGCTGGCGCAACGTAGGAAGGAACCGCAGCGCCGTCACGATCAGGAAGACCAGGGCGTGCGGCATCCGTACGGCCTGCAGCAGCGCCGTAACCTGCTCAATACGGGTATGTCGCAGCAGGACGGTGGTGGCGGCGACCATCGTAACGATCCGCAGCACCAGGACGGCTCCATGGCGTAGGCCCCCGGTCGCGATGGCCGGTCCCCCGGGCCAGACAGCAACCGCAACCCGCGGATCGACACCGGGTGGGGGAGCTAAAGCGGCGAACAGGAAGATCAGCCCCAGCAACGGGAGGATCGGCCCGAGTAGCCGGGCGAGGGCTCGGGGGCGGCACCGGGTTGCAGCCGCCGTCGTGACCGTCGCCAAGGCCAGGTGGGCGGCGGGGGACCGCAGCAGGAAGCAGGCGGCGATCGCGGCGGCGAACAGCGCCATCGCAGAGCGGACGTCAACGCCGGGGGCTGGATCAGGCCGCATCGGTGGCGAACTTCCAGGCGGTGACGAGGTCTTCCGGTGTGGTGGCAGGCGGCAGACCAAGACGCCGAGCCAGTTGCACGATGGCTGGCGGCCGCAGCCGCAGTTCGGCCAGACGCTGCTCGTCGTCGAACAGGTTCTGGATGGGGACATCCAGGGCCAGCCGGCCCGCTGCCAGCACCAGCGCCCGCTGGGCGTAGCGAGCGGCCAGCAGCAGGTCATGGGTGATGATGACGACGGTGTGTCCCTGGCGGTTGAGTCCGGCGACCAGGTCGAGCAGCGCGGTCGCGCCTCGCCAGTCCAAACCGGTGGTGGGTTCGTCGAAGACCAGGATCTCGGGCCGCTGGGCCAAGACGCAGGCCACCGCCACCCGTTGCCGTTCGCCGCGGCTCAGGCGCATCGGGTGTACGGCAGCGACCTCGGCCAGGCCCATACGGGCGAGGGTTTCGTCGACCCGTCGGCTGATCTGAGCTTCGGGCTGGCCGGTATTGCGCAGCCCGAAGGCTACCTCGTCATAGACGGTGCTAGCGAGGATCTGGTGGTCAGGGTTCTGGAAGACGAACCCGATCTCGGTGGCCAGGTCCGGGATGGAATGGTCGCGAAGGTCGTGTCCGTTGATTCGTACCCGGCCCGAGGTGGGGTGCAGCAGACCGACGAGATGCAGGGCCAGGGTGCTCTTGCCGGCGCCGTTGCTGCCCAGGAGGGCGATGATCTCGCCGTGGTGAATGGTCGCGGACACCCGGTCGAGGGCGGTGACCCCGCTCGGGTAGCGGTAAGTCAGGTCTGCTAGCTCCAACACCACACCGGTGCTGGGATCTGGGATTGGGGGCTGGGCAGCCGGTACGGCGGAGGTGATTGGTTTGACGCTGGCCAGGGTCTGCGCCGGATCAGCCGTGGAGGTCTGGAGTAGCCCTGTCTGGATGGCGGCTGCGGCGACGGCGTGGGCAGCGGGCGGTCTCAGCCCAGCCCGAACCGTGCCGGCCGGGTCGCGGAAGAAGTCAGTGGGCGGGCCGTAGAACCGGGGACGCCCGTCATCGAGCACCAGCAGATGGTCGGCCCAGGCGGCCACCACATCGGGATCGTGGTCCACCAGCACCACCGTCTGACCGGCAGCGCACCGCTCCTGGATGATCCGGTGGATGGCTGCTGCGCCTTCCGGGTCGAGCGCGGAGGTGGCCTCGTCCAGCACCAGGATTGGTGGGTCCATGGCCAGCACCCCGGCCACGGCCAGTCGTTGCTGCTGGCCGCCGGACAAAGTCGCCACCTCGCGATCCGCCAGGCCGGTGAGTCCCACAGCTTCCAAAGCACTGGCGGCGCGCGCCCATACCTGATCGCGGGGTAAGCCGAGGTTTGCGGGGCCGATGGCGACATCGTCGAGAACCCGGCGTCCCAGCAGCTGCGATTCCGGGTCCGGCATCACCAGACCGACACGTCGTACCAATTCCGGCAACGTAGCCCGGTGCGTGAACAAACCTTCGACACAGAGAGTGCCGTATAGGTCGCCGGGGTAGTGATGCGGGATCAGGCCGGCCAGGGCGAGGGCGAATGTGGATTTCCCAGAACCCGTAGCGCCCATGACCGCCACCCGGCTGCCGGCGGGGATCTCCAGGCTGACCCCGGCCAGCTGCAGGCGGGTCGTGCCGGCGTACGAGAAGCCGAGCCCGTCAGCTGCGATCAGGGTCACGACGCCACCAGCCGGGCGATGCGATGCCACGGCAGATGAGCGGGGACCAGCGCTCGGAGGCGGGGCTCGTCGTCGGGATCACCGGCCAGGAGTACGCAGGTCGCCGGGCCACCGGAATCCCCGGACGGGATGGGATGGGCGAGCGGGTGAGCGGTCAGGCCAGCGGAGCACGCCAACTGGTTGGTCTCGAAGCCGATCCCGCGCGAGCCGACGGGGAGCGCATCATGGACGAGCCCGGATCCGATCAGGGACCTGACGGTCTCGAGACCGACGATATCGGGGTGGCCGATGAACACCTCGTCTCGGGGCGCGGAACGAGGCCATCCGACACAAACCACGATGTCGCCAGCCCGGCTGCCGCCCGCGATCAAACTTTTCTCCTCGGCGCCGATCACCGTGACCCCTACCCCGGTCGCGGGAGAGGGGACATTCTCCTCGGTGCTGCCGGTGACGGCTTCGGGCGGGATCCCCGCCTGCGCCGCGACCCGTCGGAAAGTGTCCATGAACGACCCGGCCTCGGCCCGGGCATGGCACAGCGTGTTAATCAGCGCGATAGGACGGGCGCCGGAACAGATCACTTCCAGCAGCGGCACCCGGGCCGCGAAGTGGGCGACGACATCGCCAGGTACAGTGACCAGGTCGGCAGGGCGGGGGCCGATGCCGCCTACCGAGTCGCATGCCACCACCAGACGAGGCGAGCCGGGCAGGATCAGGAGGTCCCGCACCGCCTGGACGGTCATCGCCGCCGGGAGATCGGGTGGTCGGCCAGGCCTGCTGCAGACAGGGCATAACCAGCCCCCACGGCTACCGCGGCATTCGCTGCGGAGCTGACGAGCAATGGCACGATCATGGCCAGATAGCCGCCCCACCCAGCCACCGGAATCATCACCAGGGGTGCCGCCAGGCCATTGAGCAGGACGGTGACGACGACGGCCACCACGACCTGGACCCGGCGAACCAGGAAGGCGAAGACCCAGGCGAACCCGGCCATCATCGCCGCGACGATCAGGTGAATCACCACCCCCAGGGAGAACCCGGCCGTGGCGGCGGTCAGCAGGTGTCCCAGGGCCGCCACGATCGCCCCCTCCGCCGGGGAGAAGATCGCGGCGGCTAGGAAGCCGGGTGCCGAGTCCAGGCCTACCGTCCCCGCCGGGGAGGGGATCTTCACCAGCGCACCGACCCCGGATAGGGCGATCAGGATGGCCATCCGGGCCAGCCGACGCGGCGTCAGGAGCCCACGTGGGGTGCTACTGGAGAAGGTCGGGGTGTCACTCATCGTGGTCCTCCAGGTCGGTCGACTCAGTCTTGCAGCGGTCAGTGACCTCACGACGTACGACAACGTCGGCCGGCTAACCGCACAGACACAAAACCTCGGACTTTCTCAGGTCCGAGGCTTTTCTTCAATCTTTACTGGTAGCGGGGACAGGATTTGAACCTGCGACCTCCGGGTTATGAGCCCGGCGAGCTACCGAACTGCTCCACCCCGCGTCGGCCTGATTCACTATAGCGGGCCGACGGAGCAAACCCAAATTGAGGGCTGCCGGCGGTGAGGCCGCTCAGAGGCTCCGGGGCGCAGCCCGGTTCCCCTAGACTGGCGGCCGTGACAGACCCGTGCGGCGGCGCGGTTCGCGACGGAAGGGATTCGCTTGATGGCGTCTGACCAGGTCACGCGACGGACCCTGCTGGGAGCCTCGGCGGCTCTGGCAGCAGCCACGGTGGCCGGCTGTAATTCCCCGGACACCAGCCCTCCGACCCAACGTAGGCGGCTGACGATCGGCGCGAGCCTGGAACCGGGAACCCTGGACCCGACGATCTCGGCCTCGGCCGCGATCGCGCAACTGCTGCTGTACAACGTCTACGAGACCCTGGTCCGGCTGGACAACGACGGCCACCTGAAGCCGCTGCTGGCGCAGCGGTGGGACGTCTCCAATGACCGCACTACCTACACCTTCAGCCTGGAGCGGGGGGCCTCCTTCGCCTCCGGCGCCCCGGTGGATGCGGCCGCGGTGGTGAAAAGCTTGGAGCGGATGCGCGCCAGCACCGTGGCTTCAGTGAAGCGACAGCTGGAGGTTGTCGACACGGTACGGGTCGGGCAGGGCGGCACGGTCGAGGTCCATCTGAAGCGACCCAGCCATACCTGGCTCTACTCGATGGCCTCCACTCCTGGGATCGTGATCGACCCGGCGGCGACTGACCTGGCCACCCGACCGATGGGGTCCGGGCCGTTCGGGTACGCCTCTTGGGCTAAGGGTGACCGGATCATGCTGACCAAGAATCCGCGCTACTGGGGCACGCCGGCCCGCTTCGACGAGGCCACCTTCCGCTACTACACCGAGCCGAATGCCATGGTCGCGGCGATGCTGGCCGGGGACCTGGACATCGTGAGCAATCTGCAGTCGCCCCAAACGGTCTCCCAGTTCGGCGACACTGGCCGCTACACGGTGCTCGAAGGCACCACCACCTCCGAGGTGATCCTGGGCTTCAACCACCTGCACCCGATCCTGGGCAACGTCAAGGTCCGGCAGGCGATCAACCATGCGATCAATCGGCGGGCTCTGGTCGACACCATATGGGCTGGCAGGGGGCTATTGATCGGATCGATGGGGTCACCGACCGAACCGTTCTACGTCGACCTGGCCCAGACCTACCCGTACGATCCGGCCAAGGCCAGACAGTTGCTCGCCGAGGTGGGGGTCAGCAATCTGTCGCTGCGACTGCGGGTACCGACCCTGCCCTACGCCACAGCCTCGGCGCGGTTCATCTCCAGCCAGCTGGCCGAGGTGGGGATTACCGCTGCCGTGGAAGAGCTCGACTTCAGCGGGCGCTGGCTGCCTGAGGTTTTCACCAAGGGGGATTACGACATGACCATCGTGGCCCACGCCGAGCCGTTCGACATCGGGAACTGGGCCGACCCCGAATATTACTGGCATTACCGCAACCCGGCTTTTGCCACGCTGCTGGCCCAGGCCGATCAGGGTAGCCAGGCGGAATACCTCGCCAAGATGAAGGAGGCTGCCCAGATGCTGGCCACCGAGGCTGTCGCCGACTTCTTGTTCCTGCTGCCGAACCTCGTCGTCACCCGTTCGACTATTAGTGGGGTTTCACCGAATGCTGCCTCGTTGAGCTTCGATCTCACCACGATCGCGTCTTCCTCCCGCTAGCCCGTGGCCCTGGTGCGTGCGGTCGGTGGCCGACTGGTGGTCTTCGGGGTCAGCCTGCTGCTGGCCTCGTTGCTGATCTTTGTCCTGACCCATGCGCTGCCGGGCGACCCGGCGATCAAGATCCTCGGGACCGGGGCCGACCCGACCGCGATCGCCGAGTTGCGGCACCGCCTGGGACTGGACCGTCCAGCTAGCGTCCAGTATCTGGACTGGCTGGGAGGTTTCGTGACCGGCGACCTAGGCCGTTCGTATACCACGAACGAGCCGGTGGCGGTGCTCATCGCCCCCCGGATCGGCGTGACCGGGTGGCTGTGCGGGATCTCGATCCTGCTGGCACCCCTGGTGGCGCTGCCGCAGGGGATGCTGGCCGCGGTGAAGCGGCGCAACTGGTCCGGCTTCGCGGCCTCCGCCCTGTCCCAGCTGGGGCTCGCGGTCCCAGCCTTCTATGCCGGGATCCTGCTGGTGGTGGTGTTCGCAGTGAAACTGCATTGGCTGCCCGCCAACGGTTATGTCGAGCTGCGTGACGCCACCGGCTGGTGGGACTGGCCGGGCTGGGCACAGCACCTGGTGCTGCCGGTGCTGTCGCTGGTGCTGGTGCAGGCCTCGGTGCTCACCCGTTACGTGCGCAGCGCCTTCCTTGAGGTCGTGCACGAGGATTATTTCCGTACCGCCCGTTCGATCGGCTGGACCCAGTGGCGGGCACTGTGGCGCCATGGGCTGCGTAATGTCGCGATCTCGGTGGTCACCGTGCTCGGGCTCCAGTTGTCGACGATGCTAGTCGGGGCGATCGTGGTCGAGCAGGTGTTCCGGCTGCCGGGCTTGGGCACGGCGCTGCTGCAGGCGGTCAGCAATGGTGACCTGCAGGTGGTGCAGACCATCGTGATGCTGCTGGTCGGCTTCGTCCTGGTGGTGAACCTGCTGACCGACCTGGTCTATCTGGTGATCGACCCCAGGCTGCGCAGCGGGGGGCGCCGATGAGACGGTTCAGCCTGTACGTCGGGGGTGCGCTGGTCGGGTTGGTGTTGCTGACGGCGGTGCTGTCGGCGGTGTGGACCCCGTACGACCCGCAGCTGGTGGTTCCCGGCGAACAGCTCCGCCCGCCGGGCTGGCCGCACCTGCTGGGAACTGACCGATACGGAGTGGATGTGGCCTCCCGGCTGCTGGTGGGGGCCCGCAGCACGGTCTATGTCGGGATGATCGCCGTCTCGGTGGCGCTGGTGATTGGGGTCCCGCTGGGGGTGCTGGCCGGGATGGCGGGCGGTTGGGTGTCGCAACTGGTGTTGCGGCTGACTGACATCTTGTACGCCTTCCCGGCGCTGCTGCTGGCGATCTTGCTGGCTGCCACCGTCGGCGCCTCCACGGTCACCGCCATGGCCGCGATCGGGGTCTCGTCGATCCCGGCCTTTGCGCGGGTGTCTCGGGCGGCCACGGTGCTGGTGATGACCCAGGACTACATCCTGGCGGCCCGGACCTCCGGCACCTCCTACCCGATGATCGCGGTGCGGCATGTGCTGCCGAATATCGCCGCGATCGTCGGGGTCCAGGCCTCGGTCTCGTTCGGGATCGCGATCTTGGCTGAGGCTGCCTTGTCGTACCTGGGTCTGTCGGCGCCGCAGCATGTGATCACCTGGGGCCGGATGCTGAAAGAGGCCCAGGACCTGGTCTTCACCCATCCGGAGCAGGCGCTGTGGCCGGGCCTGGCGATCGGGGTGGCGGTGCTCGGGCTGAACCTGCTCGGTGACGGGCTGCGTGACCATCTGGACCCGAGGTTGCGGGAGACCCGATGAGCGGTCTAGTGGAGGTCGACGGGCTGCAGGTCCGGCTGGGACGTTCCCGGAGGGAGGTGCTGCACGCAGTCTCGTTCACGGTGGAACCGGGCCAGCGGCTAGGGCTGATCGGGGAGTCCGGCTCGGGTAAATCGGTGACCGCACTATCGGTGATGGGGCTGCTGGACCCGTCGGCCCAGGTGGCCGGTTCGGTTCGTTTTTCTGGTCGGGAGCTGCTCGGCCTGCCGGATCGGGAGCTGGCCAGGCTGCGCGGCGACCAGATGACCATGGTCTTCCAGGAGCCGATGACCGCGCTCGACCCCACTATGAAAGTGGGTCGGCAGGTGGCCGAGGTGCTGCTGTTGCACCGGACCCGGGACCGGGCCGGGGCCCGGGGACGGGTACTGGAAGTGCTGGCTGAGGTCGGGGTGGCCGACCCGCAGCGGGTGGCCGAGTCGTACCCGCACACCCTGTCAGGCGGGCAGCGGCAACGGGTGATGCTGGCGATGGCCCTGGTGAACCGGCCCGCCTTGGTGATCTGCGACGAGCCGACCACGGCGTTGGATGTGACCGTCCAGGCCAAGGTGTTGGGCTTGCTGGATGCCGAACTGGAGGCGGCTGGCGCGGCCTGCCTGTTCATCAGTCACGACTTGGCGGTGGTGGCGCAAGTCTGCCAGCGGGTGCTGGTGATGCTGGATGGCCGGATCGTGGAGCAGGGCCCGGTGGCGCAGATCTTCACCCGACCCGAGCATCCGTACACCCAGGGCCTGGTTGCGACCGCTCGGATTGACCGGCTGGGGCCGGGGAAGCGGCTGCCGACGGTCGAGGACTTCTACCGGCGGGAACGATGATGCTGTACCAGGTGGATCAGGTCAGCCGTCGGTACGGGGCTCCGGGCCGCCCGGGTTCGGTACTGGCGGTCGACAACGTCTCGCTGAGCGTGGAACGGGGCCAGCGGCTGGGGATCGTGGGGGAGTCCGGCTCGGGCAAGTCGACCCTGATCCGGATGATGATCGCGCTTGACCAGCCCACCAGCGGCGAGATCCGGTTCCGGGACCGGATCGTCTCGGGCCGGCGGGAACGGGACCTGGCTGAGTTGCGTTCGGCGGTCCAGCTGGTCTTCCAGGACCCGCGTTCGTCGCTGAATCCTCGGATGCGGGTAGGGCAGATCATCACCGAGCCGCTGCGGTCGTCGCTGTTGCGGCGCCGTGGCACCATCCCGACCGATCCGCAGACCCGGTTGGCGCAGGTGCTGGCGGCGGTCGGGCTGCCCGCCGACGCTGCTCACCGTTTCCCCCATGAATTCTCTGGGGGGCAGCGGCAGCGGATCGCGATCGCCCGGGCGCTGGCACCTGAGCCCGAGGTACTGATCGCCGACGAGCCGGTCTCGGCGCTGGACGTCTCGGTCCGGGCCCAGGTCCTGAACCTCCTCTGCGACCTGGTCCGCGGCCAGGGGCTGACGCTGATCATGGTGAGCCATGACCTGACCGTGGTGCGTCATGTCTGCGACACAGTGGCGGTGATGCGCCAGGGCACGGTGGTCGAGCAGGGACCCGCCGAGCAGGTGTACGAATCCCCAGCCTCGGACTACACCGCCGAACTGCTGGCCGCTGTACCGCGGCTGCAAGCCGAGTAGACCGACAGACCGGGTTCGACAGGCGAGGGGTGCTCGGGCGAAGATTAGTCCTCGCGTTTGCCGACGATGATCACCGACTCCTCGGTGTCACCGTCTTCGTCGAATTCGCTGAGCAGGGTCAGGGCCTCATCGTGTAGCCGGCCGTTGCTGCACAACAGACCGGGGCCCACCGGCCCCGGGACCCCGTCGATCGAAGTCGCCCGCCCCCCGGCCTCACGAACGATCACGTCGAGCGCTGCCATGTCGTGCAGGTCGAGTTCCGGCTCTACCGACAGGTCTACCGCACCCTCGGCAACCAGCATGTGCGACCAGAAGTCACCGAAGGCCCGAGTCCGCCACACCGACCGCATCAGGTCGCCGAACTGTAAGCCCCGCCCGCTGTTCACCCAGCCGTGCAGCGATGAGTACGACAGGTAGGCGTCGGACAGCCTCGAGACCCGGGAAGTCCGGATCGGTGAGGCGTGCATCAGCGACTTGCCGGTGTACGCGCCACCACCGGTACAGGCCCACCAGCGCCGCCCCAACGCCGGTGCCGAGACCACCCCGACCTCAACCTGATCCTCGACCATCAACGCGATCAGGGTGGCCCAGACCGGGACCCCGCGTACGAAGTTGGCGGTCCCATCGATCGGGTCAATCACCCAGCGTCGTGGCCCCCAGCCGGTGTCGCCGCCCTCCTCGCCGTGGACCGCGTCTCGCGGCCGGCTCCGGCTGAGGGTGCCGCGGATGGCGTCCTCGACGGCAGTGTCGGCGTCCGAGACCTGAGTCAGGTCCGGCTTGGTCGAAACCTTCAGATCGAGCGCTTTGAAACGGCTGGTGGTGAGCGAGTCGGCGTTGTCGGCCAGTACGTGTGCCAAACGTAGGTCGTCGGTCAGGTCCTTGCTCGCTGCCATGACTGGCAGAGTACCGGGTCGAGCCGGGGCGGTCGCGTACCGTATCGTCCGGGGCCGGCCGGTCAGTGGGGCAGATCGACGACCTGTACCCGACGAAATGATCTCAGCCGGGCGGGCGACAGGTGACCGTCGCGGGCCGCGGCATCGAGCGCGCATTCTGACTCGCCGGCGCCATGGGTGCAGCCCCGGGGGCAGTCCCGGGCGATCCGGTCCAGGTCAGCGAAGGCTCGCAGCACAGTACGCGGCTCGACGTGCGATAAGCCGAAAGAACGGATCCCGGGGGTGTCGACTACCCAGCCTCCCGGCGGCGGCAGTTCCAGCGCGATCGCCGAAGTGGAGGTATGCCGCCCGCGTCCGGTGACGTCATTCACCTCGCCGGTCGCTCGCGCCGTGCCCGGAATTAGGGCATTAACCAGCGTGGACTTGCCGACCCCGGAGTGACCCACGAGCACGCTCATCCGGTCTGCCAGCAGCTCTCGTAGCGCGGCCAGGTCGGCTGCGGGGCTGGTCACCACGATCGGGATCCCGAGCGGCTGGTAGGCGGCGATCAGGTCGTCGGGCCCGGTTAGGTCGGACTTGGTGAGGCACAGGGCTGGGGCGATCCCGGCATCGTAGGCGGCGACCAGAATCCGATCGATCATGCCTGGCCGCGGCGGCGGATCGGCCAGCGCGGTAACGATCAGGATCTGGTCGGCGTTAGCCACAACCGGGCGTTCAGTGGCGTCGTTGTCGTCTGCGGAACGCCGCAGCACGCTGCTGCGGGGTAGCACGTCGACGATCCGGGCCAGGGTGCCGTCTGCCGCGGAGGTGTCCCCGTCGAGCAACACCAGGTCGCCGACGATTACCGATCGGCGCCCCAACGGTCGGGCTTTGGTGGCGCTGACCTGGCGTCCGTCGACCACACAGCGGTAGCGGCCCCGGTCGATGGTGATGACGCGCCCGGTCGGGCGGTCGCGGTAGTCCGGGCGTTCCTTGGTTCGGGGACGGCTTCGGCGGGCTGGTCGACCGAAGCCGTCATGGTCGTCGGAGTAGATCCCGCCCTGGCCCCTCACGCGGTCACCATCTGCGTCCACAGGGTCGGGAAGCGCGGCAACGTCTTCGCGGTACATCCGACGTCATCAAGGACCACACCGTCGACAACCAGCCCGATCAGGGCCCCGGCATGCGCCATCCGGTGGTCCGCGTAACAACGCCAGAGCCCCCCATGGAGCCGACGGGGGCGTACCAGCAGTGCGTCTGGCTGCTCCTCGACCTCGGCGCCGAGCCGGTTCAACTCGGTGGCCAGGGCCGTCACCCGGTCGGTCTCGTGACCGCGGATGTGCCCGATTCCGGTAATCCGTGAAGGTGAGGTAGCCAACGCCGCCAGCACCGTCACCACCGGTGCCAATTCGGCACTGCTGCGCAGATCGATCTCAATCCCGGGCCAGGCCTGCCCATCATGACTGACGGTGAGCGCCTCGGCGGTCAGCTCGGCCCGGGCGCCGAAACGTTGCAGCAGCTGGGGTATGTCGCAGCCCGGGAGCAACTCGTTCGGCCATCCGGGCACGCTGACCTTGCCCCCAGCGACCACGGCGGCGGCCAGGAAGACGGCGGCATTCATCAGATCCGGTGGCACGGTCTGGTCCGCTGGTGTCAGCGGGCCAGGATCGACCTGCCAGGTGTCGGTTCCGGCGCTGATCCGCGCCCCCCGGGCCCGTAGCGTCGCCACGGTCAGGTCCAGGTACGGCCCGGACGGGACCGGCCCCGGGCCGGTGTGACGCAGCTGGAGCCCATCTGGGAAACGCGAGGCCGCCAGCAGCAGGCCGGAGACGAACTGGGAAGAACCGCTAGCGTCGATGCCGACGCTGCCGCCGCGTACCGGCCCGGTCACCGTAAACGGCAGCCTGGTACCGCTGATCTGCGCACCGGCCTGCCGCAGACCGTCCAGCAGCGGCGCAACCGGCCGGCGGCTGGCGGCGGTGTCACCGTGGAAGCGGGTTGTCCCGGCGGCCAAGGCCGCCAGCGGCGGTACGAACCGGGCGACCGTGCCGGCCAGGCCACAGTCGATCTCCGCGCCCGGTACCGGCTGTGCCAGCGGCCGTACCCGCCACAAGGCTGGTTCAGAATCGTCGATCACTGCCCCCAACGCCCGTAGCGCAGCCCGCAGCAGCGCCGAGTCCCGGGCCTCTAGCGCGCCGGCGATGGTGCCGGGCCCGCTGGCGAGGGCGGCCACCAGCAAGGCCCGGGCGGTTGCCGATTTGGAACCGGGAACCGTTACCCGCGCCGACAGGCCCCGAGCCACAGGCGCCGGCCACGGACCGGGCAGATGCTGGTTCAACTGAGGGTGGGCCCGATGCTGCTCTGGGCCTCAACCACCTGTCGCCGAGCGTGCCGGCCGGCACGCCTCAACTCCCGCTTCAGTACCTTCTGGGTCTGCCGGGCCTCCCGAGCCGCCAGCCTGGCTGCCCGGCGAGTGTCCTTGGCGACGCCACGCCCGGTGCGTCGGGCCCCGGCGGCCAGCTGTCGCCCGGTCCGCTGCGCCTCCGCCGTCAGCCGGTCGCGTCGGTCCGCCGCCAGCCAGGCCAGGCTGGGTTTGCCCTGAGTGTCGAGCGAGGCCAGGATCGCACCGCCCAGCAGGGCCACATTGCGCAGCAACTGTGCCTTGCTGATCTCCCGCTCGGTGATGCTGGCGGCC
Organism: uncultured Propionibacteriaceae bacterium; assembly: GCA_938046585.1. Taxonomy (GTDB): domain Bacteria; phylum Actinomycetota; class Actinomycetes; order Propionibacteriales; family Propionibacteriaceae; genus Fen-668. The sequence continues at coordinate 83,128 of CALIWR010000004.1, read as the reverse complement.
TTGCTTGGGCGGGAGGCCAGTACGTGCGGAACCATCGATAGCCCCAGTACGGTGGCGCCCAGCCGGCGGCCGATACCGGTTGCCAGCATCAGCCCACCCACGACCTGGGCGACTCCGCTGGCTCGGACCAGGGTCTTGGTGTCGTCGGGGACGTATCCGGCCAGCGAGGCCGGTGCGACCCGCTGCGCCAGCGGGACAAAGGAGCGCGCGATGGGTTCAGCGTCGGCCACCAGCGGCTCAGGGTTGACGACGGCTTTGGCGCCTTGGACGACAAAGAAGCTGGCCAGCATCGAACGAGCGGCGAATCGCATCAGACTCATGGATCCATTCCTACCCTGTCGAAGACCGTCGGCACAGCCGGACACCGAAAACTGTCGACCGACGGGTCCTATCGTGGCGTCTGTGTGTGGACGGTACGCGGTCTCGGCCGGCGAGACGACCCTGCGTGAGGTGTTTGACCTCGACGAGGTGGTACAACCGCCGCTGCGATCTTGGAACGTGGCCCCCACCGACTCGGTGCCGGCCGTGGTCCAACGGGTTGACCGGGGCAGCGGTGAGCAGCGCCGGGTCCTGATGGCCCTGCGCTGGGGGCTGGTGCCGTCCTGGGCGAGACGACCTGGGCCACCTCAGATCAATGCCCGTGCTGAGACCGTGACCACTAAGCCGATGTTCCGCAGGGCTTTTGCCGCTCGACGCTGCTTGCTGCCGGCCGACGGCTACTACGAATGGCATCCGGTGCCGGGTAACGATCAGAAGCGGAAGACGGGCAGGCAAGCGTATTTCATCCGGCCTGAGTCCGGGCTGCTGGTGATGGCCGGGATCTACGAGTTCTGGAAGGACCCAGCCATCCCCGGGCCGGGCGGCTGGCTCGCCTCGGTCGCGATCATCACGGCTCGGGCCAGCGATCGGCTGGGGCAGATCCACGACCGGATGCCCGTGGTGGTGGAGCCTGCCGACTGGGCTGACTGGCTCGACCCCGACCTCACCGACCCGGCCGCTGCCCGGCAGCTGCTGACCGTGGCCGGCGACCGCCTCGTCGGCCACCCAGTCTCGGCGGCCGTCGGCAACGTCCGTAACAACGGCCCAGAACTGGTACGACCGGTGGACTCGCAAGTTGAGGTTCCTCTCGATGACGGCGGCAGAATGATTCATTCCGGGTCGTCGCTGCGTCCGCAGCCAGGACCGAGTGGGAATATCGCTTGAGCGTGGGTCGTTGCTGCCGACATGAGTCTTGCCGTCACCGTCAGCCCGCGCGCCGGGAATGCGGCGGTTGGGCCCCGGACGCTAGGATCATGGGTGATGAGCATCCCCGATGGGTCTGCAGCCACCGATTCCGTGATCGACATCGAGCGCGAGACCGACGACCAGCGTGCCGCTCGGTTCGAGCGCGATGCCATGGTGTACCTGGACCAGTTGTACGCAGCCGCGCTGCGCATGACCCGTAATCCTGCCGACGCCGAAGACTTGGTGCAGGACACCTACGTCAAGGCCTTTACCGCCTTCCACCAGTTCACGCCGGGAACCAATCTCAAGGCCTGGCTGTACCGGATCCTCACCAACACGTACATCAACGGCTACCGCAAGGCACAGCGGCAACCGCAACTGTCCGATGACCCGACGGTAGAGGACTGGCAGTTGGCCCGGGCCGAGTCCCACACCAGCACCGGTCTACGCTCAGCCGAGACCGAGGCCCTGGACGCGATGCCGGACTCAGTGGTGACCGAGGCGCTGGCGTCATTGTCGGACGACTTCCGGATGGCGGTGTTGCTGGCCGATGTCGAGGGATTCTCGTACAAGGAGATCGCCGAGATCATGGGCACCCCGATCGGGACCGTGATGTCGCGGTTGAACCGGGCTCGCGGACAACTACGTACCAAGCTACGCGAATACGCCGAGCAGGAGGGACTGATCGGGAGGCGCGATGACTGAGGCCTCGAGCGAGGAGCATCACCGAGAATGCAGCCTGGTCCTGGCCAGAATTCAAGAATTCCTCGACCACGAACTCGACGAAGCAACCGAGGACGCGATCCGCGAACACCTGGCGGCCTGTGAGCCATGCTTGGACCAGGCCGAGGTCTGGAGCGCAGTCCGGGCCCTGGTGCACCGGGCCTGCTTGCCGACCCCTGCCCCACCTGGCCTGGCCAGCCGGATTACGTTGCGGATCGCCAGTGTCCGAATCGAGCGTCACTGAACGGCGACGAAAGCCTGTAGGATGATCGCCTGTGCCCGCCGCGACGGCGGGATCGCCGTCGAGATGAGGAGAGATCCATGGGCAAGGGTGGACGCAAGCGCCGCTCCCGCCGTAAGAGCGCTGCGAACCACGGCAAGCGCCCCAACGCATAGCCGGCTGACGCGCCACGGAGTCGACGGATGCAGTCCCTGGCCCGGCTGGCCCAGGCGCACACCGACCTTGACCAGTCCGACATCGAGAGCCTGCAGGCCCTGGTCTCAGACTGGCACATCCTGGCTGACCTGTCCTTTTCGGACCTGATCTGCTGGGTTCCCGGTCACGACGACAACGAATTTTTCGCTGTTGCCCAGATCCGTCCGGTCACCGGTCCGACAGCCCTAGAGGACGATGTGGTCGGCGAGGTGATCAGCTATGAACCCGAACACCTGGTCACCGAGGCGTACCTGTCGCAGGTGATCTGCGAGACCAGCGACAACCAGCTGCAGGCGGGGATCCCGGTCGACGTCTGGGCGATCCCGGTAATGCGGGGCAGCCGTTGTATCGCAGTGCTGGAGCGTCACACCAACCAAATGGGGGTCCGGGCCCCGGGCGAGTTAGAGGACCAATACCTCGAGATCGCCGAGATCCTGTCTGACATGGTCTGGCGCGGGGACTTTCCCCCCGATCGGCCGGCGGGTGCCCGGCTGCCCCGGGTCGGGGAGGGGATTATCCGGATCGATCCGGACGGGTCCGTGCGGTACGCGAGTCCGAACGCCGTCTCCGCCTACCGGCGGCTCGGCCTGACCGGAGACCTGGTCGGTGAGCCGATCGTCGGCCTCACCCGTGGACTGTTACAGGACAAACCCACCGACCAGGCGCCCGCCACCCAGCTGCGGGACCGTAACGGGGCAGTAGTGGAGTTGGAGGGGGAACGAGCCAGCCTGACCGTACGGGTGGTGCCGCTGACCACCGCGGCTGGTTCGGCTGGGACCCTGCTGGTGCTGCGGGACTCGACGGAGTTGCGGCGTCGGGAGCGGCAACTGGTGACGAAGGACGCCACCATCCGCGAGATCCACCATCGGGTCAAAAACAATCTGCAGACTGTGGCTGCCTTGCTACGGCTGCAGGCTCGTCGGATCCAGTCCCGGGAAGGCACGATCGCCCTGCAGCACGCGATGAGCCGGGTACAGGCGATCGCGGTGGTGCACGAGACCCTGTCGCAGAGCTTCGACGGGGTCGTGGTCTTCGACGAGGTCATGGACCGGCTGCTGCGTTACGTGGGTGATCTGGCCGCTTCCCGGGGCAACGTCATCGCAGTCCGGATCGGTTCGTTCGGGCAGGTGCCAGCGGCCGCTGCGACCAGCCTGTCGCTAGTCTTGACCGAGCTCTGCCAGAACGCCATCGAGCACGGTCTGGGATCGGGTTCCGGGACCGTCACCGTGACTCCGACCCGCAGCAGTGACCGCCTGGTGATCGAGGTCTGCGACGACGGCCAAGGACTTCCGGAGGGTTTCACCCTGGAGCAGGTGGCTACCAGCAGCCTCGGTCTGTCGATTGTCAGCACCCTGGTCAGCGACCTCGCGGGTAGCTTCTCGCTGGGGCCTCGGCCGGATCAGGCCGGGTCTCGGGCCGTGGTGACGATCCCGCTCTAGGGCTGTTCAGCCCTGGCGGACCCGGGCCCGGGCGTTGCGTCGCTTCAAGGCGCGACGCTCATCCTCGCTCATCCCTCCCCAGACGCCATGATCTTGGCCGGCGTCCAGCGCCCACTGTAAACATTTGTCGCGCACCTGGCAGCGCGCGCAGACCCGCTTGGCCTCCTCAATCTGCAGCAGGGCCGGACCAGTGTTCCCGATCGGAAAGAACAGTTCGGGGTCTTCCGTCAGGCATGCGGCACGATTGCGCCAGTCCATTACTTGTGAACTCCTTGTCGGTCGGCAGGCGCCCTGTGAGGAGACGACCGACCAGCAGCCCTCGTCACCGGGGAAACCTTACAAGTGTAGGCATGTCAGGACCCTGGTGTCACTAGGCGAGGCCAGATTCGATCAGTTGGCCTGGATCCTGGGGTGAACTGGGCCCTCCGGTATGGCAGCGATCGGGCTAGTCTTCGTCATCGTCACGGGCTAGCCAGGTCGCCAACCGTTCGATCGGTGATTCCAGCTCGGGGTTCAGATCGACGAAGGTCCGCATCCGGTCAGCCAGCCAGGCCAGGGTGACGGTCTCTTCCCCACGCCGGGTCGCTAGTTCCTCTAGCCCACGGTCGGTGAAATACATCTCAGGCCTCCAGATCGTCACTCAGGGCGGACCGCAACAGCTGCGACTCCTGCGTCTCGTGCAGGTGGTGTGAACCGACCGAGGGTGCCGAGGCTGCCTCCCGGGTGTACGGGCGAAGCCGCAACTCGTAGTCGGGCAGGTATTGGCGTAGGGCCTTGGCCAGGTGCAGTTCCAGGAACCAGTATGCGCCCTGGTTGGCAGGTTCGTCTTGCACATACCGCACGTCGTGGACCTGGCGGTAGCGCTGCAGGATTGTCGCCAATTCCTCGGCCGGAAGCGGGTACAACCGTTCCAGCGGGATCACCGCTACCTGCCCGTCCAGCCCTAGCTTGGAACGCTGCGCCATCAGGTCCCAGCGAACCTTGCCCGAGCACAGGATTAGCCGTTCGACCGCAGCCGGGTCGTGGATTGTCGGGTCGTCCATGGCCGGCTGCCAGCGGCCGTGTTGGATCTCCTCCGGGGTCGACATCGCAGCCTTGTTCCGCAACATCGATTTCGGGGTCATAATCACCACCGGACGGTGCCAGTTCACGTAGGCGTGGGTCCGCAGCAGGTGGAAGTAGCTGGCCGGGGTTGACGGCTGACAGACCGCCAGGGCCTTCTCCGAGCACAATTGCAGCCACCGTTCGATCCGGGCGCTGGAGTGGTCAGGTCCCTGCCCCTCGTGGCCGTGCGGAAGCAGCAGCACAACTCCCGACTTCTGGGTCCACTTGGCTGCGGCCGAACTGATGAACTCGTCGGCGATGGTCTGGGCGCCATTAGCGAAGTCTCCGAACTGGGCTTCCCAGCAGACCAGGGCCTCCGGTGCCGCCACCGAATAGCCGTACTCGAAACCCATCGCCGCGTATTCGCTGAGCAGCGAGTCGTAGATGTCGAAGCGGGCTTGCCCGGCCGATAGGTGCCGCAGCGGCACCCAGGATTCGTTGCTGGACCGATCGACGATCGCGCCGAACCGCTGAGAGAAGGTACCCCGACGCGAATCTTGCCCGGTGACTCGTACCGGGCGGCCTTCCAGCAGCAAAGAACCGAAGGCCAGGGTTTCGGCCGTGGCCCAGTCCATCGGCCCGGTTCGGATCATCTCTGCGCGCCGCTGCAGCTGCGGCAGCACCTTCGGGTGGATCTGGAAGCCCTCCGGGACCTCGGTCAGCACCTCCGCGATCCGATTCATCATCTCCGAGGAGATTGTGGTGCCCACATTCGAGCCGAGCTTCGCCGGGTAGTACGGGACTTTGCGGTATTCCCTATCATCGTCCTGGCGGCTCTCGCGCAGATCCCGGAACACCTTCTCCAAACGGCTACGGAACTTTGCCGCGTACTCCTCTGCCTCTTCGGGGGAGATGTCACCGCGCCCGATCAGGGCATCGTTGTAGATCCTGCGGGTCGAGCGTTTCTGCTCGATCAGGTCGTACATCAGGGGCTGGGTGAAGCTCGGATCATCACCCTCGTTATGGCCGCGGCGTCGGTAGCAGACCAGGTCGATCACGACATCCTTGTGGAAACGCTGCCGGAACTCGAAGGCCAGCCGGGCCACCCGGAACACCGCGTCCGGGTCGTCTCCGTTGACGTGGAAGACCGGTGACTGAATCACCTTGGCCACATCGGTGCAGTACAGCGACGAGCGGGATTCGACCGGGGCCGTAGTGAAGCCGATCTGGTTGTTCACAACCAGGTGAATCGTGCCACCGGTCTTGTAGCCGCGCAGCTGGGACATTTGCAGGGTCTCGTAGACCACACCCTGACCGGCGAAAGCCGCGTCGCCGTGCAGCAGGATCGGCAGGACAGGGTGTTTGAGTTCGTTGTCGGAGCGGTCTTGTTTGGCGCGGGCGATCCCTTCCAGCACCGGGTTCACCGCCTCCAGATGGGACGGGTTGGCCGCCACTGAGGTCACGATCCGCCGATTGGTGGAGGAGACGAATTCGCCCTCCGCCCCGAGGTGGTACTTGACGTCGCCGCTGCCCTGGGTCGAGAGCGGGTCCATCCGACCTTCGAATTCTCGGAAGATCTGCCCGTACGACTTGCCCACGATATTGGCCAGCACATTCAGCCGGCCCCGGTGCGGCATCCCGATCGCCACCTCATCGAGCCCGGCATCGGCGGCCTGCTCGCAGATCTCGTGCAGGGCCACGATCATCGACTCGCCACCCTCGAGTGAGAACCGCTTCTGGCCGATGAATTTGGTCTGCAGGAAGGTCTCGAAGATCTCCGACTCGTTGAGATTGTCGAGGATCCGCAGGTGTTCGGCGTGCGACAGCGGGACCGTCGGACGTTCCAGCCGCTCCTGCAACCAGGACCGCTCCTCGACATCGGCGATGTGCATGTACTCCACGCCGACCGAGCGGCAATAGGCATCGCGCAGCACCTCCCAGGCGTCGCGCAGCGTCATCTGGGAGCGTTGACCGCCCAGGTTCCCGACCGGGAAATGCCGGTCGAGGTCCCAAATCGTCAGCCCATGGGTCTGCAATTCCAGGTCCGGGTGGCTGCGCAGCCGATAGATGAGCGGGTTGATGTTCGCCGTCAGGTGCCCCAAGGTCCGGTATGAGTTAATGAACTCCATGACCCGGGCCTGCTTGTCGAGCGCGTCGGAGCGCGAGACGAAGATGTCGGTGTTCCAGAGTAGCGGCGCATACGGGATTCGTAGCGAGGTGAAGATCTCATCGTAGAAAGCATGCTGGCCGAGCAGTAACTGTTCCATGGCCCGCAGGAATTCCCCGGACTGGGCGCCCTGGATCACGCGGTGGTCGTAGGTGGAGGTGAGAGTCATCACCTTTGAGATGCCCATCTCGTTGAGTCGCTCCGAGGCGGTGCCGGCGAAGCCGGGGGCGTAGTCGATCGACCCGACCCCGAGGATCAGGCCCTGGCCCGGCATCAGGCGTGGGATCGAGTGGTGGGTGCCGATCCCGCCGGGATTGGTTAAGGTCGCGGTGGTCCCGGCGAAGTCGTCCACGGTGAGAGCATTCGCGCGGGCCTTGCGGACCAGGTCCTCGTAGGCGTGCCAGAACTGGCCGAAGGAGAGCTGTTCGCAACTGAGGATGGTGGGCACCAGGAGCTGGCGGGTACCGTCGGGCTTGACCAGGTCGATCGCCAGTCCGAGGTTGACGGTGCCCGGCTGGACCGCGGTCGGTTTGCCATCCACCACCGCGTACGAGACGTTCATTGCGGGCACCATGCCTAGGGCCTTCACCATCGCGTAGCCGATGATGTGGGTAAAAGAGACTTTGCCGCCGATGGTCTGACGCAGGTGCCGGTTGATCATGGTGCGCAGATCAATGACCAGTTTCATCGGGATCGTGCGGACCGAGGTGGCAGTGGGGATCTCGAGCGAGGTCTCCATGTTCCTGGCGGTCCGCAGCGATGCCCCACGCAGCACCGAGCGTTGCGGCTGTTCGTTGGCCGGCGCCGGGCGGCGGGCGAAGCTGGGAGCCTCGGCGGGCAGGTACGAATCAGCCGGCTGCGAGGCCAGCGAGGTCGGCTTGGTGGGCAGGTATGAGGCGGCCCGCGCAGCCAGCGAGGTCGGCTTGGTGGGCCGTGAGGCTGACCCAGACGGCCGAGACGTAACGATCGGCATGGCCGGCGGCTGGGCGGTAGGTTTCGGCGCGGTCTGGGCTGGAGCAGCGCTCACAGCCGCCGACGTGTCCGGTGTGCTGATGGCCTGCGCGTGACGAGTGGTCGGTGTGCCGGTGGCCGCGGCTGGGGGAGCGGCGGCAGGAGCCGGTGATCGTGTCGGTCTCGGCTGGGTCGTGGCTGGTTCCTGGGCTATGGTCTCGGCCCGCTTCTGGAAGAACGTCACCCAGGCCGCGTCGACGCTGTCAGGGTCGTGCTGGTAGCGCTCGAACATCTCGTCGATCAACCAGTCATTGGCCCCGAAGTCACGAGACCGGGAAGGGTCCTGGTGCGGCTGGATTGCCACGATTCCTCGAATCAGCTAGCCGTCCGGGCGGCCCTCGCCCAGACCACCCCCTCAGGCTAGCGAAAGAACCCGGGTCCTACGACGTTGTCGGGGACGGGCGGCGGCTGTGGTACCAGGCCAGACCGACAACGATAATCGTCGCCGCCAGCAGCCCGGTGTTACGCAATACCAGGACCGAGGTCCCGAAGGCTCCCGGCGGCGAGCTGATGATCTCGCCGTACCGGATCGGGTAGACCACCTGGGTGGCACAAGCCAGCAGACAGGCGCCGAACGCCACTAGCAGTGGCCACCGCGCCGGCGCCTGATCATCGGGGCCAGCCAGTACGGCGCAGACCGGCCCTCCCAGCCACAGCAGGTACTGCGGGCTGAGGGTCTTGTTGGTGACGATCATCACCAGGATCGTGGCCAGCATCACCAGCGCCACGGTACGGGTGCTGCGTTCGCCGAGCCGGATCGTGCGCCACCCGAGGAGCGCGATCAGGCCCAGCCCGACCAGGAATCCCAGATCCGCTACCCGCAGGGCGGTCGTCACTGCCGGGCCGGTGATCTCGTAGGCGTTGAAGCGTGACATCGCGACCTGCCAGCCGCTGCCGAAGACCCGGGCGTACATCAGGGGGGTGGCCGCCACCGACTCCACCTGCAGGCCACGATCAGACTGCCATGTCAACGGCGAGACCAGCCGGTTCCAGCCGCCCGCCACCAGGCTGGCGGCGGCCAAGGACACCCCAGTGACTAGGAAACCGATCATGCTGGCCCGGCGTCGCCGGCCCCGGCCCAGCAGCGGCAACACCAGCAGCGCCGGCCAGAGCTTGAGCGCCGCGCCACAGGCGACCAGCGTCCCGGCCAGCCCCGGCCGCCGGTGGACCAGCAGGGCCCCGGCGCCGGCCAGCACCGCCGGGGCCATGTCGAACCGGAAATAGGCCAGTGGTCCCAGCGCGGTGACAAAGCAGATCCACCCCAGAACCGCCAGCTCCCGCCTGCGGCCACCGTGGCGCCACAGCAGATGTGTCCAGGCGGCGTCCAACAGCACCATCAAGGCGGCAAAGCCCCAAACGAAGGCGCCCGGATCAGCCTGGGTGATCAGCCGCAGCAGGTTCATCGCCCAGGCGACCGGGGTGGGGTACTCCACCAGGGTTGCCGACCAGGAACCGGGCTGGGATACCTGGTCGGCGTAATAGTGGACGTCTCCGACGATGTAGGAGCTGGTAGTCCGCCAGACGTAGCCGAGCAAGGCCCGAGACAGCGCCCAGAACGCGGCCCAGGCCCAGCCTGAGCCCAGCACCGCGCGGATCCGGCTCATGGGCGACTTCCACGGATCTCGCGGCGCCGGTGGGCGCGCGAATCGGTGGTTCGGCGCAGGGTCCGCCAGACCAGCCGGGCCAGGGTCACGGTGAACCAGGCCATGGCGGCATTACGGGCCACCAGGATCGCAGTGGCGACCGGCAGCAGCGGACCACCGTGGATCAACGGCTCGTACAGGATCGGGTAGACCAGCTGGGTGCCGAGGGTGAGCCCCAGCACCCAGATCGTCACAGCCCGCAGCTGAGACCAGCTCGGGGTCTGTTGCTCAGCGCCGGGCTGGCCAGCGGCGACCAGCACCGCCGCCAGCGGACCACCTAGCCAGATCATGTACTGCGGGCTGAAGGTCTTGTTGGTCACGATCGTGACCAACACCACCAGCAGCATCAGCAGCCCAGCGTCCACCACGCTGCGCTCAGCGCGTGCCAGCCACAGCAGGTAGCTGCCGACCAAGGCCGCGATCCCGATCACGGTGGCCACGTTCGCCGCTGTCAGCATCGGACCGACCCCGGCTCCAGAGATCTCGAAGGCCTGCCAGCGTGAGATCGCCACCTGGTACTGCTCAGGCGCGAGGCAGCGGACCAGCATCACCCCGGTCGCCCAGATGGACTCCACCTGCAGCCCGCGCCCGGACTGCCAGGTCAAGGGGGACATCAGCCGGCCCCAGCCGGCCCACCCCCACGAAACCCCGGCTAGGGCGATGCCGACGCCCCAGAACCCGGCGCTGGCGCGCAGCTGGGAGCGACGGTCTGCCCCGAGCAGGGCCGGCCACAGCAGGGCCGGCCACAATTTGACCGCGGCGCCCAAACCGACCAGGACGCCTGAACCGGCTGGGCGGCGGCGCAACAACCCCAGTACCGCCCAGCCGGCCAGCACCGCCGGAATCAGATCGAACCGCATGTACGTGATCGGCCCCATCAGCGTGGTGAACAGCACCCAGAAGCCGAGCGCAAAGCGACGTCGTTCGCCCCCAGCCCGCCATAACGAGACCGCGAACAACAGGTCCAGCAGCAGCAACGAGACGATGAAGACGACCACGAAGACCGGGCGGGAAGCCTCTGGTGCGCTGGACCACATGCCCGCCAGCAGCCGCGACAGCCCGTACGGCAGCGACAACAGCCAGACCACCGGGGTGGGGTACTCGATCAGAGTCTCGGCCGGGGTCCGCTGACCGGTCCACATCAGGTTCAGTCGCTGCCAGTAGTAGAGGACATCCCCCTGGGTGGTGAGCGAGAAGAACCACCAGATCCCGAAGATCATTATGCGAGCCACGACCCAGACCAGTGCGGCAATGCGCCAGGAATGGGCAGGGGCGACGGTGGTCACAGATCTCCTCGAGATGGCGTCGGCGCTGCCAGAACAGCGCCCCCGGCAGGATTCGAACCTGCGCTCCCGCCTCCGGAGGGCGGCGCTCTATCCCCTGAGCTACGGGGGCCAGCGTGCTGGCGCCACGAAGAACCTTAGCAGTGTTTGATCGCCCTTGCTGCGCGAGGGCTGTATCCGACGCCCTTGCCTTCGCGAGGGTGGTGTCATCGACTTGCCGGTCTTCACTACCTCACGAGAAGGTCGTTGGGGTGGTCGTTCGTCGAGACCACGCCTTGCGCAGATCGTCGGGCTTATCTGATAGCCCTCGTCTGAACGGACAGGTGAGTGACGACAGGCTCCGACCTGGCACAGTTTCGACCATGAGCCATATGCATGTCGCCGGATCCCTGCACGCGGATGCGGTCGCCGCCAAGCCGCAGTGGCTGACGCTTCCCGACGATGTCAACGTCCTCGACGGGCGACTCTGGTCGGCCAACGTCCGCCGGGGCCCGGGCGGGGTGCTGGAACTGGCCGGGCTGGGGGTGGACTCCGTCGTCGAGCAGACCGGGACCCCCGTGTACGCGGTTGACGAGGCGGACTTCCGGACCCGGGCTCGAGGCTTCCGGGAAGCCTTCGCCGGCTGGGACGTCTACTACGCCGGGAAATCCTTCCTGACTACCCGGGTCGCCGGCTGGGTGGCCGAGGAGGGACTCTGTCTTGATGTCTGTAGTGGCAATGAATTGGCGGTGGCTCTGCGTGGCGGGATGGAGCCGGCCCGGATCGGGATGCACGGCAACAACAAGAGCAATGCTGAACTGCGGTACGGCATCGAATCGGGGGTCGGGCGGATCATCGTCGACTCGTTGGACGAGATCGGGCGCCTGGAACAGATTCTGCAGGACACCGATCGAACCGTCTCGGTGCTGGTACGGGTGACGACCGGGGTCGAGGCGCACACCCATGATTACATCGCCACCGCCCACGAGGACCAGAAGTTCGGCTTCTCGATCCTGGGCGGGCAGGCCCTGATGGCGCTGGTCCGGTGCCTGCAGAGCCCGCGTCTGGAACTAGTGGGGATCCACTCCCACATCGGCAGTCAAATCTTCGACACCAGCGCCTTCGAGGTGGCAGCCCGGCGCACGATGCGACTGATGAATCAGTTCCGCCAGGCTACCGGGACCGACCTGCCGGAGCTGGATCTGGGCGGCGGCTTTGGGATCGCATACACCAGCGGGGATTCCCCGGCCACCGCTGAGCGGCTCTCGCGGGACCTGCGCGAGATTGTGGACCACGAACGACGCGGTTATGGGTTGGCTGAGCCGCGGTATTCGATCGAGCCGGGACGGGCGATCAGCGGCCCAGCAGCGATGGCGATCTACACCGTCGGCACGGTCAAGGTGGTGGACCTGGAAGGCGGCGCTCAACGGGTGTACGTCAGCGTCGATGGCGGGATGAGCGACAACATCCGCCCCGCCCTGTACGCCGCCGAGTACTCTGCGGTGCTGGCCGGCCGGGCCTCGGCCGCGGCACCGGTCCTATGCCGGGTAGTCGGTAAGCACTGCGAAGGCGGTGACATCCTGGCCCGCGACGTCTTCCTGCCCGGCGACATCCGGCCCGGTGACCTGGTCGCGATCCCGGGCTGCGGCGCGTACTGCCGGGCCATGGCCTCGAACTACAACATGCTGACCAGGCCACCGGTGGTCTCGGTGCGCGACGGGGAATTGACCACACTGCTGCGACGAGAGACCTTGGACGACTTGCTGGCCCTCGACGTGGGTTGGGGCGCCAGCTCTCGGGACGCGTGATCGTCGGGTCACCGGGACCTGGCATCCCAAACAGTGTGAGCCGTCGCCGGGGATGGAATCCGGTACGTCAAGATGGGCCCGTGCAAAACGACGTGAGGCCAGTGAAGGTGGCCCTGCTGGGGTGTGGAGTGGTCGGCTCGCAAGTGGCGCGGTTGCTGCTCGAGACCGGCGATGATTTGCAGGCCCGGATCGGGGCACCGGTCGACCTGGTCGGGATCGGGGTCCGCCACCCCGACTCGGAACGGGAAGGGCTGGACCGGTCGCTGATGACCGGCGACGCCGAGGCCCTGGTCCGCGGCGGGGCGGATGTGGTGATCGAGGTGATCGGCGGAGTGGAACCGGCTCGGTCTCTGCTGCTGGCCGCGATCGAGTCGGGATCCTCGGTGGTCACCGCCAATAAGGCGCTGCTGGCGGCGCACGGCCCGGAATTGTACGAGGCGGCTGAGCGCCGGGGAGTGGACCTGTACTTCGAGGCCGCGGTAGCCGGGGCGATCCCGATCATCCGGCCGCTGCGTGAGTCGTTGGTGGGCGACGAAATCACCCGGGTAATGGGAATCGTGAACGGTACCACCAACTACATCCTCGACCAGATGACGACCCAGGCGGTCTCTTTCTCAGAGGCGCTTGCCGAGGCCCAGGCGCTGGGCTTCGCCGAGGCCGACCCGACCGCCGACGTTGAGGGATACGACGCCGCCGCGAAGGCGTCGATCCTGGCCAGCCTGGCCTTCCATACCGAGGTGGCCGGCGCGGACGTACACCGCGAAGGCATCACGACCCTGACCCGAGAAGATATCGAGGCTGCCCGGAACCTCGGCTGCGTGGTGAAGCTACTCGCGGTAGCGACCATGGTCGGGGAGCAGGAGGAACTGGTCTCGGTCCGGGTCCACCCGGCGATGGTGCCGACCACTCACCCGTTGGCCTCGGTCCATGGCGCGTACAACGCGATCTTCGTGGAATCCCGCAACGCCGGCCGGCTGATGTTCCTCGGGCCTGGGGCCGGCGGGCAGCCCACCGCCTCGGCAGTGATGGGGGACCTGGTGACGGTGGCCCGGAACCGGATCCGCGGCACCCACGGGCCGGCCATGTCGACCTATCGGCGCTGCGGGGTGGCCCCGATCGCGGAGGCCACCACCTCGTATTACCTGGCCCTGATGGTCAAGGATCAGCCCGGGGTGCTGGCCAAGATCGCCGCCGTCTTCGCCAAACACGGGGTATCAATCCAGGCCGTACGCCAGGAGCGGGGGGCCGAACAGGACGAGGCGCGGCTCGGGATCATGACCCACCTAGCCCGGGACGCCCAGGTTGCCGACACGGTGGCCGAGTTGAAGACCTCCCCGGCCGTGGGACGGATCCGGTCGATGCGGGTGGAGGGCCAGTGAGCGAGGATTTGCGCCCGGAGATGGTCTGCCTGGACCTGGAGGGGGTCCTAGTTCCTGAGATCTGGGTTGGCCTGGCCGAGCGGACCCAGATCCCGCAGCTGCGTCGGACCACGCGCGATGAACCCGACTACGACGTCTTGATGCGCTACCGGCTGGATCTGCTGGAGCAGCACCGGCTCGGACTGGCCGACATTACGGCCGTGATCGCCGACCTGGACCCGTTGCCGGGGGCGGTCGACATGCTGGGCTGGCTGCGGGAATCCTTCAGCGCGGTGGTGATCCTGTCAGACACTTTTGTCGAATTCGCCCACCCATTGCTGCGCAAGCTGGGCTTTCCAGCCCTGTTCTGCCACAGCCTGGTGGTCGAGGACGATCGGATCACCGGCTACCGGCTGCGGATGCCGGACCAGAAACGAGCCTCGGTACAAGCTTTCCAGGGTCTCGGGATGCGGGTGCTGGCCGCCGGAGATTCGTACAACGACACCAGCATGCTGTTGGCGGCCGACGCCGGGATCCTGTTCGACCCGCCCAGCACGGTGGTGGCCGACTTCGGCGACCGGCTCCCGGTCAGCTACGGCTATCCCGCCCTGCGGGACGCGCTGCGCCAGGCCTCGACGCGACTGATCTGAGTCCCGCGCCCGCGTCAGCGGCCGGCCAGTTCGCGATAGCCGGACTCGGACGAGTCGCGCAGGAACTGGACGCAACGGGCCGCCTCGTCGGTCTCGCCGATCCGGTCGGCCGCCAGCGCCAGGACCCATAGCGCTCTCAGGAATCCCCGGTTCGGCTGGTGCTCCCAGGGCACCGGGCCAGAACCGCGCCAGCCATTACGGCGCAGCGTATCCAGTCCGCGGTGATAACCGGTCCGGGCATAGGCGTACGCCGCGATGTCGGATCCGCTCGTCTGCTGCCCCAGCGCCTGCTCGGCCAGTACCGCCCAGGCCAGGCAGGAGGCTGGCCGGCGGCGGGCCTCGTCAGTGGCCTGCGATGCTGCCAGGTCTGGATCGACACCATCGTCGGGTAAGAGCGTTGGTGCGGCCTGATCAGCGAGCAAGTTACGTTTGGGCTCGGGCAGGCTCATGCCGCAGAGAATATCTCCGTCCCCCCGCTTGGGCAGCTGTTCGGGCCAGCCGCATGCGGGTGAAGCCGCGCCGGCCGGGAAACCGGCCGGGCGCTGGGAACTGGATCCGATCCAGTGCTAGGATGATCTCGATCACGGGGGCTCTCCCCACGAAAAGCGCTTCGCAGGCCGAGCGCGGCAGTAGCCGAACAGACATCATGTGACGTCCGGGCCTGAGGGATGTTCAAACGCCTGGGTGATGAGGTGTGCCGTATGTCTGCGGCCAGACCCAGGCCGTCACGACGGAAGGAAGTCCGTGACCGACACGCCTGCCACGAGCCTCGACGGCATGCTGCTCTCGGAGCTGAAGCAGCTCGCCAGCTCGATCGGTCTCAAGCGCACAACGGGGATGCGTAAGAGCGAGCTAGTAAACGCGATCCGAGCTGCCCAGCAGCCGAAAGCGAGCACCAGCGCCGAAACTCACCCGCACCTCGAGCCGCCCGCTTCACGGGTGGCAAGGCGACCCGCCGGCGCTCCGGACGAGCAGCCGACCCTGACCGACGCCAGTCCGCGTCCAGCTGAGGCCATGGCCTCCCCAGAGCCCGTGACTGCCTCGGCCGAGCCGGTGGCTCCGCAGGAGCGTCAGTCGGATCAGCCAGCCGGTGAGTCCTCCACCTCAGATGAGGTGGGTGCTCGACTGGCGGCGCTCGGCCTGGACGGGGGCGACGGCGACCGCCGTTCCCGGCGCCAACGCAACCGGACCGAGACCGATTCCGGGGAGGCTCGCGCCGATCAGCCCGGCGCTGAGGCCGAGGATCATCCTGCGGCCCGCGCCGATCAGCCTGCGCCGCGGATCGACACCGAGGAGGAGGGCGGCGGAGGGCGGCGCGGTCGGCGGCGACGCAACCGTGACCGTCAAAACCGGCGCCAACGTGGCGGGCAGGGGATCGACCGTTACGACGCCGAGCCGATCGTCGCCGAGGGTGATGTCCTGGTCCCGGTACGCGGGATCCTCGATGTACTCGACAACTACGCCTTCGTTCGGACCGGTGGCTACCTGCCGGGCCCCCACGATGCGTACGTGTCGCTGTCGATGGTGCGCCGCTACGGGCTGCGTAAGGGTGATGTGGTCACCGGCCAGATCCGCCAGCCACGCGAGGGGGAACGCAAGGAGAAGTTCAACCCGCTGGTGGCACTGGAGACCGTCAACGGGGCCGAGCCGGAATCGGCCCGCAACCGTCCCGAGTTCAACAAGTTGACCCCGCTGTACCCGCAGCAGCGGCTGAAGCTGGAGACCTCCGCGGTTAACATGATTGGCCGGATCATCGACCTGGTGGCCCCTATCGGCAAGGGGCAGCGGGGGCTGATTGTTTCCCCGCCGAAGGCCGGCAAGACCATGATCATGCAGTCGATCGCGAACGCGATCACGACCAACAACCCCGAGGTGCACCTGATGGTGGTCTTGGTCGACGAACGCCCCGAGGAGGTCACCGATTTTGAGCGGACGGTCTCCGGCGAGGTGATCGCGTCGACCTTCGACCGGCCCGCCGACGATCACACCACGATCTCCGAACTGGCCATTGAGCGGGCCAAGCGGCTGGTGGAGGCCGGCAAGGACGTGGTGGTGCTGCTGGATGGGATCACCCGCCTGGGCCGGGCGTACAACCTGGCCGCTCCGGCCTCGGGCCGGATCCTGTCCGGTGGTGTCGACTCGGCCGCGCTGTACCCGCCGAAGAAATTCTTCGGGGCGGCCCGCAACATCGAAGATGGTGGTTCGCTGACGATCCTGGCCACAGCGCTGATCGAGACCGGCTCCAAGATGGATGAGGTGATCTTCGAGGAGTTCAAGGGCACCGGCAACATGGAGTTGCGGCTGCGTCGAGACCTGGCCGACAAGCGGATCTTCCCGGCGATCGACGTGGACGCCTCCGGCACCCGGCGTGAGGAATTGTTGCTGGGCCGTGAAGAATTGGCGATCATCTGGAAACTGCGGCGGGTGCTGTCGGGGATGGAAACCACGGCCGCGGTCGAGATGCTGCTGAAGCAGATGCGCAAGACCAGCTCGAACCACGAATTCCTGGTCCAGATCAGCCGGACCACGCCGAACTAGTCACGGATCCGAGACGTCGACCCGTACTGAATCCGGGGTGACACGGTGCTGGCCGTAGCTCCCGAGGTTTACCTAGAGTGCCTGTTACCGGTAACATGACGGTTCATACGCCGCCCCGGTAGCGGACGCCGCAGTTGGCAGACCAAGGAGCACATCGTGAACGACACCAAGATCATCCCGGACCTCTCTGCGTCGACTATCTGGTTCCTGGTGGGTAGTCAGGGGCTCTACGGCGAGGACGTCCTGCAGCAGGTGGCCGCGCAGTCCCAACACGTGACGCAGGTTTTGAACGCCGCCGATGACATCCCAGTACGGGTGCAGTGGCGTCCGGTCCTCACTGACACCGAGGCCATCGTGCAGGCGATGCTGGAGGCTAACGCGGATCCGCATGTCGTCGGCGTCATCACGTGGATGCACACTTTCTCGCCGGCCAAGATGTGGATCCGGGGGCTCGGTGCGCTGCAGAAGCCGCTGCTACACCTGCACACCCAGGCCAATATCACCCTGCCGTACGCGGACATCGACTTCGACTTCATGAATCTCAATCAGTCGGCGCACGGCGATCGGGAGTACGGCTACATCCTTTCCCGCCTCGCGGTGGCCAGGAAGTCGGTCATTGGCCACGCCAGCGACCCCCGGGTGGCCCGCGAGATCGGTACCTGGGCGCGGGCCGCGGCGGCTCTGGCCGAAGCCCGCGGCATGCGCATCGCCCGCTTTGGTGACAACATGCGATATGTCGCCGTCACCGAGGGCGACAAGACCGCTGCTGAGGCCGACTTCGGCGTCGCGGTCAATACCTGGCCGGTGAACGAACTCGTCGAACGGGTAGACCACGCGGACCCGGCCCTCGTAGACGAGGTCCTCGCTGACTACGACGAGAGGTACGACGTCGCGCCGCCACTGCGCAAGGGTGGGCCCCGCCGCGACTCGCTGCGCTACGCCGCAGCCCAGGAAGTGGCGCTGCGAAGCTTCCTCCAGGAAGGCGGGTTCACAGCCTTCACCGACACTTTTGAGGACCTCGGCGGTCTCCAACAGCTGCCTGGTATCGCGGTACAGCGCCTGATGAGCGATGGTTACGGCTTCGGCGCCGAGGGGGACTGGAAAACTGCTCTCCTGGTACGCATCGCATCCGTGATGGGAGCCGGGTTGCCCGGCGGGGCATCGCTGATGGAGGACTACACCTACGACCTGACCCCGGGTGCCGAGGTGATCCTGGGCGCCCACATGCTGGAGGTCTCTCCCGCATTGACGACCAGCCGTCCGCGCCTAGAGATCCACCCGCTGGGAATCGGTGGGCGTGAAGACCCCTGCCGGCTGGTGTTCACAGCGGATCCCGGTCCGGCGGTTGTGGCCGCCCTCTCGGATGTTGGTCCCCGATTCCGGCTCGTGGTGAACTCGGTGGACCTCATCGAGCCCACGGCAGACCTGCCCAGGCTTCCCGTCGGCCGCGCCCTGTGGCGGCCCCGTCCGGACTTCGTGACGTCCGCGAAATCCTGGCTTACCGCCGGAGCAGCGCACCACACCGTCATGACCACCGCCGTCACCGCCGACGTCTTCGTCGACTTCGCCCGGATGGTTGATGTGGAGATCGCGTTGATCGACGAACACACCACCGTGGCCGACTTCGAGCGTGGCCTGCGTCTGGAGGCTTCGGCCAGGGGTCTGCGCTGACCGGGGGATAAATTGTGAGGCCCCCGATTTCATATCTCGGGGGTCTTACCACCGTCTAGTATGCTCTGCTCGTCACATGGTGATGGAGATCAGGAGAGTGCATGCCAGCGCCGAACCGGGGGCGGCTCAACATCCGGGAAGTGGCCAGGCGCGCTGGTGTGTCACACATGACGGTCTCCCGGGTGATCAACGGCAGCGCGAACATCAGCCCCGAGACCCGTGCCCACGTCCAGGCCATCCTCGATCAGCTCGGTTTTCAGCCCAATGCCATGGCCCGGGGCCTGGCGCAGGGTCGTTCGCGGCAGGTCGGGCTGTTGATCGAGTCGTCCTCGCACTACGGGCCGATGAGCACGCTGCGCGCCATGGACGTGGCTGCCCGCAGCGCGGGCTATGCATCTCTCAGCTTCACGGTAAAGTCTGGATCGACCGCGGAGATGCGCGAGGGCCTCGACAGCCTGACCGCGCATGATGTAGCGGGTCTGGCGATCATCACCTCCCGAGTTACGACTCTCGCCTGGCTGAGCGGGCTGAGGCTTCCCCGGGCAACCGTGCTCCTGGGGTCGCCGCCTTTGGACCCTGCCGACCCCGCTGAACGGACCGACCTCGGCCGGGTGTGGATCGACCAGCAGCGAGGCAGCCGCCTCGCCGTCGAGCACCTCATCGCCGCAGGCCACCGGGTGATCGGCCATCTTGCAGGACCTTCTGACTGGTTCGACGCGCAGTGGCGGCATACCACGTGGGAAGCATGTCTGAACGACGCCGGACTCACGGTGCCGCCCGTCGCCATGGGGGACTGGCATGCCCAGTCGGGATTCGAGGCCAGCGATGAGTTGCTGCAGATCCCAGACCTGACGGCGGTCTTTGCCGCGAACGATCAGATGGCCCTCGGCCTTATCCACGGGCTTTCTCGGCGGGGTGTTCGGGTGCCGGAGGACATCAGCGTCGTCGGATTCGATGACCAACCCGATTCCGGCCACTTCCTGCCCCCGCTGACCACCGTGCACCAGGACTTCGAGACCCTGGGGGATGCGGGTATCACTGCCTTCCTGGCCCAGCTGGACGGTGCCGGCGATGGCGTACGGCACCACGTCGAACCACACCTTGTAGTTCGATCCTCAACTCGGCCCGTACTGTCTCGGTAGTCATCGCCGACGCGACGACGCTCTCCGGGAAAGCGGGCTGCTCAGAGGTGGTCCACCGCTGCCCGTTCGATGGCCAGCCCGTGCTGGTAGC
This sequence comes from uncultured Propionibacteriaceae bacterium, assembly GCA_938046585.1. GTDB lineage: Bacteria > Actinomycetota > Actinomycetes > Propionibacteriales > Propionibacteriaceae > Fen-668. Next base: position 62,921 of record CALIWR010000004.1, on the reverse strand, counting down.
GGTCCAGGAAGACCTGGAACCCGGCGACGTCTTCGGGATCAGGACTGACAGTCTCCACTTCAACGTCGGCGAATACCTTCTCCTGAAGGTAGTCCGAAAGCGATTGCTCACCAGAACGACCACAGCCGAAGGCCGCCAGCAGGGCCATGCCCCAGGCGCCGCCCTCGGCCGCAACCTTGCCGACCGACACCGGCGTGTCGATGGCCGCCGCCAGCATGCGCTGGCCGACCCCTGCAGTCTTGAAGAAACCGCCGTGACCGAACATCGACACGAGCTCGATCCCCTCAGCCGTGAGCGCATCCATGCCGATGCGCAGCGTCGCCAGCATCGAGTAGAGCTGAGCACGCATGAAATTACCCAGGCTGAGGTGGCTGTCCGGGGTCCGAGTGAACAAGGGACGGCCTTCCTCCATCCCCGTGTTGTGCTCTCCGGACAGGTAGTTGTAGGCGAGCAGACCTCCTGCGTCCGGGGCACCCGTCGCTGCGGCCTGGAAAAGGGCCTCGAACACCGCCGAGGTCTCGCAGGCTCCGGTGATGGTCTGGGCGAATTCGGTGAACAGCCCCGCCCAGGCATCGAGCTCGCTGGCACCGTTGTTGCAGTGCACCATTGCGACCGGGTCGCCTGCGGGCGTGGTCACCAGGTCTAATTCGTTGTGACGACGGCTCAATTCCCGATCGAGCACCACCATGGCGAAGATCGACGTGCCGACGCTGATGTTGCCGGTGCGCGGCGCTACCGCATGAGTGGCGACCATCCCAGTCCCGGCATCACCTTCCGGCGGGCACATCGGGATACCGGGCTGCAGGGTGCCTGAGGGGTCGAGGAGCAGGGCGCCGGCTGCGGTGAGCTCGCCAGCGGTGTTGCCAGCCGCCGCCACCTGCGGCAGTAGATCCACGAGTGGTCGGGTGAATCCGTGCCCGGCCACCATCTCGGCGAACTTTGCCAGGCGTGCTGCGTCATAGTCACCGGTGGCCGAGTCGATGGGGAACATGCCGCTGGCATCCCCGACCCCGAGTACCCGTTCGCCGGTCAGTTTCCAGTGGACGTACCCGGCCAGGGTGGTCAGGTGCGCGAGCCGGCTGAGGTGCTCCTCGCCGTTGAGGACGGCCTGGTACAGGTGGGCGGCGCTCCAGCGCATCGGGATGTTGATGTCGAGGACGTCGCTGAGCTCCTGGGCTGCCGGTCTAGTGCTGGTGTTGCGCCAGGTGCGGAAAGGTGTTAACAGCTGACCCTCCTGATCGAAGGCCAGATAGCCGTGCATCATCGCGGAGATGCCGAGTCCACCGAGCGTCCGTACCTGGACGCCGTAGCGTTGCATCACCTGCGCGGTGAGACTGGCGTAGCAGGCCTGGAGCCCTTCGATGACCGCTTCCAGCGGGTACGTCCAGACCCGGTCGACGAAGTGGTTCTCCCAGGTTCTGCTGCCCGAGGCCAGAACGCGATGCCGGTCATCGATGAGGACGGCTTTGATGGTGCTGGAACCGAATTCGATGCCCAGGGTGGTACGGCCCTCCTCAATGGCTGCAGCTGATGGTGAGGTGTGGCCGATCATCGGTGATCCCTTCGTCGTTGTGATACCTCTATGATAGTATGTTACCGGTAACATACCGAAGGGAAGGACCCCGATGACCCCACACCCACCCGGCCCTGTCGCTGGTATTCCAGCAGAGCTTCGTGAGACGGTCGCGGAAATCAAGGCCCAGGTGGCCGCCTTGCACGCGGAACTGCCGCGCAACAACCTCGTGGTCTGGACGGCGGGCAACGTATCGGCTCGAGTACCCGGCGCCGACCTGCTCGTCATCAAGCCCTCTGGCGTGAGCTATGACGAGCTGACCCCGGAGGCGATGGTGGTCTGCGACTTCGACGCCAACCTCGTCGAGGGCCACCGCAACCCGTCCTCCGACACCGCTGCCCACGCCTACGTGTACCGCCATCTACCCGAGGTCGGCGGTGTCGTCCACACGCATTCCGACTACGCCACCGCCTGGGCTGCCCGTCAGGAGCCGATTCCTTGCGTTCTTACCATGATCGCCGACGAATTCGGCGGTGAGATCCCCGTCGGGCCGTTCGCGATCATCGGTGACGACTCTATTGGCCGAGGCATTGTCGAGACGTTGCGGTCGAGTCGTTCCCGGGCCGTCCTGATGGCCAACCATGGGCCCTTCACCATCGGCCGTGATGCCAGGGACGCGGTCAAAGCAGCCGTCATGGTCGAGGACGTCGCCCGCACTGTTCACCTGGCACGACAGTTGGGCGAGCCGAAACCCATCGCCCCCAGCGACATCGACAAGCTCTTCGAGCGCTACCAGAACGTATACGGCCAACACTGAGTCAGGTATTCGCTGCCGGGGACACTGAGGTCCTCCCAGGTGACCGAGGCCCGGTCCTCGCGGCGCCATGTGAAAGGCAATCTCATGCACCAGAACACCACACACATCTCTACCCGGTTCATCTATTTCTTCGGCGCCTTCGGGGGTATCCTTTTCGGATACGACATCGGGGTGATGACTGGAGCCCTGCCATTCCTCCAAAGTGATTGGAACGTCAAAGACGATGCGGCTCTGACCGGCTGGATCACCTCCGGCGTCATGTTCGGCGCCATCTTCGGCGGTGCGTTGGCCGGGCAGATGTCGGATCGGCTCGGACGCCGTCGCATGATCTTGATGTCGGCGGTATTCTTCGTGGTCGGCTCGGTGCTGGCGGCATTCTCACCACACGGCGGCACGTACTTCCTCATCGGGACCCGTATCCTGCTGGGGCTCGCGGTCGGGGCGGCCTCCGCACTGGTGCCCGCCTACATGGCCGAGATGGCACCTGCCAGGCTGCGCGGACGGTTGTCCGGAATCAACCAGACGATGATCGTCTCCGGCATGCTGCTGTCCTACATCGTCGACTACCTGTTGCAGGGATTGCCGCAGGAACTGGCGTGGCGGCTCATGCTCGGCCTGGCGGCCGTACCCGCCATCGTCTTGTTCTTCGGGGTACTCGGCCTGCCTGAGTCGCCGCGATTCCTTATCAGGAACGGCCGCCTCGACGATGCCCGGCGGGTGTTGGGTTATATCCGCCCAGAATCTGAGGTGGAATCTGAACTGGAGCAGATCCGGCAGACCGCCCAGCAGGAAGAGCAGGAGTCGCGGACCACATCCTGGGCCACTCTGTTCGCGTCGCGATACCGCTATCTTGTGCTGGCAGGCGTCGGGGTGGCGGCTTTCCAGCAGTTCCAGGGCGCGAACGCGATCTTCTACTACATTCCCCTCATCGTCGAGAAAGCCAGCGGCATTAAGGCTACCTCGGCTCTGATGTGGCCGATCATTCAGGGCGTGCTGCTGGTCGTTGGTTCGCTGGTGTTCCTGGTCATCGCCGACAGGTTCGACCGGCGTACGCTGCTGAGCGTCGGCGGGACGATTATGGGTGTCTCGTTTCTGCTGCCAGCCATCATCAATGTCCTGCTGCCGAGCGCATCCCCGATGCTGATCGTGGTGTTCCTCAGCATCTACGTGGCCCTGTATTCATTCACGTGGGCACCCCTCACCTGGGTGATCGTCGGTGAGATCTTCCCCCTGGCGATCCGCGGCCGGGCAACCGGTCTGGCATCGTCATTCAACTGGATCGGTTCCTTCCTCGTCGGCCTCCTGTTCCCGATCATGACTAAGGTGATGGCCCAACCGGCAGTATTCGCGATCTTCGGCGGGATATGCCTGCTGGGGGTCGTGTTCATCCGGACATCGGTTCCCGAGACCCGCGGCCGTACCCTTGAGGAGATCGAGGCCCACGGGGGCCGCTGACCCGGGTCATGGCGATCAGACCCGGGCCCGGGGATCCCGATCGCATGGGTGCGCCAAACCAGCTGGGATTTGGGTCCCGGGCCGGGGTACGGAATAATCAGGCGGCGGTCCCGGTTCACGCCCGGTCAGGTCCGACCTCCCGTACAAGGCGACCCGGGAAACACACGAGGAGAAGAGCACATGAAGCAGGGCATCCACCCTGAGTACGTCGAGACCACGGTCGCGTGTAGTTGCGGCAACACGTTCACGACGCGGTCGACGTCGAAGAGCGGCAACATCCACACCGAGGTCTGCGCCGCCTGCCACCCCTTCTATACCGGCCGGCAGAAGATCCTCGACACCGGTGGCCGGGTGGCCCGGTTCGAGCGGAGGTACGCCAAGCGGGACCCGAAAGCCAGCAAGAAGAAATAGTCGGTCGGCACCGGAGCGGGAGTAATCCTGCTCCGGTGTTGTGTTGTCGTGACCAGACCGCAGGAGGGGTGATGTCTGAGGGAACCGACGCCTTGGTCGCTGAGTACGCCGAGATTGAACGGCAACTGGCCGATCCGACCACCCATGCCAACATGGCTCTTGCCCGTCGGCTGGGGCGGCGCTATTCGCAGTTGACGCCCATCGTCAAGGCCCTGGCCGAGCACCGGCGACTCAACGACGACCTGGCCGCGGCCCAAGAACTGGCCGCGGAGGACCCGTCGTTTGTCGCCGAGGTGGAGTCGTTGCAGCAACAGGTGAGCGAAGCCACCGAACGGCTGACCCGGCTGCTGGCCCCGCGTGACCCCCACGACTTCTGCGACGCGATCGTCGAGATTAAGTCCGGCGAGGGCGGCGAGGAATCTGCCCTGTTCGCAGCCGACTTGTTCCGAATGTACGCCCGCTACGCGGAGAACCGCGGCTGGAAGGTCGAGGTGCTCGACACCCAAGACACCGACCTGGGCGGATACAAATCGGTGACTGCCTTGGTCCGAGCACCTGGACAGGAGGAGCAGATGCCGTACGGGGTGTTGAGGTTCGAGGGTGGGGTACACCGGGTACAACGAGTCCCGGTGACCGAATCCCAGGGCCGGATTCATACCTCGGCGGCTGGAGTGCTGGTCACCCCCGACCTGGACGACACCAGCGAGATCGAGATCAACGACGAAGACCTGAGAGTCGACGTGTACCGTTCCAGCGGCAAAGGCGGCCAGGGGGTGAACACCACTGACTCCGCGGTCCGGATCACGCATCTGCCCAGCGGGATCGTGGTCTCCTGCCAGAACGAACGCTCCCAGTTGCAGAACAAAGAGTCGGCGATGCGGGTGCTGCGGGCCCGGCTGGCGGCTGCTGCAGCCGAGGAAGCGGCCAATGCCGCTGCAGCCGCCCGCAAATCGCAGGTCCGGACCGTCGACCGTTCGGAGCGGATCCGGACGTACAACTTCCCCGAGAACCGGATCGCCGACCACCGAATCGGCTTCAAGGCCCACAACCTAGACCTGGTGCTGGCCGGGGAGCTGCAACCACTGCTGACCGCGCTCCACGAGGCTGACCTGGCCGAGCGCCTGGCCCGGGTGGGGGAGAGCTGACCGGGTTAGCGGTGAGCCGAGCGCTACGGCAGGCCCGGACGGCGCTGGCCGGCAGCCCCTCCGCAGTGGCCGAGGCCCGCACCCTGGTGGCGTACGCGCTCGGAACCGAGCCAGGTCAACTGCCGCTAGCTGACCCGCTCGACCAGGCGGCGCAGCAGCGGCTACAGCAGGCGCTGGCCCGGCGGGTGGCGGGGGAACCGGTGCAGCACATCACCGGGATTGCCTACTTCCGTCATACCGAGCTCCGGGTGGGACCGGGGGTCTTTGTGCCGCGCCCTGAGACCGAGGCGCTGACCGGTTGGTGCCTGGAGCGATTGGCCGGACGTGACAGCGCCCGGGTGGTCGACCTGTGTGCCGGTTCCGGAGCGATCAGCAAGGCCATAGCCCAGGAGCACCCCGGCTTGGACCAGATCGCGGTGGAGATCTCCGCTGAAGCCGTCGACTACCTGATCGCCAACCTGGCGGATACGGAGGTCGAGGTCGTGGCGGCGGATATGGCGACTGCTCTGGGCCACCTGGACGGCACGGTCGATCTGGTGGTCTGCAACCCCCCGTACGTGCCGTTGACCGCCTGGGAGTCGGTTGCGGCCGACGTCCGCGACCATGATCCGCAGCAGGCCGTGTTCTCCGGCCCGGATGGTCTGGACGCGATGCGGGTCCTGGCTGATGCCGCGGCCCGGCTCCTGCGCCCCGGCGGGCTGCTCGGCGCCGAGCATGCCGAGGCGCAGCATGAGGCGGTGGTGGAACTGTTCTGCCGTCGCGGTGACTATTGCGCAGTTCGCGACCACCGCGACCTGACCGATCGTTGGCGCTACCTCACCTGCGTGCGGAGATGACCACGGCACCTACCGGATGGACGTACAGCCCCGGCGTTACCTCATCTGCGTGCGGAGGTGACCCTAGAACCCGTCGTGATCGGGAGAGCGGCTCACATCGGATGGCCACCATGCCGCAGTGCCGCCGCTATGACACCGAGACCACACGCCATGGCGACGTAGACGGCCTGAGAAAACAGTATCGAGTGGAACCATTCGAGATGACATGTGCCGCTGAAGACCAGGGTCCCGACCAGCGCCGCGGTCCAGGGCGCAAGCCGCTCGGACACCGTGGTCGAGAAGGAACCACGTCTCGGCGAAGCTACGCAAGCTCGGCCCGCGTGACCGTACCTCGTTGGCGCTGGCGCTGCGGCGGTGGGGACAATTGCGCGGCGCTGTCGGGTGCTGACGCCCAGAGCGGCGCCGGGCTGGCAGGATGGTCCGGTGACTGAGTCCACACAGCCTGCGGCCGAGGGATCCCGCCCACCGGAGCCGGTCCAGGAAGGGTCCGCGGACCCCGCCTCGGCCGACCCGGCTGAGTCGGGCGGTCCGGAACCGAGTTCCGGCCCCACCGCGCCCAGCGCTGAACCGGTCGTCGTGAGCGCAGATCGGCTGAACGAGGCCATCGCGGCGGTTCGGGACGCGGTACGCGCGGCCCGGTGCGTGGTATTGCCGACCGACACGGTGTATGGGATCGGGGCTGACGCCTTCTCGGCGGAGGCAGTCCAGTCCTTGCTCGACGCCAAACACCGAGGCCGGGACATGCCACCACCGGTGCTGATCGCCGACCCGGTCATGGTGGATGCTCTCGCTCGGGACCTGCCGGAGGCTGCCCGGGCGCTGGCGGCGGCCTACTGGCCTGGCCCCCTGACCTTGATCTTGCCGGCCCATTCCAGCCTGCGCTTGGAACTGGGACACACCCAGGGCACGGTCGGAGTCCGGGTTCCGGACCACGAGGTGACCAGGGCGATCCTGCGGGCCACCGGACCGCTGGCGGTGTCCAGCGCCAACCTCAGCGGCCAGGAACCTGGAACTGATCTAGACTCGGCGCGCTCCCAGCTGGGAGCCTCGGTCGCGGTCTATGTCGATGCTGGCCCGACCCCGGGACCGGTCGGGTCCACGATCGTCGACTTCGCCGCCACCGTGAACGGGCGGGTGCTGCGAACCGGGGTAATCTCCGTCAGTGAGATCCAGGCTGTGGCTCCGCTCGTTGAAGGACCAGTCGAGCCTTCGCAGCCCGAACCGGGGTCTGCGTCAACACCCGAGGACCCGCCCGCCGAGCCCCCAGCCGCGCAGCATTCTGTAGTCGAGGTAGTCGAGACTGCCAGTACGGACCTGGCTGCTCCCGAAGTTGAGGCTTCGGCTGGGGATGCGTCCGGGACCTCGGCCGCAGCTGGGTAGGGGACGGCCGTGCGCGAATATGTCCTGGTGCTGCTGGTGGCGCTCAGCGCCACCTTTCTGGCAGCTCCCGCCTGCCGCAGCCTGGCGCTGCGGACCGGGGCGGTGGCTAAGGTCCGCGATCGCGATGTGCACGCCCGTCCGGTGCCCTACTTCGGGGGGCTGGCGATGCTGGTGGGCGTCACCGCGGCCTTCCTCTGTGCCCGGCAACTTCCCTTCCTGGGCCGCCACCAGCTGGTAACCGGGGACTCGTTCGGGATCCTGCTGGCCGGTGCGGTGATCTGTGGGGTCGGGGTGCTGGACGACCTGATCGAATTGCCCGCCCTGGCCAAAGCTGCCGGGCAGGTGCTGGCCGCCGGGATCGCGGTGCTGATGGGGGTCCGGATCCTATGGATCCCGGTACCCGGGCGGCTGGTGGCGCTCGACCAGATGTCGAGTATCGCGATCACAGTGTTCTTAATTTTCCTGTGCGTGAACGCCATCAATTTCGTTGACGGCCTGGACGGCCTGGCAGCCGGGGTGGTTGCGATCGGGTCCTTGGCCTTTGCCGCGTACACCTATGTCTTGTCAGTCGAGCAGGACCTGGTTCGGGCCACCACCGCCAGCCTGGTGACGGTGGCGGTGGCGGGAGCCTGCCTGGGATACCTGCCGCACAATTTCTTCCCGGCCCGGATGTTCATGGGCGACTCGGGCGCGATGCTGCTGGGGCTGCTGCTGGCCACCTCGACGGTCAGCCTGACCGGTCAGGTCGACCCGGCGGCCCTGGCCGATCAGAAGGGGATGCTGACGGCGTACCTGCCGATCCTGCTGCCGGTCGCAATCTTGGCGCTTCCGGTTCTCGACCTGGTGCTCGCCTACATCCGACGCACCATGGCCGGGACCTGGTGGTTCCAGGCCGACAAACTCCACCTGCATCACCGGCTGCTGCAACGTGGGCACTCCCAGACCCGGGCCGTCCTGCTGATGTATCTGTGGACCGCGCTGCTCTCGTTTGGCGCGATCGCGGTCGGGCTGGCTGAGCAGGGCTGGGTAGTGGCGGTGGTGCTCACCCTGATCGTGGTGGCGGTGCTTCTTACCCTGGTCCCGGGCAGCCGAATCCCGATTATCGGCCCTCGGCAGCCGAAACCATGAGTCACAGCCCGAACGTGAACCGGGCCCTGCGGTTACTGCGCGCCGGCGTGCTGGGCTGGCATCTTGGAGCCCTGCCGGTGATCGGGTTGGGACTGGCCTGGGCTGGGACCGCGGGCGGGGTGTCGGGTCTACTCGGAGCAGGGATGGTGCTGATCTTCTCGGGGCTGGGAATGGCGGTCCAGATCGTGGTGGCTGACCGGGATCCCCGGCAGGTGCTGGTGGCCTCATTGGCCTCGTACGCGATTCGTGCGGCACTGCTCGGGATGGTCTTGGCAGCCTACCTGAACAACCTGCTGCCGGGGCTGCGGACCGGGTGGTTAGCGGCCGGCATTCTGGTCTGTACGGTCACCTGGCTGGTGGCCGAGGTGGTGGTCTTCGCCCGGATGCGGATTCCGGTTTTCGACTCCGACTACCGACCCCCTCACCAGCGCTGAACCGCCAGGCCCGGTGGCTGGTCAGCGCAAGCACCCCGATTCACCACGGCGGGGGTCACGACTGCTAGGCTGCCGCTGGTATGAGTGACCGCGACACGGACCCAGGTCAGGCGTATGCGGCGCTCAGTTATCTCCTTGCCGGGCTGCTCTGCTACGGCGGTCTGGGGTGGCTCGGCGACCGGGTCTTCGACACTCGGTTGCTCACGCCGCTCGGGATCATCGTAGGTCTAGCGCTCGGAACGTATCTGGTGGTGAGACGGTACGGCCGCGAGACCTCGGCCACCCGTGAGCAGACGAAGGGACAACGGTCGTGACGGTGCTGACGATCCCTTTCCTCCCGCTGGAGGGTGACCACCAGCCGCCTACCTTCGGCACCGGGAGTTTTAAGAGCCGACCAATCCTGCCGAGCCAGGCCTGGCTTCAGGGGGACACGGCGCACTACACCTGGTCCGACATCTGGCTCACCAACCACATCGTCCAGGCAGTCATCGCAGCTGCCCTGGTGATCGGCTTTTGGGTCTGGATGGCCCGCCGCCAGCAGGTGGTGCCAACTAAGCGTCAGTTCGTCGGCGAGTACCTGTACGACATGCTGCGCAATTCGATCGCTCGCGACATCCTGGGCCCCGAGTACCGCAGGTTCCTGCCGTACCTGGTCGCGATCTTCAGCTTCATCCTGGTCAACAACTTGTTCGGCCAGACTTTCGTCTTCATGTTCCCGACCTTCAGCAAGGTCGGTTTCCCGTATGCGTTAGCGCTGTTGTCCTGGCTGGTCTACAACGGTGCCGGGATCGTTAAGCACGGCTTTGTCGGGTACTTCAGGCACATCCTGATCCCGGCCGGGGTGCCGTGGCCGCTGCTGGTGCTGATCATGCCGCTCGAGTTCCTGTCCAACGTCATCACCCGCCCAGTCACGCTGGCCCTACGTCTGTTCGCCAACCTCTTCGCCGGGCATCTGGTGATTATCGTCTTCGTGGTCGGCGGGGAATATCTGCTGTTGTACTCCCGGCCGCTACTCAATCACGTGGCCGGGGTAGTGGCCCTGCTGTTCAGTTTCGCCATCTTCGCCTTAGAGCTCCTGGTAGGAGCCCTGCAGGCGTACATCTTCACCGTTCTGTCTGCCCAGTACGTCTCGTCGGCGATCGCCGAGGAGCACTAAGACCTCGCCGGCCCCATACCTGCCGAAAGGAAACGCAATGAACCTTCTCGAGATCAGCGGCTCGATCAACATGATCGGGTACGGCATCGCGACCCTGGCTCCGGGCCTCGGCGTGGCCTGGATCTTCTCGTCGGTGATCAACGGAACCGCCCGTCAGCCTGAGGCCCGCAGCGCCATGATGGGGACCGCCTGGATCGGCTTTGCCGTGGTCGAGGCCCTCGCCATTATCGGGATCGCCCTGGCCTTCGTGCTGACCGGCGAGCTCACCCACTGAGGCCGAGAGTGCTTCCCCTGGAAGGCACCGGCCCGTTGGGGCCGTTGCTGCCTGAGCACCCCTCGGAGTTCGTCATCGGTATCGTCTTGGCGTTGATCATCACTTTCGTGATCGCCAAGAAAGTGGTCCCGATGTTCGAGGCCACCTACGCAGAACGAGCCGACCAAATCCGCGGTGGCATCGAGCGCGCCGAACGGGCCCAGGCCGAGGCGAACGCCGTCCGGCAGCAGTACCAAACGCAGCTGGCTGACGCCCGCGGCGAGGCTGCCAAGATCCGCGAAGACGCCAAGAACGCCGGGGCTCAGGTGCTGGCCGAGATGCGCGAACAGGCTAATGCCGAGGCAAATCGAATCCTGGCCGCCGCCCGAGCCCAGATCGCCGCCGAGCGGGCACAGGCCCAGGAGGAACTCCGCCAAGAGATCGGTGGCCTGGCCACCCAGCTGGCCGGCAAGATCGTCGGCGAGGTACTGACCGACGATGCCCGGGCCCAGCGGACCGTGGACCGGTTCATCGCCGACCTCGAAAACCAGAACCAGCTCCAGCAGGCCTGAGGACGCCCCGATGACCGTGAGTGCGAACACCGAGAACCGGCTGAACGCCACCGACGAGGCCCTGTCGGCGGTTGGACCGCTGTCGCCACAGACCGCCGGTGATCTGTTCGCGATCGCGGACCTGATCGCCGATTCGACGCAGCTGCGCCGGACCCTGACCGACCCGACCCTGTCGGTGACGGCCCGGCAGCAGATCATCGTCCGGCTGCTGCAGGGCAAGGTCGACCCGGCGGCGCAGACGGTGGCCTCCCACTGCGTCGCCCAGCCCTGGCCCAGCGGCCGCGGCCTGGTCGAGGCGATCGACCGGCAGGGGGTCCGCGCGGTGTTGCTGACCGCCGAGCGGGCCGGCCGGTTAGACGAAGTGGAGACGACTCTGTTCCGGGTTGGACGGATCGTTGAGGGCAACCGGGCCCTGCGTGCGGCGCTCGGTGACCGCGTCGTACCGCTGCCGCGGCGCCAGGCCCTGGTGCGCTCGCTGCTGCAAGGCAAGGTGCCGGCTGAGACCATCGCCTTAGCCGAGCGCGCGGTGGCGGCGAGTCATCGCACCTTCGATCTCACGGTGGAGCACTATCTCGGGATCTGCGCCGCCCTGCGGCGCCGGACGATCGCGACCGTGCGGGTGGCGCGGCCGCTGACCGCGCAGCAGCAGGCGCGGCTGCAGGCGGCATTGATCCAGCAGGCCGGGCGGCCGGTGACTCTGCTGGTCACCGTCGACCCGAACCTAATCGGCGGGGTCCGGGTCGACATGGGCGATCAGCTGATCGACGGCAGCATCGCGTCTCGGCTCCATAACGCCACCCGGCGGCTTACCGCCCATCCCTGACCACCAGCCGAACCAGACCGAAGGAAGGCATCCGATGGCGGAATTGACCATCAGCCCGGAGGAGATCCGGGCCGCACTGGAGTCGTACGTCCAGGAATACTCGCCTGCGACCGCGGCGCGCGAGGAGGTCGGCACCGTGGTCACCTCGGGCGACGGGATCGCGCGGGTTGAAGGCCTGCCCTCAGCCATGGCCAATGAACTGCTGGAATTTGAGAACGGGGTCCGCGGGATCGCGCTCAACCTGGACGTCCGCGAGATCGGCGTGGTGGTCCTGGGGAGTTCAGAGGGCATTGAAGAAGGTTCGACGGTCCGGCGGACCGGGGAGATCCTGTCGGTCCGGGTCGGTGACGGCTACCTCGGCCGCGTGGTGGATGCGATGGGGACCCCCATCGACGGGCTCGGTGAGATCACCCCGCTCGGTGACCGGCGGGCCCTGGAGCTGCAGGCGGCCGGTGTGATGGACCGCCAGAGCGTGAACGAACCACTGCAGACCGGGCTCAAGGCCATTGATGCCATGATCCCGATCGGGCGCGGTCAACGACAGCTGATCATCGGCGATCGCAAGACCGGTAAGACCGCGATCGCGATCGACACCATCATCAATCAGCGTGGCAACTGGGAGTCCGGGGACCCCGCCAAGCAGGTGCGGTGCATCTACGTCGCAGTCGGGCAGAAAGGCTCGACCATCGCTGAGGTTCGCGGAGCCCTGGAGAAAGCCGGGGCGCTGGACTACACCACGATCGTGCACGCGCCGGCCTCCGACCCGGCCGGCTTCAAGTACATCGCCCCGTACACCGGCTCGGCGATCGGCCAGCATTGGATGTACGAGGGCCGGCACGTGCTGATCGTCTTCGACGACCTCACCAAGCAGGCCGAGGCGTACCGGGCGATGTCTCTGCTGTTGCGCCGTCCTCCGGGCCGGGAGGCCTACCCCGGGGATGTCTTCTACCTCCACTCGCGGCTGCTGGAACGGTGCGCCAAGCTCTCAGACGAACTCGGCGGCGGCTCGATGACCGGCCTGCCGATCATCGAGACCAAGGCCAACGACGTCTCGGCCTACATCCCGACCAACGTGATCTCGATCACCGACGGGCAGATCTTCTTGCAGTCTGACCTGTTCAACGCGAACCAGCGTCCCGCTATCGACGTCGGTATCTCGGTCTCCCGGGTCGGTGGTGCAGCCCAGGTGAAGGCCATGAAGTCAGTCGCTGGAACTTTGAAGATCAGCCTGGCCCAGTACCGCGACATGCAAGCTTTTGCGATGTTCGCCTCAGACCTGGATACGACCTCCAGGCGCCAGCTGGACCGGGGTTCTCGCCTGGTCGAGCTGCTGCGCCAGCCGCAGTACTCCCCGTACCCGGTGGAAGATCAGGTGATCTCGGTGTGGGCTGGTCTGAACGGCATGCTGGACGAGGTCCCGGTGAGTGACGTGTTGCGCTTTGAGCAGGAACTGTTGGGGTATCTGCGGGCCAACACCTCGGTGCTGCAGACCATTAGGGAAACCTTGCTCTTTGACGACGACACCCAGGCCGCGGCCCGCGCTGGGATCGAGGATTTCAAGCAACTGTTCCGAACCTCCGAGGGTAAGCCGCTGCCTGAATACGAGGAAGGTGGACGGCTCGCTAAGGAGGACATCCACCAGGAGGAGATCCAGGCCGGCGGGAAGGCCCACTGACCGATGCCTGCCAGTCTCCGTGAGTTGCGTCAGCGCCGCCGCTCGGTGCAGACCACAAAGAAGATCACCCGAGCGATGGAGCTGATCGCTGCCTCCCGGATCGTCCGGGCCCAGCAGGCCGCCCAGGAGTCGCTGCCGTACACCCAGGAACTGAATCGGGCCGTGGCGGCGGTGGCCTCGCACGCAGGCTATGACCACCCGCTGACCCGCGAGCAGCCAAACCCGAGGCGGGCGGCGGTCCTGATCGTGACTTCCGACCGGGGCCTGGCCGGCGCCTACCCGGCGAACGCGATCAAGCTCGGCGACCGACTGGTGCAGACCCTGCGCGACGAAGACAAGGAGGTGCTGGTCTACCTCACCGGACGTAAGGGCATCGGCTTCTACGAGTTCCGCGGCCGGCCGGTGGCGGGATCCTGGTCGGGTTTCTCCGACAAGCCCTCTCACCGTCAGTCCGACGAGGTCGCCGACGAACTGATCCGGGTCTTCCTGCAGCCGACGGAGGAAGGCGGGGTGGACGAGATTCACGTGGTATACACCCGCTTCGAGTCGATGCTGACCCAGGAACCCCGGGTCCGGCGAGTGTTGCCGCTGCGCGTGGTCCGCGGCAGCACCGAGCGGCGCAGGCCAGCAGGGATGAGCCCGCTGTACGCCTTCGAGCCCGACCCGGAGACAGTGCTCGATGCACTGCTGCCGCTGTACGTGCGCAACCGGATCCACTTCTACCTGATGCAGGCGGCCGCCTCCGAGCTGGCCAGCAAGCAGAAGGCGATGAAGTCGGCCACCGACAACGCCGAGGCCCTGATCGAGCAGTTGACCCGTGACGCGAACCAGGCCCGGCAGGCCCAGATCACCCAGGAGATCACCGAGATCGTCGGCGGCGCCTCCGCGCTGGCCGAGGGCGAGGACGAGGAGTGAAGCCCATGACCACCCAGACCGCTGCAGCGACCTACGCCGGCACGCCCGGTGTCGGGCGGGTCGCCCGTGTGATCGGCCCCGTCGTCGACATCGAGTTCGCCCCTGATGAGATGCCTGACATCTACAATGCGCTGCTGGTCGAGATCGACACCGGTGATTCCACCCGCCAGATGACCTTGGAGGTTGCCCTCCACGTGGGTGACAACATCGTGCGAGCGATCTCGTTGAAACCGACCGACGGTATGCGCCGTGGCGCCCCGGTGGTCGACACCGGTGCTCCGATCTCGGTCCCGGTCGGCGTGGTCACCAAGGGTCGGGTCTGGAATGTTACCGGCGAATGCCTGAATGAGGATCCATCCGGTTTCGAGATCACCGAGCGCTGGCCGATCCACCGCGAGGCTCCGAAGTTCGATGCCCTGGAGTCCAAGACCGAGATGTTGGAGACCGGCATCAAGGTGCTGGACCTACTGACCCCGTACGTGCAGGGCGGCAAGATTGGCCTGTTCGGTGGCGCCGGCGTCGGCAAGACCGTGCTGATCCAGGAGATGATCTACCGGATCGCCCACAACTTCGGCGGTACCTCGGTCTTCGCCGGGGTGGGGGAGCGGACCCGCGAGGGTAACGACCTGATCCACGAGATGATCGAGGCCGGGGTGATGAAGGACACCGCCCTGGTATTCGGGCAGATGGACGAGCCGCCCGGCACCCGGTTGCGGGTGGCGCTGACCGCGCTGACCATGGCCGAGTACTTCCGTGACGTCGAGAACCAGGACGTGCTGCTGTTTATCGACAACATTTTCCGGTTCACCCAGGCCGGCTCCGAGGTCTCGACGCTGCTAGGTCGGATGCCGTCGGCGGTGGGTTACCAGCCGAATCTGGCCGACGAGATGGGCCAGCTGCAGGAACGGATCACGTCGACCCGAGGCCATTCGATCACCTCGATGCAGGCGATCTACGTTCCCGCTGACGACTACACCGACCCAGCCCCAGCGACGACCTTCGCCCACCTGGATGCGACGACCGAGTTGTCGCGCGAGATCGCCTCGCGGGGCCTGTACCCGGCGGTCGACCCGCTTACCTCGACTTCGCGGATCCTGGACCCCCAATACGTCGGGCAGGACCATTACGACACGGCGGTCCAGGTCAAGCAGATCCTGCAGCGCAACAAGGAACTGCAGGACATCATCGCGATCCTGGGTGTCGACGAGCTCTCCGAGGAGGACAAGATCGTCGTCAACCGGGCCCGTCGAATCCAGCAGTTCCTCAGCCAGAACACGTACATGGCGGAGAAGTTCACTCAGGTCCCGGGCTCGACGGTGCCGCTGGCACAGACCATCGAGAGCTTCCAGAAGATCTGCTCCGGCGAGGTCGACCACATCGCTGAGCAGGCCTTCTTCAATGTCGGCGGCCTGGACGACGTCTACCGCAAGTGGGACAAACTGCAGAAGGAAGGCGCCTGAGACCATGGCTGACACCTTCTGGGTGGAGGTGGTCGCCGCGAACCGCCGGGTGTGGGAGGGCGACGCGATCGCCCTGGTCGCCCGAACTGTCGAAGGCGACATTGGCATCCTTGCCGGGCATGAACCGCTGATCGCGCCCCTCGTACCCTGTGCGGCTGAAGTGACCACCGATGACGGGCGCCGTGAGGTGATCGCCATTGATGGGGGTTTTGTCTCGGTCACCCGTAGCCGGACCGCCCTGATCAGCCCGTTCGCCCAGTTGGCCCACGAGATCTCGTTGACGGAGGCGGAGGCGGAACTGCGCGAGGCTGAGAAGCGGTTGGATGCCGGAGCCAACGATGATGAGACCATGCGGCACTTCAGTCGCGCCAGCGCTCAGGTCAAGGCCGCTCGCAAGGCCGCTCAGCACTGAAAAGTACGGGCTGGTGCCGGACGAGCCTGAGGAGGCGCCACGGGAAATGCCACGCCGGTGTGGTATAGCGCGTAGCGGGGGCTCCAGTAAGGTGCTGCCATGACCTGGGTCGCCGCGGTGGAGGACCTGCTGCTGAGCGGCGCCGCGCTGGCGGTGCTGGTCTTCGCCTGGCTGATGCTGCGCCGGCGGCTGATTGCGCGCCGTGGGGCGATCTTCGACTGTTCGGTGCGACTGTCCACCACGACGCCAGGCTCCGGTTGGGTGCTTGGCGTCGCTCGCTATTCGGGGGAGTGGCTGGAGTGGTATCGGCTGTTCGGCCTCACCTTGGTCCCCCGACTGAAGTGGGAACGGGCCCGGACCGTGGTCGTGGGGCAGCGTGCCCCGAGCGCGGTCGAGGCGGTCGTGTTGTACGACGGACAGCGGGTCGCCGAGCTGGAACAGCGCCGTACCGACCGCAACACGGTCGAGGTGGCGATGGCTCCTGACGCATTGACCGGTTTGCTGTCGTGGTTGGAGGCTGCCCCGCCCGGGGTGGGCCGGTACGGCAACGTCGCGGACTGAGGCCGTCAGACCTGATCGTCGTCCTGGTATGGCTGCTGCGCGGTGGTCGCCACCCGCTCGCCGCCCGGCACCCACAGGATGTCGCCGTCGCGTCGATTCGCCGATCGAGCCAGGATGAACAACAGATCCGACAACCGGTTCAGGTAGGTCACCGCGATCGGGTTGATCCCGCCTGGATTCTGCCTGGTCCCCATCTCAGTGCCTACCTCGTTCACGGCGGCCCAGGCCACCCGCTCGGCGCGTCGGCAAACGGTCCGGGCCAGGTGCAGGTAAGCCGAGGCGGCGGTCCCCCCCGGGATCACAAAAGAACGCAGGTCGGGCAGCCCGGCGCCATACTCGTCGCACCAGGACTCGAGCCGTTCCACCGAGGATTGGAGTACCCGCAGTGGCTCCCACTTCGGCTCGGCGACCAGCGGCGTGGCCAGGTCCGAGCCCAGGTCGAAGAGTTCGTTCTGCACGATCCGCAGCAGATCGACGACCGACTTGCCCAGCCCCCCGTTTGCGATCACCACGCCGAGCAGCGAGTTGAGTTCGTCTACGCAGCCGTACGCTTCCACCCGTAGATCGGTCTTGGGGACCTGGGAATTGTCAACCAGCCGGGTGGAGCCGGCATCGCCAGTACGGGTGTAGATCCGGGTCAGATGAACCATGCTGAAACCCTAGTCGACCAAGCCGACGCGGGGAACCCCGCCGCAACAGGTCCTCATCTGGGTCCGAGCTGTGGCAAGCTGACCCTGTGTACCGATTGACGCTCGTGACCGTTGCCGCCGTTTGGATCGCCCTGGTGGGCTGTTCGACTACCGCCGCCACCACTGCGCCTGCGGCCCCGACCACGCCCTCGAGCACTGCCGCCAGCGCCCCGTCCGGGACGACCAGCTGCCGCTACACCACGACATCGAACCCGGCTCGCCCGGTGGACCCGCCCAATGGTGATGCGGTCTCGGCGGTCGGGACGGTGGTGGTCACGGTCACCACGAACCAGGGCCCGGTCCGGATCACCATGGACCGTTCCAAGACCCCCTGCACGGTGGCCTCGTTCCTGTCGCTGGTGCAGCAGAAGTACTACGACAACACCCAATGCCACCGGCTCGCCGACAGCGGCCTATTCATGCTCCAGTGCGGCGACCCAACCGGCACCGGGCGGGGCGGGCCAGGGTACGTCTTCCGGGACGAGACCTACCCCAGTGACACCTTCTCGGCGGGTACGGTGGCGATGGCCAACGCCGGCCCGAACACCAACGGCTCGCAGTTCTTCTTCGTCTACCAGGATTCGGACCTACCGCCGCGCTACACCGTCTTTGGGCGCCTGGATGCCGAATCCGTGGGCGTCATTGCCCGGATCGCCGCAGAGGGGCAAGACGGCTCCGGCTCCGACGGGACCGGCAAACCCAACAATGAGGCCCGGATCCTCTCGGTGAGTGTCGGCTGATCTGATTCGCCAGGTCACCCGGCCAGGAATCGGCGCAGCAGATCGATCGTCACCTGCGGCTGGTCGGCGTGCACCCAATGGCCGGCGTTTTTCACGGTGACCAGCCGGACCCGGGGGAACAGTGCGCGCATCTGGGGCAGCTGCTCGCGACGAACATACGTCGACTGCTGCCCGGCTAGCCACAGCACCGGACCGTCGTAGGCCGGCCCGGTAGGCGTCTGCCAGCCTCCGATCTGGTCCAGGGCGGCCCGCAGGCCTGTCAGATTGGCTGACCAGAACCAGCCCTGCTGTGAGCGGCGCAGGTTCTGCAGCAGGAATCCCCGTACTGTCGGGTCGGGCGCGGCCGCCATCAGTTGCTGCTCGGCCTGTTGCCGATCTTCCAACCGGTCGAGGTCGATGGCGAGCATCGCGTCGAGGTACGGGCCGAAACCGGCCGGGTCGACCTGGGCGGGCGCGATGTCGACCACGACGAGCCGACCCACCAGTCCGGGGTAGGCCAGGGCGATGGACATCGCCACCTTGCCTCCCATCGAATGACCAACCAGGGTGACCGGGCGATGGACCGTGCCCGAGTCGGTCAGCAGGTCAGCGACCTCCTCAGCCAGATCGGGGTAGGTGATCGGGCGGCTACGGCCGGAACGGCCGTGGTGAGGCAGGTCGACCAGCAGCCCGCTGGTCGGGGCCAGTCCCTTGGCGATCGTGAACCAGTTGCGGCCCTGGCCGAGCAGGCCGTGCAGGAAGACGATCTCGGCCGGGTCCGGACCGACCCGGTAGACCGCCAGCTCGTTGCTCATCGGCGCCGTTGCCAGCAGCCGCTGTGCCAGTGACGCCGGTCGGCTACCCCTGACTCCGGCCCCCATGAGGTCAGCTCCTGGGGCCAGGCCACGATATGGCTAACCCCGATCCCGATCACGGTCTGGCAGCCGGGACAGGTGTAGGTCTTGACAGCCCGGTCGCCGGGGATGCTGCGGACCACCCAGCGCCCGTCGGCCTTCTCCGCGGACCGGGCATGGCCGGCGTTGAGCGGCCGGGCCGGGCGCAGGTGTTTGTTGGGTCGTCGTGCCACATGCTGATTGAAGCAGAGAGAATAGGCGGGTGCGACTGGTAGTGGCTCGATGTCAGGTGGATTATGCCGGCAAACTCACAGCCCATCTTCCGATGGCGCCGCGGCTGATCCTGGTGAAGGCGGACGGGTCGGTCTCGGTCCACGCCGACGATCGGGCGTATAAGCCCCTGAACTGGATGAGCTCACCTTGTACGATGACGGTCCGCTCGGCGTCGACTGACCTGGGACTGGTCGAGGTGTGGGAGGTGACCAACCACGACGGCGACACCTTGCAGATCGCGATCGCCGAGGTGCTCCACGATTCCAGCCACGAACTGGGAGTCGATCCTGGTCTGCGCAAGGACGGGGTGGAGAAACATCTGCAGGCCTTGCTGGCGCAGAACCCGACTGCGTTGGGGAACGGCTGGACCCTGGTACAACGCGAATACCATACCCCGATCGGTCCGGTGGACTTGGTCTGCCGCGATCAGAGTGGTGGTTATGTGGCGGTGGAGGTGAAGCGGCGCGGTGAGATCGACGGGGTGGAGCAACTGACCCGGTATCTGGAGCTGATGCGCCGAGAGCCCCGGTTTGCGAATGTGAGCGGGGTACTGGCTGCCCAGCAGGTGAGGCCACAGGCTCGGGTGCTGGCCGAGGACCGAGGAATCGGGGTCACGATCGTGGACTACGATGCCCTGCGCGGCTTGGACAACGCGGAGGACCGCCTGTTCTGAGAAGGGCCCGGCTCAGCGGGCGTCGAGATTCGGCAGCACGACCTCGCGGTAGAGCAGCAGTAGGGCAGCAGCAGTGGGGACTGCGATCAGGGCACCGATGATGCCGAGCAGAGTTCCGCCAGCCAGCGCGGCCAGCACCACCACCGCACCGGGAACGTTGACCTGCTTGGACATCACCCGCGGCTGGATCACGTACGCATCGAATTGTTGATAGACGAGGAAGTAGACGATCGTCGCGATCCCCACCGTGGGGCTGATCGTGAACCCCACCAGCGCCACCGTGATCATTGACATGGTGCTGCCAACCAGCGGGATGAAGGCGAAGACCGCGACTACGAAGGCCAACGCCAGGGCGTACTGGCCGAGCCCGACGATCAGCATGAAGATGAAGGCGCAGCTGGCGGCGATCGTCACCACGATGAACATGCCGGTCAGGTAGCCGCCGATCTGGCGGAACATCTGGTCGGCGATGTAACGGGCGCGGGGCCGTTTGGAGGCTGGCGAGAGTTGGTAGATGACGTTCTTGATGTTCTCGAGCGAGGCCAGGAAGTAGATCGTGAGGACCAGGGTCACGATCAGGGAGAAAACCGCATTGGCGACGTACCTGCCGGCGCCGAGCAGGCCCCCGAAGAGGGTGTTCAACAGGTCACCCGACGCCAAGAAGCTGGTCGCCCGCTCCAGAAAGTGATACTGCCGGTCGAGCTGGGCGATTTGGGGGTTGTCCCGCAGCGCCCGAATCAGGCCCGGAGCTCGTTCGTACAGCTGTTCCAGCTGCAGGGTCACCAGCGGGAAGACAGCGGTACTGCCCAGTGCCAGCACCCCCAGGCCTCCCAGCGTGACCACTGCTACCGCCAGGCTCCGGCGTAACCCCCGAGCGACCAACCACTCGACCAGGGGATTGAGACCGAGGGCCAGGAACAAGGAGACCACGACCAGCAAGATGATCAGCTTGAGGTCGCTCAGGGCCTGCCACAGGCCGATGGCGGTAATTCCGCCGAAGGTGGCGAAAAAGCCCAAGGCGAAGGGTGAATGCCGCAGCAAGGAGGCCGGCCGGACCACAACCGGTGGGGCAGTGCTGGCGGGTTTCGGTGGTCCCTGATCGTCACGGGGTCCGATTAGCCGCCACGGCCAGCGTCGTCCCCCGCCGGCTTGGGCTGGTTCGGCTGTCGCGGGGACCTCGGTAGGATCACTAGCTGGCTGCGGGTCGGGGGTGTCAGGCTCTGATTGCGGGGCGTCAGAGCTCATGCCCCCTCCGGCGCCCGGATCACGGTACGGTCCTCGTCCTCAGCGTCGTCTGGTGTCTCGTCGCTCTCCGGCTTTCGATCCTGCGGTGAGTCTGCAGTATCGGCAGCTGTGGTGGGGGAGTCGGGGGTGTCGGCCGAATCGGGTGACATCGTCTGGTCAGGGTCTGGGGCATCCACCTCGTCGGGGTCTGCGTCGGCGGTGCTCGGGGAGCTAGCCGATGCCTCGATCAGATCCGAGACTGCGGCGGCCGACAGCGGAGGATCGGCGGAGTCGGGAGAACCGGCCGATGTGGACTCTGAGGGAACCATGGCGGATGCCGAACCTGGGGACGCGGGGCCGGCAGGTTCCGGTTGTGCGGGGGCTGAGGCTGGGGAACGGCTGAAGGCGGAGCCGGGGGTGCCGGCCGGGATCTGCAGCCGGTCATCCGAGGGGTAATGGGCGCTCGGCCAGGGCTCGTCCTCGTCGCCCAGTTCATTCATAGCGGCCCCGGCCATGGTGACCAGACCGTCGAGCTGGGTGCCGATGGCGCGGCGCTGCTGACGTAGGGCCTCGATTTCGGCCACTAACTGGGTCTTACGACGTTCAGCCTCCTGCTCGAGGCGGGTTCGCAACTGGGCGGCCGCGGTCCGGGTCGCGGCGAGGTGCTGCTCGGACTCCCGTACCGCCTGGAGCCGGATCTGTTCTGCCTCGGCGCCGGCATCGGCTCGGATCTTGGCGGCGGCGCTTGCCTCCTCCGCCAAGATCCGGGTGGACTCGGCGTGGTGCGCCGACGACTCCTCAAGCAAGACAGTCGCCCGCTGATGGATCTCCGCGAGTTGGGTCTGGGCGGCCGCGATGGACTCGTCACGCTCCCGGGCGGCCGCAGCCCGGATCTCACCGGCCTGTCGGTCTGCCTCGGCCAGTGCCCGGCTGGCGTCCTGCTGGGCCCGCGAAACGATCACGGTGGCCTCATGCTGCGCCTGCCGGATGATCGCCTCCCCATGGCGGCGGCCCGCGACGACCGCCTGGTCGGCCTCGGCCCGGGCCGCTGCCAGCGTCGCAGCCAATTCCTCGGCCTGTTTGTCGCGCAGCCGACGCAGATTCGCCATTGCCATCGCGCGCAGGTCATCGGCCTCCTGCATGCCGGCGGCGCGCAACTGCTCGCCCTCCCGCATCGCCTGTTGACGAATCTGTTCGGCCTCTAAGCCGGCCGCATTCCCGATCCGGGCCGACTCTGCCTCGGCTGAACCGAGCAGCATCGCCGCATGCCCGGTCAGCCGCGACAGGTCGGTCTGCTTCACCTCTCGCTGGGTCGCCTCGAGTTCGGCTGAGGTCTCCCGCAATGCCCGACGCAGGTCGACGATCTCGCGTTCGAGCTGACGCAGGTAGGCGTTGACCGCTTCCTTCTCGTAGCCCAGTACGGCCGACGGAAAACCTCCGACGGCAGTCGCTCGGTCATGGAACAGGCTGAGACCGGCCTCGTCCTCGTCGTCCACAGGTGTCCCTTCCTTACCGCGTGCCTGCGCGTGACCCTACTCCCCGAGGGACTACCGCGGCCCGACAGCCGTGTCGTGGGTCGTTCCAACCCCGAGACGATACCGCGGTCAGTGACCAGCCGCAGGCTCGACCAACTCCAGCAGCACCCCGCCGGTGGTCTTGGGGTGGCAGAACTGGATCCGCGAGCCGCCCGTCCCGATCTTGGGCTCGGGGTAGAGCAACTTCACACCGCCCGCGGTCAGGGCCTCGGACACCTTGTCCAAGTCGGCCACCCGGTAGGCCAGCTGCTGGATGCCGGGGCCGTTCTTCTCCAGGAACTTGCCGATAGCCGAGTCGGGACGCAGTGGCGCCAGCAACTGGATTTGGGCGTTCTCGGCACCTTGCTCGCCGGTACCCAGCATGGCCTCCTCGACGCCCTGCTCCTCATTGGTCTCCCGGTGCAGGACCCGGAAACCGAGAACCTCGGTGTGGAACGTGATGGCCTCATCCAGGTTGGGCACGGCAAGGCCGACGTGGTCGATGCACACAAACAGGTCTGAGTTCATGGGGGTCAGCCTGTCACAGGCTGCCGGCGCTGCTGCGGCCGGGGTCGATGAGGCCTCGGCAGAGGTGAAGGCGGAACTGGGCCGATGTGGGGCAGGGCAGCAGAAGTTTGGTTAGCCTGACGCCATGGCATCTGAAGCGACGAAACCTCCGACCCGCACCGAATCCGATTCGATGGGCACCATCGAGGTGGCCAACGACCGGTACTGGGGTGCCCAGACCGAACGCTCCCTGCACAACTTCGACATCGGGCGGGAGACTTTTGTCCTCACCCGACCGCTGATCAAGGCCCTCGGAGTGCTGAAGAAGTCAGCCGCCCTGGCGAACGCCGAACTGGGGGAACTGCCCCGCGAGATCGCCGACCTGATCGCTCAGGCCGGCGACGAAGTGATCGCCGGCAGCCTCGACTCCCATTTCCCGCTGGTGGTCTTCCAGACCGGATCGGGAACCCAGTCCAATATGAACGCCAACGAGGTGATTTCGAACCGGGCCATCGAATTGGCCGGTGGCGTGTTGGGCTCAAAAACTCCGGTGCATCCCAACGACCACGTCAACCGTGGCCAGTCCTCCAACGACACCTTCCCGACCGCGATGCATATCGCGGTGGTCGACGAATTGGTCCGGATGTACCCGCGGGTAGAGCAGCTGCGTAACACCCTGGATGCGAAGGCTCAGCAGTATCAGGACGTGATCATGGTCGGGCGTACCCATCTGCAGGACGCCACCCCGATCCGGCTCGGCCAGGTGATTTCGGGCTGGGTCGCCCAGATCGACTTCGCCCTGGACGGCATCCGCTATGCCGATTCCCGGGCCCGGGAACTGGCGATCGGGGGCACCGCGGTCGGCACCGGTCTCAACGCTCACCCCCGGTTCGGGAAGCTCACCGCCCAGAAGATCAGCCAGGAGACCGGCATCGACTTCACTCAGGCGGATAACCTGTTCGCGGCGCTCGGTGCCCATGACGCGCTGGTGCTGGTCTCCGGGGCGCTGCGGGTGCTGGCGGACGCCCTGATGAAGATCGCCAACGACGTCCGCTGGTACGCCTCCGGACCTCGTAACGGCATCGGGGAACTGGTCATTCCCGAGAATGAGCCGGGTAGCTCGATCATGCCGGGCAAGGTCAACCCGACTCAGTGCGAGGCTATGACCATGGTCGCCACCAAGGTCTTCGGCAACGACGCCACGGTCGGTTTCGCCGGCTCGCAAGGCAATTTCCAGCTCAACGTCTTCAAGCCGGTGATGGCCTGGTGCGTGTTGGAGTCGATCCAGCTGCTGGGAGATGCCTGTGTCTCGTTCGACATCAACTGTGCGTACGGGATCGAGCCCAACCAGGAGCGGATCGAGCACAACCTGCGCACCAACCTGATGCAGGTCACCGCACTGAATCGGCATATCGGCTACGACAAAGCGTCGAAGATCGCCAAGAATGCCCATCACAAAGGCCTGTCGCTGCGTGAGTCGGCGCTGGAACTGGGCTTCGTGACCGAGGCTGAGTTCGACGCCTGGGTGGTCCCCGCGGATATGACCCACCCCTCGGCCGCCGATCAGTGATCTGGGCAGCGGTGGGCGAGGTCTGCCTCGTCCACCGCCACCCGGCGCCGGTCAGCCGAGGACGGCATCGACCACCTGCCGGGCCTCGGCCTGCACCTGGGCCAGATGCTGTGGACCGCGGAACGACTCGGCGTAGATCTTGTACACATCCTCGGTCCCTGAGGGCCGGGCCGCGAACCAGGCATTCTCAGTGGTGACTTTGAGACCGCCAATCGCGGCGCCGTTGCCGGAGGCCGCCGTGAGTTTGGCGGTGATCGGTTCCCCGGCCAGCTCGGTAGCCGTGACATCGTCGGGGGAGAGGGCACCCAGGCGGGCTTTCTGCTCCCGGGTTGCTGGGGCATCGACTCGGGCGTACGCGGTCGCCCCGTACTTCTGCTCCAGGCTGCGGTAGATCTGCGACGGGCTCTCCCCCGTGACAGCGAGGATCTCGCTGGCCAACAAGTCGAGGATGATGCCGTCCTTGTCGGTAGTCCAGGTCTTTCCATCCCGGGTCAGGAAAGATGCCCCCGCCGATTCCTCGCCGCCAAAGCCCAGGTCGCCTGAGATCAGTCCCGGGACGAACCATTTGAAGCCCACCGGCACCTCCACCAGCCGGCGTCCCAGCTCTGCCGCCACCCGGTCGATCATCGAGCTGGACACCAGGGTCTTGCCGACCCCGGTTTGGGCAGACCAGCCAGCGCGGTGGGTAAACAGGTAACGGATCGCGACTGCCAGATAGTGGTTGGGATTCATCAGCCCGGCATCAGGGGTAACGATTCCGTGCCGGTCGGAGTCGGCGTCGTTTCCGGTGGCGATCTGGAACCGGTCGCGCTGGTGCACCAGCGAGGCCATCGCGTACGGGCTGGAGCAGTCCATCCGGATCTTGCCGTCGTGATCCAGGGTCATGAACGGCCAGGTCGGATCCACCCGAGGATTGACCACGGTCAGGTCGAGACCCAGGTGCTCGGCGATATAGGCCCAGTACTGCACCGAGGCGCCACCCATCGGGTCGGCCCCGATCCGGACCCCGGCCGAACGGATCGGGTCGAGATCGATCACGTGGGCCAGGTCTTCGCAGTAGGCGGTGCGGTAATCCCAGCGCTCCACCCGGCACTGTGAGTACGGAACCCGTCGGATCGTCGCCCACTCTCCCAGTAGAGCGTTGGCGCGAGCCGCGATGACGGTGGTGGCGTCGGAGTCGGCCGGGCCGCCGTGGGGCGGATTGTACTTGAAGCCACCGTCGCGGGGCGGGTTGTGGGAGGGGGTGACGACAATCCCGTCGGCCTGGCTGTCATGGTCGCGGTTGTGGACGATGATTGCCCGCGACAGCGCCGGGGTTGGGGTCCAGTCCGATTCGGCCTCAGCCCGTACCGGGACTTCGTTGGCCACCAGCACCTCGATCGCGGTCTTCCAAGCCGGCAACGACAAGGCATGGGTGTCTTTGCCCAGGTACAGCGGCCCAGTGATGCCCTGTGTCGCCCGGTATTCCACGATCGCCTGGGTGATGGCGGCGATGTGGGCCTCATTGAAGGCGGCGTCCAGGCTGGAACCTCGGTGGCCCGAGGTCCCGAAAACGACCTGCTGGTTAGGGTTGCCGGGGTCTGGTGCGAGGTCGTAGTAGGCGCCGACAACAGCGTCAGCGTCGATCAAGTCCTGAGATTCGGCCGGTAGGCCTGCGCGTTCGTGAGCCATGACACCATCATCGCCGGTTCGTGGTCGCCGCGCAGCCAATCATCGCGGCTGCGGAGTACTTGGTCTGGACGGCGAGCGATGAGCAGTGTCTGGTGTGGTCACCATCTCGTGGGTCTTCAAGACCGGGGTATGGCGACGTGGCCAGCCCTCGCGAAGGCGAAGGCGATCAGACACAGTCCTGCTGGTTGAATGGGCCCATGACACAACCTCAGCGGATGCGTGGCGCGATCGATCTCTCCTCGTTGGGTGCCAGCCCAGCCTCGGCCGGCGGCAGCTACGTCGTGGAGGTCGACGAGCGTAGCTTCGATCAGACCATGCAAGGCTCGTTGCGCCACCCGATCGTGATCGAGTTCTACTCGCCCCGGGCCCCGGAGCAGGAACGACTGAGCGCTGATCTACGGGTTCTGGCTGACGCCGCCGCCGGGCGCTGGCTGTTGGCCCGGATCAATGTCGACACTTCCCGGCAGGTCGCAGCCGCACTCCAGATCCAGGCCGTCCCGACTGTGGTCGGTGTAGTCGGTGGGCAGCTGGTTCCGCTGTGGCAGGGCACGTTGAGCAAGGAGGAGGCCAGCGCCTACATCGCCGAGCTGCTTCGGCTGGCCGCCCAGCAGGGCGTGGTGGGCAAGGCTGAGCCGGTCGCCGGTGCCGCCGCAGCGTCGGAGCCGACCCTGGACCCTCGTCTGGCCGCCGCCTACCAGGCCATGGAGTCCGAGGACTATGCCGGCGCTGAGAAGGGCTTTGCAGCGCTGCTCGAGGACAACCCCAACGATGCCGCGGCCCGAGCCGGGCAGGCGCAGGCTGGGCTGCTGAGGCGGGTCAGCACGGCTGACCCGACCAGGCTGGCGGCCCGATTGGCCGATCCGGATGACCTGGACGCCGTCCTACTGGCCGCTGATCTGGACGCCGCCCAAGGATCACCGGAGAAGGCCTTTGAGCGATTGCTTGAGGTGATCCGGCGCGGCCCGGGGGAGCCTCGTGAAACGGCTCGCGCCCGGCTGCTGGACCTGTTCGAAACTTTCGGGCCAACCGACCCTGCGGTGCTGAAGGCGCGTCGCGACCTGGCCACTGCCCTGTTCTAGTCGGCTGGGGAACCGGCCTCGAAGTAGGTCGGGCCGGCCTGCCGGTGGTCGGCGAGCCAGCGGATCCGCCGCGCCGCCAGCGGACTCAGCTGGGGTATCGCCTCCTCGACACTAACCCAGTGCGCCGCGACCACCTCGCCCGCGGCGAGGTGCAAGCGGGTCTGTGTTGTGAGCACTCCGCCGTCGAAGAGTAGTTCCACCGCGTCGTCCCAACCGAGATGCGCAGGCAACCAGTCCAGCACCAGCAGCCGGCCCGGCCGCAGGTGGAGGCCCAGCTCCTCTTCGATCTCGCGGGCCGCTCCCTGACGCGGTGACTCGTACGGCTCGACCACGCCGCCGGGCAGCTCCCAGTCGCTCTTGTACGACACCTCCAGCAGCAAGAACCGGGCCTGCGGGTCGGACCAGGGCCGGTCGGTGATCACCGTATGGGCGATCACCCGGGTTTTCGGCAGCACCGAGTTCATCACCGAGGAGAAGACCTCGCAGCCGTGACGGCGGTCGTCGGCGAGAACGGCGTACAGCAGGCCGTCTACCGTCCCCTGCTCAGTGAGCAAGGCCTGGCGCAGCCGCCCCTCACGGCGCATCCCGGCCCGGTGCGCCGCCCGTTGCCCTTGCGCGGAGGGCTCGGGGACCACCAGCTCCACCCGGGCCACGCCATCGGCGAAGGCCGCGTCCAGCTGGGTGGTCAACTGGTCTGGGTCGAGGTCGGTCTGCCACGCCAGCCTGAGGATTCTCTGCGACATCAACCCTCCGCCTGAACCTCTGGGCCAGATCTAGACCGCGCCACCTGCCCGGGTCTCGGTCTGATCATTCGGGTCGTACGCCAGCCAGATCGCTCCCAGCGCTGGGACCGCGATCGTGGCGGTCGCCGGGAAGTAGCCGGTCGGGACCTCGTACGCGGTCACCTGGCCGAGATTGCCGTAGGTGTTGGTGCCGTCGTACACCTCGGAGTCGGTGTTCAAGATCTCGCGCCAGACCCCGGCCTTCGGTAGCCCGATCCCGTACGTGGCCTGCGGCTGTGGTGAGAAATTAGTGATACAGGCCACCAGGCTCTGCTGCCCGTCGGAACGGATCCAACTGAAGATGTTGTTGCCCGCATCATCGGCGTTGATCCATTGGAAACCGGCAGGATCGTTGTCCAGCGCATGCAGTGCCGGGTTTTCCCGGTAAACACGATTCATGTCTTGGAACAGCCGCTGCAGTCCATGGTGGCCCCACAGGTCGCAAACCCACCATTCCAGGCTAGTGGACTCGGTGAACTCGCGGCGCTGGCCGAATTCATTGCCCATGAAGACCAGCTTCTTACCCGGGAAAGCCCACATGTAGGCGTAGAAAGCGCGCAGGGTCGCGAACTTGCGCCAGTCATCCTGTCCGATCTTGTTGATCATCGAGCCCTTGCCATGGACCACTTCGTCGTGGCTGATCGGCAACACGAAATTCTCCGAGTACGCATACACCATGGCGAACGTCATCAGGCCGTGGTGGTACTGGCGATAGATCGGGTCCAGCTCCAGATAGCGCAGGGAATCGTTCATCCAGCCCATATTCCACTTGAAGCCGAAACCCAGACCACCCTGGTCGACCCGACGGGTTACCCCGGAGAAAGAGGTCGACTCCTCGGCGATCATCACCACCCCAGGCTCCCGCTCGTACAGGTGCTTGTTGACGTAGCGCAGGAAATCGATCGCTTCCAGATTCTCGTTGCCGCCGTACTGGTTCGGCACCCACTGGCCCGGTTGGCGGGAATAGTCGAGGTACAGCATCGAGGCCACCGCGTCCACCCGCAGCCCGTCGATGTGGAATTCCTGTACCCAGTACAGAGCATTGGAGACCAGGAACGACTTCACTTCGTTGCGGCCATAGTTGAAGATGTACGTGCCCCAGTCCTGGTGTTCGCCCTGGCGAGGATCCTGATGCTCGTACAAGGCAGTGCCGTCAAAACGACCTAATGCCCACTCGTCCTTAGGAAAATGGCCCGGGACCCAGTCCATGATCACGCCGATCCCGGCCTGGTGTAGCCGGTCGATCAGGTAACGCAATTCGTCCGGGCGCCCGAAACGGGAAGTGGGAGCGAAATAACCGGTCACCTGGTAACCCCAGGACGGCTCGTACGGGTGCTCTGCCAGGGGCATCAGCTCGACGTGGGTGTAACCCTGCCAAGACACATATTCGACCAGTTCATCGGCGAGGTCCAGGTAGGTCTTGCCATGTCGCCAGCCTCCGAGGTGGACCTCGTAGACGCTCATCGGCTCCCGGTAGAGCTGGCTCGAGGCTCGCTTGGCCATCCATTCCTGGTCCGACCATTCATATTTCGAGGTGTAAACGATCGAGGCATTGTTGGGTGCTGATTCGCAGAACCGGGCCATCGGGTCGACCTTTTCCCGCCAGACCCCGTCCGCCCCCTGAATCCGGAATTTGTACAGGGTCCCGGTCCCGCGCTGCTCGATGAAGCGGGCCCAGACCCCGGTGCCCGGGATCTGCACCATGTCGTCGCCGCTCCAATAATTGAAGTCGCCGGCCACCTGAACCCGCTGCGCATTGGGCGCCCAGACTGCGAACCGGGTGCCTGGGATCCGGGTCTGGGAATCATGGTCGTAAACCGTCACCTCATGGGCGCCGAGCCGTTTCCAGACCTCGGTGTCGCCCCCATTCTGGAAACCTTCCAAGTCCCATCCGGTGAGTTCACCAGCCAGGTCGTATGTGGTCATCAGTTCTTCCTCTCTTCTACGGCCTGTGCCGTGCTCAACTGTGCGATCGTCTCGAGCGGGATCGGTACCCAGTCTGGTCGGTTACGCGTCTCGTACACCACCTCGTACATGGCCTTGTCGGCCTCGTACGCAGCTAATACGGTCGGGTCCGCCGCCATCGCGCGCCGGTCACGGTAGGCGGTCAGGAAGGCTTTCCGGGCCACGGCCACCCAGGACTCGTTGCCGGTCCCGGCGGCGCTGGCCGCATACCCGAACGAGCGCAACATCCCGGCCACATCGCGCCAGCAAGA
Source organism: uncultured Propionibacteriaceae bacterium (assembly GCA_938046585.1). GTDB lineage: Bacteria > Actinomycetota > Actinomycetes > Propionibacteriales > Propionibacteriaceae > Fen-668. The sequence continues at coordinate 32,204 of CALIWR010000004.1, read as the reverse complement.
ATCCGGCAGCCGCCGCTCAGACATTGGACGCAGCGGCTCGCCCTCGAAGTCGATGATCCGCCAGCCCTGGGCCGTGCGCAGGGTCTGGCCGAGGTGGAAATCACCGTGGATCCGCTGCACCTCGATCATCCGGCCCCGTAGCCCGGCAAAGACCGTCCGCAGACCATCGGCATGCTCGGCCAAGACCGGTGCGACGGTCAGCGCCTGGGCCAGGTGGGCCTCCAACGCATCAGCAAGCTGGTCTCCGGACCTGCTGGTGGCGGTGTCGACCAGACCATCGTGCACCTCGGCTAGAGCCTGGCCCAGAGCGGCCGCGTCCGCTGCGAAGTCGAGCCCCTGGGCGCAGGCATCGCAGGCCAGCTGCCAGCCGTCGTGGGGGTCGGGGAGCAATTCGGTCATCGCGATCAGGTCGAGGTGCTCACCGGAGACCTCGGCTTCCACCCAGCCGTACAGGTCAGGCACCGACTGCACCCCGGCCGACCGCAACTGGTCCAACACCTCAATATCGAGATTGACCCCGATCTCAAGTCGACGAAAAATCTTGAGCATCGCCACATCACCTAGGACCACATTGGTATTGGACTGCTGCCCACCAAACCAGCGGGGGATCAGCGGCCGTTCCGGTAACGGCTTGCGTACCTTGACCGTGATCCTCTCATCCGCGTGTTCCAAGGTGTACGCACCGAGCAGGGCCGAAGTCAAGGCAGCCATCGCCTCCGGGTCCCGCGGGGCGTCGCAGACTCGCTGGTTGCCGATCTGGCCAATTTCGGCCGCGACCTCATCACCATCCCGATCGCGGTAGCCCACCAGCAGTTGATAAGACTCCTGGCCACCGTCGGGGTACCGCACAGTCGCGATCTCGGGGCGCACCCGGACCACGGCCTGCGGCGGTACCAGCCAGGCCAACGGCCGGATCCCCACCAAGTGGCCGCCTCGGCCCTTGCCTTGGAACCAGCGCGCCTGTTGCAGCACCGGCCACCACAATTCGGCCGCGGCCCGGTTGTCGGGGATCACCGCGTCAGCCTGCCATGACCGAGACGACATGGGCTGGGTTGTCGGGCGAGAGCCGGACGTACGTCGCGCGCCCCCAACTCCAGTTCTGCCCCGACAGATGGTCATGGACCCTCAGCTCCGGGTCATGGCCATGCCCGATCAGATCCAGGTTCCAGTAGACATCACCCTCGACCGCCTGGGACGGGTTCAGCGAGCACACCACGAGCACCACGTCGTCGCGGTCCTGCTTAGAGTAGGCGATGATCTCAGAATGACTGGTGGGGTGGAACCGCAGGGTCCGTAACGACTTCAGCGCCGGATGCTGGTTGCGAATCGAGTTCAAGATTCCCAGCAGCAGGTTGAGGTTGCCCGGGGCGTCGAAGTCGCGGGGGCGGTATTCGTACTTCTCACTATTGAGGTATTCCTCGCCGCCGACCCGCAGCGGCTCATGCTCGCAGAGTTCGAAACCGGAGTACACCCCCCACGACGGTGACAAGGTCGCCGCCAGCACAGCCCGAATCGCGAACGCAGCCGGCCGGCCAGACTGCAGGAAGATCGGGTTGATGTCGGGGGTGTTGACGAAGAGATTGGGCCGGTAGAAGGCATCGGTCTGGGTCGACAGCTCGGTGAGATAGTCGGTGATCTCATCCTTGCGGTTGCGCCAGGTGAAATACGTGTACGACTGGTGGAAACCGATTTTGCCCAGCGCCTGCATCATCTCCGGCCGAGTGAAGGCCTCGGCTAGGAAGAGCACGTCGGGATGGGATTCGCGCATCTGGCGCAGGATCCAGGACCAGAACGCTAACGGTTTGGTATGCGGATTGTCGACCCGGAAAATAGTCACCCCCTGGTCAGCCCAGTGACGCAGCAGCCGCAGCGATTCGGCGTAGATTCCGGCCGGGTCGAGGTCGAAATTGATCGGGTAGATGTCCTGGTACTTCTTCGGCGGGTTCTCCGCGTATGCGATCGTGCCGTCGAGCCGAGTGGTAAACCATTGCGGGTGCTCGCGGACCCAGGGATGATCCGGTGAGGCTTGCAGCGCGAAGTCCATCGCCACCTCAAGGCCCAGTTCCCGGGCCCTGGCCACGAACCGGGCAAAGCTGGCCTGATCGCCCAAATCGGGATGGATCGCGTCATGGCCACCTTCGACATTGCCGATCGCCCACGGTGATCCCGGATCGCCGGGGTCTGGCGTCAGGCTGTTGTTGCGGCCCTTGCGGAAGGCGGTGCCGATCGGATGGATGGGGGGCAGATAGACGACGTCAAAACCCATCTGGGCGACGGCCTCCAACCGGGCCTGGCTAGAGTCAAAGGTGCCCGAGACCCAGACCCCGTCAACCTGATGCGCCCCCTGGGAACGGGGGAAGAACTCGTACCAGGCGGAGAACAGGGCCCGCTCCCGGTCTACCCACAACGGGTACTCGATGGTCGCGGTAACCAGATCGCGCGGCGGGTACGCGGCCATCGCCCGGCGTACCCCGTGCTGGTTGACGGACTCCAGCAATTCGGCCGGGTCGCGTTCCGGCAGCAGGGTAGAGGCAACGGCCCGCAGCAGCGCCTCGTCGATGCTGGTGCCGGCGTCTCGGGCCAGGTCAGCGCCGCGTTCCAGCACCTGGCGGCCCTCCAGACAGACAAGTTCAACGTCTTGACCCAGGGGCAGTTTGGCCTGCGCGGTGTGAAGCCAGGTCTGCCAGGGATCGCTCCAGGCCTCGACCCGGAAGGTCCAGGCCCCCTGCCGATCGGCACGCACCCAGGCCTGCCAGATGTCCAGCCCGATCGGCTCGATCTGGGTCATCGGGTAGCGGCTCTGGTGGCCGTCGGGCCCGGTCAGCACCACGGCGGCGTTGACCGCGTCGTGGCCCTCGCGGAAGACCCGGGCGGTCACCGGCACCTGTTCGTCGACCGCAGCCTTCGCCGGGTAGGCGCCGCCCTCGACCACGGGCTGCACCTTGGTGATCGGGATCCGGCCAAAACCGAGCGGGGCAGGGCCCTGGGGTACCGCTCCGGCAGGTAGAACCGAACCCGTTGAGCCAGGCATGTCGGCCTGGTCGCTGACGGTCGCGGCCGTGGCTTGGGGGGTGACGGAGGCTGAGGTGTCGGGAACTGGCTGGTCGGCCATGAGGGTCTCCTGGTCCAGGTGCCCGGCGGGATGCCGAGGCAACGAGGGTCAACCTATCGCCGATTGGTCCTTTCTGCAGGTCATCTGGTCATCAGACGCGATGAGGTTCTCTGATCAGGGAGCTGATTCGTCCGGCTCGACGCTGGCCTGGTCGGCGGCCGCCAGTTCCGCTGCCGTGGTGGGGACCTCGGCGGCCATCAGGGCCACGGTCCGCGGTGGCAGGGTGATCACGGTCTGAGGCAGGAGCTGCTGGTCCGGCTCGGGCAGCTCACCCGGTTCTCCCGAATGCGCCAGGATCTGGTAGCCGGTGGCCCAGGGCAGGCCCGGCAGCCGGATCTCGACCGGGTAGTGACCGGCGTGGAACCAGGCGATGAAGCCGCGAGCCTGATCCGAGACGTACATCCCGAGGGTCTGCCGCCCGGTGTCGTGCCAGTCGCCCTGGCGCATCTCGCCTGAGTAGCCGTTGAGCCAGGCCAGATCGAAACGTCCCAGACCGGTGCCGTCGGGGTCGTGGATTTCGCTTCGGTGGCGGAACGCGGTCGGGCGCAGCACCGGGTGCTCGGCCCGCAGCGCCAACAGCCGTTGGACGAACGAGGTGACCTCATCCCACTGCCGTGCCTCATTCCAGTCCACCCAGGAAATTTGGCTGTCTTGGCAGTAGGCGTTGTTGTTGCCGCGTTGGGTACGGCCGAACTCGTCGCCGGCGGTGATCATCGGGATGCCATTCGCCAGCACCAGGGTCGCCATCAGGTTGCGGATCTGGCGGCGGCGCAGCCGCAGCACCTCCGGGTCCTCTGTCTCGCCCTCAACCCCGCAATTCCAGGAACGATTGTCGTCAGTGCCGTCCCGGTTCTGCTCGTAGTTGTCCTGGTTGTGCTTGTGGTGGTACGAGACCAGATCCCGCAGCGTGAAACCGTCATGGGCGGTGATGAAATTCACGGTCGACGTGAGTGGACGCCCGTCGTGGTCGTAGATGTCGGGTGATCCGGACAACCGCGACGCCAGCTCCTGGACTCCCTGGGTGGCGCCACGCCAGTAGTCACGCGAATACCCGCGGAACCGGTCGTTCCATTCGCTCCAGCCGCTGCCCCAGCGGCCGACCTGATAGCCGTACGGGCCGATGTCCCAGGGCTCGGCGATCAGCTTCACGCCCTGCAGTGCCGGGTCGGCGCCGATCGCGACCTTCAGCGGATGGGACTGGTCGACATGGTGATGCTGGTCCCGCAGCAGGGTGGTAGCCAGGTCGAAACGGAATCCGTCGACGCCCATCTCGGTCACCCAGTACCGCAGCGAATCCAGCACCAGCCGCTGGACCCCGGGCTGGCTGGTGTCCAGCGAATTCCCGCAGCCGGTGACGTCGTGGTCGTTGCGGTGGTCTTCGGTGAGCCGGTAGTAGCCGCCGTGGTCGATCCCGCGCAGGCTCAGGGTCGGGCCCTCGTGGCCGCCCTCCCCGGTGTGGTTATAGACGACATCCAGGATTACCTCGATCCCGGCCTCGTGCAGGGCCGAGACCATTTCCTTGAACTCGGCCACCTGGGAGCCAATCTGGCGGTGTGCGGTGTAGGCCTCATGCGGGGCGAAGAACCCCAGCGTGTTGTAGCCCCAGTAGTTGGACAGCCCCGAGCCCACCACGAACGGCTCCGAAACGAAGTGATGGATCGGGAGTAGCTCGACCGCGGTTACCCCGGTCGTGATCAGGTGTTCCAGAACCGTCGGGTGGGCGAGCCCGGAGAAGGTGCCGCGACGATGCTCGGGGACCAGCGGGTGCAGTCGCGTATACCCCTTGACGTGGAGTTCGTAGATCACGCTCTCAGACATCGGGCGCCGATTCGCGATCGGGACCGGGGGCGGGGTGGGGTCCACCACCACGCTCAGCGGAACCGCCTGGAACGAGTCGGTGGGGTCGGGAAGATAGTTCGACTCCGGGGTGTGGTCTCGGATCGGGCCGGCGTAGTCGATACCCCCGGTGATGGCTCGGGCGTACGGGTCGAGCAGCAGCTTGGCCGGGTTAAAACGCTCCCCATGTTCGGGTCGCCAGGGCCCGTGGACCCGGTATCCGTACAAGGTGCCGTGACCGACGCCTGGGACGTACGTGGTCCAGACCCCGTCGGAGCCCCCGGTGAGCTCGACGTTGCGCTGGCTGCGGTCGCCTGCCACCAGGGCCAGTTCCACACGGGTGGCGCGCGGTGCCCAGAGTGAGAACTGGGTTCCCGAACCGTCAGGGTGGGCGCCGAGGGCAGCCGATGGGTCCGGGGATGGCAATACCGGAAGACTCATATGTTCCTCGTCAGGTACAGGTCGTGCGTTCGTGCTGGTTGCGGCGACGCTGGTGCCGCTTCTGCCTCGGGTCGCCACGTTCTGGCCATCAGCTCGTCCAGACGATCTTCGGGTCCGCGACCAGCAGGTCAACTCTACCGATGGCCGAGAGCCGACCCAGGTCCAGCGCATCCGGGGAGCTGCCCGGCGGGAAGGTCAGCCGCAATGAGGGCAAAGTAACCTCGACCGTACTGGTGGTGAGATCGGCTGCCGACGGTTTGATCTGGATCTGCTGGTCGGTGGGCGGCGACGGGATACTCCAGGTCGCGGTGTCGGGCGCGGCCACCGGCTGAGTGTATCGGAAAGGGCAACCGACCGGGGTGTACGAGCGTTGCGCGAGACAGGCCGACAGCGAATCTCGGACCGCCTTCACCACCCGGTCTCGGCCGTGGGGCGTGAGTTGGACAGCGAAGTCGCTGGGCTGCGGCGAGTCCTGTAACCGCGGCACCGCGACCTGGCCACTGCGGCCGAAGGTTAGGAGGGAAGACGACGAGGTGATCGGGTAGATGCCGGGCAGCAGGAAGACCTGGTCGGTGGTCACCTCGACCCCAGCCAGCATCATGGTCAGCCCGTTACGGCGCTGGCTGCCCAGGGAGATCCCGCCCTTGTTCAGGCTCGACACGATCTTGTAGCGGTCGCCGACCTGGGCGACCGAGACGGTGTCGGCGATCGTGTCCTGGTTTAACCGGTACACCACCGGGACGGCGGTAGTCGAGGTCGGCGTGACGCTGATGTCCGACAGCGGGTACGAGGCGTGGGCCTGCTTGAGCACCGCATCGGTGATGAACCTGGTATCGCTCGGGGGGTCGCGCAGCTCAGCCAGGGCAGCCCGGGCGTTCCCGTCACGGATCGCGGTGAAGAAACGACGGACTGTGTCCGCTGGGCCGCTCTGCCGCGGCGCCACAAGAATCCCCGTCCCGGTCCCCAGCCCGATCGAGATGACCGCGGCGACCAGCATGATCAACCATCGGGGCCGGCTGCAGCGAGCGCCGCTGCCCCCCATCCCCGTTCCCCCAGCCACCTGACCAGGGTACGGGAAGCCAGAGAACGCCACTCCTACGATGAGGAGCATGTCAGAACAGGTGGCGACCACCGGAATTGGCTCCTGGCCGGGGACGCGGATGCTTCCGGCTGCCGGCGAGGCGCTGGAACTGTGGGACCTGCCCTTCCTGCCGGAACTGCCGCAGCGGGGGCCAGCGGCTCAGATGCTGGGACGCAGCCTCGCCCTGCTCCCGGAGCCGGCCTTCGAACTAAGCCGTACCGGCTGGCGGGTGAGCGGTCGCCCCGGACAGGACCAGCGCCGGGCTGCGGCGCTGCTGCGTAATGACCTAGACCAGCTGGCCGAGGCCGCCCAGGGCTACACCGGACCGCTGGTGGTCTCCCTGGCCGGGCCCTGGACCTTGATGAGCTGCGTGGATCTGCGCCGCGGCGGCAGGATCCTGGGCGATCCCGGCGCTCGACGTGACCTGGTCGCGGGCCTGGGTGAGGCCCTGACCAGTCTGGTCACCATGATCACCCGGTTGTTGCCGGAGGTGGAGGTCCGGGCGAAGCTGGACGAGCCGGCTCTGGGCTCGGTGCTGGCAGGTGCCGTACCCACCGAAAGCGGCCTGTACCGGCACCCGCCGCTCCCGGTCGACGAGATCCGATCTGGGCTGCGGGACCTGGTGGCCAGACAGCCCGAACTGGTGGTTCACAGCTGCGCGGCGGCCCCGGTCGAACTGCTGTCGCAGTGTCAGGTGACCACGATCGCGCTGGACGCGGCCCAGGTAGGGGCATCGGCCCGCGATGAGCTGGCCGGGCATCTGGACCGGGGCGGCTCGGTGTGGTGGGGGGTCGTACCCACCGGCCCGGGAGCCGTGGTGCCGACGGTGGCCGAGGTCGTGGCCCGGACCCAGGCCTGGCTACGACCGCTGGACATGGGTGAACGGCTACTGGGACACCTGTGGCTAACGCCGGCCTGCGGACTGGCCGGGTTCACCGAGCCGGACGCGCGGGCGGTGGCCACCGTGCTGCGCCAATCCGCGCAGGAGGTCACCGGCCTCCTGGTCGGATAGGCCGGGCCGGCTCGGCAGGCTGCTTAGATGTGCCCGTGACCAGCGTCCCGGACCAGACCATCGCCGCCACCGCTGACCTGCCGGTATCGGCTCGAGAGCGTCACAAAGAATTAGCCGACCAGATCATCGACCACCGCTGGCGCTACTACGTCCTTGACCAGCCGACCGTGACCGATGGGGATTTTGATGCCCTGATGCGGGAACTGGAGGCCCTGGAGGAGCGGTATCCGGGTTTGCGGACCCCGGACTCACCGACTCAGCAGGTTGGTGGGGCACCGTCCACCAGCTTTGCCCCGGTCACCCACCTGCAGCCGATGATGAGCCTGGACAACGTCTTCGACCGGCCTGAACTGGAGGCTTGGTACGCGCGGGCGGTACGGGAGGTTGGCGACGAACAGATCACGGCCTCGGGTCTGCTGTGTGAGTTGAAGATCGACGGCCTGGCCCTCGACCTGGTGTACGAACGAGGTCGGCTGGTCCGAGCCGCGACCCGTGGCGACGGCCGTACCGGCGAGGACGTCACCGCCAATGCCCGCACCATTGCCGCGATCCCGCGACGGCTTAATGGTGAGGCGCCTACGGTTTTGGAGGTACGCGGGGAGGTCTTTCTCCCGGTCCAGAACTTCGCCGACCTGAACGCCGCGCTGGTGGAACAGGGCAAACAGCCCTTCGCTAATCCGCGCAATGCCGCCGCTGGGTCGTTGCGGCAAAAGGATCCGCGGGTCACCGCCACCCGGCCGTTGTCGTTCCTGTGTCACGGGCTGGGTGAGGCCACCGGGGTCAGTGTGGAGCACCTGAGCGAGGTGTACCGGCTGCTAGCCGGGTGGGGCCTGCCGATCAGCGACGAGGCCCGTACCTGTGTCAGTCTTGACGAGGTCTGGCAGTTCATTGAGCGGGCCGGGCAGCGGCGCCACGACTTCCATCACGAAATGGATGGGGTGGTCATCAAGATCGACGACCGGGCGCTGCAGCAGCGCCTCGGCACGACCTCCCGGGCGCCACGCTGGGCCGTGGCCTACAAGTACCCTCCGGTGGAGGTCACCACCAGGCTGCTGGACATCCAGGTGAACGTCGGTCGTACCGGGCGCGTCACCCCGTTCGCGGTGATGGAGCCGGTGCAGGTCGCCGGCAGTACCGTCGCCCAGGCCACCCTCCACAACGCCTCCGAGGTCCGTCGCAAGGGGGTGTTGATCGGTGACACTGTGGTGCTGCGCAAGGCTGGTGATGTGATCCCGGAGGTGCTGGGGCCGGTGGCCGCCCTACGGGACGGCTCGGAGCAAGACTTTGTGATGCCGACCATCTGCCCAGCCTGCGGCACGACGCTCGCCTACGAGAAGGAAGGCGATGCCGACCTGCGCTGCCCGAACCAGCGGGCCTGCCCGGCCCAGCTGGTGGAGCGGCTCTTCCACCTCGCCTCCCGGCAGGCTCTGGACATCGAGGTGCTCGGCTGGAAAGCGGCTCAGGCGCTGCTGTCAGCCGGCCTGGTCGGCGACGAGGGAGACCTGTTCGCCCTTACCGAAGCAGACCTGAGCCGCAGCGACTTCTTCCGCACCAAAGCCGGGGCATTGTCAGCCAACGGCCGTCGACTGCTTTGCGAACTCGAGGCCGCCAAGAGCCGCCCCTTCAGCCGCTTCCTGATCGCCTTGTCGATCCGTCACATCGGCAAGGGGGTCGCCCCCGACGTGGCCGCGGTCTTCCCCGACATCGACCGGCTGGCCGCCGCGACCGAGGAGGAGCTGGCTGAGGTGCCCGGGCTGGGGCCGACGCTGGTGGCCTCGATCCGGGAATGGTTCGGCGTTGACTGGCACCTCGAGATCGTGCGCAAATGGCAGCAGGCCGGGGCGATGCTGCCCGGGGCCCAGCCCGATCCGGACGAGGCATTGGAGCCGATCCTGGCCGGGATCACCGTGGTAGTCACCGGATCCCTGCCCGGCTACACCCGTGACAGCGCCCGCGACGCCATCGTGGCCCGGGGCGGCAAGGCCGCCGGTTCGGTCTCGAAGAGCACCGACTACGTGGTAGTGGGGGACAATGCCGGATCGAAGTACGACAAGGCGGTGGCGTTGCGGCGCCCGATCCTGGATGCGGCCGGTTTCGAGGCCCTGCTGAGCGGTGGCCCGCAGGCCGTCGTCAACCTGGTGCGTTCCGAATAGCCCCGTACACTGGGCGCGTGCCGCGCGTCTTCACCAACCTCGACCTTCACGGGTCAACCCCGGCCCGGGCCCAGCCCCGCATCGGGGAGTGGGGGCCGGTCGGGGTGCCGAGCACCCGGTCCAAGGCGTGGTGGCGGCTGTGGATCAGCCTGGCCTTCGTCCTCGCGGCCACCGCCGTGATCTGGTTCGGCCACCACGTCTTTACACAACTGAGATAGCGCCGGATCCAGTTTTGGCTCCGGCCTGGACGATCGGCCCACAACGGCGTACTCTGACCCCGCCGGCTCTCAGGGCCGGCTCTCAAAGGGGGCACTAATGGTGCGTCGAGCGTGGGCTGGAACCTGGGTGATGACGCTGCTGTACTGCAGCTTGCTCGTCGCCACACCGGCTGCTGCGGTTGGGGCCGGGGTTCCGCGCGATCTGATCGTGACCACTGACGGTCTGCCGTCAGGAACGGTCCGGCTGTCTTGGGGTGCGCCCGAGAATCGGGTCTCGGGGTACGCGCTGGCCTGGGCCAGCCTGACCGCCGCGTCTGGCCAGCGTCAGGTCTCGGCCGAAACCACGACAGCGACCCTGACCGGGCTCAGCATCGGGGCCACATACCAGATCAGCGTCGCGGCGGTACTCCGGGACGGGAGCGTGGGCCGGGCGGCCACCGTCACCGCAACCCTGTCCGGCGTGGCCCACCCGTTCCCGGCCTCGGCCTACTTCACCGCCAACGGCCGGGTACAGCGGGTCCCGCTCGGCGCTGGCCCACCGACGATAGTGGCGCCGGGCTCGATCTTCGTGGTCGACGCGGGAGTGGTCTATGTGGCCTCCGGTGGCGGCGTGGACCGAATCGACAACGCGGGAAGCATCACCATCTATCGCGATCCCACCATCCGGGTGGAGCGTCTCTTCCTCGACGACGCGGGCGGGTTGTACGTCGCCGGCATCGAGGATCCGGCGACCCGCCGACGAGTCCTGGACCATGTGGCTCCCGGAGGGCAGGTGACCCGGCTGGATGCCGGCCCGGCAACAGGCTACGCGGTCGGTCGAGACCAGGTGGTGCATGTCGCCGACACCGGCCCTTCCCAGACCACGGTCACCCTCTACCAGGTCACTGCTGGTCGCCGTACGAACGCCCGGACAGTAACGGTCGGCGACGGCTACCGGGGGATGCTGGCCGGCCGTGACGGTGTGCTCTACCTGCAGGGCCATTCGGCCACGATGAGACCGTCGCCGCCGAGTTGGTGGTACGTGCGCTCGGCGGCCCGCGCCGGGGCGGACATCATCCGGTCTGAGAGGGTCGCCACCCTCGGCGCTGACGGCTTCTTCTACTGGATCGAGACCACCGGTGACACTACGAGCCGCAGCCGGCTGAGCGACGGCGGCGTACGCGATACCCCAGACCGCGAGATCCGTCGCTACCGACCGGGCGGGCGTAGTTCCGCGATCCCGGTTCGGGGGCTGCTGCCACCTCAGCAGGGTACCTCGCTGGCGGTCGGCCCAGACGGCACGATCGTCACGCTCACTCTCGAGCCGCGGCCCCGATTGGTGAAGTACTCGCCCGAAGGCGGCGTACCGACACCGCTGCTGGATCTGGTGGATGTGTTGCCCCAGGGACTTCAGGTCGGCTGATCCGACCATCCAGGTGTGTCGATCTCGTGGCCGGTGCTGGTTCCGTGGCGGATCCGGGATGGCCGGCACCCGACAGCCGGGGCGGACGGGCATTAGCATGTCGATTCGATGATCCCAAGGAGGACCTGTGGCGCTGACCCCTGACGACGTCGCCCGGCTGGCCCGGCTGGCCCGGATCGACCTGACCCCGCAGGAGCTGGACCGGTTGGCTCCGCAGCTCGACCTGATCGTCGAATCGGTGGCGCGGGTGTCCGAGATCGCGACCGCTGATGTACCCGCCACCTCACATGCGCTGCCGCTGACTAATGTGATGCGTGAAGACCGGGTGCAGCCGTCGTTGCCGCGGGCCGAGGTGCTGGCGATGGCCCCGGAGACCGAGGACGACCGGTTCCGGGTGCCGCGGATCTTGGGGGAGCAGGCATGAGCATGATCACCTGGACCGCGGCCGAGATGGCGGCCCGGTTAGCGGCCCGAGAAGTGTCCGCCGTAGAACTGGTCCAGGCCCATCTGGACCAGATCGCGGCCGTTGACGACCAGGTGCACGCCTTCTTGTCCGTAGACGGTGAGCGGGCGCTCGAGACCGCTCGCCAGATCGACACCCGGCGGGTCGCGGGCGATGATCTCGGGCCCCTGGCCGGGGTTCCGATTGGGCTCAAGGATGCCTTCTGCTACCAGGGGGTGGCAACCACCTGCGGTTCTCGGCTGCTGAAAGACTGGTGCCCGCCGTACCACTCCACCGTCGCCCAGCGGCTGCTCGACCATGGCCTGGTGATCCTGGGCAAGACCAATCTGGACGAGTTTGCGATGGGCAGCTCGACCGAGAACAGTGCCTACGGCCCCACCCACAACCCGTGGGACCTGGGCCGGGTTCCCGGAGGCTCGGGGGGCGGCTCATCGGCCGCCTTGATCGCCTACCAGGCCCCCCTCACGATCGGTTCCGACACCGGTGGCTCGATCCGTCAACCGGCCGCGCTGACCGGCACGGTCGGAGTGAAACCGACCTACGGAGCGGTCTCGCGGTACGGGCTGGTGGCCACCGCATCCTCGCTCGACACCCCTGGCCCCTGCGCCCGAACCGTCTTGGACACGGCCCTGCTGCACGAGGTGCTGGCCGGACATGACCCGCGGGACTCAACTTCGATCGACGCCGCAGTACCGGCGGTCGTCGCAGCTGCCCGGGCCGGGGACGTTCGGGGGCTGCGGATCGGGGTGGTCGCCGAATTCGGCGGCGCCGGCTACGCGCCCGGAGTGGAGCAGCGTTTCGCTGAGACCATTGACGTGCTACGCAGCCTCGGGGCGCAGGTGACGCAGGTGTCTTGTCCCAGCTTCGACTACGCCCTGGCGGCGTACTACCTGATCCTGCCGAGCGAGGTGTCGAGCAACCTGGCCCGTTTCGACGCGATGCGCTACGGGGCTCGGATCGGTGACGACGGCAACCGATCGGCGCAGGAAGTGATGAGCCTGACCCGGGGCCGGGGCTTCGGCGACGAGGTAAAACGGCGGGTGATCCTGGGCACCTACGCGCTGTCGTCGGGCTACTACGACGCCTACTACGGTTCGGCCCAGAAGGTACGTACCCTGATCGCGCGGGACTTCGCCCGGGCTTTCCAGAGCGTGGATGTGCTGGTCTCACCGACCACCCCGACTACCGCCTTCCGGATCGGGGAACGCATCGACGACCCGTTGGCGATGTACAAGGCGGATCTGTGTACGATCCCCGCCAACATGGCCGGGATCTGCGCGGCGTCGTTCCCGATGGGGCTGGCCCCCGAGGACGGTCTGCCAGTCGGCTTCCAGGTGATGGCCCCGGCCCTGGCCGAGGACCGGCTGTACCAGGTCGGCGCCGCCGTGGAGGCGGCCCAGCCGCCGATCCTCGACAGCCTGCCCACCCTGCCCGGCTCACTGGCCCAGAAAGAGAGCACCCGATGAGTGACCGGCTGCTGGACTACGACGAGGCGATGGCCCGCTACGAGCCGGTGCTGGGCCTGGAGGTGCATGTCGAACTGAGTACTGCCTCCAAGATGTTCTGCGGCTGCTCGACCGCCTTCGGCGCCGAGCCGAATACCCAGACCTGCCCGGTTTGTCTGGGTCTGCCGGGTTCGTTGCCGGTGGTAAATGCCGCCGCGGTGGAGTCGGCGATCCGGATCGGGCTGGCGCTGAACTGCCAGATCGCCAGCTGGTGCCGGTTCGCACGCAAGAACTATTTCTACCCCGACATGCCGAAGGACTTCCAGACCAGCCAGTACGACGAGCCGATCGCCTTCGACGGGCAGGTCGAGATCGAGGTGGACGGGGTCTCGTACCAGGTCCCGGTGGAACGGGCCCACATGGAGGAGGACGCCGGCAAACTACTTCATGTCGGCGGAGCCACCGGCCGGATCGTGGGCGCCGATTACTCGTTGCTCGACTACAACCGGGCCGGGGTGCCGCTGATCGAGATCGTCACCAAACCGGTGCTGGGAACCGGCGCCCAGGCCCCCCGCGTGGCCCGGGCTTATGTCACTTTCCTGCGCGACATGCTGCGCGCCCTGGGCGTGTCGGATGTACGAATGGAGCAGGGCTCGCTGCGCTGCGACGCCAACATCTCGCTCATGCCCAGAGGCAGCGCCGAGCTTGGGACCCGGACCGAGACCAAGAACGTGAATTCGTTGCGTTCGGTGGAGCGGGCATTGCGCTATGAGATCTGCCGCCAGGCGGCGCTGCTGGCTGACGGGCAACCGGTTCACCAGGAGACCCGGCACTGGCACGAGGACGGTGGCTACACCACGCCAGGCCGTTCCAAGGAGCAGGCCGAGGACTACCGCTACTTCCCCGAACCGGACTTGGTGCCAGTGGCCCCTAGCCCGGAATGGGTGGCGCGGCTACGCCAGAGCCTGCCGGAACCGCCCGCGGTCCGGGTCCGGCGGCTGCGTGAGCAGTGGGGCCTCTCCGAACGTGAGATGGCTGATGTAGTGGCTGCCGAGGCGGTCGATCTGATCGACCAGACGGTGACCGCCGGGGCATCACCCCAGACGGCGCGCAAGTGGTGGCTGGGTGAGTTGGCCCGCCGGGCCAACGAGGCCCAGGTGCCCTTGGCCGAGGTGGGGATCAGCCCGGCTCAGGTGGCGGCGCTGCAAGCCCTGGTGGCGGCGGGTACCGTCAACGACAAGCTGGCCCGTCAGGTGATCGACGGGGTCCTAGCCGGGGAAGGGGAACCAGATGATGTGGTTCGGTCCCGAGGCCTGGTCGTGGTCAGCGACGCCGGGGCTCTAGAGGCGGCGGTAGATGCGGCGATCGCCGCTGACCCGGATGCGGCCCAAAAGGTCCGCGATGGCAAGGTGCAGGCCGCCGGGGCGCTGATCGGGCAGGTGATGAGGCAGCTACGCGGTCAGGCTGACGCTGCTGCGGTCCGCGAGCTGATCATGACCCGGCTGGTTCGCTGATCGGACCATGCCGTACGAGAACCGCCCGGATGGACACGGCGTCGCCGGCCCGGGCCTCGTAGGTCACAATGACCGCCATGGTTGATCTGCGTACCGTTGGGGCGTTGCGGCCCGCGATCGTGCAGGATGCGACCACGAAGGCGGTGCTGATGCTGGCCTGGATGGATGACGAGGCGCTGCGCCGGACCCTCGAGACCCGCCAGGCCACCTACTGGTCTCGGTCCCGCAAGCAGTACTGGGTGAAGGGGGCCACCTCGGGCCACACCCAGCGGGTACGAGAGGTCCGGCTGGATTGCGACGCGGACACCGTCCTGCTTCAGGTTGACCAGGTCGGCCCGGCCTGCCACACCGATGCCCCGACCTGCTTCGACGCTGGCGAGATCCTGCTGACCGACCGGGAGCCGAACGATGCCTGAAATCCTGCCTGACCTGGCCGGTTTCCGGGCGGCAGCCGAGGCCGGCGCCCGGGTGATCTCGGTCCGGGCCCGGGTACAGGCCGACGGTCTGACCGCGGTCGGGCTGTACCACCACCTGTGCCGGACCCGGCCGGGGACCTTCCTGTTGGAATCGGCCGCTGATGGGGTGCAGAGCCGCTGGTCGTTCGTCGGGATTCGGGCCCTGGCGACGCTCACTGCACACCAGGGGCAGGCGGTCTGGACTGGCCGGCCACTGGTGGGGCTGCCGGAAGTGGCGGACCCGCTGGCGGCGCTCGCCGCCGCCTTGACCATGCTCCACACCGAACCGGAACCGCTGTTGCCGCCGCTGGCGTCAGGCTTCGTCGGTTACCTCGGCTACGACCTGGTACGGCGGCTGGAGCGGCTGCCGGATACCTGCCGTGATGATCTGCGGGTTCCGGAGTTGACGATGCTGCTGGTGGGAGATCTGGCCGCGGTCGACCATTACAGCGGCGATGTTTGGCTGATCGCGAATGCGGTGAACTTCGACGCCACCGCGGACCGGCTGGAGCAGGCGTACGCGGATGCGGTGGCCCGGGTCGAGACGTTGCTGGCGGCGCTGGCGGAACCGGCGGCGCCGCTGCTGACCGAGGTACTCGAGGTGAGCGAGCCGGAGCTGGTCCGTCAGCGCAGCAGCGCCGATTTTCAGCAGCTGGTGCGCGACTGCGTGGCCGAGATCCAGGCCGGCGAGATCTTTCAGGTGGTCCCCAGCCAGCGTTTCGAGGTGGCGACCGAGGCTGACCCGCTGGATGTGTATCGGATGCTGCGGCGGGGCAACCCCTCGCCGTACATGTTCCTGCTCCGGTTGGACGACTTCGCGATCGTCGGCTCGAGCCCGGAGGCCCTGGTGACTGTCCGCGACCAGCAGGTGGTGATCCACCCGATCGCCGGAACCCGGCCCCGAGGAGCGAGCCTTGAGCAAGACGCTGCCCTCGAAGCTGAGCTGCTGGCCGACGAGAAAGAAGCCGCGGAACACCTGATGCTGGTGGATTTGGGCCGTAACGACGTCGGTCGGGTCAGCGTGCCGGGCACGGTCACGGTGCACGAGTTCATGCGGGTTCGGCGCTACTCCCACGTGATGCACCTCGAGGCGGAAGTCTCGGGCCGGTTGGCGCCCGGGCGTACCGCCCTGGAGGCCACCCTGGCCGGGTTCCCGGCCGGCACCTTGTCGGGAGCGCCGAAGGTCCGGGCGATGGAGATCATCGACCGGGTGGAGCAGACCCGGCGTGGGGTGTACGGCGGGGCGGTCGGCTACCTCGACCTGGGCGGCAACGCGGACACGGCGATCGCGATCCGGACCGCCCTGATCAAGGATCAGGTGGCGTACGTCCAGGCCGGGGCCGGGGTGGTGGCCGACTCCGACCCGGCCGCCGAAGACACTGAGACCATCAACAAGGCGGCGGCGGTGGTCCGGGCGATCCGAGCCGCGGACCGGCTACGCCGAATCTGAGCCGACATACGTAAGGGGCCGACCATGGGTCTGCACGCCTCAGCCGTTCACCGAAGGAGACGCCCATCATGACCGGGACCGTGCTCGACAGCATCATCGTCGGGGTCCGGGCCGACCTGGACCGGCGCCGCCGCCAGGTTCCGCTGCCCGAACTGCAGCGCCGGTTACGCATGATCGCGCCCCCCCGAGACCCGATGCCCGCCCTGCGGGCTCCCGGGCTGTCGGTGATCGCCGAGGTGAAACGAGCCTCCCCGTCGAAAGGGGCCCTGGCTGAAATCCCCGAACCGGACCAGCTGGCCGCCGCCTACCAGGACGGCGGGGCGGCGGTGATCTCGGTACTCACCGAGCAGCAGCATTTCGCTGGCTGCCTGGCCGACCTGGACATGGTCCGGGCCCGAGTTGAGATCCCGATCCTGCGTAAGGATTTCATCGTGGAGGAATACCAGGTCTGGGAGGCCCGGGCTCATGGTGCCGACCTGGTGCTGCTGATCGTCGCGGCCCTGGAGGACGACCAGTTGGCCGCGCTGTACCGCCTGGTTACCGACCTGGGCATGACCGCGCTGGTGGAGGTCCATTCCCAAGCCGAGGCGCGCCGGGCGCTGGCCTGCGGCGCGACCCTGGTAGGAGTGAACAACCGGGATCTGCGGACCTTACAAGTGAACCCGGCGACTTTCGGCCGGTTGGCGGCGGCGATCGGGCCTGGGGTGGTCCGGGTGGCCGAATCCGGGATCCTGACCCTTGATGATGCCCGCGCAGCTGCTGCGGCCGGAGCCGATGCAGTGCTGGTGGGAGAGGCGCTGGTACGCGACCATGACCCGAGCAATGCCGTGGCCCGGCTCCGAGGCCGGTAGGCTCGGGTGATCCCTCCCGAAAGGACCTCATGGCGCGGCTGCCCGACCACCGGCCGGCAAGGACGACGAGGACAAGTAGTTCATTCCCGAAAGGACCTCATGGCGCGGCTGCCCGACCACCGGGGCCACTACGACCGCTTCGGCGGCACATTCGTTCCCGAGGCGTTGTTCTCTGCCCTGGGTCAACTTGAGCGTGAATACCGGGCCGCGGTCGCGGACCCGGATTTCGCGGCCGACTTAGCAGGGTTGTTGACCGACTACGCCGGACGCCCATCGCCGCTGACCGCAGCGCCCCGGTTCTCACAGCACTGTGGCCGGGCGAATGTGCTGCTGAAGCGGGAGGACCTGAACCACACCGGATCCCACAAGATCAACAATGTTCTGGGGCAGGCCCTGCTCGCCCAGCGGATGGGCAAGCGGCGGGTGATCGCCGAGACCGGGGCCGGGCAGCACGGGGTGGCCACCGCCACCGTGGCGGCGCTGCTGGGGCTGGAATGCGTGGTCTACATGGGGCAGGTCGACACCGAACGACAGGCGCTGAACGTGGCCCGGATGCAGTTGCTGGGCGCCACAGTGGTGGCGGTCGGTTCCGGCTCGCGGACCCTCAAAGACGCCATGAATGAGGCGCTGCGGGACTGGGTGGCCAACGTTGACCACACCCATTACCTGATCGGCTCGGTCGGCGGGCCGCACCCGTTCCCCGAGATCGTACGAGACTTCCAGGCGGTGATTTCGGCCGAGACCCGTCAGCAGCTGCTCCAACGGTACGGGCGGTTGCCGGACGCGGTGCTGGCCTGCGTCGGCGGCGGTTCCAACGCGATGGGCATGTTCACCGGTTTCGTCGACGACCCGTCAGTGGCGCTGCTGGGTTTTGAGGCCGGCGGTGACGGGGTCGAGACCGGCCGGCACGCCGCCACGATCACGGCCGGGCAGGAGGGCGTGCTGCATGGGATGCGGACCTTCGTCCTGCAGGACGAGGACGGCCAGACCAAGCCATCGCATTCGATCTCGGCCGGCCTGGACTATCCCGGGGTCGGCCCGGAACATGCCTGGCTGGCCACAACCGGCCGGGCCAGCTACGAGCCGGTCACCGACGCCGAGGCGATGGCGGCTTTCCGGCTGCTCACCCAGACCGAGGGGATCATGCCGGCGATCGAGTCAGCACACGCGGTCGCCGGCGCGATCCGGGTCGGCAGGCGGCTGGCTGAGCAAGACCCGGACGCCACGCCGCTGCTGGTGGTCTGCCTGTCAGGGCGCGGCGACAAGGACGTCGACACCGCGATCTCCTGGTTCGGGCTGGACGGCTCCGCCGACGAGACCACCGGGGCGATGCCATGACTGGGTACGACCAGGGCCGGCTGGGTTGCTGTGGGCAGATCTACCAGCAGGCGGCGGCGCAGGACCGAGCGGTGCTGGTCGGCTACCTGCCGGTCGGTTTTCCTGACGTGCCCACCTCGATCGCCGCGATGCGGGCCGCGATCGAGGGTGTTGATGGGCTCGGCTGCGACCTGCTGGAGATCGGGATGCCGTACTCGGATCCGGTGATGGATGGGCCGGTGATCCAACGCGCTGCCACCGCGGCCCTGCAGCGGGGGGTTCGGACCCGGGATCTGTTTGCGGCCGTCGAGCAGGTGGCGGCGAGCGGGTCTCGGCCGTTGACGATGACGTACTGGAATCTGGTCGAGCGCTACGGGGTGGATCGGTTCGCGCGGGATCTCGCCGCGGCCGGCGGCGCCGGCCTGATCACCCCGGATCTCACCCCGGACGAGGCACAGGAGTGGATCGAGGCCTCGGACCGGTACCGACTGGACCGGGTCTTCCTGGTGGCTCCTTCGTCGTCCGACGAGCGGATCCGCACCACCACAGCCAGTTGTCGTGGTTTCGTCTACGCGACCGCCGTCATGGGGGTGACCGGCACCCGCAGCCAGGTGTCGGCCGCCGCCCCGCGGCTGGTGAGTCGGGTACGGCAGCTGGGATCGGCAGTCCCGGTCGGAGTCGGGCTCGGGGTGTCGAACGGGCAACAGGCCGCGACCTTGGCCCGGCACGCGGACGGGGTGATCGTGGGATCGGCCCTGGTGAAAACTCTGCTGGCGGCCGATGCTGCCCAAACCCCCGACGACACCCGTGCCCTGCGTGAACTGGTCGGTGACCTGGCCCGGGCAGTGAGGACCCGATGATCCGGAACGTCCGCATCGGCCGTGCCGGACAGTCCGATCTCACGACACAGTCAGAGCTCCCGACAAGACGAGGGTGAGGAGTCGCGATGGCGAAAAAGAAAACCTCCCGGCAACGCCCAGCCCCCGCTGCCAGCGGCGGTCGGGCAGGGACCGGCCCCCGGGGGCTACTGGAGCGGGACTCCGCGATTGCCGTCCAGAACCGGAACCGGCGGGTCTTCGCGGTCGTGGCGGCCGTCGTGCTGTTGGGCCTGGTCGGTGCGATCGTGGGATACGGCTGGTGGCGCAGCGACCGGGCGGTCCCATCCCCGGCGTCGACCAGCCGTACCGGTGCGGCCAGCCCGGCCACGCCGCAGGTGGTCTTCGCCCCGGTCCAGATCCAGCCCGGCCAGGGGATCCGGATCGGCTCGGCCGAGGCCAGGAACGTGATCGCGGTCTACCTCGACTTCCATTGCAGCCACTGTTTGGACTTCGAACGGCAGTACGGCCCGACGTTGACCGCCCTGGCTGACAGCGGCCGGGCCAGCATCGAATACTGGCCGCTGGGATTCCTGTCCGAGGGCAGCAAGTCCGCCTCGAATGCGTTCGCCTGTGCCGCCGAGCGGGACCCGCGTTTCGCCCGCGACCTGCACGATGCCCTCTTCGTTAACCAACAGGCCAGATGGACCGATGAACAGCTGCTGGGCTTGTCGCGGCACCTGCGGCCCGCGCTGCCGGACGGCTACGAGTCCTGCGTGACCACCAAGCCGCACCTGGCATGGGTGAGCGGGATCTATCAGGTGGCGGCGCAGGGCCCAGCCCGGCAGGGGACCCCCACCGTGACCGTGAATGGACAGCCGTTCAGTCTGCAGCACGCAACCCCGACCAGTCTCAAGGAGCAGTTGGTATGACCATCTCGCCGTTGGTGATCCCCAGCCCGCCTGAGAGTGTCTGGTACCTCGGCCCGGTCCCGATCCGGGCGTACGCGCTGGCCATCCTGATCGGGATCGGGATCGGCTGGTGGCTCACGGCCCGCCGCTGGAAGGCCCTCGGCGGCAGCGGGGAGGTCCTCGAGGGGATCTTGATGTGGGCGGTGCTGTGCGGCATCCTCGGCGCCCGCGCCTACCACGTGGCCACCGACTCCCACCTCTACTTCGGCGAGGGCCGGACCTGGTACCGGATCTTCTTCATCTGGGAAGGAGGCCTTGGGATCTGGGGGGCGGTAGCAGCCGGCGCCTTGGGCGCGTGGTGGCGGACCCGTAAGGCCGGGGTCTCGTTCGCCACCGTGGCCGACTGCGTAGCCCCGGGGCTGTTGCTGGCTCAAGGCGTGGGCCGGCTCGGGAACTGGTTCAACCAGGAGCTGTACGGCCGCCCCACCGATCTGCCCTGGGCGCTGGCCATCGACCCCTGGCATCGGATCCCCGGCTACGAGGAGTACGCCACGTACCACCCGACCTTCCTGTACGAATTGCTGTGGACTTTCCTGCTGGCCGGGCTGCTGCTAGGGGCGCAGCGGCGTTTCGCCCTGGGCCGCGGGAAGCTGTTCGCCCTGTACATCGCGGGCTACTCACTGGGACGGTTTTTCATCGAGGCGCTACGCATCGACACGGTTACCCAGATCGGGGGATTCCGGCTCAACAACTACACCTCGGCGATCGTCTTCCTGGTCGGGGTGGCGTTGTTCGGTTGGCTGCTGCGGTACCGCCCCGGGGCGAACCCGCGAATCGCCCCGGCCCCGTCGCAGACCGGCCGTACGGGCACCGAGACCGAGCCGACGCCGGATGGGGCTGCGGCCGACGAGGACCTGCCCAGTGAGACTGCGCCCGACCGGGCCCAGGACAAGGCGCCGCTGCCTGTTTCGAGGACCGGCTCACAAGAACCGGCAGCGGGAGCAGGAGACTGAGCCTGGGGGAAATGAGATACAGATAACACCCCTGCTCCGGGCACCGGATGGATCTGCTTGCCGCGGTGACTGATATCTTGCGGCGATGCCCCCGCGTCTTGAGATCCAGCCGCAACGATCCCGCGTCGACGAGGATCTCGCCTTCGTAATCACCGGTGCCGACCCCGGGGCGATCCTCGACATTGAGGTGTCCGTGCAGGATGGGGCGCTGCGGGAATGGTGCTCACACGCGACCTTCCGTGTGGACTCGGAAGGGATAATCGACCTGCGCCGGCAGGCCCCGCTCCCGGGCTCCTCGTGGAGCGGCGTCGACCCGCTAGGGCCGCTCTGGTCGATGACCCCGAAGGATCCGTCCGCGTTCTTCACCCGTACCCGGGCGTGGGCCCTCACCTACCACGCCGTCATCCGCCACGACGGCAAGCAGATCACCGAAACGACGTTCACGAGGCACTTCGGAGACGAGGTGTGCCGCGAGGAGGTGCATCAGGGCCCGATCGTCGGCACGATCCATCGCCCGGACGACGACCAGCCCCGGCCCGGCGTCATCCTGCTCGCAGGCTCCGACGGGGCGAACCTCGAAGCCGCCGGCAGCCTGCTGGCCGGGCACGGCTACACGGTGCTCAGCCTCAACTGGTTCAAAGCGGAGGGCCGGCCGCCAGACCTCGTGCGGATCCCGCTCGAGGACCTCGACGCCGCCGTGGACTACCTGGCCGGGCACCCCTTCGTCTCGACCAGCCAGATCGCGCTGATCGGGCTGTCGAGAGGAGCCGAGCTGGCACTCCAAGTGGCAGCGGACCATGCCGGCGTCGGTCTCGTGGTGGCGGGTGCCCCGTCGTCGATCCGCCAGCCCGGGATCACCGCCAATTACAGATTCGACCAGCCCGCCTGGATCCGCGACGGTAAGCCGCTCGGCTTCGTCCCCGCCAAGGGCGGGGCATTCTCGGCGGCGCTCGGCTGGCTGCGATCTGTCATCCTCGGCCGGCCTATGCGTCAACGGCAGATGTTCCTCACGGCGTTGCGACGCAGCCGACCCGAGGCCGAGATCGAGGTCGAGCGGATCCGAGGCCCCATCGTCTTGATCAGCGGCCTCGACGACGGGCTGTGGCCGTCGGCTGACTATGCGCAGCGGATCGTGCAGCGGCTGCGATCCCGCGGCTGGCAAGGGCAGGTGCGCGACGAGCGGATCCCGCGTGCCGGACACTTCGTCGCTTTTCCGTACGCGATTGCGTCGCTACCCGCCATGATCCAGATCACGCCGAGCCCCAGGTTCACCATCGATTTCGGAGGTGACCCGGAGGGTAACGCCCAGGCCGCGTCCCGTAGTTGGGGCATCATCCTGGATGCCTTGTCTACCTGGGCAGCCGAGGAGCGTCTCTCGCCGGCGACATGATCCGCCGGCTGGTCCGAGAACGATCTGACCCGGCCAGAACTGCGGCACCTGGCCTGGTTGGCCTGCGAGGCCGAGGCGGAGGACCTGCGCCGGATTCTCCGGCACCCAGTTGCCGGCGTTGACCTGTCTGGGGGCCTTCGCGGCTGACTGGATGATCAGGTCTCTGGATGGTCAACCTGGGCCAGGATCCGGCGGTGATCGACTACTTCGCGGTCGTCGAGGACGCCCACCACTGCGGCATCGGCCAGGCTTAGGCGGCCGTCGCCCGGGAACTGGCGCCCCGACGGCTCTTGCTGACCGAGACCGACGACGATGCAGTGGGCTTCCACGCCCGAATCGGTTTCCGGATCACCCCTGGTCCGGACGATCCGTGCTGGCCCGGACGGCAGCGCTACCAGTGCCGGTGGCCTGCCGACGACACCGACCTTGGCCTCGCCGTGGCGGGCTGCGGACGGGGCTAAGGTGGCTCTCCTGAGTCTTGAAGCCCGGCAGCGGTCGGTACCCGTCCCCTGGTGACCGTCGCGCCGCTGCGTTCGGCCAGGTCGTCGTTGAGGAGGGATCCGGTACCCGTGAGCTCGTCGTTCGTCCACCTGCACGTCCACACCGAGTATTCGATGCTCGACGGGGCCGCCAAGAACGGGCTGCTGCTGGCCGAGGCCGCCCGCCAGCAGATGCCGGCGATTGCGATGACCGACCACGGCAACATGTTCGGCGCGTACGAGTTCTTCCAGACCGCCAAGAAACACCCGGTGAAACCGATCATTGGGATCGAGGCCTATCTGGCTCCCAGCAGCCGCCGCTGCCGAGTCCAGGAATACTGGGCGACTGGTAAGCGGGAGGCCGACGACCCGGACGTCGAAGGCGGCAAAGACGTCGGCGGAGGCGGCCGCTACACCCACATGACCATGATCGCCCGCAACGTCACCGGGCTACACAACCTCTTCCGGCTGTCCACCCTGGCCAGCTACGAGGGGTACTACATGAAACCCCGAATGGACCGGGAACTGATCGCCCAGTACGCCGAGGGGATCATCGGCACCACCGGCTGCCCCGGCGGCGAAGTACAGACCCGGCTGCGGCTCGGGCAGTACGACGAGGCCCTGGCGGCGGCCGCCGCCTTCCGTGACATCCTCGGCGAAGGCAACTACTACGTCGAGCTGATGGACCACGGCCTCGACATCGAACGCAACGTACGCGCCGACCTGCTGAAGATCGCCACAACCCTGCGTCTGCCGCTGTTGGCCACCAACGACTCCCACTATGTCACCGCCGACCAGGCCGACGCTCACGACGCCCTGCTGTGCATCGGGGTGGGGCGGGTCAAGGACGATCCGCACCGGTTCCGGTTCCGAGGCGAGGGCTACCACGTGCGCAGCGCCGAGCAGATGCGTCACCTGTTCCGGGATCTTCCCGAGGCCTGTGACAACACCCTGCTGGTCGCCGAGCAGATCGAGCCGTACGACGAGGCCTTCGCCCACGTCGACCGGATGCCGCAATTCGACGTCCCACCCGGCGAGACTCAGGAATCCTGGCTACGCAAGGAACTCGACCGGGGAGTCCGGCTGCGCTACGGCGACAACCCGCCCCCGGAGGTTGCCGAGCGGATCGAGACCGAGCTGCGGGTGATCGAGCCGATGGGCTTCGCCTCGTACTTCCTGATCGTCTCCGACATCTGCCGCTACGCCCGCGAGAACCACATCCCGGTCGGCCCGGGGCGAGGCTCGGCTACCGGCTCGATGGTGGCCT
Organism: uncultured Propionibacteriaceae bacterium; assembly: GCA_938046585.1. Taxonomy (GTDB): domain Bacteria; phylum Actinomycetota; class Actinomycetes; order Propionibacteriales; family Propionibacteriaceae; genus Fen-668. Next base: position 7,579 of record CALIWR010000004.1, on the reverse strand, counting down.
ACCTGACCCGGATCACCGAACTCGACCCGCTCGAGCATGGGCTGCTGTTCGAACGTTTCCTGAACCCGGAACGGATCAACCCGCCCGACATCGACCTGGACTTCGACGATCGCCAGCGCGACAAGATGGTGCGTTATGTCTCCGATAAGTACGGGGAGGAGTACACCGCCCAGGTCAACACCTTCTCCACGATTAAGGCCAAGGCGGCCGTGAAAGACGCCAGCCGGATCCTGGGCTACCCGTTCGCGATGGGGGAGCGGATCGTCAAGGCGATGCCGGCCGACGTGATGGGCAAAGGCGTGCCGCTGGCGGACCTGCACAACAAAGAGCATCCCCGCTACCACGAGGGCAGCGAGATCCGCCAGCTGTACGCCGAGGATCCCGACGTGAAGAAGGTCATCGACACCGGCCTCGGAATCGAGGGTCTGATCCGGGGGACCGGTGTCCATGCCGCCGCGGTGATCCTCTCCTCAACCCCGCTGATGGATCTGATCCCGCTTCACATGCGCAACGACGGGGTCAAGATCACCGGCTTCTCGTACCCGCAGTGCGAGGAGATGGGCCTGATGAAGATGGACATGCTGGGGCTGCGCAACCTCGGCATCATCGACCATGCCCTGCACGTGATCCGGGCCAACCGTGGGACCGAGATTGACATCCTGGGGCTGCCGCTCGACGACCAGCCCACCTACCAGCTGCTGGCCGCGGGCGACACCCTGGGCGTGTTCCAGCTCGACGGTGGCCCGATGCGGTCGCTGCTGCGGCTAATGGCGCCGACCCGGTTCGAGGACATCGCCGCCGTCCTGGCGCTCTACCGGCCCGGGCCGATGGCGGCCAATGCCCACATCAACTACGCCGAACGCAAGAACGGCCGCCAGCCAATTACCCCGATCCACCCCGAACTGGAACAGCCCCTGGACCCGATCCTGGGAACCACGTACCACCTGCTGGTGTATCAGGAGCAAATTATGGCGATCGCCCGCCAGCTCGCCGGCTACACCCTCGGCGGGGCCGACCTGCTGCGTCGCGCGATGGGCAAGAAGAAAGCCGAGATCCTGGAGAAAGAGTTCGAGACTTTCCGTTCCGGGATGCGGAGCAACGGATACTCCGACGAGTCGATCCAGGCGCTGTGGGACGTCATGCTCCCGTTCTCTGGTTATGCCTTCAACAAGTCCCACACCGCCGGGTACGGGCTGGTGAGCTATTGGACGGCCTACCTGAAGGCCAACTACCCGGCCGAGTACATGGCCGCGCTGCTGCAGTCAGTCGCCGACGACAAGGACAAGTCCGCGGTCTACCTGGCTGAATGCCGCCGGATGGGGATCCAGGTCCTGCCTCCGGACGTCAACGAATCCGAGTCGATGTTCACCACCGTCGGTGACGCCATCCGCTACGGACTGGCCGCGATCCGCAACGTGGGCACTGCGGTAGTGGACAAGCTGGTTGACCGGCGCCGCGAAGCCGGCCCGGCCGAGTCGTTCTACGACTTCCTCGATCAGGCCCCGCTCGAGGTCTGCAACAAACGCCTGGTGGAATCGTTGATCAAAGCTGGCGCCTTCGACTCGATGGGTCACCCTCGGCGGGCGCTGATGGAGGTCTTCGAATCGGCCGTCGACAACGTGATCGACCTCAAACGCAATCAGGCCTTCGGCCAGGACGACCTGTTCGGTGCCGGGGCCGGAGACCAGCCACAGCCGACCTCCGCCACGGTGCCGGACCTGCCGGACTGGGACAAGCGGACCAAGCTGGCGTTCGAGCGCGAGATGCTCGGCCTGTACGTGTCGGACCACCCGCTGAACGGCATCGACCACATCATCGCCGGACTGCGCGACATGTCGATCTCGCAGCTGCTGCTCGATCCGCATGATCAGGTCGTCACCATCGCCGGGATGATCACCTCGGTGGTGCGCAAACAGAACCGTAACGGTGAGTTCTGGGCGATCGTGACCGTGGAGGATTTGGACGCCTCGGTCGAGGTGCTGTTGTTCCCCAAGAGCTACAACCAGGTGGCGATGTCCCTGGCTACCGACACCGTGGTGACCGTCACCGGCCGGGTCCGGCAGAAAGACGAACGAGTCGAGATCACCGGCCAGTCGGTAACGGTAGTGAACACGGCCGCCGATGGCAGCTCGCCGCCGCTGGTGCTGTCGGTGCCACGCAGCCAGATCACCTCGAGCCTGGTCGAGAACCTGCAGGAGGTCTTTGCCGCCCACCCGGGCCAGCAAGAAGTTTGGCTGCGGCTGATTACCGACCAGCCCAAGACCTTGCGGCTGCCGACGGTCCGGGTGGCGATGTCCGGCGCGTTGATGGCCGACCTGAAGGCCCTGCTGGGTCCCAGCTGTGTCGCCTGAGCGTCGCTAGGGTTGGTGCCTCAAGGAGGTGACATGACGACCGGTGACCATGCCACAGCAGGAAACCGGACCATCCAACGTACCCTGGTCTGGGCGTCGATCTATCTGGTGCTCTGTCTGGTGGTCGGGGCACTCGCCGGGATCGGATGGTGGTGCGCCGTCGACCTGCCCACCTACACCGTGGGCGACAATTTCACCGCCACCACCACCGAACGCGATCTGACCGAAGTCTTCGCCGCCGACGCTTGGTTCTCAGGAATTGGTTTCACCGCCGGGATCGCTTTGGGAATCGTGGCCTGGCGCTGGTTCGGCAGCCGCGGACCGGTAGTGAATCTGATCGCCTCGCTCGGCTGCCTGATCAGCGCCGTGATCTGCTGGGCCACCGGGACCGCGCTAGGCCCGGGCGACTTCAACGACCGGTTGGCCAGCGCCCAGCCGGGCGATGTGCTGCCGATCGAGCTCCAGCTCCACTCCTGGGTTTGCCTGCTGGTCTGGGTCCTCGCCGCGGTGGGTCCGATCCTGGTCCGGGTTTCGATCGGGCCCGACCCCGACGACCAGGCCGAACCCCGCCGACAGCCGACACCGACGCCGGAGGCTTCGCTGACCTCCGGGGAGGTGGTGGGTCACGACATCGCCCCGATCCCGCTCGAACCGACTCCGAGACCGCGGCGGCTGCTGGGGATCCGGCTCCCGTCGCGGCGCGGCTAAGGTTTGGCGCCTGGGCGGACCGTTCTCAGCGGCTGATCTTGGCGATCTGGGCGCCGGTGAGCCGTACCAGGTCGGCCGGGGCCAGTTCGACCTGTTGACCGCGTCTACCAGCGGATACGTACACCGTCTCATACCCCAGCGCTGCGGCGTCCAGCACCGTCGGCAACCGGGTTCGTTGCCCCAGCGGCGAGATCCCGCCCACTACGTACCCGCTGGACCGCTCAGCGAGCGCGGGATCTGCCAGCTGCACCTTCTTGGCGCCGATGGCGACAGCCAAGGCCTTCAGATCAAGCCGGGAGCTGACGGGAACGATCCCCACCACCAGATCCGGACCGCGGGCTGCGGCAGCTGCGGCTACGAGGGTCTTCAGGACCCGACGAGGGTCGACACCCAGAGCCTCAACACTCTCCTCACCGAAACGGGTAACGGCCGGGTCATGGCGATAACTGTGCAGCGTGTACGCAACACCAGCCGCCTGTAGCGCGTCGAGCGCGGGCGTGGCCCGGGAGACGGGCACCGACTCAGCCTCGGTCCAGGTCAGTCATGGCGGCAGGCTACCGCTCGGTGCTGCCGCGGGCCGCGCTACCGCGCTGGGGCCACCGAAGAGCCGAGTCTGCTCGCCGACCACCGCCGGGATCGGCGATAGGCTGCGTGGATGCTGACCCGTCTGGATCTTCGCTCCCGCGCCGCTGAGCAGCTCGACTACGAGACCATCGTGCCCCGGGCGGACATCGACGTGGAGCATGCGATGACGCAGGTGGCCCCGATCTGCCAGGCCGTGGCCGACGAGGGGGAAGTGGCGCTGCGGCGTCTGTGCGACCAGTTCGACAAGGTCGTACCGCCCACCCTGCGGGTACCCGACGCGGTTCTGCGTAGCTGCGCCGACGAACTTGACCCGGACCTGCGGGCAGCCTTCGAGGAGTCGATCCGCCGCCGGCGGCTGGTCTGCCAGGCCGAGGCGGCGATGCCCGAGCCGACTGTCGAGGTAGCGCCGGGGGCCCAGATCACCGCCCGGCTGGTCCCGGTCCGCCGGGTCGGGCTGTACGTGCCGGGCGGGCTTGCCCCGCTGGCCTCCAGCGTGATCATGAACGTGGTCCCGGCCCAGGCCGCCGGTGTCGGCTCGGTCGCCATTGCCAGCCCACCCCAGGCCGATTTCGACGGCTACCCGCATCCCACCATCCTCGCCCTGTGTCACCTGCTCGGCGTGGACGAGGTGTACGCGGTGGGCGGCGCCCAGGCGATTGCGATGTTCGGGTACGGGGTTGCCGGGCTGTGCCCCCAGGTGGACCTGGTGACCGGCCCCGGCAACATCTATGTGGTGGCGGCCAAACGGCTGTTGCGCGGCCGGGTCGGCATCGACGCCGAAGCCGGGCCGACCGAGATCCTGATCCTCGCCGACGAGACCGCCGACCCGCGCCTCCTAGCAGCCGACCTGCTGAGCCAGGCCGAGCACGACCCGATGGCCGCCTCGGTGCTGGTCACCACCTCGCCTGAGCTGGCCGACCAGGTCGAGGCCGAACTAGAGCCGATGGTGGCGCAGACCTGCCACGCACAGCGGGCCCGGGCCGCTTTGACGGGGCCACAGTCCGCGGTGGTGCTGGTGGCCGACCTGGAACAGGGGCTGCGCGTGGTCGACGCTTACGCCGCCGAGCACCTGGAGATCCACACCGCCGAGGCGGCCCAGGTCGCGGCCCGGGTCCACAACGCGGGCGCGATCTTTGTCGGCCGCCACACCCCGGTCTCACTGGGGGACTACTCGGCCGGCTCTACCCATGTACTCCCGACCGCGGGAGCCGCCCGGCACTCCTCAGGGCTGACCGTGGCCAGCTTCCGGCGGGTGGTACACGTGATCGACTATTCCCGCGAGGCGCTGCTGGAATTGGCTGACAGCGTGGAGCGGTTCGCCATGGCCGAGAACCTACCCGGCCACGCGAACGCGATCCGGGTCAGGCGTGAATCATGAAGGCCGACATCAGCCTGGCCGACCTGCCACTGCGCCCCGAGCTGGTCGGCGAGCAACCGTACGGGGCGCCGCAGCTCGACGTGCCCGTCTGCCTCAACGTCAACGAGAACCCATACCCCCCCTCGCCCCGGGTGCGCCAGGAGATGGCGCAGGCCGTAGCCAGCGCCGCCGAGCGGATGAACCGCTACCCGGACCGGGAAGCTTGGCGGCTACGGGAACTCCTGGCTGACTACCTGGGCCATCAGGTCAGCGCCTCAATGGTGTGGGCGGCGAACGGCTCCAACGAGGTGATGACCCAGGTCCTGGGGGTCTTCGGAGGGCCTGGCCGGGCGGTACTCGGCTTCTCACCCACCTATTCGATGTACCCCGAATATGCCCGCAACACCCACACCCGCTACCTGAGCGCACCGCGCAACCCGGACTTCAGCCTGGACCCGGACCTGGTGCTGGGCGCGATCCGGCGGGAACATCCCGACGTGGTGGTGATCGCCACCCCCAACAATCCGACCGGCACCTTGACCAGCCTCGCTACCCTGACCGCGGTGCTGGAACAGACCGAGGTAATCGTGGTGGTCGACGAGGCCTACCACGAGTTCGCGCCGGAACCGGACCAGACCGCGCTGAAACTGCTGCCCCGGTTCGGGAATCTGATCGTGAGCCGGACCATGAGCAAGGCCTTCGCCTTCGCCGGCGGTCGGCTCGGCTACCTGGCTGCGGCCCCGGCGGTAGTGGATGCGCTGCGGATCATCCGCCTGCCGTACCACCTGTCAGCGCAGACCCAGGCCCTGGCCGAGGTGGCGCTACGCAACGCCGATGAGATGCTGGCCCAGGTCGCAAGCCTGCGCGAGGTCCGCGACCAGATGCTGGTCCGGCTGCCCGCGTTAGGGCTGGAGGTGGTGACGTCGGCAGCGAACTTCGTGCTGACCGGCCGTTTCGCCGACCGCCACGACGTCTGGCAGCGGCTACTGAAACGGGGGGTACTGGTCCGCGAGACCGGCCCGGACGGCTACCTGAGGGTCAGCGCCGGGACCCCGGCAGAGATGGAGCGGTTCTACACCGCCCTGGCGCAGGTGCTCGACGAGGGGGCGCCGCAGAGAGGACATCAGTGATGGCCCGGACAGCGACCGTCGAACGGGTGACCAGCGAATCCGAAGTCCGGGTCAGCGTCAACCTTGACGGTACCGGCGAATCCAGCATCACCACCGGAGTCGGCTTCTACGACCACATGCTCACCGCCTTGTCGCGGCATTCGCTGATCGACATCACCGTGACCACCACCGGCGACCTGCATATCGACGGTCATCACAGCGTCGAAGACACCGCGATTACGCTCGGGCAGGCGATGCGCCAGGCGCTGGGAGACAAGCGGGGGATCCGGCGCTTCGGCGATGCGGTGGTGCCGCTGGACGAGGCCCTGGCCAGCTGCGTAGTCGATGTCGCAGGCCGGCCGTACGTGGTCTGCTCCGGCGAGCCGGAGGGCTACCCGTACGTCCAGATCGTCGGCTCCGGGGTGCCGTACACCGGGGCGATGACCCGCCACGTGGTGGAGTCACTAGCGACCAACGCCGGGCTCTGCGTACATCTGCGGCTGCTCGCCGGCCGTGACCCGCACCACATCGCCGAGGCCCAGTACAAGGCCCTGGCACGGGCGCTGCGGATGGCCGTCGAGCCCGACCCGCGGGTCAGCGGAGTGCCGAGCACCAAAGGCGCCCTATGAACGCTGCCCGGGTGGTGGTGCTCGACTACGGCTCGGGCAATCTGCATTCGGTGACCCGGGCCCTGGCCGAGGCCGGCGCCGCTGTCGAGCTGACCGCCGACCCGGTGGCCGCCCTGGCCGCGGACGGACTGGTGGTGCCGGGGGTAGGGGCCTTCGCTGCCTGCCTGGCCCAGCTACGCCACGTCGGCGGCGACGTGATCGTTCGACAGCGGGTGGCGTCCGGGCGGGCGGTGCTCGGGATCTGCGTCGGTCATCAGGTGCTGTTCGGATCCGGCGACGAACATGGTGTGGTCACGGCGGGTATAGGTGTTTATCCCGGAAAGGTGACCCGGGTGCCGACGACCCGGCTGCCGCATATGGGGTGGAACACAGTCCAGGCGGCGGACGGTTCGGCCATGTTCGCCGGCATCGAGCAGGAACATTTCTACTTCGTCCATTCGTACGCGGCGCTGAGGGCCGAGGATCTCCCGGCGACGGCGCTGCTGACCTGGACCCGGCACGAAGGCTGCCGGATGGTGGCGGCGGTCGAATATCAGAGGGTCTGGTCTACCCAGTTCCACCCGGAAAAATCCGGGGCCGCCGGTGCCCGGCTACTGCGAACCTGGATCACCCAGCTGTAGCAGTGTTTGATCGCCCTCGCTTTCGCGAGGGCTGGCGGCATCGCTGATTCCCCGGTCTTCCTCCTCACGACGAGAAGGTTCTTCGGGTCGTGGTGAGGTTCTGCGTTTCTCGTCGTTCGTTCGTCCAGGCCGGGTGCTCTGCCGCCGGGTTTGATCGCCCTCGCTTTCGCGAGGGCTGGCGGCATCGCTGATTCCCCGGTCTTCCTCCTCACGACGAGAA
>CALIWR010000003.1 GCA_938046585.1 uncultured Propionibacteriaceae bacterium | reverse complement strand
CCCGCACCGCCTTCGGCGAATTCGCCCTCTGGGGCGAACGCACCGGCTGCAGCCTTCACATCGACCCCCTCCACGGACAGATCTACCAAACATCAGGCGCCGCCCAAGAGATGAACACCGAGAATGACCGCAACCTCCAAATCTACGCGAAAGTCCTGGGATTCCCGAAAGAAGACCTGTTCGGATCCGACGACAAGAAACTGTTCAAGCGGGCCCTCAAAGCCCACGGCCCCGTCGGACCCGACACCATGTACACCTTCGTCCCCACCTACCACCTCGGCGGATCACTCGCCGTCAAGAACATCGTCATCGACGACGCCGTCACCCACGTCGTCCTCCTCGCCGACATCGCCCCCCACACCCTCATGGCCGACTTCAGCACCCTATTCCCCGACTCACCCGAATAACGTGATCGTCAACTGAGTAACCCGCCAGCAGGCAGCCACCTGACGAGGCTTCCGGTCGGTGACCGCGACCACCCGGGGACCCTGCCGGTATCGCCTCTCCTACGAGATGGGGCAAAATCCTGTCAAGAGGAGGCCTCGAAGACGGTCGCCGCAAGCCCGTACTGGTACTGGTCGTAGAGGGCCTCGCAGGCGTGGCAGGGATTGATCGGGTCACCGGCGGGGGACCTGAGCTGCATCCGGAGCCCCGAGCCGGGAAGATTCTCGATGCCGCCGTAGTCTTGGCAGGCCTGCGCCAACACCTGGTAGGCGGCGTCGTCCTGATTCCGCCACTGCCCGAAAGGCCCGCCACCGCGGACCGCGTTGTCAAGCCAGGCCTCATACCATGACGCGAAATTGGAGGCGACCTGCCGAATCTGGCCGCCGCAGGCCCGGGAATCCAGCCACACTGTCCCGTCGTCGAGGCCGAGCACCCACGCCGCGCCACAGCCCGCCGCGGCCACGTGCAGCCAGCCGGGTTCGATGCCGTGGATCTCGAGTCCGTAGCCGGGGCCGGCTCCGGAGGCGGCGATCTCCTCCAGGAACCACCGCGCGTCGGAGGGTAGCGGCTGCCACGCGGCCAGCTGCTCGGCGGTGGCTGGGGGCCCGAGCCGCATGCCGTGGTGGCGCCCGCCAAGCCAGCCGCCCTCGGTTTGGGGACTGTCGCCGGCGGCGCGCAACATGTCAAGGGTGGACTGCAGGGATTCGCGGGTTAGCGGCGGGGCCGGGCTGATCGGGGCAAGCAGGGCCCATTCCCGCAGTAGCCGGTACCCCGATACCTCGGTGGGCAGACGGTCCCAGACCGTACGAGCCGGGTTCCAGTCGCTGAAACCGTACTTGACCTCGCACATGTTCTCCGGTCCGATACCCAGGAAACACCCCAACGGAATGACATCCCCGGACCGGGACGCCGGCAGGGTTCCGCTGGCCAGTACTGCCCTGGTCAGGGCCTGGGAACCCCCAATACGCTGCCGGCAGGCCGCCAACTCGTCCGCGTCGACGCCGGCGCCCAGCCCACGGTCCAGGCCGCTCATCGTGACCAGGTACCGCCGCCCGCCGAGGACAGTCTCGAACTGTTCGACGTCGGGATCCTGGGTGTCGATCAGGTCTGGCCGGCCGATACCAGTCAGCAACACCGGACCGAAGGCGCACGCCCAGTTGCAACCGGCCATGACCAGCGCATGATGCATGTTGCTGCCGTAGCCGCTGGCGGTGACCGTGGCTCCCTGCTGACCGAGCGCCCCGCCTTGGATCAGCAACGTGATGTACGTCCCGTGCGGCGGGGTGTCCTGCATCGAGTTGATATGGCATTCGATAGTAGGTAGGCCATCGCCCAGCATCACCGTCTGCACCCCGTCGCGGTCCTCAAGGCGGCCGCCGGGGAAGTGCCCAGCGATAATCTCGGCCAGCAGGCGTTCCGGGCTGGTGTTCGGCTCGTCGGCATGGGTCATGTCCCCATCAGATCACAGGGCATGTCCACTCGAGCTGGCTGCCCGATACGCAGACGGCTGGGCGTTCCCAAGGCCAGAACAGACAGGTGCCCCGCCGGCAAAAACCGACGGGGCACCCGCACAGCGCCGATATCAGCTGTTGGCCTTCAGATGAGAGTTCAGCAGGGCGCCCCGGTTAACGGGAACCCCGGCCTTCACGGTCTGGCCGCTCGGGTCGATCGCCTTAGCGACGTCCTGAGGCAGCTGCTTGCCCGACTTTTCAGCAGGGCTTCCGGGCTTGATGGTGTAGTCGCTCTTCTTGTAATCGGTATTGTTCGGAGCCTCGTACACGAAGTAGGGGTTGTCCTTACGTTCGCCGAACTTATCGAGCGATTTCGCATCCCGCCCGTCGATGCTACCGCGGACACGGGGGTCCTTGGAGATCTCGGCGGCGGAATTGTAGACCTTGTCGATGGGATTGCCGCCCGGGTAGTCCCAGGTGAACAGACCCGGCTCGTTCTGCGTGCTGCTGCGGTAATACGCGTTGTAGTCGAAGCCCTTGAACATGTCATTAGTCACCACCACGGTCCCGTTCTGATTGGTGGCGCCGGTAGCGCGCACCGGGTAGGCCCAGTACGGTCCGCTTCCGTCATTCGCGACCCAGGCGCGCGACGAGACGATGTTGTTGTACATCTCGATGTTCTTCAGGTCCCACGGCAGGCCGTGTTCCATGGACCACTTCTCCGGCGCATGGCATTTGCCGTCACGGAAATCATTGCAGCCGTTGATGCGCCAGTCCTCGAAGAACTCGAACGGCATGAACGTACGCGAGATCGTGTTGTTGTAGATCTTGACGTCGTTGCTGCTGGAGATTCCGATCCCCTTGCCGCTACTCTCGATGACGTTGGAGGCGATGATGCCGTTACCGGACACCTCGTAGAAGATAGCGTGCGCCACGTTGGTGAAGAAGTTCCTCGTCACCGTCGTGTTGATGCAGCCCTCATCGCACCAGAAGGCCGGGGCCCGCTGCACCTTCGCGACAGCGGCATCCGAGGACGCCTGACCCAGCTGCGAGTAGTCGACGACGTTATCGCGGAAGGAGAAGCCGTCGGTGTGCGTGACCTTGATATCCGACACGGTGCAGAAAGCCTGGCACACCTTACCGCGGGTCTCGAAGCCGGCGGCGTTGTTGTTCGTGAAGACGTTCCCCTCGTACGACGAGTGGTGCGACCGGTTCGCCCCGGCGCCGTTGGCCCCGTTATCGATGAACGTGTTACCGACGACGCGGGTTCCCTGCGACTTGTCGAGGTTGAAGCCGATGGTGGAGTTCTGGGCGACGATGGAGTCCTGGAACACCGAATTGTTCTGGTTGATCGACACCGCGGACGTGCCGGCGATCCCCGGATACTTCACGCTGTCGAAGCCCCACTCCTGCAGGGGGGCGTACTGGGAGACATTGATGCCCCTCCAGGTGAAATTGTCACCGACAGCGGTGAAGGCCCGCGGACGCTCCGAGATCTCCGTGGTGCCGGCCTTCGGGTCGGAACCGACGTAGTAGGTGATCTCGTCCTCTGCCCCGTAGTTGAGGCCGGCCTTGTTGTTCTTCGGGTTCTTCATCGTCGTCGGGGTCTTGTCCTCGACGAAGAAGGTACCTTCCTTGACCTCATCCTTAGAGGCGACCTGACGCAGCGGCTTATCGTTGATAAAGACCTGCTCGGGGTAGGCGGCCATGCCCTCCACTGTGGGATCGGCATTCACCGTGCAGACATGGCACATGTTGTGGAACTTCCCCGTGGTCTTCCACAGGTTACCCTCTTTCGCCCACCGCGCGCCCTCGACGACATCGCTGCCCTTCAGCCACACCTCGGCATGGGGCGCAGCCTGAATGGTCAGATTGGGCTTGTCGACGAAGAAGTGCTCCTCACGGTAGATACCGGTCTTGACGACGATGGTGTATCCGGCGCTGGCCTTACGCACCGCATTGCGGATGTTCCGCAGGGGCGCCTGTTCCGTTCCGGGATTACCATCTCGACCATCGGTAGCCACCCACAGGACGTTACTCTTCGGTACGGGATAGTTGGTGTCTTTGAATTGGTATGTGGTATTCAGCCGATTTGAGGCGTGGGCTTCCGGCGCGGCCTGCATCACCAGGCCTCCGCCAGCCAAGGACAAGGCCGCCAGGGTGGCGATCGCACCCCGCGAGAATCGCCGGCGGGGTCTTTCGTGCGACATGCCTTACCTCCTATTCTTTCAGTTTGTGAATATGTATTTTGTTCATTCACCCTACCATACGATGGGTTCACTGCCGAATGATTCCTTTTCCATCATCCAAAAAAGTGCCCGTGGATACATGTTCAGAATTCATTCTTTCCACCTCGCGAGATGACTATCGAAAGCCGTTTGGATTTGAATGGCAACCACGTCTGATGGCCACCTGGGCCAGGCCCACTGCTTGAGGCGGCGTCGACCGGACGTTGGGGCTCCCGGGCATCGCGTATCACTGGCTCGACATCGCCCGGCTGCCGGCAGGATCTCTGGGAGGCTGGAACGGTATCCCTGATGTTGAAGGAGAGATCGTGAAAACCCAGGTGCTGGTCTTCCATCCCGACATGAACGCCTCGCGCGTCAACCGGGCCCTGGCCGAGAGAGCCGAAGCTCTGGGCGGCGATGTGGTGGTACGGCGGATGTACGACCGCTACCCAGACTTCCGGATCGACGTGGCAGCCGAGCAGCAGGCGGCGCAGGCCACGGATCGGCTGGTGCTGCAGTTCCCGATGTACTGGTTCTCCTGCCCGCCGTTGCTGAAGAAATGGCTGGACGATGTCCTCACCTACGGCTGGGCGTACGGCTCCACAGGCAAAGCGCTCCAGGGCAAAGAGTTTCTCGTCGCCGTCTCGTCGGGCTCCTCGGAGTACGGACGCGAGCACGAGTACACCTACACGGTGCACGAACTACTGCGTCCTCTCCAGGCAACCGCCGACTACTGCTCCATGACCTACCTGGAACCGTTCACCACCATCGGGGCGATGACGATCTCGGATCAGGACCTGGCCCAGCGGGTCGCTGACTACGCCGCCACCCTCACCACCGACTCGCTACCGAAGCTGGAACGACTCGGCTGATCTGTCATGTTCGCCCCCGACGACACTGTCGGGATTCGGGCGAAGTTGCGTTCTGGGTCAGCTCAGGACTCCATCGCGTCCAGGGCCGCGGCGGCGGCTTCGACCACACCGGGCCAGCGGGCGTCGGCGAGATAGGTGAGGTCGTCGGCGTCGCCCAGGTCGAGCAGCATATCGCCCAGCCGACGGCCCAGCAGCGCGATCGGGGCAACTTCACTGTGCCGCAGCGCGAGCCCAACTGCGGCCGCCGGGCGCGGCAGGATCGCGCAGTCGTCGTACAGGCAGCAGATGTGCTCGGCGAGCGAGTCGTAGTCGTCGTCACCGGGGACGTCCAGGCCCCAATGCCGGGACTGGTGGCTGGGATCGGACAGCGCGCTGAGCGCGGTGATCACCGCAAACCGCAGCGACAGGTGGCGCACCGGTACGGTGGCGGGCTCGTTCTCGATGGTCTGGCCGAAGTGGGCGATGGTGAGGCTCATGCTGGGTCCTTAGTCGGTTCTTACGCTCAGAGGTAACGATGAGGAACCTAGGCGGGGTACCTGTCAACAGGCTATGAACGTGAAAACTCCCTCATACGGTTGAAGACTCTGGCCGGGGGGTCAGTGGCGGGCTTTGCCGTACATCTCCTCGATCAGACCGGCGAAGCGCTGCTCCACCTGCCGACGTCGGGCTCGCAGCGAACCAGTCAACAGCCCGTGCTCACGGCTCAGGTCCTCCAGCAGCAGCCGCAGGTCCCCGATCCGCTGGTTGCGCGGCAGCCGGGCCGACACCGCCGCCACCCGGGACCGGACCTCTTTCAGCACCCTCGGGTCGCGAACCAACTCGTCGAGGCTGTGCCAGCGCAACTGCAGCCGCTCGGCGAGCGCCTCGAGCTGGTCGCGGGAAGGTTTCAGCAGCACCGTGAGGTACGGACGACCGTCGCCGAGCAACACCGCCTGCTCGAACAACGGATCAGCCAGGAGCCGTTCCTCGATCGGCGCCGGGGACACGTCACCACCCGCGGTAACGATCCGATCCTGGGCCGGCTCGGCGACGGTAAGGAAACCATCGGCGTCAAGCCGGCCGCAGTCGCCGGTACGCAACCAGCTGTCGACTACCGCCTCGCGAGTCGCCGCCTCGTCCTTCCAGTAGCCCAGCATCAGGTTCGGCCCGCGGTACCAGATCTCCCCGTCGTCGGCGATGCGCAGTTCGGACCCGGGCAGGGCCCTCCCGACAGTGCCGAGCTTGAACGCCGTCGGAGAGTTGACAGCTATCAATGGCGAGGCCTCGGTTACCCCGTACACTTGACAGACCAGCATCCCGGCGGCCGAGAAGAAGTCCTCCACATCGCGGCGTAGCACACCCCCGCCACAGGCCATGACGCGCTTCGGGCCGCCCATCGCTGCGCGTACCCGGCGCAGCACCAGCCGATCCGCCAGCGGCAGCTGCGCGGCGATCGCCGGGGACGGCTGCCGGCCAGCCAGGTGCGCCCGCTGAGCCGCGGCGCCGACCCGGATCGCCCACCGCAACCGGCGGCGTTGAGAGGCGGTCCGGGCGCTGCGGTACCAGGCCTCGTACACCAGGTGGTACAGGCGAGGGGTGGCGACCAGCAGGGTCGGCCGGACTAGGGCCAGCATCGCGGCCACCTGCCGCGGGTCTGGCAGGTAGGTGTTGAGGCAGCCGCGGGTCAGCACCCCGAAGGTCCACAGCCGTTCCAGGGAATGGGCCAGCGGCAGCAGGCACAGGGAATGGTCGGGTGGGGCGAAGGTAACCACCCCCTCCAGGGCAGCCAACTGGTCAGCGAAACCTCGGTGGCTGAGCATCACCCCGAGTGGGGTACGGCCCGAGGTGTAGACGATCGAAGCCAGATCGTCGGCTTCGGCCTGTTCCAGTCGTTGCTCTAGGGCAGCGCTGGAGGACCGCGACGGAGGCTTCGCCCGAACCAAGTCAAATGTTGTTACCCGGGGATCAGAATCCGAGATGACGTCAAAAACGATCACCGTCCGCAGCCGCGGCAGAGCAGACCAGACCCGTTTCACGGCGTCCAGTTCAGCGGTGCCGAAGACGAACAGGACCGACACCTCGGCGTGACCGAGGACCAGCTCCAGCAGGGCATCGGTGGCGGTCGGGTAGACCGGCACCACCACTGCCCGGACCGACAATGCAGCCAGGTCAGCGACGCTCCACTCGGGCCGATTCGGGGAGAAGATCCCGACCCGGTCACCCGGTTGGACGTCCAGATCGATCAGGTGCCGGGCGAGGGCCTCGACCTCGGCTGCCAGCCGCTCGTAGGTCATGGTGCGCCAGCCATTACCGCGACGGACCCGGGTCGCGGCCCGGTGGGCGTGCCGGCGAGCAGTACTGCGGAAGAGCCGGGCCAGGTGTTGCTCCGCCGCCATTGCTCACCTCCAGGTACTGCACACCGGCGGACTGACCTGCTCCGCACCAGTCCTCCGGCCCGGACCTGCTGACGCATAGTCCATATTTCTGTTTACCCTAGCCATACCCGCCGCGACCGGCGGGATTAGGGGTGGAGCAAGGCCAGCGCGGCGTCGAGCATCTGTGGTGTCAGGCGGCCGGTGGCGGTGTTCTGCTGCGAGACGTGGTACGAGCCGACCAGCCGTACCGTCCGGATCGGGGAGCCCAGCTCGGCCACCGCCTGGTGCCCGAAGCGCGGTAGCGGCCGCGGTACCTGCCAGCTCAGCCGGCGAGTCGCCGCCAACGCCGCCCGCCACCCGATCTGCCCGAGCGCGAACACGGCCCGCAGGCTTGGCGTGCACAGGCTGAGCTCCCGGTCCAACCAGGCCGCGCAGGTCGCCAATTCGGTGATGCTCGGTTTGTTGTCCGGCGGGACGCAATGAGCGGCCGCCGTGATCCGCATTCCGGTCAGTCGCAGTCCGTCGCCGGCGTGGACCGAGGTCGGCTGGGAAGCGTACCCGGCGCGGTGCAGCGCCGCGTACAGCCAGTCGCCGGAACGATCGCCGGTGAACATCCGCCCGGTCCGGTTCGCGCCGTGCGCGCCGGGCGCCAGGCCGACTACCAGCACCTGCGGCGCCGGATCCCCGAAGCTGGGCGCGGGCCGGCCCCAGTACGGCTGGTCGCGGTACGCGGCCCGCTTGGTCTGGGCGACCTGTTCACGCCAGGCGACCAGACGCGGGCAGGCCCGACAGACTGACACCCGGGCGTCCAGTTCGGCTGGCCCGGCCGCATCCTGGGCAAGCCGGGCGACCTCATCGGCGCTGCCCGCAACCGGCGTCTGACTAGTCGCCGGGTCCCCGGGCCAGCCGCTACCCGGTGACGCCGGGGAACCCAGTTCGGTTCTGGTCACCAGATGTCGCACCCCAACAGTCTGCCCATTGGGCGTGGCGATGGCGAAAGCAACGATCATCGTCAACCATGAGTCATTCGAGGCCTCGTAGGGCGAATCCGGGGACCATGGTCCAGAAATCCGAAAGTTGAAACTTCACTATGAGTGCCAGATGAGACTTCTCATGCGATACTGAGCGCATGCTCGACACACCTTCGCAACTTGTGAGTCTCGGCTATGAGGGGCGCTCGGTCGACGAGCTTGTCGCCTCGCTGCTCCAGCAGGGAGTTCAAGTGCTCGTCGATGTCCGCATGACCCCGATCTCCCGTAAGCGCGGCCTGTCCAAGAGGGCTCTGGCAGCGGCTCTTGGTGAGGTCGGGATTCGGTACGTACACCACCGGGAACTCGGCAATCCGAAGGATAACCGAGATGATTTTCGTCGGGGCATTCCCGAATCTCGCGAACGTTTCCGCCATCTCTTAGGAAGCGACGAGGCCGTCGCCGCCCTAAACCATGTCTCAGAGTTGCTCGACGACTCCACTGTGGCCCTCCTGTGCTTTGAGCGCGACCACAGCCAATGCCACCGGGATCTCGTCATCGAAGCGGTTTCTCGAAGTCGCAACAACCTCCACGTCATTCACGCCTAGACCCCCAACAGATCACTCTCATACAGCATTGCCTCTTCATCGATTCTTGGCGACCAGATTCCTAGTCCTGAGAACACGTGGCGACGCTGGTGCATATTGCCAACAAACAGGTGGGCATCAATGTCTGGGGAGATGAGTTCCTCGTACTTCTGTCGAAGCTTGGCCATAGATTCTTTTTCGCAGTTGTACTCGCGACGCCATTTTCGCCCAGCCTGACCAGCCTCCCAGTCGAGTATTGCAGGATTATGGCCTGCACATCCCTCAGATTCGCAGCGATAGCTCACCCTGACCCTGTAGGGAGCTGGCTCGAGCTGCTTAATCCCATCAAGATTGAGGAGGTTGGGCTGTGATAATTTCCTTACTTTTGCCAGCTGCCCATCATCCCATGGATCACCCGGTTCCACTGACAAAACTCGGGGATCCAGCATCTTCACCAATCCCAGAGATGGAATGGCACTGAAGGGTTTATCCTTATTGGCTTGAATGAGACCACAGGTTGTCACCGCACCGATTAAGCCATCGAGTAGCTTCTTGCGTCTTCTCCAGTTATGCTTTGTATCGACCTTCTCTATCACCTTAAGGGATTCAAGATGAGGCCTGTAAGACTCAGGTCGATTATCTTTCCGGTTCTTACTGACGCGAAGTTCCACGATATCGTATTTGTGGAACTTACGATCTTCTTCCTCAAGACGAAAACTTATCGGATAGAGGCGAATCCAGCACGGTCTCTCACCATCAAGCCTAACGCCCGCTGTACATACTGTCTCGCCGTATCTGTCTGACGGCGTTGGATAGGTCTTGATGGTTACAAGAACCCGAGCCAT
Organism: uncultured Propionibacteriaceae bacterium; assembly: GCA_938046585.1. Classification (GTDB taxonomy): domain Bacteria; phylum Actinomycetota; class Actinomycetes; order Propionibacteriales; family Propionibacteriaceae; genus Fen-668. Next base: position 198,222 of record CALIWR010000003.1, on the reverse strand, counting down.
ATCTTCACGGCCCAGAGGTTCTCTATTATTAGAAATCTGGGAATCCTTAGCTTCACCGCAACAGACGTCATCCTTCATCGAGGCCACGATCAACTCACTCCCCCTTTGCCTAGAGGAACCACTGCCTCGTTACCAGGCCTTGCATGAGTTCACTGGTGGAGCTAAGGGGATTCGAACCCCTGACCTTCTCATTGCGAACGAGACGCGCTACCAACTGCGCCATAGCCCCAGGTACCTGACATGGTAGCCCTGACGAAGCGCGGGCTGCAACCCTGAAGCTCACAGGGGACTGGCCGGCCGGCGAAGATCGTACCCGGGCATGATGCGCGCGGCTGTGGAGCGCACCTATCGTGAGGCGACGTGAGTACGTCTGCCCGCCCGACGAAGGCTGATCTGGCGTGGGCGGTGACCTGGGCCGGGCTTGCGGCGGCTCTCAACCTCGGGACCATGCCGCGTGAGGTGCTGCCCTGGATCGAGGTAGTGACGATCCTGGTCGGGGTGTCGCTGCGAAGGCTACGGCCGTTGCTTGGCGCCACGACCCTGCTGGCCGGGCTAATCGGTCACGCGCTGCTCGCCCCGTACCTGTCACTCGGGGTGCTGATCGCCGGGATCGCCTTGGCGTACATCGCGCGGCGCTGGGTGGGCCGGCCCTGGCGGACGGTGCTGTCGGCGGCCCTCGGCGTGGGCATCATCGGTTTCATCCTGCTGGGCAACGAACAGATGCGCCAATCCTCGCTCGGACAACGGCTCCTGCTGCTGGGATGGGGGCTGGTAATAGTACTGGTGGCGTCGCTCGCCGGGGAGTTACGCCGCCGCGGCGCCCATGACGCCGAGAACCGGTTGGAAACGCTGCGGTTGGAACTGGAGCTGCAACGAGAACAGTACGAACGGCGCGCCACCGAGCAGCGGACCTTCATCGCCCGCGAGGTGCACGACATCGTCACCCACACCCTGGGCACCATCGTCGCCCAGGCTGACGGCGGCCGGTACGCGGCGGCCAGCGACCCGCAAGCCGCCGTACGGGCGCTGACCACGATCGGCCAGGTCGGGCGCACCTCGCTGCGTCAGATGCGGGGCCTGGTCGGGATGCTGCGCGACGGTGAGGCCCGCGAGCCGCAGCCTCTGGCCAGTCATGAGGACCTGCCCCAGCTGCTGGCCGAGGTGGCCGCGGCCGGGCTTGCCGTCAGCAGCACCGTCCAAGGTGAGCCGCCCGAGGATCTGCCCGGCGATGTCTCGCTCGCGATCTACCGCGTCGCCCAGGAGGGGCTGACCAACGTCCGGCGCCACAGCGGCGCCAGCCGCGCCGAGCTCAGTATCGACTGGCAGCCCACGACGGTCGTAGTGACGGTGACCGACCACGACGACAGGAGCAGCCCAACCACCCTTCACCAGTCCCTGGGCACCGACCAGGCCCGCGGTGGTCATGGCCTGCGGGGGCTGGCCGAACGGGTCCAGCTGCTCGGTGGCAGCCTGGAGTCCGGACCGTTCGGCGGCGGCTGGCGGGTCCGGGCCGAGATCCCCCGTGAAGGAGTCGGATGAGCATCCAGATCGGACTGGTCGACGACCAAACCCTGTTCCGTACCGGGATCGCGCTGGTACTCGACAGCCAGCCTGACCTCTGCGTCGCCTGGCAGGCCGCTGATGGCCAGGAGGCCATCGACCGGTATGCGGCTACACCCGTCGACCTGGTGCTGATGGACGTGCAGATGCCCCGCCTGGACGGGATCAGCGCCACCCGCACGATCATCGCGGACCACACCGCGGCCCGGATCGTAATGTTGACTACATTTGATACTGAGGAGTATGTAATCGACGCGCTTGCCGCCGGGGCCAGCGGCTTCCTGCTCAAAGACACCGAGCCCGAACAGTTGCTCGACTCTGTCCGTACCGCCGTAGCCGGGGAGGCCGTCATCTCACCGCGGGCCACCCGCCGGATCCTGACCCGGCTGCGCCAGCCCGAGCCGGACTCCACCCGGGCGCCGCTATCCGCCGCCGACCGGCGGGCACTCGCCTGCCTCACTGCCCGCGAGCAGGAGATCCTGATCGCCATCGGTCAAGGATGGTCAAACACCGAAATCGGGCAACGACTCTTCATCTCCATGCCCACTGTCAAGACCCATGTCGGGCGGGTCCTGGCCAAGATCGAAGCCCGCGACCGGGTCCATGCCGCCCTCTTCGCCTACCGCACCGGACTCGTCGACCGAGACGACCTGCTCGCCCCGTAGCTCGGCGACCAGGTCATACCCCGGTATCACGTCTGAAACCATGCCCCGGACCGATGTCGGGCGTACGGGCGCGGCGCCAAAGTCGATAGCCATGAACCACGTCGTCATCACCCGTCAGCTCACGAAGCGGTACGGCACCACTGCGGTCGTGCAGAACCTCGACCTGCAGATCCCAGCCGGCTGCGTGTACGGCTTCCTCGGCCCGAACGGCTCCGGCAAAACCACCACCATGAAGATCCTGCTGTCGCTGATCACCCCCAGCGCCGGCGAGGTGGAAATCTTCGGCCAGCCGATGCGGCGCGAGACCCGTCACCAGCTGCTGGGCCGAATCGGCTCGCTGATCGAAAACCTCTCCGCGTACGGGCACCTCACCGGCCGGGAAAACCTCCGGATCGTGCAGCGGACCCTGGACGCCTCCGACCAGGCCGTCTCCCGGGCGGTCCGGCTGGTGCGGATGGAACAGCAGCTGGACAAGCTGGTCCGCAACTACAGCCTGGGCATGAAACAGCGGCTCGGGATCGCGATGGCGCTGGTCCGTGACCCGCAGCTGTTGATCTTGGATGAGCCGACCAACGGGCTCGACCCGGCCGGCATCGAGGAAATCCGCGACCTGCTGGTCTGGCTGGCCCGCGAGGAAGGCCGTACCGTGATGGTCTCCAGCCACCTGCTGTCGGAGGTGGAGCGGATGGCGTCGGTAATCGGGATCCTGAACCGCGGCCAGCTGCTGTTCCAGGGCAGCCTCGAACAACTTTTTGACCGGCGGCTGCCGGACGTGCTAGTCCGGACTCCCGACGCGCCCCGCGCCATCCAGGTGCTGCAGCGGCTCAACCCGACCACGGTCGCCGACGGGCTGCTGTTGCAGGGGTTAGACCAGCCCACGGTCGCGGCCACGATCGCGCACCTGTGCGCCGCGCAAGTGCCGATCTGGGAGGTACGGCGCCAGCAGCGCAGCCTGGAGGACGTCTTTATCGGCCTGACCGGGCGGGAGGGCCTGCTGTGACCGCCACCTTGATCCGGGTCGAGATCGCCAAACTGCGTCGGCTCCGGCTGACCTGGCTGCTGCTGCTGACCACCGCCGCCAACGTCTTGTACTGCTCCTCGCCCCTGTTCTCCGCCAGCGCCCGCAGGTACTGGAACCAGCCCGGCGGCGCCTGGGATGCGTACCTGGTGCAGTACGTGATGGGCACTGCTCTGTTCACCCCGATCGCGATCGCAATCGTGGCTAGCCGGGTCGTCGATATCGAGCATGCCGGCAACGGCTGGCGGCTGTCCTCGGTGATCGGCGTCACCCGCGGTGCACTGTGCCGGCTGAAATGGGTCACCCTGGCGCCGATCGTGCTCGCCCTGCGCGCGATCGAGGTGGCGGCGGTGCTGGCGCTGCCGGCGCTGCTCGGGATGCCCGCTGTCACTAACCTCGGCGTTTGGGTCCGCACCGCAGCCGTCATGGTCGTCACCACGCTCGCTCTGCTGGCCGCTCATCTTTGGCTCGCGGCCCGGATCGAGAGCCAACTCGTCGGGATCGGGATCGCAGTCCTGGGCGGCTTCCTGGCCATGTTCTCGATGCTGCTGCCGCCGGTAGTGGCGCTGCTCACCCCGTACGGGAGTTTCGCCGCGGTGCTGCCGTACACCTACTCCTCATCCGGGATTACCGCGATCAGCCCGCACTACCTGCCCTGGGGGCTGTGGGCTGCTGCCCTGCTCGTCGGCTCCTGGGCCCTCACCCGTCGTCTTGATCAGGAAGGCTGATCCATGCTGCGCAATGAGATCTCCAAGCTACGTCGTACTCAGATCTGGGTGGTCATCGTCGTGATCCCTGCCCTGTCAGTCCTGCTGGGTGCGTTCAACTACTCCCAGAATGTCGAGGTGTTGACCCACGGCTGGGGTTCATACTGGTCCCAGCTGGTCCTGTTCTACGGGCTGCTGCTGATGTCGCTCGGGGTGGCAGTGCTGGCCTCGTCGGTCTGGCGCGCCGAGCACCGCAACCATGGCTGGAACCAGCTGCTCACCAGCCAGCGACGGCCCGGGAGGGTGTTGCTGGCAAAGATTGCCGTGCTGGGGCTGCTGGCGGCTGCGATGCAGGTCGTGCTGGTATGCCTCGGGTTGCTGGTCGGAGCCGCGCTGCGGGTCCCCGGCAGCCCACCGGTCGTGATGCTGGTCGCGACCGTGTTGAGCGTGGTCCCGGCGCTGGCGGTAGCTGCCTGGCAGTCGCTGCTGTCGATGCTGGTCCGTAATTTCGCGGCCCCGATCGGGGTGGCCCTGCTGGGCGGCGTGGTGTCCTTCGGGCTGGTCGCATCCCAAAGCCCGCTGGCGTACCTGTTCCCGCCGGCCCTGGTCAGCATGACCCAGTCGTTGGGCAGCACTGCGACCACCGTCGCCGGGAGCCTGACCTTCGCCACGGTAGCCCCGCTGCTGTTGGCCTCGGCGCTGCTGACCGGGCTCGGCTGGGCGGCTGGGGTCTGGTGGCTCAGCCGCGCCGACAGCCGCTGCTGAGGTCGTGACCTATCGCAGGGCCTGGGTAGGGTCGGGAGAAAGGAGGGGTGATGTCCGACCACGACGTACCGACCGCTGCCGCGTGCTACCGGCACCCGACACTCACCTACATCGTCTGCTCCCGGTGCGGCCGGCCGATCTGCCCGACCTGCATGGTGGATGCGGCGGTCGGTTTCCAGTGCCCTGACTGCGCCCGTACCGGGGCCCGGCAGACCCGGCAGGGTCAGCTGCCGTTCGGTGGCTACCCGAGCCGAGACCCCCGCCGTACCACGCTGGTCCTGATCGGGATCAACGTCGTGGTCTGGCTCGCGGTGTTGCTGACCGGTTCGTACGCCTCACCGCTAGCCGCCGTGCTCCAGCTGACCCCTCGTGGGGTCTGCCTGGCTGGCGTCGGTCAACAGTACTTCCCCGGACTCACTAACGCGGCCAGCTGCGCTCTCGAGCCGGGCGCCTCCTGGGTGCCGGGGGTGGCCGACGGGGCCGTCTGGCAGGTGATCACCAGCGCCTTCGTCCACATCGAATCACTGCACCTGGCCCTCAACATGATCAGCCTGCTGATCCTCGGCCCGCCGGTCGAGCGGATCCTCGGGCGGCGGCGATTCCTGGCCGTCTACCTGGTCTCAGCCCTGACCGGTTCGGCAATGGTGATGTGGTTCTCGCAGCCCACCACCGCCACCCTCGGCGCCTCAGGCGCGCTGTGGGGAGTCATGGGGGCGGTGTTGCTGATGAGCCGCCGGCTCGGAGGCAACACCCGGGCCGTGCTGATCATGCTGGCCGCGAATCTCGCCTACACCTTCCTGGCGTCCGGGATTTCCTGGCAAGGCCACATCGGCGGGCTACTCGGAGGCCTGGCCACGACCGGAGTGTTCCTGATGGGCACCCGTACGATCCGGGAACGCTGGGCCTGGCCCGGCGTCGGACTGCTGCTGGTCCTGACCTTGGCGGCGATCGCAGCCCGGGCCATGCTGCTGTGAACCAGAAAGGCTCCCGGCCGAGGTGGCCGGGAGCCTGAGGCTGGTAGCGGGCTACCGCCTACACGCCGCCGCTGTTGAGCGCCCGCTGCATCGCCATAATGCAGGACGAGCCCTCGGAGAAGTAGCCGTCGACGGTCGTGCCGTAGTGGGACTGGATCGCACGGATGGTGGCCGGGCCGATCAGACCGTCCGCGCCGGCGCCGACCTTAGACTGGAGGGCCTTGATCACCGGCGAGCCGCTGGCCTGGGCATCAGAGACCCACTCCCAGCCGGAGGCCAGGCCGGGGTTCTTGCTCTTCCAGGATGCGGCCTGGCTGGAGACCACCCCGTCGGCCGTGGTGCCAAGAACCTCCTGCAGCCGGCGGGTAGTCGCCGAGCCCCAGTAGCCGTCGACGTTCAGGCCGCCGCCGCCACCACCGCCGCCACCACCACCGCCGTAGCTGATGCTGGGAATCAGCCCACCGGCATGCCAGTGGATGTCGTAGGCGTTGAAGACGTTCACGCCGGAGCGCTCGTCGCGGGCCTCCATGGTGGTCCCGTCGCCAAGGGAGATGGCGATATGGCCGGGCTTCCACAGCAGCGCACCGTAGGTCGCGAGGGCCTGGTCGCGCGAGATCTGGTGGCAGGCGGAGTACTGCTGGCCGGAGGTCCGCGGGAAGCTGACCCCGATATGCCCCAGCGACCAGTAGATGAGGCCGGAGCAGTCGAACTCCCAGGGACCGGCCGCACCGAAGACGTACGGGCATCCGCGGCAGGACAGGGCTGCGTTGACGAATGAGCCGACGCTGGGCGCGGCGTGTGCTTTCGGTGTCGACGTCACGTCGAGGGCGGTGACCAGGCCAATCGCCGGGACTGCGACCGCGGCGGTCGACAGCAGGCTACGTCGGGTCATCTTGGACTGATAAGTCATGGAACGACGCCTTTCACGGGCAAAGCCCTATGGGGGGTGGAAATTGGGCCGGGCCGGACACGATGTCGGCGTGTCTGGGCTTCGACGCCACGGCTGAGTTTAGGCACACTGCCGCGGAGCCTGACAGGGGGGTCCGGTTTTACCCGGCGACGCCCTGGAAGACCTTGTGCAGAGGCTGTTGGTGCGTTAGTCCGGCGCGCTGAGCCGGATCCGGCCCCGGTGCTGGCCGCGAAGCTGCTCGATCATGCCGTACCGGCGTCGGGCGTACGGCAGGCTCACCTCGCGTAGGAAGGTGACCATCTCGGTCCTGCCCTGGCGTTCCATCGACACGATCAGGCTCTCGATGTCGTCGGGGTGGCGGTTCTGACTCATCTTCGCCTTGCCTAGCAGGGATTCGACCCGTACGTCGACGGCCACGATCGCCCGGCTCATCCTGGCGAGTTTCGCCTCGCCGACCAGGTCCAAGGTGTCGGCGTCATTCATGTGCTCGGTGAGCTCGCGGGCTGCTCGCAGCGCGGCGGCTGGTTCCCGGTCCACCGTCACCGGGCCGCGGGCATGAACGGTGATGTAGTCCCAGGTCGGCACGTTCGGCAGGTCCGGGTTGGTGGCGTAGTCGTGGGGGGAAACGTACGCGTCAGTGTGGTCGAGGATGACCAGCCCGGGCCCGAGGATCGGCTCGCAGACCTGCGGGTTGTTCCGTACCAGGTGGGTGCTTAAGACCCGACGCTGCGGGTCGAAGAAAAACGGAACGAACGAGGCCGCCGGCCCGTCGGCGTGTACGGTCACCAGATTACCCGCCCGCGGCGTCGCAAGGAAGGCCGCGATGTCGTCGTCGGGTAGCCGGAAATGACCGGGGATGTACATAGGGCGAAGTGTAGGCAGGCCGACCCCCACCACCGACAACCGTTTCGGTGCACAACAGCGGGCAGAACCGGACCGGGCGCGGCCCCAGAAGCCCTGCCCCGAAGGTGTGCCCGCTGGTATGCCACCGCCAACCGAGCCGTTCGGTCCTGGCAGCAGCGCGCTACACCGCCGCACACCAGCGGCAGATCCAGGCCAGTCGTAGGCCCAGCTGCCTCATATCGGAGGTTCTGCCCGCTGGTATGCCCGCCGCGCCGGTAGAGTGACGGCTTCCCTACCCGGAACGGAGCTTCACGATGGTTGATCTGCGGGGCCGTAGCTTCCTCAAGGAGGCTGATTTCACGGCCGAGGAGTTCACCTACTTGGTCGATCTGGCTGCCGAATTGAAGGCTGCCCGCCGATCGGGAACCGAGAGGCCTCGGCTGACTGGGCTCAGCTTGGCGCTGGTCTTCGCCAAGACCTCGACCCGGACCCGGGTGTCGTTCGAGGTGGCGGCGCATGAGCAGGGCGCGTACACCACCTACCTAGACCCGTCCATCTCCCAGATCGGGCACAAGGAGTCAGTGGCCGACACGGCCCGGGTCTTGGGCCGGATGTACCACGGGATCGAATATCGCGGCGCCGGTCAGACCCTGATCGAACAGCTGGCCCAGCATGCCGGGGTGCCGGTGTGGAATGGGCTGACCAACGAATGGCACCCGACCCAGTCGCTGTGTGATGCGCTCACCATGCGCGAGCACGTCCGCAAGCCGTGGTCTGAGATCTCGTTCGCGTACGTAGGTGACAGCCGCTACAACACCGGCAATTCGCTGCTGGTGATGGCGGCGCTGCTGGGGATGGATGTGCGGATCGTGGCGCCGTCATCGCTGCAAAACTGGCCGCACATGATCGACCTGGCCCGTCAGCTCGCGCAGCGTTCCGGCGCCCGGATCACGATCACCGACGATGTCACCGAGGGCGTGAAAGGCGTCGATGTGATCTACACCGACGTCTGGGTCTCGATGGGTGAGCCGAAAGAGGTGTGGCTGGAACGGGTTCCGATGCTGCTGCCGTACCGGGTGACCCGGGAGCTGCTGGAACGCACCGGGAACCCGGATGTGAAGTTCATGCATTGTCTGCCGTCCTTCCATGACCTGGAGACCTCGCTCGGCGCGGAAGTGCAGCGCCAGTGCGGGATCAGCGACGGTTTGGAGGTCACCAACGAGGTCTTCGAATCGCCGGCCTCGATCGTCTTCGACCAGGCCGAGAACCGGCTTCACACGACCAAGGCAGTCCTGGTGGCGACCCTGGCGGGCGCTTGATGCGGGTCGTCTTCATCTGCTGGGGCAATATCTGCCGCTCTCCGATCCTGGAACGAGTCTTTGCCCGCCGTACGGCCGAGGCCGGGCTTGAGGTGGAGGCCGAGAGTTTCGGCCTGTCGGGCGAAGAGCAGGGCAACCCGATCGATCACCGCGCCCGGCGGGTGTTGCGCGACGCCGGGTATGACCCGGACGGGCACCGCGCCCGCAAGATACGCCCCGAGTACGTCCGGGAGACGGACCTATTCGTGGTGGCCGAGGACAGCCACCGGAACTGGCTGCGGCAGATGATCCCTGAGGCCGATATTCGTTTGGTGACGGATTTCATCCCCGGCCGCCCACCGGGGGATCCGATGATTGACCCGTGGTACGGCCCGGACGAGGGTTTCACCGACACCCTGGCCGATGCGGAGGCAGCGATGCCAGCGTTGCTGGCGCAGGTCCGCCGCCGGATCGGGTCACCACAGGCGGGGGACGGCTAGCGCCAGCAGCAGCCAGGCGACGACTTGAGTGGTCTCGATCAGTGATCCGAAGCAGTCGCCGGTGAGCCCGCCGAGGCGCCGTACCAGGTGCCGGGCCCAGGCCGCGGACCAGCCCAGGGCCACGGCACCGGCCCCGACCGTGGTAGCCGTACCGACCGGGCCAGCCACCGCCCAGCCGACCGCGGCCCATACCAGGCCGAGCCCTACGAGCTGAACCACGGCGGTACGGGTGGGGGTCACCCCGGCCACCAGCGAGCCGAAACCGCCGGGCCGGGCGCAGGGCAGCGACGGGTGGGTGGCGAGCAGGATCGCGGCCCGCCCAATGCTCGGGCCAAGCAGCATCACCAGCCCAAGCCGCCACCAGGCCCCCGGCTGCCCGGCCAGGGTGGTCGCCAGGCTGCCGAGCGAGCCGAGGTCGACCAGCAGTACCAGGACCAGGCTGATCACCCCCATCGGGCCGATGTCGGAACGCTTCATGATGGCCAGCGCCTCATCGGCGGGTTTACGCGAGGCCAGCCCGTCAGCGGTGTCAGCGACCCCGTCCAGGTGGAAACCGCCGGTGGCAGCCGTCAGCCAGGCCAATGCCAGGATCGCCGCCAACCAGGGCCCGGCGCCGGCGGCCAGTACCCCGGCCACGATCAGCCCGGCGACCATCCCGAGTAGCAGTCCCATCCATCCGAAGGCGCGGATCGCACGCGCCGTAACCTGCCGGTCAACGTTCGGCAGGGCCGGCATCGGGATCACCGAGAACAACCCGAAGGCCGCCACCAGCCCCGGCGCCCGGGGACGGCCGGTCACGCCCACCGGCGGCCGATTCCGGCCAGGCACAGCCAGACCTCGTCGCAGACCGCCGCCACGGCCGCGTTCAGCCGGCCCAGCTGGTCGCGGTAGAGCCGGCCGGAGGCGGTCTCGGGTACTACGCTCAGCCCGACCTCGTTGGAGACCAGCACCACCTCCCGGCGGGTCCGGCGCAACCCGTCCAGCAGTGTCTCGATCTGACGATCCAGGTAGTCGCGCCACGGTTCACCGGCGGCGGACTCGATCCCCCAGGCGCCGGCCTCTTGCAAGACCCGGGCCAGCCAGACCGCCAGACAGTCGACCAGTACCGGAGAATCGTCGTCAGCCAGCAGCACCGCTGCCAAGTCGAGGCTTTCGACCGTACGCCAACTGGCGGGGCGGCGGTCCTGGTGGATCCGGATCCGCTCCTCCCATTCGGGATCGTCCGGGTCGTGGGCCGCGGTCGCGACGTACGTGACCGTCGGATGGGTGGACAGCCGCTGCTCGGCCCAGGTCGACTTCCCGGACCGGGCCCCGCCCAGTACCAGCACCCGCGCTGGCCGGTCGAGCTGTGGGCTGGTCTGGTCGGGCATCAGGCGTCCTGGGCGGGGATCTCGACCTCGCCGGTGACCTTGATGTCGGTCACCGCCGCGTCCTCGAAGGTCGCCATCTCGGCCAGGATGTGGGCCGCGGCCTGGACGATCGGCAGCGCCAGCACCGCGCCGGACCCCTCCCCCAGCCGCATACCCAGGTCCAGCAAGGCGGGCAGGCCGAGCAGGTCCAGGGCCGCGGTGATTCCCGGTTCGGCGCCAGCGTGCCCGGCGACTAGGAAGTCCTGCGCGGCGGGGGCGATCGCGACTGCGGCCAACGCCGAGGAACAGGCGATCACCCCGTCGATCACCACGGGGATCCGGTGCGCCGCGGCGCCCAGGATCAGCCCGGCCAGGGCGGCGTGTTCTAGCCCGCCGACGCCGGCGAGCGCCTCGACCGGGCGGCTGGGGTCGGGCCGGTTCACCGCCAGGGCTCGCCGGACGATAGTGATCTTGTGGGCGTGCCGCTCGTCGCTGGCGCCGGCCCCGCGTCCGGTCACGTCAGCCGGGTCGCGGCCGGTGAAGGTGGCGATCAGGGCCGCGGCCGGGGTGGTATTGGCGATCCCCATCTCACCTGTGACCAGGATGTCGGCGCCCTGCGCGACCGCCTCGTCGGCGGTGGTGATGCCAACCTCCAGCGCGGCGATCGCTTCGGTCAGGCTCATCGCCGGGCCTTTCGAGATGTCGTCGGTGCCGCGTCGTACGCAGCGGTGACGAATGCCCGTGTCACTCGGCAATTCGGTGCTTACCCCAATGTCGGTGACCCAGACCTCGGCCTGCATGTGGCGGGCGAGGACGTTGATCGCGGCGCCGCCGGCGGCCATCGTGACCGCCATCTGGGCGGTGATCTGCTGCGGGTCCGGCGAGACTCCTTGCGCCCACACCCCGTGGTCGCCGGCGAAGAGCCCGATCACGGGGCGGGCCGGGACTGGTGCCGGCATGTGCCCGCTGATCCCAGCCAGCCGGATCGACAGCGCCTCCAGCTCACCGAGTGAGCCCTCCGGTTTGATCAAGATCTGTTGACGTTCGGCCGCCGCGGCCTGGGCGGCCGGATCAGCGGGAAAGATCTGGGCAACGGTACGGGCGAGCAGGCTGTCGGCGGCGAGACCGTCGGGAAGCCGAGTATCAGTCATGGTTCTCCTGGCCCGGGCATGGCCGGGCGCTGAACCGTCTGGGTCCGCGCAGACAGTCGGATCGCCAAGGCCAACGCCTCGCGTGCCGGGCCCCGGTCGGGGCTCGGCGGCCCACAGATGACCTGGCTTGCACCACCAGCCGGAGGCTGAGGGGGCTCACAGTGGCGGGACCGCCCCGGACTCGCACCGGGTTCCACCTGAGGCTGGGTTCATCCTCGCACATGGACGACCAGTACGGCACAACTCCCGGCTACTTCTGCTCCTGCGCGGCGGGGCCGGTTGTGACATTTTGCCGTTCTTGTCTGGGGCGCCGACTCCGGCCTATGCGGGTCTGACTAGTGGACTCAGCGAAGATTCCGTGGCGGGGAAAGCTTTCTGTGTGTGCTTGTTGGCTGCCGAGGGGGTTGACATGGGGGTGGGGGGTGTGAGGGTCGATCCGGGGCAGGTCTTCCATTGACGGGAGGTGACCGGCATGCCGGGTGAGATGCCGGATGTGTTTGATCGGTTGCAGGAGCGGGTGGAGCAGTGGTCGGCGACCCTACCGGACACTCCGCCTGGGCAGTGGGTGTTGTCGAGTGATCGGGAATTGTCGGGGTCGGATCCGCAGGAGCGGGTGATGGTCACGATCCGGAATTTCGAGGTGGCGTCGATCCGGGTAGATCCGGTCTGGTATGGGTCGTCGTTCCCGTCGTTGGAGGAGCTGGAGGACCGGATCCGGCAGGCGGTGAACACGGTCTGGGCCCAGTACTGGGCTGAGGAAGTCGCTGCAGCGCAGGAGGCGTATACCCCGATGGGAGAGATCGCCGCTGGGTTGCAGGAGTTGTCGGTTGAGTTCCGCGGCGCCTACGAGAAGGCCGTACAACGATTGGACAGGCACGTATGAGTATGACGGGCGATCTGGGATTCTCACCGAGCGCGTGGCGTCGTGGCGGGGTGGCGTATCACGAGGCTGGCGCTGATCTGGTGGCCGCCGTGGAGGCGGGTTTGGCCAGGTTGGATGTGGAGGCTCTCGGATCCGGCCGGGGCGAGCATCTGGTGGATGCGGCGTTGGCGCTGGTGGTGCCGGCGGTGAAGCAGGCGTTCGAGGCGGCGTGCAGGGATCTGGCTGAGCAGATGTCCGAGGTGGGTGAGGCGATGGTAGACACTGCCGGGGAGTACCAGCGGTTGGAGCAGGCCCAGGCTGATCTTGCCCACCACATCACTCAGGAGCTCTGAGGTTCTCATGGCGTTGGTATTGCCAGGGTGGCTAGTGAAGGCGATCTCGTATCTGGGGTACGACTTTCCTCAGACGAATGAGGACGTGTTGCATCAGTGGGCTGATCATCTGAAGAGTATGGACCGGTCGATGGACGCCGCTCATTCGCAGGTGGTGACCGCAGTCCGGCATGTGCAGGCCCATAACCATGGCCCGGGAACCGATGCGTTCGGCGAGTATGTGTCCGGGCACGACTCAGACCAGGAAGCCCTCGTAAGGTTTTCCCAGGCCTGTGAGATCGCCGCGACCGGGTGCGATGTGTGTGCGTATGCGGTGGTCGTGTTGAAGGGTGTGATCCTGTTCCAACTCGCTCTGATCGCTCCCGCTATCGCAGCCGGACCGGTCTCTTTCCTGGTGAAGAAGGGCGTCGAGTACGCCATCAACCAGGCCATCAGCATGGCCCTCGCCCGACTCCTCACCGAATAGAGGGGGAATCATGCCAAACCGGATCAAGACGGTGGCTCCTTTGTTGCGGGGACCGTTCAAGAAGCTGATGACGAATCTCGATGTGGTGGGCCGGGCGCGTCCGAAGATCAGCCGCTCCACGGTCAGCCGCCTGGCGCCCAACCAGCACTACTTCCTGGGCAGGGGCGCCGGAAAGCCCCGGTATGAATACATCACAGACTCCCAGGGCCGGATCCGCGCCGCCTATGCCAGCGATCTGAGACTCAAGCCCGACGGGCAACCCAGGGGCTCATACAACTCGAAGCCCCCCGGCAAACAGCTCGGGGATGATGCAGGTCACCTGTTCGGCGACCAGTTCGATGGCTCCGGTGGACTCGGCAACATCGTTCCCCAACTTAGAAGCATCAACCAAGGCGAATGGGCCGCGATGGAAAGGGAATGGGTCGATGCCATTCGAGGAGGTAAGAAAGTAGAGGTATTCATCGAAGTGCATCATGTGGGCACCGCAGCGCGACCATCTGGCTTCGTGGTGCACTCTGTCGTCGATGGTGTGATCAAGCCGCCTCAGCGCTTCTCTCAGTGAGATCATTGACAACCAAGTGAATATTTTCTAGGATGGATTACATGGCTAACATAGAAGCAGACGTACAGCTGGCCTTCGAAAGCTTCGTCGAGAAGAATCTCCAGGCAGCCGTGAACTACGCGGGTGGAAACCCCGACATCGACCGGATTTGGATTTACACCATCTTCGGTCAGTCATCCGTGAATATCGGAGTCTACTATCGCTACCGCGGCCGGTGCTGCGGCTTCGGGGAACTGCCACTCCTGGATCCCGAAGGTGATTATGACTTCTTCCGCCTGAACGACGAGCAGCACACTTCCGGTTGGCTTGATCTGCTGAATATCCTCAAACAGTTGCCGGAGATGCCCGAGCGGATTATCGTGGCCTATGACCCTGAGCAGGGAAGCGTCGAATCCTCCTGGGATTATGAGGGAACGAAAGATGATCCCGACGACCCGGGCTGGCGGGCGCGAGACAGATGGATCGTGTCCCTAGGCGGCAAACCAGTCTTCGGCCCAGTCGAGAACTGAGCAGGGTAATATACTATAGGAGTCTCGACGTTTGAGATCAATCACATACCCCAAGCGTCGAGACCTCCTGCCATCTAGAATCCTGGCACCATCGGCACAGCAGAAATCACTCCGCAGTGATGCTCTCCAGACCTCAACATCATCATGCGGAATCCCATACCCCACGAACGGCCTCGACTCTAGACAAGGAGATGACATGATGACTAGGCAACCAGAAGCACAACTGGCCTTCGAGGCCTTCGTCGAGAAGAATCTCCAGGCAGCCGTGAACTACGCGGGTGGAAACCCTGATATCGATCGGATCTGGCTCTACACGATCCTTGACGAGAGCTCGATCGATGTCGGAATCTATTACCGCTACCGTGGTCAGTTCTGCGGCTTCGGAGAACTGCCATTTCTAGATCCAGAAGGACATTACGACGGTGAGCAGCTAGAAGACGAACAGGATGAATTTGATTGGGACAGCTTCATAAGCGCAATGCGACAGTTGCCGGAGATGCCCGAGCGGATCATCGTGGCCTACGACCCTGAGCAGGGCAGCGTCGAATCCACCTGGGACTACGAAGGAACAAAAGAGAACCCCGACGACCCGGGCTGGCGGGCGCGAGACAGATGGATCGTATCCCTAGGCGGCAAACCAGACTTCGGCCCAGTCGAGAACTAAGCGGGGCAATATAGTACAGGAGTCTCGACGCTTGAGATCAATACACATGTTCCAAGCGTCGAGACCTCCTACCATCTAGAATCCTGGCACCATCGACAGGACAGAAATCACTCCGCAGTGATGATCCCCAGACCTCAACATCATCATACGAAATCCCAAACCCCACGAACGGCCTCCACCCTCGACAAGGAGATGACATGATGACTAGGCAGACAGAAGCACAACTGGCCTTCGAGACCTTCGTCGAGAAGAACCTCCAGGCAGCCGTGAACTACGCGGGTGGAAACCCTAGCATCGACCGGATCTGGCTCTACACGATCCTTGACGAGGGCTCGATAGATGTCGGAGTCTACTACCGCTACCGCGGCCGGTGCTGCGGCTTCGGAGAACTGCCACTACTTGATCCCGATGGCTACTATGATTCCCGACGTCTACGAGAAGAGCAGGACATCTCCAGCTGGATCGATCTCCTGAACACGATGAAAAACTACCGGAGATGCCGGAGCGGATTATCGTGGCCTATGACCCTGAGCAGGGCAGCGTCGAATCCTCCTGGGATTATGAGGGAACGAAAGATGATCCCGACGACCCGGGCTGGCGGGCGCGAGACAGATGGATCGTGTCCCTAGGCGGCAAACCAGTCTTCGGCCCAGTCGAGAACTGAGCAGGGTAATATACTATAGGAGTCTCGACGTTTGAGATCAATCACATACCCCAAGCGTCGAGACCTCCTGCCATCTAGAATCCTGGCACCATCGGCACAGCAGAAATCACTCCGCAGTGATGCTCTCCAGACCTCAACATCATCATACGAAATCCCAAACCCCACGAACGGCCTCCACTTTGGAGAAGGAGATGACATGATGACTAGGCAGACAGAAGCACAACTGGCCTTCGAGGCCTTCGTCGAGAAGAACCTCCAGGCAGCCGTGAACTACGCGGGTGGAAACCCTAGCATCGACCGGATCTGGCTCTACACGATCCTTGATGAGAGCTCGATAGATATCGGGGTCTACTATCGCTACCGTGGTCAGTTCTGCGGCTTCGGAGAACTGCCACTCCTGGATCCCGAAGGTGATTATGACTTCTTCCGCCTGAACGACGAGCAGCACACTTCCGGTTGGCTTGATCTGCTGAATATCCTCAAACAGTTCCCGGAGATGCCCGAGCGGATCATCGTGACCTACGACCCGGAACAGGGAAGCGTCGAATCCACCTGGGACTACGAAGGAACAAAAGAGAACCCCGACGACCCGGGCTGGCGGGCGCGAGACAGATGGATCGTGTCCCTAGGCGGCAAACCAGACTTCGGCCCAGTCGACGAGAACTGAGCAGGGCAACGCACCCAGAGTCCAGGCGCCTGAGACGATCGCGCTCTCGTCGGCACAACTGCCACGTGTCGAGATTTCTCGCCCTCGTGGATCATATGGCACTGCCTAGAGCACTGCGAACGAATCGTGGGCCCGGAGTTCCCGGGCCCACGATTGTCGGATCGGTCAGCGCGCGACCGCCCTGGATCTCACGAGACCACCAGTTTGCGCTGCCGCAGCCGCAGCACGATGTCGGCGGCCCTAGCCACCTGCTTGCTGTGGGTGACGACGACGACGCACTTGTCCTTCTTGTGGGCGGCGTCCTGCAGGATGGCGATGATGTCGTCAGCGGTGTCCTCATCCAGGTTGCCGGTCGGCTCGTCGGCCAGGATCACGGGGGCGTCGGAGACCAGGGCCCGCCCGATCGCCACCCGCTGCTGCTGGCCACCCGACAGCTTCATGACATTACGATTGATCTCCTCCTGTTCCAGACCCATCGCCTCCAACACGCCGGCGTCGGCGCTGTGGTTGACCAGCCTCAGGTTCTCCAGCGGCGTCAGGTAGTCGATCAGGTTGTAGTTCTGGAAGACCAGCGACACGTTGCGCTTGCGGTGCTTCGACAGGCCCTCCTCGGCGATGTCCTTCCCATCACACAGGACCCGGCCCGAGGTCGGCACGTCGAGCCCGGCCAGCAGCCCCAGCAGCGTCGATTTGCCCGCCCCAGAGCCGCCCAGGATGGCGTAGAACTTGCCCTTTTCGAAGTCCAGGCTCACCCCCTGCAGCAGTTTGCGCGACGCCTTGTCGTAGGCGTAGTCCACCTTGTCCAATGCGAGAACGCTCATGGTGATTTTCCTAACTCATCTTCGACAGGATCTGCTTCGGCGTGAGCCGCAGCATCGGGATCATCGCCACCACTGCCGACAGCAGCACCACGCCGTAGCCGAGCAGCCAGGCGCGTCCGAAGTCGACCAGGGACGCGGTGGCGATCGTGGTCCTCGGTGACGACACTTCACCGGAACCGGCGGCCTGCCCGATCAGGGCATCGCCGACCAGCTGGGAGACCTGGCTGGCCACCAGGAACGTCAGGCCCCCCGCAAGAATCGCGATCATCGTCAGTTCCATCAGGAACTGCGCCAGCAGCCGGCCCTTGGAGGTTCCGACCGACAGCAGGATCCCGATCTCATGCACCCGGCCCCGAACCCAGAACACCAGCACGAACACCAAGATCGCGATACTGGCCAGGCTCACCGCCGCCAACAGCAGGTTCAACAGGCTCTCCACGGTAGCGATCCCAGAAAGCAGCCCCGCGAAGGATGCGGCATTGTCGGCCACCTGCAGATCGTTCCAGGCCAGCGGCAGTTGCTTGGCCCGGGCGATCGTAGCGCTGAGATCTGCGGCGCTTGAGACCAGATACTGGGCCTCGGTGAGCCCCGCCGCCGGGGCCAGCTCCCCACTGGAAGCCAGATCCGTATAGCAGGTGTTCTCGGCCATCTCCGACGGCAAGCTCGCTCGTTGCTTCGATCCGGTGAACAATCCGACAATGGTGACCGTCACGCTCCGGCCATCCCGGGTGAGCGTGAGCTGGCTGCCCAGCCTCAGCCCGTTCTTGGCCGCCAGGTCCTGGTGGATTACCGCGGAATGCTGGTCAGTGGCGGTCAGGTGCCGCCCCGCGACCAATTCGTACCGCTTAGTGGTGAAATCCGAGACCAGGTCGCTGCGGGTGACTCCGGCCATGGCAGCCTCGGGCACCACATCATCGGACAACTGCACGCCGCCAACCATCTCAACCAGCCTGGCGTCTTTGAGAACCACCGGCAGGTTGCGTACGTAGTTGTAGCCGGTGACGCCGGGCACGCCGCGCACCGCCTCCGCATGCGCGGCGCTGAGGTCGCCGCTGTTCGGGCGGACCACGAATCCGGCAGGCACCCCGCGGCTGACCTGATCGCGCAGGCTCGCCATAGAGCCCCGTACGGTGGCCTCCGACACCAGGGCGGTGAAGATCACCGTCATGATCAACAGCAACACCACGGTCTTCCCTGGCCGCCGGCTCACCGACAGCCAAGCCCGTTTCAGCAGCATCATGACAGCTGGGTGAGCAGGGCCTTGGGCTTGGCCCGCAGGGTCGGCACAGAGGCGATCAGGACGGCGACGCAGATCAGGGCCAGCGAGATCCCGCAGACCAGGCCCCACTGCCCGAGGTCCAGCATCACCTGGACATGGTCGAGGGTCTTGCCTGACAGCGCCGACTCCTGGTCAGCGCCGAGATTGCTGCCCAACT
The DNA here is from genome assembly GCA_938046585.1 of uncultured Propionibacteriaceae bacterium. Classification (GTDB taxonomy): domain Bacteria; phylum Actinomycetota; class Actinomycetes; order Propionibacteriales; family Propionibacteriaceae; genus Fen-668. The sequence continues at coordinate 179,478 of CALIWR010000003.1, read as the reverse complement.
GCTGGGCCTGCTGCCGAGCCGTCGACTCTGCAGCCTGAGACACCACCTGGTTACCGATGAACTGGGCGACTCCCTGCGCTGCGAACCACGCCAGCCCGAAGGCCGGGATGGCGATCAGCACCAATTCCAGCAGGTGCTGGATCACGATCCCCGGTTTCGAGGTGCCGACGGCCAGCAGGATCCCGGTCTCGCGGCGCCGTTCCCGCGACCACAACACCAGCACCAGGCAGATCACGACGACACCGAAGATCACGGTGGCCACCATCATGGCGTCGACCAGCCGGTAGATGGTGCTAACCGTACCGGTGACCCCAGACAGGGTCTGGTCGGTCTTGTTCAGCTGGAAGAGCTTCCAATCGATCGTCAGCTGCTTCGCCTGATTCACCACAGCGTCCACCTTGCCAGGTGAATCGACGAAGAAGGTGGCGTCCTGATAGATTTCTTTGCCACTGTCATACTTGGCAAGTTTCCGGGTGGTGTCCAGGTCGGTGAAGATCTGGTTCTGCACCATCTCGATACGATTGGTGGCTCTCTTGATGTTCTTCCCGGAGAACAGGCCGACGATCTCGACCTCGACTTCCGCATCGGATTTGTTCGCATTCTCGGGGTCGTTGGCGATGGCCTTCAGCTTGACCCTATCGCCGACCTTCAGACCGTTCTGCTTGGCGAGATCCTCGTGAATGAGCGCCTTGGCGACATCGGATTCGGTAATATGTCGCCCACCCGGGCTAAGCGTGAAACCACCGGCCCGGAAATTCACATCCAACTCGGTGTTGTTCTCCCCATAGCCGGTGAGAATATTGGCGAAATCCTTCTTCGACGGGTCATCGTAGGGGTCGCGGACACCGCCTGGCAGCTTCAGAACCTGGCCGCCCACGAAGTTGGCCGTCAGCGTCATCCGGCGGAAGTGCTCCTTCACCCCGGGAATACCTTTCACGGCGTCAATATCTGCGGCCCGGACGACGCCTCCGCCGCGCTCCGTACCACGGTTGTTCTTACGATTGTTCTCCAGCTTAAAACCCGTCAGCAGTTGCTGCCCGGCCTCTTTAGCTGCCGCGTCCGTGGATTGCTTGACCGCCATCATACTCAGCATCACAGTGGCCAGGCAGAGCAGAATGCCGAACATGATCAGCGTCTTCACTCTCTTGCGCACAACAAAGCGCCAGGCGCAGGTCAGAGCCCGCATCGTCCCTTCTCTCCAGTTCGCTCATGTTGCCAGGACCAAAGGTCCCGGCAACCCCCTCTGGCCGAACCCGTCGACCACCTCTCGATTTCACTATCCGCAAGCTCTTCCCCCGCGGTACGAGGCTCATCCCGAACAGCGGTGAAGCCCCGCTGCCCGGCGCCATGCCGGGCCCGATCAGGCCCCCCGAAACCGCTCATCCGGCAATCCTCGATAATCGGAATCACTCGCGATCTGGATCGGAGCCTAGCATCCACCCCAAATGCCGATCCGGGCCCGCTGGACGACGCCATGTTGACGGTAGCGCTGGAGGCGTTGCGCTGTCACCTGACCGTGGGCGCACCAGGCGATGCGTACCGCCCAGGCTGTCGAGCGTCGGGCGGCCCAGGCGCTCAAACGCGGGTAGTGTCGACCCTGTCGACTCTTCGGTCGCCGCCACCCGCCTGATACCGTCCCGCCGCAGGCCTCAATAGTCGCCCCACTGCACGGACCACCCATCCTTCGCCGCCAGCTCGGCGTCGTACCCGAGATAGTCGTCCCACTGCACGGACCATCCGTTGCAGATGGCAGATGTGCTGCCGCAGCAGGTCGCGCTGGCGCTGCCAGCGTTCCGCATCGGAACCGGTACGCAACACCCGGGCGATCTGGGCCAGCCGTCGGCGGATCCGCCACCTTCCGCCCTGGCAGGGGGCACCGCCGGCCGCTACCCTGCACTGCATGGCGCAGCGGTGGTCGGTGGACCGAGTGATGACACTGGCCCCCGATTCCGCCTCGCAAGTCGCCGGACGCAAACTCGCTACCCCCGCCCCGTGGAGCGACGTAGGCTGGGCCGATCCGCTGCTGTGGGGCTCCTGCCGTGGTTCCGGCAAGACCCCGTACTCGGTCGCGATCGACGTCTGCGCCCCGAGCTACCGGTGCTCCTGCCCGTCGCGAAAGTTCCCCTGCAAGCATGTCCTGGGGCTGCTTTTCCTATGGGCCGAGGGACACATCGACGAGGGCGGCACCATCAGCGCCTTCGCTGCGGAATGGTCCGCCGCCCGACAGCGGCGCGAGGCCGCGCAGACCCCCAAGGAAGCCCGGCAGCGTACCGACTCCCAGGCCGCGGCCGCCGCCGCCCGGGCCGCCGAGCGGGACGAGCGAGTCCGGCAGGGCATGTCCGAGCTGGAACGCTGGCTAACCGACCAGGTCGGCAACGGCCTCGCCAACCTCCGCTCGGACGCCTTACAGCAGTTGGCGGCCCGGATGGTGGACGCCCAGGCTCCGGGGGTGGCGGCCCGGCTGCGGGAGCTGGCGCTGGCCCCCCGCGGCAGTCGTTGGTTGGACACGGTCCTCGATGAGTTCGGGATGCTGCACCTGTTGGCGACAGCTGCCCCGCGCAGTGACAGCCTCAGCGAGGGACTGCGGGCGACAGTCCGCATGCACCTCGGCTACCACATCGCTCAGGAGACTGTCACCGCCGAGCCACCGGTCACTGACCGCTGGGTCGTGGCCGGGCTGCGTGATTCCCAAGAGGAACAGGTCTCGATGCGCCGGGTGTGGCTGTGGGGTCAGCAGACCGGCCAGCCGGCCCAGGTGCTGTTCTTCACCCCGTACGGCGGGGCCGTCGACACCTCTTTGATCCCCGGCAGCGCGGTTGACGCCGGCCTGCACTACTACCCCACCCAGCCCCGGCTGCGGGCCTTGGTCGGATCCCAGACCGGATACCACCCGGTGGCCGAATGGCACCGCCGCGGCGCCACGGTCACCGAGGCGGTACGGACCTGGCGGGCCCAACTGGCGCAGGACCCCTGGCTGACCGAATACCCCGTGGTGATCGACGGCTCGCTCGGGCGCGACCACCTGATCGACCTCGACGGCGAGGCGATCCCCCTACTCGGCAGCGACCTCCCGGCCGTCCTCGCGTACACCGGGGGACATCCGACCACGCTGCTGGGGGAGATCTCCCGCGACGGGCTACTGCCAACCGCGGTCGTCCTCGACCGCCAGGTGGTGCCGCTGTGAGCTTTGCGGAGCTGGCGGCAGTAGCCGCCATCGGGGCCGGGAAACGCCCGCTGCCACGACTTGATCTGGGCCTTCCGGAACATGACCCGGCCGACCCGGCGGCCGACGCCGCCAGCCTGCTCGACGCCGCCGCGGCGCTGGCCGTGGTCCGGCGCGGAGCCGTCGCCACCAGAATCGCCGCCCCGGTCGTACCAGCCCCGTCGGAGACCCTGCCCGAACCGCCCGGCGATTTCGTGACCGCCCTGGCTGGGCTGCGGGCCGAGGGCCCGGTACGGTCCGCCGCCCACCGGGCCGAGCTGATGGAGGAGGCGCTCGGCTGGCTACGGCAGGCCGGCTGCCGGCTGCCGCACCGGCTGCTGGTCGGCCTGATCGACCATCCGAACGTCCGGGTCCAGGCCGCAGCCCGGCTGGTCGGCGGGGAACGCGGAAGGTGGTGGGAACAGGTCAGCCAGCCGTCCGAACCGGAACCGGCCGATCCGTGGCAGCTGGGAACCGAGTCGCAGCGGCTGGCGTATCTGCATCAGGTACGAGCCGACGACCCAGCCGCTGGGCGGGAACTGGTCGCCGCGGAATGGTCGAACAGCCCCGCGGCGCTGCGGGTGGCGTTCCTGAGGACGCTGGCCGAGAGCCTCGACCCTGGCGACGAGGGCTTTCTGGAATCGGCCCTGGATGACCGTTCTCGGCTGGTCCGCGAGGCGGCAAGCGAGGCCCTGGGACGACTGCCCGGCTCGGCGTACCGCAGCCGGATGGGGGCTCGCCTGCCCGGGGTGCTGCACATCGACCTGGACCGGCGACAGGTGCAGGTGGTGCTGCCCCAGCCAGACCCGGCCGCCCAGCGGGACGGCTTCTCAGCGCAGAATCCCGACGTCGCCCTCCTCTGGGTGCTGCAGGCCGTACCGCCGCCTGACTACCCGCGCTGGCTAGGTGTCAAGACCCGGGATTGGTTGGGCATCAAGGGGGCCGAACTGATCCATGAGCTGTTGGCTGAGGCCGCAGTCCAGTGGCACGACGCCCAGCTGGCGGCTGACCTGGTCGAGGTCGGCTACCGTGACCGCGCTCTGCTCCCGGTGGCCCGAGGTGAGGCCCTGATCCGGCTGGTTACCGACCTCAACCGTCGCTATCTGGGCCCCGCGCTGGAGAACCAGCCGCGGCCCTGGCCGGACGACCTGGCCGAGACCGTCCTCGCCGTCCTGCGCCGGCCGGTCGTCCAGCGTGACCCCCTGCCGGCAGACCTGACGACGCCCCTAGCGTTGGGGGTCCGGGCAGACGCGGCCGGGGCCTGGGCCTGGCGGATCCGGGAACTGGTCGACACCAACAGCGAGCTGCCGCCCCAGACCCGCAACCAGATCCTGCAGGCGGCGACCATGCTCACGGTACGTGACACCTTGTGGACCAGCCTGCACCGGGGACCCGGATGAGCCCCCACACCAGACCCTGTTGCTTCGACCGCCGCCCGGCGAGGAGGTACCCATGACCGAGACCACCGAGACGCTGCTGCGGCCCCACGCCGAGCAGCAATTCGCCGACGAGCTGGCCGCGCTGGCCCGCGCCGACGACCGGCCCCGCCCGCAGCGGTGGCGGCTGTCGCCGTGGGCAGTGGTGACGTACTTGATCGGTGGCAGCCTCGCTGACGGCACCGTGATCTCCCCCAAGTACGTCGGCAACCGGCGGCTGCTCGAGACCGCCGTCGCCACCTTGGCCACCGACCGGGCACTGTTGCTGCTCGGAGTGCCCGGTACGGCGAAGTCGTGGGTCTCGGAGCACCTGGCCGCGGCAGTCTCGGGCACCTCGACCCTGCTAGTGCAGGGCACCGCCGGGACCGCCGAGGAAGCCGTCCGGTACGGGTGGAATTACGCCCGGCTGATCGCCGAGGGCCCCTCCCAGGCGGCGCTGGTGCCGTCACCGGTGATGGTGGCCATGGACACCGGCGCGATCGCCCGGATCGAGGAACTGACCCGGATGCCGTCCGACGTCCAAGACGCCCTGATCACCGTCCTCAGCGAGAAGTCGCTGCCGGTGCCGGAGCTGACTACCGAGGTCCAAGCCAAACGCGGCTTCAATGTGATCGCCACCGCCAACGACCGCGACCGAGGCGTCAATGATCTTTCCTCGGCCCTGCGGCGCCGCTTCAATACCGTGGTGTTGCCGTTGCCGGCGTCGGCCGAGGAAGAAATCCAGATCGTGACCAAACGGGTCGCCGAGCTGGGCCAAGCGCTGTCGCTGCCGCCGGCTGAGGGCGCCGAGGCCGAGATCCGGAGGGTGGTGACGATCTTCCGCGAGCTGCGGCAGGGAGCCACCGAGGACGGGAAGACTTCGCTCAAGGTGCCGACCGGCACCCTCAGTACGGCCGAAGCGATCTCTGTGGTGACTAATGGCCTGGCGCTGGCCGCGCACTTCGGCGACGGGGTGCTGCGGGCCGGGGACGTCGCAGCCGGGATCCGGGGCTCGGTAGTCAAGGATCCGGTGGCCGACGCCACCACGTGGAACGAGTACCTGGAGGCCGTGGTCCGCCAGCGTCGTGACTGGCACGACTTCTACCGTGCCGCCCGCGAGGTGGTGGGGTGAGCACGCAGCCCCACAGCCAGACCGTCAAGGAATGTCATGACAGAGCATGACGAACCGGGGGCGGTGCGGCAGCTACGGGTGTTGGGGGTCCGCCACCACGGCCCCGGCTCGGCTCGGGCTGTGGTCGCGGCGCTGACCGAACATGACCCGGACCTGGTCTTGATCGAGGGCCCGCCGGAGGCGAATGACCTGGTGGCCTGGGTCGGGCAGGGCTTGCGGCCACCGGTGGCGCTGCTCGCGTACCAGGTCACGGACCCGGCCAATGCCGGGTACTGGCCGTTCGCGGTCTTCTCCCCCGAATGGCAGGCGCTGACCTGGGCGGTGGACCACCACCGCGAGGTCCGTTTCATCGACCTGCCGGCCGCGGTGGTGCTGGCCGAACGTCAGGCCGAGGAGCCGACCCCTGACGAAGATGATTCCGACGCGGACGATAGTGCCGCCGACAGCGATCAGGACTGCGAGCCGGAAGGATCCCCGGAGGATCCGATCGACCCGATCCGTAGCGACCCGATCGCAGTACTAGCCCGTACCGCCGGCTACGACGACCCGGAACGCTGGTGGGACGACGTCATCGAACACCGCACCGAGGGCGACCCCTTCGACGCGATCACCGAAGCCATGACGCACCTGCGAGCGGCCGCGCCCCCGACCCGCAGCGAGACCGAACAGCTACACGAGGACCGCCGCGAGGCGCAGATGCGCCAGCAGCTGCGGGCGGCGCTGCGTAGTCACGACCGGGTCGCAGTGGTCTGCGGCGCCTGGCACGCCCCAGCGCTGAGCGGCAAGCTCCCGGCCGCTGCCGCCGACCAGCGGCTGCTGCGGAGGCTACCCAAGACCAAGGTGGCCGCGGCCTGGGTGCCGTGGACCCATTCCCGGCTCTCCTTCGCCTCCGGGTACGGGGCCGGGATCGTATCGCCCGGCTGGTACCAGCACCTGTTCCGGTCGCCGGATCAGACCATCGCGCGCTGGTTCACCGCAGTCGCCCAGGTCCTGCGCGCCCGGGACCTGCCGGTGTCCTCGGCCCACGCGATCGAGGCCACCCGCCTGGCCGAGACCCTGGCCGCACTGCGGCAGCGGCCCCTGGCCGGGCTCGACGAGGTCCAGGAGGCGGCCCTAGCCGTGATGTGCGAGGGCCGGGCGCTGGCGCTGGACTACGTAACCCGCGACCTGGTGATCGGCGAGGAACTGGGCGAGGTGCCTGAGAAGGCGCCGCTAGTCCCGCTAGACGCCGACCTGCGTCGGCAGGCGAAGTCGGCCCGGCTGACGATGAGTCCGCAACCGAAAAAGGTGGTCCTGGACCTGCGCAAGCAGATCGACCGGGCCAAGTCTCGGCTGCTGCACCGGCTGAACGTGCTCGAGATCGGGTGGGGCACGATGTCGTACGTCTCCGGCACCGGCACCTTCAAAGAGGCCTGGGAGCTGGCCTGGGATCCGCACCTGGCCGTCCAAATCGTGCTCGCCTCGACCTGGGGGACGACCGTGGCCTCGGCAGCCGAGGCCTGCCTGGTCGCCAACCCGGGCGACCTGATCGACGTCACCTCGCGGGTGCAGCAGGCGCTGCTAGCTGAGCTGGCCGGGGCGCTGCCGCCGCTACTGGCAGCCCTCGACGCTCGGGCCGCGCACGAGGCTGACATCACGCACCTGATGACCGCGTTGCCGACGCTGCTGCGGGCCCAGCGCTACGGCAACGTCCGCGGCACCGACACCAGCCTGTTGCTGGGCGTGGCCGAGGCGATCCTGGCCCGCGTGGTGGCCGGCCTGCCGGCAGCGGTCTCTGGCTTGTCGGCGCAGGCCGCGGCGTACCTGCGCCAGTCGGTCGACGACGTCACCGACGCGATCGGGCTGCTCGGCGAGCCGGCCCGGGACCGGTGGTTCACCGCCCTGGCCCACGTGCTGGGCCGCGCTGACGTGCCCGGGCTGCTGGCCGGGCGGCTGGCCCGGACCCTGTTCGACGCGGGCCGGATGCCGCGCGAGGAGATGGTCGCCCTGCTCGGACGGGCCCTCAGCCACGGCCCGACGGTGGCTGAACGGGCCTCGTTCGCGGAGGGTTTCCTGTCCGGGTCGGCGTTGCTGCTGGTCCATGACCGGCAGGTGCTGGCCACCGTCCACCAGTGGGTCTGCGAGCTAGGCCCGCACGATTTCATCGAGGTGCTCCCGGTGCTGCGCCGGGCCTTCGGCTCGTACAACCAGCCGGAGCGGCGGGCGATCGCCGAGCAGGCCGCGCTGATCCAGGGCGGCGCCAACGAGACGGTCATCGGCTCCGATGATCTGCCGTACCAGGAACTCGCCGAGGCGCTGGCGACGGTCCGGCTGCTGCTCGGGGCCGAGCCGAGACAGGAGAGCCATGCCTGACCACCTCACTGACGGCATCGAGACCGACCAGCAGCTGGGGCTGCGACCCGAGGACGTACCGTCGGAACCGGCCCGGCGTTGGCGGTTGCTGCTCGGCGCCTCCCCCGACGGTAGCGGTGCGGGTCTCAGCGGCGATGACCAGGCGATGGATCGGGCGTTGGGGATGTTGTACGACAACACCTCCGACGGTGAGCCCGGCTCGAAGGAGAACCTGGTGGTCGGGATGGGGTCGTCGGCGCCTAGGGTGGCGCGCTGGCTGGGTGACATCCGCCGCTACTTCCCGACCAGCGTGGTGCAGGTGATGCAGTCCGACGCGATCGAACGGCTGGGGTTGAAGCGGCTGCTGCTGGAGCCGGAGCTGATGAGCACGGTACAGCCCGACGTCCACCTGGTGTCGACCCTGGTCGAGTTGCAGTCGTTGATGCCGCAGGAGGCAAAGGCGACCGCCCGACAGGTGGTGGCGACCGTGGTCGAGCAGGTCGAGAAACGGATCGCCGACAAGCTCCGTTCGTCGGTACGCGGCGCCCTGAACCGCGCCCAGCGTACCCGCCGGCCGCTACTGGGCGACATCGACTGGGCCCGGACCATCACCGCGAACCTGCAGCACTATCTGCCCGAGCAGCGGACGGTGGTTCCGGAACGGCTGGTGGGGTACGGGCGCCGGCAGACTGGTTTCCAACGCGAGATTGTGCTCTGCGTCGACCAGTCCGGCTCGATGGCCACCTCGGTGGTGTACGCCTCGATCTTCGCCTGTGTCCTGGCGTCGATCCGGGCCGTGAAGACCAGCCTGGTCGTGTACGACACCTCCGTGGTCGATCTCACCGCCGAACTGCAGGACCCGATCGAGGTGATCTTCGGCACCCAGCTAGGCGGCGGCAACGACACCCCCCGTGCCCTGGCCTACTGCGAGGAGCTGCTCACTAAACCCCAAGACACGGTCTTCGTCTTGATCAGCGACCTGTACGAGGGTCAGGGCTCAGAGCAGATGATCCGCCAGCTGGCCGCTTTCCAGCAGGCCGGGGCCACCGTGGTGGTGCTGCTGGCCCTGGCCGATGACGGGACCCCGTCGTACGAGCACGACAACGCGGCTGCCCTGGCAGCGCTCGGGATTCCCTGTTTCGCCTGTACCCCGGACGCCTTCCCGGACCTGATGGCGGCCGCAATCGGGCGTGCCGACATCGGCGCCTGGGCCGCTCAGCGTCGTCAGGCCAGCGCGGCCAGGGCTGCCTCATAGTTCGGTTCCTGCCCAATCTCAGGCACCAGTTCGGTGTGGATGACCTGGCCCTGCTCGTCGAGCACCACCACCGCGCGGGCCAGCAGCCCCCGCATCGCAGAATCAGTCAGGCTGACGCCGTACGAGGTGCCGAAGTCAGAACGGAAGGTGGAGGCCGTGCTGACGTTGTCGATGCCCTCTGCGCCGCAGAATCGACCCAGGGCAAACGGCAGATCAGCCGAGACGCAAACCACCCGGGTGTTCTCCAGCTTGGCGGCGTGCTCGTTGAAGCGGCGCACGCTGGTGGCGCAGACGCCGGTGTCGATGCTGGGGAAGATGGTGAGGATCACGCGCCGGCCGCGCAGCGAGGACACAGTGAAGTCCTCCAGGCCGGGTGTGGTCATGGTGGCGTCGGGCGCCGCAGAGCCTACGGCCGGCAGCTCGCCGCAGGTGGTGACGGGGTTTCCGTGAAGGGTGACGGTAGCCATGTGACCATCCCTATCACGGCTGCTAGTCCGACCGCGACCGCCGCGCCCTGCCGGGGCAGGTCAGGAGCTGGACGGGGTTGGGCTGGACTGCTCCGCGGGAGTATGGCCACCCGTTATGCACTGCCCAGGAACTGCCCCGACCTCGACCATGATCAACATCCCCGCGCCATTCCAGGACACTGAATACGCCACATTCTCAGCAGGCTTAGCCGTTGCCAACACAGTGTGCCCACCAGCCGACCAGCGCTCGGCAGTAATCGGATCAAAACCATACCGAGCCAAAAACTGATTATGACGATCCAGCCACCCCACCGAAGGCCCACCAAGAGCCGTATTATAGCCACGAGCCCAGATCGCAAGCGAACAAGTACGATTGAGTGACCTCTCGAATCGGGAGTGAGGAGTCTCAGTCCACTGCATCGGCCCGAACTGCTGCTCGGCAGCCGCCATCGCATCGACCACAATCGGCCGATAACGCTCCTCCATGGTCTTCTGATCGATCGCCTGCGCAGCCGGAGTCGGCCACGGCAACTCACGCGTCGGCCCCGTCGGCTCATTCGACCCACGCGGAGTATCCCCCGGGCTAGTCACGACACTCGGCGACGGACTCGGAACCGGAGTGCTCTGAGATCCACCACCCGCCGCACAGGCCGCCGCCACCCACACCACCAGACAGGCAAGAACCTGCCGTTTCATAAGAGACATTTCACCACTCACATTGAGAAGGAACAGCGCCGACCTCGACCAGGATTAACATCCCTGCACCATTCCAGGACACTGAATACGCCACATTCTCAGCAGGCTTAGCCGTTGCCAACACAGTGTGCCCACCAGCCGACCAGCGCTCGGCAGTAATCGGATCAAAACCATACCGAGCCAAAAACTGATTATGACGATCCAGCCACCCCACCGAAGGCCCACCAAGAGCCGTATTATAGCCACGAGCCCAGATCGCAAGCGAACAAGTACGATTGAGTGACCTCTCGAATCGGGAGTGAGGAGTCTCAGTCCACTGCATCGGCCCGAACTGCTGCTCGGCAGCCGCCATCGCATCGACCACAATCGGCCGATAACGCTCCTCCATGGTCTTCTGATCGATCGCCTGCGCAGCCGGAGTCGGCCACGGCAACTCACGCGTCGGCCCCGTCGGCTCATTCGACCCACGCGGAGTATCCCCCGGGCTAGTCACGACACTCGGCGACGGACTCGGAACCGGAGTGCTCTGAGATCCACCACCCGCCGCACAGGCCGCCGCCACCCACACCACCACCAGACAAGCGAAGATTCTGCGTCTCATGGGATCTCCTCCAGAACCGTGTCGACATACATATCGATACGTCCGCGAATCAGGCAGTACAGCACGCCCTTGAGCTTGCGATCGCGAACCCGGAATCGGACGTAGCCATTGATCAGGTCCTGTTCGGGTGGATTCCCGAACTCCGCAGCCTGAACGGCATCGTTGACCAGTGAATCGAGCTGAGATATCTCGTATGCGTGGACGGAGGTTCCGACCGCGCTAACCGGACCGACCCGTAGCACCTGCTCGCCGTGGGCATCCTCGACCACCTCGGTGTCGGCGCGATCGAACCAGACCAGAGGGCCCAGCAATTTCTCGAAGTCATCTCGCAGCCGATCCAAGACCGGGCCGTAGCGGCGAGTCCACTGCTGCTGACGCTGAATGATATCCATCGTGATCGCCTATCTACATCGGAGGGTCGATGATCGTGACGCCATGGAGGAATTTGCGATATTCCGCCTCGGTCATACGGACCTCAGCTGGGTATCGGATACCACCCGCCGCCACCGCGTCTTCGCCCCATGGGTTGCGGAGCACGATCCGACCTTCGGAGTCGAAACCGACCACCGAGTACGCATGCCCTGGCGCGACCCGCGACTCGAACGGGGTATTGGCGTCAACTTGCTGCGCCCCCGGTGTAGCGACCATCACCGCTGCGGGCGGACGGGCAGACAAGGAATGCCGGATCTCGGAGAAACCGACCTCCCGGGTCGTCGCCTCGGGTGCGGCCTTGCCGCGAACGATCTTCTGGGTGAGCTCGAAGTTGTAGTGCTGGATGTCGGGATGTTCCTGCAGGACAGCCTGCTGATAGACCGACAGATACGTGATCTCACGAGAGCCCTGGACCCGTCCAGCACCCGGGTCGATCTTTCGGGGATCAACCACCACGGTCTTCGGCTGCCCGGTTTTCGGGTCGTATAGCGTTACTCGATAGGTTTGGCTGCTGGGGTCGAAATGTACGTGGCGTCGGATGAAATCCGGATCAGCAGCGCCGATACTCAACAGCGGCGCCAGAAAGGCGCAGTGGCCGTAATCGCCTTGCGTATTATTCTTGACCTGGTCGAGGATCCCCTCGTCGGTCATGTCGAGCGGCCCCAGCTCGACATCGGGTAGCTTCACGCCTCCGAGGAGAGTGGCCATGTTCTGGGCCAGCATCTGATCCAGCACGGTTGCCTGCTGGAGCACAGCCCTCAGCGCCCGCGAGAGGCTCAGGGCCTGCTGCGCCAGAACGAACTTGTCAGGATTGATCAAGCCCCGGCTGATGAGGTAGCCCATGTCCGGCACGATGATGCCCGAATCATGGATGACCATATGGGTGCGGTTGCAGACCTCCTCGATCTTGATGACCTGGTCGCGCAGTCGAATCATCTGATCGTTGACGTTGTTCAGCATCTGGGACGCAGTCCGGTAGCGCCGAGCCACATCACGGTACCGGTCCGCCTGACGTTGCATGGTATTGGCGATCTGCTGGCCGATCTGGTCCGGCCAGGCACTTCGCACAGACTCGGACAACTGGCTCACCGAGACGGCCTGCGAATCCAGCTCGTCAGCGTACCTGCTGAGCTGGTCAACGATCACCCGCCATCCGTCAGGGTTGAACTGGCGAAGCTCCCGGTAGGTCTTCATGACTCCTGCCCGCTCTGCGCCGTCGGGCTGACGATGGTGGAGGCAGCTACGGCGGCCGCATCGTCGACCTTGGTGACCAGAGCAGCAGAATCGTGCATCTGCCGCGCCACCGTAGCTAGTGACCTCGCGAACTGCGCCAGGTCGGCCTGCAGCTGGGGCAGCGCCTGCGCCAGCACCTCATCGGTACGAAAGCCAGGGTTAGGAGTGTGGTTGATCGGGGTACGAGCCAGAGCAGTCAGATGGTCGACGTTCTGCTCTAGCGCCGCAGCCGCCCGGTGCACAGCCGAAGGGGTGACCTCAAGGTCCATGGTGTGAGTCCTTCCAGGAGGACGGGGGCAAGGCCAGACTAGCACCCGATTCGGCTACGCGGGTCCGCTCCGACCAAACGGTTGGGTATATTCCAGTGCCACCACAACAGACCACAGGGGGAGGATGATGGAAGGTCTTGACCGGGCAGCGTGCCCCGCCTCGACCCAGGCGGACTTGTGATTCGCCATCTGGCCAGGCGGTTCGTCAACTACTTCATCCTGACGTCGATCGCGACGATCTTCGCGTACATGGCCTGCAGTTCCTTCATGGACCCCTCCCGGCGATACCAGGGCAAGAACCCCCCGATCCCGCAGGAGGCCATCGACGGGATCCTGAACGAGATGGGGGTCAACCCTAAGGTCCCGGTCCTGGTGCGGACCTGGGACTGGCTGGTCCGGATCGTGACCCGCGGCTCGCTGAACAAAGACTTCTCCGGCGCTGAGGTGACCTCCCAGATCGCGCTCAAGGCCGGGATCAGCCTGCGGCTGCTGATCGTCGGTGCGATCTTGGCGGCCCTGGTCGGAGTCAGCCTCGGGGTCTGGGGCGCGGTACGCCAGTACAAGCTCTCCGACCAGCTGATCACGTACACCTCGTACGTGCTGATCTCGACCCCCACCTTCGTCAGCGGGGTGCTGCTGATGATCGGCGCCACCTGGCTCAACATCAACGTCTTCGGCGACCAGGTGCTGCGCTTCTCGGGGCAGTACACGCCGGGAATCACCGGCTTCTGGCCGCAGTTCACCGACCGGATCAACCACCTGCTGCTGCCGACGATCGCCTTGATACTGCTGCAGTCGGCCTCGTATTCGCGCTACCAGCGGGCGATCATGCTGGACGTGCTCGGCTCGGACTACATCCGTACCGCCCGGGCCAAGGGCGCGACCCGGACCTGGGCGCTGATCAAGCATGGGGTCCGGGTGGCCCTGATCCCGATGTCGACCTATTTCGCGTACACCTTCGGGACCCTGCTTGGTGGAGCCACCTTCCTGGAGCTGGTGTTCTCGTGGAAGGGCATGGGTCAGTACGCGATCGACTCGGTCTCCCAGGCCGACGTCAACGGCTCGGTCGGCTCGGTCGCCTTCGCCGCGATCTTGGTGCTGTTCTCGTCGATGCTGGCCGAGTTCCTGTACGCGGCGCTGGACCCGCGAGTGAGGGTGTAAGAGGTGACCACCGAACCGAGGGACGAGACCGAGGTCGCTATCGTGACCGAACCGGCATCGGAGCGGCCACGCGGCAAGCCGGTCTCGCGGGGACGCCAGATCCGGGCCCGGCTGGTCCAACGCCCGCAGTTCTGGGCCGGCGCAGGGCTGCTCGTCCTGATCGTGCTGCTGGCGCTGCTGGGCAACATGCCCAATGCCCACACCTTCAGCTCCCAGGACCCGTACGCGCTGATGCAGCCACCCAGCCCCCAGCACTGGTTCGGAACCGATTCGATCGGGCAGGATGTGTATGCCCGAGTAATCGCCGGGCTGCAGAAATCCCTGATCATCGGGCTGCTCGCCGGGCCACTAGCCACCATCATCGCCGCGGTCTTAGGTTCACTGGCCGGCTACCTGGGCGGCGCAGTCGAGGCGGTCATCAGCTGGTTCATCAATCTGCTGCTGGCGCTGCCGGTGTTCTACGTGCTGCTGGTGGTCTCGCCGTTGCTGGCGAAGGTCTCCTGGACGCTGCTGATCCTGATCTTGGCAGCCTTCGGCTGGATGGTGGCCGCGCAGGTCGTGAAGAACATGACGAAGTCGCTACGGGAGCGGGAATTCGTGAAGGCGGCCCGGTTTATGGGGGTCTCGACCTGGACCACCCTGGGGCGCCACATCATCCCGAATGTGGCCTCGCTGCTGATTATCGACGCCTGTCTGGGCGTGGTGGGGGCGATCCTGGGGGAGACCGCGTTGAGTTACTTCGGGCTGGGGATCCAGCCGCCGAATGTGTCGCTAGGCACCCTGCTGCAGGATGGGCAGGCGGCGGCGGTGACCAGCCCCTGGCTGTTCGTCTTCCCGGCCCTGTGCCTGGTCCTGCTGCTGACCGGCGTGAATCTGCTCGGCGATGCCCTGCGCGACGCCATCGACCCGACCAGCGAGGTGAACCGTGGCTGAGGTGTTGCTGGAGGTCAAGGACCTGCACGTCACCTTTCCCGCCCGCAATGGCGACGTACACGCCGTACGGGGGGTGTCGTACCAGGTCCACCGTGGAGAATTCCTCGGGCTGGTCGGCGAATCTGGCTCGGGCAAGTCGGTCTCGTCGCTGGCGGTGATGGGGCTACTGCCGGACTCGGCACGGGTCAGCGGAGAGATCCACTACAACGGCAAGCCACTACTGCAGATGGGTGACCGGGAATTATCACGGCTACGGGGCAGCGAGATCGCGATGGTCTTCCAAGACCCGCTGTCGGCGCTGACCCCGGTGTACCGTGTCGGCGACCAGATCGCCGAGGCCCTGCTGCTACACAACAAGACGATCTCGCGTCAGGCGGCCGCCAGCCGGGCCGTCGAGCTGCTCAAGGTGGTCGGGATCCCGGCCCCGGAACGACGCGCCAAGGCCTTCCCGCACGAATTCTCGGGTGGCATGCGGCAGCGGGCGATGATCGCGATCGCGATCGCGAACGACCCGGACTTGATCATCGCCGATGAGCCGACCACCGCTCTCGACGTCACCATCCAGGCGCAAGTCTTAGACGTATTGCAGCGGGCCAAAGAGATCACCGGCGCGGCGGTAGTGCTGATCACCCACGACCTGGGAGTGGTCGCCGGTAACGTGGACCGGGTAGCGGTGATGTACGCCGGGCGGATCATCGAGCAGAGCGACGTACGGACGATCTTCGCTGAGCCGCGGATGCCGTACACGATCGGGCTACTGCGTAGTGTCCCCAACATGCTCACGGTGTCCGACCAGCGGCTGGTGCCGTTGGAAGGCCGGCCGCCGTCGCTGGCGCAGCTGCCGCAAGGCTGCCCGTTCGCGCCGCGCTGCCCCGCCGCCCAGGCGCCCTGTCTGGAGACCGAGCCGGACCTGCAGCCGGTGCTCGACCAAGACGATCACGTCTGCGCCTGTCACCGGGCCGAGGAGATCGCCGGTGGGCAGCTGCGGGCGGCCGACATTTTCCCGCGTCCGGACTTCCTGCCGCGCCAGAAGCAGACCGAGCGGGTGCCGGTATTGGAGGTCACCAACCTGGTACGGCATTTCCCGCTAACCAAGGGGTCAGTTTTCAAACGCCGGATCGGAACGGTCCGGGCCGTGGACGGGGTTTCGTTCACGCTGCACGCCGGGGAGACCCTAGGACTGGTCGGCGAATCAGGCTGCGGCAAGACCACCGCGATTCTAGAAGTGATGGAGATGGCCAAACCGCAAGGCGGCACCATCACGATCGCCGGGCAGGATGTGACGACCGCGACCCGAGCTCAACGCCGCGCCCTGCAGGCGAAGGTCCAGATCGTGTTCCAAGACCCGATGGCGGCTCTCGACCCGCGACTGCCGGTCGGGGACCTGGTCGGCGAACCGTTGACGGTGCACGGGGTAGGGGCCGCGGAGCGAGCCGCCAAGGTCAGCGAGATGTTGGAACTGGTCGGCCTAGATCCGGACATGGCCGAGCGGTATCCACATGAGTTCTCCGGCGGGCAGCGGCAGCGGATCGGGGTAGCTCGGGCGCTGGTCACCAACCCGTCGCTGATCGTGCTCGACGAGCCGGTGTCGGCGTTGGACGTGTCGGTGCAGGCCGGGGTGGTGAACCTGCTGGAGGATCTGCGTGACCGGCTTGGCCTGGCGTACGTCTTCGTCGCCCACGACCTGGCAGTGGTACGTCAGATCGCGGACACGGTAGCGGTGATGTATCTGGGCCGGATCGTCGAATACGGGCCGGTCGAAGAGGTGTACGCCACACCGCGGCACCCGTACACGCGGGCGCTGATGTCGGCGGTGCCGGTGCCGGACCCGGACCTGGAACGCAGCCGGGTGCGGATCGTGCTGAAGGGCGATCTGCCATCGCCGACGGAGGAGATCCGCGGCTGCAGCTTCCGCAGCCGCTGCCCACTGCATGCCCGGATGCCGCAGGATCTACAACGTTTGTGTACCGATGCCGATCCCGGCCTACGCACCGTCGGCGGTGCCGATGTAGCGTGCCACCACGCCGAGCAGACGTATCTGCTCGACGAGGATCCATCCTCGCAACCGCGAGAAGACAACCTCACAAAGGAGCAGGAATGAGGGTCGCGACCCTTCCGAGAAAGATCGCCGTGCTGGTGACCGCAGCGGCGATCGCGCTCACCGGCTGCCAGCAGACCGCGAACAAGACCTCGAATGCCCCGCTGCCCAACACCGACTGGGTCCGGGCCGACTACGACATGGTGAAGAACGGCGGTACGCTGACGCTGTCAGTCAGCCAGATCCCGGACAATTGGAACAGCAACCAGGCCGACGGTGCCCTGAATGACCTGACCAAGATCCGCCAGCCGATGGGCTACGAGGCCGAGATCCGGGCCGCGGCGGACGGCACGCTCAGCTTCAACAAGGACTACATCGAGTCCGCCACCGTGAAATCCCAGAACCCGACCGTGATCTCGGTGAAGTACAACCCGAAAGCGGTCTGGGAGGATGGCACCCCGATCACCATCAACGACCTCAAGGCGCAGATCGCTGCCCAGTCGGGCACGAACCCCGCCTACCAGGTCGCCTCCACCAAGGGATCGGAGGACGTCAAGGAGGTCCGCCAGACCACCGACCAGTTCACCGGTGAGGTCGAATTCAAAGGCCAGTACGCCGACTGGCAGAGCCTCGTGTTTCCCTCGCTGCCGGCCTCGATCTCGAATAGCCCTGAGGCCTTCAACAAGGGTTACACGACCAAGTCGACCCCGTCGTATGGTCCGTACCGGGTGAAGAGCATCGACACCAACGGCCAGGTCATCACCCTGGAGCGCAATCCGAAGTGGTGGGGAAGGCAGGGCAAGCTGGACACCATCATCTTCAAGGTGGTGACCCAGGCCCAGGCGCCGCAGGCCTTCGCCAATGGTGAGCTCGACGCCCGCGAACTGGAGAACGGCAACGAGTACGCCACCGCCAAGAAGCGCGCCGACGGGTCGATCCAGAAGACCAACGGCCTGTCCTGGAGCCACATCACGATCAACACCACCCGCGGTGCGTTGGGTGATATCAAGGTCCGCCAGGCAATGGGTCTGGCGATCAACCGCACCCTGATAGGGCAGGCGGTCGTCGGCCCCTTCGAGGTGCCGGTGAGCCTGGTCAACAACCCCGTCTACGTGCCGGGCCAGAAGGGCTACCAGGATGTGTACCACGGTGCCCTGGATAAGCAGGACCCGGCCAAGGCGGAGCAGATGCTCAAGGACGCCGGCTACACCAAGGGTTCGGACGGCGTGTACGCCAAGGACGGCAAGTCGTTGTTGTTCTCGATCACGGTCCCAGCCGGCACGAAGTCCAACATCGACCGGGCTACCCAGATCCAGAAGGACCTGAACGCAATCGGATTCAAGATCGACTTGCAGACGGTCCCGGGCGATCAGTACTTCAAGAGCTACATCAACGTGAAGAACTTCGATCTGGCGACGTTTACGTGGAAGGGCACCCTTTATCCGTTGCAGTCCGCGGCCAACATCCTCAGCCCGATCGACTCGAAGCAGAACCATACCGGTTACGCCAACCCGAAGATCGCCGAGCTGAATCAGAAGGCGAACTCCGAATTCGATCCGGAGAAGCGGATCGAACTGGGTAACCAGATGGCTGAAGCGATGCTGAGCGACTACACCCTCATCCCGTTCTACGCAACCCCTGTGGTCTTCTCAGTGAAGAAGGGGCTGGTGAACTACGGCGCCTCGCAGTTCGAGAACTACGACTGGACCATGGTGGGTTGGTCTGCGGCCTAGGCAGACGCCACCGTGAATGGGGCTGGACCGCAGGGTCCGGCCCCATTCGCATTCTTTCGGGGATGCCGGTTTCGGTAGGATCGCGGGCATGGAGCCGACCGAGCCTGCCGTGCTGGTCCGGACCCCGTCGGGAACGTGGCTGCCGATCCTGGTTTGGGCGATGGCCGCCTGGATGGCGGTGGACGCGGTCTGGCGGGCCGGTTTGGCGGGGCTGCGGTACTGGCCGGTGCTGGCCCTGATCGCCTGGGCCGCGTACCTGCTGCTGTGGGCGCCGCGGGTGCTGGTAGGCAGCGACGGGGTCCGGGTGGTGAACCTACTGCGTGACTATCGGCTGCCGTACTCGGCGATCACCGACATCGAGACCGGCTGGACGGTCCGGATCGACTACCGTGACGCAGACCAGGTCCGGCGGGTGTACTGCTGGAATGCCCCACCGGTACGGCCCCAACGGCGCCCCACCGCGGCCGGTGGCGTCCGCCCGGTGTCCGGGCTACATGACGGGATCACCGAATTGCGCCGCCGCTGGACCGACACCCCGCTCGGCGAGGCACCAGCTGAGGTCCGGTGGCGCTGGCCGCACTGGCTGGTGCTCGCGGCCCTGGTCGTGGCGGCGGCCTTCTAATCACACCCCTGCCGCTGGGCCCTGCCCCAGCGGCAGGTACTGCACAACTGCGGGCAAAACGCCGATCACTCACCTGGTCTGCGCCCGGGCCGGCTGTCCCGGATGGGGTTCGGCCCGCTGCTGTGCTGGGATGACCGTGCTGGTCGACCCAATCGGCGAACACCTCTGGTTCGGCCTGTTGCTGTGCTGGGACGGTAGAGGGTAAAAGGCTGTCGGTCGTCGTCACCGCCGGGACGATTCGTAAGCTGCTGGCCGGTTCCCAGCACAATGCGCGGCTGTTCGGCAGGGGCAGCAACCGGTATCCCCTGCCGGTGAGGCACGATGGGCACATGACCGAAGCAGCTCCCTCCCGCTCGCACCGTGCTCTGACGGTGTTCCTGGGCGTGGCCGCCGTGATCGTCGCGATGATCGGGCTGAAACAGTTCGCCAGCATCGTGGCGCCTGCATTTCTGGCGCTGAACCTGATGATCGTGGTCTGGCCGTTGATGTCGGTGCTGAAACGTTTCCTGCCGAAGATCGTGGCTTCGATCATCACCGGGCTAGCGGCGATCACGATCCTGGGCCTGTTCTTCTGGTCTCTCGGCTGGGCCGGGTCACTCTTCGTACGGGAGATCCCGCAGTACAAGAATCAAGGCCTGACCTTGTGGTCACAACTGCTGAGTCTGGGTAGCCGGTACGGAATCACCAGCTCTCAGGTCACCGAACAGCTGCAGGGGATCGACCCGAGTAGCGTGGTCGGTGTTGTCGGACGGGTGGTGTCCAACGTCAGCGGGGTGGTGTCGCTGCTGGTGGTCGTGATCTCCGTCCTGCTGTTTATGATCATCGACTCTTTCGACTTCGACGAGCGGCTGCAGCGGCTGGGCGAGCGGCACAACCCGGTCCTGCTGTTGGCGTTGCAGTCCTTCGCGCACGGCGTACGGCGCTATTGGGTCACCTCGACCATCTTCGGGCTGATCGTGGCGCTGGTGACCTGGGCTGGTCTGGTCGCGATCGGGGTACCACTGGCGATCGTTTGGGCGGTGCTGTCGTTCGTCACCAATTACATCCCGAACATCGGTTTCGTGATCGGGCTGCTCCCGGCCGCGATCATGGCTTTCCTGACGAAAGGCCTGACCGGGCTGGCGCTGGTAGTGGCTTTGTACTCGCTGTCGAACTTCATCTTCCAGTCGATCATCCAGCCCAAGTTCACCGGCGAAGCGGTGGGCGTCACCTCGACGGTGTCGTTCCTGTCGCTGCTGGTGTGGGCCTTCACCCTGGGCCCGCTCGGCGCACTGCTGGCCCTGCCGGCAACCCAGTTCATGAAGGCGATCTTGGTCGACGCCGACCCGAACCTGCGCTGGCTGAATGCCTTGATCGCCTCCGACCCGAAGACCAGCGACGAGGAACCGGTCCTACGCGAACTGGTCACCGAACCTCTGCCGATGCCCGGTACGGCCCCAGGATCAGACCAGGGCCGCACCCCGTACTCAGACCCGGGTGGTGAGCAGGCCCTCCGGTACGGGCCGGCACCATCGGCGGCTACCGCCCAGGCTCCATCCGCCCCGGACCCTGACCTGACGAGCCCGGGCCTGATCGGGATCAGTCCCCCAGCCGCTACTGTCGTAAACCCAGACCCGACAGGCATCCCGGATGTGGATCTGCCAGAGGATTCGCTCCCGATCGAGACCACCGAACGGTCGATGCAACCGGACCCGTCTTTGCCGGACACCGCCCCCAGCCTCACCGCCAAACCCCAGCCGGCGGATCTGATGCCGGCCCGGCTGCTGCCCGAGCCCGCACCGGCAGAACCAGCAGCTGAGGTCTCTGCCGAGGTCGCCCGGATCCAGTCCCTGCTCGACCCGGATGCCGAAGCCCCGACCGCGTCCGACACCCTGGCCGATCAGGGGGCGCCTGCGTCGGCTGAGTCGATCCCCGATCCGGAACCGGAGGCCGATCAGACAACCCCGGCCCACGGCCTGCCCGAACCAATGCCGCAGCTGAGCATCAACCAGGACCCGGCCGATCAGACGACCCCGACCCACGGCCTGCCCGAACCAATGCCACAGCTGAGCATCAACCAGGACCCGGCCGATCAGACAGTCCCCAGCCACGGCTTGCCCGAGCCGGATGCCGATCTTCTCGAGTCGACCGGTGAGCCTGACCCTGCCGGGCCCGGGTTGGCCCAGGTCCTGTCTAGCGATCCGGACCTGACCGCGAGCGACCCGTACCTGCCGTGGGGCCGGTCGCACGAGGCGACGCACACCGAAGCTGACCTGCTCGATGCTCCCGCCGAATTGCCCGAGCCTCGGCCCACGAACGGCACGGCGGTCAAGCCCGAACCAACCCACGCCCTGCCCGAGCCGATCTCAGGTGACGAGCCGGACATCCCGGCCGAACAGCCCGATCCCACCCTCCAGACCGCCCCGCCGCACCCGCAGGTCCGCACCGAGCCCGGCGAATCACCGTGGGCGCCCGGCGCCGGGACCTATCCGCCCCGACTAGAACTGGCCCCCGATGATTCCGACGAGCCGGACGAACCGGACGAGCCGAAACCCCAGCGGAAGTGGGACGGTGAGACCACCGAGGTCCTGCCGGCCATCAGCGACTCGGCCCCGCGCCGGGCCAAGGAACGCCTGGTCTCGCCCGCCGAGCCTGCCCCGCAACCTGCGGGCCCCACGGTGCAGACCAGCGCCACCCCCCGCTGGACTGATTGAGGCGCCGCAGCGGGGCACCGCTCGGCTCAGCTTCGCGCATGTGACCACTGTCCTGCCGCCCAGCAGTAACCCGGATCGGGTGCCCGTCACACCACCGGCCGCACAACAGCGGACCGAACCTTGCCCTGGGCCGAGTCGCAGGCCCATCTGGGCTGGTTAGCCCGTCCTTGTGCTGGTCATCCGACCCGGCGGACCAGCAGTTACCCGGATCAGGTGCCCGTCACACCACCGGCCGCACAACAGCGGACCGAACCTTGCCCTGGGCCGAGTCGCAGGCCCGTCTGGGCTGGTTAGCCCGTCCCTGTGCTGGTCATCCGACCCGGCGGATAAGCCCATATTTTGCTTGCCTGACAGCGATCATCCCGATTCTCAGCTCTCGATTAGGTCTGAGAGTCGATCTCAGGTAGGGTCACCTTTGGTACGAAGGAATCTGGTGGGAATCCAGAGCTGTCCCGCAACGGTGTGGCCTGAGGCCAAGCCCGACCCACGTACCCGAGAAACGCCCTTCGGACGAGCGAGGTACTCAGGTTGGGGTCATGGATGGCGAGCCCATACGGCCGCGTGATCGGGTGGTTGGCCAATACGCTGTTGGTGCTCTTCGGAGTCAGTGTCCTGGCATTTGTTTTGACATATCTGACACCTGGGGATCTGGCTGAGAACATGCTCACCTCACAAGGGGTGCAGCCGACCGCCGAGATGATCTCCCTGATGCGGGAACGCCTAGGCCTGGACCGGCCGTTATGGGAGCAATACCTGTCCTGGCTAGGTCGGCTTCTGCACGGCGACCTCGGCACCTCGCTCAGCAACGGCACCAACATCATGACCGACCTGCAGCGTCGGCTGCCGCTCACCCTGGCCCTGACCGTAGCCTCGCTGGTATTGACCTGGCTGATCGCGATCCCCGTCGGGATCACCGCGGCGCTGCGCCCGCGCGGTCTTTTCGACAAGCTAGTCCGTTTCGCTAGCTACGTCAGCTCCGCGGTCCCGGGATTCCTGTTCGCGCTGCTGGTCCTGCACCTGCTGGGCATGGAACTGCGGTGGTTCCCGATCTCGGCTACCCGGGACGCGTACGGCATGGTGATGCCAACGATCACGCTCTGCCTGGCGATGGTCGGCTGGTACGTCCGCCAGATCCGGGCCATCTCCCTGGAGGAATGCGACCAGCCGTACGTAGCCGGGCTGCGGATCCGGGGCATGGGTGAGGCCCGAATCGGGGCGCATATCCTGCGGAATATCGCGGCCCCGCTGTGCACCCTGGGGGCCTCGAGTTTCGGGGCTCTGCTGGCCGGCTCCGCGGTAGTCGAAGCGATCTTCTCCTGGCAGGGAATCGGCAACTATGCCCTGGCCGCGATCAATGCCAAGGACTATCCGGTCATCCAGGCCTATGTGGTCTGGTGTGCGCTGGTCTTCCTGATTGCTAACACCGCGGCCGATTTGCTCTCTTTCTTCCTGGACCCGCGTCTGGCGGGAAAGGCCCGTACGGCGCGGGGCCGGATCGACGCCCAAAGCGAGTCGGACGATTCCACCCCGCTGAGCATCGCTCGCGAGGCTGAACAGCTGAAGATCAGCCATCCCGATCTGCAGCAGCTGGAGGTGTCGACTCGGCCTGCGAAGACCAGCGACCGTAGTTCCCGGTTGTCGCCGCAGCTGGGCTGGTGGATCCTCGTCGGGATGCTGGCGGTGATCGTGCTGGTTACCTTGACCGCCACCTGGTTGGCCCCGCAGGACCCGTACCTGCCCCAGGCGTTGACCAAGCTGCGTCCGCCTAGCGCCAGCCATTGGATGGGCACCGACAACCTGGGCCGTGACGTCTTCTCCCGGGTCCTGGTCGGTATCCGCCCGACCCTGTCGGTCGCGGTGACCGTGGTCTGTTGCGCGCTGGTGATCGGCACCCTGATCGGGGTGATCTCGGCGGTGGCCGGCGGGGTAGTCGATGCCGCCATCCAGCGGGTGACGGCGATCTTCCAGTCGTTCCCGGAGTTCATCTTGGCCCTGGCCTTCGCGGCGATGCTGGGCCCGGGATTCTTTAGCTCGGTAATCGCGCTAACCCTGGCCTCGTGGACCTCTATCTCCCGCTATGCTCGGATTCTTACGCTGCAGGTAAAGAACGCCCCGTACATTCAGGCGGCCCGGATGAATGCCGTGCCGTCGGCGGTGATCCTGGTACGGCACATGGTGCCCAATATCGGCAGCCCGCTGGTCGTGATGGCCGCCTCCAGCCTGGGCAGTGTGATCTTGAACCTGGCCACGCTGTCGTTCGTCGGGCTTGGCCTGCCGCAGCCGACGTCCGAATGGGGAACCATGATCAGCGAGGGCCGGCCCTATCTGCAGGTGGCTCCTTGGCTGGTTTTCGGCCCCGGTTTCGCCCTGCTGCTCGTCACCCTGATTGTGAATCTGTTCGCCGACGCCTCGCAGGAGGTGTTGGCCGTGAATGCAAACCAGAACCAGAAGAGAAAGGCTACTTCGTCATGAGACCCAGAGCTTTCCTGGCCGGCGTCCTGGCCGCGGCCCTGATGCTGACCGGATGTGGGGGCGCCGGGTCGACGGGGCCCACCACCACTTTGACCTACGGTTCCAGTGACCGGGGGGATTCCTTGGACACTGCCACCGCGTATGTTGGCTGGTCCAATTCCCGCGACGGTATCACTGAGACCCTCGTCGACGTCGATCAGAAACTGAACCTGATCCCCAAACTGGCGACCGAGTGGAAGAACGTCGACCCGCTGACCTGGACCTTCACCCTGCGCGACAAGGTAACGTTCCACAACGGCAGCCCGATGACGGCGCAGGCGGTGAAAGCCTCCCTCGAATACGCTATCGCCACCAACGTCCGGGCCCAGGCCCAGTTGCCGATCGCCTCGATGACCGCTGAGGGGCAGACCCTTACGATCGTCACCAAGACCCCGGTGGCCGCGCTGCCGAGCATCTTGAGTGACCCGATGACCGCGATCCAGGCGATCGGCGACGGGATTAAGCCGGCCACCGCGCCGCAGGGCACCGGCCCGTTCAAAGTGGCCTCGTTCACCCCGAAGCAGAAGCTGGAATTGGACGCGAACGAGAACTATTGGGGCGGTAAACCGAAACTGACTCACGTCACCTGGCGTTCGTACGGGGACACCCAGGCCATGGGGTTGGCGCTGCAGGCCGGCGAGATCCAGCTCGCGATCCAGCCGGAGTCGTCCGGGCTGGCGGTCTTTTCCGATACTTCCCGGTTCACCACCTGGCAGGTGACCTCGACCCGCGGTGATGTCGTGATCCTCAACACCGCTAGCCCGATCACCAAGGACCTGCGGGCCCGGCAGGCCATCAACTACGCCCTCGACCGCAACGGCTACGTGTCGGTGATGAATGACATGGGCAAGAGCACCTATGCGCTGTTCCCCGACAATGTGGTCTTCGGTGGCAGCACCGGCCTGCAGCTGCCGGTACGCGAGAAGAACCTGGACAAGGCCAAGGCCCTATTCCAGGAGATGGGCTACACCGAATCCGGCGGCAAACTGGTTAAGGACGGGCAGCAGCTCAGCCTGCGGCTGCTGACCTACCCGCGGCGCCCGCAGCTGGGCCAGATGGCGCAGCTGCTGCAGTCCGACCTGGCCAAGATCGGGGTCGACGTCAAGATCACTGAGCTTTCGTCGACCACCGAGCGGATGAAGTCGGGCGAATACGAGATCGGGATGTACTCGTTCGCGATGGCTCCCACCGGTGACCCGCAGTATTTCTTCGACACCCTGCTGCGTACCGGCGGTGAGAGCAATTTCGCTCGCTATTCGTCGCCCGAGCTGGATGCGGGGCTGAAGGATCTGGCGTCTACGTACGACGCCGCCCAGCGGCTGGAGAAGGCCCGCGGCCTGCAGCAGATCGCGCTCAATGACACGGTCGTGGTGCCGTTCGGGCACGCCCAGTGGTGGGCGGTGTCGAATGCCAAGGTCAAGGGGCTGCATATGGTCCCGACCGAGTATCACCTGCTGACCCATGAGACCCATGTCGAGTGATTCCGCGGTTTTGGAGGTGACCGGCCTGCGGGCCGGCTACCCGGGCCAGCCCGACACGATCCACGAGATCGACCTCAGCTTGAGCAGCGGGGAGATCGTCGGGATTATCGGCGAATCCGGCGGCGGCAAGTCGACGCTGCTGTCGTGCCTGCTGGGGTTGCGTCCCGGCGGCCTGGCGGTACGCGACGGCAGCATCCGCTACCAGGGGGTGGACATTACCCATGCCACCGCGAAGTCGTGGCGCCGGCTGCGGGGACCCGAGGTGGCGATGGTGTTCCAGCGCCCGATGGCGAGTTTCGATCCGCTGATCCGGGTAAGTCGTCAATTTGTCGAATCGGTACGGCTGCACAGCCCGAAGGTGTCGCAGCAGGCCTGTCTGGCCGCATCCCGGGACCTGTTGAAACGGCTTCGGTTCGACGATCCGGACGCGGTGTTGGGTGCTTTCCCGTTCGAATTGTCCGGCGGGATGGCGCAGCGGGCGGCGATTGCGATGGCGCTGCTGAGCGAGCCGCGGGTGCTGCTGGCGGATGAGCCGACTAGCGCGCTTGATGTCCGGGCCCAAGCGGAGGTGCTGGAATTGCTGTCGCAGACCGCGTCCCAGTTAGGGACCGCGGTGTTGTTCGTCAGCCATCAGATCTCGCTGGTGAGACGGCTGGTCTCGCGGGTGCAGATGCTGGCGAATGGCACTTTTGTCGAATCCGGCCCGCCGCAGCAGGTGCTGGTGGCCCCGGAGCATCCGTACACCCAGGCGTTGATTGCCGCCGTACCCACCTTGGAGGGCCGCGATGCTGCTTGAGGTGGACCAGGTCCGTAAGGTCTTCGGGACGAAGCGGGGCCAGTTCGAGGCGGTCACGCCGACATCGCTGCAGATCGCAGCCGGGGAATGTTTCGGGCTGATTGGGGAATCTGGTTCGGGAAAATCGACCCTGGCCCGGATGATCGCCGGGACCTTGGCACCCACCGAAGGCACGATCGACTTGGATGGGTACCGGCTGAACCCGAAGTCGGGTGCCTCACGACGGGCTCATCAGCAGCGCCTGCAGATGGTGTTTCAGGATCCGCGGGCATCCTTCAATCCCCGGATGCGGGTTTTGGATGCGTTGCGTGAACCGCTGCGCTACAAGCTGCACCGTTCCTCGCAGGAGCAGGCGAAGGCGATCAGTGAGATCATGGCCCGGGTTAATCTGCCGGAGCAGATCGTGTACCGGGGGCTGCATTCGATCAGTGTCGGGCAGGCGCAGCGGGTCGCGATTGCGCGGGCCCTGTTGGCGGAGCCGGCGCTGATCATCTGCGACGAGATCACCTCGGCCCTGGACACCACGGTCCAGGCCAGCATTCTCGAGATGCTGCACCAGCTACGCGGTTCCCAGGAATTGTCGATGCTGTTCATCAGCCATGATATCGCCGTGGTCGCCCAGTTGGCGGATCGGATCGCGGTCATGAAGGACGGGGTGATCGTCGAGCGGGGTGAGACCCGCGAAGTCGTGACGAACCCTTCCCACCCGTACACCCAGATGCTGATCGAATTGGCCTGATGTCATGCCCAGGACGACCGGAGAATCTCGGCCAGACGACGGGTCGGCGAGGCCCCAGCTGTGACCAACGACATTCAGTTGTTGCGGCGGCTGCCGCACCCGTTGGGGCTGCTGATTATTACCCAGTTCGCCTTCAATGTCGGCTTCTACCTGGTGGTGCCGTTTCTGGCCTCCTATCTGCAGGATGATCTGGGCCTTGGTACGGCGCTGATCGGGATCATTCTGGGGCTTCGGACGTTCTCCCAGCAAGGACTGTTTTTCGTGGGCGGGGCTCTGTCGGACTGGTTGGGGATCAAGCCGGTGCTGCTGGTGGGGATCGCGATCCGGGTGGCCGGTTTCACGACCCTTGCGCTGACTCGGCAATTGCCTGTGGTGGTCCTTGGCGTGGTCCTGATTGGCCTGGCTGCGGCCTTGTTTTCGCCGGCCTCGGAGTCGGCGATCCTGGGGATCGCGGGTACGGTGGAGCGCCAGGACGGCCCGCCGCGAACCCAGGTGTTGGGGCTGCAGCAGGTCGCCTCTCAGGCCGGTTCGGCGGTCGGGCCGGTGCTGGGTGGGGTGGTGTTGTTTATCCCGTTCCGGGTCACCTGTCTGGTCGCGGCGGGGCTTTTCGCGGTCATCGGGGTGGTGCATGCGATCTGGTTACCGAAGGGTATTCGGGTCGGGGTCCGTACCCGGATGACACAGTCCATCGCAGTGGTGCTCCGCAATCGTCGATTCTTGGGGTTTGCGGCGCTGAACATGGTGCAACTGGTCGCCGCCAACCAGATGTATCTGGCGCTGCCGGTGGAGATTCATCGCAGCCAGGACGAGTCGACGACCATCACCTGGTATTTCTTGCTGGCCTCAATTCTGGTGATTACCACCCAGTCACGGATCACGCTGGCGTTGCACCGGTTCTCGACGACGCGGGTGTTGCAGATCGCGCATGCTGGTACGGCCTTGGCTTTCGTACCGGTTGCCGCCGTGGCCTGGTTCCCTTCCCCCGGCGGGGTGTGGGGCGTGATCCCGAAGGTGCTGCTGGTGGTGCTGGTGCATGTGGCTTCGATGGCGATCCATCCGCGGGCCCGGGACACCGTCGGCCATTTGGCGCGCGAGAACCAGCTCGGCGCTCATATGGGCGTGATGGCTTCCATGGGCGGTTTGGGTGTGCTGTTGGCCGGCTGGCCGGTCGGGGCGTTGTTGGGTTGGGCCGAGACCCCTGGCCTGTTGGCCGTGGTGCCGTGGTTGTTCCTGGCTGCTTTGGGGGCTGTGGCCATGCTGATTAGCGCCCCGGTGATGCGTTGGGTGGAGTCTGACGAGCCGGCCCGCTGACCGATATTCAACGCTGGGTTACGCCGGTTCGGTGGCTGAGCCTCCCGGCGACCCGGTCGACGATCGCCGCGATCGCCCCATCACCGGTGACGTTGGTCGCCGTACCGAAGGAGTCGATCGCGATATAGGTAGCCACCATCAGGCCTACCTGCGCCTCGGTGAAACCCA
Source organism: uncultured Propionibacteriaceae bacterium (assembly GCA_938046585.1). Classification (GTDB taxonomy): domain Bacteria; phylum Actinomycetota; class Actinomycetes; order Propionibacteriales; family Propionibacteriaceae; genus Fen-668. Next base: position 150,259 of record CALIWR010000003.1, on the reverse strand, counting down.
GCATCGAGCTCAGCAAGGCCGACGCGGTCACGATGGCTCCGCCCGGTACGCCCGGCGCGGCCACCATCAGCACGCCCAGCAGGCACACGAAACCAACCATCGTCAACACCTTGATCGGCATCCCGAACAGCATCATCACCGCGAGCGCAAAGCAGGTGATCTTGATAGTCGAGCCGGCCAGGTGGATCGTGGCGCAGAGCGGGATCACGAAGGACGCGACCGGGGTCGAGGTGCCGGACCTGATCGACTGCCGCAGGGTCACCGGGATCGTCGCCGCCGACGATGAGGTACCCAGCGCGGTGACGTACGCCGGCAGCATGGCGACCAGCATCCGTACCGGGTTCCGGCCGCAGATCAGGCCCGCAGTGCCGTACTGCAACGCCAGCATGATCCAGGTCAGCAAGAAGACGAAGATCACCACGCCCAGGAAGGTGACCATGATCGTGAAGGCCTGGCCGCTGTGGGTCATGTTGAGGAAGATCCCGAGAATGTAGAGGGGCAGCAGCGGGACGATCACCTTCGTGATCACCAGATTGATCACCTCGCGGACCTCGTCAAAGCCCCGCCGCAGCGCATCCCCCTTCAGCACGGTCATGCCCAGGCCCATGATGAACGCCAGCACCAGCGCCGACATCTCACCGAAGAGCTGCGGGATCTTGATCGTAAAGAACGGCTCCAGCAAGCCCTTCGACGGATCGGCCAATTCGCCCGGGTTGCTGACCAGCAGCCGGGGCAGCACCACCAACGAGGCGCCTAAACCCATCATCCCGGCGAAGACAGTCGAGGCGTACGCGATCCCCGCCGTCAGCCCCAACAGTTTCCCGGCGCCCCGGCCGAGCTCCCCGATCGCGGGAGCGATCAGCCCGACGATGATCAACGGGATGACGAAGCTGAGGAACTGGCTGAACAAACCGTTGAAGGTCGTGAAGACCCGGATCACCGGGGCGGGCAAAACCATCCCGAACAAGATCCCGGCAACGATGGCGGCAACGATCCGGGCAAGGAGCCCGACCCGCAGGCCGGTCCGCTGCTCTGCGTTCATGCCACGAGACCGTAGCCCATGCTCTGCCATTGCGGGGCACAACTGCGGACATATCCGCGACCCGATCGCAGACCCGGATCCCCAAGCCGGGGTTTGGCCCGCTGTTGAGCGGCCCAGGGCACGGGCCAATCCGAGGCAGAGGGAAGGGTTGTTCAGTCCGGATCAGGTCTGGGTACGTCCGAGATCAGGGGCCAAACCGATTGTTGCGGGGTACGGGGCGCAGCCGGGATCACCATCGGCGTCCCGGTGACCGGGTCAGGGTGGATCTCGACGTGAAGACCGAAGACCTGCCCAACCGTCTCGGCCGTCATCACCTGCGCCGGCGGGCCCTCCAGCACGATCTGGCCGTCTCGCATCGCGATCATCCGGTCCGCGTACCGGCAGGCCTGGTTCAGATCGTGCAGCACCGCGACTACCGTCGTCGCCAGCGCCTGGTTGAGCTCCCGGCACAGATCGAGCACCTCGACCTGGTGGGCCAAGTCCAGATACGTGGTGGGCTCGTCCAGCAGCAACACCCGGGTCTGCTGCGCCAGGGCCATCGCGATCCACACCCGCTGCCGCTGGCCCCCGGACAATTCCGCGACCCGGCGCCGGGCCAGGTCATCGACATGGGTACGGGCCATGGCGGCGCTGACCTGGGCATCGTCCTCGTCCGACCACTGGTGAAGAACACTCTGGTACGGGTATCGGCCCCGGCTGACCAGCTCGTGGACGGTGATTCCTTCCGGGGCGATCGACGACTGCGCCAGGAAACCAACCTGGCGGGCAAAAGCTTTCGGGCGCATCATGGCGATCTGTTTGCCGTCGAGCAGGACATGACCCGCCCGCGGCGGCAGGACCTTGCTGAGGGAACGCAGCAGCGTCGACTTGCCGCAGGCGTTCGGGCCGACGATCACCGTAAAAGAACCGGTGGTGATGGTGACGTCCATACCCGCCACCACGTCGGCCCCGCCGTACCCCAGGTGTAGGTCTCGTCCCTCGAGTACGGCGGGCCGGATCAGCTCGGTGATCAAGGCGAGACGTACTTGCCGATCTGCTCCCGGACCAGCCGAGCGGCGGTCGGGCCAGCGTTCAGGAAGAACGGGTCGTCGTCCACCTTGAAGGCGTGGTTCTTGGACACGGCCTTCAGCGATGACCACAGCGCCTGGCCGGTCAGCTCGGTCTCCTTGCCGCCCTGGACGGCGTAGAGGAGCCAGTCACCGTCGGCCTGGTCGAGGGTCTCGGCCGAGATCTCCTTGGAAACCCCGTCGGTGAACTGTTGGGTCGCGGGCCGTGGCAGGCCCATATCGGCGAGGACTGAGCCGGCGAACGAGATCGGGCCGAAGATCCGCAGCTTGTCACCGTTCTTCCGCAGCAACGAGACGGCGCCGGCCCCAGCCAGATTCTCGCCCGCAGCCTTGGCGTGGATCGCCAGCTCATTCAGCAGTTTCTGCGCGGCCTCGCGTTTGCCGAGGGCATCAGCCAGCAACAGCAAGTCACTCTTCCAGAACTGCCCGGTGCCTCGCGTGGTGACGGTCGCGGCGATCTCGCTCAGGTTCCGGTAGAGAGTGTCGGCGTCGTCCTTGCCGGAGATGTTGGTGAGGATCAGGTCGGGGTGCAGCCGGCCGATGGCCTCGATGTCCGGCTTGGTACGCGAACCGACCTCGGTAATCGCAGCCAGGGCGCTGGCCTGCCCTTGGTGGGAATCCTTCAGGTACTGCGGGACCGCACCCTCCGCGCCGGAGGCGGTCGTCGAGCCGATCGGGCACATCCCAAGCTCCAGCATCGCATCCAGCTGGCCGGTGGCGATGATCACCACCTTGGTCGGGGCGGTCTTGATGGTGGTCTGGCCCTGGTAGTGGTGCACGGTCCGGGGGAAGGCTCCGTCCGGCTTGCCCGAGCCCATCCCGTCCTCGAGCTGGGTCGGGACGGCGGTGGACTTCGGGAGCTTCGACGCTGAGGCAGTGGCCGAGCTGGAGGATCCAGAGGCCGAACTGGAGGATCCAGCGGCCGAACTTGATGGCGACGGCGAGCTGATCGACGCCGAGGAACAAGACGCCGCGGCCGTCAGGGCCGAAACGGCGGTACCCGCCAGGAGCGTACGTCGGGTGAGCGTCGATCCTGGGGTGCGGGATTCACGACTAGCCATACTGGTAAGGCTAACCTTTGCTTGTGTCATTGGCCACCCATCCCCTGGGGTTTTACCCCTCGAGAACGATTCGGCGTGCCCGCTAGCGTGGCGCACCGGTCAGACCGTACGCCCCACGGCCGGCCGAATCGGCCCCGGTGGCGGCTCTGGCCGGTACTGGTGGCGGTGACGGCGCTGGCGCTGCTGATCACCGAGAGTTTGGCCCTCGGGTCGCGGGAGCTGACCCCGACGCAGGTCTGGCAGGGGCTGCTGGCCCATGACGCGTCCGTGCCCAGCCGGATTATCTGGGGGCTGCGGATCCATCGCACCGCGCTCGCGGTCGTGGTCGGGGCTTGCCTGGCCGTAGCCGGCGTCGTGATGCAGGCCTTGACGCGTAACCCGCTGGCCGAGCCCGGCATCCTCGGGGTCAACGCCGGGGCTTCGCTGGCCGTGGTCACCGCCATCGGCGGTCTGGGTCTGGTCTCGGTGCATCAGTATCTGCTCTTCGCCTTCGCCGGCGCTGCCGCGGCCGCGGTCCTGGTCCACCTGATGGCGCGCCGGGCGGCTGATGCGGGGCCGGCCCGGCTGGTGCTCGCCGGGGTAGCGCTGGGTGCCAGCCTGTCGTCGATCACCGGGACCGTCACCATGTACCACACCAAGCTCTTCGACTCCTACCGGTTCTGGGTGGTGGGCTCGTTGGAAGGCCGTGACCTTCAGATCCTGCTGTGGGTGTCGCCGTTCCTGGCCGCCGGGCTGGCCCTGGCCTTGACCTCGGCGCACAGCCTGAACGCGTTGGCGCTGGGGGACGAGCAGGCCACTGCGCTGGGGGTGAATCTGCGTCTGGTACGGGGCGGGGCCTTCGTCGCGATCACCCTGCTGTGCGGGGCGGCCACGGCCGCGGTCGGCCCGATCTCTTTTGTCGGGCTGGTGGTGCCTCACGCCGTACGGCTGCTGGTGGGCGCCGACCAGCGTCGGCTGCTGGCCTGGTCATTGGTGGCCGGCGCCGGGCTGCTGCTGACCGCTGATGTGGCGGGTCGGCTGTTGGTCCGCCCGGCCGAACTGGAGGCCGGGATCGTGACCGCCTTCGTCGGGGCTCCTGTCCTCCTGCTGCTGGCCGTGTCCCGGAGGCGCGCATGACATCCCCGACCGTACGGCTTGGAGCGCCGACCGGGCACCTGCGGGTCGGCTCGCGGTTCACGCTGCTCCTGCACGCCCGCTCGCTGGCGGTGGTCGCGGTCACGCTGCTGGTGGCCCTGGCCGGCGCCGCAGCATCCCTGACGACCGGGACTTATCCGGTCTGCCTGGCTGAGATGGTCGAGGTGTTACGGGGCCGCGGCGAGGGTCTGGCACCGTTCATCGTGCTACAGCAGCGGCTGCCGCGGGTGGTGGGGGCGCTGCTCATCGGCGGTCTGCTGGGGGTGTCCGGGGCGTTGTTCCAAAGCGTGTCCCGCAATCCGCTAGGAAGCCCCGATATCGTCGGTTTCCTGCGTGGCGCCACTACTGGTGGGCTGTTGATGATCCTGGCTTTGGGCAGCACCAGCACCCTCACCACCGGCGCTGGGGCGATCTTAGGCGGCGCGGTAACCGCCGTGATCGTGGTGGTGTTGACCCTGCGGCGCGGGGTGGGTGGAGATGTTCTGGTACTGACCGGGATCGCGCTTGGGCAGATGCTGGCCTCGCTCAACGACTACCTGCTGGCCGCTACCAGCATTGAATCAGCGGAAGCCGCCAAAACCTGGCAGCACGGCAGCCTGAACGGCATCGGCTGGCAAAGCGTCGCTCCCCTGCTGTTGATCGCTGCCGTACTGCTGCCGGTTGGGCTGTGGATAGCTGGGCCAGGGCGGATCCTGGAATTGGGCGACGACTCAGCTGCCGGGCTGGGATTGCGGGTCCGGCGGACCCGGGCCACGATGATCGGGTACGCGGTGGTGCTGGCGGCGGTCTGTGTTGCGACGTGTGGCCCGATCGGGTTCCTGGCATTGGCGGCCCCTCAGCTGGCTCGCCGGATGTGCCGCTCGGCCGGGATGAGTCTGCTGCCATCCTTCATGGTCGGGGCCACTGTCCTGCTGCTGGCGGACTTCGTCGCCGGGCGGCTGCTGAGTCCCTTCCAGATCCCGGTCGGCCTGGTGAGTTCAGCGCTGGGTGGTCTGTATCTGTTGTGGCTGCTGGGCTTCACCGGTGGTCGGCGGAACTGACCACGCGGCGGGCGGAATACGCGGATAGTGGTGGTCGGTTGTCGGGGTTTGGACCCGGCCCGGTCAGGCGTGACGCCATGGCTAGCCTGATCCGGACACGAGAGGACCTTCCCGATGCCTGTTCTGCGTTCCCGCACCAGCACGCATGGCCGCCAGATGGCTGGGGCCCGCGCCTTGTGGCGGGCGACCGGCATGACTGACGCCGATTTTGGCAAGCCGATTGTTGCGATAGCGAATTCGTTTACCCAGTTCGTGCCCGGGCATGTCCACCTGCGCGATATGGGACGGCTAGTCGCGTCGGCGATCGAGGAGGCCGGCGGGGTCGGACGCGAGTTCAACACCATTGCCGTGGACGACGGGATCGCGATGGGGCACGGCGGGATGCTCTACTCGCTACCCAGCCGGGAACTCATCGCCGACAGCGTCGAGTACATGGTGAATGCGCACTGCGCCGATGCCCTGGTGTGCATCTCGAATTGCGACAAGATCACGCCCGGAATGCTGTTGGCCGCGCTCCGGCTCAACATTCCCACCGTCTTCGTCTCGGGCGGCCCGATGGAGGCCGGGAAAGCCCTCGTGGACGGTGAGGTCGAGACCTCGCTGGACCTGATCGACGCGATGGTACGGGCGGTAGACCCAGACACCGACGATCAGCAGCTGGAACGGATTGAGGCGAGCGCCTGCCCGACCTGCGGCTCGTGTTCGGGGATGTTCACCGCGAATTCGATGAACTGCCTGGTGGAGGCGCTCGGGTTGGCGCTGCCGGGCAATGGGTCCACCTTGGCGACCGCCATCGCCCGCCGGGACCTCTTCTTGCGGGCCGGCCGGCTGGTGGTCGAGCTGGCCGAACGGTATTACCGAGGCGACGACGAATCCGTTCTACCGTTGTCGATCGCGACCAAAGAGGCCTTCGAGAACGCGATGCGGGTCGATATCGCCATGGGCGGGTCGACTAATACCGTGCTGCACCTGCTGGCCGCGGCGCAGGAGGGCCGGGTTGATTTCACCCAGGCCGACATTGACCGGCTCAGCCGCTCGACGCCGTGCCTGGCTAAGGTGGCGCCGAATTCGCACGACTTCTACATGCAGGATGTGCACCGAGCCGGCGGGATCCCCGCGATCCTAGGCGAATTGCACCGCGGCGGGCTGCTGCATACCGGGGTCCACGCCGTTCACTCCCCGTCGCTGGCGGAATGGCTCAGGCATTGGGATATCCGCGGCGGCGCCGAGCCGGCTGACCTCTGGTACGCGGCTCCGGGCGGGGTCCGAACCACCGAGGCCTTCTCCTCCAGCAACCGCTGGACCACACTGGACACCGACGGCGTGACGGGCTGTATCCGCTCGGTCCAGACCCCGTACACCAGCGACGGCGGGCTGGCGGTGCTGACCGGCAACCTGGCCCCGGACGGCTGCATCGTCAAAACTGCTGGGGTGCCCGCCGAGCAGTGGACCTTCCGTGGCCGGGCCCGGGTCTCAGAATCCCAGGAACAGGCGGTCGAGCAGATCCTCGGCGGCCAGATCGTAGCCGGCGATGTGGTGGTGGTCCGGTACGAAGGGCCCCGGGGCGGGCCAGGGATGCAGGAGATGCTGTACCCGACTTCGTACCTGAAGGGGATCGGGCTGGGCCCGGTCTGCGCGTTGATCACCGACGGCCGATTCTCGGGCGGATCGTCCGGGCTGTCGATCGGGCATATTTCCCCCGAGGCCGCCGCCGGCGGACCGATCGGGCTGGTCGAGGACGGTGACCAGATCGAGATCTCGATCCCCGAACGCCGGATCACCCTGCTGGTGTCCGATGCCGAGCTGGCCGAGCGGCGAGCCCGCCGCGACCGGCAAGGCTGGGCGCCCGCCAGCCGTGACCGGCAGGTCTCCCAGGCGCTTCGGGTGTACGGCTCGCTGGCCCAGTCCGCTGACCGGGGAGCCGCCCGGCGCCGAATCTGATCCTGGCCCCAGGGTCTGGGCCCTATCCTCTGATGGGCAACCATCGGATCGGAGGTCTCAGCGATGCGGATCACCCGGGTGTCAGCGGACAACTGGCGCAATTTCACGTCGGTCAGCTTCCCTATCGACCGTCGCCTGTTCATCGTGGGCCCGAATGCCGCCGGGAAGTCCAATCTCCTGGACCTGTTCCGGTTCCTGGGCGATATCGCGGCTCCGGGTGGGGGGCTGTCGAGCGCAGTGTCCCGGCGCGGTGGGATCAGCAAGGTCCGCAGCCTCTTCTCGCGCAACCACCGCAACGGCCGGTTGATCATCGACCTGGATCTCGAGGACGGCGACGACAAGTGGCACTATCGGCTGTCCATTAAAGGTGAGTCTGGGGGGCATAATCGCCCGATCGTCGATGCGGAGATCGTCGACCGTAACGGGAAGAGAATTCTCCAGCGACCCGATAAAAATGATCATGCGGATTCGGAGCTACTGACCCAGACTCATATCGAGCAGATCAGCGCCAACCAGAGATTCCGCAAGGTCGTAGAGCACCTGGCCAAGGCCCAATATTTCCATCTGGTTCCCCAGATCATCCGGGACCCGAGCCGGGCTTCGACGGTCGGCAGAGATCCCTTCGGAGGCTCCTTCATTTCCGAGATGAATGGAACTCCCAAACGGACCCGCGATGCCTGGATGAAACGTATCCAGACCGCCCTCCAGTCAGCCGTCCCCGAATTCGAGACGCTCGAGATCGAGGTGGACCCCTCCGGGACGCCCCATCTCAAGGCGGGATACCGGAACTGGCGCTCGAATCCGTCAGCCCAGCGCGAGACCGAGTTCTCCGACGGCACCCTGCGCCTCATCGGATTGCTGTGGACCGTGATCAAGGCCCCGACGGGTTCGGGGATTCTTCTCTTAGAGGATCCCGAGCTGTCACTGAACTCGGCCATTGTCAAGACAATCCCCTCGGTGCTGGCCACGGCCCAGCGCTCCAGTGATCTGCAGGTACTCCTGTCGACGCATGCCCCTGAGATCCTCGACGATGAAGGGATCCGCCCCGAGGAAGTGCTCGTACTGCGGGTAACCGGGAACGGGACACAGGCCGATCTGCTGTCCACGATCGACGCCGCGGCGCACGACCTGGAATCGGGTGTGTGGTCCCCCTCTGATGTGGTGAACAGATTAATCTCCCCTGGTGACCTATCGGGCCTACTCCAGGCCTCGCGAAGCCGCTGACCATGGACGATAATCCCTTGGTCGGTGTAGCCGTTGAGGGCGAATCAGATCGCGGCATGGTCGAGACTCTTCTCACCCATGTCGGATTACGCTTCGATACGACTAAATGGGCGACGAAAAAAGGTTCCCGCAATCTTGATGTCTTGATTCGTAAATTCTCCCGGGTCACCCTTGCTGAGCCGTGGGTAGTGTTCCGCGACACGGACGGGAGATGCCCAGTCGACTTGCAGAGAGGGCTGCTCGAAGAGGCTCAACCGATCGAAGAAGCCTCACCGAGCCGGAAGTTTCTATTGCAACTCGTACACCCGATGACTGAGAGCTGGCTGTTGGCGGACACCGCGGGATTCGCCTCCCACTTCCAGATCAAACACCATCGGGTTCCCCGGGATCCGGAATCCCTATCTCATGCTAAGGCCACGCTGCTCGGTCTTTGCCAAGAATCCCAGTCCCGGCTGCTACGCAAGGACATGGTGTCCCATGACCAGCCTGGCCCCCTGTATGTGCTTCGGCTCCATGAGTATGCGCGTGAGCGGTGGAATGTTGCCGTGGCCGCACAAGCCAGTCCGAGCCTGAAGCGAGCCGTAAGCCGGCTCCAGACCTGGCGGGAGTCTCTGCTAGCGCACTGAATCCCTGCGCGGAGGGTGGTGCTCGAGGCGATGCGGTGGTGAGGGTAGCCTCACCTGCAGTCGCCGCCGATCGTACGGCCAGGGCAACATCAGGAAGGCATGCGCGTGACAGTCACCGAAGACCCTCAGCCCGACATCGCCCGGTGCGCCCGCCGTACCGCCCGCAGGCTCCTGTCCGGCGCGGGCAGCGCCGACCTCACCGCGTACCGCATCGACCCCTCGGCCCCCATCCCGGTCGCCCACGCCCTACGCGCGGACGGGTGCCTGCTGATCGCAGCCTGCCCGGCCCCGGGCACGCCCCTGGCCGGCCTTGACAGCCCAGTGGAGGTACGCCTCGACATCACCATGGACGCGGCCGATCCGGGCATTCGGATCACCGTCGCCAGCGCCCACCTGCTGGGAACCCTACGCTGGGCGGACGAGACCGAGGCCGCTGCGCTGCTGGCCTCGGCCCGAACCCCCGCCTGCCACTGCGCGATCACCGGCGAGCACCCGATCGAACGAGTCGCCGCCATCGCCGACCACCAGGGCGGACGACTGGGCGTCATCACCGCCGACCGGTTCCTGCTCCACGGCCCCAGTGGGATCTCTGGCCACGCCATCGCGGACATCCTCGACATCGAGGCCCCGCAAGCCGGGTACGCCTGGGGTGCAGTCGAGGCCCTGACCGCCCACGAGGCGGTCACCGCCGTAGGCCAGATCGGCTTGCACGCTATCTGCGATGCGGTCCGAGAAGGAGCCTCGCCGGGCTGGATCTGCTCGACCCGCCCCGCAATCGGCGTCTGCCCCAGCCTGCGAGGGAAAGTCCTGTGCCTCGACGTTGACGAACACGGGGCCACCCTGATGCAGATCACCGGCGAGGAAGTCACCACGGCCGTGATCGTCTTCCCCGATGGACCAATCCTCGCCCACGACACCGGCGACGTACTCGAACGTCTCGCGGCCGAAATCTTGCCCCAGCGCCTGATGCGCCCCTGAACACCGACACCCGAGAAACCCGTCACGACTGTGCCCCAGGTTCGCCTTACCTTATCCTCTGCAGAAATCGGCTACGGCTACAGCAGCCTCATTGTTTTAGAAAGATGCGCGATACGAAATCGCCGGATATCAGGATAAGGAAGCCTGACCTTCGTTGATGGGAGCCGGAAACCGGATTATGGTCGCGGGGTCCGAATCGCTCACGTATGCTGAGGAGGCCATCATGGCCACTGTCACCCCGATCACGTCCTGCGCCACCACCTCCTGCGCCTTCAACCGCGAGGGCTGCGCGGCGTACGCCATCACCGTCGGCGGGAAGGCCGGCAGCCCCGCCTGCGGAACCTTCATCAGCCTGGACGCCCGCGGCGGCCTGCCCGTCGCCCAGGGGCACGTCGGCGCCTGCCAGCGGCTGGAATGCGTACACAACACCGACCTCATGTGCACCGCTGCGGCCGTAAGCATGGGCGGCGACACTGCCTCCTGCCTGAGCTACCAGGCCCGCTGACACGACTCACCCGCGTACGTAGGGGACCTCGCCATCACACGGGGTCCCCTACGTACGTCGCCGGTCGCGATTCGTGATCAGCTAGAACGCCCCAACAACCGGGCAAGACCCGAGCGGGGTTCTGGTTCGCTGACCGGTTCTTCGACGTGCAGTTTCGGCAGCGCCTCCCGGGCGAGTTCCCGGCCCAAGTCGATGATCTCGCTGGCCCGGTGGAAATCGGCGGTGGCGCAGGCATCCGACGGTACGCTAATCAGCACATCAGGCGGATTCGATGCCATTCGGGTACGCGCGATCTGGGAACACATCACGTCGACCGAGCGTGACAAAATGTCCAGGACCGAGACATTCCGGCTGAGATAGGAATACGGCATTTCCGGTTGCTGATCGTTAGCCAGCAGCCGCTGCGACAGGTTCTGCAACGGCGCCAGCAGGCTCCAACCCTTCTCCGGCTCGGGACGCAACGCTGCCGACGGCGGCCCGTACAGGCTCACCGCCACGGTCAGATCGGCCGGGACCCCGAGCGTCGGTTCGATCGGGACCGGGTTGGTGACCCCGCCGTCGACCAGTACCCGGTCGTTCACCACCACCGGGGCAATAAAACTCGGGATTGCCACCGATGCCCGGATCGCCGCCTCTAATGAACCCTCCTGAAACCAGACCTCCCGACGGGCCTCGATATCAGTGGCGACCGCGGTGTACGGGATCGGTAGGTTCTCGATCCGAACCGGGCCCAAGATCCCGGAGACCCTCTCGAAAACCCGTGCCAGCCGGAAAGCGCCGCCACCGGCCCCGCCCGGATTCAGATAGCGCAGCAGGTCCCGCTGCGTCAGCGTCATCACCCAGTCGGTGTAGTCGTCCAGCTTCCCGGCCGCTTCCAACCCACCCACCAGGGCCCCGATCGACGAGCCGGCGATCGCGACGATCTCGTGCCCCTGCTCGTGCAATACCTGGATTACGCCGATCTCGGTGTAGCCGCGGGCCCCACCCGCGCCCAGTACCAGAGCGATCCGCATGCCCGCCACGTTACCTGCGGGTCGGATGCCGCTAGCGAGAGGTCGCATGCGATCCTGAACTGGTGACCCAGCAGATCCAGATCATCGGTGCCCCGACCGATATCGGCGCCAGCCGTACCGGCTGCCGGCTCGGTCCCGGGGCGGTACGGGTGGCCAAGCTCGGCCCCGCGCTCGAAGCCTTCGGCTACCAGGTGTACGACGCCGGAGACCTCTGCGGACCACCCAATCCTGAGCTGCCCCCCGAAGGTGGCTACCGCCACCTCGAGCAAGTCGCAGCCTGGAACCTCGCGGTCCGTGACGCGGTACGCGCCGCGCTGGACGCGAGCCGGCTGCCGATCCTGGTCGGCGGCGACCATTGCCTGGCGATCGGCTCGATTAGCGCGGTCGCGGCCTGGTGCCGAGCCGTCGGCAAGCAGCTGCGGGTGCTCTGGGTGGACGCGCACGCCGACTTCAACACCGCCGAGGCGACCCCGACCGGGAACATTCACGGAATGCCGGTGGCCTGCCTGACCGGAGAAGGACCGACACAACTGGTGAACCTGTCCGACCAGATCCCGGCGATCGAGCCGGCCCAGGTCCGGCAGGTGGGACTGCGCAGCGTCGACCAGCAGGAGAAGCAGCGCCTGGTCGACCGGGGGGTTCCGGTGTACGACATGCGCTACATCGACGAGGTCGGGATGCGGGCCGTGATCGAACAGGCGCTGGCGGGCGCTGGCCCCGACACCCATGTCCATCTCAGCCTGGACCTCGACTTCGTCGACCCCGCGGTCGCCCCTGGCGTGGGGACCCCGGTGGTCGGCGGCCCGACCTACCGGGAAGCCCAGCTGGTGATGGAGATGGTCGCCGACACCGGGCTGCTCGGCTCGCTGGACCTGGTCGAGGTCAACCCTGCCCTGGACCTACGCAACGCCACCGCCGAGCTGGCGGTCGACCTCGTCGAATCCCTCTTCGGCAAGTCCACCCTGCTACGGATGCGTACCTGATCACGGCGTCTCGGCCCTGACCTGCTGGTATCGCCGTTGAATCCCATGAAAAAGAGGTAAAACCTGCATCTGCGGGGAGATTCTTCGTAAGCTTGGCCTTGGTGGGAATGATCTCTACACGTGGGCCAAGAAACTCGAGGGGTTCGTCTGCCTAACAACCGAAGCCGTACTCCGCACCGTTCGCGAGATCAGTGACGCACACCCTGATGGGTACGAGGGCGACACAACGAGGCCGACTCCTTCATCATCGCTCACCCGAAGGCCGAGCAATCAGTGATCGTCACCGACGAGACCCAGAAGGGCCCTGGAACTTCAGACAAACCAGAAGATCCCCCAACATCGCAGCAGAACGCGACGTACCGACCATCAGATTCCTCGCCTATGTCAGGGCACACGGCTGAAGGTTCTCAACCTTCCTGATGAGATAGTCGAAGGCCGACAGGGCGGCGGTGGCACCGTGGCCCATCCCAATCACGATCTGCTTGTACGGGATCGTGGTGACATCTCCCGCGGCGAATACCCCGTCCAGGTTGGTGCGGCAGCGCTCGTCCACGACGATCTCCCGGCGCTGCGAGAGGGTCAAGACGCCGTCCAGCCATTCGCTGTTGGGCAGCAGACCGATCTGGACGAAGACCCCGTCCACCGCGATCTCCCGTGACTCGCCGCTGGCCCGGTCCTGGTAACGCAGACCGGTGACCGTGGCACCGTCCCCCATAACCTCGCTGATCTGGGCGCCCAGCACCACTTCGACATTCGGCAGGCTACGCAGCTTACGCTGCAGCACATCATCAGCCTTGAGCTGGTCGAGGAATTCGACCACGGTGACCTGGGACACCACCCCGGCCAGGTCGATCGCAGCCTCGACCCCCGAATTACCGCCGCCGACTACCGCGATCCGTTTGCCGGCGAATAGCGGCCCATCGCAATGCGGGCAGAAAGTGACGCCCTTGTTGCGATAGTCATTCTCGCCGGGGACACCCATCGTGCGCCAGCGGGCACCCGTCGCCACGATGACGGTCCGTGACGCCAGGCTGGCGCCGGAGTCCAGCTCCACGGTGACCAGGCCACCCGGCTCCGGGGCCGGGCGCAACCCGACGGCACGCTGCGCATGAGTCACCTCGACCCCGTACTCGCCGACATGACGCTCCAAGTCGGCGGCAAGCTTCGGCCCCTCCGTATGGGGGACCGAGATCAGGTTCTCAATCGCCATCGTGTCCAGCACCTGCCCACCGAACCGTTCAGCGACGATCCCGGTCCGGATTCCCTTGCGGGCGGCGTACACGGCGGCCGCGGCGCCGGCCGGCCCGCCACCGACCACCAGCACGTCGTACGGGGCGAGCGCGGCGATCCGCTCAGTCTCACGGGCCGCGGCACCCGAGTCCAGCCGGGCCACGATCTCGGGCAGGGTCATCCGGCCCTGCCCGAACACGTGCCCGTCCATGAACACCGTCGGCACCGCCAGCACCTGCCGCCGACTAGCCTCTTCCGTAAACAGAGCCCCGTCGATCGCGGTATGGCGGATCCTCGGATTGAGGATGCTGATCAGATTCAGCGCCTGCACCACATCGGGGCAGTTCTGGCAGCTGAGCGACATGAAGGTCTCGAAATGGTGTTCACCTTCAAGAGCCTGAATCTGCTCAACCTGCTCCGGCGAAACCCGGCCCGGGTGACCGCCGACCTGCAGCAGCGCTAGCACCAGCGAATTGAATTCATGACCCATCGGCAGCGCCGCAAACGAGACAGCGACCTCGGTGCCGGGGCGAGCGATCGTGAACGAGGGAACCCGGGACTCGGGATTCGGATCGTCAGCAACGCTGATCCGGTCACTCAGCGCGGCCAGCTCGTCGAGCAGTTCGCGGATTCGGGCCGAGGTCGGCCCATCGTCGAGTCGGGCTCGCAGCTCGACGTTCTCGCGCAGGTTCTCCTTCAGCAGGCCGGTGAGCTGGGCGGTGAGATTAGCGTCGAGCATGGTAAGAGGTCCTTCGGGTCGAGTGATGGGGATACGGCTAAGGCCCGGGCCCGGGCGGTGGGAACCCCACCACCCGCGGGCGGGAAATCAGATCTTGCCGACCAGATCAAGCGAAGGGCTAAGAGTCTCGGCGCCCTCTTCCCATTTGGCAGGGCAGACCTCGCCAGGATGCGCGGCGACGTATTGGGCGGCCTTGATCTTACGCAGCAACTCGGCGGCATTACGGCCGATCCCCTCCGCAGTCTGCTCGACGAACTGAATGACACCGTCCGGGTCAATCAGGAAAGTGGCCCGGTCGGCCAACCCGGCGCCCTCGCGCATCACCCCAAAGTTGGTGGTGATCTGCCCCGACGGGTCACCCACCATGTAGTAGCGGATCTTGCCGATGGTCTCAGAATCGGCATGCCAGGCCTTGTGCACAAAGTGCGTGTCCGTGGAAACCGAGAAGACCTCGACACCCAGCCGCTGGAACTCGTCGTAGTGGTCGGCCATGTCGCCGAGCTCGGTGGGGCAGACGAAGGTGAAATCGGCCGGGTAGAAGAAGACCACAGCCCACTTTCCCCGAAGATCGGCCTCGGAGATCTCGACGAATTCGCCATTCCGGAAGGCGGTGGCGGTGAACGGCAAGATCTCGGTGTTGATGATTCCCATGCTGGTACCTCGCGGTGTCGGATGTTGACTGTCGGCCAAGCCAACGCAGGCCGCCCCCGCGATATTCCACGGCTCTGCCGGATCGTCGGGCCTCAGGCCCAAGACCCGTACAGCTCAGGGAAGCCCGCGATGGTCGTCGTGGCGGGCCAGGCGGACCAATTCCAGCTCCGGGCCGCCGTCCCAATACATCAGCCGAGCCGCCTGCGGCGAGTTCCGCTGTACGTGGTAGCGCCACATCATCGCCCCGTCCCGGCGGACGTTGGCAGCCGCCTTACCCGCCTTCCACGGATGGATCCGGCCCGTGTCAGCCGGCCCGGTGAGGATGTCAACGATGCAACGAACCGCCTTGGAGCGCTCTACCGGCGGATCGACGAGGTCGTCGAGAAAGCTCTGGGCGATCCGGTACGGACGCAGCGGCGCCCGTTCCGAAGATGAAGTCAACATCAACCAGGTCTGTTCGATCTCGTAGCGTAGCTGGTGCTCTGGATCGTCATAGACCGTCGGCAGCCAGTCGTCATAACGCTGCTCCAGCTGCTGCTCAAGTTGCCGGTTGTGCTCCCGGGCCTCCTGCAGCGCCGCCTCGGCAGCCTCGGCGCGTTCCCGATCGGCGTCGCTGCCGCTTGGTCCGAGCAACGCCTCCAATACCTCCGACACCCGGCGCCCGACGGCCTTCTCAATTCGACCCGGCAAGTCATTCACGTGCCGCTCTAATTTGTCAAGTCGAGCGCTGAGGGCTTCCAGGTCTAGCCTGGTCTCCCCGCTCGATGGGCTGACAGGACTGGCCGGAGTTGGTTGGCGGATCTCCGGCTGGGGCTGAAATGAGACCGGCTGGGGCGCAGCTGGAGCCGGATGACTCGCAGGTGAGAACGGCTGATGCTGAGCCGGCTCCGCCGGGCTGGCCCCGGCCGGGGCACTGAGCTTGCGGGCCAAGGTAGCCGGGGTAGCGCCTGCAACCGGTGGCCGAGGGCGGGGCGAGGTGGCCTCGACCGGCCGGCGGATCGGGGTCGCGAGGTACAGCCGGATCCGGGCCAGAGTGTTGTCCGGGTCATCGTCAGGCAAGGTGAGAAACAGCCCGTGTCGACGCCAGGCGTCAGACGGACGGGCGCCGGGCCAGATCACCCGGACCGCACCCCCAAAGGCCCGAAAAGACGCCCCGACATGATCGCTGAGCCGGTTCGAGGCAGACATGGACTCCAGCAGCACCACATCCACGGTCGGGTTCTGCTCGGCGATCTGAGCCGGCGACACCCGAGGACGCTCAGTGTCAGAAGCACAGGAAACCAACACTAAGGGATGTTCGCGAGCGTCATCGAAGATCCGCTCCACCAGGGTCGCCACCTGCGAGACTGTAATCTGCTCGACTTGGCCCTCCATCTGATCCTCTCGCCCTTGGCCGCCTGACTCTCAGGCGCAGTCGCAAGCCTATCCAGTCACCGAAACGGGACTGGGCAAGCCGAGAGTTGGCGTGTTGCAGTGTTCGCCTTCGCGAGGGCTGACGGCGTCGCTGATTCCCGGTCTTCCTCCTCACGCCGAGAAGACCCTTCAGGTCATGGCGAAGTTGCGCGTTTCTCGTCGTTCGTCCAGCATCACAACATAGTCCTGAAATCCAGGAGAATATCGCCAAAGAAGGATGTTCCTTACCGCCAGCGGATTCCCCATTCCTCTCCCCGCGTCCAAGGATCCGGTTGGGCACCAACCCAAGAGATTTCTCATCTGCGGCGCAGCCTGCGGGTGACGCCACCTACTGTGCGGCGGTCCCCCGAAGGAGGTTGGCATGCGCGCGCGTACCACTCACATGATCATCGCGGCCCTGGCCGCCATCACTGGCCTGCTGTCCGGATCCCAGCCGGCGCAGGCCGCACCCCGGCCCCCCCAAGCTGCCGCGTTCACCGCGCCCGGGGCCTTCAACCCTCTCAAACCGGTCCGGGTCCTCGACACCCGGTACGGGACCGGCGCGGCAGGCCCGGTCTTCCCGAACCAGGTGATTCGGCTCCCCATCCGTGGCCGCCATGGGGTCGGCGCAGACGCCGGGTCGGTAATCCTTAACGTGACCGTCACCCAGCCGTCGGCCGCCGGATACGTCACCGTCTACCCGGACGCCACGGCGCCGACCGCGTCGAATCTGAACTTCGTGGCCGGACAGACCGTGCCCAACCTGGTGGTCTGCGCGATCGGCGCAGACGGATACCTGTCGATCCGCAACGCATCACCCGGCACTATCCACCTGCTGGCCGACCTGGCCGGCTATTACCAGGGCGGAAAAGCCGTCCATCGGGGGATGTTCCAGCCGATGAGCCCGGCCCGACTCATCGACACCCGGGTCACGACCGGGCCGGTGGGCCCAGGCGGCAGCATCGACGTCCAGGTAACAGGGACGAAAGGGATACCCGCCACCCACGTACAGGCCGTCTTCCTCAACACCACCGTCACCCAGCCGCAACGCGACGGGTACGTCACGGCATGGCCATCGGGAACGCCGCGACCAACCGCGTCCAGCCTGAACTTCCGGGCCGGGCAGACCATACCCAACCTGGTGATGGTGAAAATCGGCGCGAACGGCAAGGTGTCGCTGTACAACGGCTCGGCCGGCACCGCGCACCTGATCGCCGACGTCGCCGGGTACGTATTGGACGGGATCGACAGCGAACAGCCGGGCGCCTTCATCCCGCATTCGCCGGAACGAATCATCGACACCCGACTCCCCAGCTGGCGCACCGGAAAGCTGCGCCCCCACTGGGAGGGCATCGGCTGCTTCGCCCCCTGGGTAGGCGGGGTGATCGCCAATGTGACCGCGATCGAGCCGGAGGCGGCGGGCTTCATCACCGTAGCGCCGCGGACCGGTGACCTGCCGGCCGTGTCCAACGTCAACTTCTTAGCCGGACAGACCGTACCCAACCTGTCCACGTCCCCGGTCGATTCGAAGCTGATGGTGTCCTTCTACAACGGCTCGCCCGGTGCAACCCACCTAGTGGTCGATCTGGCCGGCGGTTTTGTCGGCGCGGGCGGTCTGAACGCCCCACTGCCCAGCGACGGCAATCCCTGCGACGAGCTGCGCTCTTATCAGGGGCCGAGCGCCAACGCAGTCGGCCTAGCCCAGGTCACGGCCGCTACCCGCTGACGAAGCGACGAGGCCTGTAACTCCGTGTCATACTTGGGGCTTTGACGGCCGGTGCTCATGTTACGGGAGGTACGGCCACAGATCCTGAGGACGGGAGGAGCTGCAGTGGGACGCGCTCTGCTGGTCGCCTTGCTGGCGCTGTCGCTGCTGGTCAGCGGCCCACCATCAGCCGTGGCTGAGCCCGTACCCGCCGTCGAGCCCCAGGCCACCGCTGCGGGGACGTTTGTCCCACTGCCCACGCCGGTCCGCCTCCTGGACACCCGCTCGGGAATCGGAACCCCCGCCGGTCGACTCGGGAACCAGGCTGCGATCCGGGTCCCTGTATCGTCAATCGGAATCCCCAGCACCGCCGCGGCAGTGGTCGTCAATGTCACTGCTGTCAAGCCGACTGCCCCAGGGTTTGTCACGGTCTACCCGTGGACGGGGGGGACGCCGCCGGTGGTGTCGAACCTCAACTTTGTCGCCGACGACGTGGTGCCGAACCTAGCGGCCGTGAAGCTCGGCTTAGCAGCATCAATCGGTTTCCTGACCTGCCTGCAGGGGACGACCGACCTGGTGGCCGACGTCGCCGGCTACTACATCGGCGGTACGGCCACGGTGAATGGCGCCTTCGTGGCGATCACGCCGCAACGGCTGCTCGACACCCGGGCCACGGTTCGGCTGGACCCCTACTCGGCGATCCCGCTGCGCGTGGCCGGGGCGGGCGGGGTTCCCAGCACCGGAGTCGGGTCGGTCTTCGTTAACGCCACGGTCACCGATCCGACGGCCGCCGGCTTCCTGACCCTGTACCCGTTCGGCGCGACCTCGCCGCCGACGTCGAACGTCAACTTCCGGGCCGGCCAGACCGTACCGAATCTGGCGAGCGTGAAACTCGGCTCGGGCCACCTCATGGTCGCCAATTCCTCCCCGAAACCGATCCACGTGATCATCGACGTGTTCGGCTACGTCCTGGCGAACGACCAGGCGACCCAGGTCGGGTCGTTCGTCCCGCTCACCCCGACTCGGACGTACGACTCCCGCCAGACCGACCAGGGGATCTATACCCCGTCCGAACCGCCGGTCGGTTTCGTCTTCCCGAAGGGGGTTCAGGCGGCGGTGCTGAATGTCACGGTCACCAACCCGACCGCGCCGGGATACCTGGTGGTCTACCCGGCCGCACCGAGCCCGTTGGACCCGAGCCATACCATCTGCCAGTCCCCGCCGCCAGCCTCGAACCTCAACTACGACGCCGGCGAGGCGGTCGCGAACCTGGTTACCACCGCCACCGGCGGCCCGGGAAACGTAGCCTGTGTCCGGCCCGAATCGGGCGGCAATACCCATTTCATCCTGGACCTGGCCGGGGTGTACGTGAACCCGGCAACCTTCGCGGCGGGCGTCGATCTGAGCTCGACCGGGATCATGACGGTGATCGGCCGTCGCTGAGCCGCGGGCATCCGACCAGCACACCAGCGGGCCGAAGAACCCACCAGCAACCGGAACCAGGCCGCTAACAGCCGGTATGCCCGCTGATCTGCAGCAGTCACCAGGCGAAAAGCCAGACCGGGCTAGACCGCAGAAAGCGGGCACACCAGCGGGCCGAAGAACCCACCAGCAACCGGAACCAGGCCGCTAACAGCCGGTATGCCCGCTGATCTGCAGCAGTCACCAGGCGAAAGGCCAGACCGGGCTAGACCGCAGAAAATCGACATACTCCGGTCGGGGCAGCCCCTCGAGAGTGTTCTGCCGGCAGAAGGCCTCATGCTCACCAGCTACGGTGTCGGCGTCGGTCGGTGGCGCCGCACAAGCCAGGAACAGGGTGGTCTCGCCGATGGCCAGCGGGAGCGTCCCGTACCGGCGTTGCCAGGATCGCAGGACAGCGCTCAGCTGGCCGGGGGTCAGCGCCGAACCGGTGGCGCCGCCCCAGCCGCAACGGGCCAGCACATCAGCGGGCTCAATCACCGAGACCAGCCCGATCCGCCCATCACCGGGCAGGCGCGGTACGCCGTCCAGCGTGATCACAGGGACCGAGACATCAAGTTCGGGCGCGGCCAGTGGTACCGCGAGCAGGTCAGCCGGGTTGTTTAACGCCGGATCCTCCAGCAGGTACGGGAAGTGGTCACCGGTCAGGGGTTCTGAAACCACCAGCGGCCACAGCCCGGTGACCGAAAAGTCTTGGGCGAGCCGCAACCAGGTGTCGGCCGTGTCGGCGACCTGGTCGTCGGTCAGCCACAGCGCGCCGGCCGGCCGGCCCGCCGGCAACTCGACCGTACCGACCGTAGCCGGCCCCTCCCGGGGAACCGTGCCGGGCTTGGCGATGACCCGGATCCGCTGGACCATGCAGCCCACGGTAGCCAGCCGGCCCCCGCCGATCGCCGCAGGTGAGGAAAACCTCCTGCATCCGTGGCGTGCTCAGTCTGCGACCCCTTCAGCGCGCAGGAAGTCGAGATACTTCGGGTCTTCCGCCTCAAACAGGTCCTGCCCCTCCAGCATGAACGCGCTGGCCAGCGAGTTCAGGGCGTTCGCCGACTGCCCCATCTCGTACTGGGCCTGACCCAGCCGCAACCACAGGAAGCCGTTGGTCCGGTCCGAGGCCTCCAAGGCTCGCCGGGCGTACTGGATGACGTGGTCGAACCGGCCGGCTGCCCAATAGGCGTCGGCGACCGACCCGCAGAACCACATCGTCGCCGGGTAGCTGTCTTTTGGCTCGGGAACCAGGGCCCAGGCCTGCAGCCATACGGCGACCGCCTGTTCCCAGTCCCCCCGGCCGAGGGCCTCGGTACCTTCCCGCGCCAACCGGTCGAGCTCATCGCCAAGCGCCTGCGTGAGTGCTGGGTCCACAGCCGGTTTGCCCTGGGCCAGCCGCAAGAAGACCGGGTCCACACCATGGAACGGCTCTTGCCCGTACAGCCGCAGAACCCGGGCGAAGACCGCGGTGGCCTGGGCGGTCTCCTCCAGCAGGTAGAGAGCCTCGCCCTGCCTCACCAGTGAGACCGGCTCCTCCTGATAGCCGTACGAGGCGCGGTAGCGCTCCAGCCACAACAGCGCCGGGCCTCGCAGGCCAGCGCCCGCCGCGCCCAGCATCGCCGCGCCGCTGACGAGTTGCGGCACCACCGCGGTCACGACCTTGGCCTCCACGGTGTCGCCCGGGATCTGATCCCACAGCCAGTCGGCCAGCTCCAGCGCCGCCTGCGGATCACCCCCGGCGAACAGGTGCTGCATCCGCAGGGCCTCGTTCGTCAGCTGTTCGCTCGCTGCGGCCGGTAGCTCCCGGAAGCCGTACTCGATCGTCATCTGCCCTCCGTCGGCTTGCTTCGCACTCACCTTTCCAGAGGTACGGCTCAGGCGAGCGACGATCCGGGAAAACCGGGGCCGCCGATCATGATCCGGGCCCCGTCGTCCTCGATCCGGGCCCCGACCCGGCGCAGCCGCTGCCGCAGCACCTCGGGGGCCGGGTTGTGGTGGCTGAGATGGACCGCGATCACCTCGGTAGCGGCGGTGAGACAGCCCCAGTCCCGCAGCTGAGCGACAGCCGCGGCGAAGGTCCGCAGCGAATGGTGGTGGTGCTGTCCGGCCAGATCATCGCGATCACCGAAGGTCTCTTCCAGGCAGACCAGGCCGAGGTGGGTTCCGGCCAGCAGCTGCGGCGTCCCAGGGGGCCAGGGTCCGGTGTCGGTGGCCCACAGCAGGGTGGCGCCAGGTGCATGGACGAGGTAGAGGCAGGCCTCGCCTAGGGCCTGATGAGCGGCCGGCAGCACCCGTACCTGGTAGTTGCCCAGGCTGAGCCGAGAGCCGGCGGTGACCGGCACTAGTCGGACCGTACGTTGGTCGGGAGCGAGCCAGCGGCGGCATTCGTCGATGACTGGTTGCGGCCCGACCACCCGCAGCGGCGGGTTATCGCCCCAGGTGCGGTGCATCAGGAAGGCCGCGTCTAGGTGGTCGTGGTGGGCGTGGGTAATCAGAACGTCGCTGACCTGGGCCAGCGAGACCCCGCTGCGTACGGCCTGCCGGGCCGCCTCCGGGCCCGGGTCGATCAGCACCGTACGGTCGACCAGCGCCGAGGTCGGGGTACGGATCTCGCCAGCCGCCAACCGGTCCGCGCAGCAGGGGGCCGAACACCAGGGGTTGGGCCAGCCGTCGGCGGATCCGGTCCCGAGCAGGAGCACCTCCATCGCCGCACCCTACCGCGCACACGTACGGACACAACCGCCCCGGCCAACGACCCGAGAGGCGGCCGCAAACCGTTGAGCCCGTTGTTGTGCTCGTTCGCGGTCGGTGCTCCCCGAGCGCAGTGATCAGGTGCGGCAATGCCGGCTGCGAGGCGTGGTTCTCGGGGTGGATGGCAGCTACTACGCGCGGTAGCCCGCCGGCTAGCCCCGGGTGGGGGTGCGCCTCGTAGACGAAGCCGAGTTCCGCCTCGGTGAAAGGTCACACCCGGTGCGAGGGATCATGATCGCGCAATCTTCTCGGTATGGGCTGGACCGATTCCCGTGGTCGTGGTCACTGGTCGGTCTCGTTGAGGACAGCCTCCAGCCGGTCCAGTTTGGCGCTCAGTTCTCCGGTATGGCCGGGGAAGATGTCGGCTTTGAGGACCAGGCTGACCCGCGGGCCGTACCCGGCGGCCGCGTCGACGGCGTTTTTCACCACCGCCAGGCATTCGTCCCAGTCACCCTCGATGGTGGTGAACATGGGGTCAGTCCGGTTCGGCAGCCCAGACTCCCGAACCACCCGGACCGCGGCCGCGACCGCGTCGTGCACATACCCCTGGGGGCTTTCGCCGCCGGAGATCGAGAACGCAACCAGCATGACCCCACCGTACGTACGGCCGCACAGCAGCGGACCACGTACCGGGTCGTGGTCGGGACGGATCGCCTGTAGCCCCGGTCTGCCCGCTGCTGTGATGGCGCGCAGGCTCTGGCCCGTGGTCTGGATGGCCGGGCTACCGTTGTGCGCGCGTTGCCCGCTCCTGAGCGGCCCTCTGGTCGCGGTAACGCGATAGCAACCCGGGCCAGTCGGTCTGGATTACATCGAAGCCGCGATCGATCAGGTCTCCCCACCCGGCCTCCGGGCCGTCGCTGATCGCGGTCTCGTCACAGTAGCCGGGCCAGCATTGCCGGGCGATCGGGAGCACCTCGGCATTGACCAGGGCGAACCGTCCGGCCTGGTGGATCTGGTGGACAACCTCGGCTCGCGCCAGGGGCGCGTCCCAGGTGGCGGCGATGATCTCTACCCCGACCAGGTTCAGCCCGGGATAGGTCAGCGCCAGGTCGAGGTCGGCCTGGGTGTGGCAGATCGCCAGGAAGGGGAACGGCGTACGGTGCTCGGCGAGGATCCCCAGCAGGTCGGGCCGGGAGGGGCACTTCAGCAGCAGTTGGCGGGGCATGTCGAGCTCGGTCAGCAGGTCCAGCAGGTCCGGCCACCAGGTCCAGCCGCGGTCGATGTTGAACAGGGTCTCGCCACGGAACCCGCCGAGCAGTTCCGCCAGCGATTCGATACGCACCCTCCGACCGGGGTGACCCAGCCACCGAAACGAAAGGCCCGCCACCTGCTCGGCGGTGAGGGTGGTGAGGTTCTCCTCCCGGCCCAGATGCTCGGCTTCGAGGCCGTCATGGAAGGCGAAGTAGGCCCCGTCGCTGGTACGGCAGGCGTCAATCTCAACGATGTCAGCGCCCGAGCGCAACGCCGCCCAGACCGCTAGTGAGGTGTTCTCCGCAATACTGCCGCCGGAACTGCCCCGATGGGCCATCACCAGCGGCCGCCGCTGCGCTAGACGCTGATCAATCAGGCAGTTCACCTCAGCGAAGCGCCCCGGCCCACACATGATGCACCAGTCTAATGGGGCTCGTAAGCCCCTCCACGCTTGGACGACACCGCGCAGCCTGGCTCACCCGAAAGGCCCCCATGATCGGTGCGGTCTGCGACAATGGCGCCTGGCAGGGAGGGGAAGAACATGGCGCGAGCAGATCTGCTCCTGGCGCTGGTGCAGTCTGGTGCGGGTGGCGATGACCTCGCCTTCCGCCGCGCCGCTGAGGCGCTGATCGCAGAGGAGAACGCGAAGCGGCACGGTGTGCTCGCCTCGCAACTGACCGAGGCGCTGGCCAAGCGTAGCCGCAAGACGCCTGGGTCATCGATATCGCCACTCACCCGACGCCAGGAGTCAGCTGGTCTCCTGCACGAGACCGATCCGACGAGACGGCTCTCGGAGTTGGTGCTGCCGGCAACAGTTCGGGAGGCGGTAAGCAATCTGGTCGAGGAGCACCACCGGCGGGCGTTGCTGAACAGTCACGGCGTGGAGCCCCGTCACCGGGTGCTGCTGGAGGGTCCCCCGGGCAGTGGGAAGACGACCCTAGCCGAGGCGATCGCAACCGAGGTGGCGGTGCCGTTGCTGACCGTCCGGTACGAGGGTCTGATCGGCTCTTTCCTAGGCGAGACCGCGGCCCGAATGGAGACCTTGTTCGCGGCTGTCCGGATTCGTCCTTGCGTGCTCTTCTTCGACGAATTTGATGCGGTCGCCAAGGAGCGTGGAGACATTCATGAGACCGGCGAGATCAAGCGGGTGGTCAGCTCCCTACTGCTTCAGGTCGACCGGCTGCCGAGCCATGTCATTGTGGTCGCAGCCACCAACCATGCCGAGCTGCTCGACCGGGCCGTTTGGCGAAGAATGCAGATTCGACTGTCGCTGCCGCCGGCGAGTCGAGACGGGAAGATCGAATGGCTTCGCGCCTGGTCGGCGAGGACCGGGATCCCCCTGGGAAAGTCAGCGCGTACGATCGCGGATCGACTCCGCGGTGTGAGCTATGCCGAGTTGGAGGATTTCGCCGGAGACCTTCAACGACGCCATATCCTGGAGGGCGTCGGTTCCGATCCGGCCTTGGTGACTGAGCGACAATTGCGATCCTGGGTGAACAGGGCCCAGCCCCGTACCGATGGCTGACGAGAGGTCACCGGTACGGCCGGTACTGTGGGGCACAGTCCATTCGCCCACACAATTTAAGCCAAGAGGTGGCGGTAATTCAACGGTTGATCCTCTGTCGCCACAGAGGCAAGGTCAACGCCTGAAGAGCCGACTCCGTGAGATCGACCAGGCCTTTAAGCAGCAGGTGGAACTGGCCACATCGTTGGGCGCCAGCGACCCACAGCTGGTCATCGTCTTCGAGGGAATCGACAAACAGATCGATCTCGCTCAGATTGCCAAGAAAACCGATCTGGAGGTGTTGTCTGAAGTAGAACGAGATTACGATCCAGATTCAGATTTCCCCCGCAAGACTCGGGATAAGGAATCACCGGTTTCGGGATACCTTCATGCAGTCTGCATCAACGAGGAATCCCGAAAGAACATCCTGAAACAATGGAACCTATGGCAGAAGAAAGGGATAGTCGATAAAGGCTACGCTCAACTTCGGGACCTTTTTGCTCACCTGAAGGATGCCCGGCCCTGGGGACCACGGGACAGAATCCGAATGAGCCAGTCGCGAGAAGCCCTGGACGGGATGTTGCCCGGCGATCACTCGATAGAGATTGAATTGTGGTATCGGCAGTCCGAACCGCTTCGCCAGAAAGCGGAGCACGAGGTCACCCGTCTGGTTGAAACCGAGGGTGGTCGAGTGATCTTCTCTGCCCAGATCGCCGAAGTCGGATACCATGGCATGAAGTGTGTCGTCCCGCTGGAATTGTTACAACGACTGGCGACCGATGATGTTGCCGACGTCTCAGTGGTGCAGTCGAGCCACGTGATGTATCTGCGTAAGGCAGCACAGTCTGATGGGTTCTCCGATGCGGTACCCTGTGGATCAGCTGCGGATACCACAGATGACCTCCCGGTGGGGGACCCAGTGTTGTGTGTTCTGGACGGTGTTCCGGTAGCGAATCATCCCCGCCTAGCCGGACGGGTAGTCGTATGGGATCCCGATGGTCTGGACTCGAGCGTCGCTGTCGTCGACCGCCGGCACGGGACGGCGATGGCATCCGTGTGTGTCTGGGGAGACCTGTCGACGGGCGGATCGCCAGCGAGGCGACCGGTGCTGGTACGCCCGATTCTGACGCCAACATCTGAAACTCAAGATCGTGAGGAGGAACTCCCCGAAAAGGAGTTGGCACCCGATCTGATGCGGAAGGTGTTTCGGGAGTTGTTCGCCAAGGACACAGACCGTGGCCCTGTCGGAGAGTCAATTGTCGTCGTCAATCTGTCGGTGGCAGATCCCAGTTCGCCATTCGACGGGATCGTCTCATCATGGGCCAGAACCCTGGACTGGCTGAGCGCAGAATATGGGGTCCTCGTCGTGGTCGCCGCCGGGAATCACGGATCGCTGCAGGTCCCGGGTGGAACGACTGCCTTCTGCTCACTGAACGGATCTGAACGCGCCAATTCTGTGAATTCCGCCGTCGCCGAGACCTCCCCCCGACGAAGTCTTCTCTCCCCGGCAGAGTCATTGAACGCACTGACGGTCGGTGCACTCAACATGGACGATTCCGGGTCATTTCCGCTTGGCTGCTACCGGGTCGATCCGTCTGATGGCGTTCTGATCGTGAATCCCACGAGCGCAATCGGGCCTGGGCAGCGCCGCTCGGTGAAACCGGATCTACTTGCCCCCGGCGGACGTGTATTGTTCCACAAGCGCATGATGGACGACGTGGAGTTCATTTCGGCCAACCATAAGGTTGGTCCTGGTATTCGGGTGGCGGCACCAAACGATGGGAATGAGGCATTCACGATGGGCACCAGCCCAGCGGCGGCCGCTATCTCACGAGAGGCGGCACGAGTCGTCGATGTCGTTGCTGCTGCGGCCGATCGAGAACTGACGCGGTCCGAACTTGCCGTGGCATCAAAAGCGCTGGTGGCGCATTCAGCCCGGATTCCAGACAAACTGCATGTGGATGATCGGCTTGGCCCGTACGCGCACGGATATGGCGCACTATCCCGGTCTCTCGCAGATGGCTGCGCAGAGCACGAGGCGATCATCCTGTATGTCGGCAATCTGGGCGCGAGCGAACAGTCGATTCTGTCTTTTCCGCTGCCAGGCGGATTACAGCAGCGGGGCGTGAAGCGTGTGACGGCGACCCTGGCGTGGCTATCACCGGTGAACTGGCGACATCGGCAGTATCGATGCGCCAAGCTGGAGTTCGCAAAACCGACAGGATTCCACAAGCTGGGGGCGACGCTCAGCATCGATGCCACTCGGTCGAAGAGAGGCACGCTGCAGCATGCCGTCTGGGAGGTGGACCATGCCATCGCCACGAAAGATGACAGTTCACTGGACTTGACAGTTCGCTGCACCGAGCAGGCCGGCGGACTTCACGACAAACGGGTGGACTTTGCCGTGGCATTGTCGCTGTGGGTAGAACCATCACTCAACGTCGATGTCTACCATCAGGTCCAGCAGAAACTCGTCGCACCCGTTCCGATCATCACCGAATAAGGCAGAACCGCGGCTGGTCCAGCTCAGCCGCGGTTCTGCTCAACGGAAAACCTACCGAGAGCGAAGGAAGTCCATCAAGATGATGACTCGGCTTCGACATCGTGCCCCAGTACGGCGGCCGGGTCGAGCGCCTGCTGATCTTGGCGGACCTGGGCTAGTTGCTCGAACTTCTTCCGGCCATCAAGCTTGCCCAGCTTCTGCTTCATCAGTTTCCGGGCCTCGGCTGTGTCGATCGGCTGGTAGTGGTAGTTCTGATCCCAGTAGAAGTCTGCTTCCACTGCCTGGTTTCGGTGGAACCGACCAGTCTGCAGAACCCAGACAAACAGCTGGCCCTTCGCGTGGTCCTCGTGGGCAATCCAACGGTGCCGGCCCTGATCGGCCATCAGATACAGGTTCGCGCCCTGCGAGGTGGTCGCATAACGATTGCTGAAGGTGCGGGTTTTCACGGGCATCCCGCTGGATCTCAGATCATCCAGGCCGGCCGGGGCCTCAACCGACTGCCAGGCCTCGACCATCGCCTGGTACACCTCGGATCTCTCAGATCGCGGCCGGTCGCCGTCGCGTACCACGCCATACTGACTGTGCCAGGCATCCTTGACCTCGATCGACTGCTCAGAGTGGAACTGCACCTCGATCTCCTGGCCGTTCTGATGATTCTGCAGAATCGCGCGCAGATCCATACGAGGGTTGCCGTGGACAAAAGAGCTCTCCATCTCCACCAGGCCCCAACCATGGCCTCTCAGCTCCCGGATGGTCTCCCGCGTCATCGCCACCACCCGATCGGATGACGCAGCCACCGCCGTATAGCGCAACAGGTCAGGAATACGCACGTCGTACGCCGAGAATCCCGGGTCAGCGTCAGACTTGCGAGCGATCTCAGCGACCAGTGACTGCGGCGATTTGATCCGATGCTCAAGGCCATGCAGTCGGCACCCGTCTGGGACCGCCTGCTGGAGAGCGCGGGTCGCGACAGGCTCGGCTATACGCAACCAGCGCAGCGAATCCACGGTGGCGCCAGCTAGCAGCTGGTCATAGCGTTCGTACAGTTGCGCTGGGGTCGGCGGGGGGTTGCCGTGGTCGGTCCAGACGATCTCAGGCACACCCGCTGGTGTTTCCGGGAACAGACTCTCGAGAGACACTGCGCGCAAGAGCCGGTGATATCGACAACGCCTGCCGCCTTTATATGACTGATACACCACGATGTCATCGTAGTTCATCGTGGCATGAGGCGCAGAAACTAGGCCATATGAACCGTCAGACCCAACAGTCCCCCGGCGCAGCCTCCGGGGGGCTGACCTGACAGTCGGGTCAGCGACCGGCCTGCAGGGCGGCCCAGGTCCGGGGCCCGACGACGCCGTCAGCGGCCAGCCCGACCCGTTTCTGGTAGGCCACGACCGCCGCCTTGGTCTGAGCACCGAATTGGCCGTCGACCGACAGGCTCTGCCCGCTAGCCCGCAGCGCCCGCTGCAGCCGGATCACGTCGTCACCGCGTGAGCCCTCCTGCAGCCCCGGCGTGCCGCCCTGCGCCAGCAGCGAAGTCCAGGTGTGCTGGCCGATCTGGCCATCGGCAACGAGACCCCCGGGCCCGCTGGTAGGCGACCACCTCGGCCTTGGTCTGAGCACCGAACACCCCGTCGACCACGATGGCGTGCCGGGCAGCCTTCAACTGGCACTGGGCCACCGTCACCGCGGTACCCCGGGCGCCCTGACCGATCGGCGGGTACGAGCGCAGCGTGGCGCAGGCCTGGGGCGGATTCGGCTGCGGTGGCGTAGGGTCCCCGGCCTCCCGACTCGCGTTGGCGGTGTGGGCCGCGATGCTGGCTAAGGAGTCCATGAACTCGAAGTGCATGGTGTCGTACCGGGTCGGATAATGGCCTCCCCAGTAGAATCCGTGCCGCATTCAGAGATCCACCACGGCGGGCGGGATATCAGATGTGAACACCTTGTCTCTGGGGTTTTTCGATGAATTGATGTCGATGGCCCGACCGTATGCATGATTCGAGATGGAGTTACTGCCCCTGACGTAGCGGCAGTTGAAACCCCCGGTCTCGGCGCCCCTGATGTCGTAGCCGTAGCGGGTCTCGGTCAGCCGCAGCAGGGTCTCCACCAGAGGCTTCAGCTCCGCGCGGACCACAACCCGGACATCACCCCAGGTGGCGACGGCCAAGGGGACCGTGCAGCGCAACCCGCCCGCGGTCCGCTTGACATCGTGGTCATCGGGAAAGCCCGGCGGGTGGGCGACGTAGCCCCGCCGCGGGCCCGGGTAATCACCGCGGCTGTAAGCCTGGGCCTGGAATGGGATCAGCACAGCGACGACTCCGGTCACGATGGCCAAAGCTTGGAGAAGACGCTTCTTTGGGACGCTCCTTTAATGCGGGGGTGTGAGATGAATATTACGCCCGCTGGGATCTGTCCGCCCCCGGCGGGCTCGACCCCGGTTGAGACCACTGGCGTCTACCCTGGTCGAGTGCCCACCGCTTCG
Organism: uncultured Propionibacteriaceae bacterium; assembly: GCA_938046585.1. Lineage (GTDB taxonomy): Bacteria > Actinomycetota > Actinomycetes > Propionibacteriales > Propionibacteriaceae > Fen-668. Next base: position 120,033 of record CALIWR010000003.1, on the reverse strand, counting down.
AGACTGACCCGCGACGAGTTGTCCCGCGCCCAACATCTGCTGACCACGTTCCACCACGGCTATTCGACCAAAATGGTCGGCCAGATGAACCTGTCCCGGGCCCTGCTGGTGACCCTGCTGAGCCGGGGACATATCCTGCTGGAGTCAGTCCCAGGCCTGGCCAAGACCCTGGCCGCAGCCACCATGGCGAGCACTATCCAGGCCTCTTTCTCCCGGATCCAGTGCACCCCGGACCTGCTGCCCAGCGACATCATCGGCACCCAGGTGTACGACGCCCAGCACGCAAGATTCGTCACCAAACTCGGACCAGTCCACGCCAATTTCGTGCTGCTAGACGAGATCAACCGTTCCTCAGCGAAGACCCAGTCGGCGATGCTGGAGGCGATGCAGGAACGCCAGACCACCGTCGGTGGCGAGACCCACCCGCTGCCGGAACCATTTGTGGTACTCGCCACCCAGAACCCGATCGAAGAAGAAGGGACATACGTCCTACCGCAGGCCCAGATGGACCGTTTCCTGCTCAAGGAGATCGTCGACTATCCCGCCCCAAACGAAGAATTCGAGGTCCTGAACCGGGTCGAGTCCGGGGTGCTGGCTGACCGTACCGTGAGTTCGGTGCTCACCACCGCCGACGTCGCTTTTCTCCAGGGACTGGTAACCCGGGTCTATGTCGACGATGTGATCAAGCGGTACATCGTGGCCCTGGTGAACGCCACCCGCTACCCGGCGCAGGTGATCGGCCCGGAACGCGCCGGCTACCTCGAGTACGGCGCCAGCCCCCGCGGCACGATCGCCTTGCTCCAGGTGGCGAAGGCGATGGCGATCCTCAACGACCGCGACCATGTGGTACCTGAGGACGTCAAAGCGTTACGGCATGCGATCCTGCGCCACCGGCTGGTGTTGACCTTCGAGGCGGTCGCCGACCGGGTCCGCCCGGAGATGATCATCGACGCGATCTTCGACGCGGTGCCCACCCCGTAGCCATGGCACTCTTGACGAGAGTCAAAACCCGGATGGCGGTGCATGCGCACCGTAAGGTCCGGGGCCTGCTCGACGGCTCGTACGCCTCGGTACAGCTGGGCCGGTCGATGGACTTCTTCGACCTGCGCGACTACGTCGCCGGCGATGATGTGAAAGATATCGACTGGAAGGCCTCGGCCCGCCGGGGGGAACTGCTGATCAAACGGTTCGTGGCCGACCGGAAACACACGATCTTGCTATGCGTGTCGACCTCCCGGACCATGGCCGCGATGTGTGACCGGAACACCTGCAAACGGGATGTAGCGATCCTGGCCGCCGGAATCCTGGGCTGGCTGGCGACCCGGCACGGCGACTGGGTGAGCCTGATCCACGGCAACCACGACCAGGTGCACTGGCTGCGGCCTTCCTCGCGGGAGGACGCGTTGGAACGGATGCTGCAGCAGATCCTGGCCGGCTGCCAGCCCGACGGCCCCGAACCGGACCTGGGAGCCCTACTCGACTACGTGGTCCGCACCGTACGGCGACGTACCATCCTGGTGGTCATCGCCGACGATGTAGACCTCGACGATGAGGCCGAACGGCAGCTGAACCGACTCCGGGCCCAGCACGAGGTGCTCTTCCTCACCATCGCCGACCTAGACCCGACCGACCCGGCGCTGACCCAGACCGCGCTGCTCGACCAGGAGCAGCGGCTGACCTGGCCGGCGTTGCTGCAGGACCCCGGACTGCACGAGGCGGTAGCCGCCGAGACCGCGGCCCGCCTGGAGCGACGCGGCCGGCGCCTAGACCGGCTCGGGATCGCCTGGGAACACGTCAGCGACGAGCGGGATGTGATCCCTTCGATCTTCACCCTCCTGGATCGGCACCGCCATGCCCGCGCTTGAAGCCTTCCCGCCCGCCAGCTACGGGCCCGTCTGGGTGCCGCTGGCGATTGTCGCCATGACCCTGGTCATCGTGGTGCCCCTAGGAATCTGGTGGTTCACCCGGCCCCAGCCGCCGCCCCCACCGCCACCGCCGCCACCACCACCGGACCCAGAGCAGGACCGCCGCGAGACCCTAGCCGAGATCGCCCGGATCCGCCGGGCCCTGGCCGACGGGAGCCTGGCAGCGAAACCGGCTAGCCAGCGGCTGAGCCGGGTGGTGCGTACCTATCTCGCTGATCATGGCCGCAGCGACCTTGACGCGATGACCCTGTACGAGCTGCGCCAGGACCCGCGGCTGGCGCCGGTGGCCGATTTCGTGGCCGGGGTGTACGAACCGGCCTTCGGCCCCGGCGGCTCATCCCCGCAGGCCGCCGCGCTGGAATTGGACCGCTACGCGGAGCAGGCCGAACGGCTGGTGGGAACATGGCGCTGAAGTATTGGCCGCTGGCGGTGCTTTTGCTGCTGGGGTTTGTCGTGCTGGGCTACCTGTGGGGGCGGCGCTCGGCGCCGTACGCCGCGGACGGGCTGCTCGTCGCCAACACCGGCAACGTACGCCGGGTCGCGGCCTTCCAGCAGCTGGCGCGTCGGCTGCTGCGCTGGACCACGATCCAGGTGGCGTCGTTGGGTCTGGTGGTGGCCGGGTGCTGGCTGCTGGCGGGCAGGCTGGGGCTGAGCGACGAGAACCCCTCCATCCAGCACAACCGCGACATCATGCTCTGCCTGGATGTCTCCGGCTCGATGAGCGACGTGGACGCGGAACTACTGCGAGGCTTCGGCGAGATCGCGCGCGGCCTCAAGGGCGAACGGATCGGGCTCACCGTCTGGAACTCGTCGGCGGTGCTGAAGTTCCCCCTGACCCATGACTACGACTTCATCGCCGAGCAGCTGACCACGGCTGCACAGGAGATGGAGAAACACAGCTTCCGTTTCCTGACGGGGACTAATGAGGGGAATGGGTCGAGCCTGATTGGTGACGGGATCATGTCCTGCCTGCAGCGGTTTGACCGTCGTGATAGCGAGCGGGCTCGGACCATGGTGCTGGCCACCGATAATGATCTGTCCGGCACACCGATCTTCACAGTGGAACAGGCTTTTGCCCAGCTCAAGGAGCAAAAGGTCGTGACCTTCACCATCGCCGAATACGACGACACCAACTATGCCCGCCTGCGGCAGCTAGCCATCGAAGGCGGGGGCGCGGGCTACTTGATGCGGGATAAGGCCACCGGCCCGGCGATCATCCGGTCGATCCAGTCGCAGGAGGCATCCCGGCTGCAGGGCGAGCGGCAGGTGGCGGTGCACGATCTGTCCGCGGTCGGGCTGACCCTGCTGTCGGTCGGCCTGGTGGGCTGGGTGGTCGCGAGCGGAAAGGTGTCACGATGGCAGTGAATCCGTACTGGCCGGCGGTACTGGTGGGGGCTGGGGTACTCGCCCTGGTGGGCTACCAGCTCTGGCGGGCCCGCCAGCTGTCGTGGCCGCTGGGGCGACGGCTGCTGATTGGGCTGCTGGTGGTGCTGGCGGCGCTGCGTCCCGGCTTCGGGGTGGTCTCCGATCCGGGCCGGACCACCAATCTGGATGTGGTGATCATGCTGGACCGGAGCCTGTCGATGATGGCTGAGGACTACAACGGCTCCGATCCCCGGCTGCTCGGCGCCAAGGCGGATATTCGCCGGGTGCTGGAACGGTTCCCCGGGGCCCGGTTCGCGGTGGTGACCTTCGACCATGTCGGGCGGCTGGAACTCCCGCTGACGACCGACACCACGGCGGTCATGACCCTCGTCGAGGTGGCCGGCCCGCGGGAGTATTACAACCAGGGCACGTCGATCGATGTCGGACTGCCAGCCGCCGAGGCCGCCCTGTCCAGCTCGGCGCAGCGTTCCCCGAACCGCAAGCGGCTGCTGGTGTACCTCGGCGACGGTGAGCAGACCGTGGAGAAACCGGTGGACTCCTTCGCCACGTTGAAGACCTACCTGTCCGGGGCGCTGGTCTTGGGCTACGGCACGACCCAGGGCGGGCGGATGCGCAACGGTTCGTCGTACGTAACAGACGGCCACGGCGGGAAGGCCCTGTCGACGATCGACGAGAACAACCTGCGCCAGATCGCAGACCAGCTAGGCGGCAGCTACCAGCATCGGACCGCCCCCAGCGAGGTGCAGATCGCGGCGCCGGATGTGCGCGGTACCGGCAGCAGCGCGATGGTCTCGTCGGGTGATGACTGGTCCTGGCTGGTGGGCCTGCTGCTGCTGGGCCCGGTGCTGTGGGAACTGTGGGATGCCGCCCGAGGCCGCCAGTTCGCGGCGCGGGTCAGGGGCGCTTCTCGGAAGGGGTCACGATGAGATTCTCGCCGCGAAGGCTGTCAGTACGGGCGAAGCTGCTGATCGGGTTCGCCCCGCTAGCGCTGCTGCTGCTGATCTTCGCCGGCAAGGTGCTGCTGATGGTAAGCGCTAACGAGACCGGCCGAGACGCGTACGCGCAGCAGGGGTACGAGACCGCCGAGGCACAGTTCCACCGCAACCGTCACCTGGATCTGCTGGAAGACTGGGTGGCGTCGTACAACCGGGGCACCACCTTGATTCAGCTGAACCGGTACGAGCAGGCGCGCACAGATCTGGAGCGGGCGCTGACCCGGGTCCCGGCCGACCGCGACTGCATGGTCCGGATCAACCTGGTGCTGGCGATAGAAGGCCAAGGCGACGAGCTGCTGGCGCAGCAACATCCGGCAGACGCGGAACGGGTTTATGCCGAGGCCCGCGAGGTGCTCCGCAAGGGCCAGTGTGGCGACCTGGCCGCCTCCCCGTCGGGTTCCAGCAAGCCAAGCAGCGGCCGGTCGGGCCCGTCCACGAAGAACCAGTCCGGTCAGCCGACGACCGGGAAGTCCGGCGAACCGACGACCGGGAAGTCCGGTGATCCCACCGGGAAGTCGCAGCAGCCCAGCCCGACCTCGCCCGAACAGCGCCGGGAACAGGAACAGCAGCAGGCTCAGGAAGCCGATCAGCGCCTGAACGACAAGCAGCAGGAGGCACAACGGCGGGCCGAACAGCAGCGCGTCGAAGAGTCCCATCGGGCAACGGCGTCCCCTTCCAGCTCGAACCCCCCGTCAAGCGCCGATCCGCAGCAGCAGCAAGACCAGCTGAACAACCGCAATGAGAAAGGACAACAGCGCGACCAGCAGGGCAAAGACCGCGAGGACCGGTCCAACGCCCCGACTGCGACCGGCAAGAAGACCTGGTAACCGGGCATACCCCAACCAGACCCGACCGCTGACTGCCGTCGCCCGCACAACGACGGACGAACCGGCCGGGAGAACCCCGACCATCTCTGGTGCGAATGGACCGCTGCTTCCCAGCGGCGCACAACGACGGACGAACCGGCCGGGAGAACCCCGGTTCAGGACACCTGCGGGAGATTCTGCCCGCAGATGTGCTCGCCAGGCCCGCGCGGCACGGTGGGATCCGGATCCCGAGCCGACCGGCGAGGAATGGTGCTCGCCAGGCCCGCGCGGCACGATGCCCGCGACCGGACGCCCGCTACCCGGATGCCCAGGCCCGGCGCTGGCGCCGCTCGGCCTTGCGGTGACGCTGCCAGCGCTGCACGGGCCGGCTGGTCAGCGTTAGCAGGGCCAAGACCTCCAGGGCCAGGCTGGTCAGGGAGACCAGGGTCGCCTGGCGTACCCCCAACGCGCTGATCTGCCCGGCCGTGGTCACGATGGACAAGGTCAGAACCGTCAGCAGTGCGGTACGGGCCTTGGGATGCCCGGCCGAGGAGGCCCAGCTCAAGATCACGAGGAAGAGCATCAAGAAGACGCCCCCGCCCACGGTCATCCCGTAGGCGATGGTCTCAGGGTTGGACACGCCCTCGTCTCGCAACATCTGCACGATCTGGGAGATCTCAGAGTCGCTGACGAACCGCGCCACGTCGGCCAGGATCGCCAGACCCACCAAGACCAGGCCAATCAGCAGCCCAGCGGGGCGCTGGCGGCTGGCCTGGGCGTCCCGGTCCCGGGCGCGGGCCAGATCCACAGACCGTACGTCGTCACGGACGACAGCGTGCAGGTTCAACACGTACAGGTCCCCGTCGGTCTGAATACGGTCGCCCCCGCCGTTCTTGTCGTGGTAGGCGGTGAAGAAGTCCGGCCACACCTCGGTGGAGGCTTCCGGGCTGGCCCACATGGCATCATCAACTACATAGTTACGCTCGATATCAATGTTCGCGTCGATCTTGTGGGTGACCTGGCCGGTCAGGGAACTCAGACCCACAGAACGGTCATAGGTAGCGCCCCCGAGCCAGTCCACGGTACGGCCTCCCGGTAGGACCCATCCGGCGGGGGTATGCCAGAAGCGCACATGGTGGCGTTGGGCGGGGTTGCCTTCCACCTCCTTCTGATAGGCGAAATCTTGCCCCCGCCCAAAGAGCGTCAACGTGGAGACTGGGGCCGCCGGGTAGGAGCGGCGGGTGACGGAGGAGATGGCGATCCGCCAGGCAGAGGCGAACGTGATCGGGTCGGCGCGTACCCAGCCGGCGCGCGTCATAGCCTCATGGATGTCGTCCTCGTCACCTAAGACGGCAAGGTTGACCGGGTCCCCGAGAAGACCATCAACGGTACGGGTGCGGCCGATGAAGTAGTCGGGTACGTACAGCCAGGTGAGGACCTGGTGGAGGCGGGGGATGGCCAGGTAAGCCAGGAGCGCCCAGAACAGAATGACCGCCAGGATGGCCCACAAGGACAGGTGCCAGCCCGCCCCGATGACGGTCCACGCCAGCCACATAGTCGCCACGGCGGCCACGGCGAAGAAGACGGCATCGATGACGTCGTCCATTCCCCAGGAGCGAGCGCGGGCCTCGGAGAGCTTGTCGTTGTGGGCGCGGTAGGTGGGTGCAGCGGCGGGGCGCGGCCGGGACACCACGGGATCACTCATGTCATCACGGTAGGACACCCGTGCACAACGGCGGACACATAGTCGCGAAGATCCGTCTCCGGGGGCGTCTGGATGAGGTTCGGCCCGCAGATGTGCACGCCACAGCCTGGTCGTCGCAGCTTGCTCGCCGCAGCCGCGGACGCCGCACAACAGCGGACGTATCGGACTGCCGCCCCTCGCCCGGTACGAGTGGGTGGCGCGCCGCACAACAGCGGACGTACCAGCCGACACGGTGTGCGATCGGGCATCCTGCTGAGATTCGGCCCGTCGTTGTGCACGGCAGCGCCGTAGTTCGGTGTCCCGACAGACCACGACCGGCGGTACTGGGCTCAGTACCGCCGGTCGGGTGGTCGTCGTGCTAGTCGATCAGGGCACGCCAGGTCATCGGCCCGGCGACCTGGTCCACCACCAGCCCGTTCGCCTTCTGGTAGGCGGCCAGGGCACCGCCAGTGGCAGGTCCAAAGACCCCATCGAGTTCGATCCCGTGCCCGGCCTCACGCAATTCGAACTGCAGCGCCCGGACGTGGTAGCCCTCGTTACCAGACTCCACGATCGGCAGGATCTTGTTCCAGGTGAGCGGCCCGACGACCCCGTCCGGGTCGAGGCCGTGCCCGCGCTGGTAGCTGACCACACTGGCATGGGTGCCCGGGCCGAAGATGCCATCCACGGCCAGCGACTGCCCGTTGTGGCGCAGCAGGTACTGCAGGGTGGTCACGGCGGACCCGGTGCTGCCCTTCTCGAGAAGCGGCAGGTGGGTGTCGCCGCCGCCGCCGCCACCACCACCGCCGCCACCACCGGAGCCGTACCGGGCGTACACCTGCTGCGCGAAGGCGACCCGGCGGTCGTTGTGGCAGATGCCGCATCCCTCGTAGTACTTCGAGAACGCCAGGGTGGCCGATCGGACATCTCCGCAGGCGACGAGCGCGTTGTACGCGCTCACATGCGTTCCCCGCAGCTCATGCCAGACGAAGTCCAGTTGCAGCGACAGGGACCACGGGTCGCGGCCCTGCTGGTTCGCGTACGAGACCAGCGTGGCCCACCGCTGACCGGCGGTCCACTGGGCGATCCCGCGGCCCGGGCCGCCTCCGTCCTGGGTTCGGTCAGGATGCATCACGCCGTCGCCGCGCTGTGACTCCTGGATGAAGTTCCCGATGATCCCGGCAGCCTGGGCGGCGCTGAGGCCCTTGCCCGTGAAGTACCGGAATCCGGTCTCGTTGTTGTTCTCGGCTGCGCTGGCCGCGAAGGCGGTACCCAGGCTGATCCCGGCGGCACCAACGCCGAGGGCGGTGATCAGGGTACGGCGATTCAGCATGCGATGAGTCGTCATCGACGTTTCCTCTCAGGGGGTGAATGAGGTTCTCGCAGTACCCTACGATGCTCTCTTTTGTCTGTCACAGGGGGGTATGTCTGAACCATCCAGCACAGCAGCGGGCAGAACCTTCGTCGAGGCTCCCCCGCAGCGTCGGTTTTCACGATGAGCCCGCTGATCTGCGCCGGTTCCGGGTCTGGTACTGATTGGATGGGGTTGTGGATGTTCTAGTGGCCGGTGGGACTGGCCGCGGGCGAGTATTGGCCGGGCTGCTGGTGGCAGCCGGGATTGATGTGGTGAGTTCGCTCGCCGGCCGGACCCGGGAGCCGGTGCCGGTTCCCGGCCAGGTCCGTCAGGGCGGCTTCGGCGGCACTGCGGGCCTGGCCCGGCTGCTGACCGAGGAGCGGGTACGGGTGGTGGTGGACGCCACCCATCCCTTCGCGGCTACCATGTCCGAGCACCTCAGCGTCGCCTGCCGTGCCCAGCAGGTACCGCTGCTGCGGCTGTGCGCCCCGAGTTGGCGGGCGCTGCCGATGGCGCAGGGCTGGACCTGGGTCGACGACCATGACCAGGCGGCTGCAGCCGCGGCTGGGACCGGGCTGGTGGTCTTGACCGTGGGCCGGCAACCGGTCCCCCACTACCTGGTCCTCGGTGAACGCCCGGTGATCGTCCGCTGCGTCGACCCGCCCGAGGTCGACCTTCCGTACGGCTGGCAGGTGCTGCGGGCTCGGGGCCCGTTCACCCTGGACGACGAGCGGCGGCTGCTCGCCGGGGCCGAGGTGGTGGTAAGCAAGGATTCCGGCGGCACCGAGCCGGATCCCAAGCTGGTCGCCGCGGCCGAGCAGGGGGTGGCGGTGGTGATGGTGTCCCGGCCCGCCGTGCCCGCTGCCACCGCCGAGGTGGCGACCGCCGACGAGGCAGCCGCCTGGGTTCGGCGCCGGCTCCTCAGGCGATGAGGTAGGCCCGATCTCAGTGGTCGGACGGCACCCGGGTGGCGGGGTCGGTGTGGTCGAGGTCTAGGCCGGCCACCTCGCCGATGATGGTGATCGCCGGGGGCCTCACACCGGCCGCGGTCAAGTCCTCGGCCACCGTTTCGAGCCGGGAACGGAACGTCTGCTGCCGAGGCAGGGAGGCGTTGCTCACCACCGCGACCGGGGTCTGGGGATCCATCCCGCCGGCCATCAGCCGGGTGGCGATCTCACCGAGGTGGGCAACCCCCATCATGATCACCAAGGTGGTGGGGGTCATGGCCAGGTGTTCCCAGTCCAGCAGCGAACGCTGATCGTCGGGGGCGACGTGGCCGGAGACCACGGTGAAGCCCTGCACCAGGTGCCGGTGAGTGACCGGCAACCCCACCAGTTCTGCGGCGGCGACCGCCGAGGTGACGCCGGGGATTACCCGGACCGGGATCCCGGCCGCCGCGCAGGCCTGCCATTCTTCCCCGCCGCGGCCGAAGACGAACGAGTCACCGCCCTTGAGTCGGACCACCCGCCGCCCGGCCTGGGCGTGCTCGACCAGCAGCTCGTTGATCCGTTCCTGCGGCACGTATTCCCCGCGCGGCACCTTGCCGACCGGGATCCGTTGGCAGCTGTCGGGCGCCTCCTCGAGCACCTGGGCCGGGGCCAGCCGGTCGTACAGGATGACGTCGGCCTGCTGTACCGCCTCCAAACCAGCCACGGTGAGCAGTCCCGGGTCTCCCGGTCCGCCACCGACGAGGGTGACGGTCCCCCCCTGTAGTTCGGGCGCATACCGTACGGTCATCGGATCTCCTTGTCATCGTCGGTTGCCAGGCTGGCCAGGGCGGCAGCGAGGCTGGCATGGGTGGCGCGGTCACGGACCGCGATCCGGATCCAGGTCGGGCCGAGCCCGGGGAAGGTCTCGCCACGACGCACAGCGAAGCCTCGCTCAGCCAGCGCCGGGCGCAGCGAGTACGGCGCCAGCGCCGCGGTGTCGACCAGCACGAACGGCGCCTGGGAGTCGATCACGGTCAGCCCCAGGCCCCGTAGCCGGTCGGTGAGGTCGGCCCGCAGCCCGGGCAGCTCGTCAGCGAGGCGGCGGCGTAGCCGCTGGGCCTCATCGGTGCAGCAGGCGAGGATCGCGGCCACGGCCGGGGTGGACACCGACCAGGGCGGCTGCTGGGCGGCCAGACGACCAATCAGGTCTGGGTCGCCGACCAGGTACCCGGCCCGGATCCCCGCCAGGGCGAAGGTCTTGGTAAGCGACCGGAGTACCAGCAGCTGCCCCAGGTCGGGCCCGATCAGGCTGTCGGCGGGGTCGTCGAGGAAGGCTTCGTCGACGACCAGCGTCCGGCCGGGGCGGCGTAGCCCGAGCAGGCTCTGACGCGGATGCCGTACCCCGGTCGGGTTGGTCGGGTTGCCGACCACGACCAGGTCTGCCTGCTGCGGCACCTGGGCCGGGTTCAGCGCGAAGCCGTCGGCCGGGCCGAGCAGTATCCGTTCCACCCGCCGACCGGCGGCCCGCAACGCGGTCTCAGGCTCGGTGAATTGCGGGTGGATCACTACCGGGTATTCGGCGTCGACGCCGCGGGCCAGCAGCCAGAAGCCTTCGGCGGCGCCGGCGGTGGGCAGCACCATCGCCTCGTCGACCCCGTGCAGCTCGGCTAGCGCGGCCCGGGCCGGCGCCGGGTCCGGGTAGGCGCCCCAGGTCGCGGCGGTGGCGCTGATCTGGTCGACCAGCCAGTCCGGGGGACGGGGCAGCCGGACGTTGACCGCGAGGTCCACCAGCCCAGGGGCCAGATCCCGATCGCCATGATGACTGATAGTGACAGGCTCCGCTGCGGTGACCATGGTCTGGTCAGACTGGGGGGGTGTGGGCGTCGGGCGCCCCGCGGTACGGGCGGCGCGGCGATACACCTGGGCAGCGAACCGGGCCGCGCAGCCCGGGGCCCCCGCCCAGTGCAGGTGCAGGTACGAAGCGTGCTCGCTCGCTGCGGCGATCCCCTCTTCTCGCACCCCGGCCCCGCCCAGGTCGAGATGCCAGGCCGCAGACAGCGCCGGCCCGGCATCGATGGATCTGGCATCGGGGTTCGGCCCAGTGGGCTCGGCACCAGTGGGCTCAGCACCGGTGGACGCGGCCGGCTTCCCCGAGCCGGCTTCCCGGGCCACCGCTTCGCCTACCGGGGTGACGGTAGTCCGGTGGAATTCGTGCCCGACCACCTGTTCTCCCGCAGCAGCGAGCAGGTTGTCAGCGGGTGCGGTCGCGTCCCGGTAGCCCATGGTGAGCCGCGGGCTCATGGCGGCGTCCAACGGCAACGCCCCGGTCATCGGATGCCCATCGAGGCGGCGGCACAGCAGCAGCAGCCCGGCGCATTCGGCTACCACCGGCAGACCGTCGGCGACTGCTTCCCGGATCGCCCGGCGTAGATGCTCGTTGGCGGCCAGCTGCGGGGCGTACATCTCGGGGAAGCCGCCGCCGAGGTACAAGCCGCAGGTCCCGGCCGGCAGCCCCGGGTCACGCAGCGGGTCCAGCTCGACTACCCGGCAGCCGGCCGCCTCCAGTAGCTCCACGGTCTCGGGGTAGCGGAAGGTGAAGGCCCGCCCGCCGGCGATCGCCACCACCGGTTCAGCTGCGGACGGTCGTACGCCCGAGCGCGCCTCGGCCAGGGCCGGGCCGCCGGTGCTGGTCCGCAGCGCCCGGGCCGGGTCCCACGGCTCAACGTCGAGGTCCGGGGCGCGGCGGGCGAGCCGCAGCACAGCGTCCAGGTCGACATGGTCGCGGACCACCCCGGCCAGGGCCTCGACCTGCGCGGCGGAGGCGTCTCGCTCGGCGGCCGGGACCAGCCCCAGATGCCGGGACGGGACGAAGATCCCCGGCTGGCGGGGAATCTCGCCGAGCACCGGGATCCCCAGCGCCTCGATCCCGCGCCGTACCTCGGCCCCATGCCGGGCGGAGCCGACCCGGTTCAGGATCACCCCGGCGACCTGTACTTCGGGGTCGTAGCCGGCCAGACCGGCCACCACTGCGGCGTGGGTAAGGCTGGCGTGGGCGGTGTCGACCACCAGCACAACCGGGGTGGCGGTGAGCCGGGCGATCTCGGCGCTGGAGCCGGCGCCGGTGCCGAGGCGCCCGTCGAACAGGCCCATCACCCCCTCGATTACGGCGATCTCGGCCGGGCTGGGGGTGACGAAGCCGTACCCGAGTAGGGGGGCGATCAGCTCGGGTCCGCAGAGGACCGCGTCGAGGTTACGGCCGGGCCGGCCCGAGGCCAGGGCGTGGTAGCCGGGGTCGATGTAGTCGGGGCCCACCTTGTACGGCGCGACCGGGTGCCCGGACAGCCGTAGTGCCGCCATCAGCCCGGTGGCGATGGTGGTCTTGCCGCCGCCCGAGGCGGGCGCGGCGATCAGGATCCGCGGGATGGTCACCATTCGATGCCTGCCTGTCCGCGCTGGCCGGCGTCGAAGGGGTGTTTGACCTTCTCCATCCGGGTCACGATGTCGGCGGCCGCGACCAGCTCGTCGGGCGCGTGGCGGCCGGTGATGATGACCTGCTGGCGCCCGGGCCGGTGGGCGAGGGTCTCGACCACCTCGGTGACGTCGATCCAGCCCCAGGCCAGCGGGTAGGTGAACTCGTCGAGCAGGTACAGGTCGTGGCTCTGGGCGGCCAGCAGTTCCCGGACGTGGCACCAGCCTTCGTGGGCCCGCTGGGCCGGTTCGGCGTTCTCACCGGCCCGTGACCAGGACCAGCCGGTGCCCATCACCTCCCAGGTGACCCGGCCGCCGATCCCGGTACGGTCGTGGGCCTCGGACAGGGCGGCGAAGGCGTCACGCTCACCCACCCGCCAGCGTCCAGATTTGATGAACTGGAAGATTCCGATCGACCAGCCCTGGTTCCAGGCCCGTAGCGCGGTGCCCATCGCGGCGGTGGTCTTGCCTTTGCCGTCGCCGGTGTTGACGATCAGGACCGGTCGCAGCCGCCGTTCGCGGGTGCTGAGCCCGTCGTCAGGGCGTACGTCGGTACGCGCCCGGGGCATGACAGAACCTCCTCACGGGTCCTCGCCCGCATCCTGCTCGGCGCTGGTCGCGTCGAGGCCGGCCAGGTCGACCTGGCTCGTGCCGTGGCACTCACAGTGGCGGGACCGCCCCGGGTTTGAAGACCACCTGGGCCTGCGCACCGGATTCCTCCTGGCCGGCCCAGCGATTGTGCCATAGTCCTCGCCGGCCCGGCTCCCGGTCGTTACCCTGCTGCGGTGACCCGTGATCCCGACACCTGCCGCCTCGGCCGTACCCCTGGGCTGGGCGAGGAGCATTTCGTCCACGACGGCCTGATCACCAAGCACCCGGTACGGGCGGTGGCGTTGGCCGCGCTGCGGCCGTTGCCGGGGCAGCTGTTGTGGGATCTGGGCACCGGGGCTGGGTCGGTGGCGGTGGAGTGGTGCCGGACTGACCCGTCATGCCGGGCGGTCGGGGTGGAGCGGCGCGCGGACCGGGCTGCGAATGCCCGGGCTAATGCCGAGGCGCTGACCCTGCCCGGGCAGGTACGGATCGTCGAGGCCAACCTGGCCCGAGGGCTGCCCGAATTGCCGGACCCGGACGCGGTTTTCATCGGCGGCGGCGCTACCGCCGAACTCGTCGCCGCGTGTCAGGACCGGCTTGCGCCCGCAGGGCGGCTGGTGGTGCACGGGGTCACGATCGAGGCGGAGGCCTTGGTCGCCGACCTGCATGCCCGCCTCGGCGGTGAGCTGATGCGGTTTGGTGTGGAGACCGCTGACCAGATCGGCCGGCTCCGCGGTTGGAAACCGGCCCGGGCTGTCACCGCCTGGACGTGGACCGCCTGACCATCCGCTGTCGGCCAGGATCCACGCAGGCCAGATCTTCTAACGCCAACCCCAAGGAGGTAGGCCGTGGCGCTGAGGTAGTCCCAGCCTGGAACCCACGCCTATCGAGAAAGGTAACCATGAACCCGAAACTCACATCCCAGATCGACCGCATCTTCCAGGCATACGCCGAATGGTGGGGCAAGGGCCCCGTCCCGCCGGCCACCGAGGAACAAATCGCCCAGGTCGCCGACTGGTTCGCAAGCCACCACCCCGGCCAGCTCCCCACCGACTTGGCTGACTTCTGGCGCACCACCAACGGCATCGACCTCGACGGGGTCGTCCTCTGGGCCACCGATCCTGTCAGAGCCATCTCTGGGATCGTGAACGTTAATGAGCTTTATATTGAGAACTTCCCCGAGTACTTCTTCCTCGGCAAATCCGACGACATCTGGATGTACGCCTACGACCCCGCCGCCCGCAAATTCCGGATCCTCGCCATGTTCGAATTCGACACCATCGAAGCCGAATACGACACCTTCGACGAACTCGCCAGCCACGCCCTCACCGAGGCCATGGAACGAAGCAAACTGACATGAGCACCCCGAACCTCGCTGATATCTACGCCAGAATCACCTAGCTAACACAGCAAGCCAAGCCGATGGAATCTCCGTTCCTGGGCCGGGTGGTTCAGGCACCAGTGGTCACGGTCTCCGGGTAAGCCGGTCGCTGCCAGCCAGGGCTCAGCGACCGGGTGGTCGCCCAACACCCCGGCCGCGGGGATCTGGCCCACTGGTCATGAGTATAGTGGCGCATGTCATCTTGCACCACAGACCAGCAGGGTATAGCGTGGACTTAGATGACGTTCGGGCCTGTGTTTCCTGCACTGCTTGACCCCAAGGAGGTAGGTCGTGGCGCTGAGGGGTACGTTCCATCGAGCAGCCGGCAAGTTCATCCAGCTGCCGCGCATCAAGCACCTCGATCTCAAGACAGGACGACACGCCGGGCGCTACAACACGCCGCAGTTGAGACGCACCCGGGTCACTGGGACAAAACCCACTCGCGCAGACATCGCACGACTACGAAAAGAATTCTACGCATCCGGTGGTCCGCGTGACAAGTTTCTTGCCCAGGTGCGCGTTAAGGCGACAGTTACCGAACTCCAGGCGCTCGGATGGACCGCTGAAGAAATCAGTATCTTCAAGGCAGGCGGAAACCCACCCAAAGGCTTTGCCGTTCATCATCGGATCCCCCTACAAGGTGGCGGGACCAATAATCCCGACAATTTTATCCTGATCAAGAATAACCCTGATCACAGCCTCATTACCGCAAGCCAGAATGCCGTACTACAGAGAATACCCGAGGGAGCTCCGATGGATGTTGATGTTCCTGTGATGCCCCCCGGCCTATGGACCTGGCCCCAGCCTGGAACCCACGCCTACCGAAAAAGGTAACCATGAACCCGAAACTCAAATCCCAGATCGACCGCATCTTCCAGGCATACGCCGAATGGTGGAAGGAAGGCCCCATCCCGCCGGCCACCGAGGAACAGATCACCCGGGTAGCCGACTGGTTCGCCAGCCACCACCCCGGCCAACTCCCCACCGACTTGGCCGATTTCTGGCGCACCACCAACGGCATCGACCTCGACGGAGTCGTCCTCTGGGCCACCGACTCCTATTCCGATGAGGACATCATGGGAGTCGTGGACATCAATGAGCTCTATATTGAGAACTTCCCCGAGTACTTCTTCCTCGGCAAATCCGACGACATCTGGATGTACGCCTACGACCCCGCCGCCCGCAAATTCCGGATCCTCGCCATGTTCGAATTCGACACCATCGAAGCCGAATACGATACCTTCGACGAACTCGCCAGCCACGCCCTCACCGATCCCATGGAACGAAGCAAATTGACATGAGCACCCCGAATCTCGTCGACCATCAACGCAAGAAGGTTTCGCTGTTCATCATCCGATCCCCCTGCAAGGTGGCGGGAACCAATGATCCCGACAATGCATATGGATGGTGATGTTCCTGTGATGCCTCCCGGCCTATGGACCTGGCCGCAGCCTGGAACCCACGCCTATCGAGAAAGGTAATCATGAACCCGAAACTCACATCCCAGATCGACCGCATCTTCCAGGCATACGCCGAATGGTGGGACGAAGGCCCCATCCCGCCGGCCACCGAGGAACAAATCGCCCAGGTCGCCGACTGGTTCGCCAACCACCACCCCGGCCAACTCCCCACCAGCCTGGCCGACTTCTGGCGCACCACCAACGGCATCGACCTCGACGGATACGTCCTCTGGGCCACCGATCCCGGAAACGACATCTCTGGGATCGTGAACGTTAATGAGCTCTATATCGAGAACTTCCCCGAGTACTTCTTCCTCGGCAAATCCGACGACATCTGGATGTACGCCTACGACCCCGCCGCCCGCAAATTCCGGATCCTCGCCATGTTCGAATTCGACACCATCGAAGCCGAATACGATACCTTCGACGAACTCGCCAGCCACGTCCTCACCGAGGCCATGGACGGAGTCGACCTGACATGAGCACCCCGAATCTCGCTGATATCTACGCCAGAATCACCCAGCTAACACAGCAAGCCGAGCCGATGGAATCCGTACCGGTCGCGGCAGGGCCCACGATGAGCCAGTCCGAGGATGGATCTATCGAGGTCGAGGTCGAGGACGGCATCATCACCTCGTTCACGGTCACCGATCTCGACCGGGACCGGGCCCAGCAAATCCAGCAGGTCATCAATCAGGCGCTGGAGCAGAACCAGCGTGAGGTCATAGCTGAGGCGAGGCGCGTCAGCCCGTCCTACGCGCGGCTCATGGAGGTCGTCGACCAGACTAATGCCGACATTCAGGAAGCCTTCCGGAAGGCCATCTCCCAGGAGATGCCATGAAGTTCGATCCCACATCCTGGAAACAGTGCGCCGTCGTTTTCGCCGAGGCGGCTGATGGGCTCTCGGCCCGGGCCGCGGAGAGGCTCGATCGGCTAGGCGATGTGGCGGCGGTAGGGGCTACCGGGGTCCGACCGACCACGGTGGATGACGCGATCGCGCTGATCGTCCCGGAATCAGTCCAGTACGTACGTACCGTCGTCGACGGCATCGTGGCGCAACTCCTGGAAGAAGCGTCGGGCCTGTACGCCACGGGGCAGTTCTACCGTGACCTCGAACTCGACAACACCCTCACCGCCGAACAAATCCAGGCGGCGCTGGCCGAGACCCCGTTCAACTCCTAGAGGAGACCCCATGGGCATGCAGCTATCCGACGAGCTTCGGGTCATTCTCGAAATCCTCGGATTCGACTGGCCGGCTACCGACGAGGATCGGGTGGCGGCCTGGGCCGAGGACTGGAGAGCGCTGGGCGGAGGCGACTCTAAGGTCGATCTGCGCGGCGCCGTGAAGAGCCTCGCCGCCCGTAACGAGGGGGACGGGATCAGCTCCTTCGTCGCTCATATCCACGAGAGCGACTCGGTCATGAACCGCTACGACGACCTCTTCCAGGGCTGCGAGGCCCTGGCCACCACCTGCCTGGCGATCTCCAAGCTCGTCTTACTGCTCAAGATCGCGGTCATCGCCCACCTCAGCACCTGCGCCTTCTCGCTCGTAATAGCGGTGGCCAGCGGCGGCACCGGGGCCGCGGCCGCAGCCAAAGCCGCCGCCAAACGCGCGATCGGCATGCTGCTGGAGGAAGCCGTCAATTCGCTGCTCGCCGAATAGGACCACAAACCGCTACCGCAGCAGCGCAACCACCTGGTCCAGGTCGCGGGGCAGATCAGGCAAGCCGAGCCGGGCGGCCAGGGCCAACGGCCACGGGATCTCCAGATGGGCTCGGGTGATCAGGTCAGAATCGGCCAGAAGTTCAGCGATCGGGCCCTGCACCACCTGGTGGTCGACCACCACGATCGCCTCCGTAGCCCAGGCCAGGGCCACGTTCACGTCATGGGTGGCCATCAGCACAGTGGTGCCATGGGCGCCGAGCCGCCCCAGCGCGGCCAGCATCTGACGGACCCCGGCCGGGTCCAGACCGGCAGTCGGCTCGTCAAGCAGCAGCAGGTCAGGACGCATCGCGACCGCGCCAGCCACGGCGACCCGTTTGCGTTCCCCGTAGGAGAGCTGGTGGGTGGCCCGCTCAGCGAGATGCTCCGCGCCGAGCAGCGTCAACGCCTCACCCACCCGCTGCCGTACCTCGTCGACCGGCAGCCCCAAGTTCATCGGGCCGAAAGAAACATCCTGGGTGACGTCGGCGCTGAACAGCTGATCGTCGGGGTCCTGTAGCACCATCTGGACTGCGCGGCGGTGCTCCCGCAGCCCGGCCCGGTCATAGCGCAGCACCGTACGACCCCGCAGCACCCGGCCCGAGGCCGGGACCAGCGACCCGGCCAGGCAGCGCTGCAGGGTGGTCTTGCCTGACCCATTGGCGCCGAGCAACGCCACCGGCACCCCGCGCCGGACCGCCACCGAGACCCGGTCCAAGACCATCGGCCGGCCCGGATGGGTCGCGCACAACTCCTCGGTACTCAGCAGCGCAAGGTCGTCACTTATCGCCACCATCGTCCCGTCACCGCCCAACCAGCCACCCAGGTCGCCGCCAGCAACGCCACGGTCACGGCCTGGAAGACGACCGAGCCGCGCCGTACGATCGGCAGCGTCGCCAGCGACGACTCAAATCCCCGATTCGTCAACCCTTCGTTGAGCCGGCTGGCCCGGGCCCAGGACCGCACCGCCACCGACCCCATCAGCGCCGCGGTGTTCTCCCACCGCCGCCGCCAAGCCCGCCGTCCCACCGGCGCGTCCCCCAGCCGACAACGCTGCGCCTCATGGGCGGTGACCACCGTGTCCAGCAGGACAAAGATCAGCCGGTAGGTGAGAGCGGCGATCTCCAGCAGCGGGTCAGGCACCCGCCACCGGCGCAGCCACGTCAGCAGGTCGACCATCGGGGTAGTGACCGCCAGCACCATCACGGCCATGGTGCCGGCCACCCCATGCGCCACCAGCTGGATCGCCTGCCGGCAGGAATCCGGCCCGATGCTGAGGAAACCGGCCCGCCACCACACCCGGGCCCCGGCGCCGCCGCCGACGCTGACCAGCACCGAAAGCCCGCCGAGCAGCAGAAAAACCAGCGGCGCAGACATCGCCTGGGCTAGCACCCGGGGCCGGATCCGGGCCCAGGCCAGGATCACGACCAGGCTGACCAGCGAGACCAGCGCCGTACCCGGCCAGGTCGGGGTACACAGCGCAGTCACCACCAGCCCGACCGCGAGCAGGACCTTCTCCCCCACCGCCCGACGCCGCCAAGGCGAGTCCCAGGCGGCGTCGTCGAGTGAGGTGATCGTCATCGGTCGGTTTCGGCCAGCTCCGCACCGGTCCCCGGCTCGGAGGCGGCCACGGCCTCCTCACGACCCCTCTTGCGTCCGCTCATCCGGCCCAGGGCGTAGCCGAGGATCCCAGCGCCGAGCGCAGCCTGCATGGCGAACAGACCAGACTCGACCTCGCTGGAGTTCGGCTCGAACAGCGGCGTAATCCAGGGCTTAGCGCCGGCCTTCTCGGCAGCCTCGGCTGCGGCCGAATCGGTGCCGCCGAAACCTTCCTCGCCTTCACCGAGGTGGCGGGCGCCGAACACCATGCTGACGGCGAAGATCACCACCAACAGCGCCACCAGTACCGGGGTGACCCACTTATGGGAGCCGGTCAGCGACGTATCGACCTTGACGTTCTCAGGCATGGGCCACCTCCGGCGTACCCAACACCCCGAGCGAATGCAGCTGCGGCGCAGCCACCTTCGCCAGGAACCGGAACAGCAGGATCCCGACAATGCCCTCGGCAATCGCCAGCGGGATCTGGGTGATCGCGAAGATACCGAGGAACTTCTCAGCCGCGCCCAGGATCCCCGACTGCGGGTCCGGGAAAGCGATCGCCAGCTGCAGGCTGGTGACGCAGTACGTGACGAAGTCAGCGACCACCATGCACAGGAAGATCGCCAACGCGTCAGGGCCGCCGGCTTTCTTGGTGAGCCGGTAGCAGGCATACCCAGCCCAGGGCCCGGCGATCGCCATCGAGAAAGTGTTGGCGCCAAGCGTCGACAATCCGCCGTGGGCGAGCAGCAGGGCCTGGAAGATCAGCACGATCATCCCCAGGAAGGCCATCACGGGGGGTTTGAACAGGATCGCGCCGGCCCCGGTCCCGGTGGGATGCGACGAGGAACCGGTCACCGACGGCAGCTTGATCGCCGACAGGACGAAAGTGAAAGCGCCGGCGGTGGCCAGCAGCAGCTTATTCTCGGGGTGCTCACGCACCTGACGGACCACGCTCCGCGCGCCGTGGATAACGAAAGGCGCGCTGGCCGCGTACCAGACCGCGCACTGCAGGGGTGAGAGGATTCCCTCGGCGATATGCACCGGAGAACATCTCCTTTCTCGGGATTCGCGTCCCGTCCTGGAAAGGCTCGATCACTGGGCGTGTCTGACTCTCGCCCCGCAGGGGCGTCCACAGTGGCGCGACCGTGCCGGCGCTGCCCGGCTTCCGCTCCGCGATCGAATGGCTTGGGCTGAGTCTTGCGCTTCTGGCGTGCGTTGTCCAGACAGGCTCACCTACCGTCTTCGCTCGGGCTGGCCGCCGCAGGACCGGGTGACTAGGCTCAAGGTTCCAACCGAGCCGAACAGGAGCCGCGATGACCCACGACGAGCCGAACCCCGCGTACCTAAACCAGGGGTCCGACATCTATCGCGAATCGTTTCGGATCATCCGCGCCGAGACGAACCTCGAGCGGTTCCCGGCCGACCTGGAGCCGGTGGTGGTCCGGATGGTGCACGCCTCGGCTGACACCACGATCGCCGACGACATCGCTTTCACCCCCACCATGGTGCGGGCCTGCCTGGACGCGTTACGCGGCGGCGCGGCGATCCTGTGCGATTCGTCAATGGTGGCGACCGGGATCATCCGTTCCCGGCTGCCGCGCGACAACCAGGTGGTGTGCCACATCAAAGATCCTCGTCTGGCGGACCTGGCCCAGCAGCGAGGTACGACCAAGACCTGCGCCGCGGTGGACTTGTGGGCCGACGACGGGCTGCTGGACGGCTCGGTAGTCGCGATCGGGAACGCGCCGACCGCCTTGTTCCGGCTGCTGGAGGTCTGCCAGGCCACCGGGGCCCGGCCGGCCGGGGTAGTGGGGATCCCGGTGGGCTTCGTCGGGGCCGCCGAGTCGAAGCAGGCCCTCGTCGACTCGCCGCTGGGCTTGGACTATCTGACGTTGCTGGGCCGCCGGGGCGGGTCGGCGATGGCTGTGGCCGCAGTGAACGCGATCGCCTCAGCCGACGAACTGACCAACGAGCACCGGTGATGCCAGGGCCGTCCGAGCTCGACCCGGCGCCGCCGGGCCCGGGCAACGACGCGGCCCTGGCCGAATCCGGCCGGCGGGATTCGCGCCCGACCGGGCGGGCGGCCCAACTCAGCTCGTCGCAGCTGCGGCCCGGCTGGACGACCGGGGCCTGCGCCGCGGCCGGCGCCAAGGCCGCCTGGGTGGCGCTGCACAGCGGCGACTTCCCTGACCCGGTCGAGGTGACGCTTCCTCAGGGCCGCCAGCCCGCCTTCGCGCTGACCACCGAAACCCTCGGCGACGACAGCGCCAGCGCAGCAGTCACCAAGGACGCCGGAGACGACCCGGACGTCACCCACGGCGCGGTAATCCGGGCCACGGTACGAGCCGGTGCGCCCGGCTCGGGGGTCCGGTTCGTGGCCGGGCCGGGGGTGGGCACCATCACCCGCCCCGGGCTGCCGCTGCCGGTCGGGGAACCCGCGATTAACCCGATGCCGCGGCGCTACATCACCGAGAACCTGGTCGCGGCCTCGCGTGAGCTGGGGCTGGTCGGCCCCGACGCGACCGAAGTCGACGCGGTAGTCGAGGTCAGCGTCGACGGCGGCGAGCAGCTCGCCGGCCGTACCTGGAATCCCCGGATCGGGATCGTCGGCGGGATCTCGATCCTGGGCACCACCGGGGTCGTAGTCCCGTACTCCTGTTCGGCCTGGATCGCGTCGATCCACGAAGGCATCGACGTAGCCCGGGCCAGCGGCGCCGGACACGCGGCAGCCTGTACCGGGTCAACCTCCGAGGCCACCGTCACCGCCCTCTACCCCGGGGTTGAGGTCCTCGACATGGGTGACTTTGCCGGGGCGGTGCTGAAATACCTGCGCAGCCATCCGTTGCCGCGGCTCACGATCTGCGGCGGGATCGCGAAACTGTCGAAACTCGCCAACGGCTACCTCGACCTGCACTCTCACCGGACCCAGGTCGACACCGGCCAGCTAGCCGAGCTCGCCGCCGCGGCCGGCGCTCAGCCGGACCTGGCCGACCAGGTACGGCAGGCGACCACCGTTGCCCAGGCGGTCACCCAGTGCGCCGACGCCGGGGTCGATCTGGCCGGTGCGATCGTCACCGCCGCCCGCCAGCAGGCCCTCGAGGTGCTGCGCGGGGCCCCGGTCGAGGTCGAGGTAATCGGCACCGACCGCCGCGGTACGGTCCTGGCCCGAGCCGGATGGTGAACCGGTACGCACTGGGCGTCGAGGTCTCACGCGAACCGGCCATCCGACCTGGCGGAGGAGAGACCTCGCGAGAATCCTTCGGTTTTCTGTCCAGAACGACCTTCCGCGGATATCCGACGACCATGGGTAGCCTTCGAGAATGAACGACGAGGCAGGTCACGCAGACCGTACGCTGGCATTGCCAGATCATCGGCCGCTGCCAGCCCTCATCGACGCCCGGACGCCAGGTGTGCGGTGACCACATCACCGTGGCTGTTGTACGACCGGCTGCTCACCGGACTGGACCAAGACCTCCTCGTCGATGACTACCTAGTCGGGCTCGGGTGGACCTGGGTACGCTCGGGTGACCGGGTAGGGCTCAGCGCCACCCAGAACCTGCCGGGCAGACCCAGAACCCACCAGGGGGACATCACAGGCGCGCGGCTGACCCAGATCGCCGCGCTGGTGAAGTCCTGGAATCTGGTAGAAGCTTCGCTGGGAATGGCCGCCATCAACTGCTTCCATAACACCCTCGAACATGTCGAGAGGCTTGGCGGGATCGGCAGGGCCGGACCAATCGACGCTCATCCGCAGGTACAGCGCAATGCGTTCCAGGCTTTCGCTGATCGCCTGACCGGGAAACGGGTGGTGGTCGTCGGGCATTTTCCCCAGGTGGAGGAACAGCTAGGCACCTGTGATCTGTCGATTCTGGAACGGAACCCCTGCTCCGGTGACTATCCGGACCCGGCCAGCGAATACCTCATCGGCGAGGCGGACTGCCTGTTCATTACCGGGATGACGCTGGTCAACAAGACGCTGCCCCGGCTGCTGTCCCTGGCCGGTGAGCGGTGTTTCGTTTGCCTCGTCGGCCCTAGCGTCCCGATCTGCGAGGCCCTCTTCGATCTCGGGGTGGATAACCTCAGCGGGTTCTGCGTCACCGACGCCGCGAGACTGGATGACCTGGTGCGCCGAGGCACGACCCGCGGGCCGTTTGACGCCGGGGTGATGGTCAGCATCGACAACCCATCGTCGCGTCTTGGCGGGGATTGAACCGGCAGCAGAAGACCCAGACCAGGTCGACCTCTGCTACGAGGTGAGCGCCGTCGCCGTACGACCATCTTTCCGGCCAGCCCGTGGGATATCCAGGCCTGGCCCGAGCGCCCTCGCCGTACGGCCATCCTGCGACCGTACGGCGACGGCAGCTGATGCTCAGCCCTGAAGGGCCTCCAGCAGATGGTCCCGCAGCCGGGCCGAGCGGCGCGGGGAACGGTCCCCGACCACGCTCACGGTCAAGCCGCCGGCCTGCTCGGTGGCCGGGGTGAAGGCGGTGCCCTGATCGGCCCGGTCGCTGCGGACGCAGAAGA
Source organism: uncultured Propionibacteriaceae bacterium (assembly GCA_938046585.1). GTDB lineage: Bacteria > Actinomycetota > Actinomycetes > Propionibacteriales > Propionibacteriaceae > Fen-668. The sequence goes on along the minus strand of CALIWR010000003.1, from coordinate 96,230 downwards.
TCCGCTGTGCGGCGGCGGCCTCGGCCACCCGGGCGTTGACCTGCGGGTTGTTGGTCAGCGCCTGCACGTACCAGGCGCCATCCACGTCAGCCTCAGCGAAGGCCCGCTGCTGCCAGGTGACCAGGCCCTTCGCGGCCATCTTGGCGACCCGGATCCCGGCATTGGGGGCCACCACCCGGACCTGCGCGCCAGCTTCCAGCAGCCGGACGATCCGCCGCTCGGCGACCCGGCCGGCGCCGACGACCAGCACCGGGCGGCCCTGCAGCCGCAGCCCCGACAGGTACACCGGGGCGCCGTCGCCGAAACCCACCTCGCCGAGCGGTTCCCGATACCGGTCGATGACCACGTCGGCCAGCTCGTCGCAGTCACCGATCACGTCGGCGATCCGGACTTCAACATCGGGCCGGGACTCGACCCAGGCCTGGGTCTGCTCGGCCTGCCACTGCTGCAGCTTACCCGGGAACAGGAAGTTCCCCACCACCACGATCTGACGAAAACCCTGCGCGGCCAAGGAATTCAGGGCCTCCGGCAGCGAGGGGCGGCAGACCTGGATAAAGGCCGGCTCGACCCGGCCTAGCTCGTTCTCCTCCCAGAACAGCCGGGTCAGCTGATAGTGGGCGGCGTTCGCCTCTGGCACCACCGCGCCCCGGCCGACGAGGACACAGCCGACATCGCGGGAACGCCACGGCTGCCCCTCGCCCAGGGCCGTGGCCAGCCGCTGCCCAAGCGCACGCCGCAGCCGTACATCCGGCAACAGCGGGGACGAGTAGAGCACCTCGGCGTCGCCGCGGCCCTCGTCGATCGCCTCCGGGATGTCGCAGCGGACATGCCCGCCGGTGTGCAGCAGCAGCGGCACCACCACCGCCGCCGGATCCTGGTCGGCCTGGGCGACCGCAGCCGCCACCGCCTGAGCGATCGACGGCTCGGCGAGTTCCACGAAACCCACCTCGACCGGAGTCCCGGCGAGCCTGCGGGAGACCCGTTCCACGAGCGCCCGGCACGCGGCGACACCGTCCTCGTGGCGGGTGCCGTGGGCCGCGATTACCAGCGGGGTGCCGCGGGTCGGGTCGGTGGGTGTGGTGGTCTGCTCAGTCATCGCTGTCCTCGCTGTGGTTGTGGTGCCGGGCCCCGCGGTCGCGAGGCAGGTCTCGGTGGGAGCGGTTCGTGTGATGCTCGGCGCTGACATGGCCGTCCATCCAGTGGTAGTCGCGCGGAGTCACCAGCAGCCGGCGCCCGTCGCCGCTGGTCACGTACCGGCTGGTCGACGAGCCCACGACTACCAGGGTGGTCATGCCTACCCACTCCGGCTGGAAATCAGCCAGGGTAGACATGATCACCTCCTGCTGGCGGCGCTCGGCGTGCGAGACCAGCGCCACCGGGGTGTTCGGGGGGCGGTGCTCGGCCATGATCGCCAGCGCGTCCGGCAACTGGTGGGTACGGGTACGCGAGCGCGGATTGTAGAAGGTGGTGACCAAGTCCCCTTCGGCTGCCGCCCGGACCCGTTTCAGGATCAGCTCCCAGTCGGTGTGCAGGTCGGACAGGCTGATCGTGGCGTGGTCATGGCCCAGCGGGGCACCCAAGATCGCCGACACCGCCAGTTCGGCGGTCACCCCGGGCACAATTTCGACGTCGATGCCGTCGGTGCCCATCTCCAGTGTTGGGGAGGCCATGGCATAGATCGCCGGGTCGCCGCCGCAGACGAAGGCCACGTTCCGGCCCTCCCGGGCTGCGTCGATCGCGGCCTGGGTCCGTTCCTCCTCGGTGCCCATCTTGGTGGCCAAGACCGTGGCCCCCGGGCGGACCAGGTCCCGGATCTGCCGTACGTACGGGGCGTAGCCGGCGACGAAGGTGGCGTTCTGGATCGCCGCCACCGCGCGCGGGGTCAACAGGTCCCGCGAGCCCGGGCCTAAGCCGACCACGGCCAGGTGTCCCCGGGCCGGGATCCGGCCCACCGCGCAGGTCGCCTCGGTGGTTTTGTGCTTGGGCACTACCAGCCGGGCGCCGCTAGCCAGTACCGATGCCTCGGCGACACTCGGGGTACCGACCTCGCGGGCCACCACCTCCGAAGGGGTCGGGGCGTCCTGCGCGGCCAGAACTTCGGGGGCGAAGGTGCGGTAGTCGACGCCCAGCCGGTGCGCCAGCTGGATCAGGCCCAGCTCCGCAGCCTTCACCTCGTGGCTGGTCAGCCGGCATACCGAGGCCAGCGCTAGGCCGGATTCGGCCAGAACATCGGTCAGCAGCCGGTACAGGTGTTCGACGTCGGTGCCGCTGTTACAGCCCATCCCGACCACCAGGGACCGCGGGTGCAGCACCACGGTCGGCAGGTCCGCCAGCTCAGTGGCCAGGGCCTCGGCGGTACGGTCGCTGACCACGATCTGGGCGGCTGGCTGTTCGGCGTCCTCGCTGACGTTCGTCGGCAGCGGCGGCAGCGGCCAGGGATGCTCGCGGTACAGCCGTACCGGCTTCTGCGCGATGACCGCGCCGGTAACCGCCGCCACATCCCCTTCGTAGCCCCAGCCGAGCTGGTCCAGCGCCGGGACCCCGATCGCGTCGGTCGCGGTTGACACCACAGCGGTCCCGCCGAGCGCGTCACCGATCCGGCGGGCCAGGTCGTTAGCCCCCCCGACATGGCCTCCTACCAGGGGGATCGCGAACCGGCCGGCCTCGTCGACGACGACCACGCCCGGGTCGGTCTTCTTCGAGGCCAGCAGCGGCGCAATGATCCGGGTGGTGGCGCCCAGCGCCAGGTGGGAGACGATCAGGTCACATTCCGACCAGGCAGCGACCAGGCTCTGGGTGACGGGCCCGCCGTACCGTTTCGAGGTCACCCGCAGTGCCGTGTCGATGGTATCGGCATGGGCCCGGGCTGCGTCGGTGACGACGATCTGACCGATGATCGGGTTCCGGTCGGAGCCGTCGGGGTTGGTCTCCTGCCCGGGCGCCGGGTCGTCGTCAGTGAGCGCGTTGGCGTCGCCGGCCAGTTCCGGGTTGACGCCCAGTGCCTCGGCGGTGTCCGGGTGGTGGGCGAGCACCAGCACCACGTACGGGCTGCGCAGGTCATTCGCCTCACTGATGGTACGGGCCCCGGACTCGTCGACCACCCGGACCCGCTGCTGGGGTTCCCCCAGCTGCTCGGCGACCACGAAGGTCCGCCCAAGCCCGGCCAGCCCGGCTACCAGCTCCGGCAGGCCCCGCTGGGGGGCGGTGAGGACCCCGACCTTCGGGTGTACTTTGGCGGCCCGGACCGCGGTCTCGATCCCGCGGGCATGAGCCGAGACCAGCTGGGCGTCGTCCCAGGGCAGGCTGACTGCGGCGAATGCGGACTGCAGCGAGGACGGCGCGGTGATCACCTCGACCCTCAACCCGGCCTGCCGGATCCGGCGTACCACCCCAAAGAAGAGCGGGTCACCGGAGGCGATCACCGTAACCCGGGCCTGGTCGCCGAGGTGGCGGATCCGTTCGATTGCGGGGCCGATGGTGCCGAGCACCTGGCGGCGGTCTTCGGCGACACCGAGCGCGTCAAGGTGGCGCCGCCCGCCGACCACCAGGTCGGCTTCGGCGACGTCGCGGCGCATCGCCTCGGTGAGGTCACCGAGGTAGCCGTGGACCCGGATCATGATGGTTCTCCTGTGGTGTCGGCCGGGTCAAGGACCCCGCGGGTGCCGTGGGCGCGCAAGTCGGCCTGGGCGGTGGCCTCGGCGGCGCGGTATTCGTGGCGGAAGCCGGGGTGGTACAGGTGGCTGCGGGTAGTCAGCGGCCCTTCAGCGAGCGCCGGGCCGACCAATACCACGGTGTGCTTCCACAGCTTGTGGGCGTGCATCGTCTGCGACAGGTTCTGCAATTCGCACCGCAGCAGCAGTTCGTCCGGCCAGGTCACCGCGTAGCCGACCAGGCATGCAGTCTCGGGCGGGTAGCCGCCCTCCAGCAGGGCCCGCTGCAGGGCCTGGTGCCGGGCCGCGGACAGGTAGATCGCCATGGTGGTGCCGTGGGCGGCGAAAGAGGCGATGGTTTCGCCGGGCGGCATCGGGGTCCGGCCGCCTTCGAGCCGGGTCAGCACCAGCGACTGGGCGACCTCGGGTACGGTGATCTCAACGTCGGCCAGGGCGGCGGCGGCGGAGAAGGCGGAGATCCCGGGGATCGTCTGGTACCCGATCCCGACTTTGCGGCACAGGTCACGCTGCTCGGCGGTGGCGCCGTAGATGGACGGGTCGCCGGTGTGTACCCGAGCCACCAGCAGCCCCTCGTCGCGGGCCCGTTCGTACAGCGGTTCCAAGGCTTCCAGCGGCAACGTGGCGGAATCGACCAGTTCCGCGCCCGGCTTGTGGTCGGCGACCAGGTCCGGGTGGACCAGGCTAGACGCCCAGATGATGATGTCGGCGGCGGCGATGATCCGGGCGCCGCGGACGCTTACCAGGTCGGCCGCGCCGGGCCCGGCGCCGACAAAGACGACCTGGCCCTGCGGCCGGTCAGGATCGGTTGACATCACAGGCTCCCTCCGGTGCTGGTACGGCGCGGCGCGCTGAGCACCGCCGAGAAGTACGGGGCGGTCGTGCCCGCGACCTCGTCGAGGCTGGCCAGCCGCTGGTGGGGCAGTGACACATCGGTGCCGACGATCACCTGCCGGTCCCGGCCGCGGACCTGCTCCACGACCATCGGCAGGGCCCGCCCGGCCTTGTAGATGGTGACCGAGTCGGCCACGTCGAGGACCTCCCGCAGCCGCTGTTCGCCGACCGTGGCCGGGACCAGGGCCAGGATCTCGCGGCCTTCGACGAGCGGGATGGTCGCGGCGGCCGCCAGGGCCTGCATCGCGGTAATCCCGGGGATCAGGTCGACGACCAGGTCCGGCAGCGCGGCGGTGACATATCCGCGTAGGTAGCTGAAAGTGGAGTAGACGGCCGGGTCACCGACAGTGGCCAGCGCCACGCTGCCGGCGCCCGCAGCGAAGGCCGCCAGGGCGGCGTCGGCCGACGCCTGCCAGGAGGCGAGCCGTTTGGCGCTCAGGCCGCGGCGCTGCTGCATCGAGAACGGCACCCGCTGCACCTTCGCCATCGCCTCGGGGCAGGCGGCGGCGATGATCTGTTCGGCCCGGCCGGGCCCATCGCCGCAGGATTCGGTCATCGGCACCAGGACCGCGTCGGCCGCGCGCAGCGCCCGTACCGCTTTGAGGGTGAGCAGTTCCGGGTCACCGGGTCCCATTCCCACGCCCACCAGGCGTCGAGGCGGTGACGAAGATGGGGGTCGGTCTTCTCCGGCTGGCTGTGCAGCATGGCTCATGGCGGCGTCCTCAGGTCTCTCGCCCGATCTGTGCTCCGCGCCGGTCGAGTGTCTGGCTGCCCCGGTAGGGGTCACAGTGGCGGGACCGCTCCGGATTTGCACCGGATTCCTCAGTTCCGTACGCGCCCCGCAGTCTTGCACATCATGGCCGCTCGCCGCTCATCGGCCGGCAGGCACAACGGTCAGCACCCCCGGATTACTAGGCTGAGGCCATGATCCGGTTCGGCACGGGTGGGTGGCGCGAGATCATCGGCGACGGGTTCACCAAGGCCCAGGTCCGCCGGATCGCCCAGGCCCTGTGCGACCGGATGGCCGCCGAGCAGACAAGTCAGCGCGGGGTCGTGGTCGGCTATGACCGGCGTTTCCTGTCCGCTGAGGCGGCCGGGTGGGCGGTTGAGGTGCTGGCCGGTAACGGGGTGCCGGTGACCCTGGTGACCCGCCCGGCGCCGACCCCGATGATCATGTGGACGGTCCGTGACCAGGGCTGCGGCTACGGGATCGCGGTCACCGCTTCCCACAATCCCGCCCTGTACAACGGTCTCAAGATCTTCACCGACGGCGGCCGGGACGCCGAACTCGCGGTCACGGATGCGATCGCCGAGCGGGCCAACGCCATCAGCGACGACGAGATACGGGCCCTGCCGCCGCAGCAGCTGGCCGCCTGCGGGCTGGTCACCGAGCAGCAGTCGATCAACTGGTACCTGGATGCGATCATCGACCAGCTTGATCTGGACACGATCCGCCACCAGCACCTGACGGTCGTACTGGATCCGATGTACGGGGTCGCCCAGACCGGCCTGCAGACCATCCTGATGACCGCCCGCTGCCAGGTCGACGTGATCCACGACCGCCACGACACCCTCTTCGGCGGCCGGCTGCCGTCGCCGACCGCGGACACCCTGGAGGGGCTGCGCCGAGCAGTACTGGACCGGAAAGCCGATCTCGGGATCGCGACCGACGGCGACGCGGATCGGCTCGGGATCATCGATGACACCGGCCGTTTTGTCCACCCGAACGAAATCCTGGTGTTGCTGTACGACTACCTGTTGGAGGGTAAGGGCTGGCGCGGCCCAGCGGTCCGGAATATGTCCACCACCCACCTGTTGGACCGGGTCGCGCAGGCGCACGGCGAACGCTGTTACGAGGTACCGGTCGGATTCCGGTGGGTTTCGGCCGCGATGGCCGCAACCGACGCGATTATCGGTGGCGAATCGTCGGGCGGGCTCACCGTACGCGGTCATGTCCCCGGCAAGGACGGCATCTACGCCGGTTGTCTGCTGGTGGAGATGGTCGCAGCCAGCGGTCGGCGGCTCAGCGACGTGTACGAGGACCTGTTGCTGCGCTACGGGCGGCTGGAGATGGTCGAGGACGGGTACGGGTTCACCCCCGACCGGCGTCACGCGATGCACCAGCGGCTCTTCACCGACCGGGATCTGCCCGATTTCCACTTCGGCGTGCAGCAGGTTTCGTGGCAGGACGGCTGCAAGGTGTACTTCGACAACGGCGGCTGGGTGACGATCCGGTTCTCCGGGACCGAGCCGCTGCTGCGGGTGTCCTGCGAGATGCCCACCGCCGACCAGGCCCGTAAGGTCAGCTCCCAGGTGGCCGCACATCTCGGCCTGGTCTGACGCTGACGCTGAGCCCCGTCCAGCGGCCGGGCCACGACCTCAGGTCATGCCCAGACCGGGCTGGGTGGGTCTGCCTCGCCCAGGTCGCTCCACCATTCGATAGGCACCCGGTTTTTGCCGGACACGGCCGCGAACCCGAGCTCGGGGCTCCCGTCGGGATACAGCACCAGGCAGACATTGGGTGTTCTGCGTTTGTGGTGGGACGCCAGCCGCAGCACCCAGGCCGGCGACTTCGGCCGGCAGGCCTGTACGTCGGCGTGAAGCAGACGCCCCAGGCCACCGAATTTCCACGGGGCCAGGTCGGCCAGGACGCTACGGGCCGCTTGCGTCTCCTGGACGGGAAGGATCTGGCCCGAGGTCAGGGGCAGACCGGTCAGCAGGCGGGCCAGGTCCTGGGTGATGGTGACCCCGGCCAGCAGACAGGCCTCACCGAGCCGGCCTTCCTGCATCAGGGCCCGGCACTGCTGTTGCAGTGAGGAAATCTCCGCGCAGCTGTCACCGGTGTTGCCGGTCCACAGCTGCGGGTGCAGCAGCCAGTTGTGGTGGAAGTTGAACCGGAAGTCTGAGCAGACACACAGGGTGAACTGGGGCATCTCGGACAGGGTCCGGGCGCTCTGCAGAACCAGGCACGGCTGGCGTTGGCTGAACCGGGCCTGTCCGAGTGGCGCGAGCAGGACCCGGACGCCGGCCGCTGGGCGTCCCTTGGCATCTCGGGGCCAGTGAGCGAGGATCGTGGCCGGTTCGGCGGCGTACGGATCGAACGGGTCGAGACTGGCCGCAGCCTGGCCGAGGCCCTCGCAGACAGCGGCCCGGAGGTTGGTGATCCCGGCCGGTGCTAGTCCGCTCAGGTCGATCTGCAGAGTAGGCTGCCGCGCGGGGCCAGGGTTGGCCGCGACAGCGGGTGGGTCGGTACGCCGGCCGACGTGGACCGATGCCTGGTCCACGCTTTGCCGCGGGTCGTACTCGACCGCGGCGACGAGCTGGGCGATGATCTGGTCAACATCCGATGTCTGACCGGCTCCGGCCGCGCTCCATAGCAGATTCTCCACGAAATAGAAGAAGCCGAGCCGGTCCCGGTCGAAGACCATCGGCGAGTTCAGGGGCGGACCCGTCTGCCCGGGCTGTGGCTGAACCCACACCGGACTGATCTCCACCCGGGCCTGGGGCGGCACCCTGACCACCAGCTTCTTGCCCAGTCCGCCGTCCGCCTGGGCACAGGTCGTGTTGCGGGCCAGGCGTCCCTGGGCGATCGCGTCCCGGACGGCGGCCCTCAGATATTCCGCGATGGTGGGCAGTGCGGCTTTTCTGGTCGAGCGGTGCCCGTGGGTACGCTCTAGTTCCCGGGTGAAGGCTTGCAGCAGGGCTTCCGGGAGCAGGACGAACCGGATCAGGTCCAGGTCGCCGGTGTCGACGGTGGACTGGAGGCGGCGGGCCTGGCTGATGGCGGAACGGGCAACGGCCTCTTTCGACCAGCCGTAGGCGCCGGCGCTGACCGCCGGCAGGGCCACTGACCGGGCGCCGAGGCGTACTGCGAGGTTCAGGCTGGAGGCAAAGGCCAGGTCCAGCAGGGTCGGATCGTTTTGCCCCGCGTACCGGTTCGGGCCCACGGTGTGGATCACCCAGCGGGCGGGCAGGTCGAAGCCGGGCGTGGCGACCGCATCTCCCACTGGCAGCCCGTCCGGAAACTGGGTCTGCCGCAACTGCCGGCAGGCGGCGAGCAGGTGCGGGCCGGCGGCCCGATGGATCGCGCCGTCGACGCCACCGCCACCGAGCAGGCCCTGATTCGCCGCATTGACTATCGCGTCAACCTCTTGGGTAGTGATATCACCACGAACGACCTGAATCCTCATCCAGACTCCTCTCCGTTCTGCCCGAAGAGCCACCATCTTTGGGAAAAGCACGAGAACTGACGAGAACCGGCCCTGGGTCTCACACTACGGAACCGGTCATGACGGGGTGATTCTAGCGGTGGTGAGTGGGTGGGCCGGACCGCTCGGACGGACCAGGCACGTCGCGCAGGATACCTAGGCTTCGCGGCGGTCGTGGACCTGGCATGGGCGCCCCGGCAGGAGTCATATGCTCATCGGCATGACCCCTGAAGATTTTTCGACGTTCGTCGCCTCGCGACATTCGGTCCGAGACTTCCGTCCGGACCCGGTGCCCCAGCAGACCCTGGACGCGATCTGGGCGGACGCGACTACCGCGCCCAGCTGGTCCAATACCCGCTCGTACCAGCTGGCGATCGCTACCGGGGACCGCGCCGACCGGCTGAGGGCCGGCTATCGGGCCGCCTACGACAAGGTCGCCCCGGTCCGCCGCAAGGAGCGCGGCGCCAAGCTCCGGGCGCTGCTGTCAGGGAGCCTGCCCGACGGTGACTTCAAGGCGTGGCGGCCGTACCCGCCGGATCTGCGTCCCCGCTCGGAGCAGGTCGGCCGAGCCCTGTACGAGCACCTGGGGATCGCCCGGGGTGACTGGGCCCGCCGGCAGGAGGCAGATCGGGCCAACATGAACGGCTTCGGCGCCCCGGTGCTTGGTTTCGTCCTGGTGCACCGGGCAATGGTGCCGGTCTCGGCGTTGGATGCCGGGCTGATGCTGCAGACGGTGTTCCTGTCAGCGAAGGCGCACGGGGTCGATTCCTGCGCGCTGGGGGCGTTCGCCATCTGGCGGCGGGTATTGGCGACCGAATTCGACCTACCCCGGCGGTACGGGCTGATCACCGGTTTCGCCCTCGGCTACGCCTCGGACGCCCCGGTCAACGATTTCCGGGCGCGCCGGCCGGCGGTGGAGCTGGTGGCCGCGAAGCGGCCCGGGTAGACCGCTGCCCGCGGTAGCCTCGGGCCCGTGAGCAGCCAGTACCCCGGTGGATTTGGCCAGTCGTCTGGGCAGCCGGGGTCGACGCCGTACGGCCCGTCGGCGGCGCCGGGCCTGTCGGAGCAGATCCCGACGTACGAGCAGCAGACCCAGCAGCAGCACGCGGCCCAGCCCTTACAGCACCCGCACGGCCCGTTTGCGCAGCCGGTTGCGAATCCGTTCCCGATCACCGCACCAGCTGTGGCCCCGGCTAACCGGCGGCTGTTCTTTGCCGTTGGAGCGGTGGCCGCATTGATCCTGATCGGTCTGGTCGGGTGGCTGGTGGTGTGGCCGATAGTGGACAAGGGGCCGGCGCTACCGTACGAGCAGCAGCCGCGGATTTTCGACCGGGAGCTGTCGGGCTTGGTCAACCGGCCCGGGACGTCAGGAGAGGTGCCGGCTCATTATTTCCAGACTGCGAGCGAGGACCGCTGCCTGGTCGATGTCGGCCACGTCCTGGTCACGGGAACCTTGTCCCAGCAGATCGGTTCCGCGGCCGATTCGGGCAAGAGCGAATTCGGCTGGACCGTCCTGTTCGCCACCCAGGATCAGGCCCGGCAGGCCTTTACCCGGATCACCAGCGATCTCGGTAGCTGCCGGCCCGAGAAGATCCGACCGACGACCGGCCAGCCGCGGGCGAAACCCGCGTACCAAAGTTTCTCTGGCACCTTCATCCCGCGGTCGCAGTGGAACCAGATCATCATGGTGCAGTACGGGAATACGCTGACCTTGACGTTGTCAGCCGACGTCAAGGACGTTCCGCCGCGGGCCCAGGCGATCCGGCAGCGGGTAGATGAGCTGATGCAGCAGGGTTGACCTTCGGGCAGCGGTAGCCTCGGCGCCGGGCTCGGTTTGGCGATCAGCCCCTCGACGTGACAGAGTGTCGGATACCTGTTCCGGTGCGGCACGGGCCCCCATCCCCCCGGCGGGCCCGTGCCACACGGGGACAGGTGACCAGGCGTCGGGGATCCCGGCGCCTGTCGTGTTTTCAGGGGTCGGCAGCGGTCGTACGAGCCTCAGCTCAAGTCACGCAGCGGCCCGATCCGCCAGGCCACTACCAGTCCCAGTAGCCCGAACCCCACCATGGTCACCAGCATCCATCCGTACCCGGTCGACAGCGCACCGCTCGGTAGCCAGGCCGCATAGATACCGCCCGCTACCGCCACCAACAGGCAACTGCCCAAGGTGTCCGTCACCTGTTCGGCGGCATTGGTGCGGCCCTGCTGGCCGGGGTTCGACAGCGACATCACCGCCAGCTGGACCGATGTTGTCGCCAGGCCCATCCCCAGTCCTCCCAGCAGCCAGGCCACCACCACCCACCCGGCCCAGAGCTGGGGCAGCCAGACCAGCGTGGCCAGGATCGCGACGGCAACGGTCAGGCTGGCCATGCCGACGACGATCACCCGCCCCCGCGGCAACCTTGTCGACCGGGACTGCAGCCAGGCGCCGGTGGTCCAGCCGACCGAGCCGACAATCAGGCAGCTGCCGGCCTGGAGAGTGGACCAGCCTCGCAGCTGCACCATCATCAGCGGGAAGAACGAGACCAGGACGAAGTACGGCCCGGCGAGCAGCGCCTTGGTCACGATCGCCGGCAGTAGCGGGCCCGAATGCAACAACCCGACTGGCATCAGCCGGGGCACGGCCACGATCAGTCCGACCAGGCCGGCAGCGCCAACGCCGACGATGCTCCAAGACAGCCCGCCGGTCTCGGCGGCTCGTTGGCCGGCGTACTGGACCGCGGCGGCTGCCGCCGAGGCCACCGCCGCCGCCCATACCGGGACCGGCGCTGGATCGTGGCCGGCGTCGTGGCGCAGGGACAGCAACACCGGACCGCACAGCAGCGCCGCAGCCACGACCAGCGGCAGTACCGAGAGGAATACCGCGTGCCAACCCCAGGTGGTGGTGATCCAGGCGGCCAGCGGCGCCCCGACGAATGAGGGCAGCATCCAGCAGGTCGAGAACACCCCCATCAGCCGGGGCCGTTCGGCCTCGGTGAAGGCGTGTGCCAAGGTCACCGCCCAGCCGATGTTGATCGCGCCTGCCCCCAATCCCTGCAGGGTCCGTCCGAGCAGCAGCACGGACATCGTCGGCGCCAACCCGGCGCTCAGCAGCCCGGCTGCGAAGCTGGCCGCCCCGAGCAGCAGCGGCAGAAAGGGCCCATGCCGGTCGGCGAGCCGGCCGCCCAGCACCGTACTGGCCAGCATCGCGATACTGAACAGGGAAAACACCCAGGCGTACCGGTCGAGCTGGCCAAGGTCCGCCGCCGCGGCGGGCATCGCCGTGGTCACCGCCATTGACTCGAAGGCGATCGAGATCACCCCCGCGCACAATCCCACCAGCAACCGGCTCTTCGGCATGCCCCTCAGCCTGTCACACCTGGCACCCGGTCCCGCGTGGTCCCAATACGATCGGTCCTTGCCTGGATCATCGATCCGCCCACTGACTGGTGCGATCCTCTGATGATCTATGCTGATCAGCATGTCACGCAGTGGAGTTTCCTGAAGGTTACTCTCACCTCACATCGTCAGTCCGATCGGAGTATAGCCATGCGGTACGAGGATGAAAATCATACGGATTTACGAAAAATACCCGGACGACATCAAGAGCATCAATGCCAGGACCGACGAGAATCTGCAAAGAGGAATCAATAATCGAAGCCTCTAGCAGAAATCCCGAGACTGGTTCAAGAAACTGGCAGAATTGATACGAGAGAAAATCGAGGAGGTCCGCCAAATCTACCATGCGATCGGGGAGAAGATCAGGAAAGAGATCATCCCCTTCATCTTCTCTCCTCTCTATTTAATCAACGCGGGTAATGATTTCGCAAAGATCGCTCAGCGAACCTCCACACTCGCTGGCAGAATGGCGGATGGCCAGATCCTGCCCAGCAATAGTCTGGCCGGCGGGAACGAGCGGCCCAAACCCTCCGCAACGATGACCCAGTCCAGTCCCACGGGTGAGTCCCCGAGTTGGAATGATGGTGATGGAGGTCCGAACACGGTAGAATGAAATTCAGGAGTCTCGCGGCGGCCTCGAAACTCTTCCGGGGTCGCCATGAGTTCCGATGATCATCATTGCATCATACAATGATGCGATCCTGGGTTATCGGAATTCCAGAAATCTGCAGCGAGTACCATAAGCTCGTCATCCTAATGAAGGAAGTGCCATAATGAGGTTTCATAATCTCGATCGATTTAGGGTAGTCCCTGGACAGGTCACCATGCCTGGCCGGAATAGCGACCTCACACTCGGTGCGAACATCCATGATGACTTCTAGCGCGAAGGCATGGGTGGTGCTCATGGTCACTGCCCTGATTGTCGGGCTGGCCGCCTGCGGATCCTCCGGGAAATCAGAATCCGAGAAGGCCCATGAGATGGTTGAGGGATTCATGAAGGCCTATGCCGCAGGCAACGCCGATGAGATGAGGCCCTTCCTGGGTGAAGCCGCCGGTTCGTATGATCTGAGTCTGATCACCACCGATGTGCTGAGAAAGTCCATCGAGAAGGCTCCGCTATCACAAATCACGATCCCAGAGCCGCAGGAGACCTATCCGTCGACGTACGAGACCCGGGTGAGTTTCCATGTCGGCGCCGAGACGACCAGTCTGAAGCTCATGATCCTCTTGAAGGATAAAGATCAGCCCACCGTGATGCCGCGATTCGCGTCCCTCAGCCTGGAAAACCTCAAAGACATTGCGGTGACCGTCAATGGGGCCACCCCGGCCACACAGAGACCGGATATCCTGCCCGGATCCTATACTTTCGCCACAGCAAACCCCTACCTCTCCACTGTGGAAAAGATGATCACGGTGACGAAAACCGAATCGGTCCTGATGAACGGGCCGATCCTGAACGAGAAAGGGGAGCGGGCCTTTCGTCTCACGCTGCAGCGGGCCGTGCTCGCCTGCCTCGAGGAGAGGACACTGTCCTCCAGCTGTGGATTGAACGTCACCGGTGGCCCGGGGGGACCGGCAGAGGGTTCCGTCATACGGAACATGGCCCCTGAGGACATCACCAGGCTGGGTACCTCGATTAAGGTGGGCATGGTCTATCAATCCAGCACGGTCGCGACCACTCAGGAGCCACTCGGCACGATCTCCTACGAGTGCGAGAGGCAGCCGACCGCCTGCACCGGACCCCAGTTCAGGGAGGCAAGGATCGACATGACGAAGCCAAAACTCGAGGTGGAGTGGCGCTAGCGGATTCCGCTCAGCAGCAGTCCCAGGTGAAGGCCACCCGAGAAAAATCACCAGCCGCTAGTTCTTGCGGATTGATGAAGAAACCGGCAACCCCAACATCCCCCCACATAAGATAATCGTCCGTATCGACCTGGAGAAGCAGGACGTCCTCCTTCTCCAGACCGCGGTATCCCCGTGGATCATCCTGGGTGAAGAACGGGTACCCACCCAGGCGGTGGTCGGTGCTATAGAACCTGTTGAAAACGGCAGAAGCCAGATCCTCTGAAAGATCGCCGTATTCCTTGATCGGCGCCTCCGGAAAGGCACGATTGTACACCGCTGTGAAGGCCTCGTCGAATCCACCATCCAAGACGCTGATGGGCTGGTCGGTCATGGTGAAGGTCAGCGCCAGCGGCTTGTCGGAGGAAAACGGCATCATATTGCCGCCATCAGGTTCGTAGCGCTCCAGCACCTCGCTCTCGGTCAGTGATTCGTCGATCTGCGGATAGTGGACGACGGCGAAGTCTCCATCCTTCAGGTCCTCCGATGGGAAGCAGTCTTCGCGACCGATCCAGAATTGGAGCATGCCAGCATCGGGCAAGAAATCATTAGCCGGTAAATCTGCCAACCGGAACTGGGCCAGCAGCCCCAACTGCTGATCCCACTTATATGGCACCTCGGCGTCTCGTGGCAGGTAGGGAGTGCCGCCGAACTTCGAAGCGGTCGGCGGCAGCGAATCCACCTGGGTGGTCTCGATCAGGATCGACTGGCGAAGGGTTGCTCTGGCCAGTTCCTCGAGCACCTGGAGGAAGCGGGGATCGGTCGCGGATATCGGTGATGAGGTCATGGGATCAGGCTAGGAGGCCCCACTGACATCCGCCCGGGGCCCGGGGTACGGCTCCCTAGCAGACCGCGCGCAGAGTCTGTGGGGACCCGGGGCCGGGCACGGGGGTACGGCGGCCGCGCCGTACCCCCCTGCGACGTCAGGCGCGCCAGCGGGTCTTCACGTTCACGAATTCGCGGATCCCGTACTCGCCCAGCTCCCGGCCGTAGCCGGAATCCTTCACGCCGCCGAACGGCAGGCCGAAGAAGGAGGCGCTGGTGCCGTTGACGAAGACGCTGCCCACCTCCAGTTCGTCCTGCAGCCGGTCCATCTCGGCGGGATCGGTGGTCCAGACGCTGGCCGCCAGCCCGAACGAGGAGTCGTTGGCGGCGCTGATCGCCTCATCCAGCGAAGCCACCCGGAAGACGCTGGCGACCGGGCCGAAGCATTCGGCGGTGGCGATCTGCATCTCGTCGCTCACCCCGGTCAGGACCGTCGCCGGGTAGAAGAACCCCGGCCCGTCCGGCAGCTGCCCGCCGGTATGCAGTACGGCGCCGTGCGCGACCGCGTCGACGACCATCTGGTGCGCCTCGTCCCGGATCTGCGCCGTCGCCATCGGCCCGAACGTGACCGACTCATCGAACGGGTCACCATAGGTGGTCTTGGCCATCTCGGCCACGAAGGCGGCGAACCACTCGTCGTAGATGTCGGTATGGATGAAGAACCGCTTCCCCGCGATGCAGGACTGCCCGCTGTTCTGGGTCCGGGCCGCGACGCCCGCCTTCACCGAGGCCGGCACATCGGCCGACGCGAGCACGATAAACGGATCAGTCCCGCCCAGCTCCAGCACGCTCTTCTTCAGGTTCTGGCCGGCGACCGAGGCCACTGCCCGGCCAGCCCCGGTGGAACCAGTGAGGGTCACCGCCCGGACCCGACGGTCTTCGACGATCCGGGCCACGTCCGGGCTCTCGACCAGCAGCGTCTGGAAGGACCCCTGCGGGAAACCAGCCTTGGTGAAGATCTCTTCGATCAGCAGGGCAGTCTGGGGCACATTTGAGGAATGCTTCAGCAGGCAGGTATTGCCCGCCATCAAGGCCGGCGACGCAAATCGGATCACCTGCCAGTACGGGTAATTCCACGGCATCACGGCCAGGATCGGGCCGATCGGCTCGAAGGAGACCGAGGCGGCCGAAGCATTGACCGAGGCCGGCGGCACCGGCTCTTGTGGCGTCAGAAAGCTCTCGGCGTGCTCGGCGTACCAGCGCATCGCGTTCGCGGACTTGGCCACCTCGTACCGGGCAGTCGCGATGGTCTTGCCCATCTCGGTGCTGGCCAACGCCGCCGCCCGTTCCAGGTCGGCGTCAAGCAGGTCGGCGGCGGCCCGCAGCCACGCGGCCCGCTGCGCAAAGGAGGCGGCCCGCAGCTGCTGGTACGCGCCGACCGAGCGGTCCAGCATCTGGTCGACCTGCTCCGGGCTATGGGCTGCGAACTGTTGCAGGAGCTCGCCTGTCGCGGGATTCACGGTGGCAATCGGCATGATTCAGTTCTCCTTCTGGGTGGTGTACCAACCGGATTCCCGGTGGCAGCCGTTATCGATGATGATCTGGTTACGGACCCGCGGCGCGGCCCAGCGCACGGCATTACCGATCACCTGGCGGATCTCAGGTTGGAAGAAGATCGGGTATTCCTCGTGGCCGGGGGCGAAGTAGAAAATCCGACCCTTGCCCCGATGGAAACAGCAGCCGCTGCGGAAGACCTCGCCCCCGGCGTACGAGCTGATGAAGACCAGCTCGTCGGGGGCCGGAATGTCGAAGAATTCGCCATACATCTCCGAATCGGGAATGGTGATCGGCTGCGGCAGGCCTTGGGCGATGTCATGGCTCGGGTTGACCGTCCAGACCAGTTCCCGGTCGCCGTGGCGCCAGTCGATCCGGCAGCTGGTGCCCATCAGGCGCCGGAAGATCGCAGATCCCTGCCCAGAATGGAGCACGATCAGCCCCATGCCGTCCAGTACCCGCCGCTGTACCGCATCGACCACCTCGTCCGCCACCTGGTCGTGAGCCAGGTGTCCCCACCACAGCAGCACGTCGGTGGCCTCCAGCACCTCGCTGGTGAGGCCATGCTCCGGCTCGGCGAGGGTCGCAGTCCGGACCGTGACCTGATCGCCCAGCCGCTCAACCAGGCCCTCGGCAATGGCGGCATGGATCCCGTCGGGATAAACGGCGATGATCTGCGGATCGGTCGAATCCTGGACGAATTCGTTCCAGACCGTGACCTGGATGGTGCTCATGGGGATTCCTCTCACTTCTTGATCAGGGTGGCGAGGGTGTCGACGACACTCTTCGCGGCCGCCGCGGGGGTCTGCTGGCCGGACATCATCGCATTCCAGCCGCGGGCCATCGCCTGGCGTACGGCGCCGACATTGGTCCCCAGACCCGGATCGGGATAGTCGGTGCCGTGTTTGGTGGCCTCTTGGAATTGCTTGATCACCGGATCTTGGAAGGCCGGGTCGGTGGCCGCGTCCTTGCGCAGCGGGATACTGCCGACACCGTGCAGCGCAGCCAGGCCACCATCCCGCGAGGCCCAGGTGGTCTTGATGAAATCCCACGCCAGGTCGGCATTCTTCGTGAACGAGCCAATACAGAAGGATTCACCGCCGAGATAGACGGTGCCGCCCTTCGGGCCCTGCGGGATCGGGACCACCCCGTAGCGGAATTTGGCGTCCTTCTTGGCGTTGCCGTACTGCCAGTTGCCGTTGACGCAGAAGGCGACCTGCCCGGCGGTGAACCGCGGGAAGGACGACACCTGGGTCCAGGTGGCGACGTCGGCAGGCAGATAGCCGGCCTGGCGCCACCCATCAAGCAGGGTAAACGCCTCTTCCAGCGCCGAGACCTCGGGCTTGAGATAGTCGAAGCCGTACGCCGAATAGAACGGGCGCCCCTGCCAGTCACCGTCGAGACCTTCGCCGGAGCCGGCGATCCCGAGCCCGACGTACTTCTTGCCGATCTTCTTCAAAGCCTCGCCCAATTCGTCCATGGTGGTAGGCGGGGTGATCCGGAACTCATCCAGGATGTCCTGGTTGTACCACAGCCCGATCAGGTTGGCGTACGGCTTGATGGCGTAGATCTTGCCGTTGATCCGGCCCAGCGCGGTGTCAGGGAATTGGGAGCTCTGATCCCACGCCTTCCAGCGATCGGTCAGGTCCTGCACCAGGCCGGCCGGGACGAACTGGTCCAGGTCGCCGGTCTGCTGCAGCACATCAGGGCCCTGCTTGGTGGTGCCCGAGCCGATCACCTTGGCGGCGATCTGGTCGTGCGGGACGTAGACCTTGTCGACCGTGATCTCTGGTCGGGTCTTGGTGAACAGCTCCACGACGGTGTCGTTCATCTGGGTCTGGGCCTTGTCGGAAGCCACCATGTAGTGCCAGTACGTGACGCTCGACGTGGTGGATCCCGTGGCGGCGCCGGATCCGCAGCCGGTGAGCAGCGGCGCCGTCGCGGCGGCTCCGGCGGTAATCCCCGCGGCCCGCAGCAACGAGCGACGGCTAAGGAAGGTGCTCTCCTGAGACCTCATGGCTACTCCTTGTGTGTTGTGGATCATTTGACGGCGCCGAGCGAGATGCCACGGACCAGGGCCCGCTGCCCGACGGCGAAGACGATCAGGGTGGGGATCGAAGCGATCACGGCGATCGCCATCAGGGTCGACCAGCTGATCCCGTACTGGGAGACCTGCTGCGCCACGGTGGCGCTCAGGGGATACTGCGACGGATCAGTGAGGAAGTTCACCGCGTACAAGAATTCCCCGCTGATCAGGATGAAGACCAGGATCGCGACCGTCATGACCCCGTTACGGACCACCGGCAGAACGATCCACACGAAAGTCCGGATTCGCGATGCCCCATCCAACGCCGCCGCCTCCTCGAGCTGCGGCGGGACCGCGGCGAAGAAGGGCCGCAGCAAGATGACGGTGAAGGGCAGCATCATCGCGATGTCGGCGACCACCAGTCCGGACATCCCACCGAGCAGGCCCCAGCTGCCCAGCACCTGGTAGAGCGGGATCAGGGTCGCGGTCTGGGGCATCATCTGCAAGATGATCAGCAGTGCTAGGCCGACTGGCACTAGCCGGGAGCGGCTCTGCGCAAGCCCGTACGCAGTCGGCAGGCCGAGCAGCAGACACCCGGCCACGGTCATCGCGGCGATCAGAATGGTGCTCACCGCGGAGCCCAGCACCCCTTGTGCGATGGCGCTGCGATAGCCCTCCAGGGTGGGGGTGAATACCAGCGACGCGGAGCGGGCCACCACGTCTTGGTTCGGTTTGATCGAGGTGACCACCAGCCAGAACAGCGGCACCGTGTACGTCAGCAGGATCCCAACCCCGAGGATGGTCCGCAATACCCGGGTCATCGGTCCTCTCCTCTCTGCAGCCACCCGTACAGGAAGGCCAGGCCGAGCACGATCACCAGCGCCAGCACGGAGGTGGCCGCGCCGATTCCGTATTGGAAGGTCCGGATGGCCTGCCGGTAGGCCAGGAACGGCAGGGTGTGGGTTGCCGTACCGGGGCCTCCAGAGGTGGCCACGTAGATCAGGTCGAAGGACCGGAAGGCGCTGACTACCAGCAGTACGGCCAGCACCCATAGAGTGGGGGCGATCTGGGCGAGGACGATGTGGCGGAAACGCTGGAAGGCGTTGGCGCCGTCCATCTCAGCGGCCTCGAGCAGGTCCTGGGAGACGTCGAGCAGCGCCGCCCGGATCACCAAGGTGGCAAACGGGAGGATGGTCCAGACGCTGATCAGGATCACCGACATCCGAGCCAGGGTGTCGTCCACCAGCCAGAGGATCGGCGAGTCGATCAGCCCGAGCCCTTTCAGGGTGGCGTTCACCACGCCGTCTGCCGAAAGCAGGAACTTCCACAAGTTACCGCAGACCACGGGTGGCAGGGCCCAGACGAAGATCATGAAGCCGAGCGTCAGCGAGGTCAGCCACGTGTTGTGCTGCAGGACCAATGCCGCTACCAGCCCGCCGCCCAAACCCATGATCAGCAGGCAGACCACCAGTAGCACGGTGTTGACGATCGAGACCGTGAAGCCGGGGTCCTGAGCGGTCGCGGCGAAGTTGTCCAGCCCGTTCCAGTCCCAGTGTCGCAGGATGTTGGCGCTGGTGACGTCGCTCAGCGACATCGCGATCAGCTGGTACAGCGGGTACAGGGCGAACAGGATCAGGTAGCCGGTGCCGGGCAGGGCGAACCAGCCCCGTCCGCTGCGTCTGGTGCGCGGTCGCGTCGCAGATGGTGCCGGCTCGCTGAGGCCCGCATCGTCTGTTCGGATCATCGCCGATCCCCCATCACCTCAAAACCCCACCGGTCGACGGTCCACCATCGGATCGTCGTCGGTCGTCGTGCGGACAACGTACGGCGAGGTTGCGTCAATGTCAAGCATTATCGATAATGGATGCATTGTACCCCCATGCACCGGAAGCGAGGCGGCTGATGAGTCCTGAAGGGCCACTGGTCCGCGTGAGCCTGGCCGACCAGATCCGCGACCACCTCACCTTGGAGATCGCCCAAGGCCGGTTAGCCCCGGGGACCCCGGTCCGAGAACTGGAAGTCGCCAGCCAGCTCGGCACCAGCCAAACCCCGGTCCGCGAAGCCTTCCGCCAACTGATCGCGGCCGGCCTGCTGGAATCTCGGATTCATGTCGGAACCCGGGTCCGTGACCTCGACGAACACGACCTGGAAGAGACCGTCCCGGTTCGGGCCGCCTTGGAGGGCCTGGCCGGACGATGGGCGGCGCAGCGGCTGCTGCCTGGGCCGCTCGCGGAGGCCCACCAAGCGATCGAGGCGATGCGGTCCCTCGGCGACGAGGACCGGTTGGCCTACGCCGGGGCCAGCACCCGCCTACACCGGGCCCTGGTCAGCGCAGCCGGAAACGAGTCCCTGCTGCGGGCCTGGAACGCGCTTGGCATCGAAGTGTTGACGATCGTGGCGATGGCCTCCGACACGTACCCGCTCTCGCGCAGCACCGAGGACCATGCCGAACTACTGCGGATCATCGAATCCGGCGACCCGGAGGCCGCCGCCCAGGCCATGCAGGAGCACCAGGAGCACTACCGCCCCCTCACCCGCCCCACCAAGGACCCGATCACCTCAGACAAGGAGAAAGCATGAGCGTCGTCGAGCCGGTCCCGATCATCCAGGTCGGGCTTGGGCCCTGGGGGCTGGACTGGGCCCGTACGGTGCTGGCCAGCTCAGACGCGGTCACGGTCGTGGCCCGGGTCGATTCCGACCCGGAGCGGGCCGCCAGCCTGGGCCGCGAGGTCGCGACCTACACCAGCCTGGGCGAAGCCCTGGCGAACACATCCGCGCAGGCGGTGCTGATCACCGCGCGAATCGAAGCCCACCACGGCCTGGCCCGGGAAGCCCTGAGCGCCGGGCGGCATGTCCTGCTGGAGAAACCCTTCACCGTCACCGTGGCCCAGGCGCAGGATCTGAATGAGCTCGCCGCGAACCGGGAACGGGTGCTCTGCGTCGCCCAGAACTACCGCTTCTGGCCGGTAATCCAGGCAGCCCGGGAACTACTAGCGCAGCAGGTGCTGGGCGACCTGGAGAATGTCCAGATCCGATTCCGGCGCGACCACCCCAACTATGGGCCGTCAGTCACAGCCCCGGCCGGAGCACCCACCGGTTCGATCCTGTACCAGATCAGCGTGCACCACATCGACCTGATTCGGGCCTTGCTCGGCGAGGTACGGGAGGTAACGGCCCGCCGCTGGCAGCGGACCGCACTGCCGGGACGACTGACCGCGCTGTCGGCCTTGTTCCGGTTGGAATCGGGGCTGCTGGTGGACTACAACGCCGACCAGGCCAGCCGGGCCGTCGAAACCCCCTGGTCAGGAGAGTGGACCATCGAAGGCACCGCCGGCCAGTTGCGTTTCGCCGGAGGCCCGACCACCGACGATGCCGTCCTAGAGCTGACCCGGGACCAGACCACCAGCAGCCTGCCGATTCCGGAGCCGACGCTCGGCGACCGGGAACAGGTGCTGGCCGATTTCGTGGCCGCGATCCGCGGCGGCGTCGAATCTCCCCTCGCCGGCAGCAACAACATCCGTACCCTGCAGGCGGTACTCGACACGGTGGAATCGATCCAGGCCGACCAGGCCTGACCTCAGAACCCGGCCGGCCCCGTACGTCGCAGCGTACGGGGCCGGTTGTCTGATGAGCAGATCAGGCGGGCGACAAGACCACCGGGATATGGGCGGTGACCGCCTCGTGGAGCTTGATCCCCACGGTGTGGGTCCCCA
Source organism: uncultured Propionibacteriaceae bacterium (assembly GCA_938046585.1). Classification (GTDB taxonomy): domain Bacteria; phylum Actinomycetota; class Actinomycetes; order Propionibacteriales; family Propionibacteriaceae; genus Fen-668. The sequence continues at coordinate 74,182 of CALIWR010000003.1, read as the reverse complement.
CGCTGCGGATCCGTTTGGCAAAGACCACCGAACGCTTGTCCAGCGCCGGGCCGCCGGCGGACTTCACCGCGGACACGATGTCGGCGGCGGTGACCGCACCGTACAGCTTGGAGCCGGTCTCAGACCCGGCGGCCCGTACCGGCAAGGTCACCGACAGGGCCTCGAGCTGCTCGCGGACCTGCTGGGCGTGCTCAACGCCGCGGATCTCGCGGGCGTCACGGGCCCGTTTGATGCCTTCGATCTGTTTCTCGGCGCCCTTGGTGTAGGTGATCGCGTAGCCCTGCGGCAGCAGGTAGTTACGCCCGTAGCCCGGCTTGACGTCGACGACGTCGCCGGCCACTCCGAGCTTGCTCACGGCGGCAGTGAGAATCAGCTTCATCGTACATTGCTCCTTGTCAGCGCGCCGTCGACGCGTACGGCAGCAGGGCTACCTCGCGGGCATTCTTGATGGCGGTGGCGACCTTGCGCTGGTCCTGGACCGACAGCCCGGTCACCCGGCGGGCGCGGATCTTGCCGCGCTCGGAGATGAATTTGCGGAGCGTCTGGACGTCCTTGTAGTCGACGCGGCCGATCCGTACCGACTTCATCGGCACGATCTTCTTCTTGTTCACAGACTTGCGCTGCGAGGCCATTGTGGTGCTCTCCTTGTCTGAGCCCGGCTTGGTGCCGGAATGTGCCTGGTTGGGAAAAGGGGCGATCAGAACGGGGGTTCGTCGGACTGGGCCTGGGCCCACGGGTCACTGGTGTCGCTGGAACGGCTCGGGGAGCCGCCGCCGCGATAGCCACCGTCGCCTGAAGCAGCAGAACTCGGGCGGTTTGACGACCAGCCGCCGGCGCCGCTGCTGGCGCGGGTGACCTGGGCGGTCGCGTAGCGCAAGGCGGGGCCGATCTCGTCGACGTCCACCTCGTACACCGTACGACGTTCCCCGTTACGGTTCTCGTACGAGCGCTGCTTGAGCCGGCCCGCCACGATTACCCGGTTGCCTTTCTGCAGGGACTCGGCCACGTTTTCGGCGTGTTGGCGCCAGACCTCGCAGGTGAGAAACATCGTCTCCCCGTCGCGCCACTCGCCGGTGTTGCGGTCGAACTGGCGCGGGGTCGAGGCCACCGTGAACTTCGCGACCGCTACCCCGGTCGGGGTGAAGGTCAGTTCCGGGTCGGCGGTCAGGTTACCGATCAACGTAATGGGTGTCTCGCCTGCCATGAATCCTCCAGTCTGATCTGTGGTGGTCCGGCCAGCCTGCTACAGGCTGGGTCGATCCACCAGACGATTGCGGCATCTGTGGATGGCGGTACGGCTGTCCACAGGCCACCGATCATGGCGCTTCGGGACGGAAGACCTTGTTACGCAGGATCTTGTCGTCGAGGGTGAGTCGACGGTGCAGCTCGGCGACCACGCTCGGCTCAGCAGTCAGGTTGCAGACCACATACACACCTTCCAACTTGAAGGTGTTATCCGAGGTGTTCTTGATCCGGTACGCCAGGCGTCGGCGGCCCATGATCTCGGTGTTGTCGACCACCCCACCGTTGTCGGTGACGGTCTTCAAATGGTTATCGATCAGGGCGGGGACCTGACGGTCGTCCACGTCCGGGTCCACGATCACCATGACTTCGTACGTGCGCATGCGCTGAACTCCACCTCCTCTGGTCTCGGCGGCCGCGGGTCGTTCCCGTGGCAGGAGGGCGATGCGATGGCCAGATCGCCAGGCGGCGACAGCCAGGTGAATACAGTACCGGGCGCCAACCCGCGGTGTCGAACCGCGGGCGGCACCCGGCACCCGCCCCCGGAGGACGGCCACGAGACTCCCCCAAGCCTCGAGAACCTCGTCACTGTCCGGGTTATCTGTGGCCCCTGCGCATCAGGGCGTTGTAGGTCCAGACTGCCTCTCGGCGCCGGAAAAATCCAACAGGTGGAGATTCCTCTCATATCCCTGCCTCTCCTGCCTGCCGGGTTGAGAGCGATACAGGCGAATGATCCGGTTTCCATGAAACTGTCAGAGGGGGCTGCCACCATTGTCTGCGGGTGTTCAGCCAGGCCTCGACTCAGGGGTGCCCGCCACGATCAGCTACGGGGCTGATCGCTGTCCTGGCAGAAAGGATTCCGTCATGACCGCATTGTCACTCAGTGCCCTGGGAGCAAAGCTAGGCGATCCGGAGTGGGCCGCCGCTCGGATCAGCGTGACCTATCAGCCCAGCGGCGGGCCAGGAGCGCGGATCTTCCCTCCTACCTTCCCCACCCAGAACGATGATCGTTCGCCGTACCTGTTTGAGACCCGCCGGGCCGGCGACGGGCAGGAGACCGAGGCCGTCGTCTTGGATCAGGTCCCGTCGCAGGCCAACCGCTGCGAGGAGTCGATCGCGGCGGCGTGGCGCCGCGGCGAGATCGCGTTGCCGATGCTGCGGCTGCGCCACGAGGGGGCGGCCGAGTTTGAGTTGACCGGGCTTGAGGCCCCACACCGGGTCTTCGACGCCTATTGGCGAGACTCGCTGCTCGACGGGGTGAAGTTCGACCGTACGGACGTCGGCCAGGCGATCCAGGCCGCCTCCCTGGACGATGCCACCGCCCTACTCCGGCATGACCCAGGGACCCTGGTGTACGGGGGATGGAACAGCCACCGCAAGGGGCGGCAGGCGAAGTTCCCACGCCTGTACAGCAGCGAGATCATCGGCTGGAACCCGGCCTTAGGCAGCCGCAAGGCCGGCCGTATGGATCCGGCCAACCTCACGGGCTCGCGTAGCGGTGAAGGTGACGAGTGGTCGTACGCACCGACGGCAGCGAAGAAGGCCGACGCCAAGTTGAGCGAGATCGGGCACGGCAACATCGCGCCGAATCCGGCTCACGGTGGGGTCACCATCTCCGAGGCCAGCCGGACCGCGATCCTCAGCCTGAGCGCCACCCGGCGGCTGCGGTTCGGCTCGCTCAACGCCAAGGCGGTGGTCGCGGCCCAGGTTCTGCTGGCGGCGATGAGCCTGCTGGGTGACCGGCTCGCCTTCGGTGACGCTGGGCTGTGGCTGCGCAGCGGCTGCGACCTGGTGGTGCAATCGGAGCGGCTGGAGTGGGTGGGTCGTGGCGGGGTCACCGAGGAGTTCACCCTGTCACCGGAGCAGGCCATCGCCCTGTTCCGGGAGGCGATGACGTCCGCCCAGGAAGCGGGGGTCGACCTGCACCTGGAAACGATCGAGCTGACCGCGTCCAAGGCCTTGGGTCATGCCCTGGATTTCAGCCTGACCAAGGCCGACTCGTCGGGAGACTGAGATGCCGGTCCGTCTCGACATCACCCTGCTGAGCGGACGCTACGATGCCGGCGGCGAGGACCCTCGCCAGACGGAGTGGCCTCCGCATCCGGCCCGCGTGTTCGCCGCGTTGCGCGCGGTGGCCGGTGACGATGACCTGGGGGCCCTGGCCCTGCTGGAGCGTCTGGACCCGCCGCGAATCCACGCCTCGGCGGCGGGGCAGCGGCATGCCCGAGCCTATGTGGTGACGAATGCCGTGGTGACAGACAAGCGCTCACTCAAGAGCGCCACCCAGGCTCGCACCAATGCCTGGAAGCAGCGGGTCAGTAGCCTGCCGCACAGCTGTCGGGTGCAGTTCGACTGGGCCGACGGCGACGTCGACGACGAGACGCTCCAGCAGCTGGACCGGCTGGCACGACGGGTGCCGTACCTGGGCCGGTCCACCTCCGCGGCGGTCTTGATCTTCAGCCGGGTGCGCGACCCGGAGCCGTTGCCGGGTCTGACGACGTACGAACCGGCCGGCCCGGGACCGGGGACCTGCACGATCCGGGTCCCGTACCCCGGCTACCTGGAAGAGCTGAGAGCGCTGTACGAGGTGGACCAGCCGGCCTGGCAGGCGGCAGATGCTCGTTCTCGGCGAACCTATCGGAAGGCCCAGCCGGTCGTCGAGGAGCCGCCCCCGGAGCCCGTCGAATCCGCATATCCGGATCTGGTGATCATCCGGTTCGTTGGGCAACGACCGCCGGGAAACCTAGTGGCCCGTTTCACCCAGGCCCTGCGGCACAAGGTGATGAGCCAGACTGCGGAACCGCTGCCGCCCGCCCTGCACGGCCATGGGCTGCCCGGCGTCCCGCATGTCGCCTACCTGGGCCTGCCGTTCAGTGGTTACGAGCACGCCGACGGGCAGCTGATAGCGCTGGCGATCGCGATCCCCGGGTTAGACCGAGCCGAGCGGCGCCGGATCCTGCGGGGGCTGCTCGGCGCTGACCCGACGCGCAACGTCCAGTTGTACGTACCTGGGCTGCCTGGCACGTTCGAGCTTCAGTACGCACCGGATGACCCGCTGCCGCGTAGCGCCACCGTCGAACGCTGGGTCAGGCCGTCGCGGACCTGGGTGTCGGTGACGCCGTTGGTGCTGGATCGGTTCCCCAAGGACGGTGACGTGGAGCGGGCGGCAGCGGCCTGCCTGGTCCAGGCTGGTCTGCCGGCCCCGCGGGAGATCACCGTCAGCAGGCAGCCGCTGACCCAGGCAGCGGTGCAGCTCACGCCGAAGCAACTGCCGAGGCGCTGTCGGGGGCGGCTCTTCCGGCACGTCCGGGTGGCTTTCGACAGGCCAGTCCGGGGTCCGCTGTTGGCGGGCGCGGGTCGCTATTTCGGCGTCGGATTGTTCGCCCCCGAACACGAGGAAGGCCAACGATGAGGGTCGACGACTTTGAACGTTTCTTGACCGAGGTGCACGGGTATGCGCCCTTCCCCTGGCAGTCGGCGGTGGTGGCAGCGGCCGTCGAGCGGGGCACTTGGCCGGCCATGATTGATATTCCGACCGGGCTGGGGAAGACGTCGATGCTGGACGTGGCGGTCTTCCTGCTGGCGCTGAGCTCGGGCGGGCAAGCCCCGGCCGGGTTGGGACGGCGACGGATCTATCTGGTGGTGGACCGCCGGATCGTCGTCGACCAGGCCGAGGAGCATGGACGGCGGATCGCTGCCGCGCTGGCCGCTGCGGAACCTGGCACGGTGTGCGCGGATGTTGCCACGAGGCTACGCCGGCTGTCCGGGGCAGCGTTGTCGGAACCGGCGCTGCAGGTGGTGAAGATGCGCGGCGGGGTGACCTGGGATGCTGCCTGGCTGCCGCGCCCGGATCTGCCAGCCATCGTGACCGGGACCGTGGACCAGGTCGGAAGCCGACTGTTCTTCCGGGGCTACGGGGTGAGCCCCAGGCGACGGTCGATCGATGCGGCGCTGGTCGGCACTGATTCGGTGGTGATGATCGACGAGGCGCATGTGGCCCAGGCCTTCACCGCGTCATTGGATACGGCCCGGAAGCTGGACACCAGCGCGGCCCTGGGGTTACCGGCCATCTCGGTGATCTACCTCAGCGCCACCAACGCCGAGCACCCCGACGGGTGGGTGGCGCCCTTCGATGAAGCTGCTCACCTCAGCGACCCGGTGTCGAGACGACGTCTCCACGCACCCAAGCAGGTGACGCTGCTCGACTCCTCGGAGAAGGCCGCCATCAAGGACCTGGCGGGCCAGGCCACCACGTTGGCGGCCAACCCCGGCCAGCGGGTGCTCGTGGTGTGCAACACGGTCGACCGGGTCCGCGAGGTCCATGCGGCCCTGGCAAAGAGCCGGCGTTCTCACGGCGCTAAGACGTTGCTGCTGACGGGTCGTTCGCGCCCACTCGATCGGGAGCCGATCACAGACGACGTGATCGCCCTGTTCGGGGCCGGGCGCGAGGCCACGGATAAGACTGCGATCCTGGTCGCCACCCAGACCATCGAGGTCGGCATTGATCTTGATGCCACCGCGATGGTGACCGAGACCGCCTCGTGGGACGCCTTGGTGCAGCGCATCGGACGGGTGAATCGGCGCGGCGTGTACGACCAGGCCCCGATTATCGTGGTCGAGGACGACGCCAAGGAGCCGCCGGTCTACGGGGCGGCCAAGATCGCGACGGCCAACTTCCTGCGACAGATGGCTCCGCTTGACGTGTCTGCGCTGGCGCTGCGACGGCTGCAGGTCCCGGACGAGCTGACGTCTCCTCGCCCGGCGATCCCGCTGCTGCTGCCGGCTCATCTCGATGCCTGGGTACGGACCAGCCCAGCGCCGACGAACGACCCGCCGCTGGACCCGTACCTGCATGGTATCGACCGGTCGACGGCTCCCGTCACCATCGCCTGGCGCGATGGGCTGCTGGTCGATGGCGGGGAAGAACCACTGCCGGCTGCCGAAGCCGCAGCCATGGTCGAGGCGATTCCGGTGCGCAGCGAGGAGTGTGTGGAGATCAGCATCAGTGCGGCACGGGCCTGGCTGGCCGAGAAGGCCTCGTCGATCGCCGACCTGGACGACGACCTGGACGGCGACATCCCATTCGCCGACACCGATTCCGTCAGACGGGTCCTGCGGCGCCGTGGGGACGCTGACTGGGAGTGGGTCGCGGCTGAGGGGCTACGTCCCGGTGACCTGGTGGTTGCGCCCACACAGATGGGCGGGCTGGACCGGTTCGGATGGGCCCCGCTGAGCACTGACCCGGTCCGTGACCTTGCCGAGCTGGCTGCGCTGCGTCGCGGTGTGGTCTCGTTGCGGCTGGATGCCGGCCTGGCCGGTCGGCTGGGGCTGCCGGAACCGGCCGGGCTGACCGAGCTGGTGGCGGATTGGCGAAACGCCGATGACCCGCAGGATCGAGGGGAGATCTGTACCCAGCTGGTCGAGACCGTGGTGAGGTGGCTGGGCTCCGAACCGGCCCCCAACCGCGACAGCCGGTGGACCCATGCCGACCTGGACCAGCTTCGGCAGATGGTCGGTAGGGGTGAGCTGGTGCTGACCAGCACGGCACGGCGGACTCCGGGGGCCCTGTACGAGGAGGCCGGCATGCCAGTCCTTCGTACGGTCTGCGCGGCGGCGGACTGGCAGGAGGTCGACGAGAGCACCACCGCGGACAGCTCCAGCCTGCGTCAGCGGGTGAGCCTCGCAACACACCTGGCTGCGGTGGCTGAGCGGGCAGCCCAGATCGCCGCCAACCTGGGCCTGCCGCAGGACCTGTCTCAGATGGTGGTGGACGCCGCGCGGTGGCATGATCTCGGGAAGGTGGACCCGCGATTCCAGGCGATGCTCTTCGCGGGCAGCGCGATCGCCGCCGAGCTGGCCGACGAGCCGTTAGCCAAGTCTGGGATGGCGCCCGGGGATCGCATGGCGCACCGGCGTGCCGCACAGCTGAGCGGAATGCCTCGGGGAGCCCGACACGAAGCCTGGTCTGAGGCGATCGTCGCCGCCCATCTGGGTGGACTGCCCGAGCCGTACCCCGGCGACGAGGATCTCGTACGTCACCTGGTAGCAAGCCACCATGGTCACGCCCGGCCGCTGCTGCCGCCTGTCGACGACCGGGGCAAGCACAGCCTGGACGCGACCATCGCCGACGTCGACGTCCAGGCGCAGCTTCCGATCGGGGTACGCCTGAGCGACGCCGACCGGTTCGCCTCACTCAACGCCCGATACGGCAGGTGGGGCCTGGCCTTGCTGGAGGCCGTCCTGCGCTGCGCCGACATGACTGTCTCATCGGAGGGATCATGAACCAGATCACCTTCCCCGCGCTCGTCGGGGATTCACCGCTCGCCATCCTGGCCGCGATCGGGACCCTGCGGCTGGTACGGGACTTCGTCGACGACCAGAGCCGCCTGCGGTGGGATCCGCTGGACCGGTCACCGGTGCTGGAATCGTCACTGACCTCGGTCGATGAGGTGGTGGCCGAGCTGACCCGGATCGTCGACGAGGAGACGCCGGACGGGGTGCTGGTTCCCGGTGGGCCGAGAGATTTCCCACCGCCAGGAGCTTCCCCAGACCGGTTGCGGGTGCCCCCAGATGAGCTGTATCGCCTCGGGTCGAGCTTCTTTACGAACCAGCCGAAGGAGGCTGCCACGGTTCGTGGCTGGCTGGGGTCGCTGGTCACGGACCTGGCCCTCGACTCGAAGGGGAAAGTCGCCATCAGCCAGTACACGGCGCCGGCCGGGGGCCAGTCGATGGGCACCATGCTCGCCAAACCACTGGAGCTGGTGCGTTCCACGCCGGACTACCTGAGACAGGCCCTGACGGGCTGGCGCCGGGTGCGGGGGGTGACGGGTGAGTACCTCGATAGCCGAGCTGTTTGGGGCAGCGGCGACGATGGCCGGGGTGAGCCGCAGATGCGGGGGGTTCCGGGCGCCACCTGGCTGGCGCTGATGTCGTACCCGCTGTGGACCACGACCGCGGACTCGTCGCATCCGCACAGCAGCGGATGGCACCGGTTCCCGGAAGGAAGGCGCCAGCGATGGGAGCTACGGCTCCCGTTGTGGCAGGAGCCGTTGGGGCCTGATGCGGTCAAGGCACTCGTCGAGCATCCCGCTCTTGCAGGCAGATGGGACGATGTCGATCAGGGCATGCTTCGACTGCTGGGCATCGTCCATGTGTGCCGGGCAAGGCGGTGGCCGAGCCCAGGAGGGAAGTCAGCTGGCGTACTGGCGGTCGTCTCATGAACGATCCGCGCCCGGACCTGCCGGGGCTTCCCGAGATGATCCCGGCCCGGATGCTGAACGACTTCGTCTACTGTCCACGGCGATTTCACCTGCAATGGGTTCAGCAGCGTTTCCAGACTAGTGATGATGTGGAAGAGGGGCTGTACCTGCACCGGAATGTTGACCGGGAGACGGGTGATCTGCCGGACCGGTCTGAGGCCTGGGCCGGTAGGGTCGCGCGGTCGGTGTCGTTGTCATCGCCGCGGCTGGGGCTCGTAGCGAAGCTGGACCTGGTGGAGGGTGGCGAGCAGGGCAGCGTCATTCCGGTCGATTATAAGAAGGGGCATCCCGACAAGAACGGTCATGCATGGCCGGCGGACCGGGTCCAGTTGCTGACGCAGGCCCTCTTGCTGCAAGAGGCGGGTTACGCCGTGGACCGGGCAGAAATCTGGTACGGGGAGACCCGGCAGCGGGTCCAGATTGCGGTAGACGAAACCGCACTAGAGGAAATCTCGACACTGGTGGCGCAGGCCTGGCAGGTGGCGGCGGATCCGGTAGCGCCGCCACCGTTGCGGCACAGCAACCGTTGTCCGCGGTGTTCTCTGGTGGGGATCTGTCTGCCCGACGAAATCGAAGCCCTGCAGATACCGGCTCGGGAACGTCATCCGCTGAAGCGGTTGATGGCTCCAGATCCTGAGAATCGTCCGGTATACGTCACGGTGCAAGGCTGCGTGGTGGGCATTCGGCACGAACGGCTCGAGGTGAGGGTTGAGGGGGATCTGAAGGCCAGCTACCGTCTGATCGACGTCAGCCAGGTTTGCGTTTTCGGTAACGTGACGGTGTCGTCGCAGGCGGTTCGTGAACTGATGTCGCGGGAGATCCCGGTCCTGTGGTTCAGCTACGGCGGCTGGTTCGCAGGGGTGGCCGAGGGGCTTCCCGGCAAGAATGTCGATCTACGGATCGCACAGTTCCGAATGTCTGAGGACCAGCAGCTGCAGATCGCTCGCTGTATGATCTCAGGCAAGATTCGTAACAGTCGTACGCTGCTGCGTCGCAACTGTCGTAGTGAGGTGGCTCGGATCGATGACCAGCTGAAGCGGTTGGCGGTGCAGGCTACCGAGGCAGAGTCCGCCCAGCAGCTTCTTGGCCTCGAGGGAACCGCAGCGCGACTGTACTTCGGCGGTTTCCCGTCCATGGTCGGGGCCGGCTGCCGGGTAGACGTGTCGGGATTTTCCGAGAGCGGACGAAAGCGACGCCCGCCTCCCGATCCAGTTAATACGCTACTCTCGTTCTGCTACTCGCTTCTGACGAAGGATCTGACGACAGTACTGCTGGGTATCGGATTCGATCCGTACTATGGAGTCTTCCATCGCCCTCGGTTCGGAAGACCAGCCTTGGCGCTGGATTTAGCCGAGGAGTTTCGATCACTCATTTCCGAAAGTGTCGTGATTCAGGTCCTGAACAACGGCGAGGTCGGGCCGCATGATTTCCGTAGCAGAGCCGGTGGCTGCATGCTCGAGGCAAGTGGCAGGAAGGCAGTCTTGAGGGCGTATGAGCGGCGGTTGGATCAAGAGATCACTCATCCACAGTTCGGCTATAAGGCATCCTATCGCAGGGTAATGGACATCCAGGCTCGCATCCTGGGGGCGGTTATGCTCGGCGAACTCGACCACTACACTGCTATGGTGACTAGATGAAGACGCGGCGAAGACGCTACCTGATTGCCTACGACATCAGGGAGCCCAGTCGACTCCGGAGAATTTGCAAACTCATGGAGTCTCATGGGGATCGTCTTCAGTACTCTGTGTTCATCTGCGATCTGAATAAGACTGAACTCATTCATCTAAGATCCTCTGGAGAGCAGATCATGAACCTGGCTGAAGATTCGGTCGTAATCGTCGACCTAGGCGATCCGGGAGAGAACCGCTTCACCTTCGTCGGCCCGCACGCGCCGCTGCCCCAGCGAGGAGTCCAGATCGTCTAGCGAGGGCTGAGGTCCTCAGGGCTCGTCGCAGCACCGCTCGCCCCCTAGTCAGAGCCATGTTTACCCCCTCCGGCAGGCGCCCCCGCCGCCCCCTGACCGAGGGCCGGTTGACAGCGCTCGCGAAGGCCTGCAAGACTAGTAGCCAGCAGCGGGTTTTGCGTCGAGCCGTATTCCCGGTCTCTAAGACCGGGCTCCATTGCAGCGCGGCCCGTAGGCAGCCCCAGCACAGCGGCGCCAGGGGTATTCCCGGTCTCTAAGACCGGGCTCCATTGCAGCATTACATTACGCCTTCGATCACCTCCCAAATCTCTTGTATTCCCGGTCTCTAAGACCGGGCTCCATTGCAGCATCTAGCCACTCACTCAGATACGAGAACTGCTCGCGGTATTCCCGGTCTCTAAGACCGGGCTCCATTGCAGCCGTTGCATCACCGGCTCATCCAGCAGGCGACACGCGGCGTATTCCCGGTCTCTAAGACCGGGCTCCATTGCAGCCCTTCACCAGGCGATCCAGCAGTTCCTGGATCTGCATGTATTCCCGGTCTCTAAGACCGGGCTCCATTGCAGCACTGATGCCGTCGCCGAGGAGTAGGCCGAGTACGACCGTATTCCCGGTCTCTAAGACCGGGCTCCATTGCAGCCATCCCGCGCGACCACAGCTTTGGCACTGTGTGCAACGTATTCCCGGTCTCTAAGACCGGGCTCCATTGCAGCTCTAGTGATGTATAGGAGAAAGTGTAGAAAGGCTGCGTATTCCCGGTCTCTAAGACCGGGCTCCATTGCAGCCGGGAAGGACTGCTGCCCCCCGATGGTGAACTGTGGCAGTATTCCCGGTCTCTAAGACCGGGCTCCATTGCAGCCAGCTTTTCTCTGCGCTAGGCGTCCCGTAGCGGCGGGTATTCCCGGTCTCTAAGACCGGGCTCCATTGCAGCATGGCATCCGGCCGCGGCAGAGGCGCTGAGCCTTAGTATTCCCGGTCTCTAAGACCGGGCTCCATTGCAGCCCCTAGGGCCGTGACGGCGGCGTCGAGCGCATCGAGTATTCCCGGTCTCTAAGACCGGGCTCCATTGCAGCGGCAGGCTGCGTAGGCCCCGAAAACGCGCTGCATGCGGGTATTCCCGGTCTCTAAGACCGGGCTCCATTGCAGCCGTGTGCGTGTGCGTGCGTGTGCGTGCGTGCGTGCGTGGTATTCCCGGTCTCTAAGACCGGGCTCCATTGCAGCCAGCTGGACTCCCGCGCTGCCTCATAAAGGCGCCCGTATTCCCGGTCTCTAAGACCGGGCTCCATTGCAGCAGCACCCATCGGAGACGGGCCTCGTACCGACGCACATGTATTCCCGGTCTCTAAGACCGGGCTCCATTGCAGCAGTTGGAGCTCACCCCCTCCCCCGCGTCCTCGATGAAGTATTCCCGGTCTCTAAGACCGGGCTCCATTGCAGCGCGCTGCTACGCGGTGCGGGTCCACTCCCGGGATCTTGTATTCCCGGTCTCTAAGACCGGGCTCCATTGCAGCGAGCTGGATCGTTGGTCCACGTATCTGCTCGAGGCGGGTATTCCCGGTCTCTAAGACCGGGCTCCATTGCAGCCAGTTGTGCGCCAGCCCGCTTTTGCGCAAGGCGGATAGTATTCCCGGTCTCTAAGACCGGGCTCCATTGCAGCGAGCGTCCGGCAGATCGCGTAAGCGATGCGCGGCAGATCGTATTCCCGGTCTCTAAGACCGGGCTCCATTGCAGCCAGCAGACAGTGGCCGACATCGCGGGCCGCCTCCGGTATTCCCGGTCTCTAAGACCGGGCTCCATTGCAGCGAGGATTTCTGCCAGCAGCAAGAACTTTTGCCTGCGGTATTCCCGGTCTCTAAGACCGGGCTCCATTGCAGCCGAAACGCCCCGCGAGATGCTATAGTGGAGCCATCGAGTATTCCCGGTCTCTAAGACCGGGCTCCATTGCAGCAGGTGCCGGCACGCCCACGCGGCGGCACTCAGCGGGTATTCCCGGTCTCTAAGACCGGGCTCCATTGCAGCGGGCCAGCCGGCGGGTCTCGATGCCGGGGAGCAGATCGTATTCCCGGTCTCTAAGACCGGGCTCCATTGCAGCAGCCCCCGGTTGATCGGCGTGGACCTAAATGCGGGTATTCCCGGTCTCTAAGACCGGGCTCCATTGCAGCGGATAGTAGAGCCAATCCTTGTAGCCTTCCCGCCCGGGGGTATTCCCGGTCTCTAAGACCGGGCTCCATTGCAGCCGCAACGCCGTCACCACCAAGCCCACCACCAGCGGCGTATTCCCGGTCTCTAAGACCGGGCTCCATTGCAGCCCGGAATGCGTCGATCACGGTGCCGTGGCGGGTGTAGTATTCCCGGTCTCTAAGACCGGGCTCCATTGCAGCAGTGCCTCAGCGGCAGCCGGTGCCCATGACATTAGGTATTCCCGGTCTCTAAGACCGGGCTCCATTGCAGCAATGCCATCTCGGCCGGGCTCCGTTCCAGCGGCGATGTATTCCCGGTCTCTAAGACCGGGCTCCATTGCAGCGCGCACGTCCCGCTCGTATTCGTCGTACCACTGCTGTATTCCCGGTCTCTAAGACCGGGCTCCATTGCAGCATGTCAGTCGGGATCCGGCCCGTACGGCGGGCAGCATGTATTCCCGGTCTCTAAGACCGGGCTCCATTGCAGCTTGATCGCGCGTTCTACTACGGCGCGCCAGAACGGCGCGTATTCCCGGTCTCTAAGACCGGGCTCCATTGCAGCCGCGACCAGATCCTGGACCTGGACCAGGACACCGGCGTGTATTCCCGGTCTCTAAGACCGGGCTCCATTGCAGCGTCGGGGGGTGTGCCGAGTGAACGAGGACGACGTCGTATTCCCGGTCTCTAAGACCGGGCTCCATTGCAGCGATACCGCGATAGCGGTATCGATGGTCCTGGGATACGTATTCCCGGTCTCTAAGACCGGGCTCCATTGCAGCGGCTCAATCGTCAGCGGCTCCACAGCTACCCCCTAGCATATTCCCGGTCTCTAAGACCGGGCTCCATTGCAGCTCCGGCCGGGCCGATCCCGGTGGCGGTTATCCCCGCGTATTCCCGGTCTCTAAGACCGGGCTCCATTGAAGGTCGCTCTAGCGAGGATTTGCACGATCAAATAGTGAAAATGTCCTTCAAACTGCCGTGGGTCGTCTGTCTGGACCCTCTCCGGCTATCCTGGTTCGTACCCCCATCATTTGATCCACGATGGGGGTATTTCATGACCAAGAGCGACCTCAGGCGTCGCCCAACGCTGCTGAGCCTGGCCCGGGAACTGGGGGTATCGCGCCAGACCGTGTCGAACGTCATCAACGCTCCGCACCTGGTCGGACAGGAGACTCGAGAACGGGTACAGGCTCACATCGACCGGTCCGGCTACCGCCCCTCGGCGATCGCTCGTGCCTTGCGGACCAGACGCTCGTACACCGTGGCGATCCGGCTGGTACCAGTACCCGACGGGAGCCGCGGAGAGATCATGCAGCGACTGCTCCACGCCACGACCGAGTCCCTGGAGCAGTATGAATATCGCCCGCTCTTGTTCACCGCCACCAATCAGCGGGAGGAGATCAAGACGATCCAATACCTGTACGACTCGGCCGCGATCGACGCCGCGATCCTCACCCGTGTCGATTTCGGTGACCAGCGGCCTCGGAGGCTACAGGAGGCTCAGGTCCCGTTCGTGACCTTCGGACGGCCCCGGTACGACGGCGCCGACTACTCCTGGGTGGATATCGACAATACGACCGGGATCGTGGAGGCCATCCACCACCTGCGCCACCTGGGACACGAGCAGATCGGCTTCCTCGGCTGGAAGCAGGCCGCCAGTACCATCGAACGACAAGGTGCCTGGCGACAAGCGATGACCAGCATCGCCGCCCATCTGGACCGGTCCAGCCTGGACCGACTCGACCGGACGGTCCGCGGTGGGGTCCACGAAGGCCGCCAGGCCATGGCACGGCTACGGGAAAACGGGGCCACCGCAGTGATCTGCTCCGGCGACGCGCTGACCTTGGGCGTGGTCAACGACCTGCAGGACAATCCGATTTCCGGTTTCGACCCGGATCACTCGATCTTCGGTTTCGACGACAGCCCCATCACGACGGCACTCGGCCTGTCCAGCATCGTCCAACCGATCGAACGAATTGCCTCCGCCCTGGTCGCCTTCGTGATCGCCGAGATCGACCATCAAAAGGGACCATATTCGCTACTGCTGTCCTCCGCAGCGCATCCCCGATCCCATGATCACTGACAAAGACTGGGACGTGTACTTACAGACCAGCCAGTGACCCGTACCGGGCTTTCGCCTGCTCCAGCGCCACCACATAGCCCTGTCGTTCGTACTGCTCGGCATCGATATCGACTGGCAACGCCAACATTCCACGGAACTCATCCACGCTAGCGAAGTCCTTGTGAACCATCCACGATCGCAGCCCATCCAGCAGGGCCTCGGCGTAGTTCACTCCGTTGCGGACCAGCGAGGAGGTGGTCATCACTACATCCGCCCCAGCCAGCAGATACTTCACGACATCCTCGCTGCCCTCGACACCGCTGCTGCCGGCCAACGAAGCTCGCACCCGGCCCCGCAGCGAGGCGATCCACGTCCGCGGCAGGCGACCATCCAACGGGCTCGACAGGCTGACCCCAGGCTCCATCTGCATGGTCTCGATATCGATATCCGGCTGGAAGAAACGATTGAACATCACCAAGCCATCAGCGCCATGCTGGTCCAACTGGACGGCCATGTCACCGAACGACGAGAAGTACGGAGCGAGCTTCACCGCGACCGGGATTGAGACCGCATCCTTGACTCCGACCAGGATTTCCA
This sequence comes from uncultured Propionibacteriaceae bacterium, assembly GCA_938046585.1. GTDB lineage: Bacteria > Actinomycetota > Actinomycetes > Propionibacteriales > Propionibacteriaceae > Fen-668. The sequence goes on along the minus strand of CALIWR010000003.1, from coordinate 58,918 downwards.
AGTGCCGGTTCTCGACCTCCTCCGACGGGATTCGGCTATCACCTGGCACATAGTAGATGTTGAGTTCCAAAGCGGCCGCTCCAGCCTCCTGCATCCGCTTTGCGAAAGAGATCCAGCCGCCCATACTGGCACCGTTAAGGCTACCAATCACCGGCACCTCAACCGCCTTCGCGGCCCGTTCCAGAAGCTTCAGATAACCGGCCGAGACCGGGTCCGAACCAGGAGCCTTAATCGGCACCGCTGGGAAATACGACAGGGCTTCGGCGTACGAATCAGTCTGCTGCTCCTCCACTTCGATCTGACGGGCCTGCTCGGCGCGGATCTGTTCCTCCAGCAGTGAGTACATGACGATCGCCCCCACGCCTGCGTCGGCGAGCGCCTTAACCCCGTCCACGCTCTGCTGCAACGGCCCGGCCGACGCCACCAATGGGTTGCGCAGCGGCAGGCCCAGGTAGGTGGTTTCCAGCCTCATCTTGGTCTCCTCCCTCGTCGGCCCTACCGGGCGTCGGTCTCGAACTGCGAGGCATTACGGGTCGCCATCTCCTCGTATGTGGCCCACCGCTGATCCACAGTGTGCTGAGCCAACTCGAGCATCCGCTCAGCCTCGTCCGGATCGGCCTGAGCCAGCATCTTGTAACGCAATTCGTTGTAGATGTACTCCTTGAGCGGAACCCGCGGCCGCGGTGAATCCAGCAGGAACGGATTACCGCCCCTGCGCTTCACGACCGGGTTGAACCGGATCAGCGGCCAATGCCCGGAATTCACCGCGCGATACTGCTGCTCCAGCCCCTTGCTCATGTCAATGCCATGCGCAATGCAATGGCTGTACGCGATGATCAGCGACGGACCCTGATAGGCCTCAGCCTCCCGGAACGCCTTCAACGTCTGCTGCGGGTCAGCACCCATCGCGACACGAGCCACGTACACATTGCCGTACGCGATTGCCTGCATCGCCAGGTCCTTCTTGTTGGTCACCTTACCGGCCGCGGCGAATTTCGCTACCGCCCCCAGTGGGGTCGACTTCGAGGCCTGGCCACCGGTGTTGGAATACACCTCGGTGTCCATCACCAGGATATTGATGTCGCGGCCAGAGGCCAGAACATGGTCGACGCCGCCGGCACCGATATCGTACGCCCAGCCATCACCACCCACGATCCATACCGAGCGACGCAGCAAATGGTCGGCCACCGAGGCCAGATCGGCGACCTTGCGGCGCAATTCCGGATCGTCACTAGATTCCAGCTCCCGCAGCCGGGCCCGCAGCCGATCAACCCGCTCCTGCTGACGGACCAGATCCGATTCATACTCCTGAGGCGCAGTCAGCAGCGCATCGGCGAGGTCGGCGCCGACTGATTCACGCAGATCCCGCAGCCTGGTCCGAGCCAGGTTCGCGTGCAGATCCGCAGCCAACCGCAACCCCAGCCCGAACTCGGCATTGTCCTCGAACAGCGAATTCGACCAGGCTGGCCCGCGACCCCGGGCATTCTTCGCCCACGGGGTGGTCGGCAGATTGCCGCCATAGATCGAGGAACAGCCGGTGGCATTAGCGACGGTTGCCCGGTCCCCGAACAGCTGCGACAGCAGCTTGAGATACGGGGTCTCACCGCAGCCGGCACAGGCCCCGGAAAATTCGAACAGTGGCTCCAAGAACTGAGCCCCGCGAACCGTACCGAAATCCAACCGGGCCCGGTCATTGATCGGCAGCGACTCAAAGAAGGCCACATTAGTCTTGGCATCGGTGCGGTCCTCCAGCGGAGTCAAATTGATCGCCTTCCGCCCAGGGCTGCGCAGCGGCTTCACGGGACAGGCTTCGACACACAACCCGCAGCCGGTGCAGTCCTCGGCGTACACCTGAAGCGTGTACGCGCCCTGCGGCACGCCGGCAGCATTCAGCGGGGCCCACTGGAAAGTCCCTGGGGCCGTCTCTAGCGAACTAGTCGGATAGTATTTGGCCCGCAGCACCGCATGCGGACAGACAAAAGCGCAGTTGCCGCACTGGATGCACTGCTCAGAATCCCATTCGGCGACGATATCCGAGACATTACGCTTCTCGAACTGGGTCGTACCAGACGGGTAAGAACCATCCACCGGCAACGCCGAGACCGGCAATTCGTCACCCCGACCGGTCAGCATCGCGGCAGTCACCTCCCGGACAAAATCCGGAGCGGTATTCGGGACCGGAGCGATCAGTTCCCGCTCACCAATCACCTGCCCAGGCACCTCAACCTGGTGCAGGTGGGCAATCGACGCGTCCACCGCAGCATGGTTCTTAGCGACGATCTCGGCCGACTTCTTCCCATACGTCTTGGTGATCGCCCGCTTCACCGCCTCGATCGCGGCATCACGCGGCAACACCCCCGAGATCGCAAAGAAACAAGTCTGCAGCACTGTGTTAGTACGCCGGCCGAGCCCGGCCGACCGGGCCACCTCATTCGCGTCGACCGTATACAACCGCAGGCCCAGATCGATGATCCTACGCTGCATCGAGGTCGGCAGATGCTCGAAAACCTCGTCGGCCGGATAGTGAGAATTCAACAGCACGGTGGCGCCGGGACGGGCGAACTCCAACACATCCACCCGTTCCAGAATCGACCAGTGATGGCAGCCGATAAAGCCTGCCTTCGTCACCAAGTACGGGGCCGTGATCGGCTGCGTCCCGAATCGCAGGTGAGACACCGTACGGGAACCCGATTTCTTCGAATCGTACACGAAATACCCCTGGGCGAAGAACGGGCCCTCGTTCTTGCTACGAGGAGTTGAGCCGAGGATCTTGATGGTGTTCTTATTGGCGCCGACGGTGCCGTCAGAACCCATTCCGTAGAAGACCGCGCGCAGGGTCTGTGGAGATTCCAGATCCAGGTGCGGATCATAATCGATGCTGCTCAGCGACACGTCGTCGGTGATACCGACCGTGAACCGGGGCCGCGGTGAAGCCTTAGCCAACTCGTCGAAAATCCCGACCACCATCGCCGGGGTGAACTCTTTCGAACTCAGCCCGTACCGGCCACCCGTGATCGTCGGCATAGCCGGCCGCTCTCCCCGTGCGTACGCCTCCCCCAGGGTCGACGCCACATCCAAGTACAGCGGCTCGCCGCCGGAACCAGGCTCCTTAGTCCGGTCCAAGACCGCGATCCGGGTCGCCGTGGCCGGGATCGCGGCCAACACCTGCGCGGCCGGCCAAGGCCGATACAAGTGGACCGAAACCACACCCACCTTGCGCCCCTGGGTACGCAGATAGTCGACCGCCTGCTGGGCGGCCTCGACACCCGACCCCATCAGCACCACGACGCTCTCGGCGTCCGGTTCACCGGTATAGCTGACCAACTGGTAATGGCGCCCAGTCAGCTCCCCGAATTTTCGCATAGCCTCACTGACCAGACCGGGAACCTTAGCGTAGAAGGGGTTGACGGTCTCGCGGGCCTGGAAATAGGTGTCCGGATTCATCGCGGTGCCCCGAATGTACGGATGCTCCGGTGACAGGGCCCGCCGCCGGTGCTCCTGGATCAGCGATTCCGGCAGATACCGGCGCAGCTGCTCGTCGCTGAGCCGGTGCATGGTATTCAGCTCATGCGAAGTCCGGAAACCGTCGAAGAAATGCAGGAACGGAACCCGGGAGGTCAGGGTCGCCAGCTGGGCGATCGCCGCCAGGTCATGGGCTTGCTGCACCGATTCGCTGGCCAACAAGGCGAAACCGGTCTGTCGGACCGCCATCACGTCCTGATGGTCACCGAAGATCGACAGCCCCTGAGTGGCCAGCGACCGCGCCGCCACATGGAAGACGGTAGAGGTCAGCTCGCCGGCAATCTTGTACATGTTGGGAATCATCAGCAGCAGCCCCTGCGAGGCAGTGAAGGTGGTCGACAGCGCACCCCCCTGCAGCGCCCCATGCATAGCGCCGGCGGCGCCGGCCTCAGACTGCATCTCGATCACGGTGGGGACCGTGCCCCAGACATTCGGCTGTTGATGGGCCGACCATTCGTCCGCCAGCTCGGCCATCGTCGAACTCGGGGTAATCGGATAGATCGAACACAACTCATTCACACGATAGGCGACAGAGGCAGCAGCCTCGTTACCGTCGAGGATCACACGATCTGTCATCTCAACGCTCCGGGATCATCTCGATGGCGTGCACCGGGCACTGCTCGTAGCAGGTGGCACAGCCCGTACATCTCTCATAGTTGTAGCGATAGCGGAAACCCTTTCCGAGCTTGATGATGGCGTCCTCCGGGCAGGAACCCAGACAGCCATCGCATTCGATGCAGTTTCCACACGATAGGCAACGATTCGCCTCGAACCGGGCCGAATCCTCAGTCAGCCCCGCCACGATCTCCTCGAAACCAATCCGCTTCTCCAGCGCCAGCTCCGGTTCCATCCGACGGGCGTGATCGCCGAAATACCACAAGTTGAGCATCTCGAGATTGGCCATCGGATGCTTATTGCGGGGCACCGCCGGACGGACGAAAAGCCAGTTGTCGATCATCCGGGCGGCTCGCTTGCCGTGGCCAACCCCGATCGTCACTGTACGTTCGCTCGGCACCACGTCGCCGCCAGCGAAAATTCCCGGTACATCGGTCATCAGGGTAGTCGGATCGACCCGGACCACGTCGTCGTCGAAAGACATTCCCGGGATCCGTCTCAGGAAATCGGAGTCGGCCTGCTGGCCCAAGGCCAGGATCACGGTATCGGCCGGCATCTGCTCGTACCGGCCGGTGCCGCGAGCCTTCCCGTTCTCGTCGATCTCCATGATCTCAACGGTCATCGAATCCTCATCGAGGGCCGAGATGGTCCGCAGCCAGTTCATCTGAACACCCTCCCGGATCGCCTCCTCCCGCTCGGCGGCGTGGGCCGGCATCTGCTCCGCGCCACGGCGGTAGATGACGATCGACTCCTCAGCGCCGAGACGGCGTGCGACCCGGGCCGCGTCCATGGCGGTGTTGCCGCCGCCGTACACCGCGACCCGCCGCCCAATCATCGGCCGCTCACCGGAGGCCACATCCTTGAGGAAGGAGACCGCGTCAACGATCTTGCTGGCATCCATGGCCGGGATATCGACCCGCTTCGACAAGTGCGCCCCGATCGCGACGAAGACCGCGTCGAAGCCACCCTCCTTCTGCTCGGCAAGCAAATCCACGATCCGGGCGTTCTGGGTGATAGTCACCCCGATCTGACGAATCCGCTCGATCTCGGCGTCCAACACGTCCCGCGGCAGTCGGTACTCCGGGATCCCGTATCGCATCATCCCGCCCGGTTTCTCGCCGGCATCGCGGATCTCGACGTCGTGACCCAACCTGGCCAGGTGGTACGCGGCGGACAGACCAGACGGCCCAGCGCCGACCACCAACACCTTGAACCCAGTCGGATGGTCGGGACGAGGGAAAGCCCACCCCTGGTCCAGAGCCCGATCCCCCAGATAGCGCTCGACGCCATGGATCGAGATCGCCGAGTCCAGCCCGCCACGGTTGCAGGCGGTCTCGCACGGGTGGTAACAGACGCGGCCATGGATGGCGGGGAAGGGGTTGTCCTGCACCAGCTGCCGCCAAGCCGCCTCGTCCTGGCCGGCCTTCACCAGCCGCAGGTACTCCTGGATGTTCTCCCCGGCCGGGCAGGCATTGTTGCACGGCGGCAGAAGATCCATGTACACCGGCATCCGTGACCGGACCGGACCAACCCGTCCCATACCCTGAGCGAGGTCAGGGCGGTGGGTGATGTCGCGATAGTCAACCACGATACGGCCTTTCATTCCCTGGATATGGACTCAGGCTAAACCCCAGGAACCTCGCCTGGACGGCTGGGGGCTGCTCGGCCCCCACCCCGGCGTCGGCCATGCCTGACTGCAGGTTTACCGTGAGCCAATGAACGCTCGAGAACCGGGAAAGGACTTCTTCGAGCCCTTCCCCGAACGGCAGGTGCGCGAGGCGATGGCCCGAGGGGAGTTCGACAACCTCGCTGGAGCGGGGCGGCCGTTGCCCGCCCAGTGGTACGCCAACCACGCCCCCGACTGGTGGCTGCACCGCAAGCTCGCCGACGAGAACCTCCCACTGTCAGCCGTGTTGCCCCCGTCGGTCCAGGTCCGTCAGCAGAAGGCTCAGATCCAGCAGCTCCTAGCCGAAATCAGCCGCGAGGACCAGGCCCGCGAACTGATCGAGGACCTGAACGCCCGAATCGTCGAGGTGAACCTCGCCCAGCGCGGCCAGCACGCCGTCCTCACCAAGAAGCTGCCGGTCGAGGAGACCCTCGCTGAATGGCGTCGCCTGCGGCGTGCCTGATTGCCCTCGCATCCGCGAGGGCGGGCCGTGGAGCTAACACCCCCGCCTTCCTCCTCACTGACGAGAAGACCCGTAGGTTCGTGGTCGGGCTGGGGTTTCTCGTCGCTCGTGCGGTGAACACCAATGGGGCGGTTGTCGCACGCACAACAACGGGCCCAACCCGTCAGCGCAGTCTGATCGCACCGGCCTGTGGACGATCCGCCCGCAGATATGCATAGCCAGAGCCTGTCCAGGCTGCCGGAACCCGCGTGGGTAGCGTGGCTGCGAGAAGGAGGATCCATGACCCGAATCAACCGTCAGGTGGCGGTGACGGCGAGCGTGCTTTTGGCAGTGGTGCTGACCGTCGGAGCGCTTGTCGCCGGCGCGGAAGGGGTAGCCCAAGCTCATGGGGGCGGTATTGAGGCTGAGGTACGCGGTGTAGGTACCGCCAGCCAGGTCACATGCTCACGCAATGCCTTCTCACTGTGGACGAACTGGGTATGCCAGGCCGACCAGATCCAGTGGGAGACGCATGCGCCGGTGCCCACCCGTGTCATCGCCCAGAAAACGCCCTACACAGTGCTGGCGACCAGCAACCTGACTGGCGCTGAGATACGAGTCACCAGCCACCTGCCGATGGGCTGGCAGACCGCAGGCGACGCTCGCGGCCGAAGCTCTCCTCCCCGCGAGATCATCCTCGCCCAAGACCATCCAGTGGGCTCTCAAGGCTGGTGGACCGCGCAGGTCTTCATTCCCCCGGTTCTCGTCGTCACCACCGTGGCGGCAGTCGCGATCGTTCTGATGGCCCAGAGGCGCCGCCGCCGTCGGTGAACCCTTGCTTCGCTACCCTTCGGCCTCGTGTCCCTTCAATCTCGTCCACCACGCGACCCAGAAGAGGCTGCCCAGCAGATGCGCACAGCCTGGTCAGATTTCGATCCCGAAGCGTTCATCAGCGAGCTGGTGACAGTTTCTTTAAAGGCAGCTGAGGAATCGCGGCAGGCGTACGCTGCCTTGGCCCAGGCAGAGGGGCATGCCACCGAGGGCATCGTTGAGATTACGGTCGCCCCGCAGGGAACGGTGAGGTCCTTGGTCTTGACCGACGAGCCGTCGTCTCGACCGGCGGCGGTGATCTCGGCCGACCTGATGCGGGCGTACCGTCGGGCCGCGGCGGAAGCGAACGCGAATCTCGCCGCCGTGGGTGACCCGGCGATCGCCGGTCTGATCCGCGACAGCGTCCCCGACGATGTCGCAGCGCAGCGGGCAGAGGAGCCTGAATCCGACCGGGTCCCGCAGTCCGATGCCGGATCCGTCACGATCCCGGCGCGGCCGACAATCGACGATCTGCCGCCGGATCCGGAGCTCGACGAACTCATGGCAATCCTGGACGATCCAGACCCATTCCGGGCCGCAGAGCGTCTGCGATCCGCTATTCCCCGGATCAACCTTGACCGTCCGGCCTCAGAGATCGACGCCGAGATCCGCGCCGAGATCCAGTCCATCAGCGACCGCGCCGAGTCGCTCGGCCCTGACCTGGCAGCCATCCGTGCCGAGGCCGAGAATGCCGACGGGAGGGTTGAGGTCGATGCTTGGGGCAAGCTCACCGAGGTGGAGTTGTCAGTCACCATCCGTACCAAAACAGCCCAGGACCTGGAGACCTCCATCACCCGTCTGATCGCACAAGCCACCCACCGCGCCACCCAGGCCGCCGGCGACCTGCTGCGCGGCTCCGGGCTGACCAGCACCGACGACCCCACCCTCACTACCCTCACCACCACGCCGTAGGAGGCACGATGACCGACTTTGCCGTCGATCGAGCCGGGCTGCGTTCCGCAGCCGGCACATACGACAACGGAAAACAGCAACTGGACTCGATCAGCTCAGTGATTCAGAATCCCGACCCGATGATGCTGGGTCTCTTTTTGGCTCCGGCGTGGGGAGTCATTGGGCCCTTGATCAGCCAGGGCTCCCAGGGCCTTATCAAAGGCGTTGGCGATATGCTTTCTGCTTATGCCTCCAATCTGCGTACCTCAGCCAACACCTACGAGGAAGCTGAGGAACAGGCAGCCGAGGACGCCTCGACGATAGTGGAGGTCTGACATGGTCGACGTCGTGAACCTCGTGCCAATGGGGTCAGAAATCAGAGGCATCAAGGATGCCTGGACAGACGGACATCTCGGTGTCGATGACGTGACTGCTCCCATCTCGGCCGCCCTCAGCGGACTGGGGATGTTCCTGGATCCTGTGAACTGGGTCGTCGGGAAACTGCTGGAACCGATCCTGAACTGGATCCTGAATAATCTCCCACCCTGCAAGAAGGCCATGGATGCTCTCACCGGCAGTGTGGAAGGGGTCCAAAGCTGGGCGCAGAGCTTCCAAGATGCCAGTAGGCAGGTCGCAGAAGCGGCTACCGAGGTGGTGAACACGACCAAGGCGCAATTGGAGAGCTGGAAGGGCGACGGGGCCGAGGCATACCGGCAGGCACAGCAGACGGCCGTCGAATTGCAGCGTTCCATCGCGGATAAGCTGCACAGCACGTACGACATCGCTCTCGCTCTCGCCGACCTGGTCGCCGTTATCAAGGAGGTCGTGGTTGGCCTGATCAAGGAACTCGTCACCGATCTGGTCACCAAGGGGGTAATGGCTGCCCTGGCTGCGGTCCCGTCGCTGGGGAGCGCGGTTGCCGCCTATATGGCCTGGGCCGCGGGCAAATATGCCGTCGTGATGGGCAAGGTAGCCACCTGGTTCCAGAAGCTGTTCAGCAAGGCCGCGGACAAGTTCAAGAATATCCAGCTGCTGAACAAGCTCTTCACCAAGGCCGCGGACGGGTTCGGGAAACTGGCGGGCCGCTTCCAGCAGATGAAGGCTGGGGCGGACAAGGCCGCAGACAGCGCCAAGCAGGCACGCGATCACCAAAAGCGGGCCGATCGCCGTCGGGAGAGGGCCAACGAGCACTACGCCAATGCCGAGGAGAAGAGCGGTCGTCCCGCTCGTACCGAGCGACGTAAGGGTGATACCCAGGCCAGGCGGGCGGAAGAGCAACAGAGCAAGAGCAGAGATGCCAACAAGCGCTCATACGAGCAGACCGGGGGGCTCGACGCCGGCGCCAGCACCCAGACGAAAGTCGGAATCGGCAAGACTGGTGAGGCAGTGGACGACAAGACCCACAGCCACGAGGATAATCCCGCAGACAGTATCCCCACGGTGAGCTGAGCCTGGTACCGGCGCCGCCGAGCGCCGGTACGGCAGGATGGCCGGCATGCAGGACGCTGACCGGGTGATGCCGGACCCTGACCCGGTGGGTACGTACGCCGCGTTGGCGGCGCTGCTCAGCAGTGACCGGGTACGGCCCGAGCAGGTGGACGCTCTGCTGCAGGTGGCCGAATCCCGTCAGGACTGCGCTGATTTCCGGGTGCTGGTCCTGCTCGCGCTGCTGCTGCGCGATAACCCTGGGGGCACGCTGCTGTCCGCGGCTGACCGGGCGCGAGCGCTGCAGACAGTACGGGGCTTTCGATACTGGATGAGCGAGCCCGGCTCGGACGGGATGTGCCTGTGGTCGGAGAACCACCAGGTGCTGTTTGCGACCTGCGAATACCTGGCCGGGACCCTGCTGGCAGACCAACGTTTCGACAACGACGGGCGCCTCGGCTGGGAACACGCCGGCGAGGGCCGGCGGCGGCTACAGCGCTGGCTGCGGTTGCGCTACCGGTTCGGCTTCTCAGAATGGCTCTCCCCGGTCTACTACGAGGAGAACGTTGCCGCGCTGAGCATGCTGATCGATCATGCACCCGACCCGGAACTCGTCACCCTCGCCACCGGGATCCTCGACCTGCTGCTGCTCGACTGTGCCCTGCACCTGGCTGGCGGGGTCTTCTCTCCGGCTGCGGGCCGCTCCTACCAGCGGCAACAACAGCAGCCGCTGACCGCCGAGATGCACCTGGCCGTCGAGGCTGCCTTCGGCGACCGGCCACTGCGGCCGGCGTGGGACCAACTCGCCATGCTGTTCTTGCTGCGGCAGCGCTACCAGGTGCCGCCGGTGCTACGCGAAATCGCCGCCAGCACCGAGCCGGTCACCGTACGCAGCTCACACGGGCTTGATATCCGCGAAGCTACCGCGGTCTTCGGTGACCGGCTCGACCCGGAGACCACCGGCGCCCTGCTGTGGGGGATGGAGGCCTTCGTCACCGCGGACAGCATCGAGACCACGATGGCCTCGTACCGGCATTGGAACCTGGCAGGCAATCCCTTTCTCCGAGGCCTGGCGCCTCTGCTGAAGGTCCCCCGGATCCTGCTGCGGCCTCTGGTCCGGCTGCTGAACCCGGTGGTCCGCGGGACCGCGCTGGAACGGGCCGAAGTCCAGACCCACCGCGGCCGCAGCTTCGCGATCTCCAGCGCCCAGCACTACCGGCCCGGCGGTTTCGGAGACCAGCAGCACCTCTGGCAGGCGCTACTGCCCGGCGGGATCGCAGTCTTCGCGACCCACCCCGGCGCCGCCCTCGTCGATGACGACAGCCGCAACCGCACCCCCGATGCCTGGGTCGGCAACGGCATCAACCCCGATATCGGGCAGGACGGGCCGCTGCTGCTGGCCCACTACGACACTCGGGTCCGGCGCGGCCACGGCGAACGGGAACGTTTCCGCGGCAGCCACCTCTACCTACCCCGGGAACGACTTGACAGATTCCTAGAGGGACCTGACTGGCTGGTGGTCGGCGCTGGGGATGGGCTGCTCGGGATCCGTACCACCGGGCCCCTGATCGGCGGACAGGACGAGTACCAGCTGGCTGGCCCGGTCACCGGCTGGCTAGTGGTCGGAGCCGAGCTGTCGCAGCAGACCCCGCAGCAGCTGCGGGACTGGCTGCTTAGGTGCCGGCTCACTAGCCGCGGTCGGTGGCTGCAGGCCGAAACCCCCCGCGGGAGCTACCGCCTGGGCCGGGGGCGGCTACGCCGCGACGGTAGAAACCTCCCGGCCCGGTACGGCCGCTACGAATCCCCCTGGGTAACGGCCGGCCGAGACCCGGCTCGGATCGTCGTCGTCGGGGAGCAGGGACGACTAGCCGTTGGCCCGCAGGGCCGGCAACGCTGGCGCTAAGCCCGATCAGGCACGTCGCGAGACAGATCTGAAACACTGTGGGCATGCGGATCGTCATCGGCGCCCCCGACAACGGCGCGGTCCTCAAGAATGCTCTTCAGCAGCACCTCAACAGCGACGAGCGGGTCGGCTCCGTGATGGATGTCTCCGAGCCTGGCCTCACTTATCCGGAAGTTTCTTTCCGAGCCGGGCGGGCCATCGCCGAGGGCAGGGCTGATCGCGGCATCCTGGTCTGCGGCACCGGCGTCGGCACCGCCATCGCCGCCTGCAAGGTCCGAGGCGTACGCGCCGCGACCGCCCATGACCTCATCACCGTACGCGGCTCAGTGGAAAACTACGACGCCCAGATCCTGTGCCTGGGGCAGAACGTCATCGCTATACCCGCAGCCTGGGCCCTGGTCGACCTCTGGCTCGATCTGCGTCACGACCCCGCCGGCAGCTACGCCCCGAAGGTCGCAGAGATCAAGGCCTACGAGACGGACCACTGACCATCCTGGTCCGGTCGACTAGCCGGGGCCGCCGATCGCGAGGGTCTGACCCACCTGCGGCGCTGACCGCCTGCCGGCACCATCAACACGTCAAGGCTGCGATATCGTCGCTGAAGTTCGGGAACTCGGCCCGGGCCGCGGCCACAATGTGCTTCGGTTTCGCCTCCCGGTCGGGGGCCAGCTCCTCGGCCAACTCTTTAATCTGCGGGTCGGGTCGGATCGGGGTGCAGTTTTCGGCGGCCTCCATCGGCCCCGACCCGCCAGCCATCAGCCAACACAGGTCGGCGAAGTCTCTCGCGATCACTGCGGTCGTACCCTCGGAGCCGAAGAACACCACCGGCTGCTCCAGCACCGGCCGGCCCGGACGAGCCAACCAGAACCCCGCCCGACCACCGGTCCCGTCCTGGCCGAAGAACCGGTACTCGGCGCCGTCTAGCTCGAGGTTCCCGGTCCAGGCCCGGATCCAGTCCGCGTTCTCGTCCAGGCTCTGGAACTGATGGTACGGCTCAAAATCGATGTCGCCGTCCTCCTCGTACGGAAAGTCCCGGTCCAGCAGCTCCGCTAGTTCTGGTGGGAAATCCAGACCGTCACTCATCAGCCCTCCTCAGTCCGGCCGATCCGGCCGTTTCCGCAGACGGTACCGGCGTACCGCCCGAGCAACAGTAGCGCCGCCTCGGTCATGATGGCGCTGCTGCCGCCGCATCCCCGGCCGATGGTTGGCGCCGATCGGTTCCACCACAGAGATTCTGGTGTCGGCGTTCGCCAAAGCCCGAAGGTCGATGAGACTTTCTGTGATTTTCTAGTTTTGCGTCAAGATATACCGATATCCGGTGAGCCGAGAGGCAGGCTAGGGTGGCTGGACCCTCGACAACATGAAGGAGGCTTGATGAAGCGAGCACTGATCGTGATCGCGCTGGTCGTGATCGCGGGCGTGGTGTGGAAGAAGACCTCGGGCAAAGGACAAGGCTGGGAGGCTGAGACCGACCCGGCGCGTCGTTGACCGACCCGTTCGAGGCCCGGTACGACGAGGTCAAGACCCTCGTCGACGACCTTTGGGATCATCCCGAGCTCGGTTACCAGGAGCACTACACCAGTTCCGCGGTCCGGGCCTTCCTGGAACGGCACGCGTCGGGCGCTGCGATCCAGACCTTCGCCGGCACCGGCCTGCGGGTTCGACTCGGACCCGGGCATGAGCAGGCGGTCGCGCTGATCGCGGAACTCGACGCGTTGCCGGTCCCAACCCACCCGGCCGCTGACCCCGAAACCGGAGCCGTGCACGCCTGTGGGCACCACACCCAGGTCGGGATCGCCTGCGCGGTCGTGGCCGCCGTGACCAGCGGCGACTGGCCCTTCCCGTACGACCTGGTCGTGATCTTCGTTCCCGCCGAGGAATACGTTGACCTGGACTACCGCCGACAGCTGCGCGAGCGTGGTCAGATCCGCTGGTACGGGGGCAAACCGGAGGCGATGCGACTCGGTGTCTTCGATGATGTCGCCGTCGCTGTCCTTACCCACACCATGGGCGGTGGTTATTCGCGCCCGACCGTCGAAGTGGACTGCGATCTGGCCGGTTTCTTGTACAAACAGGTGACCTTTCACGGCACCGCCGCCCATGCCGGATTCGCGCCCTGGGCGGGGGCTAACGCGGCCTCAATGGCGGTGCTCTACCAGACCGCAATCGGATTGGGCCGCCAGCAGCTGCCCGATGGAGTACTGGCCCGGATGAACCCAGTCGTCACCTCGGCTCCGATGACCACCAACGTGGTACCGCCGTCGGCTCGGGTCGCCACCGATGTCCGGGCCACCGACCTGGACGCGATCGTGGCGATGTCCCGCTCGCTGGACGCTATGGCCCAGGGGTCGGCGCTGGCGCTTGGGGGCCGGGCGGAGATCGAGACCGAGGTCGGTTATCTTCCCTTCATCCAGCACCGCCCGTTGTCCCAGCCGTTCCGGGAGGCATACCAGGCGGGGGTAGCGGGCATCGACGATCTACTTGACGACCGCGGCGGGTCGGCCGCCGCCGGCGACATGGGCGATTTGGCGTACCTGTTGCCCTGCGTCCAGATCGGCTACTCCGGCCTAGAGGGACGGGTCCATGGTGATGATCTGCACCTGGCCGATCCCCGTACGGTGCTGGTCTCGGTGCCCCGGTTCGTTGTCGCTGGGCTTTCTCGGCTGGATCTGGACCGGGTCTGCGGATACCGGCGGGATTACGCCGATTACGAGGCCCTGCGGGCTGATCTGGACGGCTGAATCCCACCTGGTGAGCTCCCCGCTTTTTCGATAATGGTAATCCTGATAGGGATTGCACGATCCACGGCGCCACGCTCGTTGTTGGGGACTGGGCAATGGCGACTAAAATGGAGCCACGCAGTGCCTGCCCCAAGCCGGGTGCTGCCTAGCTGCAGCGAGTCTGTCGTGTCCCCAAGACGACGAGACCCACAGCGCGGAGCCCGGGCTGCCGCCTCGGTGAGCGGCCCGGGCTCTCAGGTTTTGTTCTGCACCGACCGGAACCGGGCCACCAGGTCGGGCACAGTCCGGGTCAGCACGTCGGTCAGGTCGACCGCTGCGGTGTCGAGGATCAGCGCAGCCTCCAGCAACGGCGGGCAGAGCATCACGACGACAGTCCGGTCGTCCAGGTCCAGCACCACCCAGTCATCCAGTTCACCGCTGTTCCCAGCAGCCAAGGCGACCTTGAGGTCGCAGATGGCGGTGTTCAGCATCGCAGCGGTAGCTGGGTTCGACTGGTAGTACCCCAGCCCGGTACGGGAGTCCCAGACCTCAACCGCGATCAGACCGGGCCCAAGCTGCTCTCGGGCCTCGGCCACAGCCTGCTCGATCGCCGCGATCATCGGCTCGGGCCCTGGGCGGCACTGGCGACCGCCTGACGCACCGATGGGATGGTGCGCTGGAGGACCTCACCCAGCGGGACCTGGTCCAGATCGAAGGTGAGGCAGGCGCCCAGATCAGGATGTGCATGGACCACGACCGCGATCCTGCCACCGGTCAGCTTGACCAGGTAGTACCCACCCAGGCCGGGCAGGTCGGCATGGCGCAGGCTCCCAGTGAGGTCGTGGCTAGCGCGGTGCCACATCGCGGTCGCTGCGACCGTACCCCTATCGGTGGCAAGCGGCAGGCCGGTCTGGGCCTCGAAGATCGTGGCCGCGATCAGGCCGGCGCCGAGTGATTCCCGAGTCTCGGTCAGCACCTCGTCCAGCCGGTTCACGTCGAGTTCGAGCGGCGGACGCGGCCGTGCCCGGCGCCGCCGGCGCCGGTTCAGCAGCAGACCACCGAAGCCGCGTCCGTTCTTGGCCCGTACCACCGCCGGCGATTGCGACGGCAGACCCCGATACGCAGGCCGCGGGCAGACCCGATCGGGATGGCTGGTGCTGGCCCGGTCGACGGCCTCCTCGGTAGCGGCCACCGGCCAGTCGCCCTGGTCCGCCATCCACTCGCGCAGCTGCTCAATGAGGTTCACCTGGCCAGGCTCGAGCGCTTCGAGGTTGACCTGGGCTTTGAGCGGCCGGCGCTGGCCGGTCCCGGCGGGCGCCGGCTTGGGAGTAGACACCGGCACCGACTCGGCGGGCACAACTACGGACACCGGATCGGGAGTAGGCGCAGACACCGGCTCGGGAACCGGCGCTGGCATGTTCTCAACGGGCACGGTAGGCCCGCTGGTCTGCTCGGCGCCTGGGTCTTCGGCAATGGCCCGTGCAGCCGCCGGGGTCTGGTTGGGCTCAACCGTTGGCCGGCTGGGACGCCTGGTCCGGATCGCGGTGATCTCGGTATCCTTCACGTCGTCCGGGCGCGCCCGTACGGCTGTGTCAGGCTGGCCGGTCGAGACCGGACGTGATGGGGCCGGCTGGATGATGCCGCTCGCCGCCTCAGCGAAAGAGCGTTGGGCGTTGGCGTGCTCGGCGGCGAGCCGTCGGTCGGTCGGGGTAAGCGCCGACCGGACGCCACCGACCGCCGTATGGGTCATCGCGAACCTCGGCAGCTGGGTGGTCTCCTCGCCCTCGTCCACGTCATTCGGGTCTCGTTCAGCGACCCGGCGGGGCTTGGTAAGCCCATCGGTGAACGACCAGCGGGGGAAACCCAGCCGTCCTCGGAACAACTTCATCGCGAGGCCCTTTCGGCGTGGTGGGGGTCCCCGTCAGCATGCCAGTCGCTGTCGGGCTCTGTCCCCCAGGGTAAGTCACCTGCTCTGGTGGCATTCCTCTGAGTGAGGAGTCTCTCACTCGACGTGCCTGGTCGGCGGGGCTGTCATGCAGGCATTACCACAAACCGGGATGACAGCGCCATCGACCGTACCCGATCAGCCGGCTGGGATTGGCGGTATGTCATCTACTGCAATCGTGCAGGCCATCGACCTATGCCACCGGTACGGCCAACGAGACGCGACGGTGACGGCGCTAGACCGGGTATCGGTCGATTGTGCCGCCGGACAGTTCACGTCGATCATGGGCGCCTCCGGCTCGGGTAAGTCGACCCTGTTGCACTGCCTGGCCGGGCTGGAACGACCAACCTCTGGGTCGGTACTGGTCGCCGGCCACGACCTGGCCCGGATGTCGCAGCGGGAATTAACGACCCTACGCCGCGACCGGATCGGTTTCGTCTTCCAATCGTTCAACCTGATCGCGACGCTGAACGCCCACGAAAACATCACCCTCAGCGAACGGCTGGGCGGGGCCCGCATCGACCGGGACTGGGTGGCGCATCTGATTCAGGTCCTGGGCCTGGAACCTCGGCTGCGACACCGCCCAAGCGAGCTGTCCGGCGGTCAGCAGCAGCGGGTGGCGATCGCCCGCTGCCTGGCTCCCCGCCCGATGATCGTGTACGCGGACGAGCCGACCGGGAACCTGGACTCGCACGCCAGCAGCGAGGTGCTGCATTTCCTGCGGATGGCGGTCGACCAGTGGGGGCAGACCGTGGTGATGGCGACCCATGATCCGGCCGCTGCCGCGGTCAGCCACCGGGTGATCCGGCTGAGGGACGGGCGGATCATGGACGAGCTTGGGCAGACGCCATGATCGGCTTGGCGATACGGGGATTGCGGGCCCGGTGGGTCTCGCTGATCGCAGTGCTGCTGTCCGTGCTGGTCGGGGCAGCACTGGTGACCGCCTCGGTGTTGGTCACCGGCGCCGAGCAAGACCCGGTGGCCGTCACCGGCTGGCGCTTCGGCGCGGTCGATGCGGTCGTCGCGCCGCCGTCCCAGGTGACGCCCGCCGCCGGCGCACCGGTGAATCTGCCGTCGCTGCCGCGGCTGACCGACGACCAGGTCGCGGCGATCTCGAAGGCCCCTGGCGTCACCGGGGTATCGCTGGAGCGGCCGTTCCCGGCGTACCTGATCGCCCACGACTCGATCGTCGGCGACGCGACGACCCGCTCCTGGGGCCATCCGTGGTCGACTGCCCTCGCGGACGGCGCACGGCTCACCGTCGGGGCCCAGCCGCAGGGCGAGGACCAGATCGTGGTCGATGAGCCGGTCGCCGCGGCCGCCGCCCTGACGGTCGGTGATCGGGTACGGGTGCAGCTCAGCTCCGGGGTCCGCTCGTACACCCTGGTCGGGGTGGTGACCCGGCCTGGGATGCAGTTCGAGCACGCCCTCTTCTTCTCGTCCTCGGCCGCAGCCCAGCTGGGGGAGCCGGTGCTCGCGCTGGTTACCACCCGCGACGTTGCGGGGCTGGCGGCGGCGGTCCCCGGTCTGCGGGTTGCGACCGGGACCGCCCGGGCCCACAGCCTGCAGTTGGACCTGCGGCAGGCGGAATTGGCCCGCAGCTCGGGCCAATTTCTGATGGTGATCGCGGCATTGGCGCTGCTGATCGCGGCTCTGGTCATCTCCAGCACCCTGACCGTCTCGATCGGGCAGCGTCGCCACGAACTCGCCCTCCTACGTTTGACTGGTTGTCAACCCGATATGGTGCGGCGGCTGATCTGGTGGGAGGCAGCCCTGCTCGGCCTGCTGGGAGGCGGCCCGGGCGCTGCCATCGGGATCGGGCTGGCCCGCGTGGCGCGGGACTTCTTCGTCGCTCAGAACCTGATGGCCCGGGCGACACCGATCCCGACCAACCCGGGCGCGGTACTGCTCGGGGCCGGGTCCGCCGTCGTTACCGCGCTGCTTGCCGCGCTGTTGCCAGCCCGGCGCGCGACCCGGATCACGCCGCTCGAGGCCCTGCGCGAGTCACAGCTGACACCGGCCCGGATCGGGTCTCGCCGTACGGCCGCCGCACTGTTGCTCGGAGCCGCCGCAGCCGGCTGCCTGGGTGGGGTCTTTGCCCTAGGCGGGCCGCTTACGACCTCCCGCGGCACGGTTGCGATTCTGCTGCTCGCCGCCAGTTTCCCGCTGCTACTGGCTGCGACTGGGATGCTGCTGGCGAGCCTGCTCGGCACAACGATAACGCTGCTGCGGCGGGGGCTGGACCGCTGCTTCGGCGGGTTTATCGCCGTACGGTCGATCGGCGCTGACCTGCGCCGAGCAGCCGGCGTCGCGGTCCCGCTGAGCCTGCTAGTCGCAGTGGGCTGCGTCCTGCTGTTCCAGGACGCGGCCAATGCCCAGGCCCGGTCCCAGCAGTACGCCGAGCAGCTGAACGTCGACCTGGTGGTCACCGGGCAGGCCCAACTCGGAGTCCCGCTCGGCGCGGCGCAGGTGGTAGCCGCCGGGGTCTCGGCATCCTCGCCCAGCGTGTCGACGCAGCTGGTCCTCAGCCGCTCCGGGAGCACGGTCTCGGCCAGCGGGGTTGACCCGTACGGTTTCCACCAGGTGCGCAGGCTGCCGGTCAGCGCCGGGTCCTGGGAAAACTTCGGCGAGTCCAGTCTGGCCGTGTCCACGGTCCTGGCCGCCCGGGAAGCAATCCGGGTCGGTGACCGGATCGACTTCTGGTACCCCGACGGCAGGCCCGGGTCGGCCGTGGTCAGCACCATCTATGACGACTCCACAGGCGCCCAGGACCTGGTGCTGCCAATAGCCGGGCTCCGAGCGCACCTGCTGGAACCTTTCGCCTCCGCGATCTACATCCGGCTCGGGCCGGGCGTCGACCGGCAGGCCGCCCGGAACGCGATCCAGGAGGCTCTACGCGATACCGCGCCGCAGGCGGTCGTGGCCGACCGGGAGCAGCACCTGGCCCAGATCAGCGAGCAGAGCAGCGGCGACGACTGGATCATCCTGTTGGTGGTCGTGGTCCTCGGCGGCTACGCAGGCGTGTCAGCGATCAACGCCCTGGTCGGGTCGACGATGGCGCGCCGCCGGGAACTGGCCCTGCTGCGCCTGGCCGGCGCCCGCCGTGGGCAGGTCGTCGCTGCGGTAGTGGTCGAGTCGATGATTGTCGCGGTGACCGCGGTGGTGGCCGGTACGGTCGTCGCCGCTCTCACCATGGTCGGCTACGGCCACCTGCTCACCGGTACCGTCTGGTTACCGTTTGTGGCGCCGGCGTACGCCGGTGTCGTCGGATCCGCCCTGCTGGCTGCAGCGATCGGCAGCCTCGCCCCGGCCCGGGTTGCGGTACGGGCCGACCCGTTAGAGGCGATGCGCTGATGAGCAGCGGGCGCAAGGTGACAATGGGTGTCGTGCGATCTGCCCAGCCTCTCGCGACCCCGGGCCTCGCGCTTCGTCACCAGCCGTTGCGGCTGCTGCTCAGTTCGTGGCCGTGGCGGTCGCTGGGGTATCTGGTGACGACTCCCGTGGTGGCCGGTTGCTGGCTGCTGACCTGCTGGGCGCTGCTCCCGCTGGCGGGGGTCCCCCTCGGCATCGTCGAGCGATGGCGGCTGGCCTGGGTCGATCGGCGCCCGACACCCGACCCGCACACCCAGCCGCCCGCGCCGGGGCCTGCCGGCTGGGTACGGCATCGGCTGCGGGAGTCAGCCAGCTGGGCCGAGCTGCTACATGGGGTGCTGCTAATCCCGCTGTCTCTGCTGGGCGGTGCGCTGATGAGCGCCGTCCTCTTGGTCCCGGCGAGCCTGATCGTTTCCAGCGTGGTGATCCTCGCCCTGCTGGCGCTCGGCGGTGACCCAGCCAGCCTCGACCCCACCGCAACCGCGGCCCAACGGGACCCAGTCGTCCAGCTGCTCTGGCTGGGGCTGGGGCTGGTACTGCTCGCGGCGGGCCTGTACCTCGTCGTTCTCGCCGCCGAGGGGCAGCGCTACCTGGCCCGGCTGCTGCTCAGCGAGCCCGGGGCGCAAGTGGCGGACCTGACCCGGTCCCGTGCTCGGATCGCGACGGCCTTCGACGACGAGCGGCGCCGTATCGAACGCGACCTGCACGATGGGGTCCAACAACGCCTGACGGCGCTGCTACTGACCCTAGGAAGCCTGCACTACCAGCATCAGCACGGCCACGACATCACAGCGTTGATCGAGCAGGGCCGCCGTGAGGCCCAGCAGGCCGTGGCCGAGCTGCGGGACCTGGTGCACGGGATCTACCCGGCGGCGCTGCGCGAGCAGGACCTCGCCGCCGCCCTGCAAGAGCTGGCCGACCGTACCGACGCGGCGGGGCTAGCGACCACGGCCAGCATCGACCTGCCCGACAACCTGCCGCTCGAAGTCCAGGTCGGGGTCTATTTCGCCGTCAGCGAGCTGTTCACCAACATCACCAAACATGCCCGGGCCAGCAACGTCACCCTGCTGGCCCGGCATACCCCGATGGGCATCTCCGTGACCGTACGCGATGACGGCCGCGGCGGCGCCCGGCCCGGCACCGGGCTGCTCGGCGTCACCGACCGGATCGAGGCTCTCGGCGGGAACGTCACCATCGACAGCCCCGCCGCCGGGCCCACCCGGATCACCCTGGAGCTGCCGTGCGGATCGTGATCGCCGAAGACTCCGCGCTACTGCGGGAAGGACTGGTTCGACTGCTCGGTACCGCTGGTCACGAGGTCGTCGCGGCCGTCGACGACCCGGACGCGCTGCTGGGCGCGGTCACGCGGCACCGCCCGGATCTGACGATCATCGACGTCCGGATGCCACCGACGTACACCGATGAGGGCATCCGGGCGGCCGAGGCGCTGCGGCGGCAGAATCCGCGAGAGCCGATCCTGGTGCTGTCGCAGATCGTCTCAGGCCGGGCTGCCGCCGAGCTGCTCACCCGCGGCGACGGCGGCATCGGCTACCTGCTGAAGGATCGGGTCGGTGACGTCGCCGACTTCCTCCGGGCCCTGGACACGGTCGCCGCCGGCGGCGAGGTGATCGACCCCGAGGTCGTGCGCCAGCTGCTGCGCCGCCGAAGCCGGCTGTCTGACCTCACCCCCCGAGAACGGGAGGTCCTGGCTCTGATGGCCCAGGGCCTGGCTAATACGACCATCGCCGCCCGTATGGTGATTACCGAGGCTGCCGTGGCCAAACACATCAACCGGATCTTCGCTAAACTCGATCTCTCCGCCGACGACACCTCACACCGCAGGGTACGGGCCGTACTGACCTATCTCCACAACAGCGGATAAAAGTACGGCGGCGACCATCACGTATGGTGCCCAGGAGCCCCACCATATGAGGAGAAGACACGTTCCCGGTCTCGTACGATGCGGGCGGCCATCTGTCTGATCGCTCGTCGAAGCCAACGATCTGCAGCGCTGCCCTCTGTATAATTGGCTTCAGCGATGCTGTTCACCCGCCCCTGTTCCTCAAGTTGGGCGGCATTCTCATAGTTAGCGTCGCCGGGGGCGTAGACGCCGAGAGTCTTGCCACCCCTGCTGTTGATCAGCGCGAAACTCGGCACATCGTTCGGGCCATCCGCGATGTAGATCATGTTCTGCATCGGCACACGTCGCTCATCTTCAGGAATAAGGCTGTTGACATCAACGCTCTCGTTCTTGTTGGCTCCTTTATTGATCTCGAAGATCGCTCTGGTCTTACTCGTGTTATCGATGGTGTAACCGATCTGAGAGACGACGGGACTACCAAAATTACCGACGTGCTCTAGAAACCCAGGCGGCGCCGCCTCTGGAAGAAGCTCACAGGCCCAGATCCCATCAACCACCTGGGCGATCGCAGAGCCCTCGATCATCGAGCGCAATCCCGTCGATACTACGTAGTGCTCCACTGAGATATCGTGCTTGACATAAGGATCATCCTTTACTATCTCACGTGTTCGATTAAAGAAATCCGGAAGCCCCGGTGCGAGCTCAATCTCGCCACCTAATTCACGCAGTTGTTCATTGGTCAAACCATCGAATATTCCCTTGCTAACATAGGTCAAAATATGGTTCAGGTAAATCGTATCTTTTCCCACCCGCGAGAGCATATCCGAGCGCCGAGTATCGCTGTAATAGCCCTCTAGGGAGTTGACCTCTTCCCAAAATTTCTTGGCGTCGACATTGAACTTCTTAAAAAGCGGGCCTTGCATATAATCGTGTGTCAGCGTCTTGTCGAAGTCCCAGATCAAAGCAATGATACTCTGGGTGTAGGTTGGTGGTGGCATAGATTACGCGACCTCAACTCCACCGAACGCCACTTGGCCCTTCTGAAACCACCATCCTTGGAGCTCGAATCCATGATCACACAGGCGTTCGTGGGCAGTTCCTATGAGGTCCAGGCGTACCAGGGCGCACCGTTGCCACTCGCCGGCGTTCGTGGCAAGCAGATCCCACACGTCCGGGTCATCACTCTCCACGATATATTCGATGCGACGTGAGTCCCGGATCACCAGCGACGTGAGACGGGCAGGGCCGCCGTTAATGGGAGTCTCTTCCAGCTCCACTCGCTTACCGTGAATCTCCCAGGCTCGCCGGGCGGTTTTCACCACACCTTCGGCAGTCAGGGAGTCGAATAACGATGCGGACGCGGTCGGCATGAGTGGTCCCGTCTTCTCTGGGCTCTGACTCGATGCATGCTACCGCGAACAGGGCCCAGCAGGTGCCTATGCTCGACATGGCATGTCGGACGGTGGCCACCAGACTGTTACCCATCAGGAGCCCACACCACCCCAGGTCCCTCGACCGCCTTCACGGAGGCTCAAGCATCATCTCCAAGCCCTCGGACAGCAGCCACGTGACTCCAGCCTGCCCGAGCAGATGCTCAGCGACCGAATAGCATCGCGGCCGAACACGATGTACGCGAGCACCTACTACAGGCCTGTGAGGCTCGATAGGTCCAGTTCGAGTGACGTGAGGTTCGCATCTGCTGCTGACACAACAGGGCACCAAAACTCATAGACATTCGCCGCGCGGCTATGCTTCGTCCGGTCATGGACCGAATCACTCACCTTCGCAGACGACCCCGGTATCGCTCATTTTCCCGATGCAGGCTCAATTCACGTATCGAAAAGCCCAGATATCTGTAGCGATGGGGAATCTCATCTCGGAAAACGTTACGTGGAGCATAGGGGACTCGAACCCCTAACTTCCACCTTGCAAAGGTGGCACTCTACCAATTGAGTTAATGCCCCGTACGGATCGGTACGGCCCTGGTGGCGACGGGCGTCGCGGCCAGGGCAGACCCCATCGTACGGCACGCAGGGCATGGCTGCCGAGTCGACAGCCTCTACGGGAGACGGACAGGGCTGGGGGCTGACCGCTGGGCCTGGGCACCTACCCTGGTGCCCATGTGGTCCCAGCGGGAGAGCATCGACTACGGCCTCCAGCGCCGCCGGACGCTGGAACGGCTGCAGGGTCGGGTGCGTAGCCTGACCAGGGCTGACGTCTGCGATGCGGATCCGATGCTGATCCGCGCCGCACTACACCACGGGGAACCCTCGTCGGTGCGCTGCCCGGTGCGAGACTGTGGCTGCCTGGTCACGCTGCGGTACACCTTCGGCGATCAGCTCGGCCAGTATTCGGGCCGGATCAAGAGCACCGCTGAGCTGGAACAAATGCAGAATGAGTACGGAGAATTCCGGGTCTTCGTCGTCGAGGTATGCACCTGCTGCGGCTGGAACCACATGATCCGGTCATACCTGCTGGGGGACGGCGTACGGCGTAAACCGCCACGTCGGCAGAAAACGGTGGAGGACATCTATGGCTGATACCACAAACCGGGCCAAAGGCCCACGACGTTCGACCGGGAAGACCCGGCCGGCCTGGAGACGACGGCTGATGGCCGGGTTCAAGGCCCTGACAATTCTCTTCCTGGTGCTGGGAATCCTGGGTCTCGGCGGACTGGCGATCGCGTACCAGCGGATCGCGTTCCCGGACCCGAACACCGAATTCCAGGCCAACAAGTCGACCGTGTTCTATCGTGATGGCACCACCCAGCTCGGATCGTTCGTGGAGCAGAACCGGACCACGATCCCGCTGTCGCAGATGCCGAAGCACCTGCAGGATGCGGTGATTTCGGCCGAGAATCGAGACTTCTGGAACGACAAGGGGATCTCCCCGTCCGGGATTGTCCGAGCCGCCTGGACCATCGCCCGTGGCCGGGATCTGCAGGGTGGTTCTACCATCACCCAGCAGTACATCAAGGTCCTCTACCTGAATCAGGATCGCACTGCATCCCGTAAGATCAAGGAATTGCTGCTGGCGGTGAAGATGGGGCGCAGCATGCCCAAGGAGCAGATCCTGGAGGGATACCTCAACACGATCTACTTTGGACGCGGAGCGTACGGGGTGCAGGCCGCCGCGCGAGCGTACTTCAACGTCGACGCCAAGGATCTCACACTGGCCCAGTCTGCGGCCCTGGCCTCAATCCTCAACGCACCCGCGATCATGGACCCGAGCGACGGGCAGAAGAACGTGGACCGGCTGACCGCCCGCTACGCGTACGTGTTGGACGGAATGGTCACGATGGGGTCGATTAGCGCCGCTGACCGGGCCGCCACGGCCGCCTTGCCGTCCTTCCCGGAGATCCCCAAGAGCTCCCGGCTGGGCGGGCCGAAGGGTTTCCTAATCAAGGCGGTCGAGGCCGAGCTGATCGCCAATGGTTTCACCGCCGCCCAGATTTCCGGCGGTGGCCTGCAGATCGTGTCGACCTTCGACCCAGCAGCCCAGGAAGCGGCGGTGACCTCAGCCCAGAAATGGACCCAGCAGGCCGCCTCGAACGCTGCTAAGAAACAGGACCCGAACCAACTCCATGCCGCCCTGGCCTCAGTCGAGGTCGGCACCGGTGAGGTACTCGCCATGTACGGCGGCCCGGATTATGTCGCGAATTCACGCAACTGGGCGAGGACCGATCGTATGGCCGCATCCACATTCAAGACCTATGCCCTGATCGCCGGTCTGCAAAATGACTTCTCACTGCGCTCGACCTTCAACGGCAACACCTTCACCCCCAAGGGAGACACGGTCCCGGTCCGCAACGAATTCTCAACCCAGTACGGCCAGGTGACCCTGACCAAGGCCACAGCCGAGTCGATCAACACCGCTTTCGTCGATCTCACCGAACAGATGAAGAACGGACCCCAGCAGGTGGTTAAGGTGGCCAATGCTGCCGGGGTGGAGAAAGGAGTCGGCTGGGATTTGAACAATCGGATCGCGTTGGGTTCGGCCGAGGCCAGCCCGTTGGACCAGGCCACCGGGTATGCGACCATCGCCAACAAGGGCGTCCATGTCGCCACCCACGTCGTACGGGAGGTCCGGAACCTGAAAGGTGACGTGCTGTACCGGGCCCAACCGGCCAAGAACCAGGCCTTCAGTGAGGACATCGCCCGCGACGCCACTTTCGCGCTACAGAACGTGGTGAATGAGGGGACCGGCGCCAAGGTAGCCAGCCTGGACCGCGACATCGCCGGCAAGACCGGAACTGCGGGCGTCAAGGACGATGTCTTGTCGAGCTGGTTCGTCGCTTACACCACCCGAGTCTCGACAGCGGTCATGTACGTGGCGGGAGACGCCGGCAACGCCGACCTCGACCCGTACGCGCGCCGCGGCGATGCCACTTTCTTCGGCGGCACCTACCCGGCGCTGACCTGGCTCGACTATATGAAGGTCGCCACCAAGGACCACCCGAAGGAGAAGTTCGCGGGGCCGGTGTACGTGAACGGGAAGAACGCCCCGACCGCGGAACCGTCGACGCCGCATTCGACCCCGCCACCGTCGACGCAGCCGCCCACGCCGACGCCGCTGCCGTCACAACCTGAGACCTCGCTGCCGGGCCCGTCCGCCTCGCAGTCGGCCACATCCCGACCATCGCATGCGCGAAGCAACCGGCCCAGCATCCCGAATCCCAGCGTGCCCATACCCGAGCCCAGCAACAGCTGAGCGCGGTCCCGCCACCAGCTCGAACATCATCACAGCGACGGGCAGAACCCATGCCGAGTACCTCTGGGACGCTGAACCCTGAGGTTCGGCCCGCTGGTGTGCGGGGAGTCGGCCGGTTCAGAATCTAGAAACCGGTCCCGGTTGGTCCGCTGGCATGCGGGCGTCAACCATCATGACCACGCCCAGGCGACATCTGCAGCCAGATGCACAGCGACGGGCAGAGTCGAGGCCTCGGGCCCCGAAACGACCGGGATCCGAAGATGAGTCCGCTGGTGTGCAGCCCGACGGGGTCACGGTCCAGATGCTCTGAACTGAGCCAGATCACAGGGGAGCCGCCTGACCGGCCACCACGACGCCTCCAGTCGCACAGCGACGGGCAGATTCAGGGATGACCAGGCCCAAAGCGGCCGGGATTCGAGGATTGGTCCGCCGGTGTGCAGCCCGACGGGGTCACGGTCCAGATGCTCTGAACTGAGCCAGATCACGGGAGAGCCGCCTGACCGGCCACCACACCACCCCACGTCGCACAGCAACAGGCAGATCCAGGGATACCAGGCCCCGAAACGACCGGGATTCGAGGGTTGGTCCGCTGTTGTGCAGCCCGACGGGGGTCGCCGAGATGGGGTACGACAAGACTGTGCCCGGCCTCAGGGCACGGGTAGCAGAATGGCTTTTATGACAACGACGGTGATCGATTGGCGGGACCGGGCGAGCGTGGTCGGCCTGGCCGAGTGCGGAGGCAAGGGGCTCAATCTGGCGCGGCTGAGTCGAGCCGGGTTCCCGGTCCCGCCCGGTTTCATCATCACGACCGCCGCGTACCGCCAGATGGCGCAGGCGGCCAGGCTGGATTCCCTGCTGGAACGCCTGACTGGGCTCACCTCAGACGACCCCGAGACGCTGGAGCGGGAGGCAGCCCGGGTCCGGGAAGCACTGGAGTCGACCCCGATCCCGGCGCCGCTACGGGCCGAACTGGAGCAGGCGGCCACGCCGTACGCGACGGTACCGGTCGCGGTCCGTTCGTCGGCCACCGCCGAAGATCTGCCCGGGTTGTCGTTCGCCGGCCAGCAAGACAGCTACCTGAACGTGGTCGGGCCGGCACAGGTGCTGGCGGCCGTGGTGCGCTGCTGGGGATCACTGTGGACGGCACGGGCGGTCGGGTACCGGGCCCGGGCCGGGATCAACCACCGGGAGGTGACCCTCGCGGTCGTGGTACAGCAGCTGGTCACCGCTCAGGCATCAGGGGTGATGTTCACCGCCGACCCGCTCACCGGACGCCGGGACCGGATCGTGCTGGAGGCCACCCGCGGCCTGGGCGAGGCGCTGGTCTCGGGGCAGGTTGAACCTGACCACTACCTGTTGGACCACCAGGGCCGGCTGCTGGAGCGGTCCCTCGGCACGAAGGCGGTAACGACCGTACCGCTGCCTGGCGGCGGGGTTGAGACCACGCCCGAGCAACGCGCCGGCTGGGCGATCGAGGCAGAGCAGGCCGCTGCCCTGGCCCGGCTCGGAGAGCGGATCCAGGCCGAGTACGGCGAGCCGCAGGATGTCGAGTGGGCGCTCGCCGACGGCGAGCTGTTCGTGGTGCAGTCGCGCCCGATCACCTCCCTGTACCCACTGCCGGAACCAGTCGACAACGCCGACGAGCTGTCGTTGTACGTGTCGTTCGGCTCCTTCCAGGGAATGCTGGAGCCGATCACCCCGATCGGGCAGGAGGCCCTGATCACCTTGTTCCGCGGGATGCCGGAGGCCTTCGGCGGCCGCCGACCGGTCAGCCGAGCCCTGGACGCTCTGCCCCTGATGCGGGTGGCCGGAGAGCGGATCTGGTTACGGATCGACCCGGTGCTACGGCACCCGATCGGGCACCGGCTGCTGTCCCGACTGCAGGCCGCCGCTGACCCGGCCGTGGCCAGCATCGTCGCCCAGCTCGACGAGCCGCGCTGGCAGCCAGGCTCGTTCTGCCTGCCACGCCTACCCCGGGCGGCGCTGACGCCTCTGCGGCTGTTGCCGGAGATGGCCAGGGCCTTGCGGGACCCGGCTGCGGCGCGGCGCCGGTTGGAGCACGCCTGCGACCAGTTGGTGGCCCGTTGCGCCGCCCGCGAGCACCGGTCGGCCGCGTACCCCACCGCGCAGGCCCGGCTGACGGCCCGGCTGGATTCCTGGGAGGAGTCACTGACCGAGGCGGTCAGCGCCCTGGTTCCCCGGTTTCTCCCGATCATGCCGGTCGCTGTCGCCGCCGTCGCCTGGCTACAGCACTTGGGCGGGGTGGACTCACTGGAGACCCTGCGCAGCCTTGACGGCAATGTCACCACCGAGATGGACCTGGCCCTATGGGAGGTCGCTGCCCGAATTCGCGCCGATGCCGCCGCCCGCCGGCTGTTGGCTGAGACCGACACCGAGCAGCTGGTCGCGCAGCTGCGTACCGGCTCGCTGCCTGAGGTCGTCCAGCAGGGGCTGACCCGCTTCCTGGAGCGGTACGGGATGCGGGGAACCGGCGAGATCGACCTCGGCAAACCTCGCTGGTGCGACGACCCGACTCCGGTGATTGATTCGCTGCGCGGGTACGTGACCCTGCCCGACGACGCCGAAACCCCCGACGTCGCCTTCCGTGACGGGCGTACGGCCGCGGCCGCCGCGCTGCGTCGACTCACCAACCAGTTGCCGCGCTGCCAGGCGGCCCAGGCCCGAATCCTGGCCCGGATCATCCGGGGGAATTTCGGGGCCCGGGAGACGCCCAAGTTCACGCTGATCCGGGTGCTGGGGGTGCTGCGGTCCGGTCTGCTCAGCTCTGGCGCTGACCTGGTCGCTGCGGGGCGGTTGGACCGCGCCGACGATGTCTTCTTCCTGCATCTGGGGGACCTGCGTCAGGCCTGGGCGTTGGGCCCGGACGAGTTGCGGGCCCGGGTCGCGACGAACCGGCAGCGGTACCGGGTCGAGCAGCAGCGCCAGCAGGTGCCACGGGTGATCCTGGGTGACGGGCGGACCTTCTACCAAGGTCTGGGCGGCGACGGGGACCTCACCGGATCCCCGGTCTCGCCGGGTGTGGTGGAGGGACCGGTACGAGTGGTGCTGTCCCCGTCGGGTGCCGGCTTGCAACCAGGCGAGATCATGGTCTGCCCCGGCACGGACCCGTCCTGGACGCCCTTGTTCCTGACTGCCGCCGGCCTGATTACGGAGGTCGGCGGGATGATGACCCACGGCTCGGTGGTCGCCCGCGAGTACGGGCTCCCGGCCGTGGTCGGGGTACACGAGGCGACCCAGCGGCTGCGTACCGGGCAGCGGATCCGCCTCGACGGCAGTACCGGCGCGATCACTCTGCTCGATGATCACCGTTCTCCAGCCTGATCTGCAGGTCCCCCTGGACCGGTTGGGGCCCTGGCTGCAGGCCGCAGGCGCCGCGGTACAGGTGGTGCCTTTGGAGCAGCGGCCGGTCCCCACGCTGCGCAGCTGCGGCGACGCGATCGTGGTACTCGGCGGACGCCAGGACGCCTTGGACTGCCAGCGTTCACCATTCCTGGTGCCGCTGCGGGAATTACTTGTAGCCGCGGTTGAGGCCGGACGGGCGGTGTTGGGGATCTGCCTGGGGCATCAGATCCTGGCCGACGCGTTGGGTGGGCAGGTGATCGTGGCCGATTCTCACGGCGGCGAGGAAGGGGCCTGTGAGCTGGAGTGGCTGCCGGGCGCCGCGGCGGATCCGGTTCTCGCCGGCCTGGTCGACGCCGGATTGACCACAGTCGCCCAGTCCCACCACGACGTGGTCGCGGCGCTTCCTCCGGGGGCGGTGGAGTTGGCCCGCTCGGACCGCTATCCGAACCAGGCTTTCCGGATCGGTTCTGCTCTCGGGCTCCAGTTCCACCCGGAGGCATCCCCCGAGCTGATGGCCCACTGGTGCGACGCTGACGGCGGCGACGCCGACCAGATGCTGGCCCAGATGCGGGCTGTCGACGCCCAGGTGGCGCCCGCCGGACAGCTGGTGGTGGCAGGTTTTGTCGCCAGTCTGAAACCCAGCCTCCAGGGGCGATGAACGGACGCCCCGCAGCCTTCTGCCCCGAATCGACCAGGTGGTCATGCCGGTTCCAGATCGGCCCCGCGTGGGCGAAGATTGTGTCGGCGGATCAGCCCCGCACATGCGGGGAATACTCGCGACGGCGGGATTCCGGGGTTTGCTATGTGGGATCAGCCCCGCACATGCGGGGAATACTGCGCAACTCGAGGCCGTGCCGTGCCGGTTGGGGGATCAGCCCCGCACATGCGGGGAATACTCGCGACGGCGGGATTCCGGGGTTTGCTATGTGGGATCAGCCCCGCACATGCGGGGAATACCTCGTCTCGCGGCCGCCGACGGTAGGGGCCCGAGGATCAGCCCCGCACATGCGGGGAATACCATCGTTCACTCTCCTTCCCGAGCCCCTTCCGGGGATCAGCCCCGCACATGCGGGGAATACCGCGGGTCCAGGTTTCCAGCTGTTTGTCAGTCAGGATCAGCCCCGCACATGCGGGGAATACTAGGAGAATCCCGAAAAATCAACCCAAAACCACGGATCAGCCCCGCACATGCGGGGAATACGCTGGCATCTGTGCGCCAGTGTAGCACTGCGGAGGATCAGCCCCGCACATGCGGGGAATACGACTACTACAACACCGACTGCCCCGGCCCTGTCGGATCAGCCCCGCACATGCGGGGAATACCTGGGCTACCCGGCCCGCATCGACGCCTGGAAGGGATCAGCCCCGCACATGCGGGGAATACGGCGCGGGCGGCGGCCTCGGCGAGGGCCTTGGCGGATCAGCCCTGCACATGCGGGGAATACTTGACGGACCCCCGCGTCGATTTTGACGATGTCGGATCAGCCCCGCACATGCGGGGAATACGTAGTAGGGCGGTGTACTTGGCGCGGGATTTCAGGATCAGCCCCGCACATGCGGGGAATACTATACGTTGCCATTGAGAGCCTCCTGGATAATAGGATCAGCCCCGCACATGCGGGGAATACACCACCAAAGAAGGCAAAGCGATGATCACGATCGGATCAGCCCCGCACATGCGGGGAATACTGTGGGCGCGAGCCCTCCCGCCCGCGCCCACACCCCGGGCTCCGGATCAGCCCCGCACATGCGGGGAATACCGACCTCCCCGCCGTCCAGGATCTGGTCTGGCGGGATCAGCCCCGCACATGCGGGGAATACGCCAGCCATGGGACGCTGGCCATGTAATCGACCGGATCAGCCCCACACATGCGGGGAATACCCGACTGAAAAGCGGGAGGGTGGTCGGCGATCCGGATCAGCCCCGCACATGCGGGGAATACGGGTGCGGGATGAGCAGCGGCGGCTGGCGGCTAGGATCAGCCCCGCACATGCGGGGAATACCGGAGCGGGGGTAGGGAGCTGCTTGACTTCGGGGGATCAGCCCCGCACATGCGGGGAATACTTGACGGGCTACGGCTTCTGGGTCAAGCGCGCCGGATCAGCCCCGCACATGCGGGGAATACCAGCTGGCCATCCGGACCGGGATCCCCCCCGCCGGATCAGCCCCGCACATGCGGGGAATACGCGCTCCTGCCCGGACGCCCGCGCCCTCGACGCGGATCAGCCCCGCACATGCGGGGAATACGTGGCGTAGAGATCGGTGACCGGAAGGCCGCCGGGATCAGCCCCGCACATGCGGGGAATACCCCCAGGATCGGGTGCGGTCGAAGAGATCGATGGGATCAGCCCCGCACATGCGGGGAATACGTGTCCCTCGTCGTCGTGATAGGCGCGGATCGCGGATCAGCCCCGCACATGCGGGGAATACAGCTCCGACGACCAGCCGAAAATGGCAGCGGACGGATCAGCCCCGCACATGCGGGGAATACCGGAGATGACGGGTCACCGCTCGTCAGGCGGTAGGATCAGCCCCGCACATGCGGGGAATACCGGAGATGACGGGTCACCGCTCGTCAGGCGGTAGGATCAGCCCCGCACATGCGGGGAATACGCCGGCGGATCCACGCCGCCCTCAGGGAGCGGCGGATCAGCCCCGCACATGCGGGGAATACTTCGGTGGTCCCGGATCCTGTCAGTGCGGCTAGGGATCAGCCCCGCACATGCGGGGAATACGTGGTGCTGGCAGGAGGGGCGGGATTTGACACAGGATCAGCCCCGCACATGCGGGGAATACTCAAACGCGACACACACGCCATCGCCGACCAGGGGGATCAGCCCCGCACATGCGGGGAATACGGGCGGGAGTGGCTGGGCCCAGGGCTGGGCGGGGGATCAGCCCCGCACATGCGGGGAATACCCAGGCTACGAGCTCAGCCCAGATCGGGACGAGGGATCAGCCCCGCACATGCGGGGAATACGGTGTAGATGACTCTCAATTTCTCATGCGGTAGGGATCAGCCCCGCACATGCGGGGAATACTAGTAAAGTCTACGCCGTAGACTTTACTATCTGGGATCAGCCCCGCACATGCGGGGAATACGGGGGGGGAGTTGCGCGGCGCTGTCACATGTGCGGATCAGCCCCGCACATGCGGGGAATACATCGACTACGGCATCCCCGAGGACTCGGACCCGGGATCAGCCCCGCACATGCGGGGAATACCTGGTTCTGACCTGCGGTTATTGCATAAAAGGCGGATCAGCCCCGCACATGCGGGGAATACCTACGGGGTGGCCAGTGGCGTCAGTGGTCACTGGGATCAGCCCCGCACATGCGGGGAATACGGCGGTCGAGGTTGGTGAGCGAGGTGGCCATTCGGATCAGCCCCGCACATGCGGGGAATACCCTTGGCCAGTTCCTGCCGGATCTTGATGATGGGGATCAGCCCCGCACATGCGGGGAATACACCCACTCCATGATGTCGACCGCGAGCTGGCTGGGATCAGCCCCGCACATGCGGGGAATACCGCCCACGGGTGGCCAGTGATGTCAGCGGCCACGGATCAGCCCCGCACATGCGGGGAATACACCAGTCCCACTCGATGTCGTCCGCGGCGGAAAGGATCAGCCCCGCACATGCGGGGAATACCGCGGGCGGCGGTTTTCTTTGACGGCATTGGTTGGATCAGCCCCGCACATGCGGGGAATACCACGCTCGGTCGCCCACGCTCGGTCGCCCACGCGGATCAGCCCCGCACATGCGGGGAATACCACGGTCAAGCAGTGCAGTTGACACCGGCTGACGGATCAGCCCCGCACATGCGGGGAATACGGGTCGGACGCCACCATGATCCAGCCTGTCAGCGGATCAGCCCCGCACATGCGGGGAATACCTGGTACCACATGCCGGTCCCGGGCTCAGAGTAAGGATCAGCCCCGCACATGCGGGGAATACTTCGCGGCCTTGACGGCTGCGGAGCACACATCCGGATCAGCCCCGCACATGCGGGGAATACTTATCTCTGGCCTCTCGCCCCTCATGGGGTCGGGGATCAGCCCCGCACATGCGGGGAATACGGGCGATGGGGCGATGGGGGGGTTGCGCAGCACGGATCAGCCCCGCACATGCGGGGAATACGGGAGCCATCCGATCGGGGTAGCACACCGGATAGGATCAGCCCCGCACATGCGGGGAATACTGCATCCTGAGCCATCAGGATGCTGGCGGCGTTGGATCAGCCCCGCACATGCGGGGAATACAATGCGCCGCCCCGGGCGGGAGGGGTACAAGGAGGATCAGCCCCGCACATGCGGGGAATACCTTGCTTTTCCCTAGCGGTGTAAGTGGCCGTGCGGATCAGCCCCGCACATGCGGGGAATACGACATGCACTTGAGGATGCTGGATGGTCTCATGAGGATCAGCCCCGCACATGCGGGGAATACGCGGTCTCGGTGGGCCGGCTGCGGTAGAAACGCGGATCAGCCCCGCACATGCGGGGAATACCGAGTACGACCGGGGTCGCGACGGCCCACAGGAGGATCAGCCCCGCACATGCGGGGAATACGAGAAGACCGAACTCGAGGGCCTGAAAATCAAGGGATCAGCCCCGCACATGCGGGGAATACCGTCCCGGCCCAGTTTCCGGACATCCTCGGCGGGGATCAGCCCCGCACATGCGGGGAATACGCTCCTCGGGCCAGGGCTGATCCCCGATCCGGAGGATCAGCCCCGCACATGCGGGGAATACGCCGCCCTCGCCGCGTTCGCGACCTGGAGGGCCGGATCAGCCCCGCACATGCGGGGAATACGGCGATCTGCGTGCCTGGGCCGAACGGGAACGCGGATCAGCCCCGCACATGCGGGGAATACTTTTCTGACTGCTTTTACGGTGTGCTGCAGGTAGGATCAGCCCCGCACATGCGGGGAATACTCCGGTGAATCGCGCCGTGAGCAGGGGGAGTTCGGATCAGCCCCGCACATGCGGGGAATACGGGTAAGGTGTGCCTAAGTTATTGGGTTTGTTGGGATCAGCCCCGCACATGCGGGGAATACCCCGCAGAACGAAGGCACCGGCACCTCCCGTGCGGATCAGCCCCGCACATGCGGGGAATACCGGCGGCGGTGGAGGGTCTGCGGCGCCCAGTCCGGATCAGCCCCGCACATGCGGGGAATACCATTCGCCGGCGAGGGCCGGGTTGACAGGGATGGGATCAGCCCCGCACATGCGGGGAATACACCCACTCCATGATGTCGGCGGCCAGCGGGCTGGGATCAGCCCCGCACATGCGGGGAATACCCCGGCCACTGGATCGTTATGCGATCGTAACCAGGATCAGCCCCGCACATGCGGGGAATACCTGGCGGTGACGAGCTGGGATGACGCTACCATTGGATCAGCCCCGCACATGCGGGGAATACTGAGGGCCGGTGGGTCATACGGGGTGCGTTGGAGGATCAGCCCCGCACATGCGGGGAATACATGCCCAGGTCCTGGCCGCTGATCGCCAGCGACGGATCAGCCCCGCACATGCGGGGAATACGGACATCCGCGACCCGCTCAATCTACCTGATCAGGATCAGCCCCGCACATGCGGGGAATACTTGACGAGCGCTTCGCTGATGTCATGCGCCGGCGGATCAGCCCCGCACATGCGGGGAATACAACAATTCGGCCTGGCGTTCCGGGCGGGCTGACGGATCAGCCCCGCACATGCGGGGAATACGTCAGCGTCAAGCGCGGCGGCGAGCCAGGCTGCGGATCAGCCCC
This sequence comes from uncultured Propionibacteriaceae bacterium, assembly GCA_938046585.1. Taxonomy (GTDB): domain Bacteria; phylum Actinomycetota; class Actinomycetes; order Propionibacteriales; family Propionibacteriaceae; genus Fen-668. The sequence goes on along the minus strand of CALIWR010000003.1, from coordinate 23,841 downwards.
GCACATGCGGGGAATACGAGGCCAGCAAACATTTCTGACAGGGCCCCGCCGGATCAGCCCCGCACATGCGGGGAATACATCATGAAACAGACCGCTGACGCGCACGGCGCGGGATCAGCCCCGCACATGCGGGGAATACCCAGACAGGCGCTAGAACGCTATCCCCGGACCAGGATCAGCCCCGCACATGCGGGGAATACCGGGACGTAGCTGGCGATCTCGTAATCCTCGGAGGATCAGCCCCGCACATGCGGGGAATACCAGAGGGAGCGGGAGCGGAAGCGATGGGGGGGGATCAGCCCCGCACATGCGGGGAATACTTGCGGGCGGTGTAGATGATTCTCATGCGGTGGGGATCAGCCCCGCACATGCGGGGAATACGCCGTCACCACCGGCGCTTGCGCGGGCACCGGCGGATCAGCCCCGCACATGCGGGGAATACAATGAGCTGACCGATCGCGGCGACGGCTGTGACGGATCAGCCCCGCACATGCGGGGAATACCCGAGCATCATCCACGTCGCGTCAGAGAACATCGGATCAGCCCCGCACATGCGGGGAATACTGTTAACCAAATCAGATAGTTCACCTTGGTGGCGGATCAGCCCCGCACATGCGGGGAATACCTCGGTTGCTCACGCTCGGTTGCTCACGCTCGGGGATCAGCCCCGCACATGCGGGGAATACACTAGCTGACTAGGGATGATACACCCTGGACGGGCCATCCTGCATCATCTTCGTCGTCGGTACCGGCTGGCTTTGCTCCAGCCGGTCGGGCGGGTAGGGAGCGCCCCTGAGGTCTGATGGGGGCGGCGGATAAGGTGGATGCCATCGAAGTCCACGGGTTCCCAGTCATGGCCTGCGACGCGGAAGTCGAGCTTTTGCTCGCCTCGTACCCTGTAAACCATCAGAGCACGCCCGCCCTTCAGATACTCATTCACCCGGAGCCACATCAATTCTCGTACCCGGGCGGTCGGCGTACCCACGAAAACCCCGGGGGAGATCTCCAGCAACCATCGTGTGAGATGGCCGCGAAGGCCGGCTGGGCATGCCGTGAGCACAAGAACTACCATGGCACATCGTCGTCACTGAAATTGCGACCGGCAGCTGCGCGGTCACCGCGAGGGCCCCAGAGTTCGAGAACCACGGATTCATAGTCGCTGTCTGTCTCTCCTTCGCTGCCAAGAAGCCGATGGATATCGCGGGTACATCTCTCAAGCAGGCCCGCCTCGTACATCGCATCTCGCATGGCCCGACGGGTCACTGCCGGCGCATCCTCTACCCCGGAGGCTACCGTCCGAAAAGCAACCGGAACCGCGATCTCCACCTTGTACAGATCTGCGATGTCGTAGACGAATGATCGATCGTGACCAGTGTGGATAAACCCAAGCCCTGGCGAGCAGCCCAGCGCGACCACGACCGAATGCACTAGACCATACAGGCATGCGGTCGCGGCTGAGAGTGCCTGGTTGATCAGGTCCCCGGCCTCAAAGTCACCCACAACGAACGACCGTGATGACCAGGTGACCTTATATTCTTTAGCCATCTCCCGGTAGGCCCGTCGTACACGGGCACCCTCACGGCCGCGGAGCTGCTGCATGGTGAAGGTTGAGACATCCTCGGCAAACCGCATCTCGTACATCTGCCTCGCGACCCGCAACCGAGACCGCTCATTGGTGACGAGTTCGGCCTGAGCCATCAGCAGGCGCGAACTGCGGGCCAGCGGCCGGGCGTGCCCGTAGTAGCGCACGCCCTGCTCGCCGACCCACAGTACGGTGCAGCCGGAGTCTCCCAGCAGCATCATCGCCTGGTGCGAAATTGTCGTTCCGGGACCGAGAAGCAGTGCCCCGGTCATGGCGGCTGGAACATGGACCACTCCGCGCTCATCGGCCACGGTGATGGCGTTGTCCTGCCGGTGGATGACGGCACGTTCCAGGTACAGAAACGACATCCGGTCATTCGCCCGAGCCAGCTCTCCAATGCTGGCCGGACGCATCCCAGGTATGGGCCTCATCGGAGCCTGGCGAGGGTGAGCAACCCGCAACCGTAGCCGCGGGCCCGACCAATCCCGGATGTCAGGGTCTTCCGGAGAGCGTCGGCGTCGGCCACCTCGAGCAGCCCCTCAAGCTGCGCCATCGCCACCCGGACCCGCAACCGATCAGGCCCCTTGATGAAATCAAGCCACTGCTTCCCGGTCACGGCGACAACCCGCTCCCCCTCCAGCTCGGAAATGGCAAAGCCGGCCTTGGCACTCCGCTCGATCAACCACTCTTCGATCGAGCTGGTCGCCAGCAGCGCCACCCGTTTGCCGCGCTTGTTCCGGTCACAGTCGACAGATTTCAGGCTACGAACGGGGTTGATGGTCACCCGGAACCGCCACCGCGAACCTGGGGCCAGATTATCCAGGAACCGGTCGTACGACGTGGTACGAGCCTTCGTCTCAGGGCCGCACTGGGCTGTCAGCTGGTCCAGGTCGGGTGCTGCCGGACTCACCACGAACAACGTCTCCGGTTTGTGGTCCAAACGCCACAAGACCCGGCCCGGGTTGTTGCCCGTGTCGCCACAGCTGCGCATCACCGCCGCATGCAACCGCTGCGGATTGCTCAGCAGAGCCCGGGTACGCCGGTCGTCTGGGTCGAAGGCAATCGACGAGAACCACATCACTGGGCCTCCTCCACGGTTGCGAACAGGTCATCGGTGAGGCCGTCCCCGGGCGCGAGACGGTCCACGGCCACCTCGCGCGATGCCGGATCCGGATTGGGAACCTGCAATCGCTCGAGGTCACGCCATCCGTACTGCCGTCGCGCCACGTCGAAGCTGATCGGTACGTCGCGTACGGTCTCGACCGGGCCGATGGTCTGCGGGTCGGCGTCCACCACGACGGTCAAGTGCTGGGGTGGGTCCTTGCGGCGCGAACGTCGGTACCAGTGGGCGGCCTGCCAGGGCACCTCCCTCAGTGCCTGCTCCAGGGACCTGTCGACCATGCCCAGGATCAGTTGTCCTGTGACCGGGCAGGAACGCCGCCCCAAGTAGAGTGGATAGGCCGGCTCCAGCAGCGCCTCCCGCAAGGTACGCAGGAAATCACTGTCACCCTCCACACCGGCCACGAAGACCGCGTCCTCCAGGTAGTACCGATACGACAAGGGCATAGAGACCTTCTTGGCCCAGTCGATGGCCGTCTGAAAGTCTGTGACCAGCCGGCCCGGCTGATCGACACGCACCCCGAACCGAAGCCCAACCAGGTCCTCCAACGGGTCTGTCCGGCGCCGGCCCTGCGCCGCCGCCAACAGTCCCAGGACCCCGCTCTTTGTCGGTGTCGTGGCCGTGTCACGCCGGGTGAACCGGCTGCCGTCGCCCCAAGCCTGGAGCGGTCCGGCCAGCCGGAGCAGCAGCGTGCTCATCGTTCGTCTCGCTCCCGCAGCCACTGTCCGAGCTTGGTCACCAGGGTGTCGAATGACACCTTGTCGCCGAGAACATCCAGTTTGGCCGTCGCCTCGCCCACCCGGGTCACCCAGGATTGCAGCGGGCGGCCAGCGAAGCTGTCGTCGACCTCCTGGGCGTAGCGGCTCAACTTTTCAGCTGATCCCTGGACGTACCCCTGCGCACCGCTGATGACCGGCTCTTCGAAGGCACCGGACAGGTTAATCGGGCGACGGCGTACCTGCACCACTACCGCATTGGGGAGGGTCCCGTTGCCGAACGAGTTCCGCTTGCCGGAGGGCATGCTCTCGACGAAGGAACGGACAAATGCCTCGGTGGCGCGAACCATGGCCTCTCGATCGCCCAAGTTGGTTTCGAGTCGGGCCAGATCGACCGTCGCGTACCGGTAGAGCGTGGAAGAGGTGAACTCGATCGTGCCCATCATCCCGGCGCCGGTCTCGTCCTCGTCGTTGTCGTCATCCACCGCGGTGTAGAAGTCGAATTCGGTGCTGATCTGGTGGGTGCTGAGAGCGTGTGCCACCTGGACCGCGGCCTCGACATTGAGATCGGCGCTGTCGGCCACCATGCGGCCGAAGAGGGCGATGTCGATGCTGTGCGAGGAATCAGCCGCCTTCTTGGCCTCGGCTGCCTTGAGGTTGGGGCCATGCTCGACGGCCAGGTCGGCCAGCTTGTTAAGCTGCAGGTTGCTAAGGAAGACGAGGTACTCGGACCGGACCCCGGGGTCTTCGTCCTCTGCCTTGCGGGAACGCTTGGTGGCCGTCTTCAGACCCAGTAGCTTCAGGGTGGATTCGGCGAGCTTGGTGGCCTCGTCATCCGATCGGCCGCGCTCGGCGATCCGCTCGGCCAGCAGCGTGAACACTTGCCTGGTCCGGATACCCAGTTTGCTCCGGTCGAGGTAGGTCTCGAAGTCCTTACGGGTGGCGCGCTTCCAGCACTGGCTGCTGACTCGCGAACGGAGGACCCCTCCGTAGGTGCAGGTCTTGGGAGAATTCGCATCATCGCGGTTGAGGCAGCTGGGCGGGACGGTCTGCAGAACATGCACGTCGACGAACAGGGACATAGTTTCCTCCTACTGGTCTTGGTTGGTAGTCGAGCGGATCTGGTACAGCTGACGGCCCCAGCACAGCCGCACCTGGGTAATGCGGTCGGGGAACTGCAGCTGATAGAGGTCATCGGCGAGATGACCGAAGTCGATGCTGATGCCACGCTCGGCGTGCATCAGGCGGATTAGGCCGAACAGGTGCCGCATCCGCTGGCTGTGATTCGGAGCCAGCGCCACGGCATGGAGACGTTTCACCACCGACGCGTCCATCGACGTGCCGTCTCCCCGTCGCCAGGCGAGATCACGTACGGCGCACCCGAGCCCTTCCTTCTCCTGGTGAGTGCGCTCGTCGCGGCCCTGCTGCAGGTGGGCGAACAGCACGGTCGCGCCATGCACCGCGAGCTCAGCCCGGGTCGCGGGCGCGGTCCCTTTTCCAGCGAGCCGTTCTGGCAGATCAGCCAAGGTGAGTCCCCACACGTCCGGATCGGCGCCCACCTGATCAAGCGGAGCCGACCGTAGGGCTGCCAGTTGGCCGAGGATCATCCGATCCGGGACCTTGCCGGAACGATCGCCCCGATATCGTCGCTGTAGGTCACTGACACGCTGACTGACGGTGTCGCGGATCAACTCCCGTGGGGAGCGATCTGTAGTGGTTGTCGTCATTGGCTCTCCTTCGTGGTATGGGATGTGGTCAGTGGCACTGCCTGCTTCAGAGCTTTGTAGAACCAGCGCCAGGCGATCGGGACGTTGATCTGCTTCCCGTCGACTTCACGCCCGGTGAGGGCTGCCGGCCCGGCCTGATCAGTCAGGGTCTTGCCGTAGGCCAAAGCCAGATTCCTCAGCTCGTTCTGCCAGTCGGTTGCCAGTTTGGTTCGGTCCGCTCTCGGGTTAAATCTGAGCAGCCACTCGCGGAAGGGCCGGTCGAAGCGCGCGTACGCAGCCTCTCGAGCCTGCTCCCCAGCGGCGCTGATGGCATCCGGGTCAGCGCCGGCAGCCCAGGCTAGGTTCCGCCCCAAACCTCCGATGGCGCGTGCCACCTCTTCCGCGGTACTGGCTCCGCGCACCGCCAGCTGGGCAAAGTCGGGATTAGTGAAAGCAACGACCTCAGCGGTCACCGTGTCGTTGATACTGCCCACCACGGTTGCGTCTTGCGACCCGTACGCGAGCCCGTTAACCCGCAGCCGAAGCTGCTGCTGCGGCAAGAGGGTTTCAGCCTCGACGTGCCCGGCCAGCCACTCCAGCAGCGCGCTCGCCCGCTGCTCAGCGCCTCGGCCGGAGTCCGGCTGAACGGCGAGCAGACCCTCCAAGCCACGCCAGACGCTGCGTCCCGGGGTAAGGATCGCGGGCATGAACACTGTGGTGCGCATCTTCGTGCTCTGCGGCTTGCTGTAGCGCCAGATCGTGAACGGTTCCGCGAACTGGTTCTTCGAATCCAGCGGATCGCCGTTGCAGACCAAGGCGTCGGTCACCATGCCGTCCCGGACGAAGAGTCGGATCCGCCGCGATGGCCAGGTGAGGATGTCAGCCGCACCCCGGGGGGTGTGCCCGGGCAGCCGGGCTGCGGTGAGAGGCTCGCGTTCCCACAGCGGCGCGTCGTCGGGGCCGGTCGCGGTCAGCACCAAGTTGAGCAGCAGGGTCTCCAGCAGCGAATCACCCTCGGCCGTCAGGACCGCACAGCTGCCGGCCCAGCCCCGGCCGATCGGGAATCCCTTACCTGCCTTGACGTTGTCGTCGCCGATCGCGCCGGATTTGATGCCGCTGCAGTCGAAGGCCATGCAGTGCACCAGCCAGCGCGCGGCCTCGGCCAACGTCAATGAGGTTGCCATGGTACGGACGGTGAAGAACTGGTGCCCGTCGGGAACCTCGGCGATCAGTTTGTTCAGACCGGAGGTCTTTCCGGAGGCAGTGGCGAGGTCAGGGACCTGGTAGAACGGCTGAACCGGGTCCAGCAGATCGAACCGGTCCTGCCATTGCTCGAGGTAGGGCAGGGTCTCGGGCAGGATCTTCCTCTGCCACCATCCGGCCCACGTGTCTTCGGCCTGTGCTTTTCTCAGATGGGGCGCGGCACGCAACATGATCGCGATCAACAATCGCAGGATCGCCACGTCTTGGGTCGGTAGTTCACCCGCGATGGCCCGGATCTCGGCGGCGTCGGTGAACGCGGCCCGGATCGAGACCAGGCCGGTCTCACCCGACCGTCGTCGAACCTGGATCCACGGTTCGTCGAGCAGGTTGAAGGTCATCAGCTCTCCTCTCTCACGGCCTCCACCATGAGGCCCATCTCGGTGTCATAGGTCACGGCAAAACCCGCCACCTCGGCGGTGCCATCGGGGCTCAGCGCTAGCAGTAGTTCACCGCTGACCCAGGGGGAATTGGCCCATCCGGTGTAGTCATGCGCCGATTCCAAGGCGCGGATCACATCCTCGGTGGCCATCTGGCGCGGCAACGCGATCGTGCACCGGGCCAGGTCGCGGCCCACCTGGTCTCGGGGTCCGATCACCCAGGGCACCGGCGCCCGCGAGGCCGGACCAATGCCGTCGGGCAGGGTGAGGCCGTCCTCGGCCCGGTAGGCGACCAAGACCTCGAGGGAATCTTCCCCGTCGCGTACCGACTGCCGTCTTACCGAGGCCTCGTCGGTGACATCGATTAGCCCGACCAGGCAGGTCAGATCGTCGGGGCCGTCGAGCAGGAAGTCACCGGCTTTCTTTCGTAGGCGGGCCTTCTCCTGTTCGGCCTGCTGGGAAGCGGCCTGCCAGGCGTCCTCCCATCCGGCCGGGGCCGGTAGGTCCGGTCGGTATGCCTCAGCTACCAGGTTGGCGATCTGGTCGGGCAGCTGGAGCTGGTCCGGGAGGACGGCTGCGGCGCGCAGCAGCCGGGCCGCCCCGTACACCGTACGGCTGCCGCGGTCGATCACGGGTGGTGAAGACCACTGCGCCCCGGTCAGATAGCACCGCGGCCGGCGCAGCGGTATCGGCCGCTGCGAGTCCCATGCGGCGTGACGGTGCAGTCGACCGATCCGCTGCAGCACCAGGTCCAGCGGGGCCAGATCGGTGACCATCAGGTCGAGATCGATGTCGAGGGACTGTTCCAGCACCTGGGTACCGACAATGATGCGTCGCGCCGGGCGTTGTTGGTCTGGACCGGGTTTGCCGAGCTCGGCCACCAGCTCCCGTTCCCGGATAGCCCGGTGTGGCGCCAGGAACCGGCTGTGGTGCAGTACCACATCCGAGCCGAACCTGGCGCGCAGCACGGCGTACGTCTCCTGGGCGCGGCGTACCGTGTTCCGGATCACCGCCGCGCAACCGCCCTCGCGCAGCTGATCCTCCAGCAGGGCGCCAAGGGTGTCGAGATCGTCGCCGGTACGGACCAGTTCGACCTGGAGCGATCGTCCGCTGGGCTCCACCGGGATCGTGGAGATCGGGTCTGCGACCTGGGTCAGGCGAGGGTATGCGGTGGTGGAGGCAAGGGCGGCCGGGACGCCGCGGCCCCGGGCGTACGCCTCGACCAGTTCGTGGCGCTGCTCGTCAGGTAGCGTCGCCGACATCAAGATGACCGGGGCACGGAAGGCCCCGAGCCACTCCAGCAACCGCGCTGCGTAGGTGCGCATCACGTCATCGGCCGCGTGCACCTCGTCGAGGATCACTACTTTGGCCGCCAGCGCGAACAGCCGAAGCTCGACATGCTTTGCCTTGAGCGCCCCCAGCAACGCCTGGTCGACGGTGCCGACCGTGTGGTTCGCGAGCAGCCCCCGGTGCCGTCCCGCGAACCAGGAGGCGACGTACACCCCGGACAGCTCCAGTTGTTCACCGCGGCTCTCAGCACACCAGGAGGTCTTCCGTAGGTTCTGAAAGTCCTCGTTGAGGAAGGCTTTGGAGTGCATCAGGTTGATGCTGGTGGGATCTTGGGTGACTGACCGCAGCCAGTCCTGGGTCCGGCTGAACATCGGGTTGCTGGTGGCCATGGTGGGCAGCCCGATGAACGTGCCATTGAGGCCGAAACGCCGGCAGAGGATCTCGGCCGCGAGATAGGCCGCCTCGGTCTTCCCGCTACCCATGGCGTCCTCCACCACCAGCAGGCCCGGCTGCGTCATCTCGAGGGCCGCCCGGCAGACGGCCAGCTGCATGGGCCGAGGCGTCATCGTCGGGAACCGGATAGCGAACAACTCCTCGGCACACAGACCAAGTTCGTCGTCCAGCCACTGGCGTCCCAGCCGCAACTCCTGTACGGCGTCCGTCGCCCGTTCTGGGCTGCTGCGGCGGTCGATGTACGGCATCAGGTCGGCGTTGCTGGCGATCCAGTCCGCCATCACTACCAGACCGGTGAGCAGCACCTCGATCGCCGGGGTAAGGCGGTTAAGCATGACCGGGAGTAGGTCGACGACCCCGGTACGGGCGGCGAAGCTATCCAGGATCTCCCGTTGTACGGCCCCCCATTCCGGTCCACCTAAGGAGTCTTGAGACAGGCTGACGAGCTGACGGTTGGTCGGGGGGCGACCGTGGTGGCTGCCCACCACACTGGCCAGCCGAGTAGCCATCCGCTTCTGGCAACCAGACTGCTGCAACCAGTCGGTGACGATCCGGTGACCGGTGATCCAGTGCCGTACCCGCAGGTGATTCTCCATCGTGTACGGAACAGGCAGGCCCGCGTGTCTGATCTGGGAGCACAGGTCATCCATCCCGACGTCCTGAGCCAAGATCGCGAATGCCGGGGTGGCCTTGCCGATGTCATGGATCGCGCACAGGAAGGCCACGAGCCGGCGGGCCTGGTCGAAGCTGATCCTCAGGGGCTCCGCGATCGCGCGCTTCACGCTGCCCGGCGCCCACGAATCCCACAGCACCTCCGCGGTGGCCTGGGCGTCCTCCAGGTGTCGCACCAGACTCATCGACCGGTGCTCGTCAGGGTAGGTTTTCCCCCAGAGCACCGCTGCTCTCTGCGACCAGGTCATGCTTCCCCCTCACCAGCATGTCCGGCGACGACGTCGTCGTTCGCGACGACTCTAGCGTCAACATCTGACATCCTGTGAACTCGGCCCCGTATCCTTCGGTGGCCGGGGCCCGAGAGCCCCGACCACCCCAGACCTCAACACGGGAGGTCTGACAGTTCTCCAGCGATGCTGGCTAGGCCAGCTACCTCCACCCGTCGCCCCACTCTTGCGCTGCCTGTTTCTCGTCCCGCAGCCGACGAAGCTCCTCCTGCGGTCCTCTGGCCCCCGTCGTGTTGAGCCGCTTCTCAACGTCAGTGATGCTCAAATGGCGAACGTCGGCGGTGAGACGAACGGCCTGAGCGTGCGTGAGTTGCTTGCGGTAGTCCTGGTAGACCACCTGCACGACATCTGGGCTTGAAGTAGTCATGAGACCACCTTCTCTAGACAAAGCCTCGACCTTCGAAGCGACTAGCCAGGATCCTAGCACAGCAGGAGATAAACCTCACAGATTCTAGATCCTGCTCATCGTGTACCCGCCGGATCAAGCCCCGCGTAGGCGGGGAGACTGCGCGAGAGCAACCTCACAGCGGATCAGCCCCGCGTGGGCGGGGAACAGCTCAGTGTACCGGGCTGCTGACCTGGACGTCTGGAACCGTCGGCTATGTCGCCTGGTCCGTACGGCGCTCCACGACGGCGCCGTTACCCAGCGGGAGGTCGAAGTCACAGTCGCGGTGGGTACGGCCGTCCAGCAGCGCCAGCAACACCCGCAGGCTGAGCTCGTGACCGACCAGGACCACCGTGTCATACCCGCTGAGTGAGGCCAGCAGGCTCCGCAGCCGTACGGCGACGTCGGCCAGGGACTCACCCCCACCCCACCGGACATCGGCGATGTCAACCCCCACGGGGGTCTGTTCGACGACCAGTTCAGACTCACTCAATCCTTCCAGGCGACCCATGCTCTGCTCACGCAGCCGCGGCTCGGCGGTGACCGGGCTGCCGATCCGGGCGGCGACGATCTCGGCGGTCTGCCAGGCCCGCAGCTGGTCCGAGCTGAGCACCGCGGTACCCGCCGCGACGAGCCGGGCGACCTCGTCCGCGGCGTGTCGGGCCTGTTCCCGGCCCAGGTCCGTAAGCGGGACCGCCATCGTCTGACCCTGCACCCGGCGCTCCAGGTTCCAGGTCGACTGGCCGTGGCGGACCAGGACGAGTCGGGTCATGCCGATACACCCTAGCGGCGGCCAGTAAGTTGTCGACCATGCCGCACAGCGCATCCTCACCGACGCCCGCCTCGCCAGCTCGTCAAGCAGGATCGGCGCTGCTAGCGCGTGGTGTCGGGCTCGCCCTGGGAGTCGCCGCCGACCAGGTCCTGGGCGATCCTCACCGGCATCACCCGGTGGCCTGGTACGGGTCGGCCGCCAGCCGCCTGGAGGAGCGCCTGTGGGCTGATTCCCGGGCCCGCGGCGTGGCCTACGCGGCGGCCTGTTTGGCCCCCCTGGCCTTGGCCGGGGCGGTGGTGGAATCCGCTAGCCGACGCCGCCTGGTATTGCGGGCGTTGACCACCGCGGTCACCACCTGGGCGGTGCTGGGGGCGAGGTCGCTGGCCGACGAGGGGCTGCTGATGGCCGACCGGCTGGAATCGGATGATCTCGGCCTGGCCCGCGATCAGCTCGGGCACCTGTGCGGGCGTGACCCGAGCGGGCTGGACCAGCCGGAATTGGCCCGCGCCACCGTCGAATCGCTGGCCGAGAACACCGCTGACGCCGCCGTCGCCTCGCTGCTGTGGGGGGCGCTGGCAGGGGTACCGGGGCTGCTGGTGCACCGCGGCGCCAATACCCTCGATGCCATGGTCGGGCACCGTACCGCCCGTCATGCCCATTTCGGTACGGCCGCGGCCCGCCTCGACGACCTGCTCGACCTGCTACCGGCCCGGATGACCGGCCTGCTCGCCGTCGCCGCCGCGCCCCTGGTCGGCGCCGACCCGGGCCGGGCCTGGCGGATCCTGCGCCGCGACCACGCCCGGCACCCCAGCCCCAACGGCGGCTGGTGCGAATCAGCCTGGGCTGGTGCGCTCGGCGTCCAGTTGGGCGGACGTAATGTCTACCCCGGCGGCCGGGTCGAGCACCGGCCGCTGCTTGGCGACGGCCCCCGCCCTGACGCGGCCGCGGTCCGTACCGCAGCGTCCCTGGTGACCGCGGTTACCGTCGCTGCCACCGCGGCGGCAGCGATCGGCCTGGCCGGTGTCGGGCATCTGATCGCCCGCGACGCGTCGCTGACTGCGCGCCTCAGACGTATCGTGGGCCGTCGGAGCCGGGCCGGGAAGGAGCATCGATGACCGGGCTGCTGATCGCGGGAACGTCGTCCGATGCGGGCAAGTCATTACTGGTCACCGCGCTGTGCCGGGTCGCTCGGCGGCGTGGGATCCGCGTCGCCCCGTACAAGGCGCAGAACATGTCAAACAATTCGATGGTTTGCCCCGATGGCGCCGAGATCGGCCGCGCCCAGTACCTGCAGGCGCTCGCCGCGCAGGTCATCCCCACCTCGGCGATGAACCCGGTGCTGCTCAAGCCCGGCACCGACCGGCGCTCCTTCATTGTGCTGCGCGGCCAACCGGCCGGGACCCTGGAAGCCGGTCAGTACGCCACCGGACGGCGCCAGCTCGCCGAGGCCGCCTGGTCCGCGTACGACGAGCTCGCCGCTACCGTCGACCTGGTGATCTGCGAAGGGGCCGGCTCCCCGGCTGAGATCAATCTGCGGACCGGCGATTACACCAACATGGGCCTGGCCGCGGCCAAGGATCTGCCTGTGATCTTGGTCGGGGACATCGACCGGGGCGGTGTCCTGGCCAGCCTGTACGGGACCTGGGCGCTGCTTGACGACGCCGACCGCTCGCACCTGGCTGGGTATCTGATCAACAAGTTCCGCGGTGACGCGTCGATCCTGGAACCAGGGCTGGCGCAGATCAGCCGCCGGACCCGGATGCCGTGTTTCGGGGTGCTGCCCTGGCTGGACGGGGTCTGGCTGGACGGGGAGGACACCCTGGAGGTCGGACGCTGGCGCCACCAGGACGAACCGCCAGCCCCAGGATCGTTACGGGTGGCGGTGGTCCGTTTCCCGCGGATTTCCAACGCTACCGACGTCGATGCGCTGGCCCAGGAGCCCGGCGTCGACGTCCAGGTGACGACCGACCCGATGCTCTGCCGGCAGGCGGACATTCTGGTGCTGCCGGGATCCCGGTCCACGGTGGCTGACCTGGACTGGCTGCGGGAGCGGGGGATTGCCCAGGCGGTAACCGAGCGGGCCGCCGCCGGCCGTACCGTACTCGGGATCTGCGGCGGATACCAGATGCTCGCCCACACCATCCGCGACCCGCACCGGGCCGAATCCACCCGCGCCGAGGTCGCAGGCCTGGGGCTGCTCCCGGTCGAGGTTGACTTCGACGCCGAAAAGACCCTGGCCCTGCCGGAGGGCCGGTGGCGAGGCCTGCCCGCCGGCGGGTACGAGATCCACCACGGCATCTGCCGCAGGATCCCGGGCGCCGACCCGGGGGAGGACTTTCTCGACGGCTGTCGATCCGGGTCCGTCTGGGGCACCATGTGGCACGGCGCCTTCGAGAATGACGCCTTCCGCCGCGCCTGGCTGGCGCAGGCAGCTGCCGCGGCCGGGCTCACCTGGCAGCCCGACGATCACGCCCCCGGCTACCAGCAGCGCCGCGAGACCATGATCAACTCGCTAGCTGACGCGGCCGAGCAGCATCTCGACATCGACCAGCTGTTCGCGCTGGCCCGCTGACAGGCTCTGGCCCGGCGTACGTCCGGTCAGAAGTCATCGTCCACCCCGGGCCCGGCGCACGTCTTGACCCGTCCCGTGCCGACTAGGTGGGTATTGAGCCCCTTTCACGATCCGATGTACTGATCACATCACCGTGTGCCGGCGAGCGTTCGCGCTCACCGGTCGATGTCGTCGTAGTCGATCAGTTCGTCGTCGGGGTAGTCGATGGGCGCGGCGCCGAGCCGGTCCGCGTCTTCGACGCCTTTCGAGCTGCCCTTGACCACGGCCACCGCGATCGCGGTGGTCATCGGAACCGACAGCACCAGCCCGATCGAGGAGACCAGGGTACGGACCACTTCGGCTGCGAACTGCTCGGTAAGCAGGGTGGTGAAGACCGGCCGCTGGTAGATGCTGAGCAGCAGCAGCACCCCCATGACCGCGCCGGCAGAGGCGAAGGCGGTGGTGTAGACGCTGGACGCGATGTGGTCGCGGCCGATCCGCATCGCCTTGGTGAACACTGCCCGGGCTGATTCGTTGCGGTGGTCGAGCTCCCAGACCGCCGAGGCCTGGGTGATCGTGACGTCGTTCAGTACGCCTAGCCCGGCGATGATCACCCCGCAGATCACCACCGAGGTGAGTTTAAGACTCGGTGCGGAGGCAGCCAGCACGAAGTCGTCTTCGCTGGCGACGCCGCTCAGATGCGCCCAGGAGGTCGCCGCCCAGCCCAGGCCTGCGGACAGGAATAAGCCGAACAGGGTTCCGACGAGAGCGGTGGTGGTACGGGCGGAGATGCCGTGGGCCGCGTACAGCACGATGAACATGATCGCGCTGGAGCCCACCAATCCCACCAGGACCGGGTCTTTGCCTTGGATCAGGGCCGGGAACATGAAGGCCACCATCACCCAGCCGGCGAACAGCAGCCCGAGCAGCGCGATCGCGCCGCGCAGCCGGGCCACGGCGATCACCGCGGCGGCGAAGGCCAAGGTCAAGACCACCATCGGCACGGTGCGTTGGAAGTCGGCGAACTGGTACGCGGCCGGGCCGTCGTTGACCGGGGTCCGGTACAGGGTGATCCCGTCGCCGGGTTTGACCCCGGAGGCGTAGACGGCGGCTGTCAGTGCCACCTCCACCTCCTGGCCAGCTTCGGGGCCCTCGTCGAGTTTGGCCTTCACCCGGGCGCAGCGGGACTGGTCACCGGTCGCCGAACCGGCCACCCCGTCGCAGCTCATCTCGTTGACCTGGGTCACGGTGGCCTTGGGGATGCTCATGCCGGGGATGGCGCGGACGGTGCTGTCTTGCCGGATGCTGGCGGAGACATCCCCAGGCCACAGCCACACCAGGGCGGCGATCGTCCAGATCGCGATCGGTACCAGGATCAGCACCAAGATCCGCAGCGCTCGTTGAGAGCGCAGGCTGTCGGTCAGCTGGGTCGCCTGGTCCGAGATATGTAGGTGCATGGCCTACCCTTTGCTGTGTGACGTCAGGACCGGCCCAATCTACCCAGCGCGGGTGGGGCCAGTGGCCGTATCAGAGCTGTGATCGCGTCATCGGCATCGGCCGACCGTCGTTTTCTGCGTTCTGACCCGTGGACTCGCGACAGTGGCAGCGGTCGCTGAGCCGGGCCTTGCCGGGCCGGGCCCGGCTGCTTGATGTGGCCTTGGGCCCGCACTGGCGGGGTACCGGTGATCCGTGTTTGCGGCGGCTGGCCGGGGTTTGGTGGCGGGCCACCCGCACCCCGTACGGGCCGGGGCTGCAGCGCTGTACGACGGCCGGTGACGATCTGATCGTGGAGTGCTGGGGTCCGGGTCGGGAGTGGTTGGCCGAGCAGGCGCCGCAACTGTTTGGCGCCGATGACCAGCTGGACGGTTTCGATCCGGCCCGCCATCCGATCGTGGCCCAGGCGCATCGGCGGTTCGCCTGGCTGCGGCTGGGGCGGACCAGCCAGCTGCTGGAGGCCCTCGCGCCGGCGGCGCTGGAGCAGGTGGTGACTAACCGGGAGGCTTTCCGGGCGCACCGGCTGGTGGCGCTGCGATTCGCCGACCCGGTCCCGCTGCCGGACGGGCACCCGGCGGCGGGGATCCGGCTGCCGTTGTCGGCCGAGCAGTGGCTGGCGGTACCGAGCTGGGAGCTGTTGCGGGCCGGGGTCGAGCAGCGTCGGGCCCAGGTGGTACGGTCCGCGGCGCAAGCCAGCCGGTCGTTGCAGCGGCTGGCGGCGCCGGGTTTCGCCGGTGACCCGGACCAGGCGTTGCGTTCCCTGCCGGGGATCGGCCCGTGGACCTCGGCGCAGGTCCGACAACGAGCGCTGGGCGATAGCGACGCCTGGAGTGTCGGGGACTACCACGTCGGTGGCCAGATCACGTACGCGCTGACGGGTGAGGTGCTCGATGATGATGCCGCCGAGCAGCTGCTGGAGCCGTTCGCGGGTCACCGCTACCGGGTGGAGCGGCTGCTTGGGCTGGCCGGGCGCCGTCCGCCGCGGCACGGTCCGCGTCGTACGTTGCCGACCCACCTGCCCACCTGAGGCTAGATTCGCCCGAGAGTCATGACCGATGCGACTGTCGGAGGCTGGGTGGTGTACGCCAGGGCAAAGGAATCGGCGCGAGCAGCATCAATCCGGCCGAGACCATCACCATCACGGCCGCAAGGATGACCACCCAGGTCACAACCCCGCGGACATCATCCAGCATCAGGAGGCCATCGGTGAAGCACTTGATGAAGCCCAGAATCGAGAGGAACTCAAGAATGAAGACCCAGACCCTACGTCGACGCGTCATCCGAGCCCATCCCCACCTCATTCGCGCCGCAGAGCAGACCACCGCCGTACAGCCTCCGGTGAAG
This sequence comes from uncultured Propionibacteriaceae bacterium, assembly GCA_938046585.1. Taxonomy (GTDB): domain Bacteria; phylum Actinomycetota; class Actinomycetes; order Propionibacteriales; family Propionibacteriaceae; genus Fen-668. The sequence continues at coordinate 7,829 of CALIWR010000003.1, read as the reverse complement.
AGCAGCACCGGCGAGACCTGATTGGCCTTACCGATCGCGAGCTGGAGAACCAGCCCCATCACGATGCAAACCCCACCCGCTATCAGCCCCAGTGTCGACAGGAGGGCCTGGCGGGCCATCCGGTGAGCCTCCAGAGGCGACACGTCATCGCTCGGTCGAGCATCTGATATCCCGCGATCAGGCCGTTTCGCCCAAGGCCATAGCGCGGCCAGCGTCAATCCGGCAGATAAGACGGTGACCGCCACAGCAAGAGCGATCACCCAGGCAGCGATCTGGTCGCGATAGAACACCACGAGCAGAGCGCTGTTACCGACTCCAAGGCCAGCGCCCAGCAGCCCGAACACCTTGGTGAGCTGGATCCAGAGCACGCGCCCAGGGGTCACGCCGACCCAGTCCCACATCACCCGCGCGGCGAGGCAGATCGCTGTCATCCAGAGCCCATGCATCATCAGCTCCGCCACAGCAGCTCCAGCAGCCTCACCGATCGTGATCTGGAGCACCAGCCCGGTTAGGATGCAGGCCCCACCTGCGATCAGCCCCAGCGTCGACAGGAGGGCCTGACGGGCCACCATGGGTGGTACGTCACTCATCGCTCGGTCGACCAGCTGGTGTCATCGCCATCCGCCAGGCTGCCGTCGTCATACCTGGCGACTCCAGGCTCCGGCCAGGCCTTGGCCACAGCATCACTCTTATCACCGATGGTCTCCATGGTCGTGACATGGTAGGCAATCAGAGAGGCCAGCAGCGCGAGGACGGCGGACACCTTGACGTATGCCAGCACCATGACCCCTCCAGCCGCCGACGGTCCGACTGGGCCATCGGCAGCGGTGGACGCCGCTGCTGCAGAACAGGCGGCTACCGCAGCGGAGATGATCGCACCGATAGCGACGTAGCAGCCCACCGATCCTGCGGCCAACCCATACAGCTGGGTTTTCAGGGTCTTGGCCAGCTCAGCCAGCTCTGTCGTCTTGGCGGCATGCCGGGCTCCGTGCAGGGCGAAGGCCTGCTGTCCCTCACCCTGCCAGGTCACGGCCAAGGCCTTCATTGACTCATCGAGTCTGCCAGCGATGCTGTGAAGATACTCAGAATTATCGGCCCATAGCGCCCCTCTCACGAATGCGAAAAGAGGAACCAGTAAGCCCTCGAGGAAGTCGACCATTATGTTGAGGAACGTGGCGAGCATGTCGAGCGCCCATCTCACGATCTTGTAGCCGACCTTACGCATCACGGGCAACACAAGGTTGGCGTCGAAGTAGAGGTCGAGGGCTGGGCGAAGGGCAGGGAATATCGTATCAGACAGAGTAGCCAGGCCCTTTCTGATCGACTCACACAGGGCAGAGAACTGTTCCTGATCGAATTCGATTCGTTCGACTATCTCGGTGCTCATTGCTCTACCACCTTCCTTGGGCCAGGTGAACGTTGTTTTGCTCATCGTCGCGGTAGGCGTCATGCACTTTCCGCAGCGTGCTGCCGACCTGTTGCAGTTTCGCCCCTCCATCGTGAGCCGCCTGCGCCAGGCGGTGACAGGCCTTCTCGTACGTCATCCCTATGAGGACATACAGCCCAAAACTCATGCCTCGAGCGATATGGCCATCAAACTTGCTGCTGTTCGAGGCCAGCCAGGCACCGCATGCGGTCCACTCGTCGGCGGCGTGGCGCAGGTCTTCGAGGGAGCGGGTCATCTCCTCTTGGGTGGGTGGTCGTCCCATCGTCAGTTCCTTTCCAGGTGTTCGGCCAGGGCCGAGTTGAGTTCGTCGCCCACCCGGGAGCCGGGGAAGCGGCGAATCCAGGTGGGGTCGATTGCGCAGGCTGTGATGCCGCCGCGAGCGGTGAGGGTGAAGCTGATCGGATCGTCGAGCGATACGGCGGGGGGCTCGGGTTCCGGGGTCGTCGCCGGCTGGTCGATCTGGGCCATGGTGGTCGTGGCGTTCGCGGTGGCCTGGTCGAGCATGGCCACGACCTCGTCGAGGCGGGGATTGGTCCGCTCCAATTCGAGGATCGAGGTCGCGTGCTGCGCCATCTTCTGTTCGAGGTAGTCCCGTGGTGGTTCTATCTCGTCGAGTGATTCAGGCAGGGCGGCAATTGCGGTCAGGAAGTCGGTCATCCCCTGGGCCTCGGCGGCCCGAGCTGCCGCCACGATCGCCTGGGCCAGCTGGTCGGGCGCGATCCGTGTGGCCCAGGTGTCGGCCAGATCGATATGGCTGGTACGCCCGTCGGGGTCGACTGTGACGGTCACGGATCCGGTCGGGTCGTGACCGGTTCGAGGACCGGTCGGGGCGGCCTGTTCCATGGCCCAGGCGAAAGCGGCGGCCCGCCGCTGGGCGGTGGCCAGATCCAGGCTGTCGGAGGTGGTGTCGGTCAAGAGCTGCTCCTCTCGTACTGCACCTCCACACAAGCATCCGATCTGGGGTAGGTCAAGCGGTGACAACAGCAGATCATCTCTCAGCCATGACGAATCCCCTAGTGCTTCGCGGTTTGGTCGTTCAAGCATTTTCTTGGCGAGAGGGCCCCGTTCGGGGCGTCAGTGACGCCGCCAGCCTCGTAGGCGAGGGCGATCGAACACGGCCGCTGAGCACCCGGACTGGACGACGAACGACGAGAAACGACCAACCCGGCCACCACCTGATGGGCTTTCTCGTCAGTGAGGAGGACGGGGGACTCAGCGGAACTGGCCTTCCCCCTCGCACAGCAGCGGGCCCAATGTCCCGCTACCTCCACTCCGAAGCGTGGGGGCCTTCCCCCTCACACAGGAGCAGGCCGCCGCTCAGGCGACGCTTGCGCGGCTTGGTGAGGGCCTTCCCCCTCGCACAGGAGCAGGCCAAACCGTTCGGTTCTGACTGCCCGGGCTTCCCACCGGGTTTCCCCTCGCACAGCAGCGGGCCAAACCAACGATTCAGACCAGGCCGGCAGGCCGCAGCAGTAGTTCAGCCCGCTGGTGTGCTGCACGGTGCGACCCCAACAACACCCCGAACTGCACGACGAACGACGAGAAACACCCAACCCAGCCACCACCTGAAAGGGCCTTCTCGTCAGTGAGGAGGACGGGGCATCAGCAGAACTGGCCTTGCCCCCGCACAGGAGCGGGCCAAACCAACGATTCAGACCAGGCCGGCAGGCCGCAGCAGTAGTTCAGCCCGCTGGTGTGCTGCACGGTGCGACCCCAACAACACCCCGAACTGGACGACGAACGACGAGAAACACCCAACCCAACCACCACCTGAAAGGGCCTTCTCGTCAGTGAGGAGGAAGACGGGGGCATTAGCGACGCGGCCCGCCCGAGCGAAGGCTCGGGCAATCACACCTGCGGCTCCTGCGGCAGGTAGACCGTGAACTCGGCACCGCCGCCGGGTGCGGCGCCGGCTTTGACCCAGCCGCCGTGGGCGTTGATGGTGTGGGCAACAATCGACAGGCCCAGCCCCGTACCAGGAGCATTGCGGGACCGGTCGGAGCGGTAGAAACGCTCAAAGATGTGCGGCAGGTCCTCCTCGGCGATGCCCTGACCCTCATCGGCCACGGTGACTAGGCCATCGGCCATCGCCACCCGGATCACAGAACCGTTCGGTGAGAACTTCACTGCATTGTCGAGCAGGTTAGTGAATGCCCGCTCCAAGGTTGCCGGATTGCCCATCATCACGTGCGGTTCCAGGGTGACATCGAAGAACATCGTCGGGCCGCGGCGCCGGGCACGGGTGACCGCATTAGCGATCACATCGGCCAGATCCATCTCCTCGCGCAGCAGGTCGACGCTGCCCTCACGTGACAGCTGGACCAGGTCCTGGACCAGGGCTGAGAACTCGCCCACCTGGGCGGCCACATCGCGCAGAATGTCGCTGCGGGCGCCCTCGGGCAGCATTCCCGAGCGCTCGTCGGCGATCAGGAGCTCGATATTGGTCCGTAGCGAAGTGAGCGGGGTGCGTAGTTCATGGCCGGCGTCGGCGATCAGGCGGCGTTGTCGCTCACGGGAGTTGGCCAGCGTTCGGACCATCGAATTGAACGAACTCGCCAGTTCAGCCAGTTCGGCCGGGCCTTCGGCTGTAATCGGAGCCAATTCGTCGGTTTCGGTGATCCGGGTTACCGCTGCGGTCAGCCGCCGGATCGGCAGCAACGAGGAACGAGCCACGGCCATACCGGAGAAGGCTGCGGCCACGACGCCGGTAATCGCGACTACGGCCAAGATTCCCCACATCTGGCGTAGCGTGGCCAGAGTTGGGCGCAGGGAACGGCCCAGTACCAGGGCGTATCCGTCGCGGCCGCTAAGTGGTACTGCGACGATTCGGTACAGTTCGCCATCGCTGGCGACCACTGAACGGGCTGAATGCCCTCGCCCGGTACGGGCGATGGTGACCTCGGGGGCGCCGGTGTCGTAGGTGATGGTCTCTCCAGGGATGGTTGTCACCCCCAGGTTGGCCTGCACCAACGCCAGCACCACATTCGCAGCTTGTAAGGAGTCCGGGTTGATGCCGCCGACCGTGGACAGGTCGTTCTCGCTGGCGACTTGGTCCGACAGCAGGTTCGCCGTCTGCAGCAGTTCATTGTCGAGTTGCTCGTACAGCGAATGCCGGGTCGCGAAGTACAACGCGATCCCGGTCAGGGCGACGGCTGTTGCGACGGCTAGGGCGGTCAGCCAGATCAACCGCTGCTGTAGCGTGGCCCGCCGCGGCCATCCCAGCCAGCCTGGCCAGAAGACCTCGATCGGGAATGGGGAACGCCGAGCCCCCGGTCGAGGTCGCGGCGGAGCCTCGGGAACCTCGATCGGGACCGGTGGTGCGATCGACTCCGGCTCGGTCACGGGGGTGTCTCGCGCAGCACGTACCCGACTCCGCGGACGGTATGGATCAGTCGGGCCTCACCGTCATGTTCGGTCTTGCGCCGTAGGTAACCGATGTACACCTCAAGTGAATTGGCGGTGGTTGGGAAGTCGAAGCCCCACACCTCGTTCAACAGCCAGCCCCGCTCCAGCACCCGGCGTGGGTGTTCCATGAACGTCTGCAGCAGCGCGAACTCGGTACGGGTCAGAGAGATTCGCCGTAAGCCGCGGGTCACTTCGCGGGTCTGCGGGTCCAGCACCATATCGGCGAAGGTCAGTTGTTCGGTCTCGGTTCCAGACTCGTCCTCGGTGTTGCTGCGGGTACGGCGGGTCAGGGCCCGCAGCCGGGCCAGTAATTCCTCCAGGGAGAAGGGCTTAGCCATGTAGTCATCACCGCCGGCGTCCAGCCCGTCCACCCGGTCGTTGACCGCATCGCGGGCGGTGAGTACCAGGATCGGGACGTCGTTACCGTTGGCCCGTAGCATTCGGGTGGTCTCCAACCCGTCCAGGCGCGGCATCATCACGTCCATGATCACCGCGTCCGGCCGGTGAGCCGACAACTGGGCCAGGGCCTCCACCCCGTCGGCCGCAGTGAGCACCTCGTAGCCGGAATACCGCAAAGACCGGGCGAGCGAATCCCGCACCGCCTGGTCATCATCCACCACGAGGACTTGCATGGGATAACTCTGCCATGCGGAACCGCCTGCGCCGGGATCACCGCCCCGCGATAACGTTCTCTATAATGATCTAGGGTCATTTTCAGACAATCAGAGATTTTCCTGGGTTGGGTGACGCCGGACACGGCTGTCGGCATCCTGGCCTTGTCTGTGACATTCTAGCCTCAAACCTAGAGATCCGGATACGACCTCATCGTCTACGCGTGCAGGTGCTCCTCGTGGGTACGGGCGATGTTTTCGGACTCGAGCTGCAGGGTGCTGTGCTCGATGCTGATCTGGTGGTGCTGTTGCAGGCAGTCCTGGATCCCCTGCAGGATGCTCTGGCAATGCCCGTCGGTGAAGCACTCTTCCTCCAAGACCACATGGGCGGTGAGGATCGGCAGGTCGGAGCTGACCACCGAGGCATGCAGATCGTGGACACCCCTAACGTGCGGCAGCGCGGTGATGTGCTCGCGGACCTCGGCTAGGTCGAGGCCAGCCGGGGTGGTCTCCAGCAGGATCGACCCGGACTGGCGCAGCAGCACTACCGCCCGGGGCAGGATCAAGCCTGCGACGATCAGGCCTGCGAGCGCATCGGCCCGGGTCCAGCCGGTGAACTCGATCACGACTGCGGCAACGATCACGGCCACCGAACCGAAAGCGTCGTTCAAGACCTCGAGGAAGGCGGCTTTCATATTCAGGTTGCTGCCTCGCCCGCCGGCCAGGACCAGCAGCGACAGCAGGTTGCCCAGCAGGCCGATGGCCCCAATGATCACCAGGCTGTGTCCCCGGACCTCGGGTGGTGAGATCAGCCGGACGACACCCTCGTAGATCGCGTACCCGCCCACCATCAGCAGGATCGCCGACTGGAGGGCTGCTGACAGGACCTCGGCCCGCTGCCAGCCCCAGGTACGGCGCTGCGACGGGGGTCGAGCCATCAGGGTGGCTGCGATCAGCGCCACCACCAACCCGACCGAGTCGGTGAGCATATGCCCGGCATCGACTAGCAGCGCCAGGCTCCCGGTCCAGATGGCGCCGACTACCTCGGCGACCAGGATCAGCCCGGTGATCGACAGCGCTATCACCAGACGTTTCCGGTTCGACGAGCCGTGGCTGTGGCTGTGCCCGTGGGAATGATCGTGATGGTGCCCGCTCATGACGCCACCTCCTGGGGAGAGCATTCGACCGAAACCTCGGCGGTGGTTGCCAGCAGTGCCTCAGCAGCCTGCAGCAATGCCGCCGTTAGCTCCGGCTCGGCTAGGGAATAGAAGGTGGCCCGGCCTCGAACCCGAGCCGACAGCAGGCCACTGTCGCGCAGCCCCCGTACGTGCGCTGAGACCGTCGACTGGGCCAGGCCCAGGTGCCCGACCAGGTCGGCGACCCGGTGCGGCGACAGCATTAGGTGCTGCACGATCGCGAGCCGGTTCGAGTCGGACAGCGATCGGAACAAGGCAGCCGCCCCCTGGTAAGGCAAACCTTCTGTATCTATCGACATACGACGATGATAGCGCTTGTAGACGATGTTTGCTAGACGGTTCGCACACCGACGGGCCCAAGACCCGGTCTGGGTGGGCAGCGGTCTCTCTCGACCAGGTCTGCCCGCTGTTGTGCGAGGTCGGATCACGCAGAGAAGAACGACTCAACTTCGTTCTGCGCGACGGACGACGAGAAACACCCGGCCTGGCCACGACCTGACAGGGCCTTCTCCTCAGTGAGGAGGACGGGGGCATCAGCGGAACTGGCCTTCCCCCTCGCACAGGAGCAGGCCAAACCCGGCGTTCCCCACCACCAATGCCACCGTCTACCCTTCCCCCGCACAGGAGCAGGCCAAACCAACGATTCAGACCAGGCCGGCAGGCCGCAGCAGTAGTTCAGCCCGCTGATGTGCTCCACAATGCGACCCCAGCAACACCCCGAACTACACGACGAACGACGAGAAACACCCAACCCGGCCACGAACCCAAGAACCTTCTCGTCAGTGAGAAGGACGGGGGCATCAGCGGAACTGGCCTTCCCCCTCACACAGGAGCAGGCCCCGCATACCCGCCGCGGGACCGTCCCACGGCGGGGCCTTCCCCCTCGCACAGGAGCGGGCCGAACCGTCGATTGGGGCCGGGCCGGTGGGCTGTGGTGGTGGTTCAGTCCGCTGGTGTGCTGCACGGTGCGACCCCAACAACACCCCGAACTACACGACGAACGACGAGAAACATCCAACCCAACCACCACCTGAAGAACCTTCTCGTCAGTGAGGAGGAAGACGGGGGCATCAGCGACGCGGCCCGCCCTCGCGGACGCGAGGGCAATGAAGCCCGGCCGCGGAGCACCCCGTCTGCACGACGAACGACGAGAAACACCCAACCCAACCA
>CALIWR010000002.1 GCA_938046585.1 uncultured Propionibacteriaceae bacterium | reverse complement strand
CGGAGCACCCCGTCTGGACGACGAACGACGAGAAACACCCAACCCGGCCACGACCTGAAAGAACCTTCTCGTCGGTGAGGAGGAAGACGGGGGTGTTAGCGACGCGGCCCGCCCGAGCGAAGGCGAGGGCAATCAAGCACAGAAATCATCTGTCGCCTGGACCAGTTCGGAGGCAATCATGGGTTCGAAGGCCGAATGACCGGCCAGCACCACCCGCAGGTCGGCTTCGGGCCAGGCCTCGGCCAGGTCGTACGCGTTGCGGACCGGGCAGCACAGGTCGTACTGGCCGTGGATGATCACGCACGGCAGGTGCTGGATTCTCGGTACATCCCGCAGCAGCTGGTCGGGACGCAACCAGCCGCCGTTGACGAAGTAGTGGTTCTCGATCCGGGCGAAGGCGACCTTTGCGGCGTCGGTGCCGCCCTCGGCCAGGCCGGGTGGAGTTACCAGGGTCACCGTGGCGTTCTCCCAGGTGCTCCAGGCCACCCCGGCAGGAACATGGACTGCCGGATCCGGGTCGAAGAGCAGGTCGTGGTAGCGGGCGATGTTGTCGCGTCCGTCGCCGGTTCCCTCCAACAACCGGACCGCTCGGCCATCAGCTTTCCGTAGCGGCTCTTCGAAGAGCTTCCACCATTCGGGTCGGACCATCCCGGCCGGGCCGTTGTAGAACCAGTCCAGTTCGAAGCGGCGCAGCATGAAGATCCCCCGCAGCACCAGCTCAGTGACCCGGTCCGGGTGAGTTTCGGCGTACGCCAGCGCTAACGCGCTGCCCCAGGAGCCGCCGAAGACCTGCCAGCGCTCGATCCCCAGGTGCTCGCGCAGCCGCTCGATGTCGGCGACCACATGCCAGGTGGTGTTCGCTGACAAATCTGCCTCTGGCTCGGCCGCATGCGGGGTGCTTTGCCCGCAGCCACGCTGGTCGAACAGCACGATCCGGTACCGCCGCGGGTCCCAGAACCGGCGCTGGTCCGCCGTGGTGCCCCCTCCCGGGCCGCCGTGCAGGAAGACCGCCGGCTTGCCCTCGGGGTTGCCGGACTGTTCCCAGTACAGGATCTGCCCGTCGCCGACATCCAGCATCCCGGTCTGGTAGGGCTCGATCGACGGGTACAGCTCGCGTTCGGGCCGCAGCGCCGCGCCCGGGTCAGACATCGGTGTCATTCTCGGAGGGGTCGATGATGTGGACTGCAGCTTCCTCGGCGCAGGCCGCGCCGCCATCGATACCCACGTCTTCGGCGTATGCCTCGGCCTCGGTACGTTGGCCGCCCCAGCCGTGGTTGGCGTCGACCAGCCGCCCGGCCCGCCGCGAGCCAACCTCCCGCTTCTCGTGGGGGTCGTCACGCCAGTCCTGCCTGGTCATGGGAGGGTCCGGCTCGGGCTGTTCCTGCGCCAGCTTCAGATCCAACGGCTCGCCCTGGCGCATCTCGGCGGCGGTATTGCCGAAGCCCTCAGCCACCGACCAATGCTCGGCTGTGGTGTACCCCTCGTCGAGGACGTCGGCCACGCCCCGATCTACCAGAGTGTGGTCAGCTTGGAACTGGTCCAACTGCTCCGACTGGTCCGGCATGTAGTCGAGCTCGGTATCCATGACCTGATCTTGCCACTAACCAGGAAGTCCGTCACTCACCAGGGCCGATTCGTGGCGCGTACCATGCGCACAGTGAACGCAGCCCCGGTACGGACCCCGGTCCCGGCCAATCCTCGCCTGTTTGACCTGGTGATCGCGGTCTTCTGCGCGGTGCTGTTGATCTCCAATATCGCGGCCACCAAGGTGGTTCAGCTCGGCGGCTCGTGGGCCCCGGGCGGGGTGCCGGTGCTGCCGCTGATCACCGACGGCGGCGCTGTGGTGTTCCCGTTCACCTACATCCTCAGCGATGTGATGGCTGAGGTGTACGGGATCCGTCGGGCTCGACGGGCGATCCGGCTCGGCTTCGTCCTGGGGCTGCTGGCCTCGTTGACCTTCTTGCTGGTCGATGCGGCCCCGCCGGCCGCTGATTACCGGCATGGGGAAGCTTTCCACGCGGTGCTGGGTTTCGTCCCCCGGATCGTCGCCGCCAGTCTCGCCGGGTATCTGGTCGGGCAGTTACTGAACGCGCACGTCGTGGTCGGGATCAAGCAGCGTTCTCGGCCTGGTTCGTTGTGGTGGCGGCTGCTGTCGTCGACCGTGGTCGGCGAGCTAGCTGACACTGCGATCTTCTGTCTGATTGCCTTCGGTGGGGTGTTGTCGGCTCCGGCGATGGTCAACTACATCCTGGTCGGCTACCTGTACAAGGTGCTGGTGGAAGTGGTGATGCTGCCGATTACAGTCCGGGTGATCGCAGCGGTCAAAGTGGGCGAGGGGTTGCCCCGGTCGGCGATCACGACCGAGACCGCTACTCTGAAACAGACCTGACCCCGACCCAGAGGTTCGTCGTATGCCATCGGTTCGCTCTGCCCTGAGTGGGATCACCGGGACAGTCCGGTCAACGCTCAAATGGGGTGCCCGGCGGGCGCCGGGGCTGTACGACGCGGCGCGGAACGCCTACTTCAGGTTGGCGAATCTGCGGCTGGCCCAGGACCTGGCCTACCAGGACTGGCTGCGCGGCCACCGGGTGCCCGGCTCGGCATTGGCCCAGCGCCGGCTGCGCTCGCGTGAATGGGATTTGCAGCGCTACCTGAGCGTGGTGGTCGACGTTACCGGCGCCGATCCGAACCAGGCGCTGCGGCTGATACGGTCAGTGGTGACCCAGGCGTATGAGAACTGGGAGTTGATTATCTGCTCTGATCGGCCGTTCTCGCTGCCGCGGCGCGGCTTCGAGCAGGAACGGATCCGCCAGTCAATCGGGCCGGGCGGCCGGGTGGACCGCCTGAATGCTGCTCTGGAACGCTGTCAGGGTGATTTTGTCTGCTTTCTCACCCCCGACGACGTGCTCTACCCCGACACCTGTTATGAACTGATCGCCGCTCTTGAGGACTGCCCGGACGCGGATGTGGCCTACGGCGGTGAGGACCTGGTCGACTTCGGGGGTCGAGGTGCGTTGCGGTACCGGCGCCGGGAGCCGCTGTTCAAGCCGGACTGGAACCCGGAGTTGTTGCGTTCGCTCCCGTACCTGGGCACGGTCACGCTGCTGCGGACCAGCCTGGTCCGCGCCGTGGGCGGGCTGCGGGAGCTCGCCGGGACCGAGGACCCGATGCTGCTGTTGTGGGATCTTCAGCTGCGGATGGCCCGGGCTGGCGCCGGCGTGGCGCATGCGATCGGTACGGTCGCCAGCCGCCGGGCCGGGCTGAGCGCACCTGGGCTCGACCGAGATCACGATGTGGTCGACCTGCTGGGCGCTGCAGCGATCGCCGAGGGTCGCCCTGATGTGATCGTGCGCCGTCAGCCGGAGCTGCCGCAGGTCTGGCAGACCCGCTACCCGGTGGTCGGCGAACCGCTGGTCTCGATCGTGATCCCGAGCAAGAACCAGTTGCCGGTGGTTCGCCGCTGCATCGACTCGGTGCTCGACGTCACCTCGTACCAGAATTATGAAATCGTGCTGGTCGACACCGGCAGTGACGACCCGCGGGTGCTCAGCTGGTACGACGAGGTAGCCGACCAGGATGACCGGTTCCGGCTGGTGGACTGGCCCGAGCAGCCGTGGAGTTACGCCCGCAGCTGCAATGAGGGCGCCCGTCGGGCCCGCGGCGAGGTCCTGGTGATGCTCAACAACGACACCGAGGTGCTGGACCCGGACTGGTTGGAGGTGCTGGTCGGCGAGGCGCAGCGGCCCCAGGTGGGGGCGGTCGGCTGCCTGCTGCTGTATCCCGACGCCGTCACTGTCCAGCATGCCGGGATCGGGCTTGGGATCAAGGGGGTCGCCGGGAACAGTTTGGCCGGGCTGCGGCTGGACCAGGAGCAGTCCCGTACTCAGCGGATGATGCTGTGGACCCGCCGGGCCACTACTGCGGTCACCGCCGCCTGTCTGGCCGTACGGGCGGAGCTGTTCGCTCAGGTAGGGGGCTTCGACGAGGCCTTCCGGGTCACCTTCAACGATGTCGACCTGTGCTGCCGGATCGGCGAATTGGGGTTGCGTACCATCTACACCCCGTACACCCGGCTGCTGCACCACGAATCACTGAGTGTCGCCACCGCTATCTCCGGCGGCCGGGACTGGTCGGAGCTGACTGAGGCCGCCGACCTGTTCCAGCAGCGCTGGGCGCCGCTGCTGGAGCGCGACCCGCAGATGAACCCGCACCTGTCCAAGGCCACGACGAGCTACCGCCTGATCCACCATGGTCGCTGAGGCCACGACCGTCTCCTCTTTGGCCGGGTCTGCGCTGAGCCTGACGCGGCCTCGTCCCAGTACCTTGTGACCGTGGAAACCTTGTTGATCGGTGTCGTGGCGCTGCTGCTGGTGGCCGTCTGCACCCAGTTCGCCCCGAAGGTAGGGGTCGCCTCGCCGCTGGTGTTGCTGGGATTGGGGATTGGGATCGGTTTTCTGCCGATCGTCTCCGCCATCGAGGTACCACCCGCGATCGTGCTCGAGGTGGTCCTGCCGCCGCTGTTGTTCAGCGCCGCGACCGCGATGCCGGTGATGGACTTCCGCCGGGAACTGATCTCGGTGGCCGGGCTGGCGGTCGGTCTGGTGGTGTTGTCGGCGGTGGTCGTGGGTTTCGTCGTTCATGCTGTGGTACCGGCCGTCTCCTGGCCCTGGGCGATCGCGCTGGGGGCGGTGCTCAGCCCCACCGATGCGGTCGCCATCGCCATCGCCCGCCGGCTCGGCGTCTCGCATCGGATTATCACGATCTTGGAGGGCGAGGGCCTGTTCAATGACGCTACCGCGCTGGTGCTGCTGTCGTCGGCCGTGGCGGCCGGGTTGGCCACCAATGCCGACGCCTTGAGGCCTGGCAGTCTGGCCATCGGGTTGGCGGTCGCGTTGACGGTAGCGGTCGTCATCGGCTTGGTGGTGGGTGAGCTGATGACCAGGCTCTGCTCGCGGATCGACGACCCCAGCGCCAACACGGTGATCTCTTTCACGGTGCCCTTCCTGGCTGCGATCCCGGCCGAGCATCTGGGTGGTTCGGGTCTGGTGGCCGCGGTTGTGGCCGGCCTGGTCACCTCGGTCCGGGCACCGACGCTGGTCCCGCCGGCGAACCGGCGAACTGCCCAACAGAATTGGCACACCATCGAGTTGATCCTGGAGGGTGGGGTCTTCCTGGCGATGGGCCTGCAGGCGTACGGGATCGTGCAGCAAGTCACCCAGACTGGAGGCGGACTGCGCCGGGCCGCCGTCCTGGCGGTGATCGCGGCAACGCTCACTGTCGTGCTGCGAGCAGCTTTTGTGGCCCCTCTGTTGGCCTGGTTGCACCGGCTCCGGATCCATTCCACGGCCCGCCACCAACGCACCGCGGAGCGGATCAGCAGCTTCGAGGACCGGCTGGCGCATGCCAGTGACATCGACCCGGAGGTCCTCAGTGCCCGCGACCTTACCCGCGAGGACTGGGGCCGGGCTTTGGCTCGCTGGCGGCAACGGCTGGACCGGTATCAGCGTCGTCACCAGCGCACCGGCTATGACCTGGCCTATTTCGTGAATGAGCCGCTTGGTCCGCGGGAGGGGGCCGTCATCGTATGGGCTGGAATGCGGGGTGCGGTGACCCTGGCCGCGGCCCAGACCCTGCCGTTGGAGACTCCCCAGCGGCCCTTCCTGCTGCTGGTGGCGCTGCTGGTGGCAGCCGGGTCATTGGTCATCCAGGGACTGACGCTGCCGCTGCTGGTGCGTCTGGTACGACCCCTGATGGCGAGCCCGGGCACTGACGCCGAGGAGCGACGTCGGGTGATCGCGCTGCTCGGTTCGGCGGTCAAGCAGACTGCCCTGGCCCAGGCCCTGGCGCAGCGGGATCAGGCTGCCACGAACGGGCTCAGTGAGGCGGGAGAATTGACTCGTTCTTTCTCCACCGTCGGTCGAACCCTGGTCTCTCTCAACACCTCATCGGCCGAGCCCTCACAGACGGCCGATGAGGTCCCGGTTCCCGCTCAGACTCCGGACACCCGTCAGCCGGTCACAACAACTACCGAACCGAATTTGGAACCGCTGACCCAGCAGCAGGTTCGTGACCTGGCGGTGGAGGCGATCCGGGCCCAGCGCCGGGCCTTGCTCGAGGCCCGCGACGAGGGGGTCTTCTCTTCGGCCACCCTGAGCTATGTGCTGGAGCGGCTGGACGCCGAGGAGATCATGCTTACCCACTGACCGGGCACGCCTGGTCTTAGTCGAGGCTAGGTCACGGCTGCGGCTCGGCCGCCGGTCGGGTCTGGGCCTACAGCCGTTCTGCCTCCCGGCGGGCTGCGGCCTCGGCCTCGGTACGCATCCGGCGTGGCGGCTGCAGGTTCTCGAAATGGGAATCCAGCGACACCAGACCAGCCGCTTCACGGACCCGGCCCTCCGTTACGGTGAACTTCACCGAGCGCTGCAGGGCGTCCAGCACTGCCCCGTCCGGGGTATGGATCGAACCCGAGACGTGGAATGAGCCGGGACGAAAGTGGAGCGCCGGGATCACCACGTCGAGGCTCCCCTTGCCGGGTTCGATTTGCTCCGGCAGATAGCCAGCGTCCTTGGTGTGGTGGGCCCACATCAGCTGCCCGTCGACGTGTTCCAGAGAGACAATGAAGGACGGATCGACGATGCGTTCCCGGGCGTCGAAGTGCATCCGGATCGTCAGCGGTTCTCCAGAACGCATCAGGCTCGGGTCACCGCTGGGGGTGATCAACTCGAAACGGTCGATCAGTGCCGTTCCCGACCCGTACCGCATCCCGCCGCCCTCGACCGGGCGGGCATGGTGCTCGTCCTCGAAGTATTTGTTGATCACGGCATTCGCCGGGCCAGACTCCATCACCTCGCCGGCGCAGAGCCAGGCCGCTTCGTCGCAGAAGGTCCGCATCTGGTCCAGCCCGTGGCTGACCACGACCACTGTCCGACCGTCGCGTTTGAGCTCGGCGAACTTGTCCATGCACTTCTCCTGGAAGGCCATGTCGCCGACTGCCAGCACTTCGTCCACCAGCAGGATGTCCGGCTCGACGTGGATCGAAACCGAGAAACCAAGCCGGACGTACATGCCGGAGGAGTAGTTCTTCACCGGTTGATCGATGCTGCGGGCGACCGCCTCCCCGGCGAAGTCCACCACCGAGTCGAATTTGCGCTCGATCTCAGCCCGGGGCATCCCCAGAATGGCCGAGTTCAGGTAGACGTTCTCCCGGCCGGACAGTTCCGGATGGAATCCGGAGCCAACTTCCAGCATGGCCGCCATCCGGCCTCGATGGGTGATGCTGCCCTGATTCGGCTCCAGAATCCGGGCAATGCATTTCAACAGGGTTGATTTTCCGGAGCCATTGTTGCCGAGCAACCCGAAGGTCTTGCCCTGCGGGATGTCCAGCGACACGTTACGCAATGCCCAGAACTCGTTGTACCGGGCCCGGGCCCCCCGCAGCAGCGCTGCCTTGAGCGATTTGTTGCGCTCGGTGTAAATTCGGAAACTCTTCGACACATCACGGATCGTGACCGCCAACTCGTCGGACATCTCAGAGCTCCTCCACGATCCGGGCCTGGAAGTGCCGGTAGGTGAGCACCCCCACCGTCATGCTCACCAGCGCTGCGATCAGCATCGCGAGCCACTGAGTGGCGGAGGGGAAGGCGAAATCGAACAGGATCCGCCGGTACGCCTCGACGAACTGGTACGCCGGGTTCGCCTCGAAGGCCCACAACAGCGGGATCCAGCCCAGTTTGATGGCATCCAGGTGGGCCTGCGCCTCGCGTACCATCGCAATCGTGAACACGATCCCCGACGAATAGAACCAGATCTGATTGAACAGCATCCAGATGTGCTGTACATCCCGGAAGTAGACCATTAGCACGCTGAGCAGCAGCCCCATCCCCAGCACGAAGAAGACGTTGATCAGCACCACCGCCAGCAGCACCGGGAGGTACGCGAGCACCAGCGGCCCGCCGGCGATCGCCACCACGGTGATCAGCATCGCCAGCTCGGTCAGGAAGGTCGACGTTAACGACAGTACGGTCGAGGTGATCAGCACGTGGCGGGGGAAGTACACCTTGGTCAGCAATCCAGAATTGCCGGCCAGGGCCCCCATCCCTGCGATCACCCCGTTACTGATGAAACCCCAAGGGATGATCCCGCAGGCGATCCAGAGTGAGAAACTAGTCAGGCCCGAATTCGTCCCGGCCGGCACCGAACCGCGAAAGACCAGGCCGAAGATCACCGAGAAGATCGCGATCGTGGCCAGTGGGTTCACCAGCGACCAGACCCGTCCCAGCGCGGTCCGCTTGTACTGGGAGCGGATCTCACGCAGGGTGAGATTGGTGAGCAGGTTCATCGTCGGGTTACGCAGGGCCCGGGCCCGCACCCGCTCCCGGGTAGCGGAGGTCACGAGGACACACCGAAGGTTGGCGCGGACATCACGCTCACCCTCCTTCTTGGCCGACCGTGCCCGGCAACAGTAGCGCACCGACGTACCACAACGGCGCAACGCCAGCGCCGACGGACATCCGTCCAACCTGGACCGTTGGGGGTCTGGGCGCCCGCAACAGGCCGGATAGACTGTGCAGGCTTCAGCCTCACACATCCTCGAACAGAAACGGACGGCCATGGTCAGACGCGTCCTGCGGGTCCTGCGGATCGGTCTGGGGATCTTGCGGCGAGACGGACTGATCCGGTTCACTATCGCTGGCCTGGAGTATGTCGAGCGCCGGCGAGCGCTGGGGATCTCCGGGCTGTCGTTGGTGCGCCGTAAGACCCGCTTCGAGCCGCCGGTCTACCGTGATGACGTGCTGGCGGCCGACTTCGTCGGGCACCCGTACGACCACCGCCAGCGCAACCCGCGCCACACCAGGGTGCTGAGTTGGGTGATGGCGCCACCAGGCAACGGCGGCGGGCATCAGAACATCTTCCGGTTTATCGATTTCCTCGCTGACGCCGGCTACATCAACCATGTTTACCTGTACAGCGTCCATCACCCGATGACTTTGGAGGAGGCCCGGGAGAACGTCTCCCATTATTCGAACCCGGAACGGTTCCACTTTCACCAGTGGGAGGGGTCGGTGGTCGACTCCGACGTGGTCTTCGCCACCGGCTGGGAGACCGCCTACCCGGTCTTCAATGTTGCCACCGAGGGTGCCAAATTCTATTTCGTCCAGGACTACGAGCCGTCCTTCTACCCGGTCGGGGCTACCTCGCTGCTAGCTGAGAACACCTACCGCTTCGGCTTCCGCGGGATCACCGCCGGCGGCTGGTTGAAGCACAAGCTTCATACCGAATTTGGGATGGAATGCGAATCGTACGATTTCGGCGCCGACGCCTCCCGCTATCACTACCGCAACAACGCCCCCCGCAAGGAGGTCTTCTTCTATGCCCGCCCGGTCACCGAGCGCCGCGCTTTCGAGATCGGGATTATGGCGCTGGAGCTGTTCCACCGGGCCAAGCCGGAGTATACGATCAACCTGGCCGGGTGGGATGTCTCGGCATGGGACGTGCCCTTCCCGTACGTCAATCACAAGTCACTGAAGTTGCGTGACCTGCCTGATCTGTACGACCGGTGCGCCGCGGCTGTGGTGATGTCACTGACCAATATGTCGCTGCTACCGCTGGAACTGCTCGGCTCGGGCGTAATCCCCGTAGTCAACGACGGGCCAAACAATCGAATGGTGAGCGACAACCCGTACATCCACTACACCCTACCGACGCCGCAGGCGATGGCCGATGAACTGGTCCGGCTGGTAGAGCGGCCGGACCTTCCAGAATACGCCAAGGCCGCCTCAGCCAGCGTCAGCCGGCTGGACTGGGAGGCCGCAGGCGCCAAGGTGGTCGAGATCATTGACCAGGTCAGCGGCGGCTCTTCGTCATGAGCGCGCTGGTGCTGGTGCTGGGAGCCGGTGGTTTCATCGGCTCCCACCTGGTGGATTCTCTGGTCGCCCGGGGCCACCGGGTACGGGCCCTGGACCGTTTTCAGCCCAGCGTGCCCCCGCTGTTCCACCCCAGCGACCGGATTGAGCTGGTCACGGGGGACTTCCTGAACCGGGGCGACCTGGTCACGGCGCTCCGAGGGGTGGACTATGTGGTGCACTTGGTATCGACAACCAACCCAGCTACCGCCGAAAACGACCCGCTAATCGATATCGAGACCAATATCCGC
The DNA here is from genome assembly GCA_938046585.1 of uncultured Propionibacteriaceae bacterium. Taxonomy (GTDB): domain Bacteria; phylum Actinomycetota; class Actinomycetes; order Propionibacteriales; family Propionibacteriaceae; genus Fen-668. The sequence goes on along the minus strand of CALIWR010000002.1, from coordinate 161,160 downwards.
GGGTCAGTCCAGCTCTTCGAGCTGTGCATCGAGGCGAAGGTACGACGGGTCGTCTACGCCTCTTCCGGTGGCACCGTCTACGGTGACCGGGACGGGGACGCCCCGATCCGGGAGACCGACCGCACCGACCCGGTCTCCCCGTACGGGATCGGCAAGCTCTGCGTGGAGAACTATCTGCGCTATTTCCGCCGCAAATACGAGCTGCGTTCGACTGTCTTCCGAGTCGCGAATCCCTTCGGTCAGCGCCAGCCGTTCTGGCAGCGGCAAGGGGTAATCCCGATCTTCCTGGAGGCCATCACAAACCATCTCCCGATCACGGTGATGGGCGACGGGTCAATGACCCGCGACTACATCTACGTCACCGACGTCACCGACATGATCGCCGATTCGTTGGGACGCGACCCGCGACACGATGTGTACAACCTGGGTTCGGGAGTGCCGGTTTCGGTGAATGAGGTGGTGTCGACGATTGAGAAGGTGACCGGGATCGAGGCGATCCGCCAGATCGTACCCACCCCACCCACCTTTGTCCAGTCTTCGGTCCTGGACATGAGCCGTTACGTTGACGAATTCGGCGCCCATCCACAAATTCCCTTCACCGAAGGGATCCGCAGAACGTACGCCTATTTGAAAGAGGTCCGCCGATGAGTGAGCCCACTGTCACCGTCTTCATCCCCACCTACCGGGGCGCGTCGTACATCGAATCCCTGGTACGCAGTGTCTTCGTGCAGCGGGTTTCGTACGACGTCGAGGTGCTGGTGTACGACACCACTAGCGGGGACCAGACGCCGCAGATCCTGGACCGGCTGGCCGAAGAGTTCAGCGGCCGGCTGCGGTGGCGCCCGGTCGCTAAGAAGGACTTCTCCCACGGGCGGACCCGGGCCGAGGCAGTCCTCGACGCGCGGGGCGAATTTGTGGCCTTCCTAACCCAGGACGCGATGCCGGCTAACGATCGCTGGCTGTACGAATTGCTGAAGCCGTTCGAGCTGAATGAGAAGGTGGTCGCAGTCCTCGGCAAGCAGGATCCGCGCCCGGAGGCGATCCCCATGCTGAAGAGCGAGATCCAGATGGTCTTCTCTGGTTTCGGCCCAGACCAGGCGACGTCCCTGTTCTACAAGGATGATTTCGTCACCAACCAGGGAATCTACGATGTGATCTCGTTCTATTCCGATGTGAACTCGGCGGCTCGGCGCTCGTTCCTGCTGGAACACAACTACCGTGACGTCCCCTACGCCGAGGATCAGCTCTTCGGCCGGGACGTGATCGATGCCGGCTATCTCAAGGCGTACGCCCCGCGGGCCAATGTGGTGCATTCCAACGACATCGCGTTGGGCGACTATAAGCACCGGATGTTCGATGAGACCCTGGGACTGCGCCAGGTGGGGGTGCCGGTGGCGAAGCCGTCGCTGCAGGCGGTGGCCCGGATGGTGGCCAGTGGGGTGGTTCGTGACGCGAGGCGGATCGTGCGGGACCCGGCCTATTCGACCAGGCGCAAGCTGTACTGGCTGGCGGTGAACCCGTTGTTCCATGTCGAGCGGTGGCGCGGGGTACGGCTCGCAGCCGATGCCCCGCTAGACGACGAGGCGCTGCGAGACGCCTTCTCGTTGGAGCGCCGTCAGGCCCGGGAAGATCTGCGCCGCAGCAGCGGTCAGTCCTGATCCAGGATCGGATGCTCGGCGTCACGTCGATAGCGGTGGGCGTGCTCGGCCAGTTCCGGGCGGCCCAGGTCGAACGCCATCTGTTCGGAGAACTGGGCCAGCTCCAGCAACCGGATCCGGATCGTGCGCCGGGTGTGGCCCGGCTCCACTCCGGATCCGTACCGGTCGAGCAGCCGCGTGAACCGGTGCTCCCGTTCGGCGTCGCTGTACCCGTCGGCCCGGTCAGTGGTGAACGGGACAATCTGATATGCCAAGTAGGCCACGTCCCACACTCGGGGGCCGGGGCTGGCGAAGTCGACATCGATCAGGCCTACCGGCAGCTGATCGACGAAGACCAGGTTGTAGGGGGCGACATCGTTATGGCAGATCACCTCCACCGGGTGATGGGTGGCGCTTCGCCAGGGCCCGGTCCGGTCGGCGGTGGCCGAGACGTCGTGAAAACGGCGCAACAACTGGGTGGAAGCGTCCAGGACCGCCGGGCTCCAGACCCAGCTGGGCAGGGGGTACCGGGGGACCTCACCCTCGAGAAACTGCAGCCGTTCCCGCCCATCGGGCAGCACCCCGTACGGTTCGGGTACCTCGTTCAGCCCGCGGCTGCGGCAGTGGGTCAGCAGCCGGTGGACCGCCGGGGTCCAGGGCCCGGTCGGGCGGCGGACCTCCCCGCCAAGGCGCGTGACCTGGCCCATATTCCCGCCGCTCAGCTCGACCTCCACGCCTGCTGAAGCTAACAGGGCTGCGACCGGTCAGAGCCGGCCGGTGCCGTAACGGCCCAGCCATTCGGTTCGGAAGGCGGCGAAGTCGCCGGAGTCGATCGCGTCTCGGATCTGGTCCACCAGGTGGACAGTAAACCATTCGTTGTGGATGGTGGCCAGGGTCGCGGCCAGAAGCTCCTTGGCCTTGAAAAGGTGGTGCAGGTAGGCCCGGCTGTGGTGGCGGCAGGTGTGGCAGCCGCAGCCCGGTTCCAGCGGCTCAAAGCAGCGCCGGTTGGCGGCGGTGGTGACGTTGTAGCGGCCGCGGGCGGTGTAGATGGCGCCGTTGCGGGCCACCCGGGACGGATTGACACAGTCGAAGGTGTCGGCCCCGGCGGCGACCCCGGCGAAAAGATCCTCCGGCTCGGAGATTCCCAGTAGGTGACGAGGCCGGTCCTCGGGCAGTGACTGTGACACCCAAGAACAGATCTCCCCCAGCCGTTCCTTCTCCAAGGCCCCACCGATGCCGTACCCGTCGAAATGCTGCCCTTCGGCTTCAAGCCCGGCCAGCCCGCGGGCGGCGGCGCGGCGCAGGTCCTCGTACTGGGCTCCCTGGACCACCCCGAACAGGGCTTGGTACGGATGGTCGGCCCGCTGCTGCGTGAGCCGACGGTGCTCGGCCAGGCAGCGCTGCGCCCAGGCTTGGGTCCGCTGGACCGACTGTTCCTGGTAGCCGCGAGTGTTCATCAAGGTGGTGAGCTCATCGAAGGCGAACATGATGTCGGCGCCCAGCTGGTGCTGGATCTGCATACTGATCTCGGGAGTGAACCGGTGCCGGGCGCCGTTGAGGTGGGAGGTGAAGGTGACCCCGTCATCGTCGACCTGGACCAGTCGGGCCGCGTTCTCAGCGACCACGTCATCACTGGTCAGACCGCGGGTATCCATCGCCAAGACCTTCTTGAAACCGACGCCCAGGCTCATCACCTGGAAGCCGCCCGAATCGGTGAAGGTGGGGCCCTCCCAGTTCATGAACCGGCCCAGCCCGCCAGCCTGGTCGACGATCTCAGGGCCAGGCTGCAAGAACAGGTGGTACGCGTTGGCGAGTACCGCCTGGGCGCCGAGTTCGGCGACGGTCTGCGGCAGCATCGCCTTCACCGTGGCCTTGGTGCCGACCACGATAAAGGCCGGAGTCCGGATCTGCCCATGCGGGGTGCTGATCACCCCGGTCCGACCCAGGCCTTGCTCAAGCCGGGCCTGGACCTGGAAGCCGAAAGTCATTCGTCGTCCATCCAGTGGATCAGCTCCGCCAACTGCCGCAGCTGGACCAGCGCCACTCCCCCAGCGGTCGAGGTCCGCAGCACCGTACCGCCCATCAGGATGGCCACCGCCCCGGCCGCCTGGAAGGCGGCCAGTTCGTCCGGCGCCACCCCGCCCTCGGGGCCGATCACAAAGACCACCTCACCCAGCGACGGGTGCTGGGCGATGATCGGGTCCGTGGCAGATTCGTGACAAACGTAGGCCGAATCAGCGAACCGGAGCCGGTCCGCGACCTGCGCGGTGCTGGCCAGCGGTGCCACGATCGGCATCGTGAGCCGGCGCGACTGCTTGGTCGCAGCCCGGGCGATGCTCTGCCAACGGTCTCGGGCCCGTTCGCCACGTTCCCCCTGCCAGCGTACGACCGACCGGGATGCCTGCCAGGGCACGATCTCGCTCACCCCGACCTCGGTCAGCAGGTCGATCGCCTGCTCCACCCGATCGTTCTTGGGTAACGCCTGAACGCATACGAAACGCGGCTCCGGGCCCGGGTCGACCAGCACCTGTTCCACCCAGACGTCAAGTTGGGACTGCTCCTTGCGGACCTCCACCACCGCGCCCCGTACCCCATGGCCGCGGCCATCGGCTACGGTGACCGTCTCCCCCACCTCGATCCGGCGTACGGTGACCGCATGGCGCCCCTCGGGGCCGGACAAGGTGACGACATCGCGTGCTGCGACCGCCGGGTCCAGGTCAGCGATGAAGAAGCCGTCGCTCATCCCCCGAATGCCTCCTTCAACCATCCGAAGACGCCCTTCTGGCCGGCCTTGTGTACCTGGGCCTCGGGAGCGGTCTCGTCACGGATCTCGGCCAGCTGACGCAGCAGAGAGCGCTGGTCATCGTCGAGTTTGGTCGGGGTCTGAACCAGCACGATCACGCCTAGGTCGCCGCGGCCATGGCCGCGCAACCGAGGCACCCCACGGTCGCGGATCACGATCCGGGTACCAGATTGGGTCCCGGCCGGGACCTCGACGGTGATCGAGGTCAGTTCCGGGTCTTGATCGTCGCGCTCCGCTTCCAGGGTGGCCATCTGGATTGAGGTACCCAGCGCGGCCGCGGTCATCGGTACCCGGATCACCACCTCCAGATTGTCACCCTGCCGTTTGAAGGCCTCATGCTCGGCGACCAGGATCTCGACGTACAAATCGCCCGCGCTGCCACCGCCGGGGCCAACCTCGCCCTGAGCCTCGAGATGGATCCGATTGCCGTTGGCTACCCCGGCCGGCACCTTGATGGTGATCGTGCGTTGGGCCCGGACCCGGCCCTCACCGGAGCATTCCGGGCAGGGGCTGACGATCACACTACCGAAGCCGTGGCAAGCCGGACAGGGCTGGCTGGTCCGGATGTCACCGAGGAAGGACCGTTGTACGGTGCTTACCTCGCCGATGCCGTGGCAGGCTGAACAGGTGACCGGTTCGCCACCGGCCGAGCCGGAGCCGCTACAGCGGGGGCACAGGACCGCGGTGTCGACCTGGAGCGGTTTGGTGATCCCGAAGGCCGCCTCGGCCAGACTGAGCCGGATCCGGACCAGGCTGTCCTGGCCGCGCTGCACCCGGGACCGGGGCCCGCGCTGCATCCCACCGAACATCACATCCATCAGGCTGCTGAAGTCAATGCCGGTTGAGTAGCCGCCCATGCCGCCGAATCCACCCATCCCGCCGGGACTCCTCGGATCCCCGCCGCGGTCGTAGATGTCGCGCTTGGCTGAGTCGGACAAGACCTCGTACGCCTCGCCGATCTGTTTGAACTTCTCGGCGGCACCGTCCTCGGTGGCGACATCGGGGTGGTACTTCATGGCGAGTCGCCGGTAGGCCTTCTTGATCTGGTCGGCGCTGGCGTCTCGGGGCACGCCCAAAGTCTGGTAGTAGTCGGTCATCGGTCTCGTCTCATCCTTCGGCCAGGAAACGGCCAACGTAACGGGCAACGGCCCTCACCGAGGCCATCGTCGAGGGGTAGTCCATGCGGGTCGGCCCGACAACGCCGAGCATCGCCCAGACGTCGTCGGCCATGCCGTACCCGGAGGCCACGACCGAGGTGGACCGCAGCCCGGCCATCTCGTTCTCCTGGCCGATCCGAACGGTGACGTCAGCATGCGCCTCGCCGAGCAGCCGCAACAGCACCACCTGCTCCTCCAACGCCTCCAGCACCGGCTTCACCGTGGTCTCGAATTCGTCGCCGAAGCGGCTCAGGTTGGGTACTCCACCGACCACGACCCGGGTCGGTGGTTCCACGTCGAGCAGAGCCCGGGCAGCGCCGGCCGTAGCAGCCAACAGCGGCACCGGGTCAGTGACCAGGCTGTCCAAGGATCGGGCTGCATCGCTAGCGTGACGATCCCGAACTGCGACGGCGATCCGGGCGGCGGTGACCGCCAGATCATCGGTGGTCGCGGCAACCGGAAGGTCCACCGGCGCCTGCACCACCCGACCGGTCGAGGTGACCAGGATTACCAGGCCCCGGCCCGGGTGCAGCTGGATCAGGTCGACGTGACGAACCACCGCAGTAGAGACCACCGGGTACTGCACGATCGCCACCTGCTGGGTGATCTGCGCCAGCAGCCGTACGGTGCGGGCGATCACGTCGTCCATGTCGGCAGCCCCAGCCAGGAACGTGGAGATCGCCCGCCGCTCGGCCGCCGACAGCGGTTTCACGGTGGCCAGCCGGTCCACGAACAACCGGTAGCCCTTATCGGTAGGGATCCGGCCAGCGGAGGTGTGCGGCTGGGTCAGGTAGCCCTCTTCCTCAAGGGCGGCCATGTCGTTGCGGATCGTGGCCGGAGAGACATCAAGGTGGTGGCGTTCCACCAGCACCTTCGAGCCCACCGGTTCGCTGTGCCGGACGTAGTCGGTGATCACGGCGCGGAGCACCGCCAGTTTGCGGTCGTCCAGCATCGACACCTCCTCGCCGTTAGCACTCACCGTAGCCGAGTGCCAGTCTAGCGGCCTGCTACATCCCCAGCCGGCGGGTTTCCCGGGAGAAGCCCCAGACTGTGGCGGCACTCACCCCCAGGAGCAGGCCGATGACGACAATCCCGGGCAAGCCTGCCACGGCGGAACCTACGGCGAGACCCACCAGCACGATTTCGGAGGCGACCAGGCTGATCCACAGCCGGCGACCGGTGGCGTGGGTGAGGAAAATCGACAACGCCGCGACACAGGTGATGATGCCACCGAAAAGAGCCAGGAGTGCTGCCACGCTGACCGGTTCGACGGGCTCCCCCACCACCACCTCGGCACCAACAGCGAAGGCGACCATACCCAGGACCAGGACCTGCTGGCCGTTGGTGGCTCGAATGGCCAATGAAAGGTTGGCGGCAGATTCACCATCCTCTCCTACGGAAACCATCGGGGTCACCACCCGCTTCTCAATGGCCGGCCCGAAGAACAGGGCCCAGATGCAGATAATGACCAGCATGGAGGCCACGCCGGCGACCACGACCACGGGCTTGTCCAAGCCATGAATGATCGCGTTACCGGTAGTGAGGATCGCCTCGCCCAGACAGATGATGAAAAACAGTCGGCAACGTTCAACCTGGTGGGGCAAGTCGAAGTCGATCTCGTCACGACCCGGTACCGGGAGACCCGGTACCGGGTGCCGCAAGCGCATGCCCAGCAGGTCGATGGCGGCAGCGAGCGCCCACCAGATGAGGCGGCTGTGCTCATCGGCCAGCGCACCCGCCACCCAGGCGACCGCAGAGACCAGCGACCACACCACCATGTTGATGCGGTGCCGCCTCATGGCTGGAGAGGTGTCCACCCAGCGCGTCAGCAGGGGCCGGCCGATCTGAATGGCCAGTAACGGAGCCACAAACAGCCAAGGCGAATGTTCGAAGGCCCGGGTGATAGAGGCGTTCATGACCAGACCGATGACCATCACCCCGATGAGGATGTAACGCGCCAGTCGGTGCCGGGCCAGCACCATCGTGGACTCGTAGGTGGTCATGGCCCACACCCCGAAGACCGTCAGGGACATCACCAGGGTCTCCAGCGCCCCGCGCCAGGTGAGGTGTTCCAAAAGGTGCCCGGAGAGTTGGGAGATGGCGAAGACGTAGATCAGGTCGAAGAAGAGCTCAAGCTTGGTGACTTCCTGTTCCTGGCCGGGCGCGACCTCCAAGGCATCATCAGAGCTAGGCATAAGCACTTTTCTTGGGGGCGGCGGATCCTGACTTCAGCCATCTAAGGTAGACCAGGTGGCAGACCTTGAGCTCGGTGCGTGGCGACAGATCCGCGACGGGGTGTTCTGGGCCCGGTGTCAACCGGCATCGGTGAATATCGGGTTGGTGGTCGGGAACCGGTCCGCGCTGCTGATCGACACTGGCGCTGCGCCAGCTCTGGGGCAGCAGATCCGAGAGTCGGTGGCCACGATCAGCGAGGTCCCGCTGCGGACCGTGGTCCTCAGCCACGGCCACTGGGATCATGCGCTGGGTTTGGCAGCCTTCGCCGGGATGGAGACGATCGGGCACGAGTCGTTGGCCACGTCACTATTGTCTCCCGCCGCCGTGGACGCGGCTCGCGAGCAGGGACTGGAGCCGTCTCAGGTGGTGGTGCCGCAGCGGCTGGTGTCGATCCTGGCAGCCGTGGACCTGGGCGGGCGGCGGGTCGAGATCGGACACCTCGGCCCGGCCCACACCCAGGGCGACTTGACGGTGCTAGTCCCTGACGACCGGGTACTGTTCGCCGGAGGCCTCGTCGAGCAGGCAGCCCCGCCGGGGGTCGATGAGGAGACCTCACTGGGCAGCTGGCACCAGGTATTGGACTCGCTGCAAACCCTGTGCCGCGATGACACCGTGGTGGTGCCGGGGCACGGCGAGCTGGTCAACCGTGACTACATCGCCTGGCAGCAGGCAGGCCTGGCGGCGCTCTGGAGCCAGTGCGAGTGGCTGGTCCGGCACCAGATCAGCGAGGCCGATGCCTACGAGTACGACGATCTGCAATGGCCCTGGGATGAGGACTGGGCACGGGCCGCGATCCACCGCGCCTACGCGGAGCTGGTCTCAGATCGGCAAAGACGCCAGTACGCGTGATCGATACGGAACGGGTTGCTGTCCCACGCGGTAACCAGTGACCAGGTGCCTCGGGGCACGCACACGGACCGCTCACAGCCATAGTCACCGGTCACGGTGGAGCCATGCTTGACCCCGGAATGGTGGTAGTAGGACCAATTGGTCGCCGGCCACAAAGTCGCGACCCCGTAGTCCCAGGTTCCACCACCGACGTGGCGGACCGTGGCCTGGGCTACGGTGCCACCACCCACGACCAGAGCCCCCGCGAGGACCATCCCCGTGATCATCCCCCGAACGACATGTGCTGACATCACACGCTCCTTCCACCATGGACGATTTCCGTGCCACCCCAGCCTGAAGATGACCATAATCCGACAGATCATGAGAGGCAAGGGATTCTGGCGAGACGTGTCCTTTCGGGTAGTCAAAACCAGCTCTCCTCACCGGCCACTCGGAAGGTGTACGAGCAGGCCTCGTCGCGTTGCCTCGACCATAAGGGGGCGATCCGCGAATCTCGGGAAAGGCCCGCTGTCAGACCAGACCCGGCAGTACGCCGAGAACCTGCTCGGCGGCGTCGGCAAGCCGAGACAGGTCGGCCCGGGCATATCGGATCTGGACCGCGTCCTGGCCGGGGACTAGCAGGGTCCCCTCCTGCTGCCATCGGCGCTGTGCCTCCTGGAGCAGGTGCCGAGGCAGGCGCCCGGAGGCGTTCACCACCCGCCACCAGGGCAGGTTCGGCTCCCGAGCGCTGGCCATGGCCTGACCGACGGCCCGGGGGCCGGTGCCCAGCAGTTCAGCGATGTCGCCGTATGAGACCACCCGCCCCGGTGGGATCAGACGCACCACCTCGCAGACCTGGTCGATCAGTTCAGCCATGCCCGCCGAGCACAGCTTGGACGACCGTACCGAAGACTTGTTCGCTGCCGGCCACGACCAGGCGGTGACCGGTGACGCCGGGACGATAGTCGGTCCCGTCCAGCGTCCGGACCACCCCGCCCAGCTCCCGCAGCAGCACCGCCCCCGCCACGTGATCCCACGGATTACACGACCCGTATACCACGGCGTCGAGATCACCGGTCGCGACCCGCGGATAGTCAACCCCGCAACACCAGCTGCTGGACGGTACCGGCCGGGCCAACAACGACGAATCCAACCCGGTGATCCCGGCAACGGACGCCTCCAGAGAAGGTCGCACGGGCCGATCCAGCACCGGCAGTGGCTCCCCATTGCAGGTGGCCCCAGCACCCCGCTCGGCCAGGAAAGCCCGCTGGTGCTCGGGCTGCCAGATCCAGCCTCGGACCGCCTGCCCACCGACTAGTTCGCCCACCATCACCGCGTGGTCGGGACTACCCCGCACGAAATTCCGGGTCCCGTCGACCGGGTCCACTACGAAGGCATGCCCGGCCGCCGGCAAAGCGGCCAGCAAGGCTGGGTTGTCGAAGACCGCTTCTTCCCCGACCACCAAGGCCTCGGGAAAAACCCGGTGCAAGGTGTCGGTGATCGACCACTCGGCCTCCCGGTCGGCGACCGTGACGTAGTCACCGGGGCGTTTCTCCTCGACCTCACCGGCCGCCAAGCTCCGGAAACGTGGCGTGATGATCCGCTGCGCTACCTCCTGGAGCATCTCCAGCATCTCAAACCTAGCCATGCCCATCCTTGTCCACGTCACACGTCTTTCCCCGGCCCCAGGATGGTGGCCGGAAGCTGGCCTGCGGCAGGAGATGAGTGCCCGGCCTCGGTAGTCGGATGCTGGCTGCGCGACACCCGGTAGGCGATCTCGATCACCACTACTCCCAGGGCACCGGCCACCAGCCCGTACCCGATTGCGACCGGGGTCGCCACCAGATCTAGCTTCCGCTGGGCCAGCGGCAGCCAGAACGCGAACACCGCCAAAGCCACCATCGCCCCCAGCAGCCCCACCTTCCAAGCCTGGTACGGCCGGGCCAGACAACCCAACAGCCATAGGCTGGTGGTCAGCAGCGCAATCAGAGCGGCCGTCGAAGCCTGCGGGTCACCGCGCACACCACGGGCCAGGAAGGCGTACACCCCGAAAGCCGCCACCCCACCGGCCACGCCGGCCGGGATCGAAATGATCAGCACCCGCCGCAGGAAGCCGGGCAGGTAGCGACGCCGGTTCGGCCCTAGTGAGAGGAAGAAGGCGGGAATCCCGATCGCCAACGTCGAGACCAAGGTCATCTGCAGCGGGAAAAACGGGTAGGCCAGGCCGAACACCGCCGACGCCAAGATCGCAACCGCGCTGACGGCGTTTTTGGTGACGAAGAGGCTGGCGACCCGCTCCACATTGCCGATCACCCGCCGCCCCTCGGCCACCACCGACGGCAGATGGGCAAACCGGGAATCCAGTAGCACTAGCTGAGCCACCGCCTTGGTCGCCTGGGCACCATTGCCCATGGCGATGCCGACGTCGGCATCCTTCAGAGCGAGAACATCGTTCACCCCGTCCCCGGTCATCGCGACCACATGACCCTTGGCCTGCAGCGCGCGAACCAGGGCCCGTTTCTGCGCTGGGGTCACCCGCCCGAAGACCGTGGTCCGCTCGGCCACCTCGGCTAACTGGTCCTGATCGGTGGGCAGGGTACGGGCGTCCACCGGGGTGCCCACGTCCAAGCCGACCCGGTACCCGACCGCAGCCACGGTACGCGGGGTGTCACCCGAGATTACGACCACCCGGACCCCCTGGGAACGAAAATAGTCGAGGGTCGCGGCGGCATCGTCTCGCACTACCTCCGACAGCTCCACCACGGCGGCCGGGACCACCCCAGCCGGCCGGTCGGTGAGCCCCGGCAGATGCGGTACGGATGCCAGTAGCAGCACCCGGCGGCCGACGTCGGCCCGCTCGCTGACCTGCTGCTGTAATTCGACATCATCAGGGGCGAGCACGTCTGGCCCGCCGAGCAGCCAGGGCTGTCCCTCAACCAGGCCACCGCTCCACTTGCGGGCCGAGGAGAAAGGCACCCGATCGGTAACAGTCAGGCCAGGGTCGGGCAGTACCGCGGCAATCGCCTGGGCGGTCTGGTTACCGGCCTCACCATGGCACAGGGCCCCCAGAATCCGCTCGACGAGGGCCTGGTCGGCGCCGGGCAGCGGCGTGACCTGTTCCATGGCGATCGTGCCTTCGGTCAAGGTCCCAGTCTTATCTACGCAGACCACGTCGACCCGGGCCAGCCCCTCAACGGCGGGCAGCTCCTGCACCAGGGCCTGCTGGCGGGTGAGCTGGACGGCGGCCAGCAGAAAAGCGAGGGTAGTCAACACCACCAGCCCCTCGGGCACCAGGCCGACCATGCCGGCCGCGGCTCGGATCACGACCTCGCGCCACCCCACCGACCCGACCACCCACCATTGGGAGGCGATCGAGACCGGCAGCGCCACCGCCACCACCCAGGTCAACCAGCGCAGCAGGACATTGGTCGAGTGCTGCACTTCGGAATGCGCCCGGGTGAACTGGCGGGCCTCGGCGGCCAGCTGCTGGGCGGTGGCCTGGCCCCCCACCTGGTCGGCACGGAACCAGCCGCTGCCGGCGACGACCGCCGTACCGCTGGACACCGAATCGCCGTCGGTCTTGGGGACCGCGTCTGACTCGCCCGTGAGGTTGGACTCGTCTAATTCGAGGTTGTGCCCAGACAAGACGGTGCCATCGGCGCAGACCTGGTCGCCGGGACGCAGCGCCACTAGGTCACCGCGGACCACTTCGCCGCTGGGCAGCTCCGCGGCCTGCCCGTCGCGCAGTACGAGCGCGGTCGGAGCGTGCAGGACCGCCAGCGAATCCAATTTTCGCTTCGCGTGCCACTCCTGGGCGATCCCGAGCAGCGAGTTGATCACCAGCGGGATCCCGAACAGCGCGTTCTTGTACGAACCTGTGAACAGCACCAAGACAAGCAACGCACCAAGTAGCCCGTTGAACCGGGTAAAGATGTTCGCCCAGACGATCTGCGACAACGGCCGGCTGGTGACCTGTTCGGTGTGATTGGTCTCGCCACGGCGGACCCGTTCGGCGACCTCGCTCGCGGTCAGGCCAGTTATCCCTGCGGGCAGGGTCGGGGCAGGGGAGATCACGCAGCCCAGGGTAGCCGGGAGTTACGTGCCATATCCCCTGCGGCCAGACGGCGGATCGGCCCATGAATCGGACGGCCGGCGTGGCAGGCCGGGCCGCCCCACGGTCGGCACTAGCCTGTCTCGATGCCCGACCGCTACCAAGACGTGCTAGCCCCCGAGAACCGGGTGAGGAAAGCACCCCCGAAGGTGCCGGTAGCCATGGACCTGGTGGTCGAGGAGGGACTGACCGGATTCTGCGGGGCAGTCGTCGGCTGGGAGAACGGGATCGTAGTCCTGGAGGATCGCAAACGCAGACGACGGTCCTTCCCGATCGGACGTGGTTTCCTGCTGGAAGGCCGCCCGGTGGAGTTGGTAACACCCCGGAAGACAGCCCCACCGGCCCGGACCCACACCGCGTCCGGGTCTCGAATGACACCCCCGACCGCTGCCCGAGTGGCGGCGCCGTCGCGGATCTTCGTCGAGGGCCGCCATGATGCCGAGCTGGTCGAGAAGGTCTGGGGTGATGACCTGCGCCACGTCGGGGTCGTGGTCGAGTATCTGGGCGGGGTCGACGACCTGCCCCAGATCGTGACCGATTTCGCCCCCGATCAGCGGCGTCGGCTGGGGGTCCTGGTGGATCACCTGGTTCCCGGCAGCAAAGAGTCCCGGATCGTGGAGCAGGTGGCCCGCGGCCGGTACGGACCGTACGTGCTGGTCACCGGCCACGAACACATCGACATCTGGCAGGCGGTCCGCCCGCAGGTGTTGGGGATCCCAGCCTGGCCCCAGATTCCGAGGGGAACCGACTGGAAGCGTGGCACCTGCGCCGCGCTTGGGTGGCCTCATCAGGACCAGGCCGACATCGCCAGCGTCTGGCGGTCGATCCTGGCCAAAGTCACCAGCTGGACCGACCTGGACCGCAAGCTGGTAACCGAGGTGGAACGCCTGATCGACTTCACCCAGGACATCTGAGCACGTCCGTGACGATCACGCTCCCCGCTCCTCGTATGTTCTAATCCAAGAGGTCACGGACCACGGCATCGGCCAGCAGCCGCCCCGACCGGGTGAGCCGCAGCAGACGGCCGGCCTCCAGCAACCCCCGGCTGGCCAGCTCTGCGGCCCGGGCCCGTTCGGTCTGCGTCAGCAAGTCGGCGTCGAGCCCGCTGGCCAACCGCAGCTCGAGCAGTACCCGTTCCACCCGCCGGGTCGCCGCGTCAAGCACCTCCCGGGCCTGGCCGGGACTCTGTCCGGCGGCCAGCCGAGCGGCGTAGCGGGTGGGATGCCGGACATTCCACCAGCGCACCCCGTTGATGTGGGAATGAGCGCCGGGCCCGATCCCCCACCAGTCCTGAGAACGCCAGTAGGCGAGGTTGTGCCGGCAAGGATGCCCGGGCCGGGCCCAGTTGCTCAGCTCGTACCAAGCCAACCCGGCCGTGCTCAGCAGTTCGTCGGCCAGCAGGTATTTGTCGGCCAGATCATCGTCATCGGGGGCGGGCAGCTCCCCGCGGCGGATCCGGCGCGCCAAGCTGGTGCCGTCCTCCACGATCAGGGCATACCCGCTGACATGGTCCGGTTCCGCGGACAAGGCGACCTCCACGCTGTGGCGCCAATCAGCTAGAGACTCGCCGGGGGTGCCGTAGATCAGATCCAGCGAAATATCCTCGAAACCAGCAGACCGGGCCTGGGCCACCGCTGCCACCGCCCGCCCCGAGGTGTGGGCCCGGTCCAAGGTCGCCAGCACCTGCGGCGAAGCGGACTGCATCCCGTACGAGATCCTGGTGAAGCCGCCGGCCCGCAGATCGTTCAGCGATTCCCAACTTACGGATTCGGGGTTGGCCTCGGTCGTAACCTCGGCATCCGCCTCCAGATGGAAATGCTGGCGTACCACGTCCAGCAAGGCGACCAGCTCCCGGCTCGCCACAAGGGTCGGGGTGCCGCCGCCAACGAAGACAGTACTGACCCGCCGCGGCCCCAGCACCCGGCGGGCCAAGGCGATCTCGGCCCGGGTGGCCGCCAGGTAGGCATCACGGGCCCGGCCTGGATCGGCTCCTAATTCGGCAGCGGTGTAGGTGTTGAAGTCGCAGTAACCGCAGCGGGTCCGGCAGAACGGAACATGCAGATAGATCCCCAGCGGACGCTGTGCCGACCCGGCCAGGGCCTGCGACGGCAGCACGCCGTCGGGTGGGACCGGTTCGCCTGGGGGCGGAGGACCCGCCATCACCAGATCCGGCCGTCGGGCATCAGTTCGTCGAACGGCTGGCCCGGCGGTGCAGCAGGTACGCGGCCAGGCCGCCGCCGATTGCGCCGCCGAGGTGCCCCTGCCAGGAGACACCCGCATTGAACGGGAGGATCCCACCCAGGAGCACTGATCCGTACCCGAACATCACGACCAAACCCAGCACTACATGTTTCCAGTCCCGGGTCAGGAACCCCCGGAGCACCAGGTACACGATCCAGCCGAAGACGATGCCGGAGGCGCCCACGATCAGGTGGTTCAGTGGGGTCAGCAGCCAGGCCAGCAGACCTGAAGTGATCCACGAGACCACGGTGGAGACCACCCACTGCCGGACCCCACTGGCCCAGATCGCAGTCCCCAGCAGGAACAGCGGAACCGAATTGGCCGCCAAATGCCCGAAGCCGAAATGGAGCAGCGGTGCGGCCAGGATCCCGCTGAGGCCGGACAGCTCCCAGGAGCGGATCCCGAAACCATCCAGGCCATGCCCGGTCAGCGTGTCCAGGATCTCCAACACCCACAGCCCGACCAGTATCCCCGCCATCACTAGCGCGCCCTGCCGCAGCGGCCGCCAGTCGATCCCCATCTGCATGAGACCAGCATGACAGGGCTGCCCAATCCGTGCTCGGCGGCGCCGTTAGCGAACGAGGTCCTGCTCCTCGAGCCGGCGGTAGCGGCGGTTACGCAGGCTCAGCAAAATCCCAGCCAGCACCGCCGAAATCAGCGTCGCGGCCAGCACCCCGAGCTTGCCCGACCCCAGCAGTTTGTCGGTCTCAAAGCTCAGCTCTACCACCAGCAACGACACGGTGAACCCGATCCCGGCCAGGCAGCCGAGTCCGATCAGATCCTTCCAGGCGATCGACTCATCCAATTCGACATGCCGCAGCCTGGTCACTAAGAAGGTTGTGCCCACGATTCCGATCGGCTTACCCAACACCAGACCAGCGATGATCCCCAGGGTCACCGGTTCCGCTAGCGCGGCTCGTACGTCGCTCAGTCCCCCAACTGGGACCCCCGCCGCGAAGAGTGCGAATAAGGGCACCGCCACCCCAGCCGACAAAGGACGCAGATGATGCTCAAGGGCATGCTCGAGGCTCGGTAGGCTCGACTTCTCACCCCGAATACGCCGAACCGGGACCAGAGCCCCGAGTACCACCCCGGCGATGGTGGCATGGATCCCAGATTCGTGCACCAGCACCCAGGTCACCACCCCGAACGGCAATAGCAGGGCCAGCGACCACGAACGACGGGAGAAGAACGTGGGCCAGCGGTGCACCACAAACCCGAAAGCCGCCGCCGGGACCAAAGCCAGCGCCAACGCAGCCAGGTGGACCTCGGTGGTGTAGGCCACGGCGATGATCACGATCGCGATCAGGTCATCCACCACCGCCAGGGTCAGCAGGAAGGTCCGCAGCGCAGCCGGCAAGTGGGAGGAGATGATGGCCAGCACTGCCAGGGCAAAGGCGATATCGGTCGCGGCTGGGATCGCCCACCCCCCAGCGCCGGACCCGCCCCTGTTCACAGCCAGATACAGCAAGGCCGGCAGCAGGACCCCGCCAGCGGCCGCGGCCACCGGGACCAAGGCCTTGCCTGGGGATCGCAGGTCCCCAGCTACGAACTCATGTTTCAGTTCCAGCCCCACCAGGAAGAAGAAGATCGCCAGCAGTCCATCCGCAGCCCACTGCCCGACAGTCAGATCGAGGTGCAACCCGGCCGGGCCGAGCCGGGCGTCACGCAGGCTCAGATAACTGCCAGCCCAGGCGGAATTGGCCCAGACCATGGCAACCACCGCGGCGGCTACCAAGACCAGACCGCCGACGGTTTCGGTCCGAAGCAGGGCGGCAACACGACGTACCTCACGACGGCTGCCGCGCGACAGGAAACGAGCTGCTGCCACGACCAAGGGGAGTCCTCACGATAGTGCCGATGCCGACCAGACTTCCCGGCGAACCCCCACCAGGGTATCGCAGCCGCTCGGCCCGGCCACCGATCATTCAACTGCGCTTGTCAGAGGCCTCTGCCCCGGTGGCCAGGGCCGCGACGAAAGCCTCTTGGGGGACCTCGACCCGGCCCACCATCTTCATCCGGCGCTTACCCTCTTTCTGCTTCTCCAGCAGCTTGCGTTTACGGGTGATGTCACCGCCATAGCACTTCGCCAGCACATCTTTGCGCACCGCCCGTACGGTCTGGCGAGCGATCACCCGGGCCCCGATCGCCGCCTGGATCGGAACCTCGAACTGCTGGCGAGGGATCAGACCACGCAGCTTCTCGGTCATGGCGACCCCATAGGCGTAGGCCTTGTCCCGATGCACGATCGAACTGAACGCATCGACCGCGTCGCCGTGCAGCAGAATATCCACCTTGACCAGGTCGGCCTGCTGCTCCCCCGACGGCTCGTAGTCCAGTGAGGCGTATCCTTTGGTACGCGACTTCAAGGCGTCGAAAAAGTCGAAGACGATCTCGGCCAAGGGCAGCGTGTAGTGCAACTCGACCCGGTCCTCCGAGAGGTAGTCCATCCCGGTCTGAACGCCCCGCCGACCCTGACAGAGCTCCATCAAGGTGCCGATGTAGTCGGTCGGGCTCAGGATCGACGCCTTCACCACCGGCTCGTACACGGTGGCGACCTTCCCGGCCGGAAACTCACTCGGATTGGTCACCAGGTACTCGGTACCGTCCTCCATCACAACCCGGTAGACCACATTCGGTGCTGTGGAGATCAGGTCCAGGTTGAACTCCCGCTCCAACCGCTCCCGCACGATCTCCATATGGAGCAACCCCAGAAAACCGATCCGGAAACCGAAACCCAGCGCCGCTGAGGTCTCCGGTTCGAAGGCCAGGGCCGCGTCGTTGAGCTGGAGCTTCTCCAGCGCCTCCCGCAGTTCCGCGAAGTCGTCCCCGTCGATCGGGTACAGCCCGGCGTACACCATCGGGTTTGGATGGCGGTAGCCGCCCAGGTCCTGCTCAGCCGGTCGGCTGGCCAGGGTGACAGTGTCACCGACCCGGGATTGGCGAACATCCTTCACACCAGTGATCACGTAACCCACCTCACCGACCCCGATCCCGGAGGCTTTCACCGGTTCCGGTGCGATCACGCCGACCTCAAGCACCTCATGGGTGGCCTTGGTGCTCATCATCAGGATCCGATCACGATGATTGAGCTCCCCATCGACGACCCGAACATACGTGACCACACCGCGGTAGGTGTCGTACACGCTGTCGAAAATCAAAGCCCGAGCCGGGGCATCCGGGTCACCGACCGGCGCCGGCACCTGAGCCACGATCGCGTCCAACAACTCGGTCACCCCATCCCCGGTCTTGGCCGACACCTGGAGCACCTCGCCCGGGCTGCCTCCGATGATCGTGGCCAGCTCGGCAGCGTATTTCTCGGGCTGGGCACTGGGCAGGTCGATCTTGTTCAAGACCGGGATGATGTGGAGGTCCGCTTCCAACGCCAGGTACAGGTTCGCCAGAGTCTGCGCCTCGATCCCCTGAGCCGCGTCCACCAGCAACACCGCGCCCTCACATGCCGCCAGGGAGCGCGAAACCTCATAGGTGAAGTCAACATGGCCAGGGGTATCGATCATGTTGAGAACGTACGGACAGCCGCCGCGAATCCAGGGCATCCGGACCGCCTGCGATTTGATCGTGATCCCCCGCTCCCGCTCGATATCCATCCGGTCGAGATACTGGGCGCGCATCGACCGATCGTCCACCACCCCGGTCAGCTGCAGCATCCGGTCAGCCAAGGTGGACTTGCCATGGTCGATATGAGCGATGATGCAGAAGTTCCGGATGATCGCCGGGTCAGTACTTCCAGGCACAGGAACAGACAATGCGGGCCTTCACATGGAGATCGGACACGGAACCCCCATCTTCTCACAGTGTTTGATTGCCCTCGCCTTCGCTCGGGCGGGCCGCGGAGCTAACACCCCCGTCTTCCTCCTCACCGACGAGAAGGCCCATAGGGTCGTGGCTGAGTCAGTCGTTTCTCGTCGTTCGTCGTCCAGACGGGGTGCTCCGCGGCTGGGTTTGATTGCCCTCGCATCCGCGAGGGCGGGCCGTGGAGCTAACACCCCCGTCTTCCTCCTCACCGACGAGAAGGCCCATAGGGTCGTGGCTGAGTCAGTCGTTTCTCGTCGTTCGTCGTCCAGACGGGGTGCTCCACGACCAGGCTTGATTGCCCTTGTCGTGCTCGACCACGCCTTCGTCTGGGGTTAGTGACGGGCCGACTGGCGGTAGTGGTGGAGCTTCAGCAGCAGTCGTTCCAGGGCGAAAGCCGGGTCGTTCTCGGCGCCCTTGACGGCGGCATCAGCGCTGGCCACAGCGGTAATCCCCCGCGCCACCGCGGCCTCGGTCCAGGCCCGCGAGCGCCGGTCCAAGTCCTTAAGCTTCCACGGCGGGACGCCGACCTCCTTGGCCCGTACCGGGTCTGGCATCCGTTCCCCGCGCAGATCAAGGTAGCGGCCCTGCTGACGCAGCGCCGCCGCCAAGTTACTGGTCAGCATCACCGGCGCCATCCCAGTCGCCAACGCCCAGCGCAACTTCTCTAGAGCACCCGCGTGGTTGCCGTTCATCACGTCGTCCACGACTGCGAAACCCGTCACCTCGGCGCGGCCGGCGAAATAGCGACGCACCTGGTCGGAGGTCACCGGCTGCCCAGCAGAATCCACGAGCAGCTGGCTGACGGCGCTGGCCAAGGCCCGAGTGTCGGAGCCGACCGCGTCCACTACCTGTTGAGCGGCAGCATCGTCGATCCGGCCCCGGGACCGACGGGCCTCGGCTGAGACGAACCTCGCCAGCTCCCACGACTTCAACGCCGGGCAATCGATCACCTGGGCTGCCAACTTCCGCAAAGCATCGACATGCTGGCGGCCCTTGGCCCCGCCTGGGTGCACACATACCAGCGCCACCTCGGGGGGAAGATCCTGGACTACCGCCACCAGTGTCGCAGCCACCTCCGAGCGCAACCCGTCAAGACCGGTCACGACCGCCACCGACTCCTCAGCCAGCAGAGCCGAGGCTGTAATCTCCAGCAGCCGACCGACATCCAGACCAGCCGCCTCGACCCGATTGACCGTCGCCTGCGGGGCCTGCGCCAAGGCGGACTGAACCACCCGGTCGACGGCCCTTTCCGCGAGCAACGACTCGGGGCCGACCACCAGCACCAGACTCCCGAAGGGAGATTGCTCAGCCACGCGGTTCACTATGCCAGTCACCCCTGACGGTCCCGCAGCTGCCCGCCCTGCCACAGACCACACCGCCCGAACAAACGACGAGAAATAACCAACCCAGCCACGACCAGAAAAATCTTCTCGCAGAGAAGAAGACCGGCAACGTCAGCGATACGACCCGCCCAAGCACCAGCTCAGGCGGTCAGACACGGCTGCTACAAGGCAGCGGCCCGGGAAGCGATCGCCGACTTACGGTTAGCCGCGTTGTTGGCGTGGATCACGCCCTTGGTAACCGCCTTGTCGAGCGAGCGGCACGCCGTGCGCGCGTACTCAACGGCCTTCTCGGTCTCGCCGGCATCGGCAGCCTCACGGAAACGGCGCACCTGGGTACGCAGCGCCGACTTGATGGCCTTGTTGCGCTGACGAGCCTTCTCGTTCGTCTTGATCCGCTTCATCTGGGACTTGATGTTCGCCACGTGGCAGCCTTACCTGGTCGAGAGTGTTGGTGCGCGCCCGGGCGCATAGCGCGAGTCATCGCGACGAGATACGGTACCAGCGTCCGACCGGGGCCCTCAACTCGCGGCCCGGACCCGGGCCAGGATCTGGCGGGTCGCCGTGGAACGGTTCTGGGTGAAGAAGTGCAGGCCAGGGGCGCCGGCTCGCAGCACCTCGAGCGAGAGTTCGGTGGCGATCTCGACTCCCACCTCCCGTACGGCCTGGGGATCGTCGGCCACCTCCTCGAGCCGTGAAGTCACCTCCGCCGGCAGTTCGGCCCCCGAAAAATCAGCGAACCGCCGGATCTGCCCGATCTGGGTAATCGGCATGATTCCGGCCAGGATCGGCACATCACAACCTAACGCCCGGACCCGTTCCACCATGGCGGTATAGGAGGTGGCCCGGAAGAACAGCTGTGTGATCGCCAGCTGTGCCCCGGCTTCGGCTTTCGCCACCAGCAACCGGGCGTCGAGGTCGGGGTCCTGGGTCTGCGGGTGTGGATCGGGGAAGGCGGCGACGCCGACGCAGAAATCGCCGGTCTGCTTCACTAGCCGGACCAGTTCGGTGGCGTTGGCCAGTCCCTGGGGATGCGGCACCCAGGGTTTGGTCGGACCACCCGGCATGTCGCCGCGGACCGCAAGCACATGGTGAACGCCGGCGCTGCGATAGTCCTCGATCGCCCGGACCAGCTCGTCGCTGCTCTGTGAGGCACAGGTCAAGTGGCCCATCACCCGCAACGACGATTCCTGAGCCAACCGTTCGGTGATCGCCAGGGTTCGATGCCGGGAACCACCGTTGGCTCCATAGGTCACCGAGACAAAGTCCGGTTCCAGCGGTACCAGTCGGTCGATCGCCTGCCACAGGCGTTCAGCATCCTGGGGACTCTTAGGCGGGAAGAATTCGAACGAAAAGGTGGGCCGCCGGCGCTCGGCGAGCAGGTCGGCGATCGTGTGGTCACGGGTCACGCAGGGAACCCTAACGCGACCGCAGCCTCAGGCATCCCGCGTGACCGCCAGCCGACCAAGGGCGTCGAGGGCGATCCGGGCGTCACTGTCGAGTCGGGCCGCAGCCAGCGCCGCCATGGCCTGGGCATGGTCGGTGGCAATGTCGGCCTCGACTCGTCGTACCGCCCCGGATTCGTCGATGATCTGGCGGGCCGTAGCCACCCCGGCCGGGTCCAGGTCCGGGTCACCGAGCAGACCTGCCAGGCGGGCTGCGGCCGCTGGGCTCGCCTGCTCCAATGCGTACGCCACGAGTACGGTCTGCTTTCCCTCACGGATGTCGTCACCGGCGGGTTTACCGGTCACCGAGACATCCCCGTACACGCCCAGCACGTCATCACGCATCTGGAAGGCCCGACCCAGGCAGGAGCCGAAGCGACCCAGCGCGTCGACCAGGTCCGGTTCGGCGCCAGCCAGCAGCGCGCCCACCTGAGCCGGACGAGCCACGGTGTAACGGGCCGACTTAAACTCGTTCACCCGCCGCGACCGGTCCAGCGAGGTCTCGGCATGTTGGGCGATGATGTCGAGATACTGCCCCAAGGTGACCTCGGCTCGGACCGCGTCGAGCGCCGGTCGGGCCCGCCGCAAGGCCTGCTGGTCGAACCCGGAAGCGGCCCACAGCTGCGCTGACCAGATCAGCAGCAGGTCCCCGAGCAGGATCGCGCCAGCCCGCCCGAACCTCTCAGATGAGCCCCGCCAGCCGGCTTGGCGGTGGAGCTCGGCAATCAGCAAGTGGGCTGCCGGGTCACCCCGGCGGGTATCGGAGTCGTCGATGACGTCGTCGTGGACCAGCGCCGAGACATGGAGCAGATCCAGGCTGGCCGCCGCGGCCAGCACCGGATCGGCCGGTTCCGGTTGCCCGGCAACCGCCGCATAGCCCCAATAACAAAATGCAGGCCGGAACCGTTTACCGCCACCGATCAGGCTCCGGGCCTGGTCGAACAGCGGCTGGACCTCGGCGCCGATCTGATCGAACACCGCCTGCTGTTGGTCAGCAAAGGTGATCAAGACCGCCGTGATCGTGTCCCGGAACCGATCACCGAGCGGTTGTTCCGGGTCGAATCTCATGGCGGGCAGCCTATGCCCCGGCCAAGACC
Source organism: uncultured Propionibacteriaceae bacterium (assembly GCA_938046585.1). Classification (GTDB taxonomy): domain Bacteria; phylum Actinomycetota; class Actinomycetes; order Propionibacteriales; family Propionibacteriaceae; genus Fen-668. The sequence continues at coordinate 138,450 of CALIWR010000002.1, read as the reverse complement.
AGGGCGAACGGGACCGGTCCGGCGCTCGCCTGGCGCAGTACCCGCAGCAGCGTCGACCACCGACGTGGCTCAGCCAGCTGCGCGGCTGCCCAGCCGCGCCAGATCAAGGCCGTCGGCCGATCCAGATCGGATAGGCAATCAGCCAACGCGTCAAGATTCGCACCGTAGTACGGCGGGAAGCCCAGCGCCGTCCCCACCTCGACCAGGAAGCCCCGTGGTTCGACAGCCTGGAGCCGTGTCACCGTCCAGCCGGCCGTGGCCAGCCTCTGTTCCAGGCCGGTCTCGGACGTCACCCGGTACACCCCGCCTCGCAGCGGCGGGGTCACCAGGCCGATACTCATCGTCGGATCCTCGCGAAGGAGGCGTAGTGGTCCTCGGTGTAGAAGTACCACTGCTGGTGCCCGCCGGTGACGATCCGGACCGGGCCACGATCGCGTGAGGACCCCAGTTTCACTGTGTACTCCCGGTAGAAACCGGATGGTTTGGCCGGCAACCGCCGCTCGTAATTGCCGAATGTCTGCCCATCTTGACGGTACGGGAATGGGCCGCCCTGGTCGATCAGGGCGAGTACCTGGCGGGCCGGCTCCGGCAGTTCAGCCGGTTCCACCCAAGGCAGATGGGTCTGCGGGTCGATCGTTGCCGTACTGGAGCGCCGGGCGGCGCTGGGAAGGAGCCCGCCGCCAGGGTCAGGCGTGGTGGAACGCAGGGTGCTCGTGGCTGCCGGGACAGCCTCAGCCCTGGTTGACGATGGCGAGCGAATGGACAGCCAAGCCAAGACGACCAGCGCCAACAGGATCAGACCGATCCCGCCGGCCGCGAACGTACGCCTGGTCACCATGCGCTAGGTTTCGGCGCCTTACGCAAGGCGTGGCTGGGGGAACCCATCCCGAAGACCCCGAAGGCGAAGTCCTTCAGGGTCGGGTCCTGGACCCACGCTAGCCGGAGCGCGTCGGCAAGCTGTTTCACGGCGGCCGCGTCGTCGGATGAGTCCACTGCGATACTGACCCTCCGGGCGCCGGCCTCAATCACCTCGTTCACCGTGGCCGGGTCGATCCCCCCGGTGGCGAACCATGGGGTGCCCCTAATGTCGGCGACCGGCATGTGCTCTGCCGCCTGGCGCACCAGGTCCAGCCCGGGCGCTGCGAACGGGGCCCCTGCCGGCAGATACACCGGGCCGACCAGGGCGAAGTTGATCTCATGATCAGCGGCGGCGGTGGCCAGCCCCGCATCGTCGTGGACCGACCTGCCGACCAGGGCATGCGGGTGCAGCTTGGCGTGGGCCAGACTCGGGTCGATGCTCTTGGCCGGCAACACCAACAGGTCGGCGTCGCAGTCCTTGGCGAGTTCGACGTCCGAGGTGACAGCCACCGACGAATTGTGTGCGAGCGCGATCGCCTGAGCCATCTCGAACGCCTCCCGCAACACCGACGGCGGGACTTGAGGGTCGCGCAGCTGGATGATGTCGGCACCCGCCTCGAGCAGACCGCAGACGTGGCTGGCAAAGGCATCGCCACCGCCCAGGGACCCGGTCACGACGATGATCCGGGCCAGCCGGAGCTTCGCGTCTAGGCTCATCAGTGCAGTCACCGGCACAGCCTATCGGCTGGGTCCGCAACGATCTCACACCCGCGCGGCGCGTCACTCGCGCTCGCTACCACCTTTTCCGTACACTCGACCCCGCCATACACACGGCCTTCCTTCCCCAACCGTGTCTGGAGCAGATGTGAGCGCGCCCGCTGTCAGCGACCCCTTGGGTGGTCAGCTGTACGGAGGTCGTTATGCCTTGGGTCGAAAAGTGGCCCGCGGTGGCATGGCGACCGTCTTCGAAGGTATCGACAACCGGCTCGGCCGGGTTGTCGCGATTAAGCTGATGCATGAGGGGCTTGGCGACGACGTCGACTTCGCTGCCAAGTTCGACAAGGAGGCCCGGGCCGCGGCCCGGCTGTCCCATCCCAACATCGTCGCAGTCTTCGACCAGGGAGTAGAGGCCGACCGACCGTACATCGTGATGGAGTACGTTCAGGGCTGCACCCTGCGCGCCTTGATCCGACGCGAGGGCCGGCTCTCCCCCGCCTCGGCGCTGAACTACCTGGAGCCGGTGGTCCGAGCGCTGGCGGTTGCGCACGACGTGGGCCTGGTGCACTGCGACGTGAAGCCGGAGAACGTCCTGATCTCGGAGCAGGGTGTGGTCAAGGTCACCGACTTCGGTCTGGCGAAGGCGGTCACCGGGCAGACCAACACCGCTACTCAGGGGATGCTGATCGGCACTGTCTCGTACATCTCGCCGGAGCGGGTGACCACCAACAAGGCCACCTCACGTTCCGACGTGTACTCGGTCGGCGTGATGCTGTACGAGCTGCTCACCGGGCAGAAGCCGCACCGGGGTGATTCCCCGATCCAGATCGCCTACAGCCATGTCCACCATGACATCCCCGCGCCGTCGACCGCGCTCACCCGGGGGCGTCGTACGATCCCGCCCTACTTGGATGCCCTGGTGCTGGCCTGCACCCGTCGCGACCCGTCCCAGCGTCCCGCCGACGGCCGGGCCCTGGCGCGTCGGGTGGCGCTAGCCCGGCGGGCGCTGGCACAGCACATCACCGATGACCCGGAGCTCACTCAGCGGCTGGGCGCCGGCCCGGAAGCCGATCTAGCCGATCCGCCCTCGGCCGGCAGCCCAGCCTCGCCCCAGACCGGCACCATGCCTGCAGTTCAGGTGGGGCAGGCCCCGACCACCCCAGCGACAGCGCCGTCAGACCGGACCTGGACTCTCCGTTCGCCGGGCACCTCCCGGCCGTCCTCTGCTGCGCGCGACCAGGCGGCGACCCCGGTGTCGCCGGTGGATCTGGAGACCAAGGCCGATGCCATGCCCGATCGGCCAGCGCGGTCATCAGACCAGGTGAAGCGCCGCGACACCCGCCCGATGGTTCGGCAACTGGTCCGGATCTCGCAGTCCAAGGTGCACCGACGCCGACGCGGAATGGTGGCTTTGGTGCTGCTGCTGATGCTCACCTTGATCGGCGGCGGTGTCAGCTACTCCTATCTCAGCGAGGCCCGCTGGACCACGACCCCGAACCTGGTCGGGATGAGCGAGCCGGAGGCCCGCTCGGCCACTGAGGCGGCACTGCTCGGTTTCACCGCAACCCAGGAGTATTCCGAGACGGTCGCCGCCGGACGAGTGGTCCGGACAGACCCAGCGGCCGGCGCTTCGATCCGCAGAGACGGCCAGATCACGGCCGCCGTCTCGCTCGGCCCGGAGCGGTTCGATGCCCCTGAGCTGGTAGGAACGACCCGGGATCGAGCAGAGGCAGCCCTGGCTAGAAACAATCTCGGTCTCGGCGAGGTGACCGAGACCTACCACGACTCCGTGGCCGCGGGGGTGGTGATCAAAGCATCGGTACCCAAGGGCACCAAGCTGAAGCGAGGCGACCGGGTAGATCTGGTGGTCTCCAAGGGCCCACAGCCGATCCAGATCCCGAACTATGTCGGCAAGAGCGTCCAACAGGCCCAGCAGGAACTGCAGGCAGCCGGTTTCACGGTAACCATCACCCAGCAGCATTCGAAGACCGTGGCCGAGGGGCTGGTGATCAGCCAGTCCCCGCCGAACGGTGAAGGCAAGAAAGGCGACCGGGTGACCCTAACGGCTTCCCAAGGCCCGGTCGTGGTGACGGTCCCGACGGTGCGGGGGATGCCGAAGGACCAAGCAGTGACGACCCTCAAGGCTGCCGGTTTCGACGTGGCTACCAAGACCATCGTCAACGGTCCGACCGCTGCGGGAATCGCGTATGGGACCGATCCAGCGGCCGGGGCGAAGGTCCCGGAGGGCTCTACGATCACCGTGCTCATCGGCTGATCCGGACTCGGATAGCGTGGTTCCTGTGACGTTCCCTGCTGCCAGCCCGTTGGATGGTTTGAACTGTCCGCCGTTTGGGTCCGGGACCGGTCGGCGGTTCTCGAGCCAAGTGGTCGGGTACAGCGACTCCGGTTTCCCGTACCAGGCCTTCACCTATGGCTGCTCGACGTTCTCCACGTACGGCTCGGTCGGGGCGCTGCGCATCCCATACTCGCTGCCGCCCTTCTTCGCCTCGCTACCGAGCAATCCCCGGGCCGGCATCGTCGGGCTGCAGATTCCCAACGATGCCGGGCTGTTACTGGTAACTGAGCAGGAGGAGTACGGCTGGGCGGTGGTAGAGAATGTGCTGCCCGCCATCCGGGACTTCGCCCATCGACGACCCTTGGATGTGGCGATTGATGGTGACTCGCTCACGGTAGAGCAGATCCCGAGCGGGGCATCGGCGGTACATGCCTACATGAATGACCTCAGCATCATCGCCCAGGCGATCGCCAGGTCGACCTCGTTGCAACGGTTCACCCAGCCCAAGCCGGTGGGGATGTCGTTCTACCGGCGTCCGGGCTGGGCGTATGTACCGAAGGACGACCGGCTGCTGGCGACCGCACCCGTCACCTGGGACGGCAACCGGCACCAGGCTCTGGATGTGGTGGTCACGGCCCCGGACTGGGGCATTCAGACCCTGGGTTTCAACCACCGTTACGTGGTCTCCACCTATGACGACAACGGCACCCACTATTACGACCGCGACGAGGCTGTGATCCAGACCTCGCTGCCGTTTAGCTTCGGTCGGGTGGCATTGGATTGGCGAGGTTTTGCCCAGCCGCTGATCTTCCACATGCCAGCCTTTGACAACGCCCACACGGTGTACGCCGACGACCGTCCATTCGCGACCGAGGTCTTCCGCCCGCTACTGCCGTTCCTGGTCGAGATGAGTCCGCCGCCGTTCGCGATCCAGGACCAGTTCCTGTGGATGCGGCCCAAGGTGAAGCCCACCGAGGAGATCGTGGCCTGGTGCCAGGCCTTCGTCTGTGAGTTCTTCTCGCGGGTGCCGGACAAGGTCTGGCAGCACCTGGGGCTGGCAGAAAACCCGGTCCGCGAGCTGCGCTGACATCCATCGCTCAGGCTCTGGGCAAGCGCCAGGCCCAGGCAGGTTGCCGGGCCCAGCGCCTCGCCGGCTGGGGACTATTCGTCCGGACGGCGCACTCCCATGGTGAGCAGCACATTGGCGTACAACCGCTGCTCCCCGGTCGCGATCACGCAGCAACAGTCCGCTGACCTGGCCAGGTCGTAGAAATCCCACCGCATCGCGGTCGAGACCGGAATCTGGCCGAGGATCCGACGAAAGGCGTCGTGGATCCTGACCTCGACCTGCTCGGCGTCAGGGGCCGGCCCCATCAGCGTGGCAGCCTCGATCGGGATCGTCTGAGCGACGACGGTAAGCACATCGGTGGCGCTGAGTAGCCCGGGGGCCAGGTTGAGCGCGACCCGCTCGGCCCGGGGGTTGACCCAGACCCCGTGCGGATAGTTGGCGTCAGCGATCAGCACGGTGGCACCGTGCCCGGCGGACCCCAACACCCGCAACAGTTCCGGGTGCAGCATCGGTCCGTACAGCATCAGGCCCCCAGTTGCGTCAGCACGTCACCGCAGAGGTGCACCTGCAGCCCCATCGCCTGGAACATGGCAGCCTTGGCGATCAGGGCCCGGTCGGCGGTCGCCGCGTCTGGGGCATAGCTCACGTTGAGGTGATTGGCCTTATGACGAGCCATCAGCTGGTCGCGGGAAACCCCGTGCAGGATGGCGTTCAGGATCGGCCACTCTTTATTGGTGGCGTCCAGCCGGCGCTGCACCTCGGCCTCGGGCATCTCAATGCTGGTCCCCCGGCCCAGATCGACGTGGAGTCGGCCGCCCTCGAGGAAGACTCGGGACCAGACCAGCTCGCCCGGCTTCGAGACCCCCGACAGGGTGCCGCCGCCCTTGGGAAAGAAATAGTACGACTGCCGGTACGAATGGGCCTTGTCGTAACCGCCCAGGTGGGAGGCCGGCACCGATCCGGAGATCTCCAGCACCCACACGAAATCACCCTCCCAGTCGTCACCCCACCGGATGTCGTGCAGGGTGGTCGACGGGTCGAGACCCATCGCGGTCCAGACCCGATTGGTGACCAGCGCATCGACTGCGACCCCTTGATCGACCTCGTTGAAGTGCGGCAGGGCACGGCCCTCGTACAGCACCCGGGAGCCGTCCCGGGAGGTCACCGGCGGCCGGTTCGGGTCGTTCAGCAGTCCCTCGGCCAGGTCGGAGGCCGGGACTAGGTCCTTCAGGCCCTGCTGGTATTGGATCCCGACCGCGTCGGCTCCGAAATCGTCGGCGATCCGCAAGGCGGCGATGTACATCTTGAACTGCCAGGTGAGCTGCTCGTCGGTCAGGCACTCTTTCCAGTCACCCTGGTTGTCGACGTGGAAGGTCATCCCGCGGGCATCCAGCCAAGCCCGGACCGCGGCCGCCTCCTCGTCGGTCACCGTCAGCATCTCCGCGTACAGCGCCGACTGGCTGAGTCGCTCCTTGTAGATCCCGGTCGGGTTCAGCAGCTCATCATCGATGATTGCGTTGTACATCCCCATGCACCCTTCGTCGAAGATCGCGAGGATCGCCTTCTCCCGCCGCAGCTGCTCGGCTAGCGCCTCGCCCAGCCGCCGTTGCGGGGAATCCGACAAGGCCGGCAAGTCACGCACGTGGGAGATGTCGTGGATGATCTCGCCGGTCTCCAGCCAAGTCTTCAGCTGCTGCTTGGCCCAGTCATCGGTGAAGTCCTTGCTCCACAGTGCCGAATGCCGGATCCCGGCCTTGGTCATCGAGCCAGTGAGGTTCAGCAGTCCCACCAGACCGGGGAAGTCGCCAGCGAAGTTGGCGACCACCAGGATCGGGCCACGGTGGTCACGCAGCCCGGCCAGGACATGGTGGCTGTACTGCCAAACAGCCTCCACCACCACCAGCGGCGCGTCCTGCGGGATGGTGGCGAAGACGTCCATCCCCCGGCGCTGGTTGTCAATGAAACCATGCCCCTTCTCAGGATCGACCCCGTGGGCCCGGACCACCGACCAGCCGAATTCCTCGACTGCCGCGGCGAAGGCCTGCTCGACCTGCTGCTGCATCGGCCAGGTCTTCACGTTGGTGGTCAGCCGCAGGTCACCGCTGGCGACCGTATAGATGGTCTTCTCAGCGGCCTTCGGACGCTCAGCTAGCGTCGGGAAAGCGTAGTCATTCATAGCTCTTCTCCTTCTGTGTGATGTGAGACGGTTGTGCCGCAGGGCAGAACCACGCGGCGGGCGGAGCCGTGGAACCCGTGGATCCGTTCCAGCAGGAGCCGGGCGGCAGCAGCTCCCAGCTCTCGGGCGGGCAGACTCACGGTCAGCAACCCCTGCGGTGGTCGTACGACGAAGGGCAACTCGCCCACCGACGCCACCGGGATCCGGGTGTCGAGGCCGACTGACCACAGCTGGCGGATCAGCCCGACCGCGATCCGGTTGTTGGCGGCGACGATCGCGTCCGGTGGATCAGCCAGGCCCAGCAGGGCCTGGGCCCCGGCCCGTCCGCCCGCCACGGTGTACGTGGCACGGACCAGGAGCTCGTCGGGAGGCGCGGTCCCCATCGCCTCTTGCCACCCTTGGGCGTACCCGGCGCAGCGCTGGTCGGCGGTCATCACCCGGGGCGGCCCGGAGACGCAGGCGACCCGACGGTGACCGGCAGCAAAGAGCTGCCGGGTGGCGGTCAGCGCGATGCTGACATTGTCAGCCACCACGGTGTCCACGCTACTGCTGGGCGCATCCCGGTCGACGGCCACTACCGGCACGTGGCGGCCATTGGCGGGACCGTAGTCGGCCCGGTCGTCGGCGGGGGCGACGATGATCCCGGCGACCGGGTCGGCGATCGCCGCAGCCATCAGCTCGGCCTCCTGGTCGGGATCGTCATCGGTGTTGCCGAGCATCACCGAGTACCCGGCGGCCCGGGCCGCATCGGTGACCGCCCGGGTCATCGCGGTGAAGAAGGCGTTTTCGATGTCGGGGATCAGCATCGCGATGATCTGGGATCTCCCCAGCCGCAACCGCCGGGCATTCTCGTTGGGAACGAAACCGAGGCTTTGGGCGGCTTCCCGGACCGCCCGCTGCTTGGACGCCGAGACCCGGGCCCCGTTGAAAACCCGCGACACGGTCGCCGGGGAAACCCCGGCACGTTGGGCCACGTCGTAGATGGTCGCCACCTCAGTTCACCTTCCCGGCCGCGTCACGTTCTGCGGCAGCGTCGGGGCCGGTGTCCTGGCCGGTCCCGACGGCTCGTTGCTCGTGGTACGGCTCGACGTTCGTGCCGTTCCTCGTAGTCCTGGGGGTCCTAGTCGTAGAGGGCGGACTTGATCTTGGGCTCGTCGAGGTTCGACTTGTCGTACCAGTAGTAGCCGGTGTCGATGGTCTTCGGTAGAGACTGCTTGTTGATTGCCTGCACCGCGGCCTTCACAGTCGCAGCCCCCATCCCGACCGGGTCCTGGGTCACCGCGCCAGCCATCAGCCCGGACTTGATGGCATCCACCTGGGCCTTGCCGGAGTCGAAGCCGACGATCGTCAGGCCCGTCTTCTTGCTCTCCTGAACACCCTTGACCACACCGATCGCCGACCCCTCATTGGCGCCGAAGAAGCCCGTCAGATCGGGATGGGCAGCGATGATCGATTTGGCAATGTCAGCGGACTTGGCCTGGTCACCGTCCCCGTACTGGGGGTCGAGCACGGTCACCCCGGGACAGTTGGCCTTCATCCCCTCCAGGAAGCCGTCGCGGCGGTCCTGGCCGGTCTTCGAGACCTGGTCGTGGACGACCACCCCGACCTTGCCCTTGCCGCCCAGCAATTGGCACATCCGCTTAGCGGCCTCGCCCGCAGCGGCCTTGTTGTCGGTCGCCGCGGTGGTGACCGGAAGGTCGGAGTCGACGCCGGAGTCGAAGGCCACCAGCGGAATCTGCTGGCTCTTGATCTGGGCCAGCGGTGCGGCCGCGGCCTTGCTGTCGAGGGCCGCGAAGGCAATCGCACTCGGCTTCTTGGCGATCGTATTGGTCAACATCGTGATCTGGGCGTCGACTTCCTTCTCGCTGGCGGGCCCGTCGAAGGTGACGCTGACCCCCTGGGCCTTCGCCTCCTGCTCAGCGCCCTTCTTCACCGCCTGCCAAAACTGGTGCTGGAAGCCCTTGGAGATGATCGCAATCGTCTTCTGTCCCCCGGATCCGGCGGCCGAGCTGGAATTGCCCGAAGCAGGAGTGCCGGTGGAGCAAGCGGACAGGGCCATCGAGGCCACGACCGCCGCGACTGCCATGGTCTTCAACGGTGAACCCATGGTCGTTCCTTTCCTTGTCGTGCTGGGGTGGGAGGTTCTAGTGGATAGCCTCGCGGCGGGTCCGGAGCTGGTCGCTGAAGACGGCCAGCAGGATCACGACGCCCAGGATCACGTTCTGCCATTCCTGAGGTACAGAACTGATCTGCAGACCGTTGTTGAGAACAGCGATGATCAGGGCACCGATCACGGTGCCCACGATCGAGCCTTTGCCACCCGACAGCGAGGTACCGCCGATCACGACCGCAGCGATCGCCTGCAGTTCGTACCCGACTCCGGTCGCAGGCTGGGCCGACCCCAGCCGGGCAGAGATCATCACACCGGCCAGACCGGTGAACAGCCCAGCCACGGTGTAGATAATGATCAGCCATTTCTTGACGTTGACCCCCGATAGGGCGGTGGCCTCCTCATTGGAGCCGATCGCGACGTCGTAGCGGCCGAGCAGGGTACGGTTCAGCAGCACCGCCGCCACCGCGATGGCCAAGGCGAAGACGATGATCGCGTTCGGCAGGTTCCGCGGCAGCGGGACACCAACCAGGACGTGGTCGTCGATCAGGGTCCCGGTCGAAATGCTCGTGTAGCCAGAGTCCGGATCGAAGTAAATCGGTTTGGTCTTCGAGACCACCAGCGCTAATCCCTGGCAGACCAGCATCATCGCCAAGGTGGCGATAAACGGCGGCAGCCTGAGGATTGCGACATTGAAGCCGTTGATCGCACCCAGCAGGCCACCGAACAGGATCGCTAGCAGGACCCCGACCGCCACTGGGATCTGCCAGGTGACGATGAAGGTGCCCGCTATCACCGCGCAGAACGCCATTCCGGTCCCGACCGAGAGGTCGATGCCGCTGGTGATAATCACCAAGGTCGCCCCCAGCGCCAAGAGCCCGACCACGACCGTCGAGTACAGGATGCTGATGATGTTGCCGTAGGTCGGGAAGACCTCCCGCTGGATGACCGCGAACACCGCGAAGATCGCGATCAGCCCGCCGAAGGCCATCAGCTGTTGCAGCCGCTGGCGCAGCGTAGCTGCCCGGGCAGTCTGCGATCCCACCACGGGTGGTGTCTCGGAAACCTCGGGCGTCGCGGGTGGTGCCTCGGGGGCCTCAGCCGCGGTCGACTCGGACGGGGTCTGGTCGGTGCTCATCGCAGGTCCTCAGCAGTCGTGATGGCGTCAGCGGGGGGTTCGTCGGGGTGGGTGGCGAGCGCCATAATCGCCTCCTGGGTGGCGTCGGCGGCGGGAAGGATGCCGCTCAGGCGACCCTGTGACATCACCGCCACCCGGTGCGACAGACGCAGCACCTCAGGCAGTTCAGACGAGATCATGATGATGGACTTGCCCTCGCTGGCCAGGCGGTTGAGCAGGGTGTAGATCTCGTCCTTAGCGCCCACGTCAATTCCGCGGGTGGGCTCGTCGAAGATCAGCACGTCGCAGTTCTTCACCAGCCACCGGGCGATCACGACCTTCTGTTGGTTGCCGCCGGAGAGATTCCTCACCAGCTGATTGATGCTCGGGGTCTTGACGCGCAACGCTTCCCGCTGTTCCTGAGACACTCGAGAGATGCCGCCGAAGTCGACGAAACCGGCCGTCGAGAAGGTGTCAGCCAGCGACGAGATCACGGTGTTGAACGACACCGACTGGTCCAGCATCAGCCCGTACCGTTTGCGGTCCTCTGAGAGATAACCGATTCCGAATTTGGCGGCCTGGGCCGGGTTGCGTGGACTGATCTCCCGATCCCGCAACACGATAGTGCCCCGGGCGCGCGGGTCAGCGCCCACGATGGCCCGGGCCACCTCGGTCCGGCCGGCGCCCATCAGGCCGGCGAAGCCGAGGATCTCCCCCTCGTACAGGTCAAAACTCACCTCACGCAGCAGGCTCTTGGTCGACAGGTCTCGGACCGACATCAGCACCGGGCGGTCACCGCGGACATTCTCAGGACGGGCGCTGGTGTCGATCTGGCGTCCGACCATCCGGGCGATCACCTGGCTCACGGTGGTCTCGGCAGTGTTCACGGTGTCGACGTAGTGGCCGTCGCGGATCACGGTGATCCGATCCGCGATCCGTTTCAACTCTGGCATTCGGTGGGAGATGTAGACCACGCCGGTCTCGGGGGTCACGAAGCGGCGGATCAGGCCGTGCAGGGTCTCGACCTCGGCCTCGTTGAGCGCTGCTGTCGGCTCGTCCATGATCAAGACCTTGGAGTTGTACGACAGGGCCTTGGCGATCTCGACCATCTGCTGTCGGGCCACGGTCAGCGTGGAGACCAGGGCGTTGGGGTCCAGCGGCAGCCCGAGCCGGTCCAGCAGGTCGCGGGTCCGGCGCTCCAGCTGCCTCGGCTGGGTGAAGAAGCCCGCGGCGAGTGGTTCGCGGCCCAGGAAGATGTTCTGCGCCACCGTCAGGTGGGGCATCAAGTTGAACTCCTGGTGGATGATCGACAGCCCGCGTTCCTGCGCCTCCTTGGGATTGCGGACCTGCAGCGGCTCGCCGTCCAGCCAAACCTGCCCGGCCTCCATCGGGTAGATCCCGGTCAGCAGTTTCATCAGGGTGGATTTACCCGCCCCGTTTTCGCCCACCAGCGCCAGCACTTCACCCTTGCGCAGGTCGAAGCGCATGTCGGACAGCGCTTTGACACCCGGGAACGTCTTGGTGATGGCCTCAGCCTGGAGCAGCAGATCAGGATCGTGGTTACGCCCCACGAGGTCTGGCTCCGCACTGGGAACGGGCACCGTTGCCTTCTTCCACTCGATCAGGAAATCGATTTCATGGAAGGGTAGAACCTCACCGGCGACCTGTCAACACCCTCGGTGGAACCGCAGCCTACGAACCGGCGCAGGCATGCCCCGGGTCAGATCTGCCAGGGCTGCCCGACTACCAGCGGCTGTAGCGCGGTCCGGCTGAGCTGCGGAACCCGGCTCGCGATCAGGTCTTCCCCGCGCTGATTGAGCAGCCCCTGGTGGATCAGGAAGCCGCGCGGCGCATTCACCTGCCGGACGAATTCGATGGTCTCCTTCATCGCCGCCCACGGCCCGTACGCCGGGATCGCCACCACGTCGATCCCGTGCGGGATCGCGCTCAGGCTGTCGCCGGGATGGAAGAACACCGGTTCGCCGCTGGCATGGATCACCAATCCGACATTGCCGATCTGCGGGATGTCGGCATGGATCACCGCATGTTGGCCACCAACCGCGCTCACGGTCACCGCCCCCAAGTCCACCGAGGTGTCGCTGGCGATACCCGCCGCACCGGGCAGGTCGACACTGTCCAGAACCTGCGGCTCGACCAGGACCCGGGCCGCAGGATTAGCCGCGAGCAGGGTCGGCAGGTGCTGCGGGTCGACATGGTCAGCGTGCTGGTGGGTGACCATGATCGCATCCAGGTCGGTCAGCGAATGCCAGGCGTCGCTGAAGTTGCCCGGGTCGATCAGGATCCGCCGGCTGGCGACCTCCACGAGGACCGCCGCATGCCCAAGATGGGTGATCTGCATGGCAGCCAGACTGGCATATCAGCAGTCTGTTCGCTGCCAGCGACGCAGCTCACAGCTACAGATGCCCACACCTGCACAGTCCTCGGTCACCGTCGTGGCGGGCCGCTAGCCAGGAGCGCCCGCACATCATGCGGGTACGGGAAAGAGCCGGGCTGGTAGGCGCAGGAGGCGTCTTCGGCATGGAGATTACCGGTCATGTTGTAAGCCCGCGCCCGCGAACCTCCGCACACCCGCTGGTACTCACAGACCCCGCACTTACCCTCCAGCGCCTCCGGGTCGCGAACCCCCGTGAAGACCTCGCTAGAACGGTAGATCTCGGTCAGCGAGGCCTCGCGTACGTTGCCAGCGCTCTTCTCCAGAAAACCGGAGGGAGTCACCTCGCCCACGTGGGAGACGAACATAAAACCGTTCCCGCTGGAGACCGCGATGGGAGGACGCCGCCGCCGTTCGCCATGGTCCAGGCCGAGTTCGACGATCCGCCGACGCAGCGACCGGTAGAGCTCGCCGTGACCCATGACGCGGATCATCTGCTCGCCCTCGATGCCACGCTGGGCCAGGACCTGCCGCTGCAGACAGACACGCCGAAAGTGATGACCCTCGGTAGTACGCACCGCGACGGCCTCGCCCAGGTCGTAAAAGGCGCCAAGCACATCTTCGACCTCGCGAGCGTCCAGGCCCCCCAAATCCACGCCGCGGCCGGTGGGCACGAGCAGGAAACCCGACCAGGTCATGGCCCCGTATTCTCGTACCAACGCAGCGATGTCCGGCAGTTCATGGACGTTGTGGCGGGCGACGACAGAGTTGACCTGTACCTTCATGCCCAATTCGCGCGCCGCCTGCCAGCCGGCGATAGTGCGATCGAAGGTCTGCTCGACGCCACGGAAGGCGTCGTGCGTAGCGGCGGTGGCCCCATCAAGAGAGAGGGAAATGACGCTGACCCCGGCCTCCTGCACGTCGGCCAGGGCCTGCTTGGTCAGTTTGTCTGTACCCGAGGGCGAGACCGCCACGTGCAGACCGAGACTCGTACCGTAGGCGGCCAACTCGGCCAGGTCTGGACGCTCGAAGCAGTCGCCGCCGGTGATGATGAAGATCACAGCCGGCTGCCCGAAGGAGGCCGCCTCATCCATCAAAGCCTTGGCCTCTCCCAGACTCAGCTCGCGCGGATCACGGAAAGGGACAGCCTCGGCGCGGCAATGACGACAAGCCAGGGCGCAGGCGCGGGTCGCCTCCCAGGTCACGAGCATCGGACGCAGCGCCGAATCGTGACGCTGCAAACGCACCGGTCGGGCGCTGCGGCGCGACGTCGACCCGACGGTCATGGTTTCTCCTTCGCGGAAGTTCCGGCGTGGCGGATATCCGGCCACGGCGGCCTGCTCGGCCAGGATATCGGCGAGCGAGAAGGACACAGTCTCGCTAGCCTGTGGGAGTGCGGATCGCCACTTGGAACGTGAACTCGGTACGCCCCCGGCTCCCCCGGCTGGTGGCCTGGCTGGAGCAGCGTCGACCGGATGTGGTCTGTCTGCAGGAGACCAAGATCACCACCGAGACCTTCGACGAGGCCCTGGGCGCCGAGCTCGGCCGGCTGGGTTACGCGTACACCCACCACGGCCAGGGCCGCTGGAATGGGGTCGCGGTGCTGTCCCGGGTCGGGCTAGAGGATCCGGAACCAGGCCTGGCCGACGAGCCGGGTTTGCCTGAGCCGGAAGCCCGGGCGGTATCGGCGACCTGCGGCAAGATCCGGATCACCAGCGCGTACGTGCCGAACGGCCGAGCAGTGGACGACGACCACTACCGGTACAAGCTGGCCTGGTTGGCCGCGCTGCGGGCCCAGATCCAGCAGACCAGCGGTGATCTGCTGGTCTGCGGTGACATGAACGTCGCCCCCGCCGATATCGATCTCTTCGACCCGGCCGCGTTCGTCGGGCATACCCATGTCACCGTGGCCGAGCGGCAGGCCTTGGCCGGGCTCGGGCTAGCCGACGTGGTCCGAGACCACTGGCCAACGGCGGATCGTCTGTTCAGCTACTGGGATTACCGGGCCGGGATGTTCCACAGGGACCTCGGGATGCGGATCGACCTGGTGCTGGCATCGCCCGGCCCTGCCGGACGGGTGCAGGCCGCCTGGGTAGACCGGCAGGCCCGTAAAGGGTCCGGAGCCAGCGACCATGCCCCGGTGATTGTCGACCTGGACGAGGCCCCCGACGGAGATCTGGGCCCGGTAGTACCGCCAGCTTCGGCTCCGGCCTCACGGCCCGGCAACGTGTCCCTGCCCCAAGACCGCGACCGGGGTCGGGCTCAGAAGTCCAGGGGCGAGTAGTCCTGGAATGAGTTCTGGTGCCGCTGGGCGTTCGCCCGTAGCCGTTCGGCCACCAGAAAAGCCAGTTCGAGCGACTGGCGCCGGTTCAGACGAGGGTCGCAGACCGTCTCGTACCGGTCAGCAAGTTGGGCCTCGCGAACGTCGACGCTGCCGCCGACGCACTCGGTCACGTCGTCGCCGGTGAGTTCGACGTGCACCCCGCCCGGCCAGGTGCCAAGCTCCTGGTGGACATCAAAGAAGCCATCCAGCTCGGCCACCACGTCGTCGAAGGAGCGGGTCTTGTACCCGGTGGTCGAGGCGTACGTATTGCCGTGCATCGGGTCGCAGACCCAGGCGACCTGCCGCCCGGTCGCCGCCACCGCGGTCACCAGCGGCGCCAACAGGTCACGGACCCGGTCCCGGCCCAGGCGGGTGATGAAGGTGAGTCGCCCCGGCTGGTGGTCCGGGTCCAGCCGCTCAGCCAGCCCCACCACCTCGGCAGGTGAAGCAGTCGGGCCCAGCTTGCAGCCGATCGGGTTGCGCAGTGCCCGGAGCAATTCGACGTGGGCCCCGTCCAGTTGCCGGGTCCGCTCTCCGATCCAGACGAAATGGCCGCCGACGTCGTACGGGTTCCCGGTACGCGAGTCGATCCGGGTCAGGGCATGTTCGTAATCCAACAGCAATGCCTCGTGGCTGGCGTAGAAGTCGACCGTCCGGAAGGCCTCATCGTCGACGCCGCAGGCGACCATGAAGGCCAGCGCCCGCTCGATCTCTGCGGTCAGGTCCCGGTACTGGCGCGAGACCGGCAGGTTGCGGACGAAGTCCGCATTCCACGAGTGCATGCTGCGCAGATCAGCAAAGCCCCCCTTGACGAAGGCCCGGACCAGGTTCAGTGTCGCCGCCGACGCGTTGTACACCCCGAGCAGCCGCTGCGGATCAGGTTCGCGGGCTTCGGCGGTGAAGTCGAAACCATTCACCGCGTCCCCCCGGTAGGCGGGCAGGGTGATCCCGCCACGAACCTCATGCTCGCTGGACCGCGGCTTGGCGAACTGCCCGGCTAGCCGGCCGATCTTGACGACCGGGACCTGGGCGGCGTACGTCATCACGACCGCCATGCTCAGCAGCACCCGTAGCCGCCCCCGGATCGAGGCGGCATTGACACCATCGAAGGTCTCGGCGCAGTCACCACCCTGCACGATGAAGGCGTTACCCTGGGCGACCTGCGCGATCCGGGAACGCAGGTCGTCGCATTCGCCGGCGAAGACCAGCGGCGGCAGAGACCGCAGTGTCGCCAAAACCTGGGCCAGGTCGGCCTGGTCTCGGTAACGCGGCTGCTGCGGCGGGTTTCGCGCGTGCAGCGCGTCGAGAGCCGGGATATCAGTCACGGCGGTCAGGCTACCGCCGCGGCCGCGCTCACTCCTGCGGGTCCTGGTATCCGCGCTCGATCGCGTACAAGGTCAGTTCGACCCGGTTGTGCAGCTGCAGTTTGCGCAACACGTTTTGGACGTGGTTCTGGACCGTACGATGGGAGACGAACAGCTCGTCGGCGATCTCCCGGTAGGCCTTACCCTTGGCGACCCGGCGCAACACCTCGGTCTCCCGGGTGGTCAGGATCGGCCCCTCGTCGTTGAACTTGTGGGCATCGGTCACCATCCGACGGAATTCCCCCAGCACCAGCCCGGCCAGGCCGGGGGTGAACACCGCGTCCCCGTCGGCGGTCCGGCGTACCCCCTCGCGCAATTCGTCTGGTGAGGCCGACTTCACCAGGTAACCCTTAGCGCCCGCCTTCACCGCCCGCAACACATCATCGCGTTCACCGGAGGCCGAAATCACCAGCACGTGCATGCCGGGGAACTCCTTGAGCAGGATCTCGGTACAGGTGGCACCGTCCGGGTCGGGGATCTGCAGATCCATCACCAGTACGTCCGGGCGGGTGGCCCGGGCCCGGCGTAACGCCTCGTTGCCGGTGGCTGCGGTCGCCACGATCTCAAAGCCGTCCTCGGCCAAGTCGCTGGACAGGGCCTCGATCCACATCGGGTGGTCGTCAACTAGCATCACTTTACGGCCGCGGCCTTGCGGCTCCTCACGCATCGGCGCCTCCTTCATTCCATCGGAACCCGGAACTCCCACTCCACTCCGCGGCCGGGAGAGGCCCGGACCACAGCCTGACCGCCCAGATCCCGGACCCGGCCCAGGATCGAATTCTTCACCCCGACATGACCGTCGGCTCCGGCCCCAGCCAGCTGCTCCTTCGTGGTACCGACCCCGTTGTCGCGGATCGACACGATCATCTCGCGTCCCTCGCGTTCCAGCAGCAACCAGGCCTGCGCACCCGGGCCTGCGTGTTTAGCGACATTGGTAAGGATCTCGCTCACGATCGCGTCCACCTCGGCGACCAGCTCCTCCGGCAGCAGCATCTCGTCTGCCATGGTGGAGATCGTGACCGTACTGCTGGCATGCCGGTCGAGCATCGCGATCAAGTCCCGCTGCTTCAGATCTGGCTCCAGATCCACCCGCCGGTCCTGCAGCATCGAACGCAGTCGGGTCTCCTGGTCCTTGGCTAGCGTGGCCAGCTGGGCCCCGCGCGGCCCGAGCCCGGGACCCTCGCGTTCCATCAGGGTGAGCACTTGGAGCACGCCGTCGTGCACGATCCGGTTCAGCCGTTCCCGCTCCGCCAGCGCCGCAGTCGCGGCGAAGGCCCGGTCCCGCTCCCCCATCGAATCCAGCAGGAAGTCCACCACCAGCCCGAAGCCCAAGCTGACCATCGCGTACAGCACGATCGAACTCCACACGTTCGGATCCCAAGACGGGTAGGCCACCACCTTGGTCACCCCGAGCGCGGCTCCTGCCAGGGCCCCCGACCAGGCGCTGTGCCCCATCGCGATTCCCAGCGGAGCGCACACCGCCCAATAGCCGGTGATCGACATATGGTCTGGGACGTACGCCCCACCCAACACCCAGGGCGAGGCCCCGGCCAGGGCCGCAGCCACCACCACGTCGAGCACCGCAAACCGCAGCGCCCGCCCATTCGGGTGGGAATAGGCGTACCGCGCGAGCCCGGT
The DNA here is from genome assembly GCA_938046585.1 of uncultured Propionibacteriaceae bacterium. Taxonomy (GTDB): domain Bacteria; phylum Actinomycetota; class Actinomycetes; order Propionibacteriales; family Propionibacteriaceae; genus Fen-668. The sequence continues at coordinate 120,390 of CALIWR010000002.1, read as the reverse complement.
CATCGCCGCCATCGTCAGCAGCAGCGCCACTAGGACGCCTTGGTGGGCAGTTTGGGGGTAGCGCACCACCCCGACCAGAATGGCGTGCCCCAACAGGGCCAGCCGCACCCAGTGCACCACCCGGAACAACGGCGCCAACAGCACCTGAGAGGCTGGGCTGTGACGGTGCCGGGCGGCGAGCAAGAGAGAAGTCATCGGACGGGCTTGGTCGCCGAATCATCCGACGCCGGCTCGGCCGTCGGCGCCGGCTGGTCACCCGCGACCAGCTTGGCTGCCCGGGTGGTGCCGCCATAAGCATCGACATACTCCTGGCCGGTCAGCCTCTGGATCTGCGCCATCACCTGGTCGGTCACCTTGCGGTAGACCGAGCCGTCCGGATCGGTCCCGACATAGTCATCAAGCCGGATCGGACGTCCGATCCGGATCACCGGCCGGTGCATGGTGGGGATCCCGAACGGTCCCCTGCGGAAGTCGGTGCCGTAGAAACCCACCGGTATCACCGGCACCTGGGCTGCGAGGGCCAGCCGAGCCACACCGGTACGGCCCCGGTACAGACGGCCGTCACGGGAGCGGGTGCCTTCGGGGAAGATGCCCACCAGACCACCAGCCCGCAGCACCTCCATCACCGGCTCCAGCCCCATCGCCGAAGCCCGTCCGCCAGAACGGTCCATCGGCACCTGTCCGACCGCTTTCAAGAACCAGGCCACGATATGGGTCGGCAGGTTATGGCCGGTGAAGAGTTCAGCCTTGGCCGGGAACGTCACCCGACGCCGGATCATGGCCGGCAGCAGGAAAGTCTCCCCGGCTGAGGTGTGGTTCGCTGCAAGGACCGCGCCACCGCTGGCGGGGATGTTCTCCTCGCCCTCGACCGTGGGCCGGAAACCGAACCGGCAGACCGGACGGAAGAGCAAGTACTTAAACAACGTGTACAGCATCGGATCCCTTCCGCTTCACCGGGATCAGACCTTACCCTGATGCACGCTCCACCCGTAGCATGGCCATGTGACGAAGGCAGCAGTCGCCTCGGCCGGGGCCGGTCTGGTGGCGTTGGCCTGTGCCTGCGCGGGGCCGGCCACACCCAGCATGGCCGAGTGGGCTGCGCGGACCATGACGCCTGCCAGCGTCGGGGGGTGTGCCGAGTGAACGAGGACGACGTCGATGCCCGGTTCCGGTCGCTGATCGAGACCGAATTCGGCAGCGTGGGGATCGGGGCGGTCGGCGCGATCTCTCCCCTGGAGAGCGAGCCAGAGCCAGAGCCAGTACGGCAGCCGGAATTGATCTCGCCACGATCCTGGAGTCCGGCCGAGGAATCCGAAGCGGACGGCTCCGGGTACCGGCCGGAGCCGCTGCCACCGATGCCGCGACTCTCGTCGGCGGCCTGGTTCGGCATCGTCATTCTGGGTGCGGGTCTGCTGATCATCGCCGGGATACTGGTAGGCCTGATCGCCCGCTGGTGGGGACTATGGGTCGGTCTCGGCGGCGTCGCGTTGGGAATCTTGGTGTTGTTCTCGCGGCTACCGAACGAACGTGACGATGACGGCACCGGGGGCGCGGTCGTCTGAGGTTCATCTGTTCAGTCGGCCCGGAAAGTTTCCCGCAGCCGACGCAGTCGCTGACCGCGGGCCCGGCGCCAGGGCCAGAACGCCGACATCACCCCGGGCGGCTCGGTGATCGAGTGGCGGGCCAGGTCCGCGGATCCGATCAGCCCGGCGTCGTTGCGGAAATGAGCCAACGACAGCCGGGCGGTCGGCCGGTAGCCCCGACCGGTGAGAGACCGTTCGAAGGCGACGATCGCGGGCTGAATCAGCAAATCCCCGGCCTCACTCACCCCGCCTCCGATCACGAACAGTTCCGGGTCCAGGGCCGCAGCCAGGTTCGCCATCCCGCGCCCCAGCCAAGTGCCCACATCGGCGATCAGTTCAGCGGCCGGCTGGTCTCCCTCCAGCGCGGCAGCGGTCACATCCGGTCCGGTCAGGCGACCGTTCTGCTGGACGATCTGGTGCAGCCGGGAGGCGGTCGGCGACCCGGTCTCTACCAGTCCACGGGCCTCTCGGACCAAGGCGTTGCCGGAGGCGTACTGTTCCCAGCAGCCGCGATTGCCGCAGGCGCACCAGTGACCGTCGGGGACCACCGACATATGCCCCCATTCCCCGGCCATTCCATAGCTGCCGCGAAACAGCCGCCCGTTGATCACCAAGGCCCCGCCGATGCCGGTGCCCAGGGTGAGGCAGACCATCACGGTGGCGCCCTGCCCGGAGCCGAAGCGGTATTCAGCCCAGGCGGCGGCGTTAGCGTCGTTGTCGACGATCACGGGCAGATCAATCCGTTCCCGCAGGCGTTCCCGTAGCGGTTCGTTGCGCCAGGCCAGGTGGGGGGAGAACCGCACCCGTGCCTGTTCAGAGTCGACCCATCCGGCAGCACCGATACCCACAGCTGCGGCCGTGTGCTGGGCCCTCAGCTGGTCCACGGTCTCGACGATTGCGTCTTCGACAGCGGCCGGGGTGGACGCCGGGGTTGGCCGCACCACCTTCTCCACTACCGTGCCGTCGGGCGCGACGACCCCTGCGGCGACCTTGGTGCCTCCGATATCCACCCCGATACTGAGCACGGATTCCCCCTCGTTATCGACCGCGACATCCTACGTCTGGCCATCATGAGACGCTCCCGGGCGAATGCCGGGTCGCCGTCAACGCTGCGGGATCGAGGCTGATTCGGCAGGCGGCTCACATACCCAGCGCGTCACGTAATCGGTTGGCCACCAGGGTCGCATCGCAGGTTGCTAGGACGTGGTCACGTCCGGCCAGTCCCGCAGCTCGGGCAGCGGTCAGGTCGGTGAGATAGCCCAGCAGGGTTCCGGCCAGCTGCGCTGGGTCAAGGGACGGGACGACCGTGCCGGTGAGGCCCTCGAGGACGGTCTCCGGGGCACCGCCAGAGTCCCCGACGACGATCGGCAGGCCACAGGCGGCAGCTTCAGCAAAAACCAGGCCGCGGCCCTCGGCGTACAGGCCACCCAGCAGGGACTGGACTGGCAGCGCGAACACTTGGGCCGAGCGGTACAAATCCGCCATCCGATGGCGAGGCTGGTCGCCCAGGAACCGCACCCCGGTCAGCCAGGTGGCCTGGCGGCGTAGCGACTTAGCGGCCGGCCCATCACCCACGATCAGCAGGCGGGCCGTGGGAATAGCAGCCAGGACCGTGGGCCAGGCCGCCAGCAAGGTGGCGAAGCCTTTCTGGCGCACCATCCGACCGGCCGAGATCACGACCGGCTCGGTGACTGGCTGGCCTGGACGGAACTGGGTGGTGTCGACCGGTGGTGGCAGCTGGGTGAGCTTGCAGCGTTCGGCCGCTGGCAGGGCCCGGGCGATGACCGCCGAGGTATGGGAGGAGATCACTCCGAGCGCGTCCAGCCCGGCCACCGCCCGCCGCAACGCGGCCGCGGCCACCGGGACCGAGGCCCACCACACCTCGTGGCCGTGGGAAAGGGCGACGATCCGCTCAGCGTAGGGACGCAACCGAGAGGCCAACAGACCCAGCGGGGCCGCAGCGCCGATCAGTACTCGACTCGTACGGTACCGGTGGGCCAGCCCAGCCGCCCGACGGGCCAGGGCTGGGGTGGGCAGCAGCGGGCCCGGAATCCGGTGGACGGGAAACGGCAGCTGCACGTCGTACCAGTCGGTGTCGAACGATTCCTGCCGGGTCAGCACCACCACCTGGTGATCCAGCAGGTCACAGACACTGCGGACAAAGGACTCGATCCCCCCGATACGAGGGGGAAAGTCGTTGGTGATGACCAGAGTGCGCGCGGTATTCACCCGAGCGCACTACCGATCAGGCGACGCGCCGCCCGCCCATGAACGGCATGGAGGTCACACTGGCGGTGGTAACTCCCGAGCGGGGGTTGGCCGCGTGGACGATCCGACCGTTGCCGATGTAGATACCCACGTGGCTGATCCCGGAGTAGTAGAACACCAGATCACCCGGCTGCAGGTTAGACAGGCTGACCGGGGTCCCCACCCGGTACTGGGCCTGCGAGGTCCGGGGCAAGCTGACACCCACCGAGCGGTACGCAGCTGTGGTAAGCCCCGAGCAGTCGTAGGCGTTGGGGCCGGTGGCACCCATCACGTACGCCTTACCCACCTGGGCCATGCCGAAGCTGACCGCGCCGGAACCTCGGGAACTGCCGCCGCCGCTCGCCGGGGGCGCAGGCTGTTCGGGCTTGGCGCTCGGGGCAGCGCTGTGATGGGCGGACTGAGTGGGCGACGTAGTCGGGCGGGCTGAATTGCGGTTCAGCTGGCCTGCCTCGGCCTGACGGGCAGCCTCAGCCTGCCGAGCGGCCTCGGCCTGGCGGGCAGCCTCCAGCCGCTGCCGCTGCTCCTCGGTCAGTCGCGCCAGGACCTTCTCTGCCGCCTGCACCTTCTCGTCGGACTGCTTCTTCAGGATCGCCAAGTTCTGCTGCTCAGCGCTCACCTGGGCCAGCTGAGCGGCGGCGGCGCGTTGAGTGTCGGAGAGATTGGCCTGGGCTGATTGGTAGTCCTGCAGCAGCGAGTTGGTATTGGCGTTGACCTTCTGAACGGTCGACAGGCGACTCAGGAAGCTGTCCACGTCTTCGGTCACCAGCAGCGCCGTGGTGGTGTCGTACGCCCGGCCGCGGTACTGCTGCAGCGCTACCTGGCCCACCTGGGTCCGCAATTCGGCAACCTTGCCGGCCTGCGCAGCAGCGTCAGCGCGGGCGGTGTCCACAGCCTTCTGGGCTCGGTCCCGCTTCTCCTGGACGGCGGCGTACTGCTGATCGATCTCGGTCTGCTGCTGCTCGAGCCGCTCCAATTCGACGCGGGCCTGTTCAACTGTGTCCGGATCCGCCATCGCCACGGAGGTTCCAGTGATCGCCAGGGCCCCGGCCAGAGCCATCACCGACAGCGACCGACCCACCTTGTGCAGCATGCTCACGAAGTGACTTCCCTTCACACCTGGACTGTGTCCCCAAGCTCATCCTGAGAAAACGGTAAACGAATCCCGTACCAATGCCAAGTTCCGACTCGGCATCTCTCTCATTTTTCTCGGGACTCGGCAAGGCCACCGACCTGGCGGTTGCCCTGGGCAGCCCAGCTAAGCCAAGGTCAGAGTATGGCTGTGCTGACCGTGGGTGTGGCGAGTAGCGCCTTGTTCGACCTGACCTGCTCGGAGCGGGTTTTCGCCGAGAAGGGACTCGAGGCCTATCGCCGCTACCAGGCCGAGCATCTGGACAAACCGTTGTCCCCGGGCCCAGCACAGCCGTTCGTTCGGCGTCTACTCGCGCTCAACGAGGTGGTCGACGACGCGGTCGACGTGATCGTGATGTCGCGCAACAGCGCCGAGACCGGCTTGCGGGTGATGCGGTCGGTGGAGGCGGCCGGGCTCGCCATCTCGCGGGCGGTTTTCCGTGACGGGCTCAGCTCGTACGATTTCATGCCGGCGCTGGAGATGTCGCTGTTCCTGTCCGCCAATCGGCAGGATGTGGCGGAGGCGGTGGCGGCCGGGCACCCGGCCGGGACGGTACTCGGCGGTATCCCTCAGGATACTGATGCCGTCGGTCTGAGGGTGGCCTTCGACTTCGACGGAGTCCTGGCCGACGACTCCTCCGAGCGGGTCTACCGCGACGGCGGCCTGCCGGAGTTCTCCCGGCACGAACGGGAGCTGGCTGAACAGCCGCTGCAGCAGGGCCCGCTGGCGGATTTCCTGAAGGGCCTGAATCAGATCCAGATCCGCGAATCGGACATGGCTCGCCAGGACCTGGGCTACCAGCCGCGGCTGCGGGTCTGCCTGGTAACGGCCCGTTCGGCCCCGGCCCACGAGCGGGCGGTGAACAGCCTGCGCGCCTGGGGGCTCCGGGTCGACGACGCTTTCTTCCTTGGCGGGCGGCCGAAGGCCCCGGTGATCGAGATCCTCCGCCCGCACATCTTCTTCGACGACCAGACCCAGCAACTGGTCGGTTTGCATCACACCCCCTTGGTCCATGTGCCGTTCGGGGTCGCCAACGTCGGCTGAGCCCGCGATCCGCGGAATCTGTCAGAGGGCACCTCTAGTGTCTCAGGTATGACGCAATCGACGCTGCTGGACGCCGGGGCTGCATTGTCCGAGGTCACCTTCTGTGTGGTCGACCTGGAAACCACCGGTGGGGCCACAGACAGCGCGATCACCGAGGTAGCAGCGGTCCGGGCACGAGCCGGGGAGGTGATCGAGGAATTCCAGACCCTGGTCAACCCTGGCATCCGAATCCCGGCCCCGATTACGGCGCTGACCGGGATCACCGATGCGATGGTGACCACCGCTCCCCCGCTGGCCGAGGTGCTGCCGGCATTCCTGCGGTTCGCAGCCGGCTGCGTCCTCGTCGTCCACAACGCCGACTTCGATGTTGGCTTCCTGAGGCGTGCCTGCGCCAGCCTGGGTTGTTCCTGGCCCGCCCCGGCCGTAGTGGACACAGTCACGCTGGCCCGGTCGGTGCTACCGCGCAGCGAGGTGCCGAATTGCAGGTTGGCGACCCTGGCAACCTATTTTCACGCCACCGTGACCCCCGACCATCGGGCCCTGGCTGACGCCCGAGCCACCGTCGACGTGCTGCACGGTCTGATCGAACGGGTCACCTATCTGGGAGTCCGGACCGTGGCGGACCTGCTGGAGTACACCACCCGGGTGGGGCCGGCGCGGCGAGCCTGTCGAGGCAGGGCGCGTAGGCTGCCATCTACCTCCTGAGGCTTTGCACGGGCCACTGCCAGGCCTAGAACCTGGCGGTCTGTCCTGAAGATCGTTGCCGCCGGCTCGGCGCCGGATGGAAAGATCCACGTGATACGGCACGACCAGCTCGCGGCCCAGCGCCACCCCGGGGAAGACCCGATCCAGGTCGCGAACGCCGCGATGGCCGGCGCCAAGACGGTCACCATGCCTATGGTCTTGCTGCCGGCCGTCACCATTGCGGAGAATGAGCAGATTGCCAGCTGGCTGGAATCCGACAAGGTTCAGCCGATCTCGCTCGAGGGCCCTGATCCTGACCTTGACGCTGTAGCCCTTGCGTTGCGGAAGGCGATCCGCTGCGCCCCCTTCGGCCCGCCTGATCCTGACCTTGACGCTGTAGCCCTTGCGTTGCCCCCCGCACCCGACCAGGGCCGTCTGCGACGCCCTAGGATGCCGCCATGATCACCGCGATTGTATTCGTCGAGACTGACGTTGCCGCGATTGCGGAGGTCGCCCGTCAGATCGCTGATCTCGACGGTGTCACCGAGGTCTACTCGGTCACCGGCCGGGTCGATCTGATCGCCATCGTCCGGGTTGCCTCCAACGACGCCGTGGCCGAGGTGGTCACGGACCGGCTCAACACGGTGCCCGGCGTCGTGCGTACCGAGACCCATATCGCCTTCCGTGCCTACTCCCGCCACGACCTTGAGGCGGCCTTTTCCCTGGGCGTCTCGTGACGGCCGGTTCTCGGCTGATGCTGGTAGCACTGGCGGCAGCAGTGGTACTGCTGGGGGTGGCTGTGCTGCTGGCATTGCTGTGGAACCACCAGCCAGAGCTCATCCCGATCCCGATCCCCACCACGACCGGCCCGGTGTAGTCGCCGGCCGGCACCCGATTGACGGATCGGGGCCGACCGGACGCGGCTCAAGCCACTGTCACCGATTGGATCACCACCGGATCCACCGGGCGGCTGGCCTGGGTCGGCACCGCCGCGATGGCATCCACTACCCGCTGGCTAGCCGGGTCCTTCACCTCGCCGAAGATCGTGTGCTTGCGGTTCAGGTGAGGGGTAGGGGCTACCGTGATGAAGAACTGCGAGCCGTTGGTGCCGGGCCCGGCATTGGCCATTGCCAGCAGGTATGGCCGGTCGAAACGGTGCTCGGGGTGGAATTCGTCAGCGAAGGTGTACCCGGGGCCACCGCGACCATCGCCGCGGGGGCAGCCCGCCTGGATCATGAAGCCATCGACCACCCGGTGGAAGGTCAACCCGTCGTAGTAGTTGCCCGTGGTCTTCTGGCCAGTGGCCGGATCCCGGTAAGGCTTGGTGCCGGTGGCCAGCCCGACAAAATTGGCAACGGTCTTAGGGGATTCGTCGTCCAACAGCTCGATGACGATGTCGCCGTGGTTGGTGTGCAGGGTGGCTGTGCTCACAGTGCTCCTCTGGTTGTGCGGTCCGGGCCATCTTCTCGCATCGATCAGCATCGCACCATCAGGTCGGGCCCCTGGCCCGGGCTCCCCCTCACGGGTACCGTGGTGGCACTCCAGATCACTGGAGCGACATTCCGATATCGGAAGGACAATGTATGTTTCGCAAGAAGGCCTTGCGTGCAGCCGCCGCAGAGACCACTCACACGGCCGCTGATCGAGGCGCCGCGGCCCTCGACCTCGCGATCGAGCGGATCACCCCGCTACTGGAACAAGCCGCGGAGCGGGTCGCTCCGTTGGCTGAGGACGCCAAGCACCGGGCCATGGATGCCAAGGTGTCAGCGGCCCGATTCGCCGCGGACACCATGGACTCGATCCAGCCTCAGTTGAACGAGGCCCTGGACAAGGTCTCCCCCGCGGTGGAGAAGGCTCAGAAGACGGTCCAGAACGACCTCATCCCCAAGCTGATCGAACTGCTGCACGAGGCGGCCGAGCACCCCACCGTCGCTGCTGCTCTGGACACCACCAGGCAGGCCGCTGATCAGGTTGAGAGCCGAGGCAAGGCCGCCGCGGCCGCTGTGAAGGGTGAGCTGGAGCTGCCGAAAAAGACGCACAAGGGCAGGCGCTTCGTCAAGGTGGCGGCCGCCGGAGCCCTGGTCGCCGCTGCGGTCGTCGCGGTGCGGGCTTTCCTGGGATCGAAGGACTCCGGTTGGGAAGCGCACGAACCCAGCCCGGCCTACACCTACACCGAGACCACCCCGGCCGATCCAGCGCCCGCGGCTCAGCCGATGTCGCAGTCGACCCCGACCGAGCCCGAGCCCGAGTCTACGGAACCGGACGAGGAGACTCCGGTCTACGGCGAGGGGTCGTATATCGGCACCGAACCGCCGCAGGGATACACGATCAAGGGCAATGAGCGTTCGATGAAGTACCACATCCCCGCTTCGGGTGGCTACGAGCGCACCATCGCCGATGTCTGGTTTGTCAGCGAGGAAGCAGCCCAGGCAGCTGGTTTCACTAAAGCTCAGCGCTGATCCCTCAGCATCGGACTGGCGGGTGTCCCGTACGGGGCGCCCGCCAGTCCGCGCCTTCGGTCGTCTCAGATAGTGAGAAGTTTGGTCGGCCACCTCACAAATGGGTTCTGGGATCGGCTTTGACCGGTGACGTGTTCACCGATCGAAAGGCACCCCCATGGCCGATCAGTACTGGCTTCCGGCAGCCCCCTTCCGGAGCCTGGCCCGACATCTGATGAACTCCCACGGGCTCGGGGTCGAGGAGCTGGCCGTACAGGCAGGATTGCCGGTGGCAGCGGTCCGGACCCTGGTCCAGGGCCGAGGCGGCCGAGCCCGACCCCGGGTCGCGCGTTTCGTCGCGCAAGGCCTCACTGACTTCTTCGACCGGGCCGACCAGCGCCGGGCTGCGTAGGATGCGCGCGTGACTTCCCTGCTGGCGGCCATCGTGGTGGCGCTGATCAGCGGCGTTATCGCCGCCGCAGCCGTCGGCCCGCTGCTACGCCGGGTGCCGGAGCCCCAGTTGGAGCCGGACGAGGAGAAGCTCAGGTACGCGGCGCTGGCGACGGCCCGGACCGCCGCAGCGTGTCTGCTCTGGGCGACCGCGCTGGCCTTCGTCGCGGCAGCCCGAGTGCCGTTCGCCACCCTGGCGCCCTGGTTGGTGCTGGCGGTGTGTGGGGCGATCGCCGCGGTCATCGACATCGCCACCACCTGGATTCCCCGGTCGCTGTGTCATGGCGCCTGGGCGCTGGCAGCGCTCGCGACGCTAGCGTCGGCAGCGACACTACCCGCCTGGCCGGACGCGCTCCGGGCAGCCATCGGGGCGGCCGGCTCCGGCGGCCTGTTCTGGCTGGTGCACGAAGTCGCGGTCCGCGGCGAACGACACCTGTTCGGCTTCGCCGATGTCCGGCTCGCCTTCTTGGCCGGCGCGGTGGCAGCCTGGCACAGCTGGTCGACGCTGGCCTCGGGGCTACTGCTGGGGACCCTCATCGGGGCGGTCTGGGGCGTCGTCACGGCGATTGTCCGACGACGTGACGCTGCCTTCCCGTACGGGCCCAGCATCGTGCTCGGACCCTTCGCCGCGCTGCTGGTGGGGCTCTTGTCAGGCTGAGGCTGCTCGCTGTTCCTGGGTAACGTCGACCCACCGCTGCAGCAGCCGGGTCGCTGCCCCCGAGTCGATTGCGGCCGCGGCCTCCTCGAGATGCTGCGCCAGCTGCTCGGCGACCGGGCGCCGGTCTGGGCCGTGATAGGCCACCAGGGCCGCCGCCGCGTTCAGCAGCACGATGTCGCGGACCGGGCCCCGGACCCCGGCCAGGGTCTCGCGCACGACCTCGGCGTTACGTTCGGGTGGCCCGCCCACCAGGTGGGCCTTCGCAGCCCGCGGGATCCCGATCGTGGCCGGGTCGAGCTCGTCGGGACGTACCTGGTGCTCCCCGATCACCCAGACCCGCGATGTGGTGGTAGTGGTGAGCTCGTCAAGCCCATCGTCGCCATGGAAGACCAGGCCGCGGCAGCCGCTGCGGGCCAGCACCCCGGCCATCAGCTCAGCCATCCGCAGATCGGCGACGCCCACCGCCCGGGCCCTCGGTCGAGCCGGGTTAGTCAGCGGCCCCAGGAAGTTGAAGGTGGTCGCGATCCCTAGCTCACGCCGAGCAGTCGCCGCGTGCCGCAGGGCGGGATGGTAGAGGGGCGCGAACAGGAAGACCAGATCCGTCGCCGCGAAGACCGCCGGTTGGCGCTGGGGGGCCACGTCGATCGCCACCCCGACCGTCTCCAGCACATCAGCAGTCCCGCACATCGACGAGGCGGCCCGGTTACCGTGCTTGACGACCCGGGCCCCGGCCGCGGCAGCCACCACGGCGGCCATGGTGGACACATTCACGGTGTTGGCCCGGTCTGCGCCCGAGCCGACAATGTCGACCGCCTCCTGGTCCAGGTCAATCGAGGTGGCGACGTCCAGCATCGCCTCGGCCAGAGCCATCACCTCGTCCACCGTCTCCCTCTTGGCGCGCAGCGCGACCGCAAAGGCCGCTACCTGCACCGGGGTGACACTGCCAGCGAGGATCTGGCTCATGGCCCAACGGGCGGCCTCCGGTTCGAGATCATCGCGGCGTACCAGTCCGGCGACGAGGTCAGGCCAGCGCATCAGGACCGGGCCCCCGCTGGTTTGGGGGTGCGATGCAGTTCAGCATTCTCCTTAGAGCGGCGGCGGATCAGCTCGATCGCCAACCTCGGCAGCTCAACCGGGTCTACCGGGTACGGCAGGATCGCATCGACCCCGCACCAGGTGGCCAGCCAGGCATCCTGGGGCCGGGCCACCAGCAACACTAGCGGCGGGCAATTCGGGATCTCATCCTTGATCTGTTTGGCCACCCCCATGCCGCCGGCCGGGACCGCCTCGCCATCGAGGATGCACAGCCAGTACCGCTGGGCCTCCAGCGCGGAGATCACCGCCGCCTGGGTGGCCACCTCCTCGATCCTCAAATCGGGCAGGTCAGGAGCCAGTCGTCGTCCCAGCGCCAACCGCACCCGATTCCGAACCGTCCGGTCATGGGAGTACAGCAGCACCGTCGCGCTCGTGTTCATGGTCATTCCTCAGCCTCGGGTCTGATCGGCGACATTCTAGTGTTCGTCGTCGCCTACACACCGATCCCGCTTCCGGCGGGCTCTGGGGCAGCAGGCCGGCGGCTGCTCCTACGGTAGTTCTCGACGTCGTCACGGGACTGTCTGTCAGGAGAAACGATGCGGTACCCCTACTGGGCCAGACCGAAATGACGATCCCCCGGCTGTGCATCGGAGGAATGAGTTTCGGCAGGCTCTTCCCCGACTTCCACCAGTGGGTGATCGACCAGGACGCCACCCAGCAGGTGCTGTCTCGGGCGCTGGAGGTGGAGATCACCTTCATCGACACCGCGAACGTCTATGCCCATGGCACCAGCGAGGAACAGATCGGCATCGCGCTGCGGAACCTGGGGGTGAAACGGGAGGATATGGTCCTGGCGAACAAGGTGTATTTCACTTGAGGGGCACTTGTCGTGGGCCGCGATCGAGCGGGAGATTACCGCCAGTCTGCAGCGGTTGAGAACTGATTACCTCGATTTGTACATCATCCACCGCTTCGACATATCAGACCCCGGTCGAGGAGAGCCTGCAGGCCCTCGACGGTCTGGTTCGGGCCGGGAAGGTCCAGGCACTGGGCGCCAGCGCAATGTACGGCTATCAGCTCCACACCATGCAGGTGGTGGCCCGCGACAACGGCTGGACCTCGTTCTCATCGATGCAGAATCACTACAACCTGCTGTACCGCGAGGACGAGCGGGAACTGATCCCGGTCTGCCGGCAATTCCAGATGTCGCTTACCCCGTACAGCCCGCTCGCCTCAGGGCATCTGACCCGCCGGGCCTGAGAGAGCGGCTCAGTCCGCTCTATCACCGATGTCACGATGCGGGCCACGTACGACGCCGAGCAGGATCTGCCGGTCATCGAGCGGGTTGCTGGCCTGGCGCCGCGCTACCAGGTGGCGATGGTGGACGTAGCTTTGGCCTGGCTGTGGGCGAAGGACGTGGCGGCGCCGATCGTGGGATGTTCCTTGCCCAGTCGGGTCGACGACGCTGTCCGAGCGCTCGACCTGAACCTGAGCGAGCAGGACCTGGCCTGGTTCGAGGGGCCGTACCAGCCGCACCCGGTGGTGGGCGCGCTGGCCCGTCCCGGCGAGCGACGGGCTGCCGGTTCGCCTATCGAACGTCGCTCGTAGGCTCGACTGGGTCTTCGTTGCTCGTTCTCCGGCCGGCTGGGCGTGACAGAATTCTCAGGTGCGTTTCCTGAACGACCAGCCTGCCCATGACCTCACCTACCGCGACGTGTTTCTGGCGCCTAACCGTTCCAACGTCGCTTCCCGTACCGAGGTCGACCTGACTAGTACGGACGGCATGCAGACGCCGCTGCCGGTGGTGGCGGCGAACATGACCGCGGTCAGCGGCCGTCGGATGGCTGAGACCATGGCCCGCCGCGGTGCGGTCGCGGTACTGCCCCAGGATCTCCCGACTGGGGTGGTGGCCGCGCAGATCCGAGGCGTGAAACAGTCTCACCCGGTCTTTGAGACCCCGATCCACGTGCGGCCGGATGCCACGGTGGGCGAGGTGATGGCCCTAATCCCCAAGCGGGCGCATGGAGTGGCGCTGGTGGTCGACCGGGGCCGCCCGCTGGGCTTGGTCTCCCCCGACGAGGCTGCCGGCGTGGATCGTTTCGCCCAGGTGCAGGACGTGATGACCACTGATATCGCCCTGGTCAGCGACACCACGTCCCCGGTCGAGGTCTTCGACACGTTACGGGCCCGTCACCAGAAGGTGGCGGTGGTGGTCGCGGCAGACCAGACCCTGGTGGGGTTGATGACCAGCAAAGGTGCGCTGCGTTCGTCGCTGTACCCGCCGGCGTTGGACCCGGACGGGGCGTTGCGGGTCGGGACCGCGGTCGGGATCAGCGGCGATGTGGACGCCCGGGCCCGGGGTCTGCTGGAGGCCGGCGCGGACGTGTTGGTGATTGATACCGCCCACGGCCACCAGGAGCGGATGCTGGCGGCGTTGGAGGCGGTCCGTCGAGTCCGCGACGAGCATGCCGAGCGGACCGGCCGCCGGATCGGGATCGTGGCCGGCAATGTGGTGACTGCGCGAGCAGTGTCCGACTTAGTCCAGGCCGGCGCGGATGTCCTCAAGGTCGGGGTCGGGCCGGGGGCGATGTGCACCACCCGGATGCAGACCGGCGTCGGTCGTCCCCAATTCAGCGCGGTCCTGGAATGCTGCGCCGAGGCCGCCAGCCTGGGCCGGGCGGTTTGGGCCGATGGCGGAGTCCGTCACCCGCGCGATGTGGCCCTGGCGTTGGCGGCCGGGGCCGGGTCGGTGATGATCGGTTCCTGGTTCGCGGGAACGTACGAATCGACCGGGCCACTGCTGACCGACCACCAGGGGCGCCGCTACAAGGAGTCGTACGGGATGGCGAGCGCCAGGGCGGTACGCAGCCGGACCCGCGACGAGTCGGCCTTCGACCGGGCCCGCAAGGCGCTCTTCGAGGAGGGAATCTCTAGTTCCCGGATGTACCTCGACGAAGAGCGTCCCGGCGTCGAGGATCTGCTGGACTGGATCACCTCGGGGGTCCGCTCGGCGTGCACCTACGCCGGGGCCCGGACCCTGGCCCAGTTCCACGAGCAAGCTGTGATCGGGGTCCAGTCGGCCGCCGGCTACGACGAGGGCCGTCCATTGCCGGACGGCTGGTGACCTGGCCTCGGCATCCGTTTCTCGCGGCGCCGGGTATGGACCTTAGTGGAAAGAATCACCGCAGGCGCAGGAACTGCCCGCGTTGGGGTTGTCGATCGTGAATCCCTGCTGGCTGATGGTGTCGGCGAAGTCGATCTCGGCGCCGTTCAGGTATGGGGCGCTCATCCGATCCACCGCGACCTTCACCCCGGCGAATTCGTTGACCACGTCACCGTCCAGCAGCCGCTCGTCGATCTCCAACTGGTAACGCAGCCCAGAACAGCCGCCCGGTTGCACCGCAACCCGCAGTACCAGGTCGTCACGGCCCTCCCGATCCATGAGTTCCCTAACCTTGGCCGCTGCCACGTCGGTGAGCACAACGCCCTGGGTGGGCTTGGTGTCGATGGTGTCGGTCATGGCGTCCTCCGGTCTGCGCTACGTTCCCGACCAGTGTAGGGCTCGTCTCCGACAGCCGAGCATCACCAGCTCCAAGTGGCGGCTACCCGCCGGGCCAGGGCGACCAGGTCGTCGCCCGGCGTCAGCCCGTAGCCGGATTCAATCCCCCAGCTGCGCAGTTCCCGCGCGGACACCACCATCCGCTCGGCTACGACGATGCAGGCCACGGCGGCGGATTCGGCCCAGCCGGCCACCACCCGGGCCAGGGCGACACCGGTGCCTCCGAAGTCCAGGGCCGCCATCACCAGCACCACCAGGTCGGCCTGGGCCAGGCTGTGTTCCAGGCCGCTCAGCTCCGCCAGCACCTGGGGGGCGCTCGCGAGTCGACCACCCAGGGCCAGCACCAACAGCCCGCCACCGCCGGCAGCCCCGGCACCGGGCCCCGGCTCCACCTGGAGCCGCTCGGCCAGCTGAGCATAGGCGGCGTCTCGGGCTAGAATCTGGGCCCGGTCCTCGCCGCTGGCGAAGCCTGCCCGGGCGGCCACACCCCTCGCCCCCACCAGCGGCAGCGTCAGCTGGTCGGCGCTAACCACCCCGATCAGGTCGATGCCGACTACCGGCGCCGCACCGCTCGCCGCCAGATCCAGCGCCACGTCAGCCGAAAGGTCGACCAACACCGTGGTGGCACCGGCGCTGGCCTGGGCTCGGACCGCAGCCGCCAGCTCGGTGGCCCGACCGCTGGCCGGCACCAGGCAGGCCGTGGACTCGGACAGGTCCGCCAGCGCCGAGGCCAACTGGTCGGCCCGCTCGGCCATTGGGACCACGGCGACCTGGTGACCTCGCCGGGCGAAGGCCTGGCCGACGACGCCGCCGGCCAACCGGGGCCCCAGCCTGTCAGTGGCCGTTGCCAGCACCAGCACCCGCATGGCCGGCCAGCCTAACGTTGCGCCGGGAGAGGTTGGGTACGATGACGGCGCATCGCGACCAACCAGAACGAGGGCCAGCGTGGGACTCTTCCGCCCGTACCAGCCGAAACCGAACAGTGAGGTCACTGAGCCTGCCGACCAGCCGCGGGACGCTCCTGGGCGGCCATCGGGGAAGGGGGCGCCGACTCCGAGCCGCAAGGAGGCCGAAGCCGCCCGCCGGCAGCGGCTGAACCCGGTGCTGACCAAAAAACAGGCCCGGATCCGGGAACGCCAGCACCGAGCCACCCAGCGAGACCGGGCGCTGACCGCGCTGGAGGCTGAGCCGGAGCGGGTCCTGCTGCGCGACTATGTCGATTCCCAGTGGACGCTGGCGGAGTTCTTGCTGCCGGTGATGCTGGTCATCTTGGCGTTGTCGTTCCTGGCCGGTCGGTTCCCGATCCTGCTGGCGGTATCGACGGTGTCCGCGTACGCGCTGCTGGCGCTCGCAGTGGTGGATCTGGCGCGGATCTGGCGCGGTTTTAAGCGAGTACTGGCCGATCGGCTGCCGCGGTCCTCGCCGCGGGGGCTGCTGATGGTGGTGATCAACCGAGCCATGTCGATCAGACGTTTCCGGGTCCCGGCGCCTCGGATCAGCCGCGGCGACGCGTATTAGGAAGAAGGTGCTGCCGATGATGTGGGCATGGCAGGACGCGGACCAGCAGGTTGACCTGGCTGACCTGGGCGGCGTTGGCTTCGCCAGTCAGGAAGAAGCCGAGGCCTGGTTGTCTGAGGCCTACCCTGATGTGGCCGAGGCGGGAGTGACGGCGGTCAGTCTGTGCCAGGACGGTCGCCTGGTCTACGGGCCGATGTCGTTGTCGGACTGAGACCGTCCTGGTCGCTGACCGCCGCCTCTGCCAGCCAGATCAGTCCCCGCGGACGCCTGGGGTGACGAAGGGCGGCTTGACCACCTCGAACGGCTCCACCCGGTTGCGGATCTGTACCGACACTGTCGAGCCCGGCTCGGTGTCGGGCGGCAGCAGCGCCAGCCCGATCCCGATCTTCAAAGTGGGTGAGAAAGTGCCCGAAGTCACCACGCCGATCACCGAACCGTCCTGATCGACCACCGGCATCTCGTGTCGCGGGATTCCCCGGCCGATGGCGCGGATCCCGCGCAGCAGCCTGGTCCGAGCCTTACGTTCGGCTCGTAGCGGCTCGGCCCCATCGAAGGTGTCCTTCTTCCAGCCGACCGCCCAGGTGGCTCCGGCTGCGACCGGGGAGATCTGGGGGCCCAGGTCGTTGCCGTGCAACGGATAGCCCATCTCGGTCCGCAGGGTGTCGCGGGCCGCCAGGCCGCAGGGCAGGATCTGGTACTGCTGCCCCGCTGCCAGCACCGCATCCCACAGCGCCCCCGCCGACTCCGCCGGGCAGACCAGTTCGTAGCCGCGTTCACCGGTATACCCGGTCCGGCAGACAGTCAGCTCGACACCGTCAAGGTTGGCCACTTCGAAGCGCATGTAATCATGGCCGACCGGGAGCCCGATCGACGCCAGCACCTCGTCGGAAAGGGTTCCCTGGACCGCGAGCACGGCATAATCGTGGTGCAGGTTGCGTACCTCGATGTCATCGGGCGCCCCTTCGCTTAGGCGCCGTACGACCTCGGTGGTATTGGCCGCGTTGGGGATCAGGAAGACCTCGTCATCGCCACGCAGGTAGGCGATCATATCGTCTACGGTGCCGCCGCTGGTATCGCACAGCAGGGTGTACTGGGCCTGGCCGGGGCCGATCTTGCGCAGGTCATTCGTAAGACGGGTGTTGAGGTACCCGGCCGCGCCGGGGCCCTTCACCACAACTTTGCCGAGATGACTGACGTCGAAGAGGCCGACCCGTTCCCGTACCGCGGTGTGCTCGGCCACCACGCCGGAATATTCGACCGGCATCACCCAGCCGCCGAATTCGGCGAACTTGGCCCCGGCACTGACGTGACGCTCGTGGAGCGGAGAGTGCAGCCCTGCAGGTATGTCCATGACGATCCTCCCTGATCGGTGGGTCGGCCATGACCCTATCGCCTCGTGACGCTAGGGTCAGCCAAAGGGGTATCTCCCCCCGATCTGGACACCCAGCGAAAGGTGGCAGCCGTGGTCTCTGTCGGCCTCGCCAAGAAGTTCCCCAGCGACGTCGATGCCGTGATCGTCGGCCTCACCGAGGTCTCCGGCACCCCGGCCCTGGTGGATGTGCCAGCAGAAGTGGCCAAGGCCTTCGGCAAACAGTTCGGCCCCCCGCTGTCAGTGGCGCTGGACCTGGGCGCCCAGTCCACGATCGGCAACGTCACTTTGCTGCCGACTGCCGGACCCCGGCTGGTGATAGTCGGGCTGGGCGATGTGGATGTCACCCCTGAGCAGGTTCGCCGCGCCGTCGGCAACGGGGTCCGAGCCCTGGCCGGTCTAGAGCCGCAGCGGCCGCTGCACGTGGCGGTGAGCCTCGACCTGGCCGAGCCCGAGGTGATCAAGGGAGCAGTCGAGGGTGCGCTGCTCGGTGCCTACCGCTTCACCAAGATCGGCAGCGAGCCGCGTGATCTGCTGGGCACGCTGACCGTGCTGTCGCGTTCCGACGCCAAGGACGCGGTCGCGGCAGCGGTGGCGATCAGTGCCGGGGTTAACCAAGCCCGCGACTGGATCAATGCCCCCGCCAATCTGCTCTACCCGCAGACTTTCGCCGAAGCCGCCGAGAAGGTGGCTCGCCAGGCCCGGCTGTCGGTCTCAGTGCTGGACGAGAAGGCGCTAGCCAAGGAAGGTTTCGGGGGGATCTTGGCTGTCGGCAGCGGCTCCTCGCGCCCGCCTCGGCTGGTCCGGCTTTCCTACGCGCCGCGCGGCGCCCGAACCCATCTCGCCCTGGTCGGCAAGGGGATCACCTTCGACACCGGCGGTATCAACCTGAAGCCGAGCGAATCGATGTTCACCATGAAGAGTGACATGTCCGGTGCGGCGGCGGTGATCGCGGCGATCTCGGTGATCGCCAGGCTGGGTCTCAAGGTCAAGGTCACCGCGTACGCGGCGATGGCCGAGAACCTGCCGTCAGCGACCGCGTATCGGCCCTCGGACGTGCTGACGATGTACGGCGGCACAACGGTCGAGAACTACAACAGCGATGCCGAGGGCCGTCTGGTGATGGCCGATGCCCTGGTCCGGGCTAGCGAGGACCAGCCAGACCTGATCGTCGATGTGGCCACCCTGACCGGCGCCTGCGTGGTGGCGCTCGGGGAACGCACCTCGGGTCTGATGGCCACCGACGACCAGACCGCAGACCTGGTCCTGGATGCGGCCGAGGCAGCTGGGGAAGCCTTCTGGCAGTTGCCGATCACCGATGAGGCAGGTGAGGTACTGAAGTCAAAGGTGGCCGATCTGCGCTCCGGCGGGAAACGCTGGGGCGGGGCCCTGGTCGCCGCGGCCTTCCTGCGGGAATTCGTCGGCGATGACATCGCCTGGGCGCACCTGGACATCGCCGGCGCGGGCTTCAATGAACACGACCCGTACGACTATGTGCCGGCCGGTGGCACCGGCGTCGCGGTCCGGACCCTGGTCGCGCTGGCCCAATCCTTGCAAGGCTGAGATGCCTACCCGGTCGGTGACCACCGATGTGGTGGTGGTCGGTGGGGGTCCGGCCGGGTTACTGGCGGCGGTCAGCGCAGCCCACCACGGGCTGCAGGTGCTGCTGGTCGAGGCCGACGAGGTACTCGGCGGCTCGGCCGCCGCCGGCGATGGCCTGCTCTGGTTGCCGCAGGTCCCCGTCGGGGAACGCGGCCCGGGGCAGGCGGCCCGCTCGTACCTGGATGCCCTGTACGGAACCGGTGACCCGCGCCGGGAGGCTTTCGTCGAAACCGCGCCGGACCTGCACCACTTCCTAGCCGAAATCGGAGCGCCGCTGGCGCTGGTTGCTGGCGAACCGGACGGCCATCCGGAGGAAACCGGCGGTCGCCGATCCGGCCGGGTCTTCGAACCGGTCGCCACCACGACCCGCCGGCTCGGGCAACAATCCGGCCTAGTCAGACTCGGCACCGGCAGCGCGACCTACGCGCAGCGACGCCGAATGGTGCAGGCCAGCCGAAACCCCCGCGGGGTACTCGCCGCGGTGCAGGTGTTCGGGGGCCGAGGGATGCTGGGCCGGCTGGCCGGCCGGGAACCGGCAGTCGGCGCCTCGGCGCTGTTGGTCGGGCTGGTCGCGGCGGCGGCCGAGGCCGGGGTCAAGATCTGGCGCGGTTGTCCCCTGCGTCACGTCGAACCGGGCCCGCCCAGCGCTGCCATCGTGCATCGGGATGGGGCCGAGATGCGCCTGACTGCCGAGCGCGGGGTGGTCCTCGCCTGCGGTGGCTTCTCTCATGACCGTACGGCACGGTCGCGGTATCTCGGGCCGGCGGCCGACGAGGCTTGGAGCCTGGCCTGCCGGTACGCCGATGGCACCGCCCTGCGGATCGCCCAGGAACTGGGCGCAGCCACGGGCGGTTTCGGCAACGCCGAGTGGCGCCCGTCGCTGCGGCTCGGTGACGGCTCCTTCCATCCGGTCACTGTGGCCCGCGCAATGCCGGGCTCCGTGCTGGTGGATGCAGCTGGGACCCGCTTCTGCAATGAGAATTCCGGCTCGGTGGAGCTGGGCCGAGCGATGCTGGAACGGTCCCGACAGGTCTCGGCGGCGCCGGCCTTCTTGGTGCTGGATGCCCGGCACCGCTCCCGCTTCCCGCTCGGGCCCTGGCCGCCGCGTCTGCTGACCACCCATGCGGTCCGTGATGGCGAGGTGACGAAGGCAGACCACCCGACCGCCTTGGCGGGACAGTTGGGGATCGACAAGGCCGGCCTGATCGGAAGCCTGGCCCGGTTCAACTCCTTCGCCCAGAAGGGCCGAGATGACGATTTCCGGCGGGGGGTCTCGGCCTGGGACAAGGCCCACGGGCTGCTCTTCCACCGTCCGAACCGTTGCCTGGGCCCGCTAGATCTGCCCCCGTACTACGCGGTCCGGGTCTATCTCAGCGAAGTTTCGACCCGGGGTGGGCTGCTGACCGATGCCGATGCCCGGCTGTTCGACCTGGCTGGCGACCCGCTCCCTACCGTGTTCGCGGTCGGGTCGGCCAGTGCCTTGCCCTGGGGAGATCGCGACCCGGGCCCGGGTGCAGGGCTGGCGGCATCCCTAGTAGCCGCGCTGCGGGCCGCGGCGACGCTAGCCGGCGACTCAGCCTGAGCGCCGGCCCCGGGCTCGGCAGTTAGAAGTCCCGCATTCGCTGCGGATAGCCGACCACGGCGGTCTCGTAGCAGGGCAGATGCCGGCGGCGCGCAACATCCTGGGCCCGCCGAGAGCTGGGCACGCTGCGCCGGGTCCACTCAGGATCGCGGGCTATCAGCGTGATCGAGGGACTGGCCATCGACGTTTCCCGCTCTAGGTAAGCCTCGGCGCCCCGGTGGCTACTGATGAGAGCATCCAGGTAGATCTCGGTCGAGCGGCTTCTCCTCCCCCCGTAGCCAGTCCAGAGCTCCCACGTTTCCATTATCAGCGGTCGTTCGAAACCTGACCAGCCGGCAGGTCATGAATCTGGCTCGCCGTCACCCCGCCGTCTCACGTAGCCGTGGCTGCTGCTATGATCCCGTATAGGAGGGAATCCGGTGCAAATCCGGAGCTATCCCGTAACTGTGATGCGCGAGCTCAGCCAGACACCTCTCAAAGTGCATAAGTGGATGGTGCGGTCACGAGGATGGTCGCGGTCCAGGCGCATGCGTTGTCGTAATCCCCTGGCTTTGTCCCGGGTATGAGGTTCTCGCAGCGTGTTCCGGGTATCGCGTTTCTTTTCGGGCCGGCCTTCTCATGAATTGAGAGAACCGCTGGTGAGGAGACGCAGGTGAAGTTCTTAATCCATCGCCTTGCTGCTGTGATGGCGATCGTTGTGGCCCTAGTAGGCTGCTCAAACGGAAACCAGCAGTCCGCTGCGGGTGAGCCGTCCAGTAAGCAAGTCGTTCTAGCAGCACCGCGCGACCTGACCCCGGGCCCAAAGGACGGCTACTACACCAGCCTCATCCTGCAGGTCTGGGAGCCCCTGGTCACCCTGGCTGAAGATGGCTCACCAGCCCCGGCGCTGGCCACCCAGTGGACGATGTCGGCCGACGGCAAGGAGTGGACGATCTCGCTTCGCGAGAATGTCGCATTCCACGACGGAGAACCCTTCAACGCCGACGCAGCTATCGCCAACATCGAGCGCGTCGTCAAGCACAGCCCAAAGAAATCTCCCTTCTACACCCTGGACGCCGCCAAGACGTACCCGGGGCTGGCCCGGACCGAAAAAATCAACGACCACACCATTAAACTCGTCTTTACGGCGCCCTCGCCGTCCGCTATTCAGCGGCTGACTAATTTCGGCAGCCCGATGGTTAGCCCCAAATGCCTCGACGGTCAGGGTGATTTTAGCGGTGTTGTGCAAGGCACCGGCCCCTTCCGGATCACGGAGCACCGGGCCGAGCAGTTCACCGTCTTGGAGGAAAACCCGAAGTACTGGGGCGAGCGGGCGAAGGTACGCAGCGTCAAAGTGCTGTCGATGCCTAGTGCAGACACGCGGGCTGCAGCCTTGCGCTCGGGTGAGATCCACGGCGTGCTCGACATCGGGGCGATCTGGCCGTCACAGGCCGCCCAGCTGGCCACATCGGACGAATTCGTGATCTCTTCGCGCCCTTCCACCATTACCCATTTCCTTCAGGTGAACCAGTCTCGCCCGCAGCTCAACGACCGGCGGCTGGTGAAAGCCATGTCTGCCGCCATCGACCGGAAGCTCATCGTCAACGAGCTCTACCACGGCTACGCGCTGGCCTCGGCCAATCCCTTGAACGCCTCTGAGCTGGGTTTCGTCGCCGACACCCCGGTACATGACCTAGACCAGGCCCGGCGGCTCGCCGCAGAGGTGCTCGGAGACCAGCGCCTCGCTCTCGAGCTGCTTGTCCCCCAGTACGGGATCGATCGCTACCCCTACAAGGAGCAGGCAGAGTACGTCCAGTCGGCCCTGAAGCAGATCGGCATCGACGTGACTATCACGATCGTGGAAGGCAGCGAGCAGCAGAAGCGGCGGGCTGCTGGGAACTTCGATCTCTCCTTCCATACCCAGGGGATGCCCGATGGTGATCCGGTGACCATGCTGAAGGTATTCATGGGCCCCGGCAACGGCGGCCGCTACAACGACCCGGGAGCAACCGCCCTGCTCAACCAGGCGGCGACCGAGTTGAACCCCGAGCGGCGGATGGATCTGTACCGCCAGCTGCAGCGGGTCGCGCTGGAGACTCTGCCCACCCTGGCCCTGTACCACGACCACTACCTGGTGGTACACCACCGGGACCTGCAGGACTACCAGGCGACAGCATACGGAGTGACCCTGTCTCGGATGCACTGGGCAGCCTGAGCCATGGTGCGGGTGGTGCTGAGGCATCTGGTCCAGGTAGTACTCACCCTGCTGGGAATTACGATGCTCAGCTTTCTCCTGGGGCACCTGGCCCCGGGAGACCCCGCGTACGCGGTGCTCGCCTCCGACGGTGTCACGGTGCCGACCCCGGAGCAGCTGGACCAGGTCCGCCGTGAGCTCGGCCTAGACCGTTGCCTGCCCGAGCAGTACGTCCGATGGCTCGGCCAGCTGCTGTGAGGCAATATCGGGGTGTCGTTTCTGTCGAACCGCCTCATCGCGCACGAGCTGGCGCTGCGGCTTCCGGTAACCGCTCAGCTGTCGTTGTTCGCGATGGGCATCATGGTGGCCTGCTCGGTGCCCCTGGGGCTCTTGCTCGCCATGCACGCCAACGGCATAGTGGACCGGGTCTTCTTGGGGGTGACGAGCGTCTTCTCCGCAGTCCCCGGGTTCCTGGTAGCCCTGGCTCTGATCGTGGTCTTCGCCGAGACGCTACGCCTGCTCCCCACCAGCGGCTACCGGGGGTTCAGTTCTTTGATCCTGCCAGCCCTCGCGATCTCGCTGAGCTCCACCACGCAGATCACCCGGGTCTTACGGGCCGATCTGCTGACCACCTTCGGCGCTGAGTACTTTGCGATGGCGAGAGCCAAGGGTTTCTCGTTCCAGTTCGCCGCCGCCAAGCATGCGCTTCCGAATGCCCTCGGCAGCGTGCTTAGCTTATGGGGTAACTATTTCATTGCGGTTCTGGGCGGCTCGACGGTGGCGGAATCCATCTTCGCGCTGCCGGGTCTAGGGCAGTGGATTCTCCGGTCGATTAGTTCTCACGACTACCCCGCTATCCAGGCCTATGTCGTGGTGACGGGGCTGTGCTGCCTGGTGATCTTCCTGCTGGTGGATCTAGTTCAGCTGCTGATTCAGCCCAGGTTACGAAGGCCGGCATAATGAGGTGTGCGGTGTGGCTGGTGCTCGGGATGCTGGCGGCTGTGATAACGATCAGCCTGCTCGCTGCCTGGATCGCGCCGAACGACCCGCTCGCCACCGACCTGACCAGCCGTAATCAGAGCCCGAGCCAGGCCCACTGGCTGGGCACCGACAGCCTGGGCCGCGATGTCGCCTCGCGACTGGTCTTCGGCGGCCGGGGAGCTTTGCTTATCAGCGGCGCCGCCACCCTCACCAGCATGCTCGTCGGCACCGTCCTCGGCTCGCTGGCCGGATGGTTCGGCACCGTGGTCGACACCGCCGTACAGATGCTGCTGAGTATCTTTCAAGGGCTGCCTGGGCTGAGCATCTCGATAGCGGTGGTCGGTGTCTTAGGGGCCAGCAAGCTGTCTATCTTCTGGGCGATGGTGCTGACCGGCTGGTCTGGGGTGGCGCGGGTGGCGCGGTCCCAGGTACGGGAGCTGCGCGAGGAACAATTCGTGATAGCCGCCCGGGTCTATCGTCCGGGAACCTGCTACCTGCTGGTCCAGCACCTGCTGCCGCACATGCTCGCGACCCTCGTGGTCTTGGCGATGCACCGGATGGGGAGGATGATCCTGGCGATCGCGGCCCTGAGCTTCATCGGGGTCGGGCTCCAGCCCCCCACCCCCGACTGGGGCGTCATGATCCAGGACGCCCGGCAGTACACCAGCCAGCAGCCATGGGCCCTGCTGGCGCCGTCGCTGATGCTGTTCGTCACCGCATTCTCGCTCGCCCGGCTGGGTGAGCTGCTGCGGGACCACTGGGACGTGAGCACTGATCAGTCGGGGACGCTGCGGTGACCGCGCTAGTCGAGCTGCGTGAGGTCAGCGTCCGGTTCCGCACCAGCCACGGCTGGGGGCATGCGGTCACGGCTGTGACCGCCGATATCGCGGCTGGGAAGGTGACGGCGATCATCGGAGAGAGCGGCTCCGGCAAGTCGGTTCTGGGGGCGGCGGTCACAGGCCTACTTCCCGGCAACGCCGAGCTTCGCGGCAGTATCCGGCTGGCTGGCCGGGAGCTGGTTGGCCTGCCGGAGCGGGAATGGGACCGGATCCGCGGTAGCCAGCTGGGCTGGGTGGCCCAGAACCCGTTGTCGGCGCTGAACCCCGCGTACCGGATAGACGAGCTACTGGCCGAGGCGGCGATCCATCGGCGCCGGATCCGGCGCCGACACAAGTCCGGCTTCGCGGCCCGACTGCTGCACCGGGTGGCGCTACCGGCCGAGACCGCCCGCCGATACTCTTTTGAGCTTTCAGGCGGGATGGCGCAGCGGGCCCTGATCGCTACCGGGCTCAGCTCGGACCCGGACTTCCTGATCCTGGACGAACCGACTAAGGGCCTAGATCCCGAGAATGCCGCACGGGTACGGCGGGTGGTCGGTGAGCTGGCACGGTCGGGACGCAGCCTGCTGCTGATCACCCACGACGTGAACCTGGCGGAGCAGGTCGCCGACGAGGTGTGGGTCTTCTACGGCTCCCGGCTGATCGAGCAGGCTCCCCGGGAGGATTTCTTCGCCGCTGCGCAGCATCCATACTCCCGCGGGCTGCTGGCGGCATTACCTAGCCGGGGGATGCACCCGATCCCCGGGGAATCGCCTAGCTTTTTCACCGTACCTCGGGGCTGCCCTTTCGCCGACCGTTGCCACCTGGTGCGCTCCGAATGCCGCGAACTTTCTGCCATGCGGGACACTACGACCGGGGGCAGGGTGTTATGCCGGACTCTCTGATCCACTTCGACCGGGTGACCAAGAGTTACCGGACGGTCTTCGGCAGGCCCCGGGACCCCGTTTTCACCGATGTCAGCTTGCATCTTGGCGAGCACGAGATCATCGGCTTGGCGGGCCCTAGCGGCTGCGGTAAATCAACCCTGATCCGCATGTTCTTGGGGCTCACCGAATGGCAGGGGGGCCGGATCCGGTACCGGGGCACCGACCTGGCCCGGGTCTCGCGCCGCGACCGGCGGCTGATTCACCGCGAGGTCCAGGTGGTCTTCCAAGACCCTCATGGGGCCTTTAACCCGCGCTGGCGGCTACGGCGGTCAGTGACCGAACCACTACGCGTGTTCCGAATCCGCGACCATGATCAGACCACGAGGGTCACCGAACAGCTGAGCAGGCTCGGCCTCGAGGACGGCGTACTCGATCGCTACCCCCATCAGCTGAGCGGGGGCCAGCTGCAACGGCTGGCGCTAGCCCGCTGTCTGCTGGTGCGGCCCCGCTGTCTGCTGCTGGATGAGGCCAGCGCCATGCTTGATCTTTCGGTGCAGGCCCAGATGATGGCCCTCATCCGTCAGCTGCACGAGCAGCAGGGGATCAGCGTTTTGCTGATCTCTCACGATGAGGACCTCGTGGCAGCGATCTGCCAGCGCAGCTACCGCTTCGTCGGCGGCCAGGTGAAAGAGACCGGCTAGCACCAGCTAGCAGCCGAAGCGGATAGCAGGCTGATGCGATGCCACTCAGATCGGCAGGTTTTGCGGCTCTGGAGCGGCTTCACCACAAGTTGCACTAGGCTGGCCAAGACTGCGCTGATCACGTCTAAAGGAGCCATTCATGTCGACCGATGTCACGCTGCCTGCCCTTGGGGAGTCAGTAACTGAGGGCACTGTCTCCCGATGGCTGAAGCAAGTCGGGGACACGGTGGAGATGGATGAGCCGCTAGTCGAGATCTCGACCGACAAGGTGGACACCGAGATCCCCTCCCCGGCCGCCGGTACGGTGCTGGAGATCCGGGTCCACGAGGACGAAACGGCCGCGGTGGGTGCGGTCTTGGCCGTGATCGGTGTGGCCGACACGGCACCGTCGGCCCCTGCCGCACCTGTGGCCGTACCACCGGCCCCTGCCGTACCGCCGCCTCCCGCTCCCGAACCGGCGTCTCCTGTTGCTGCCGGACTCGAGCCGACGGGTCCCGCAGCAAGCGCCGGGGCAGCTGGTACCGAGGTGAAGCTGCCCGCACTGGGTGAGAGCGTGACCGAGGGCACCATCTCCCGGTGGCTGAAGCAGGTCGGAGAGACTGTCGAGGCGGACGAGCCACTGGTTGAGGTGTCCACCGACAAGGTAGATACCGAGATCCCCTCCCCGGTTAGCGGCACCCTGCTGGAGATCCGGGTCCACGAGGACGAGACGGCCCCGGTCGGGTCGGTCTTGGCCCTGATCGGCCAGGCCGCTGCGGCCCCGGCTCCCACACCGGCAGCCCCGGCTCCCACACCGGCAGCCCCGGCCGCCGTGGCCCCGGTCACTGCGCCGCCGGCGCCCGCGGCATCGGCACCCGCGCCGGCCGGATCTGCACCCATGGCACCCGCGCCGGTCGTACCAGCTCCGACCGCGACGGCCGGGGCGCTGCGAACCGAGTCCGACGGTTATGTGACCCCCCTGGTTCGCAAACTGGCGGCCCAACACGGGGTGGATCTGGCCTCGATCACCGGTACCGGGGTCGGAGGCCGGATCCGCAAGCAGGACGTCCTTGACGCTGCCGCGGCTGCCAGCCAGCCTGCCCCGCAGCCAACCGCTCCCGCCGCTGCCGCGGCTGCCAGCCAGCCTGCCCCGCAGCCAACCGCTCCCGCCGCTGCAACCACTCCTGTTCCGACCGTTACTGCGACCGCGGCCGCTCCAGCGGTCTCCCGGGTCCGGGGCACGACCGAGAAGATGTCGCGGCTGCGTGCCACGATCGCCCGCCGGATGGTCGAGTCACTGCAGGTGTCGGCCCAGCTGACCGCCACGGTGGAGGTCGACCTGACCGCGATCTCCAGACTCCGCGCCAAGGTGAAGGACTCCTTCAAGGCCCGCGAGGGTGCCTCACTGTCGTACCTGCCGTTCATCACCAAGGCCGCGGTCGAGGCGCTCGCCCAGTTCCCGAAGGTCAATGCCACCATCGACACCGAGGCGGGCACCATCACCTACCCCGACGCCGAACATGTCGGGATCGCCGTCGACACCGACAAGGGGTTGCTGGTCCCGGTGATCCGCGACGCCGGCACCCTCAGCGTCGGTGGGCTAGCTAAGAAGATCGCCGATCTTGCGGCCCGCACCCGGGCTAGCCAGGTGACTCCAGACGAACTCACCGGCGGCACCTTCACGATCACCAACTACGGCTCCACCGGTACCCTGTTCGATACCCCGATCATCAACCAGCCGCAGGTCGCGATCCTCGGCACCGGTGCGCTAGTAAAGCGACCGGTGGTGCTGAACGATGCAGAACTGGGTGAGATCGTCGCAGTCCGCGACATGATGTACCTGTCGCTGAGCTACGACCACCGTCTGGTCGACGGGGCTGACGCCGCCCGTTTCCTGAGCACGGTCAAGGCTCGGCTCGAAGGCGGCGATTTCGGCGCCGGCCTCTGAAGACCACACCTCACCGTTTCGGCGTCCGGGCTTACGGCTCGGACGCCGAAACGAATCTGATCAAGGCAGGAAGAACACCGCGTGGCGGCACCGGATACAGACCTGGACCTCAAAGACGAAGCTGCCGAAACCGTGCCGGGTCGTACAACGCGCCTCCTCACGGTTGAACTGGTTTCCACCGCAAACCGAGCAGATCAATTTGACTGCGTTCGCCTGGCCGTCTTGAGTCTGCCCCTGGCCCGGATAGATGTCGTACGTCACAGGTCCTCCCGCTCCAGGCTACGACGCCGCGGTAATCAGGCACGACTACTGTGCTGCAGGTGACGCATCTCGAGATCATCCGGATGGGCCTCGACGATCAGCCCCCCCGCCTGATCGACTATCAGTGGGCCTGGCAGGAGCAGCGCCGGATCCACGCCGAGGTAGCCGACGGGGTCCGCCCGCCGACGATCCTGCTCCTGGAGCACGCCGACGTCTACACCGCGGGCCGGCGGACCCTACCCGAAGAACGCCCCGCCGACGGTACCCCGGTGATCGACGTCGACCGGGGCGGCAAGATCACCTGGCACGGCCCGGGGCAGCTGGTCGGCTATCCGATCCTGCCGCTGCCCGACGGGATCTACGTGGTCGACTATGTCCGCCGCCTGGAGCAGGCCCTGATCCAGACCATTCAGGGCTACGGGCTGGACCCGATCCGGGTCCCCGGCCGGTCCGGGGTCTGGCTGCCAGCCACCGACCAGTCCCCGGAACGGAAACTAGTCCAGATCGGGATCCGGGTCAGCCGTCACACCACCCTGCACGGCTTCTCACTCAACGTCTCGGCTGACCTGGCAGCCTTCGACCAGATCATCCCGTGCGGGATCAGCGACGCCGGGGTTACCACCTTGGCCCAGGAATTGCCGGATCCGCCTACCGTGGCGCAGGCGGCCACCGACATCACCACACCGTTGCTCGCAGCACTGTCATTCCCGAATCGACCGCGGCGCTGATGCCACCCAATCTCGGTGAGAGATTCCTCATCGAACGGGCCTGCGGCCGACGTTGGGCAAGTCATGGTCACCAACGCCGAGATCTCGGCTGCCTTCATTGACATCACCCTGGTGGGGGCGGATTCTGCCAGGGGCCGATTGGTCGATGACAGTGCTCTCACCAACGTTGCCGGGCCTTTTCACGCGGCGCGATAGTGCTTTCCGGCTCACTGGGCCACATCCCCTGTGAACCGCCTAGTGACATCTCCCCAAGCAGAAGGAACCGACCTCATGAACCGTCGAGTCATTGCCGCGATCGTCGCGGCGGTGCTGGCCCTTGGCGGGCTAGGACTGATCGCCAACTATGTGCGAGGCGCCGACCGGCGCGCACTGCAGGGCGTCGAGACCGTGGCCGTGTACGTCGTGGAGGCGCCGATCGCGAAGGGCACCGCAGCTGAACAGCTGGGCACCATGGTCGTGAAGAAGTCGCTGGCCAAGGCCATGGTGCCGGACAAGGCGGTATCCGACCTGAACAGCATCAGCGGTCGAGTCGCCAGCACCGATCTGATCAAGGGCGAGGTCCTGCTGGACACCCGGTTCGTCGACGTCACCGTCCTCAACCAGCAGTCGGTGACGATTCCGCCGGGACACCAGACCGCGTCCTTCCTGCTCCGGCCGGAGCAAGTCCATGGGGGCATCCTCCAGCCGGGTGACACCATCGGCGTGATCTTCGCGAGCAAGGTCAACGCCCAGCAGGGCACCACCGGCACCGGCAACACCGGCACCCCGTTCCAGGTCGACGGTACGACCGTGACCCTGGAGGGTGACGTGATGGCCAAAATGGTCCTCCAGCAGATCCTGGTGACCCGGGTCCAGGGCGCGGTGTTGGCGAACCCGTCCGCCGACGACAAGAAGAACAGCAATTCCGCCCCGTCGGAGGGGGTTCTGGTCACGGTCGCCGTAACCGCGGCCCAGGCTGAGACGATCGCCTGGGGTGTGGCCTCGGGCGCGTACTTCCTGGTCACCCTGCAGACCAAAGACACGGACAACTCGTCCTCACGGACGACGATCGGGAAGACGGCGTACACGAAGTGAGCAAGATCGTCCTCGTCTCCCAGTCCGCGGGTCTGACCGAGCGGATGGGGTACGCCACCGGCGGCTCCTTCCTGCTGTTGTCCCCGAACCCGATGCCGACGAACGCCGGTGACCTGTTCGCCGGCCTGCGCGGCGCGCCGACACCCGACATCGTGGTGTTGGACGCCGACCTCGACCCAAACGCCACCCTGGAACTGGCCCGCAGCATCGACCAGCTCTACCCGGTCGTCGTGATCGTGGTCTCCAGCAATGTCGACCAGCTGGCCCTGCCCGCACTGCGGGCCGGGGTCAAAGATCTGCTGCACCCCGAGGCGGAAGTCGCCGAGCTGCGTCGCAGCCTGGAGCGAGCGGCCCAGGCCGTGATGCTGCAGCAGCAGGTCGCCGCCGCACCGGCCGCAGCACCGGCCGTGGCGAAACCAGATGGCCGTGTGATCGCAGTAGCCTCCCCGAAGGGTGGGGTCGGCAAGACCACGGTCGCCACCAATCTGGCGGTCGGGCTGGCTAAGCGCTACCCCCAGCAGATCGTCCTGGTCGACCTCGACATCCACTTCGGTGACTGCGCCAGCGCGCTCAACCTGGAACCGGAGTTCTCACTGCCGGACACCATCCAGGGAGCCCATTCCCAGGACATGCTGACCCTCAAGTCGCTGCTCACCCGGCACGAGACCGGCCTGTACGTGGTGCCCGGCTCCGATTCCCCGGTGGCGGCCGACACAGTCACCCCGAAGGACATCAACAGCCTGCTCTCGCTGCTGGCCACCGAATTCCAGTACGTGGTGGTGGACACCGCTCCGGGGCTGTCGGAACACACCCTGTCGGTGCTGGATAAGGCCAGCGAGATCGTGCTGGTAACCACGCTCGATGTTCCTGGGGTACGTGGTCTGCGCAAGGAGATCGAGACCCTCGACGACCTGGACATGCTGCTGGAGTCACGCCACGTGGTCCTCAATTTCTTCGACAACAGCCGCGGACTGACCGTGAAGGATGTCCAGGCGACTATCGGCGAGGAGGTCGACATCGTCCTCAACCAGTCGAACCTGCTACCCCAGTCCACTAACCAGGGCATCCCGCTGCTGCAGGCGAATGGGCGTGACCCGATCACCAAGCAGCTGAATCTCCTGGTCGACCGGATCACCGGCCGTACCTCCGAGGCCCTGTCGGGCTTCACCGGTCGGCGCGGCGTACGAGCGGAGAAGTGAGATGAAACTCTCAGAACGATTGGGCGCGCGCCGCGCTGAGGGAGGCGACCTCAGTTTCGCGTCGGGCGAGCCGACGGCGCCGCTAACGTACCCGAACGCCACGGCCGAGACCCAGGTCTCGTCTCTGGCGGCCCGGGCGGCAGAGGCCTACCCGCCGCTGTCGTCGCTTCCCGGCCAGCCCGGTTCCGGGGCCAGCTTGGCCCAGCGGGGCCGGCCCGTCACCCCGCCCCCGGTGGCCGTACTCGACCCGGTCGGCAAACTGAAGGAACAGGCCGCCGCTCAACTCTTCGAGCGGATCGGAGCCCGGCTCAACGACGGCGCCCTCGAGGAGGACGTGCTGCGGAACCTGGTCCGCCAGGAGCTGAACACGATCATTGAGGAGTCCGCAACCCCGCTGACCTCCGAGGAGCGACGCCGGCTGATCCGGGAGGTGGAGGACAACGTCCTCGGCCTGGGACCGCTAGAGGCGCTGCTGGCAGACACCAGCATCTCCGAGATCATGGTCAACGGCCCGGACACGGTGTACGTGGAGCAGAAGGGCAGGCTCACCCTGAGCCCGGTCACGTTCGACGACGAGGCGCACCTGCGCCAGGTCATCGACCGGATCGTGAGCAAGGTGGGCCGGCGCATCGACGAATCCTCACCCCTGGTCGATGCCCGTCTGATGGACGGCTCCCGCGTCAACGCGATCATCCCGCCGCTGGCGGTGAACGGGTCCACGCTGACGATCCGGAAGTTCTCCCGCGATGCGCTCGGGGTGAACGACCTGATCAGCTTCGGCACCCTGACCCCGGACATGGCCGACCTGCTGCGGGCCTGCGTCCAAGCGCATCTCAACATCCTGGTCTCGGGCGGTACCGGCACCGGCAAGACCACTTTGCTGAACGTCTTGTCGAGCTTCATCCCGGCCAACGAGCGGATCATCACCATCGAGGATGCGGTGGAGCTGCAGCTGCAGCAGGAGCACCTGGTCCGCTTGGAGTCGCGGCCCCCGAACGTCGAGGGCCGCGGTGAGGTGACGATCCGGGACCTGGTGAAGAATTCGCTGCGTATGCGGCCCGACCGGATCGTGATCGGCGAATGCCGTGGCGCCGAGGCGCTGGACATGCTGCAGGCGATGAACACCGGCCACGACGGTTCGCTGTCAACCATCCACGCCAATGCCCCCCGCGACGCGATCTCGCGTCTGGAGACGTTGGTGCTGATGGCCGGGATGGACCTGCCGCTGCGGGCGATCCGGGAGCAGATCAGCTCCGCGGTCGACCTGATCGTGCAGATCTCGCGGTTGCGCGACGGCACCCGACGGGTGGTGGCGGTGACCGAGGTCCACGGCATGGAGGGTCAGACCGTCACTTTGCAGGACATTTTCCTGTTCGACTATTCCGCCGGACTGGACGCCAACGGCAAATTCCTCGGCCGTCCGATGGCGACCGGGGTCCGCCCGAAGTTCTCCGAACGTTTCGAGGAGCTGGGGATCGTCTTGTCACCGCGGATCTTCGGCGCCCAGCAGGATTGGAGATGATGGTGAGTCTGATCCTCGCCTGGGGGATGCTGCTGGCAGCCCTCGGGATCGCCCTGGTGCTGGTCCTACGTCCGGGCGTACGGCGCCTGTCGCGTTCTCGGCTGCGGATGATGGCCGGTGGCCGGACGAGCCAGCGCACTTCGCTGTCGAATGCCGCTGACTACACCACCCAGGCGGTGAATAAGGTCCTCGAAAAGCGTGGCTCTGGGCTGGCTGCCCTGGTCGACATGGCCGGGATCAAGACCAGTCTGACCGATCTGGTGGTCATGGTGGCCGCCGGGGCGCTGGCGGCCGGGGCGCTCGGCCTCGTGCTGGCCAACGCCTTCGTCGGACTGCTCGCCGCGGGCCTGGTGGTGGTCGGTTTCCGGGTCGCGCTGAGCATCCTGATCAGTCGACGTAAGCAGGCTTTCGCCGGCCAGCTCGACGCCACCTTGCAGATGATGGCGTCCAGCCTGCGGGCCGGGTATTCGCTGCTTCAGGCCGTCCAGGCCATGGGGGTCGAGGCCGACAGCCCGACCAAGGAGGAATTCGCCCGGGTGATCAACGAGACCCGGATCGGACGACCGCTCAACGACTCCCTCGACGAGGTGGCCACTCGTATGGACAGCGAGGATTTCAGCTGGGTAGCTCAGGCGATCGCCATCAACCGAGAGGTCGGCGGCAACCTGGCCGATGTGCTCGACGGGGTCGCCAAGACCATCCGTGACCGCAATCAGTTGCAGCGTCAGGTCGCCGCGCTGGCCTCCGAGGGCAAGCTCTCCGCGATCATCCTGATGGCGCTCCCCTTCGGGATCACCCTCTTCCTCAGCTTCGCCAATCCTGGCTATCTGAACCTGCTGTTCACTACCGCCATCGGCATGGGAATCACCGTGGCGGCGGTGGTGATGCTGATCGTCGGCGGGATCTGGCTGCGCGCCACCGTCAAGATCAAATACTGAAAGACCCACCATGATCTACATCGCTGCCTTCGTGACCGTCGCGGCCTTCGGTTTTCTGATCTGGCAACTGGCGGCCGGCCCAGACCCTTCCCGGGTCCGGGCGAGCATCAACCTGCGGCGCGGGATGCCCGCCGCCCGGGCCCTGCCTAAAGGCGCCAACCCGCACGTCAACGCCGCCGCCCACCACTACCTGGACAGCCTGTCCACGGTGATCATCACCAAAAGCACCCGCGGCCGGCTGGAACGGATGCTCGCCCGGGCCGGCCGGCCCCCGGCCTGGCCGCTGGAACGGGTGGTGCAGATGAAGGTCCTGCTGACTGTCGCCGGGGTCCTCGTCGCTGCGTACTGTCTGCTGGCTGCGCCCACCAACCTGATGCGCCTGGTAGGAGTGGCCGCCCTGGTGATCATGCATTTTCTGCCCGAGCTGCGGCTGTACAGCCTGGGAATCGAGCGACGTGAGAAGATCACCCTGGAACTGGCCGACACCCTCGATCAGATGAGTATCGCAGTCGAGGCCGGGCTGGGCTTTGACGCGGCCATGATCCGGGTCGCCAAGAACGGGCAGGGCGTCCTCGCCCAGGAGCTGATCCGTACCTTGCAGGACATCCAGGTCGGTCAGACCCGTCGGGCCGCGTACGAGGACCTGGTGGATCGGACCCAGGTGCCGGACCTGAAGCAGTTCGTCCGGGCGATTATCCAGGCTGAGGCGTACGGCCTGGCCCTGTCCACCGTGCTCAACACCCAGGCCAGCGAGATGCGGACGAAACGACGCCAACGGGCCGAGGCCAAGGCCATGCAGATCCCGATCAAGGTGATTTTCCCGCTGATGTTGTGCATCCTGCCGGTGCTGTTCATGGTCGTTATGGGGCCCGGCGTGATCAACATCATGAACTCGTTCGGCAAGTGAGGCCGGCATGTCGGTGATCTGCGCGCTGCTCGCCGCCGGCGCCGCTGCGGCTCTGGCCGGGCTGGCCCGCGGCGGCACCAACCGTCCGGACTCGCCCTGGTTGCGGACCCCGGTGGTGGCCGGACTGGGACTGGTGTTCGGGCTAGTGGCTGGGCTACGGATGGAGTCCTGGGTTGAGGCGTTGGCCTATCTCGTGGTGGCTGTGGTGGGTGCCTTGCTTTTCGCCACCGACTTGGCGGCCCAGCTGATCCCGCACCGCATCATGTGGCCGGGCATGCTGGCTCTCCTGCTCGGACTGCTGCTCGCGGCCACGCTCAGCGCCAGCTTTGGCCGGTTCGGCCGGGCGCTGCTGGTGGGGCTGGTGGTGATGGTCTGCTATTTCGTGATCGGCTGGTTCGGGCATGGGCGGTTCGGGCTCGGTGATGTGTCGCTGTCGCTGCTGATCGGGACCTTCCTCGGCTGGCTGGGTGTCGGCCACGCCGTGGTCGGCGCGGTCGGCGCCTTCCTGGTGTACGTCCCGGTGGCGTTGGTGATGCTGGGTCTACAACGGGCCGGGCGGACCACCGAGTTCGCCTTCGGCCCGTGCCTGATCGTGGCGGCCTGGATTGCGGCCTTTGCCGGGCCGGCGCTGCTGGGCGCGGTCCTGCCCGGCTGACAACACAGGTTAGGCTGACGGGGTGACTGCCCAGCCCAGACCACGGCGCCTGCTGCGACTTGAGGTACGCAATTCCCAGACGCCGATCGAACGCAAGCCCGAGTGGATCCGGACCCGCGCCACGATGGGCCCGAATTACGCCGACATGCAGCAGATCATGCGCCGCGAAGGGCTGCACACGGTCTGCCAGGAGGCGGGTTGCCCCAACATCTTCGAATGCTGGGAGGACCGCGAGGCCACCTTCCTGATCGGCGGCGAGGCCTGTACCCGACGCTGCGATTTCTGCCAGATCGAGTCGTCCAAACCGACCGAGTACGACGTCGAAGAGCCGCAGCGGGTGGCCGAGTCGGTAAAGACTATGGGGTTGCGCTACGCCACTGTGACCGGGGTCTGCCGCGATGACCAGCCCGACGAAGGGGCCTGGTTGTATGCGGAGACGATCCGGGCGATCCATCGGGAAAACCCGGGTGTGGGGGTCGAGATGCTGGCGCCGGACTTCTCGGGCAAACCGGATCTAGTGGATCAGGTTCTCGAAACTCGCCCTGAGGTCTTCGCCCACAACCTGGAGACCGTGCCACGGGTCTTCAAACGGATCCGCCCCGGTTTCTCGTACGAACGGTCGCTGGGGGTGTTGACCCGTTCCCGCGACGCCGGTCTGGTCACCAAGTCGAATCTGATTCTGGGCCTCGGCGAGACCCGGGAGGAGATCTCGCAGGCGCTCAAGGATCTGCGTGAGGCCGGCGCCCATTTGATCACGATCACCCAGTACCTACGGCCCAATGCCCGGTTGCACCCAGTGGACCGGTGGGTCACCCCCGAGGAATTCGACGAATTGGCAGCTGAGGCCCGAGAACTCGGCTACGAGGGGGTCATGTCGGGTCCCCTCGTGCGCTCCTCGTACCGCGCCGGGCGGATGTACCGCCAGGCCTTGGCGGCCCTGAGCCAGGGGGCCTGAGCGATGGCCAGTGAACGCGCAAAAGCCTTGGCCGAGAAGCAGAAGGCCGAGAAGCAGGCGGAGAAGGAACGCCGGCGGCAGTCCACCAACCCGGCCGATTGGGGACGGTTCCGCCAAATCCGGGAGGTGTACCGGGTCACCGCCGAGTACGACCGGCCGCTGCCGCTGCTGATGGGCGGGGCCTTCCTGCTGTGCGTCGCGGTCCTGGTCGCAGTAGGGATCTGGCTGCAGCCATGGTGGCTGTATCTGCTGACCGGGATCATGCTCGGGCTGGTGGCGGCCATGCTGATTCTCACGTGGCGGGCTAAGGGCGCCGCGTACAAGCGTTACGCCGGACAAGCTGGCTCAGCCGAGGTGGCGATCCAGATGCTGGACAAGGTCTGGATCAAGTCGCCCGTGATCACCGCCACCCGACAGCTGGATGTGGTGCACCGGGTTGTCGGCCCGGCTGGGATCGTCCTGATCGGCGAGGGCGACCCGCACCGGGTCCGGCAGTTGCTGGCGACGGAGGCCAAAAGACACGAGACGGTCCGGTACGGGGTCAAGGTGACCCAGGTGGTGATGGGCGACAAGCACAATCAGGTGCCACTGGCGAAACTGGCCGACCACATCAAGAAACTGCCGAAGGTGATCCAGGGCGCTGAGATTACCGAATTGCAGAACCGGCTGCGGGCGCTGGACGCGATGCGACCTAAGGTGCCGCTGCCCAAGGGCCCCGTGCCGACCTCGACCCGGGGCGCCCGGCAGGCCATGCGCGGACGGTGACCCGTCGCGATTGCGGGCCCGTCCCGGGGGGTGGGACCGCGGGCCTGTCCCCCACTGTTCGAGGACGGTCCTGATGGCGGCGCCGCTGTTAGTCGGCGAGGGCTTGCACCTCGAATACCCGACCCGAGTGGTGTTGGACTCGGTGACGGTCGGGATCGTCGAGGGCGACCGGATCGGGATCGTCGGTCGTAACGGGGACGGCAAGTCGAGCCTGCTCAAGGTGCTCGCCGGCCTGACCGAACCGCAGACGGGTCGGGTGACCCGCCGTAGCGGGATTCGGTTCGGGATCCTGCCGCAAAGCGATGATCTGGACCCAGCCCTCACCGTGGGCCGCGCGATCGTCGGGGACCGCCGCGACCATGAATGGGCAGCTGATCCTCAGATCCGTGATGTGATCAGCGGACTGGTCGGTGACGTGGCCTGGCAGGCGCCGATCGGTTCGCTCAGCGGCGGCCAGCGGCGCCGGGTAGCGTTGGCGGCGCTGCTGGTCGACGACTGGGATGTGGTGGCCCTCGACGAGCCAACCAACCACCTTGATATGGAGGCGATTGCCTGGTTGGCCGAGCACCTGAAGGGCCGCTGGGCCCGGTCGTCTGGGGCGCTGTTGGTGATCACCCACGACCGCTGGTTCCTCGACGAGGTCTGCACCAGGACCTGGGAGGTACACGACCAGGGTGTCGAATCGTTCGAGGGTGGCTACGCCGCGTACGTGTTGCAGCGGGTGGAACGCGACCGGCTGGCCACCGCCGCCGAAGCCAAACGACAGAATCTGCTGCGCAAAGAGCTGGCCTGGTTGCGGCGCGGCGCCCCAGCCCGGACCTCGAAGCCGAGGTTCCGGATTGAGGCCGCGAACCAGCTGATTGCCGACGTCCCCCCGGTACGCAATCCGATCGAGCTGCGACGGTTGGCGGTGGCACGGCTCGGCCGGGATGTGGTCGATCTGGAGGATGTTGGCGTCCGCTACGGGGAACACGAGGTGCTGCGGGAGGTGACCTGGCGGATCGCTCCGGGCGAGCGGACCGGGATCCTCGGCGGGAACGGTTCCGGCAAGACCACGCTGCTGGGTCTGATCGCCGGCACCGTACGACCGACCACCGGCCGGGTTCGGCGCGGTACCACGGTCCGGCTCGCAGTCGTGGATCAGCATTTCAGTCAGCTCGCCGAGATCGGCGAGGACCGGGTCCGGGAGGTTCTGGCCCGGACCCGGACCACCTTCCCGATCGACGGCAAGGACGTCACGCCGGCCCAGCTGTTGCAGCGGCTCGGTTTCGCCCGCGAACACTTGGCGGCCCGGGTCCAGGATCTCTCCGGAGGCCAGCGCCGCCGGCTGCAGCTGCTGCTGGTGCTGCTCAGCGAGCCGAACCTGCTCGCTCTCGACGAACCCACCAACGACGTCGACTCCGACCTGCTGACCGCAGTAGAAGACCTGCTGGATTCGTGGCCGGGAACCCTGATCGTGATCTCCCACGACCGCTACCTGCTAGAACGGGTCACCGATCAGCAGTACGCGATTCTCGACGGCCGGCTGCGGCATCTGCCGGGCGGGGTCGACGAGTACCTACGTTTGCGCCGAGAACCATCCCCGGCACCGGCTCGCCCTGAGCCCAGCACCGATAATGCCGGGCTGACGGGGGCGCGGCGGCGCGGCGTGCAGAAGGAAATCGCCGCTGTCGAACGGCGCCTGGGCCGAGTCGAGACCGAGACCGCCGGGCTGCACCGGAAACTGGCCGAGCACGACCCCAGCGACTATCAGGGGCTGCAGCGGCTGTCCGAACAGCTGAACAGTCTGGAGGCCGAGACCGCCGACTTGGAGGAACGCTGGCTGGAGCTATCCGACCAGCTCGACTAGATGTCATCGCTCGGCCGGCGGAAAACCTGTCGCTATGGTCCCGGGGCCGGGCCTGGCCCTATCACGCTCTCGGCCCTG
Source organism: uncultured Propionibacteriaceae bacterium (assembly GCA_938046585.1). GTDB lineage: Bacteria > Actinomycetota > Actinomycetes > Propionibacteriales > Propionibacteriaceae > Fen-668. The sequence continues at coordinate 81,053 of CALIWR010000002.1, read as the reverse complement.
ATCAGGAGACCACCGGCCCGGTCTGCTGTTCATCCTTTGACGCAGACCAGGGTGGTCAGCCGTTCCACCACCTCAACCAGCGGTTGTGGCCCGGTGGTCTGGGCGGCGATCACGGCCTCCAGGTCCTTGTAGGCCCCGGGGATCTCGTCGATCACGCCCCGATCCTTGCGGCATTCCACGGCGGTGGTCTGCTGCTCCAGATCGGCGATGCTGAAGCGCCGCTTGGCCTCGCCTCGTGACATCCGTCGTCCGGCCCCGTGGGAGGCTGAGCACAACCCGACCTCGTTACCCAGGCCGCGGACCACGTACGACCCGGTTCCCATCGATCCCGGGATCAGACCCAGGTCACCACGCCCGGCCCGGATCGCGCCCTTGCGGGTCACGATCACGTCGACCCCGTCGTAGGTCTCCTCCGAGACGTAGTTGTGGTGGCAGCTGATGACCTCGCCGTAGCGGACCTGCGGCAAGACCCGTGCGAAAGCCTGCATCGTCAGGGCCATCATGACCTGCCGGTTCAGCAGGGCGTACTCCTGCGCCCAGTACAGGTCATGGCGGTAGGCCTCCAGCTGCGGGGTCCCGGCCAGGAAGACGGCCAGGTCCCGGTCCGGTAGGAGCTGGTTGTGCTCCAGCTGCCTGGCGATATCGATGTGACGCTCGGCGATCACCTTGCCAATCTGGCGGCTTCCTGAGTGCAGCATCAACCAGATCGTCCCGGACTGGTCGCTGGTCACTTCGATGAAGTGGTTGCCTCCGCCCAGGGTCCCGCACTGTGAGACGGCCCGGTGCCGCCGGTCGGCCAGCCCCGGCGCCCGTAGGTCGTCGAAGCCACGCATCAGGCAGGCGAACGACCGTTTCAGGTGCTGGTCCTGACAGATGATCTCGGCCTCACCGCAGTGTGTCCCGAAGCCCACCGGGACCTCCCGCTCGATAGCGTCCCGGATCCGGCGTAGGTTGTCGGGAAGGTCATCGAGGCTGATCGAGGTCTTCACCGCGGCCATGCCACAGCCGATGTCGACCCCGACCGCGCTCGGGCTGACTGCGTCCCGCATCGCGATCACCGAGCCAACCGTCGCCCCCTTGCCCAGGTGAACGTCCGGCATCACCCGGATCCGATCCACCCAGGGCAGGGCGCTGATCCGGCGCAGCTGATCCATCGCGGCAGGTTCGACATCGCCCGGGTCGGCCCACATCAGGGTGTCGGCCTGCGCGCCGGGCAGCGCGACCGGAAGAACGGTCATCGGTACTCCTCGGATCGTGATGGTGGCCGGGCGGCGCTCTCGAGGGGAGGGTAGGACGGATTCACCGAGCCGGCCAGCGATTTCTGCCAGCACCTGAGCGGCGAGGGCATCGCGACGCTGTCGAGGCGACAGCTGCCAAACCGGTCTGCTACTCTGCTCTGGCGTTCACCGTACGGTCCCCTGTAGCTCAATTGGCAGAGCATCTGACTGTTAATCAGAGGGTTCCTGGTTCGAGTCCAGGCGGGGGAGCTTCTCCAGACCATCCTCAGCCCCGAGTAACCACTTCGCCGGGATTCCATACGCGGCTTCTAGCCGCCGTGCGATCTCATGTGCAGAGCGCGGCGTAGAGTGCCGCGTCTCCCACTGCGATACGGCCTGTGACGAAACCCCCAGAGTCCGACCAAATGTGGCCAGATCCACCCCCACTACGCGACGTGCCTTGCGCAGGCGGTCGCCGAACGTCCGCTCAAGCTCCCAGTCCGAGATCCACACCCGCATGGTGGCCGACCTACGACGCGACCACGACCAAGCCCTCTCAGCGCTACGCGTGCAGCTGTCGACGCTCGGCACCGCACTCCAAGTGGCCACCGACTACATCGCCACCCTACTGGCCGTAGCCGGGATCGTCCTCGGCCCGCTCGACCAGGTCACCCCCGCCCCCAGCCAGGCGAGACCTCAACACCATCGCCGGGTACCTCGATGCCTCCAGCCACCGGCAATAGCTGCGGCGCCTCCTTATCGTGGCTATTGGCATGTCGCTGGGCGGCCCCACTGGTTACGCCATCAACCCGGCCCGCGATCTGGGGCCGCGCCTCGCGCATGCCCTCCTGCCGATCAAAGGCAAGGGCGGCTCCGACTGGGCCTACGCATGGGTGCCGGTGGTCGGCCCCCCTCCTCGGCGCCCTCGCCGCAGGCCTGCTGATCCCCCGACTGGGCGGCCTCTACTGAACCACCGCCCTCGGTCGCCCGCCGCCGGCTCATCCAACAACCCACCATCACGTCAGTGCACCGACGCGAAAGGACACCCCATGACCGACAAGAAATAATCGATCAGGGCACGACCTCTTCCCGCGCCATCTTGTTCAATCACGACGGCGAGATCGTCGTCGCCGATCAGAAGGAGCACGCCCAGATCCTGCCTCGCGCCGGTTGGGTCGAGCACGACGCCGTGGAGATCTGGGCCAATATCCGCTCGGTCGTGGCCGGGGTCCTGGCGAAGGCCGAGGTTAACCGCCACGAGATCGCCTCGGTGGGAATCACGAATCAACGCGAGAGCGCCGTCGTATGGGATAAGGACACCGGCGAGCCGGTCCACAACGTCATCGTGTGGCAGGACACCCGCACCCAGAAGATCTGCGACCGCCTGGCAGCCGCTGCCCCGAAGCCGGACGGCTCCCCCGACTATGACCGCTACCAGGATCGCGTGGGGCTGGGCCTGGCCACCTATTTCGCCGGTCCCAAGGTCAGCTGGGTGCTGGAGAACGTCGAGGGGGCCCGCGAGCGTGCCGAGGCCGGTGAGCTTCTGATGGGCACCATGGACACCTGGGTCCTGTGGCATCTGACTGGCGGGGCGAGCGGTGGTGTGCACGCCACGGATGTCACCAACGCCTCACGCACCCTGCTAATGAACATCGACACCCTGGACTGGGATCCGCAGATCTGCGCGTACCTGGGAATCCCCATCTCGACGCTCCCGCAGATCAGGCCGAGCTCAGGGGTGTTCGGATTGGGCCGTAGAAACGGTCTGCTCGTCGATACCCCCATCGCCGCGATCCTGGGAGACCAGCAGGCGGCCACCTTCGGCCAGGCCTGTTTCGAGGTGGGTCAGGCCAAGAACACCTACGGCACCGGCTGCTTCATGCTCATGAACACCGGCACTACCCCGGTGCGCAGCCGTAACGGTCTGCTGACGACCGTGTGCTACCAGATCGAAGGCGAGGAACCCGTCTACGCCTTGGAGGGCTCGATCGCAGTCGCCGGCTCGCTCGTGCAATGGCTGCGCGACAATCTCGGCATCATCACCGACTCCACGGATGTGGAGGCGCTGGCCCGCTCCGTGGATGACAACGCAGGGGCCTACTTTGTGCCCGCGTTCTCCGGGCTTTTCGCCCCCACTGGCGTCCCGACGCCCGCGGTGTTCTGGTCGGACTGACCCGGTACGTCAATAGGGGGCACCTCGCACGTGCCGTGGAGGAGGCGACCGTCTTCCAGACCCGAGAAGTACTCGAGGCCATGAACCGGGATGCCGCGGCCTACGGCACGGTCCTTCACGGGCTCAAGGTTGACGGCGGCATGACCCGCGACGACCTGCTCATGCAGTTCCAGGCCGATCAGATCGGCGTGCCGGTGGTACGCCCGAAAGTGACAGAGACCACGGCACTCGGAGCCGCCTACGCTGCCGGTATCGCGGTGGGCTTCTGGTCGGGTACCCGCGACGTCGTCGCCAACTGGGCGGAAGGCCGCCGCTGGGAACCCACGATGGACGCCGCCGAACGGGAACGCCTGTTCCGCAACTGGAAGAAGGCTGTGACACGTACCCTGGACTGGGTCGACGACGACGTCATCAAGTAGCCGAGCGGCTGCCCAGATTAAGACCCGGGGCTCAAGCCCAGGCGGGGGCACCTGCGATGACTTCTCCCCTCGCCTGGCTTTAGCGCCCCAGATCAGCCTGCAGTTCATTGATCCGGCGCTCGGCTGCGGCGTGCACCTCGGGCCTGGCCAGCTGCGCCGGCGCGGCCGTGGTGACCCGCCACAACAGCGGACTATTCGGGTCGGTCAGGTCCCGGCGGGCGCAGATCGTCACCTCGACCCCGGCCGCCTGGAACGTTTCGTCGATCACCAGCGAGGCCTGTATCCGTTCGCGCAGCAGCCCCGGAATCCGGCCCGGGACGCTCAGGGTCACGACGTGGTCCCCAGCCTCGGTAGTCCAGCCCAGCCGCCGGTCCTGCTGGTCCCAGGACCCGGTGAGCACCTCATGCCACGGCGTCACCTGCCAGACCCCTTGCTCTCGGACTGCGAGGTGGGCGACCAGCCCGGCTACCACCAGCCCATCAGGCCCGGTTCCGTACGCCAGGACCCGGGCCCGCGGCACCTTCGCCGTCAAGTCACGGTACGTGTCCTGGTCCAGCCCACCCCGGTCGAGAAACATGCCGCCATTGTCGCGGCAGCGGTCCCGAGCCGTTGGCCGGGTCGGTGTGGCCCCGGCTCAGGCGGCGATCCCAGCCTGCTCCAGTCGTTGCCGCAGCCGGGCAAGGGCTCGTTTCTCGATCCGCCGGATGCTGGTGGAGCTCATGCCCAGCCCTTCAGCCACCTGGGCGTAACTACGCCGGGGACAGCCGATCCCGCAGCGTTCCCGGACCACCCGCCGCTCCAAGCCCGACAACCCGGCGACCAGCTCCTCCGCACTCCAGGTAATCGAGACGACCGCCGCGAACGCGTCTTGCGCGGCTTCGTCGGACAGGTCTGTCCGTTCCAACGCCACCGGCTCGCAATAGTCGCGGTACCAGCCGGTGGTCGGCCCGTCCAGCATCAGCTCCCCCTCTAGTTCGCTGGTCGCGATGCTGCGGCCGAGCCGTTGGCACAGCTCGGCCTCGGTCCGGCGGACCCTACTCAGCAGCGCCAGCTGCCGACGGGACAGGTGCGAACGGCCGCAATTGGTCCGCGCGGCCCGTCGGACCACGTGACGCACCCAGGCAGCGGCGAAGACCCCGAACCGGCCCCGCCGGTAGTCGTAGCGGGCTAGGGCCTCCCCCAAGCCGACATAACCCTCCTGGATCAGCTCATCCACGCCGGCGCTACTGGCGCGGCTTTCGGCCACAGCGATGCTCACCACCAGCCCGTGGTTGGCGAGCAGGAGCCGCTCGCGGGCCCGGTGGCCGCGCTGGATGATCTGTCGCAGGTCGTCCGCGCCGGCGCCCTGGGTCAACTCGTCACAGGATTCGGCAAGCACCCCGGCCTCGACGGCGCGGGCCAGTTCTTCCTCTTCAGCCTGGCTCAGCATCAAGGTTCGGACATCGTGATCCATCGTCGTCATGCCCTTCACAGTGGCCGGTCGAGAGCTGATGTGGCAGCTACCCACAGAAGATGGTGGACGACAGTGCGACAACACCGCCTTCTGTGGATAACCCGCGTGCTCAGTCCCCGGTGGTCAGGTGGAGCAGGTGTTTGCGGTGGGCCTCCAGGTCGATCATCTGGCTGAACATCCGGTTGTACGCGACCTGGTCGTTTTCGGGATTGGTCCGCTGCAGCCGGGATTTCAGCTCGGCAATCGTCCGCATCACCGCGAGTAGCCGCAGCTTGGCTGCGTATTCCTCGGCGTACCGCACATCGACTGTGGTCGGCAGGGGTTCCACGGCTAGCGACATCGCCAGCTGCTGCAGCGCCGGGTCTAGCGAGGCCACCACGGTCCGGGCCCAGTCGGCGCTAGGCAGGTCGTCCGGCAGCGCAGCAGCAGCCTCGTACACCGCCCGATAGGCGGGATGAGAATAGTCACTGGCCTGGATCAGCGACCAGGACGATGCGGCCTTGGCCACCACCTCGGGACGCTGCAACCAGATCTTGAGCGAGTCACGCTCTACCACGAGGGCACGGTCGTCGGGGTTGGGGAATTCGCTGGGCACCAGTGCCAGTTCTTCAGGCTCTGATTGCCGAGATCGGGCAGAACGGCCCCGGGGCAGCCGGCCGCCGGCCCGGGCCACCTCTCGACGGACCTCGTCCAGGTCGGCGCCCAGCATCGTGGCCAGTTCCCGGGCGTACGCACCGACCAGTGACGCGTCCCGGATCGAGGCCATCAGCGGTGCGGCTGCCCGGAGCGCCTCCAGCCGGCTGTCGGCCCGGTCGAGGTCGTAGCGCTGCAGCACATTGCCCATCACGAACCGGTACAGCGGCTGGCGCCGGGCTACCAGTTCCCGAACCGCGGCCTCGCCGTGCTCAAGACGCAGGTCGCACGGGTCCAGACCCGTCGGTTCGACAGCGACATAGGTCTGGGCAACGAAGTGGTGGTCTCCGCCGAACACTTTGAGCGCGGCCCGCTGCCCCGCCTCGTCACCATCGAAGGTGAAGATCACCTCGCCGTGGAAGGCGTCACCACCGAGCAGCCGCTGCACCATCCGGGCATGGTCATCACCGAAGGCCGTCCCGCAGGAGGCGATCGCCGTGTCGACCCCCGACATGTGAGCAGCCATCACGTCGGTGTACCCCTCGACGATCACCGCCTGCTGTTTCCTGCCGATATTGGCCCGGGCCAGATCCAGCCCGTACAGCACGTGCGATTTCTTGTAGACAGCGGTCTCGGGAGTGTTGAGGTATTTTGCCGGCATCCGGTCGTCGTCGAGCAGCCGTCGGGCCCCGAAGCCGAGTACCGTGCCGCCGGCGTCCTTGATCGGCCAGATCGCACGCCCCTGGAAAAAATCCCAGCCGCCGTTGCGGATCAGTCCGGCGCCGATTAGTTCCTCCTCGCGGAAGCCACGGCCTCGCAGGTGCTGACTTAAGGCTCGCCCGGAGGTCGGGGCATAGCCCAGCCCGAACCTCTGCGCCACCTCCCGGCCGAACCCCCGAGAGTCGACGAACCGTCTGGCTACTACCGCTTCGGGGGTCAGCAACTGCTCAGCGAAGAAGTCAGCCGCCAGCTGGTTGGCCTCCAAGATCCGTAGCCGACCCCCGGACGGTTCCCGGTTCCCCTCGGTGTAGCGCAGCTGTACCCCGTACTTGTCGGCCAGATGCTCGACCGCCTCCGTGAACGACAGGTTGTTGATCTTGCGGACAAAGCTGATCACGTCGCCGGATTCGCCGCAGCCGAAGCAGTAGTAAAAGCCCCGCGCCGGGGTGACGTGGAAACTAGGGGTCTTCTCCTCGTGGAACGGGCACAATCCCTTCAGCGATCCGCCACCGGCGTTCCGCAGCGCCACGTACGCCGAGATCACATCGTCGATCCGCGCCCGTTGCCGCACCTCGGCGATGTCCTCGTCGTTGATCAGGCTCGCCACAGCAGGAGTGTAAGACGGAAGTCGGATTCGAGCGGCGAACAATGGGGTCGGTGTGGTTGGCTGGCCGGATGGAACCGTGGACCATCCTGCTCGGCGGTGTGTTGCTGTTGGGGGCCGGGTACCGCCTGCATCGGCGCTCTCAGACCCGACGAGATCGCACCGTGGTCCGCTGGGCCCAAGACCCGCGCCGCTACACGCCACGACCAGCCGACTGGCCGCTGGCGGCGTCGGCCATGTGGACCCTCGACCGTTCCCCCTGGGATGAGGCCCGGCTGGACCCGGACTGGGCACGCGAGGAATTGGAATCGGTCTGGGAGATCACCGACACCCAGGGCTTACGTGACCACGTGGACTGGCTACGGTTCTCCGGACATCGGGTGGCAGCGCTGCGCGATGACTTCACCGAGGTCAGCTTTCACGCCTTTGATTGGCTGCGGCTGATCATGCTGGCCCGCGCCGGCGTCACCGTGGGACTGATCTCGCAGGAGGAAATGCAGGTCGCCTTCGCCGATGCGCAAACCGCGCTCCAAGCCCGCTATCACAGCTGGGAGGAGATGGGCGAGGCCTGGGCCATGGGCTATGCCCAGCATCTCGCCGACTACAGCGACATCCCGATGACGGAGTACCTCAACCGGATCCGAGCCCAGAACCAGATGCTGCTGACCGCGCCACGCGGCCCTTGGGCACGGGTGCCGTGGCGATGAGCGTCCTGATCTACGACGGTGACTGCGGCTTCTGTACCTGGGCGGCCAGCTGGGTCCGCGCCCGGGTTGACCCGAGCCGGCTTCAGGTGCTCTCGTGGCAGCAGACGGACCTGGCGGCACTCGGGCTGAGCGTGGACCAGGCACGACGGGCGCTGCAGTGGGTCGGGCCACAGGGCCGGCTCGAGGGATCCGACGCGGTGTCCGCCTGCCTCATCGATCTGGGAGGGGGCTGGGGCCTGCCGGGTCGCCTGATGCGGCTGCCCGGGATCCGTCACCTGCTGCGCCCGGGGTATCGGTTCGTGGCCCGACACCGGCACCGGTTGCCGTACGGGACCGCGTCGTGCGAACTGCGTCCGCGGCCCTGACGACCGCGGCCGACGCCGGTCATGGTCGGCACTGTCTCAGGTTAAGGGTGAGCGCCATCGCGTCCGCCGGGCTCACCGGGAGATCGTAGGACCGGGCGACGGCGATCAGCCGCCGGGCGTAGTGACAGCGACCCTGCGGCGTCGCGGGGGACCAGTCGGCTGGCATCCGGTCGGCTTTCGCCCGGTTCACCGCCGCCGCAGTCACCAGCAGGTTCTGCGGATCGTTGGCGAAGTCGCGTCGCCGTTGCTCGTCCCAGCCGGCCGCGCCGGCATGCCAGGCAGCCGACAGCGGGTAGACGTGGTCGATCTCGACCTGCCGGGCCGCGACCTGCTGCACAATCCCCGTGTACGGATCGGTCAGTACCCCAGAGATGACCTTGCAGCGGCCCGACAGCACCACCTGGGACAGCTGTTCGCGGAGGATGTCGTTGCGGGTGTCACAGCCGTTGTGGCCACCGGCCACGGTCACATCATCGGACCAGGCCGGCCCGAATGAGCAGGCCCGGCCGCGGGCACAGGATCGGTCGTACCCCGCCACCCGCTCGCGCGCGGCGATCCGTACCGGCGACACCTCCCGCCACGGCCCCGCCAACCCCACCGCAGCGCCGACGGTAACCACCGCCACCAGCACAAGCACCGACCACAACCACCGCCGGGTCCGTCGGCTCACCCGGCTCGAACTCATCGCAGGACCCGGCCGGCGGTACGGCCAGACCAGCCGCCGGGCGCGGTGGCCGAAACGGCCGGGCGACAGTCCATGACCTCATCATGGCGCAGCGTCGGATCACCCCGAACCCGGCGTGAACGCCCGAGTCGTCAGCTGCTATGCCTGTCGGCAACAATGACGCCATGGCCTTAGACCTCTCCACGCCCCAGCCACGACGCCAAACTCCCTTGTCAGTGCGGCTCCGTCTGGCTGCGGCGCTGGCCGCTGGGAGCGCTGCCGGGCTGGCATCGCGGATCACAGGCCGCGGTTCGGGCGCCTCGATCCGGGGAAAACTACTCCTGAACCTGGCCCCTGACGCGTTGGAGCATCTACTCCCGGGCCGGATCATCGCCTGCGTCTCGGGTACCAACGGCAAGACCACCACAACCCATTTGCTTACCGCCGCGTTAAAGGCCTCACTAACCGACCCGCACCGGGTGGTCACCAACGCCGACGGCGCCAACCTGCACCACGGGATCGCGTCGGCGCTGGCGATGGCCCCCAAGGCCGATATCGCAGTGCTGGAGACCGATGAACGGGTGGTGCCGGACGTGATCCGGCTGGGCCGGCCGGCGGTGCTGGTGCTGCTCAACGTGTCCCGCGACCAGATGGACCGCCACCATGAGATCAAGGCCCTGGGACGAGGCTGGCGTCAGGCCCTGACGACTGCCGGCCCCGACGCCCCGGTCGTGGTCGCGAACGCTGACGACCCGCTGGTGGTCTGGTCTGCCCGACCGGCCAAGCATGTGGTCTGGGTGAACACCAGCAGTGCCTGGACCGACGACGCCACCTTGTGCCCCGAATGTGGCACCGTCCTGCAACACGCCCCGGGGCCCGATGGACGCAGCCGGTGGGCCTGCCCTACCGGTGACCTGGCGCAACCCACGGCCTCCTGTACGGTCGATGGTGGCGATGTCATCGGCGCCGACGGGCGCCGGTGGGAACTCAAGCTCAAGGTCCCTGGCAGTTTCAATATCTCGAACGCCGCCTGTGCTTTGGCAGCCGCTGTCGTGCTCGGGGTCGACCCGGAGACTGCGATCCGCGGGATGCGTACCGTGACCTCCCCGGCCGGGCGCTACGCCACCACCACCTTCGGCAACACCACTGTACGGCTCCTGTTGGCCAAGAACCCGGCCGGCTGGGCCGGCTCGCTGCCGCTGGCGACCAGTCAGACGGTGGTGCTGGCGATCGACTCTGCCGCCGCCGACGGGCGGGACGTGTCCTGGCTCTGGGACGTCAACTATGAGCAGTTAGCTGGACGACACGTGATCGCCACCGGCCCTCGGGCCCAGGACCTCTCGGTACGGCTGCTGTACGCCGGCGTCGACCACAGCGTCGTCCCGGACCTGGCCGAGGCGATGGCCGGACACGATGCCCCCGTCGACGTGATCGCCACTTATACCCCGTTCCAGCGGCTGCGCAAGCTTGGAGGCCTGGTATGACCGTCCAGATCGTCGTGATCTACCAGTCATTGCTCGGGATCTACGGAGACCGGGGCAATGCTGCGGTATTGCGTCAGCGGCTCCAGTGGCGTGGGATCGATGTCATCGTGACTGTGGTCGAGCCGGGCGATCGGCTACCCGCCGATGCTCAGGTCTACCTGCTGGGTGGAGGTGAGGACCAGGCCCAGGTGTCAGCGGTGTCGGCGCTACGCAAGGATGGCAACCTATTCCGGGCTCTGGACCGGGGGGCTGCGTTGTTCGCGGTCTGCGCCGGATACCAGATCTGCGGTACCAGCTTCACCATCGGCGACCACGATGAAGTTGTCCAGGGGCTGGGGTTGCTCGACGTCGAGACCCGCCGCGGACCAGCCCGCGCGGTAGGCGAAATCCTCACCCAGTGGACTCGTCCCGACGGGAGCGTCTCGCTGATCACTGGCTTCGAGAACCACGGCGGCTTCACCAGGCTCGGCCCGCAGGCCCGACCCCTGGCGACCGTGGAACGTGGGATCGGCAACGGCGACGGTACGGAGGGGGCCCAGGCCGGCCGGATCATCGGCACCTATCCGCACGGGCCAGTGCTGGCCCGCAACCCGGACCTCGCCGACCATGTCTTGCGGCTGGGGCTGGGATGCGAACTACCACCGCTGACGCACCCCGAGATCGACGAATTGCGACGACAGCGGATCGAGGCGGTTCGGCGCTGATCAGTCGGCCGGACGGGATGAACCCCGCCCGGCCGACCGTTCCCCTATCCCCAGCCCCCGTTCTCAGATCAGCTGGTACCGCGCCCGGGTCAGGGCGAACCCGGCCTTGGCGGCGACATTGCCACAGTTCACCCCAGCCTCGGTCACGCTGCAGCGGTACGAGCCGTTGATCACCTCGGTTCGGTAGCGGACCACCGCGAGTTTCCCGGCACTGCCCACCTGTGGCTGGGCGTCGTCCCACCAAGAGGTCTGGTCTGAGCCGACCGTGGCCCGGGTCGCCAGCTCCGCGTCGCCGCAGATGAACTGAGCCTTCTCCCGTAGCGCCACCCAGGATCCCCAGCCAGCGGCGCAGTTAACCGGTTTGGTCGGCGGGGTATAGGCGAAGCTGGGTACCTCGCAGTCGACCTGGTCACCGACCGAGCAGATGATCTCCCCATTAGGGGTGGCGAAGGCGGCGGCCCCGTACACGACCTGATTCCCGCTCGAACGCAGGACGAGGTTCTGAGTCGACAGGCGGAACCCGACCTCGGCGCGAGTGCAGGTGATCCCGGTCGTGTTGAGCCGGCAACTGTTCTGGCCGACGACAGCGGTCGTCCCGTACGGCAGCACCGGCGCCTGCCCGCCGCCGGGCAGAGCCCGGGACTGGTAGACGGCTGGGTCGTACCAGGAGGTGTATGGCTTAGCTTGCGAGCCACCGATTCTCAGCTCGTCGAAACCTTGCCCGTTGCAGGCAGTACGAGCGCCCTTGTTGCTCAGGGTCACGATCCCGTAGTCGTGGGACCAGGCCACCTGTCGTCCCGCTGCGTCGCAGGGGTGGCTGGACCCCCAGGCCGCGGCCGCGGTCAGGTGACATTCCACCCCATCAGGGGCCCGGCTGCCACCCATCACGCACTCGATGGTGCCGTTGTCCGAAACGAAACTGATCGCCTCGCCGCTAATCTGGGCTGGCGGAGTCGGCCGCGTCGCTACCGGGGCCGGGGTACCACCGATCCGCGAACCGGTCGTGAACAGGCGGGAAATTCCCAGGAGCCCAGCAGTCCCGACTACCAGCACCAGCACCGCAACTACCGGCAGCCACCGGCGGCTGCGACGGTGCCCGGCCGCCACCAGCTCATCGTACCGATCGGGGATGGGAACCTGGTTCGCCTCGTCCCGCAGACCCTCACGCAAGGCACGGGTCACCTCGTCCTCGCCGATCTCGTTCCATTCGTTGTTCATGCTTGCCTCCCCATCAGCGTCCGCAGGGCGCTCACCCCTCGGTGGCTGTATGACTTGACCGCGCCCCGGCTGATTCCCAGGGTCTCGGCGATCTCGGCCTCACTAAGTTCGCTGTAATACCGCAACACCAAGACCTCCTGCTGACGCTGGGGCAGGCTACGTAGGGCCTCCAGCACGGCGTCGGCGGTGACGGTCCGGACTGCCTGCTCCTCTGGGCCAGGGGTTTGCGGCGACGGGAGCTCAGGGTGTTTGGCCATCACCGCCCGGTGCCGATGCACCGATCGACAGCCGTTGACTACCGCAGTCCGCAGGTAAGCGTCGACCGGGCCGTCCAGCAACCGGGTTCGATTCCGCATCAGACCGAGCATCGCGTCCTGCACCACCTCGTCGGCGCGATCGGTCGACCCCAGCAGCACCGCCGCCAGCCGCACCAGACGCGCCCAATGCTCGTCGTACACGCTGCGGAACCAGTCCTCGGTGTCGCCGGCCGGGGACCGCCGCTGCGTCTCAGACATCGTCACGCCCCTATCCACGCGTACCCCGTTGGTCTGGTTGGCACGCAATCGATTCGCAGGCCGCGCCGCTGATGCGCTAGACTCTACGCACGTACGCACCACTAGCTCAACTGGCAGAGCAGCTGACTCTTAATCAGCGGGTTCAGGGTTCAAGTCCCTGGTGGTGTACCGCAAGGCCACCAGATCTGGTGGCCTTTTTCTGCGTATGGCGCTCCCTCCCTGCTCTGCCCAGTGCTCGCCGGCCCCTGGCCTCAGGTCGGCTGGCCTGGATCGGATATCCCCAGGTCACCCGACCGTCACGGCTCTCAGGATCCGGACCCCGGATTTTGCTGACGCTAGCTTTGCGTTATTGTTTTGTCCGCGGGAGGTTCGCGCCACCCTGGAGCACGATCCTCCCGCGCCAGCTGCTCACCGGCTGCCCGGAGGCCACCCGGCCTGACGATTCAGCCACCGGCAATGTCTGGTCGATGCTGCGAGAGGACCGCTCCTCTTCTCGCTCCGGCCACGAGACTGTCGGCAGTCAGGTGTCGGTGAGCCACGCGCGGGGCCTGGTCGGCGGACCAGGCCCCGCGCCTCATTTCCGTCTCCGGTCCTACCGATCAGGATGGGTTATCCAAGGACCCGAACGCGGGGCCCAGATAACCCGGACCCCGCGTTCGTTCGCTGAGCTGCTACTTCACTCCCCCTGCCGTCAAGCCGGCGACGATCCGGCGCTGGAACAGCAGCACCATGATCAGCAGCGGGATCGTAGTGATCACCCCAGCAGCCATGATCGAGCCGTACGGGATGTTGTACCCGAGGTTGCCGGTGAACTGGCTCAGGGCGACCGTGGCGGTCTTCATGTTCCGGTCCTGACCGAAGCTCAAAGCGATCATGTACTCGTTCCAGACCGCGATGAAGGTCAAGATCGCGGTCGTGAACACACCCGGAGCAGCCAGCGGCAGGATCACCTTACGGAAGGCTTGCCCGGGCGTACACCCGTCCACCATTGCCGCCTGCTCCAGCTCTACCGGCAGCTGACGGAAGAAAGCAGTCAGGTTCCACACGCACAGCGGCAGGCCGAATGACAGCGACGGGATGATCAGCGCCTGGTACGTGTTCAGCCAGCTCCACGGCCACCAGCTGTAACTACCGGTGAACATCTTGAACAGCGGCACCAGCAGGGTAATCCCGGGGAACATCGAGCAGCCGATGATGATCGACAGCACCAGGCCCTTGAACACGAACCGGAGTCGGGCCAGCGCATAGGCCGCGATGATCCCGAACAGCAGGGTCAGCGCGGTCGTGGTCACTGACACCACCACCGAGTTGATGATCGCCCGTCCGAAGTTGTTCTGCTCGCTGAAGACCCCGATGTAGTTTTCCACCGAGGCCGGGTTCGGCCAGAAATCGGTGCTCTGCCCATCGGTGGGCTGCCGGAAGGAGGAGATCACCATCCAGTAGAACGGGATCACGCAGTAGAGCACGATGAACGCCATCCCCACCAACGAGCCGGCCTTACCCAGGTAGTAGCGCCTGTCATGGCGCGGTTTGTTGAGCTCAGCCAGTTCGTCTGTGGAAATCCGCTGTGTAGCTACTGTCGTCGTCATGATGCCGAGCTCCCGCTGGTGACCGTGGTCCGAACCTTGGCGGCCCGCATCTGCTTACGGTGCAGCGCCCGCTGCCGCTTGCGCTGCTCACTGATCGCCTTCAGCTCGTCGTCACCGATCACGTCAGCGCCGAGCAGCCTCACGAACAGGAAAGCGACTAGGACGATATAGAGGAACAGGATGATCGAGTACGCCGCGGCCGGCCCGTACCGAGTCTGCTGGGACTCGAAATAGGCGAACATCGACAGCGTCTCCACTGAATACTTCCCCGCGCCGACCATTCCATAGGGAAGATCGAACATCCGCAGCGTGTCCAAGGTCCTGAATAGCACCGCCACCACCAGCGCCGGCTTGACCATCGGCAACGTGACCCGGGTGAACTGCTGCCAGGCGTTGGCACCGTCAACGCGGGCCGCCTCGTACACATCGGCCGGGATGGTTTGCAAGCCAGCCAGCGTCAGCAGGCCGATGAAGGGAGCCGTCTTCCAGATGTCGGCCACCATCACCGCCCACTGGCTGTACTTGTTGTCCGCCAGCCACAGAATCGGGTCGTCGGCCAGTCCCAGCACCTTGTTGGCGACACCGGCGGTGTTGAAGATCAACTTCCACATCATGGCCGAGACGATCGTCGGGATCGCCCACGGGATCAGGATCGATGCCCGCACCAGGCCGCGGCCTCGGAACGCTTTGGCCATGATCAGGGCCATCGCCACCCCGAGAATGGTCTCGGCGACGACACAGACCACCGTGAAGACGGTGGTGTTGAGGAAGGCGTTGATCAACCGGTCCATCGCGCCGAAAACGCCGACCACATTCTGCGGATGGGCGAAAATATCGGTGAAGTTCGCGAACCCCACGAAATCAGATCCCTGCTTGACCATGCCGGTGGCCGGGTCGATACCGCCACCACCACGGAAGAAGGACTCATACACCGACAACGTGATCGGGACCCCGGTGACCACCAAGATCACGATCAAGGTCGGTGCGAGCAGAATCGCGGCCAGCATTCCTTGCCCGTCGGAGAAGACGTTCTTCTTGCGACGTACGGGAGCGGCCACAACGGCGGCTGCAGCCATGGATACCTCCTCTGCCCGTCAGGCCATCGGCGGGAGACCGCAGCAGCGGGACTCACGCCGACGGCCTATCACCGGATCTACTTGGTCAGGCCTTCGAGCTTGGCCTGCAGTTCGTCCATGGCCGCCTTCGGCTCCTTGCTCCCGTTCAGGGCGGCGTACGAAGCGTCCTGGATCGCCTGGGTGGCGTCACCGTACTTGACCACCTTCGGGCGCGACTTGGCGCCGGCGATCGACTGATGCAGCACCGGCAGGTAGGCATACTTGCCGATCAGCTCAGGATCGGTGTACAGGGCCTCCCAGGTCGGGGCCTTCGAATCGTCCAAGGCGTTGATCTTCTGGTTCTCGGGGCTGTTGTACCACTTGATGAAGGCGAGCGCGGTGCCCTTGTTCTTGGCGAACTTGGAGATCCCCATGTTGTGGCCGCCCAGGGTAGACGCGCCCGGCCCGGAGGCACCCGGGATCGGAGCGATGCCGAACTTGCCGGTGATCGCCGATGAGCCGTCGGTCTTCTCGAGCAGCGAGTAGGCATAGGGCCAGTTCCGCAGGAAGATCAGCTTCCCGTCCTGGAACGCCTTGCGGGACTCTTCCTCCTTCCAGGTCAGGGCAGCCTTCGGGATGGTCCCGTCTTTGAAGGCGTTCGCGGCCCAGGTGACCCCGGCCACGGCCTTCTCGGTGTTCACCGTGGGCTTGCCGTCGGCGGCCAGGAATTCACCACCGGCCGAGTTGACCATCTCGGTCATGTTGCAGGTCAGTCCCTCGTACTTCTGGAACTGGGCGCCATAGCAGTCGATGCCTGGGACGGTGGCCTTGATCTTGGTGCAAGCCGCCTTCATCTCGTCCCAGGTGGTCGGCGGCTGCAGGCCGGCAGCGTCTAGCAGGTCCTTGCGGTAGAAGAGCAGGGCGCCGTCAGAGTTGGCCGGGAAGGTGTACAGCTTGTTGAAGTACATCCCCGAGTCCACGGCTGACTTCAGGTAGCCGGCGGTAGGCAGCTGGTCGGCGGGCAACTCTTCCAGGTACCCATTGGCCGCGAACTCAGCCGTCCAGACCAGGTCGACCGAGAGGACCGTGTAGCCAGAGCCCCCCTTGGACGTGGCATTGTTCACCATCTGCTGGCGCTGCTCATCGGCGTTCTCTGACAACTCCTGCAGAGTGACCTTCTCGTCAGGATGAGTGGCGTTCCACCGTTCGACGATCTTCGCGACGGTACCGGAGGTGTCCTTGCCCAGGACGTAGGTGATGGGGCCCTTCTCGTTCCAGTCGGCCTTGGCAGACGACCCGGTCGTGGATGTACCTGACGATCCGCAGGCGGCGAAGGCCAGCAGGGTGCCGAACGCCACAGAGGGGAGCGCCACTCGGCGCAGGAAACGTGTGCTTGCCATGCAGATGACCTCACTTCGGTGTGTGCTCTCGGCGGGTACCGATCACGACCAACCCTAAGTTCGGAAGAACCGCGGTGGCACCCGGGCTCGATCTCCGTTTCCGATTCGTTACCAGGCCTGGCGCGGGGACCGAGTCGAGTAGCACCCTAGTAGAAACACTGCGACGACTGCCACCGGCTTGGACAGCGGCCAATCAGCTGCGACGGCGCCTGGTCAACGATCGCACCACCAGCAGGAAGGTAACCACTCCCACCGCCGCCCCGGCGACCACGGCGATCCGGTCAACCCGCCAGCCGTACTCGTCGCGGATCTGGGTCTTAGCCTGCTGGAACTGCTCCTCAGCGAAGTGCCGGGCGTCAATCACGGTCCGGTTCACCACGGCCTTCGGATGGGTCTCGGTCACCAAAGCGGTGACGTTCTCGCTGAGCCGCGCCGTGGCGGCCTCAATGTCGCGCAGGATCTCCTGCGTGGTGCGCTCGCGCTGGTTGGGCTGCGTCGGCACGGAGACCTCCAGGTGGTCAGAATGGGCAGGGCCCACTATGCCAGGTCATCGTCTGGCCGGATCGGCAAGGCTCCCGATCGTCACCTAAGGTTCGCCCATGACCACCCTGACCGTCGGCGACCCGGCCCCCTTCTTCCGCCTGCCCAGCAGCACCGGCTCCCCCGTCGGGCTAGATGACTATCGCAAGAGCCGGTTGATCGTTTACTTCTACCCCGCCGCGCTCACCCCTGGATGCACCACCCAGGCGGTTGATTTCACCGCCAGCCTGACCGAACTGGGCTCGGCGGGGCTGTCAGTGGTGGGGATCTCCCCCGATCCGCCCGAGCGGCTGGCTACTTTCCAGCAGCGCCACCAGATCAGCTTCCCGCTGCTGTCGGACCCTTCCCTGGAGACGCTGCGGGCCTACGGCGCGTATGGGACCAGGAAGCTGTACGGCAAGCAGGTGCAGGCAGTGATCCGCTCCACCTTCGTGGTGGATGTGGCCGCTGACGGGCAGGGCACCATCGCCGTGGCCCAATACCAGGTACGGGCTTCTGGTCATGTCGAGCGGCTGAAGCGCCACCTTGGTCTCACCGGCCCAGACAAGCACTGACCGGTCTCTCGTGAGCAGTCACTCCGGTTGCTTCCCGCTTCGTGGCCCGCATCCTTGCAGGAAACCCCACGGCCCCTACACTCAAACCCGCGCCGGAGTGGTGGAACTGGTAGACACGCAGGATTTAGGTTCCTGTGCCGCTTGGTGTGAGGGTTCAAATCCCTTCTCCGGCACCATCGACGGCGATCTGGATCAGTCTGACTCAGGGGCGATCACGGGCGTCGGGCGTAGCGCCGGGTCACTGATCCGATAGGTTCGAACCGGACCGGGGCGCGTCGAGGCGGCGGTCTCAAAACGAACCGTCACCCAGCCCAGGCCGCTGCCCCACACCCAGCCGGGACCCATGATGTCGTGGGTGACGTCGTCGCCGGGGCTGTAGGAGCTGGCATTGCGGTCACGGACCGTGGCCGCAGGCTCCACCTGGGCCTCGTCGACACCGGCCGGGGCCACCTCGAACAGGGCCTCCTGGGCGGCGATGACGAGGCCGGAGACCCCGACCCCGGCCAGCCGTACCCCTTGCCGCACGATCGGCTCAGCAGCGTGCAGCAGGGCCCGGGCCACCTCGACGATCACCTCGGTGGAATCGACCGCCCCAAGCAGGGTCCGCGACCGGGTGTGGGTGGTGAAGTCAGCGAGCTTCAGTTTCACGGTAACGGTACGGGCGAAGAGTTGGTGGCGGCGCAACCGTTCGGCGACCTGGACGGCAGCGGCTGTGATCTGGGCCTCGACTACCGCCGGGTCGACGAGGTCGGTAGCGAAGGTGTCCTCGGTCGAGATCGACTTGGTCTCTCGGTCAGCGCTCACCGGCCGGTCATCTTCCCCGCGGCACAGGGCAGCCAGCTCCCCCGCCCAGGAGGCCCCGATCTCGCGGCGCAGCTCGTTGGCCGAGACCTGCCGCAAGTCATTCACGGTCCGCACCCCGAGCCGGTCCAGCCGTTGCCGGGTGACCGGCCCGACCCCGGGGATCACCCCGACCGGCAGCGGCGCGATCAGGTTGGCCTCGGTTCCCGGCACCACCAGGTGCAGCCCGTCCGGTTTGGCCAGTTCACTGGCGAGTTTGGCCATCAGCTTCGAACTGCCCAGCCCTACCGAGGCGGTGAGCCCACCAGTCGCCTCCCGGACCTGTTCTCGCAGCCGGGCCGCCACGCCCAGCAGCTGCTGTTGACAGGTCACATCGGTCGTCCCGGCGGCCAGGTCCACATACGCCTCGTCCAACGACATCGGCTCCACCAACGGCGACAGCTCCCGCAATAGCCGCATCACCACCCCCGACGCGATCCGGTAGGCGCCGAACCGGCCGGACAGGAAGGCCGCCTGCGGGCAGCGACGCCGGGCCTCGTGCATCGGCATCGCCGAGTGCACCCCGTACTCCCGGGCCTCGTAGGAAGCGGTGGACACCACCCCGCGGCCCCCAAGCCCGCCCACGATCACCGGTTTGCCGCGCAACGAGGGTTTATCACGCTGCTCGACGGCTGCGAAGAAAGCATCCAGGTCGAGGTGGAGAATGCTCGCCGTCTGCCGCACCGGGTCAGGCTAGTGCCAGCACCGGTCTGTGCTCGGCAGGCTCAGATAGGCAGATCCAGCCGGCCGGCGCTGCGGGCATAACCGACGAAGTCGAAATCCTTCTGCTGATCTCGGGAGGTCTCACGCCACTGGGTCGGATCGACTTCGGGGAAAAACACGTCCCCGGGGTACGACGAGTGCAACTCGGTGAGGTCAAGCTGCGAAAGGTACGGCCACAGCAGCTGGTAGATCTCGCCGCCACCAGCGACCCACCAGCGCCGCTGCGGATGCTCGGCGAGCGCAGCGAAAGCCTCCGGCAGCGACCGAACAATATTCACCCGCGGGTCGTCGAAGCCGGGATTACGGGTCAGGACCACCGTGACCCGGCCCGGCAGCGGCCGCCCGATCGACTGGTGGCAGCGCCGGCCCATCAGCAATACCCCGCCCATGGTGATCTGCTTGAACCGGGCCCAGTCTTGCGGCAGATGCCAGGGAATGTCGTTGTCGCAGCCGATCACCCGGTTCGCGGCGACGGCGGCAATAGCGGTCAGGCTGGGCATCTCAGACCGCGACCGGGGCTTTGATACCGGGGTGTGGGTGATAGTCGTCGACGGCGATGTCGGCCAGGGTGAAACCGTCGATGTCGCTCACCTCGGGATTCAGCCGTAGCCGGGGCAGCGGCCGGGGTTCTCGGGTCAACTGACGACGGGCCTGGTCGAGATGGTTGAGGTACAAGTGCGCATCGCCCAGGGTATGCACGAAATCCCCCACCTCAAGCCCGGTGACCTGGGCGATCAGATGGGTCAGCAGCGCGTACGAGGCGATGTTGAACGGTACCCCGAGGAAGATGTCGGCCGAGCGTTGGTAGAGCTGGCAGCTGAGCCGGCCCTGAGCCACGTAGAACTGGAAGAAGGCGTGGCACGGCGGCAACGCCATCTGGTCCAGTTCGGACACATTCCAGGCACTGACGATGTGGCGCCGCGATGCCGGGTTAGTTCGGATCTGCTCGATCACGGTCCGGATCTGGTCCACATGCCCGTCCGGGGTCGGCCAGGAACGCCACTGCCGCCCGTACACCGGCCCCAGGTTTCCGTCGGCATCGGCCCACTCGTCCCAGATCGTGATCTGGTTCTCGTGTAGCCAGGAGATACGGGTGTCGCCGCGCAGGAACCACAACAGCTCACCGAAGACTGACCGGGTGTGCAGCCTCTTGGTGGTGAGCAGCGGGAAACCCTGACCGAGGTCAAAACGCATCTGGTGACCGAAGACCGACAGGGTGCCGGTCCCGGTCCGATCCTCCTGACGGGTGCCGTGCTCCAGCACGTGGCCGAGCAGGTCCAGGTACTGCCTCATCGTCTGCCCACCAGGTCACCCAGCAGCGGCAACAGCGCCCGGATCGCCTGGCCCCGGTGAGAGATCACGTCCTTGTCCGCTGCGCTCAGCTCGCCATTGGTGCGGTCTTGCCCGTCGGCGACGAAGGCCGGGTCGTAGCCGAAACCGTTCGTGCCGCGCGGCTCGCCCACCAGCATCCCCTCCATGGTTCGGCGCAGCACCTGCTCGCGGCCGTTCGGGTCCAGGTACGCGGCGGCGCAGACGAAACGGGCCCGGCGCTGCGCAGGCTCGACATCGCTGAGCTGGCGCAGCAGCAGCGCCAGATTGTCGTGGTCCCGGGCCCCCGGGCCAGCCCAGCGGGCGGAACGGACCCCGGGCATCTGGTTCAGCACATCGACCTCCAGGCCAGAGTCGTCGGCCAGGGTCGCCAGCCCGGTGGCGGCGTACCCGGCACGGGCCTTGATCAGGGCGTTCTCCTCGAAGGTGGCGCCGGTCTCGGCCGGCTCGGGGTAATCGGGTACGTCGCATAATCCCACCACCTCCAGTGGCAGCCCAGCCTGTCCCAGCAGCCGGCGCAACTCGTCCAGTTTTCTGGGGTTGCCGGAAGCCAACAGTAGCCGGGTCATTGGGCCAGCACCTCGGCCTGGAGCCGGGTCAGTTCGGCGCAGCCGGCCAGCCCCAGGTCCAGCAGCTGGTCGAGCTGGGTACGGGAGAACGGCTCGCCCTCGGCGGTCCCCTGCACCTCGATCAGCCGCCCGTCACCGGTGGCGACCACATTCAGGTCGACCTCGGCCGTCGAGTCCTCGGTATAGGCCAAGTCCAGCATCGGCTGCCCGTCGACGATCCCGACGCTGACCGCCGCCACCGAGCCCAGCAGCGGCTCGCCAGCCAGCAGTGATCGTTCCCGCAGCCAGTTCACGGCGTCAGCCAAGGCCACATACGCCCCGGTGATCGACGCAGTCCGGGTGCCGCCGTCGGCCTGCAAGACATCGCAGTCGAGCTGAATGGTGTTCTCCCCGAGAGCCCGGTAGTCGATCACCCCCCGTAGGGAACGCCCGATCAGGCGGGAGATCTCGTGGGTACGGCCCCCGATCCGTCCCCTCACCGATTCCCGCTCCGAACGGTCATGGGTGGCTCGCGGCAGCATCGCGTAGTCGGCGCTCACCCAGCCCAGGCCCGATCCCTTACGCCAACGCGGCACCCCCTCGGTGACGCTGGCTGCGACCAAGACCCGGGTTCTGCCGAATTCCACCAGCGCCGAGCCCTCGGCATGATCGAGCCAGCCGCGGCTGATCCGTACCTGGCGCAACTGGTCATGCCCGCGTCCGTCCACTCTCTCCATGAGCCAGGACCCTACCCGGGGTGGCACCGGTCAGCCTGCCAACGACTCCCGGCCGGGATGCCCCGGCAGCGGCTCGGCCTCGGTGACGAAGTCCCCCATCAGGCGGCGCCCGATCCCGGCGAAGCGTTCCGGGTTGCCGGTGGTGAGGAAACGACGGTAGCCCTCCCGAGGCACCGGTCGTAGCAGGCCCTGGTCAACCAGGCAGCGGTAGGTCGACGTGGCTGATTCCTCTGCCGAGCTCACCAGGGTCACCTCCTCACCCAGCACGTACGAGATCACCCCGGCCAGCAGCGGGTAGTGGGTACAGCCCAGGATCACAGTGTCACAGCCGGCCTCCTGGATCGGGGCCAGATACTGCCGGGCGACCTCGATTAGCTCGGTGCCGCCGGTGATGCCAGCCTCGACGAAGTCGACGAAGAGGGGGCAGGCGGAGGTAGTGAGCCGGATCTGAGGGGCCGCGGCGAAGGCGTCGTCGTAGGAGCGTGAGGTGGCGGTCGCGGTCGTACAGATCACCCCGACCCGGCCGGTCTTGGTCGCTGCCACGGCTCGCCGGGCGGCCGGGAGGATGACCTCAGTGACCGGGATCGGATACCGCTCTCGGGCATCACGCAGCACCGCCGCAGAGGCGCTGTTGCACGCGATGACCAAGGCCTTCACCCCTAGGTCGAGCAGGTGGTCGAGGCAGTGCAGGGCGTACCCGCGGACCTCGGCGATCGGTTTCGACCCGTACGGGGCCCGCGCCGTGTCACCCAGGTAGATGATGTCCTCGCCGGGCAGCTGGTCGAAGACCGAACGGGCCACGGTCAGCCCACCGAAACCGGAGTCGAAGATACCGATCGGGGCGTCGCGGTCCGGGCTACTCACCCGGCGGAGTCTACGCCGCGACCCAGGCTCTCGGCAGTGACATCCGCTATGAATCCACCACCCCCGAGAGGTTCGGCGAACTCATTACGGCGCTCTTCGACACGACCGCTACACCGCTCATCGCCTTCTCCACGCAGAAGGAGAAACGGCCACATGGCTTGATGGATGCAGATCACGACCGGTTGGTGAGCTGAAAAGTCACCAGTCCGCGGCTGGAGCAGCCTGTCTGCCCGGGGCCATGGCTGGGGCAGCCACCGCAGCCGCCGGCCGGGCAGCCGGCCGAGATCGAGGAAGGCTCCAGCCGTCCCATCACCACCAGATGCTCGACGGCGTCGGTCACGGTACGGGCGTCCAACCCAGTCCGCGCCGCGATCTCAGCGGTGGATCGGGCACCCTGCCCGATCACCGTCAGCACCCGGCTCAAGGAGCCGCTCATCCGAGCAGACATCCGATCTGGAAGACCGCCACCGCCAGCACGTACGCCACCACCAATTGGATCGCGACCCCGAACAGGGTCCACCGCAGCCCAACCTCCCGCTGCTGCGCAGCCAGGGTCGCCACGCACGGGGTGTAAGCCAGCATAAAGACCATGAACGCGGCCACGGCCGCCATCGGGTGCCCGCCGGAGGACTGCTCGAAAGCATTGCGCAGGTGCTCGCCCAGCTCGGCCTGCTCCTCGGAGGAGGCGTAGGTCTGGGCCCAAGACGAGATCACGGCCTCCTTCGCCACGAAGCCGACTACCAGCGCCGACACGGTCTGCCAGGTCGCGAAACCGGCCGGGCCGAAGATCGGTGCTATCGCCTGAGCCAGTGCCCCGTACACGCTGTCGGCCGGCTCTACCTGGCCGAATTCACCCGCGCCGACTGGGATCGACTGCAGTAGCCAGACCACGATGACGGTAGCCACGATGATCCCGGATGCGGTCTTGAGGAAGCCGAGCAGCCGGGTCCAGGCGACGCTGGCGGTAAGCCGTAGGGTCGGCACCTGGTACGGGGGCAGGTCGATCAGCAGTGGCTCGCTGCCCATAGTGCGCCACAGGGTTGTGCGCAGCAGGAAACCGGTCGCCACTACCAGCAGGATCGAGGTCAGGTACATCAAGAAGACTGCGGTCCCGGCCCACTTGTCGAAGAAGACCGAGGCCAGCATCACGTACACGGTGAGCCGGGCGCTGCAGGAGGTGAACGGGACCAGCAGCGCGGTCAGGATCCGCTGCTGGGGTGAGGACAGGATCCGGGTCGCCGAGATCGCTGGCACATTGCAGCCGAAGCCGACGATCAGCGGCAGGAAGGCCTTGCCGGGCAGTCCCAGCCGGGCCATGGTGCGGTCAGCCACTACCGCCGCGCGGGCCATGTACCCGGAGTCCTCCAGCAGCGCCAGCAGGACGAACATGATCGCCATCAGCGGAGTGAAGGTCAGCAGGGTTCCGACCCCGGCCACTAGTCCGTCGACGAGCAATCCCTCGACCCAGGTGTCCGCTAGTCCAGCGGCGGCCACCGCGGCCTTGACGCCGTCCGCGACCGGGCCGCTGAACAGGCTGTCCAGCCCATCTTGGAGTGGCTTGGCGACGGTGGTCGTCAGCTGGAAAACCAGCCACATCACGGCCAGGAAGAGCAGCGGGCCGAAGAAGGGGCCGGTGGCGTAGGCGTCGATCCGGTCGCTCCAGCGGCGCCGGTCGGCCCCGTTGTCAGTGACCGCGGCCCGGACCACCTGGTCGACCCAGTCGAAGCGTTCGTCGGCGACGGCGAGTTCGTCGTCCTGGTCAACGGTCCCGACGCTGCGCGCAGGCAACGCCGCAGCGCTCAGGGTGTCGCTGACGACCTGGGCCAGCTCATCGAGTCCCCGGCGGTGACGCGGGTCGATCCGGACCACCGGGCAGCCGAGAGCCTCCGCCAGGGGGTCGGTGTCGATCTGGAGGCCATGCTTGTCGGCTACGTCGAGCATGCTCAGCACCACCACCAGCCGGGTCGGGCGCTCCCGCAGTTCCGCGACCAGGCGCAGGCTGCGCGACAGGTGGGCGGCATCGACCACTGCCACGGTCAGGTCCGGCGCTTCGGCGGCCGGGACTTCCAGCAGCACTTGCCGGGTCAAGGCCTGGTCGGAGCTGGTGGCATCGCTCAGTCCGTACGCGCCGGGCAGGTCGATCACCGTGGCCTTGCGCAGCTCGGGCTCGGCGTGCTCGCAACAGCTTTCTGCGTGCCGGTGCTGGTAGTGCCAGACCCCACGGGCCACCTCGACGGTGGTACCCGGCCAGTTGCCCATGGTGATCCGGGCCCCGGTAAGGGCATTGAAAAGGGTCGATTTGCCGACGTTGGGCGCCCCGACCAGCGCGATGGTGGGCGCACTGCCACCAGCGGAGACGTCCGGCGCCGACGCGCAGCACGGTTTCTGCAGCACCGACGAGGTGTTCTTGCGCAAGCTCATGACACGGTCACCTGTTCCAGCAGATCACGGCCCATCGCCACCCTGCCACCTTCGACGGCGATGATCCGCCCGCCACCGGTGGTCCGGCGCAGCACCTCGATCGTGGCCCCGGACCGCAGTCCCAGGTGCCGCAAATCCCGTTCCTCGTCGGCACTGCCCGGTTGGAGGTTCGCGATCGTCAGCGGCTGATGTTCAGGAGCTTCTCGAAGATTCATATGAGATAGGCTAGCCTCACCTCACCCCACCATGTGCGGCGATGCTTGATCTGAACATATTCGGGCACCTCAGGAGCGATCGTCGCAAGCTCGACCGAGCGGACAGCCCCGCTGAACCAGCGGTCATAGGTGAGGACAACAGCGGCAACGATCGAGATCGCCGCCTCGAGATGCAACGCATCGAGGGGCCGCAGATACGGCATGGCTTCGCTCACGGGTTGTTCGACCTACGCCACCGGGACCCCACCATTGGTCATCAGGAGGGACCGGCCCCCACTCATCGCATTAGACATTGGACGCATCCGATTCACCACTGCCATAACGATCATATTGAAAATTCCAGATAACCTGCGGTCTCTACGGGAGAGGGAATCAATCGCCCATCATTTTGAAAGCGCCGTCTCCGAACTTGGCGAAGTAATAATGAATCGCACGACTTCCGATATCAAACATGATGTCGGACATCTCTTTCGTAGACCATGGTTCTAGCCGGAAAAAGAAGCTACCTCATATTAAATAACCCTTCTTCCCCTTCAGGAATAATGTTTACCTGATTGAGTTCACCAAACATCGCAATGGTCTTCTTGATTTGATGAAGTCTCATTGATGACGATCCTATAGCGATTCTGCCGTAGTCGTGTTTTCCGTGCCATCGCCGCCTGCCACTTAGCCCTCTCTATCAAGCAGGAATGAATATTCGTTCACATGGATCGAACGATCTCGCAAATTCCTGCCGGCGCGATAGGTATTATATTTCAAGACTCTCTCGTCCACACAACCGTGGCTTTTCAGAGCATCCTTGATTTCTTCAGTGGAGACATACCCCTCAGAACTGAAGGACACCAGGAGGAACCGCGCAGAAATCTTCTCAAAAAGATCAGTTAGAAGCGACAGTGACCGCCTCTTTACATTGTACCCAGAACGATTCCATCCGATGGGGATACCGGAAACACGACTGATTTCCTCCGGCCGCTCGTAATTCACCAGGAGGTTGAGCATGAAGTAGTTGGAACCGTAGGGATGCTGGTTGTACGGCGGATCAATATAGACGAGATCGAAACCACACTATTCTGAAGCAAGTTCATTGGCATCGCGTCGAAATACCTTGTGACCTGACCGGAAGATACTCTGAACAGGAGGTTCGAGAGTTATCGGAGCAAGGATGCGACCCATAGCATCGCCGGCTGTCGCACCAAATTTTCCAATCCCAGTGTTCTTATCCTTATAGAATCCCTTGAAAACCCCGCCTGTATTCGCGTGCACCGAAGCGCTCGACAGCAAAGGGCCAAGAAGCAAGGAACGAATCCCGGCAGGCAGAAGCGCTAATTCTTGGATATAAAAATCCAAACGGCGTGCATTATCATTGGTATAGAATACCCGCTCGTCGATCTTGATATTTCGATCGTCTGCAGGCGAGTAGATTTCTCGGATGAAGCCGTCGTGAGATGCTCCATCGAGAGCGGCACGATTGAGGCGTTCGGCGTGCCGCCTAGCCTCATCAAAAAAGCCTCATCATGATCAGCTAAGAAACATTCACCAATCGCCTGTGCATACAATTCAAGATCATTTGATACAACCAATGACGAGTGCTTCTTCATGAGCCGCGCAAGGAATCCAGATCCTGCGAACAAATCGACGGATCTAAGTCTCCGCCCACCCAGCCTGCTGCGCATGTCGATCACGGCCTGCCCGATTGCCCCGGCGAGACCACGCTTGTTCCCGATTTAGGTGATCAGTTGCCGAGTCAGGTACGAGGGGTCCTCACCAGATTCGGCCTGCTCGTCGATCCCGAGATCACAAAGAGCCACCTGACTTATCTCTTGCCTCCAGAGGTCAGCCCGGTACGGAATTCGACCGAGTTCCGAAACCGTTGAGCGTCTGAGCCCCACGGCGTAGCAACAAGGAGCAGGTGATCTGGGTTGCTACCGATTAGGTGGGTGCGGTAGGATTCGGAGCATCACACAGCGAATCCGAGAGTGAACGTGGCTACCTCGGATTCCATGGCCTCGGTGAAGGCCATGGCGACTCACGCTGGGAACTGGGGCCGGAACCCTCAGGACCCGAATCTCGCTGGGAACTGGGCATGTCCAGGACCCGTCTCTCGCTGGCCCTCTCGGCCGTCTACGCACCGGACTGACGCTGCGCTTCCTCTGGCCACGAGGAAAGAAGACCGCCGTGAGCAACGACGGGATCATTGAGATCGACGGCGAGGAGTACCTTTCCGTCACCCGCTCCATCGAGGAGTACGCTTCCCGCCCGGCCCTCAACAAGTGGGCCCGCCAGGGCCACCTGCGCCGGTTCTACCGGGATCGCAAGCTCTACTACGCCCGGGTTGATCTGGAGAAGCTGCGCGCTTCCAGGACGCGCCTGCTGACCGACGACGAGTACGCCATGGAGCGACGTGCCCAGGAGCTGGCCGAGCGCTTCAAGAAGGTGTCGGCCCGCAAGCAGCTGGAGGTCATGGCGATCCTCGGCATGGACGCCACGAAGGATGTGGCCTGAGATGAGCGTACAAGAAAGCCGCCCCGACGTGCAGGTCGAGGCGGCAGTCAACGAAGATCTTCAGAGTGCTCCTTTCGGGAACGATTCTCATCGTACGCCGGGTCAACCGGGCCCGGCAACCGCATCGTCGGGGTCGGCCGCTGACGAGACAGAGGCACGAGCCGTTCGGGAGCATCTCCAGGAGCTTGCGGGCGACCCGACGCCGGAGATTCGCTCCCAGCTCGCCGAGATGGCGAATGGCCACGACAACCAGGCGCGGGTGGCCATCGTGTTCGCCGCGGCCAACCTGAATCGCTTCATCTACGTGCACGGCCTCGGGTGGCACTACTGGAAGAAGTCCCACTGGGCCATCGACAAGGGCGATCAGCGGGCGCAGAACGCTGTGCTGGCAACGCTTCGCACCTTGAAGCACAAGGCGGCAGACGACCGCGACGGAGCCCAGGTCAGGGAACTGATCGGCATGGAGAAGGCCAGCGGCGTCAAGGGCATTCTCCAACTCGCCGCGTCCCAGCCCGGCATCAGCGTCGACGTCGAACAGCTCGATGCCGACCCGTACCTGTTCAACTGCCGCAACGGCGTGCTCGATCTGCACACCCTGGAGTTGCGGAAGCACGACCCTCGCGACCTGATCACGAAGGTGGCCGGTGCTGACTACGTCCCGGGGCACCACGATGCGCTCTGGGATGACTTCCTGACCCAGGTTCTCCCTCGGGTGTCGGTGCGCGAGTACTTCCAGAGGCTGGGCGGGCTGACGTTGATCGGCAAGGTGATCGAGCACATCTTCCCCATCGCGATCGGCACTGGTCGCAACGGCAAGGGCGTCGCCTACGGCGCGATCATGAATGCCTTGGGCGACTACGGCGTCACGGGAGCCCCGGGACTCTTCGAGCAGGTGAAGACCGATCCCAACGCACCCAGCCCCGCCTTCGCCAACCTGCGCGGCGCCCGGTTCGTCGTGATCTCCGAGATGGAGGAGGGCACGCGTCTGTCGGCCTCCGTACTGAAGCGGCTCAGCGGCGGCGACAAGCTGACGGCCCGGCTCCTGCGGAAGGATCCGATCGAGTTCGAACCGAGCCACACCAGCTTGATGGTGTGCAACCACCTGCCCGGCCTGCCCGCGAATGATCCTGCGGTGTGGGCACGCGTGAGGGTCATTCCGTTCGAGGTCGTCATCCCCAAGGAGGACCAGGACCCCCACCTGCCGGAGAAGCTGGAGCTGGCCGCCTCGGCCGTGCTCACCTGGCTGGTCGACGGGTTGGCGGCGTATCTCTCGATGGGGATGACAGAGCCCCCGGAGGTCATGACCGCGACCGACGAGTACGCCGCCGAGCAGGACGACGTTCTCCAGTTCATCGAGGCAGAGTGCGACACGGCGTCGGCGGATGGTGACACGACGACCGCGCTGCTTCAGCGGTATGAGATGTGGGCCGACACGGAGGGCATCCCGAGAGGTCTCTGGCTCGGCCGGAAGCGGTTCGGTGAGGCGCTCGACCGTCTCGGCTTCCCTGCCGTGAAGACTTCGAAGGGGAAGGTCCGCAAGGGACTGAGCTGGATCATTCCGACCGCTTCTGGCGACGACGAGGAACTCCAGAAGCGCATCGCCGCAGCCGTCAGTCCGCGTCCGGATGATCCCAGCGGGCCGATCGTCTTCGAGGGGTGACGCGCATCAGAATCGCCCCTTCGCGGCGGCCTGCCGCGCATCTCCAATAGCGCGCTGACTAAGGGTTGTGCAGTTTGTGCAGTTTAGGGAGGCAATGTTCTCACGCGGGCGCGTATGAAAAGTTCCTGCTGCAAACTGCACAAACTGCACTTTCCACCCTCGCAGCCCTCCCTGACCGTGCTCCTGCGGGGATGGTGAGTGGACCTTGGGACGCTCGGGGGCCCGCCGGGCCCCCGAGTCCCCTCCCCGGTCGCTCGCTGCGCTCGCTCCCTCTCTGAAGAGCACGCGGAAGGGGCGGTGGATGGGTGGTGCTGACATCTGGCGGTGAACACCGAACTTCTCCCTGCGGCCCCAGCCTGTGCTCCTGCGAGAGAGGGGAGCGAGACCGGCGGGCCGTCAGGCCCGGCCGGGCGAAGCCGTCCGGCCGTAGGCCGGACCTTGTTGCCATGGATCACCGGCCGCCCGCTGAGCGGCCTGGGCGGCCTCAGCACACTCCTCGGCCCGCTCGGCCGCTTCCTCGGCCGTACCTCGTCGGCATCTCGCCGGGGTGTCCACTATCGTCAACCGTCGGAATACGGTACAGTTCTCATTGCGGACAGGGATTATGAGACGCACCTGGCGGCCATCGGAGGCTGCTCGGCGACGTCGGCCGCGAGCGTCCGAGATCGAGTGATCCCGGACAGCGGGAAAGGACGGGGATGGCACCGCAGATCAAGACGCGCCAGCGGGTGCGCGACCTGGCGGAGGTCTACACGCACGAGCGCGAGGTCAACGCCATGCTGGACCTCGTCCTCGACATGTTCCCCGGCCAGAATGACCCCGCAAACACCGATCGGAAGTTCTTCGAACCGGCCTGCGGCTCCGGCAACTTCTTGGAGGCCATCCTCCAGCGCAAGATCGCCTTCGTCACCACCGAGCGCTACCGCTCCCAGCAGCAGTACGAGCACCGGCTGCTGCGGGCGCTGGCCAGCATCTACGCCATCGACATCGATCCCAGCAACGTCGACGAGTCGAAGGACCGGATGCGCAGCGTGCTGCAGTCCCACCTGGACAACGACATGAACACCAAGGTGCCGACGGCCGCATTCGCCAGCGCGGTGGACGCGATCCTGGAGACCAACATCGTGCTCGGCAACACGCTGACCGACCTGGACTCCCTCAAGTGGGTCGACTACAGGGCCGGCCGCAACGGCACGTTCACCCGTGAGTGGTCGACCGCGGGCAGCGACGGCGTCGACCAGCTCGACCTGTTCTCCGAGACCAGGGCCGACGAGGTCCCGGTCCACTACTCCGAGCTGGCCGACAATCCGGACCCGGTCACCCAGGCGACGATCAGGAAGCGAGCCACCGCATGAGCACCTCACGGTTCGACCAGCACGTGCCCGACATCCTCGACTGCTTGGCCCAGCTGTCGAACGACGAGGTGCCGACGCCGCCGAAGCTGGCGCGGGCGATGCTCGACCTGCTGCCGGCCGAGGTCTGGTCGAAGCCCGACTACGTGTGGTGCGACCCGTTCAGCAAGTCCGGGGTGTTCCTGCGCGAGGTCGCGACACGCCTGCTCGACGGCCTCAGCGACTGGGAGCCGGACTTCGTCAAGCGCCGCGAGCACATCATGCGCAACATGCTGTTCGGCACGTCGATCACCGAGATGACCGGGATCATCTCGCGGCGCAGCGTGTACTGCTCGGCCGACGCGGCCGGGACGCACAGCGTGGTGAGGTTCGAGGATCCGGCCGGGAACCTGCCTTTTGTTCCGGCGCAGCACGACTTCGGCACCGGGGATCGCTGCAAGCTGTGCAACGCCCCCAAGGACCTTGAACGCGGTGAGGGCCGCGAGAACTACGCCTACTCGTTCATCCACGGGGCCTACCCGACCAAGGAGATGTCCACAATGAAGTTCGACGTGATCGTCGGGAACCCGCCTTACCAGATCGACTCTGACGGCAACACCCGCACCATGCCCGTGTACCACAAGTTCGTGGAGCAGGCGATCGCCCTCGATCCGCGCTACGTCCTGATGATCACGCCGAGCCGGTGGTTCGCCGGCGGTCTGGGCCTTGACGACTTTCGCGCCCGGATGATCGCCGACCGGCGCTTGGCCAAGTTGGTGGACAACCCCAAGCTGTTCGACTGCTTCCCCGGCGTCGAGATCAAGGGCGGAGTGTCGTACTTTCTGTGGGACCGCGAGCACGACGCCGATTGCGAGTTCTCCACACGCATCAACGGCAAGATTGTCTCGACCATGACCCGCGATCTCCGGGCCGGCGAGGGTGTTCTGATGCGGGACAACCGTGCCGCCTCCATCGTCAAGAAGGTGGCCGACGCCGGCCTGCCCTCGGTCGAGGATCGCTTCGCCCCTCAGGTTCCCTTCGGGCTCCGCACCAACTTCAAGGACTCAGCCGACGCGCCGTTCGAGGGGGGCATCCCGCTCGTCTACGGAGCCCGAGTCGGCTACGTCCGGTCCGACCAGCTCGAGCGCCTTCACGACTGGGTTGATCGTTGGAAGGTCCTCATCCCGATGGCAGGCGACGGCCATGGACGTGATGTGTCTTATGTCTTGGGGGAGCCCATTCCGCTGTCCCCAGGGTCTGCGTGCACCCAGACTTATCTGATTGCGGATGCCTTTGACACCCGTGACGAAGCTGAGAACTACGCCAAGTACATGACAACTCGCCTGTACCGCTTCCTCGTCCTCCAGCGGAAGATCACCCAACACCTCACGCCTGACCGCTTCAAGTTCGTGCCCATGCTCGACATGACGCGCTCTTGGACCGACGGAGACTTGTACGACTATTTCGGCCTCACCGACGAAGAGCGCGAGTATGTCGAGTCGTCCATTGCCCACCGCGATGTCAACTGGACGGGCCTCGACTCTTCCAACGGCATCCCGACCAGCCACCTGCCCGGCGGCTCGAAGTACCGGCCCGGGAAGGTCGAGGACGAGTCGGAGGACGACGAGTGACCAAGCGCATCTACGTCTACACCGTCGTCGGCAAGGACGCCGAGCCCTGGGAGCGCACCGAGGGCTCCACCCTGGTCACCGGCGAGGGCCTGCTCAAGGTCGGCGAGACCACCTACCCCACGGCGCGCCAGCGGATCAAGCAGCAGCTCGGCACGGCCTATCCCGGGCTCAAGGGCGTCTCGATCCGGTACGACGAGCCTGCGACCCGCGCGGATGGGACCGAGTTCTCAGATCATGACGTCCACGCCGCACTCGTGGCAGCCGGCATCAACCGCCCCGGGGGTGAGTGGTTCGAGGCGACCCTCGACGAGGTCAAGGCCGCCATCCAGGTGGTGCGCACAGGCCACGCGTTCCAACCGAAGCGGACCCAGTCCTTCGGGATGCGTCCCGAGCAGCGGGCGGCCGTGGAGCTGACCTCGGCGTACTTCCGCAACCACTCCGGCGGCCAGGCACCGCGGTTCTTGTGGAACGCAAAGATGCGGTTCGGCAAGACGTTCACTACGTACCAGCTGGCGAAGGAGATGGGTTGGCGGCGGGTGCTGGTGCTGACGTTCAAGCCGGCGGTGGCCACTGCGTGGCAGGACGACCTGGTCTCGCACGTCGACTTCGACGGGTGGACCTACGTGGACAAGGACTCCAGCCCCGAGGAGCGCGACGAGGCGGCCGACGCCCCGGGGCCGGTGGTGTGGTTCGCCTCGCTGCAGGACCTGGGTGGCCGCGACACCGACGGGCACATCAAGGCCAAGAACGAGGTCATCCACCTGATCGACTGGGACGCGATCGTGCTGGACGAGTACCACTTTGGCGCGTGGCGCGACTCGGCCCGCGAGCTTTACGACCCGACCGACAAGGAGATCCCGGGCGACGTCCCCACGGGAAACGAGTCGGCCGACGACGCCTCCACCCTCGAGGAGGCCGTCGACGAGCTACAGGTCAAGGCCCGGCACTACCTGTACCTGTCGGGGACACCGTTCCGGGCGATCACCAACGGTGAGTTCACCGAGGACGCGATCTTCAACTGGACCTACGTCGACGAGCAGCGCGAGAAGCAGGTCTGGGACGATGCCGCAGGGCCCAACCCCTACATCACGCTGCCCCGCATGGAGATGTACACCTACGACATGGGCGCCGACGCCCAGGACTATGCCTCCGACGGCGAGTTCAACGGCTTCAGCCTCAACGAGCTGTTCAAGGCGACCAAGACCAGCGGCGGAGAGTACGCCTTCGAGCGGCCCAACGAGGTCGGGGAGTTCCTCGAGATGCTCCGCGGCAAGATGTCGGACCAGATGAAGCAGCAGGTCCTCACCCAGGACAAGCCGCCGTTCCCCTATGAGGCCGTCCGCTTCACCACCGCGATCAAGCACTCGGTCTGGTACATGAGCAACGTCGCCGCGTGCTTCGCGATGGCCGACCTCCTGCGCAACCACCCGTACTTCTCCGAGTTCGAGATCGTCGTCGCCGCCGGCGCCGGAGCCGGTCAGGGCGCCGCAGCCCTGCCCCCGGTCGAGGCTGCCATCGCCCAAGTGAAGAAGGACCACGGCCGCGGTTCGATCACGCTGTCGTGCGGCAAGCTCATGACCGGCGTGACCGTCCGCGAGTGGGGCGCGATCCTCATGTTGCGCTCTTTGAAGAGCCCCGAGTCCTACTTCCAGGCGGCGTTCCGGGTCCAGTCCCCCTGGGCCCATCGCGACGCCGAGGGCCATTGGGACCTCCTCAAGCCGGTCTCCTACGTCTTCGAGTTCGATCCGAACCGGGCGCTCTCGCTGGTCGCCGAGTACGGCTCCAAGCTCGCCACCACCGGCGAGACCACCCCGGCGCAAGCCATCGGCGAGCTGATCAACTACCTGCCCATCTACGGGTTCTCCGGCGGCGCGATGACCGCGCTGGACGCCGCCGCCGTGCTGGACTGGGCAACCGCCGGAGTCGGTGCGGCCGCGCTGGCCCGGCGCTGGAACTCTCCCCTGTTGGTCGACGTCAACGAACGCACCCTCGAGGCCGTGCTGAACCAGCCAGCGCTCATGGAATCCTTGGAGAACATCGAGGACTTCCGCGCCCTGGTCGACCATGCCCAGACGGTAATCACCAACACCAAGGACCTCAAGAAGGCCAAGCGTGAGCAGGGCGGCAAGCTCGACAAGGACCAGAAGAAGAAGCAGACCGAGACCGCCAACAAGCGCAAGGAGATCCGCGAGAAGCTCCAGAAGTTCCTCGCCAAGATCCCCGTGTTCATGTACACCACCGATTTCCGCGAAGAGGCCCTCAAGCACGTCATCGAGTCCCTGGACTCCGAGCTGTTCGAGCGGGTGACCGGGCTGACGGTGCAGGACTTCCGCACCATGAGCGCCATCGGCCTGTTCAACGCCCAGCACCTGAACCACGCCATCTACCAGTTCAAGCGCTTCGAGTCCGCCAGCCTCGACTACGCCCTCACCCCCGAGGAACGCGCCCGGCGGCACCAGAACGAGCAGATGGGGCTCTGGGACACCGTCGCCACCGAGGAGGGCTGACATGAAGGTCGGCTACGCGCGGGTCAGCACGTCCCGCCAGGGCGAGTCCCTGAAGACCCAGCGCGACGCGCTGGTGGCTGCGGGATGCGACCCCCAGCACATCTACGCCGACAAGATCTCCGGCACCAAGTGGTCGCGGCCGGAGCTGGACAAGGCTCTGGCCTACATGCGTGACGGGGACACGCTCGTCGTCACGCGGCTCGACCGTCTCGGCCGCAACGTACGCGAGACGATCCTGACGATGGCCGACCTGGGCGAGCGAGGCATCAACGTGCAGGTGCTCGATCCCAAGCTGGACACGTCTGACCCGATGCAGCGGGTGGTGCTGCACGTGATGGCGTCCCTCGCCGAGTGGGAGCGTGACCTGCTGGTGGCTCGGACACGGGAGGGAGTCGCCCATGCACGAGCTGAGGGCCGCGTAGCGGGTCCGAAGCCGAAGCTCTCGGCCGACCAGGTGCGACTGGTCCGCAAGGCGGTCGCCGGTGGCGAGTCGGTGTCGTCGGTGGCACGGTCGTTCAACGTCTCGCGGCAGACGGTCTACCGGGCGTTGGGTCGCACCGAGAAGAAGGCAGGCGCTGAGCGATGACTGACAAGCCCGATGGGGCAGAGCACTCCGACGAGGACGTCGACCTGGACGAGTTCGAGGTCGACGTTCCTGCGGGCGACGACGAGCACCCGATGACGCTGCGCGAGTTGCGTGAGGCGATCGAGGACGAGTCGCACCCACGACATGCCGAGGCGGTGCAACGCAACAAGGAGCTCGCCGAGCAGTTGAGGCCCGCGATGGACCGGCTGAGGCAGACCGTCTTCGAGCAGTCGGGGATGAAGGAGACCTTGGCCCGGATCCAGGCGGCCGCGGTACCCGCAACATCGTTCAAGATGCCTAAGTTCGACATCGCGAAGGTCGACTTGACCAACCCAGTGTTGGAGCGCCAGCAAGAGTGGCAGCGCTCCATGCAGGAGCAGCAGCGTCAGATGCAGGAAGCCGCCGTTGAGGTGGCTGAGTCCAGGGCACGACGGCAGCGCTTGGAGGACCAGAGGGCCGAGCAGACGCTCGACGTGCTCGCCTCAATGGATGCCCACCTGGCCCAGCTGAACGGTCGGATCGAGAGCGTCGACGCCAAGATCGAGGCGGGCAACAAGAGCTCGTCGAAGGTTGCGGGCTGGACGATCCTGGTCGCGGTGCTGACGCTGCTGGCCACCGTCGTGGGCATCGTCGTCACGGTGCTACTGAGCCGGTAGGCGAGCCGTAGACTAGTGCGCAGATGGCCGTCGGCCCCCGCCGACGTAGACGTTCCCGGTGAGTTCCCGGGCACCGATCGTGACCGCGATCGGTGACCTCGAACGACATGAAGGGAATACGATCATGGCAACCAAGCGACGCTCGCTGGAGCAGCGCATCAATGACCGCGTGGCCAAGCTCAAGGCCGCCCAGGACGAGCTCCGCAAGCTCCAGCTGATCCGGGAGATGGCCGAGCTGCGCTCGGAGTGGGTCGATGAGCAGTACGCCAAGTACTGCATCGAGCCCGTGGAGAAGGACCCCGACGAGGAGCTGCGGCTGGGCCTTCTGGCCGAGGCGATGGGTACCGGCGGCGGCATCGACGCTGTTGCGGTCGAGGCGCTGGAGAAGGCGCGCAGGGAGGCCGAGGAGAAGGCCGCCGAGTTGGATCGCTTCGTCGATCGGCTCTCGACGGCGGTCTCGCACATGGCGGGTGACCTGGGCATCCATGGCGAGAACGTCAACGACGTCTGGGCACAGGTGAAGCAGCGCTACGGCATCCAGTGAGCGCGTCCACGGCGCGCGATACCGGCCCCGGTGACCGTCAGGTCGCCGGGGCCTTCTCGTGCCCGGCGCAGCCGGGCCAAGGGGCCACCCGGAGCGGTAGCGGAGGTGTGGCCCCGTCCTGACAGAGGGGGCGAAGCCCCCGTTCGAGCCCATGTCGACGGGACCGAGCGAAGCGAGGGCCCGTCAGACATGGAACTGCTCGCCTATGTCCGGCGAAAGGATTATCATTGTTTTCGCCGAGCCTTCCACCACTGTCGGCGCAGACAGGTTCGCCCCCTCGGGGCGGGAAGGAAGGAGCTCGATATGGCGAAGCCAGATCGGCGGATGACGTTCCGCCTGACCGACGCCGAGGCGGCGGTCATCGCGAACATCCAGCAGGCGCAGCCACATCTGACGAAGTCGGATGTGGCGCACCTGCTGTTCGCCGACAAGAACGAGACGGTGGCTGCGGCGCTGCGCGCCGTGGGACCGGCTCGGTCAGCCGTCAGGCTGGACCAGGCCGCCCTGGCGGCCCTCGACGGCGTCGCCGAAGGCGTCAACGTCGTCGGTCGTGAGCTGCGGCCGCTCCGGTCGCTGGCGAACCAGATGGCGCGCGCATCGAACTCGGGCGACCCCCTGGTCGCCGCCGAGCTCGCGCACCTCAACGACGGCATCGACGCGTGCCTGGAACTCCTTGCTGGGATCGCGCGCGACGGGAACGGCGGCACGACATGGCGCAGCTGAAGGTCATCTCCAACGCCCGGCCGACCAAGGGCAAGGCGGGCGGATCGCGCTCGCGCGAGGTGACGCTGAAGTACATGTTCGGCGACGACGGGTCGCGCGCGGTGGCGGTGTCGTCGGTGGGGTGCACGGGTACCACGTGGCAGGAGTTCGCCGCAGCGTTCGCAGCCACCTGCGCCGCCCACGGCAAGAAGCCGAAGACCGAGCTCTACCACCTGGAGCAATCGTTCTCACGCGAGGAGGCAGACCCCGACGACCCCGAGGCCGCCGAGCGGGTCAACGCCCACGGCCGAGCCTTCGCCCGTGCCGCATGGCCCGGCCGACAGGTCGTGGTGGTCACCCAGAAGGACGGCAAGACGGGGCTGCTGCACAACCACATCGCGGTCAACAACCCCCACACGATCACCGGCCTGATGTGCCGGGGCGACGACATGTCGTGGTCCCGACTGATGCCGCTGCACGACCAGGTGCTGGCCTCACGCGGCCACGTGCAGCCGGACGTGATGCCCACCACCTTGGCCCAGGCCAAGCAGCGTGCGAAGGAAGCCCGGGAGCTCGTCAACGCCGAGGGACGGGCTCACGTGGAGACGATCCTGGCGGCCACACCGGCGACCATTGAGGCCGCTAACGCGGCCGCGCCTGAGGGCGTCGAGCTGGTCGACGAGCCCTGGGAGATGCGCGCCAAGCGCGGACGGCGCCCCGACCACGGCCGACGGATGCGGATCAAGTTCAAGGACTCGGCCGGCCGGCCACACGCGTTCGACGTCAGCAACACCGGGATCACGCGTGACCAGATCATGGCCGCGTTCGAGGCCAACCGCGCGGCACAGCAGGTGGCTCCTCAGGTCGAGACCCCGGTCTCCGCTCCCGCTCCGACCGAGCCGGCTCAGGAACCCGCGGCGCTGAGCTCGGAGGAGTTCTACCGGCTCGTGATGGCCGACGACCAGGGCGAGACGACCCCGGCCGCCGTTCCCGCTTTGGCCGGCGGGCTGGCGTCCGCTCCCGCTCCCGCCGAGCCCTCCAAGGACACCGACGAGGAGGCGACGAGCATCACTCCCCCGGTCTCCGCTCCCGCTCCGACCGAGGAGGCCGTGGCCGACGCTCCCGCTCTGGCCACGACCAGCGAGGAACCCTACGTGTCACCGTTGCGGGGGCTGCGCGCCAAGGGGAAACCGGATCCGAAGCGCGAGGCGCTGAGGATCGGTCTCGCGGCCTTCGACGAGGAGACCCGAGCACGGCTAGCGGCCGGTCAACGGCCGATCGAGGCGCACGCGCCGAAGGGCCTCGGCCCGCGTGCTCTGGCTGCGTTGGGTCAGTACTTGGATCCCAAGGTGCTGGCGCAGCTGGAGCTGCGCCAGACGAAGAAGCAGGCCCGTTCGGCCGCGTTCGAGACCGGCCGGGATCTCGCGGTCGAGCTGAAGGAGATGCGCTCGGCCGGGAAGCAGTGGGGGGACGAGTTCCAGACCAAGGTTGCCGAACGTGAGGCAGCCGACCGGATCAGGAAGCGCCTGGAGAGCGAGCTCGCGGCCGGGTGCTATGAGGACGTCGACCCCGAGGTGGACAGGTTCCATGCCAAGGACCGCGAGGACTACGTCCAGCGCGGCCAGGTCGCCCTCGACGAGGCGCTGGAGCGCGCCCAGTGTGACCGCCAGGGCGGCGACTGAAAGAGGATCCCCGTGGCCATCGGCCACGGGGATCAGGGTCAGGCTCAGGGATTCGAGAAGACGAAGATCCCACCCGCGGGCGAGGGCATCGTCGTGAAGTCGAACGCGAGATCCCGGCCGAACTTCTCGGCGTCGAAGTACGTCTGCGCGGCCTCGGGCCAATGGTCGAAGTAGTCGGTCTCGGTGAGCCAGTGCTCGACGAAGTCGGCCCAGCTGTCGAACTCGCCGTGGAGGTGGTCGATGAAGTCGCTCGGCACGGGCACGGAGCCGTTCCCAGCGGCCACGTACGCCCCGCTGGCGACCCATGCGGAGAGCGCGGGCCACAGGTGCGGCTCGACCTCTGCGTACGCGTCAGCCCACTCCTGGGCCCCCTGGAGGCCCATCTCGTGGAAGTCGGGCCACGGGCCATCTCCATCGAGGCAGAGCATCTCCTCGCAGCCCACTCTGAGCGGCGCACCAGCCAGCTCGTGCAGCTTCTCGATGGTCAGCTCGCCGGCGTCGGCCGCGTCGATCCAGGTGCCCACGAGCTGGCCGGCGTTGTAGCAGGACAAGCACCCGGGCCACACGCGCAGCGACATCGTGGGGGTGGTCTCGGTGGTCATGGGAGCGCTCCTCTCGGCCGGCCGGGAGAACTTCTCCCCCGGTCTCAGGCACGCTCCCGGCCGCGCTGGCGCGGCTACTGCCGGCGCGACTAGAACCTCGGCTCGATGTCCACCGATGCCGGGTCGAAGCCCTTGCGGCCCTGCTGCGACGGGAACACGGTGATCTTGGCCAGCAGCTCGATGGTGGCGCGCTGGGCGCCCAGACCGGCCTTGAGGAAGCGCTCCGAGGCGTTGCCGTCGGCCAGCAAGGACGCCAGCCCGGTGGGGGCAAGAAGTCGAGTCCGCTCCTCGATCAGCTCGGCGATGATCGCGTTCTGCTCGGCACGGACGCGCTTGAGATCGACGCCTTCGATGAACTCCTCGTCGTAGTCGCGCTGGGCACGGGCGATGCGGTGCTCGGCCTTGGCGATGTCAGCGGCGACGAGCTGGAGCCGGGGTCCATTGTCGGGCACGACCTTCTCGTGCAGCTCGGGATCGGCCAGCACGTCCGCGATGGTGGCCCGCACCAGCTGGTCGATGGGCTTGCCGGTGCGGTTGAAGCAGCCCCGGCGGCATCGGTAGCCACGGCTCGCACTGGTCATCGTCGCCCCGCACAGACCGCACACGTAGATGCCGGAGCCGAGGTGCTTGCGCTCGGTGCCCTCCTTGTTGGTCTTGCGCCCGGGGTTGTCGAGGATGGTCTGCACCCGCTCCCACTCGTCGGGGTCGATGAATGCCTCCCAGCGGCCCATGACGGGCTCGTTGGTCTCGGGATCGCGGACGATGGAGTCCCGCCAGACCCGACGGCGCTCACCGCGAGCCAGCTCGGTCTTGGAGGTGTAGACCGAGTAGCCCGCGTAGCGGGGGTTTCGCAGGATGCCCAGCACGGTCGAAGAGTGCCAGCCCCGGGTCTCGGGCAGGTCGCGCGCCGGGAGGCCCTTGGTCACGCGCCGGGCGTTGCGCTCGATGGCCAGCGTGAGCGTGTGGGCCTGCACGTGGGGAACTCCGGCGGCAACGTCTGGGCCCGTCTGGCCCGACAGCGCACGGGCGATGGCGCGGATGGAGTAGTCGGCCATGAACGCCTTGTAGATGGCCTTCACGGCGTCGCGCTCGTGCTCGATCGTGCCGCCGTCGAGGTCGTAGCCGAGGGGGCGGACCCCCTTGGGGGGGCTTGCCCAGCGACGAGCGCTGGACATGGGCGCGGATCTGGCGCTGGCTCTTGCGCTCCACCTCAGCCTTGGCCACGGCGGCTTTCACGCGGGCGTACATGCGGCCGCCGTCGGTGCGCAGGTCCGCCTCCCCGTTGGCGGTGACGATGACCAGGCCACGCTGCTCGGCGCGGTCGATCCAGTCTTCCAGTTGCCGCGGCTGACGGGTGAGGCGGTCCAGGTCGTAGCAGACCAGGGCGCCGAACTTCCCGGCGTCGTAGTCAGCGATGAGCCGGTTGTAGTGCGGCCGCTCCTTGCGTGCGTCCGAGGCGCTCTCGGTGTCCTCGTACGGCGGCTCGTCGACCAGCGTCCAGCCGTTCGCCTTCACGATCGCCATGCAGTCCTCGCGCTGGCGGTCGATGGCCAGTCCCGTGCCGTCGGGGTCCTGGCTGATCCGCAGGTAGACCGCAGCCCGCATGGGCGCGGCGGAACGTCAACCTCGCCATCCAGCTACGCCACCCGGTCACCGCAGCCCGCATGGGCGCGGCGGAACGGGAGGCAGACGTCGTCATGCCTCCAAGGTTACTGCGTCATGCTCAACTGTGACGGAACTCGACGACGTCACCGTCAGCCATCACGTAGTCCTTGCCTTCGATGCGGACTTTGCCGGCGGAGCGGGCGGCGGTCATCGAGCCGGCGGCGACCAGGTCGTCGTAGGAGATGATCTCAGCCTTGATGAAGCCCTTCTCGAAGTCGGTGTGGATTACCCCGGCGGCCTGGGGGGCGGTCCAGCCCTTACGAATGGTCCAGGCTCGGGCCTCCTTCGGTCCGGCGGTTAGGTACGACTGCAGGCCCAGAGTCTGATAGCCGACCCGGGCCAGCACCTCCAAGCCCGGCTCAGACACGCCGGCATCCGCGAGAAAAGCCTGGGCCTCGTCGACGTCAAGGTCAATCAGTTCCGATTCGAATTTGGCGTCCAGGAACACTGCCTCGGCCGGCGCCACCAAATCCCGCATCCGCTGTCTCAGATCCTCGTCGGCCAGCTCATCGGCATCACAGTTGAACACGTACAGATAAGGCTTGGCCGTCAGCAGGAAGAAGTCCCGCAGCAGGCCCAGATCGAGGCCGGAGTGGAAGACCCCACGCCCCTCGGCGAGGACCTGTTGGGCGGCCTGCATCGCCTCCAGCATGGGGCGGGTTTCCTTCTTGATCCGGGCCTCTTTCTCGACCCGCGGCAAGGCCTTCTCCAAGGTCTGCAGATCGGCCAGGATCAACTCGGTCGAGATCGTCTCCAGATCCGAGGCCGGATTCACGGCCCCATCCACATGGGTCACGTCCGGATCAGTGAACACCCTGGTCACTTGGCAGATCGCATCGGCTTCTCGGATGTGGGCGAGGAAGGCGTTGCCCATCCCCTCGCCGGTGCTGGCGCCGCGTACGATCCCCGCGATGTCGACGAAGGTGACCGTCGCCGGCACGGTCCGGGCCGAGCTGAACATCTCGGCCAGCACCTGCAGACGGGGTTCGGGCACCCCCACCACCCCGGTATTCGGCTCGATCGTCGCAAATGGATAGTTCGCCGCCAAGACGTTGTTCCTGGTGAGCGCGTTGAACAGGGTCGACTTGCCCGCGTTGGGAAGACCCACGATGCCAATGGTGAGAGCCACGACGCGACAGCCTAGTGGCCGGCCCCGACTACGGTACGCAGACCGACGGGTGTCAGTGGCACCCGGTGGATATGGGGGCTGTCCTGCGCCAGGCCACCACCACCGCCGACAGTCCACCTAGGCCAGTCACGACGAGTACGAACGCCACAGCCTGGAGACCGATCACGGCACCCAGGGCTCCGGCCAGCGGATAGGTGATCAGGAAGCAGGCGTGGGAGAGGGAGAACTGCGCGGCGTACACCGCGGGCCGGTTCTGTTCGGTGCTGTTCCTGCGCAGCAGCCGCGCCGACGGTGTCAGGATCATCGAGGTCGCCGCACCGAGCAGCGCCCACAGCCCCAGCAGCAGGGCCCACTGGACGATACCGGCCGCCCATCCGATCACATCGGCTACTGCGAGCAGCAGGACGGGCAGCGCCGTACCTCCGGCGAGCATCACCCTCCGGTCGGGGAGACGGTTGAGCAACCGGGGCATGCCGAGGGCGACGACCATAGAACCGCCACCGTTGAAAGCGAGGATCAGGGCGACATCCGACTGTGACCGGCCGAGTTGGTCCTGCACCAGCACAACGGTGTTGACGATGACCATGGCTGTCGTGGTGGCCACGACCAGGTTCAGCCCCATCAGGCCACGTAGCTCGGAACTGGCCCAGAAGATCCGCGCCCC
This sequence comes from uncultured Propionibacteriaceae bacterium, assembly GCA_938046585.1. Lineage (GTDB taxonomy): Bacteria > Actinomycetota > Actinomycetes > Propionibacteriales > Propionibacteriaceae > Fen-668. The sequence goes on along the minus strand of CALIWR010000002.1, from coordinate 37,501 downwards.
GCGAGTGAGTCGGTCGCGGAATCGTGCCGGTGGTGGCGCATCGACAGGCGGGAACCGGGAGGCGATCACCAGCGCCGCTGAGACCAGGAACCCGACGACGGTGCCGAGGAAGAGGCGGTGGAAGCTGATCACAGTCAGGAGGACAGCTGCGAGCATGGGGCTGACCAGCGCCTCCATGTCGGAGGCCAGCCGCGACAACGACAGAGCCTGGGTGTATTCGCCCTCGTCGGGCAGCACCGAAGGGATGATGGCCTGGAAGGTTGGGGTGAACGTCGCAGAGGCCGACTGGAGCACGAAGATCAGCAGATAGACCTGCCACGCCTCGGTAACGAACGGCAGCGTCATCGCGATGCCCGCGCGGATCAGATCCGCACCGATCAGGACGAGCTTGCGTGGCAGGCGCGCCACGACTGCGATCATGATGGGCGAGACGGCCACGTAGGCGACCATTTTGATGGTCATGGCTAGGCCCATCACGACACCGGCGTCGCTGCCCGCGATGTCGAAAGCGAGTAGGCCGAGGGCGACGGTGAGCAGACCAGTACCGATCAGGGCGATGACCTGCGCGCTGAACAGCCTCGCGTAGGTGGGGTTCCTCAGGACCTGCAGCATGGGCTTATTGATCGGGCGCGCGATGGTGGCGTGGGGTCTGTCCGGTCGCGACGGCATGTTCGGCCTGGTTGATCGCCTCGGTCACCAGCGCTACCGCGTGCTCATCGACGAGCCGGTAAAGCACGCTGGTGCCCGCCTGGCGGGTTGTGACCATCCGGGCCATCCGGAGCCGGGCCAGGTGTTGGGAGACCCCCGAAGGTTTCTTGCCCACGATCTCCGCTAAGGCGTTGACCGGCAATTCGTCGGCATCTCGGAGCGCGAGGATGATCCTGATCCGGGTGGGATCGCAGAGCAGTCCGAACACTTCGGCGGCCAAGTCGACGTACTCCGCGGAAGGACGAACACCACGAATCTCGTTATCCGCATTCATACGCAGATATTAGCACTGGGGTTCTCCTCCGGTCTCGCCCACCGGGCGCTGACAGCCATCGCCGACCACCCCGCGACGACTGTGCGTGCCAGCTGTGATGATGTCGGCATGTCTCTGCCGTCCGCGACCACGCTGCTCGTCGAACTCGACGCCATGACCCACGCCCAGCGCTGCCGCCGGATGGTGGGGCTGACGCGAGACCACGCCACCGATCCGGGTCTGCCCACCCTGCTGGACGAGATCGCCCAGACCAGTGACTACCACCAGGTGCTGACCCTGCTAGACCCTGGCATGCTGCCGCAGCGACTGGTGGCGGCGCTGGACAGCCCGTCGCCTCGAGTCCGCCAGGCAGCCGGACGCCGGCTCCCGCTGCCGGCGACCGACCCGACCCACCTCACCGAGCACTACCTGGCAGCCTCGGCGGTTGAGCAGGCCGGACTGCGCCGCCGCTTATCCGGCGAACTCGGACGCCAGGTGGCGGACCAAATCCTGGCCCGACCGATCAGCGACCAGGCCCGGGCCCGGTTACTGGCATCCGCCAGTGCCCCGGTCACGGCCGCGCTGCTGGAGGATCTGGCCGACCTAGTCCCGAACGTCGTTCGACTGGCCCGGCAGCACCCGCAGCTGGTTCTCGATCACCTGGCCCGACAGATCACCGATGCCCCCCAGCCGGTCCGGCAGCACTGGTGGGCCTGGGCCGACCCGGCCCTGCCTGAGCTGGCCGCCCACGACCCAGAACGGCTCCTGCGGTTGGTGGAGGAGAACCCGGACGAGCCCCTGTCAACCAGGATGCTGCGGGTGCTGGGTTCACTGCTGCGCCGGGCCCCGGCGCGAGTCGCGGCCCTGCTCACCGATCCGCTGCGCCCCTGGCCGCAACGACTGCCCCGTACCCTGGTACGCGGCCTTGCCCAGCTCAGCATCGACGATCGGCTCCGGCTGGCCCGCCGGGCCCACCCCCAGCAGCTGGTCACGCTGCTGCGGGCCATGCCGCCCTCGCAGCGCGGCGAAGTGTTCACCCGGCTCACCGCCGGTCAGGCCGCGGACGACCGGCCCGATGAGCTGCTCGACGTTCTCCCCCACGTCTTGCGTCATGCCGAGGCTGAGCGGCTGCTGGCGCGCCCCGCCATAGCCGACGATCCGACCCGGCTGATGCGGGCCGCCGGGTATCTGCCCTACCAGCAGGCGCTGCCGTTGCTTGAGCCATACCGACGCAGCGCCAATCCCGATGAGCGCGCCCAGGCCTACCGGGAACTGCTGCGGGCCGCCGGCCGAGAACGTCGCCACGACGCCTGGGCGGCCGCGATGGACCTGCTCGACCGGCTACACAACGAGCAGGACCCGGTCCGGATGGCCGCTGCCCAAGGGCTCGCCGAGGCCCCGATCAGCCTGTCCGCCACCGGCCCGCTGGGGCCGCTGGACCGATTCAGCCAGGCTGTGGTCTCGGCCCGGGACACCTCCCCCACCACTATGCACCTGCTGCAGGAACACTGCTGGCGAGCGATCCGGTACGCGGCCGAGCAGGACCCAGCCCGAATCGGCGAGCACCTCGTCATCCTGGACCGGCTCTGCGGCCCGGACCAGACCACCTGGGTGCCGTCGCTGGTCGCTCTGCCCCGAGGCGCCGAGGATCCGATCATCGCCGCGCTGCTGCCGCGGTTGCGGATCACCGCCGAACGGGGCGAGTTCCGGCTTTTGTTGGCGCTGGTCGAGGCGCTCGGGAAACGTGCCTTCGCGCAGCCTGACCTGCAGCAGTTACTCGCGCAGGCGATCGCTGCTCCGGCCGACTGGCTGATCCGCCAGGCGCTGGGATTCTGGCTTCGCGATCCAGCCAACCGTGGCGACCGGGTCGCCGAGGTGCTGCGCCGAGACGAGTCCACTGCCACCCTGGAACCAGTCCAAGAGGCCCTACTCGGCATCCGTCAAGACCTACTCGACATCTTGTGGCGGCCAAAGCCCCTGCGTGGCAGATTTTGGCGTCAGAAGATTCCTTACGTCCCCCTTCTCCACAGCGGCACCGCGACCTGGCTGCCTCGGCAGGTCGAGGCGTACGGGGCAGCGCTGGCCCGGCTCGCGACCAGCCGCGGTACTTCCACTTGGGAGGCGGCGGCGGCGATCCGGCGCCTCGGGCAGCTGCCGGGAATCGGGGTTGAGCCGCTGCAGGTCTTCCTGGACAGTCCGGATGTGGCCCAGCAGGAAGCAGCCCTAGCGGCTTTGGCGTGCAGCGATGACCCGGCTGCCGCGGTCGATCGGCTGTTGTCGCACCGCGGCGATGACCGGGCCCGGGTTGCGGTGTACGCGTTGGCACGCTGTCTGCGGTTCCTGCGCCCAGCCGAGCTCCTCAGCCCACTGCGGACCCTGCTCGGTCCCGGCTCCACGGTGACCTCGCTCAAAGAAGGGGTTCGGCTGCTCGGCTCAGCCCGCCCGCCTGGGGCGCTGGATCTGCTGTTGGATGCGGTGGGTACCGACAGTCACCGCGACGTCCGGATTGCACTGGCCCGTACCCTGCGCGGCTTCCTCGACGATGACCGGGCCTGGGACCGGCTGGCTGAACTGACCCAGACCCGGGAGGAAGCCTGGGCCCTCACCGAGACCCGACCGTGCCAGCTGGCTCGGCGGCACCGGGCCCGATATGCCGAGGTGGTTCTGGCCGCTGCCCGTACTACCCCGGAGTTGCTGGGCCGGGCCGGGGCCTGGCTCGCCATCCAGCCGAAGCTGATCGAACCATTAACCGCCCGGGTCCTCGATGCCGGCGCCGGGGCCTGGCAGCCCTGCGTGGACGGGCTAGTGACAGGGATCGCGCACGCAGTGGGCTGGCCCGAAACCCTGGCCCTGGCCGAGCAGCTGGCCGCCCGGGCCCTGGGCCCCGACCAGCCAGATGCCACAGACCGGGAGGACCTGCCACTGCTGCGGCGTCTGGAGACGCTGACGTCGCACCTGTTGCACCTGCCCGATGACCGGCTACGGCCCTACTGGCGTCAACTGGCCGAAAGACTCAGCCGATATCCGGCCTTTGGCCCCTGGTTGCCAGCGGCCGCCGTCGCCGCGATCAACCCGGCTGACCCGACCCCGGGAGCGCTGCAGGTGGCCCGGCTGGCGCCAGATCCGTTGCTGGCAGCCCACCTGCACGAGGTGATCTCGGACGCATCCCACCTGGCCAGGGCTGATCTGGAACAGCTCGGTATGGCGGCCGACGCGGTTCTGGGTGACGACCCGGTGTCCGCGGTGGTGGCGCTCGCCCTGGTTGAGATCGGTGGCGAGCGGACCGGTTGGCAGGAGGCCTGGCGAGTCCGGCTGCGCCGGCTGCGTCACTTCCCGGTCCCAGCCGTGGCTGGCTGGGCCCGGGAAGTGGAGACCAGCACCTGAATGGCGATGGCGTCGGTTCAGTTCGCCAGCTCTGGATATCCGGTGACCGGGCCTTCGGTGCTTGGCTGCCAGCCCAGGTGCGGTGCCACATGCTCGGCGAAGGTAGCCAGGATCCGCAGATTGACTCCGACTCCCAACTGGTTGGGGATGGTGAGCATCAAGGTGTCTGCGGCCTGGACCGCGGCATCCGAACTCAGCTGGTCGACCAATTCTTCCGGGCTGCCGACATAGCTGCGCCCAAAGGTGGACTGCAGCCCGTCGATCATCCCGATCTGGTCCTTGTCTTCGGTAGCACGCAGCTGGTTCCAGATCCGATCGCGAGCATCGACGATCGGGAACACCGAGCGGCTCACCGAGACCCGCGGCACCCGGTCATGCCCGGCGGCGGCGAAGGCCTCCCGGTATCGCACGATCTGCTCGTACTGCAGTTCGCTGAGAGACTGCCCGGTGGCCTCGGTAACCAAGGTCGAACTCATCAGGTTGACTCCCTGCCGCCCGGCCCATTCGCCCGTCTCCCGGGTTGCGGCGCCCCACCAGATCCGCTCCATGAGCCCAGGCGAGTGCGGTTCGATCCGCAGTCGGGCTCCGGGGCCGAACTGCTGCGGATCAGCGTCGGTCATGGTCTCACCCTGGATCGCTTTCAGGAAGGTGAAGAACTTGTCGCGGCCTACGTCGGCCCCGCGCGGATCGGTCGAGCCGGTGTAGCCGAAGGCCTCCCAGCCGCGGTTGGCCGGCTCAGGGGATCCCCGGCTCACGCCGAGGGCGATTCGCTGATCGGCCAGCAGATCCAGCGCCGCCGCCTCCTCGGCCAGATACAGCGGGTTCTCGTAGCGCATGTCGATGACCCCGGTCCCCACTTCGATCCGGCTGGTGCTGGCGGCGATAGCGGCCAGCAAGGGCATCGGCGCCGCAGCCTGGCGGGCGAAGTGATGTACCCGCAGGTAGGCGCCGTTGACTCCGATCTCGTCGGCGCCCCGGGCGATCTGGACTGTGTCGTGCAGCATCTGGGCCGCATCTGGGCCATGCCCGACGCCGTAGTGTCCGAAGCTGAGGAATCCGAATGCCTTCATACACCCCCGAACATCATTGAATCATCAACTATTCCCTGGGGTCCGGGCGGATCCTCGGTGTCAGTCGCGTGACCAGTACGCGCTCAGCGCTCGCCTCAGATAGCCCGGGTCCGCCACACCGCACAGCTCACGGGCCGAATGCATCGACAACAGCGGGATCCCCACATCGACGGTCGTCAACCCCAACCGGGCCGCGGTCAGCGGTCCGATCGTGGTACCGCAGGGAACCGCGTTGTTCGACACGAATTCTTGGGTCGGCACCCCGGCATCGTGGCAGGCGTGGTACCACAGCGCCGACCCGACCGCATCGGTGGCGTACCGCTGCTGGGCGTTGATCTTGAGCAGCGGGCCCCGGTTCAGCAGGGGGCGGTTGACTGGGTCGTGGCGGTCCGGATAGTTGGGGTGGACGGCGTGACCGGCGTCGGCCGAGACACAAGTCGATGCCGCCAACGCCCGCCGGTACCCGTCCTCGTCAAGGCCAAGGGCGTTCGCGGTCCGGCGCAGCACGTCTTCCAACAGCGGCCCGGCCGCCCCGGAACGGGTTTGGGAGCCGACCTCCTCATGGTCGAACGCGGCCAGCACGCTGATCGCTGGGCCGTCCTGGTCGAGGTACGCGGCCAGCGAGGCATACACCGAACTCAGGTTGTCCAATCGCCAGGAGGCGAACAGCTCCCCGGCGGGGCCGAACACCACCGGCTCCTGGGTCGGATAGCAGAACACATCTAGCCCGGCCAGATCGGCCCCGGCCCGGCCGGCCTGAGTCAACAGCACGTCGTACACGTCTGGCGCCTCACCGACCCCGAAGATCGGCTGCAGGTGCTGCTGACGGTCGAGCTGGACATGGTTGGACAGGGACCGGTCCAGGTGCGGTGCCAGATGCGGAACCCGCAACAGTGGCCCGGTCCGGACCAGAACCTGCTCGCCGGAACGCAGCAGCAGCCGCCCGGCCAGCCCGAGCTCCCGATCCAGCCAGGTACCCAACAGCGGGCCGCCGTAGACCTCGACCCCGAGCTGCGACCAGCCGGCCGAGGTGAAGGCCGGGTTCGGCTTCAGCTTCAGCGCCGGCGAATCGGTATGCGAACCAACGATGCGCCAGCCCTGCTCCGGCTTCCACCCGGCGGGCACCCGCCAGGCCACCACCGCCCCGTCGCGGACCAGGTAGTGCCGGTCCTCGGCCATCCAGGCCCCGGTCTCGTCCTGCCGCTGGTAGCCGGCGGCAGCAAGCCGGGAGGCCACCTCGGCAGCGGCATGGTAAGAAGTCGGGGAGGCGACGATGAAATCCGCTAGATCAGCTATCAGTGTCATATGCAGTCCCAGTGGTAGAGGGTTCGGGAGAAGTCTCGCGCAGCCAGGTCCTCGGGCCGGATCCAGAAGCTAGCGACGCCGAAATTACCCCATTTCAGCACCTCGCTCTGGCTGTCGAGTTGCAGCAGCAGTTGGTAGTCCTCCGAGTCCGGATCGGCGGCGCGCCAGTCCTCCTGCGCGAAGAACGGATAGCCACCGAGCTGGTGGAAGGCGCCGTTCTGGTTCAAGTGCGATATCTGGTGGTACTCCTCCACCGCCTCCACCCCGATCGCCGTCCGGCCGACCAGGTCATCGAACCGGTGGTCGTCGTACGTGATCGGCAGCATCGCTCTCTTCCCGACCAGCGGATGGAACCGATCTGGGTATAACAGCGGGCAGCTTATCGAGGCGATGGGCTGGCTCGCAGATTCAGGCAGGGACGCCGCGGAATCGATCGTGGGCAGATAATCGACCCGGAACCGGCCGCCAGCGCCGGAAACACGTCCGCGCGGAAGGCCCTCGCCGATGAAAAACCGCAGCAGCCCCTCACGGGGGTGCCCCTCCAACGGGGGCAGCTCGGCGTAGTTGATCTGAGCCAGGAAGAGGTACAGGCCCTGCTCGTCAGCCGGCCAGGGTTCACCAGGCATCAGGTACGGCAGGCCACCGATCCGGCTGGACCCGGCGGCATTGCGTCCATCCGGGCGGGTGGCAAGCAACACGCACGGCCGCAAACTCGCCTCGAGCTGGGGACGGACCCGCTCCAAGGACCGCGGCAGCGGCATCTGTGACATGCCATCGAGCCTAGAGGGATCGGCTGACGACCGCTGCCCCGCCGGCCGAATACGGGTACCGGTTCCAAAACTGTCAGTGGGCATTGTCACCATGCTGGGCATGGACCTCGTCGCTGTTGTTGCATTCCTGATCGGGCTGGCGTTGGGCGCTGTCGGTTGCTGGGTGGTGCTGCGGCGGCGCTCCGGCAACAATCCCGAGGCGGCCCGGTTGCACCACGACCTGCGACTGTCGCACGAGCAGCTGAGCGAGGCCCGTCTCGAGGCTGAACGCAACCGGGCCGAGGCTGCGACCGGACGCTTCGAAGCGGCAGCCGCGCGAGCCGAGGCCGCCCGGGCCGACGCCGAGATCGAACGTGCCCGAGGCGATGTCGAACGCAGCCGGGCCGAGATCGCCGAGGCCCGACAAGCGGCAGCCGAGGCGATGGCGCAGACGGCCGCCCTGGAGGCCCAAGTGGCGGCGGCGGTAGCCGAGCGGAATGCGGCCCAGGCCCGCGGAGCCGAACTGGCAGCCGACCGGGAGTCGTTGCAACACCAGTTCCGGCTGCTGTCGACCGAGGCCTTGGAACGTCAGACCCAGGCCGCTGAGGCCTCCGCAGCGCAGCGGCTGGAACAGACCGCACAATTGATGGCCCCGATGCGCGACAGCCTGCAGGCCCTAGAAGCCCGGTTGGCCGAGGTCGAACGAGAACGCGCCGCGATGACCGCAGACCTGCGTAGCCAGGTGGCCACCGTTCAACTGACCGGAGAACAGTTGCGGCGCGAGACTGCGGCGTTAACCACAGCCCTGCGCAAACCCCAGGTACGGGGAACCTGGGGTGAACTGCAGTTGCAACGGGTGATCGAGCTGGCGGGGATGGTGGAACACTGCGATTTCGTCCAACAGGAGACCACCACCACCGATGACGCAATAATCCGGCCGGACGTCAAGGTCCTGCTCAGCCACGGCAAATTCGTATATGTCGACGCCAAGGTTCCGCTGACATCATTCCTAGATGCGCAGGAGGCGACCGAGCCAACGGCCCGGCAACAGGCTCTGACGCTGTTCGCGCGCAATGTCCGCGCGCATGTCGACTCGCTGGCCCGCAAACAGTATTGGAAGGCCGACCTGGGCACACCGGAATTCGTTGTGATGTTCATCCCGAGTGAGGCGCTGCTCGCGCAGGCGCTGCAGCAGATGCCGGACCTGCTGGAATGGGCTGCCGGGCGTAACGTCATCGTAGCTACACCGTCGACTCTGATCGCGCTGCTGCGCTCGGTGGCGTACGGCTGGGCCCAGGCCGCACTAGCAGACTCGGCCCGCGAGGTCACCATGCTGGGTCAGGAGCTATACGGACGACTGGCGACGTTGGGCAGCCACTTCGACAAGCTGGGTCGGTCGCTGGGCTCCTCGGTGAAGGCGTACAACCAGGCAGTCGCCTCGATGGAGGGCCGGGTCCTGGTCACCGCCCGCAAACTGCGCGACCTGAAGGTCACCTCCGAGGATCTGCCGCAGGTCCGCCAGGTAGAAGAGACGGTGCGGCAGATCGCAGCACCCGAACTCGTCGAGGACGCCACCCAGGTCCCGGCACTGCTGGGACGGGCGCCACGCGGTGGGCTGAGCCTCGCGCCCGAATCAGAGCAGACACCGTTCGCTCGGGACGCGTCAGATCCTGCCGAATTGGACGGTCGAGTCGGCCGACCCGGAGCCTGATTCTGGCACTAATCTATGAGGCCATGCGTACTGACCTGCCGACCGCCGCCGACGTCGATGCCGCCGCGGCCCGGTTGGCCGGGGTGGTGGCTCATACCCCGGTGCAGCTCAATGTTCGGCTGTCGGCGATGGTCGGCGCCGAGGTGTGGCTGAAGCGGGAGGACCTGCAGCCAGTCCGCTCGTACAAGCTGCGTGGCGCCTACAACCTGATCGCCCAGCTAAGCCCGCAGGAACGGGCCCGGGGGGTGATCTGCGCCTCGGCCGGCAACCATGGGCAGGGGGTAGCTTTCGCCTGCCATCGGCTCGGGATCAACGGACACATCTTCGTCCCAACGACCACCCCTCGTCAAAAGCGTGACCGGATGGCCGCGCTCGGTGGCGATCTGGTCACCGTCGTCGTCACTGGCGACACCTACGACGAGGCCCAGGCAGCCGCCGCACAGGAGGCCGCCGCCAACCAGGCAGTGGTGGTCCCGGCCTTCGACGCCGCCCCCACGATCGCCGGCCAGGGCACGGTGGCGGCTGAGATCGTGGCCGATCTGAGGCAAGCCCCGGAGGTGGTGGTGGTCCCGGTCGGCGGCGGCGGGTTATTGTCCGGAGTCGCGACCTGGTTCGCCGAGCACTATCCCGCCACCCGGGTTGTGGGGGTGGAACCGGCCGGCGCCGCGTGCACCGTGGCCGCCCTGCAGCGGGGTGAGCCGGTCACCTTGGACCGGCTGGACAGTTTCGTCGACGGGGCCGCAGTCCGCCGAGTCGGTGACCTCACCTTCCAAGTGATCCAGAGCCGCGGTCTTGAGGTGACCACCGTCGCAGAGGGGGCAGTCTGCACCGAGATGCTGGCCCTGTACCAGACCGACGGAATCATCGCCGAACCAGCTGGGGCGTTGGCCTCGGCCGCCCTGGCTGACGGGTTGGCGGTGGAACGGGGCCAGACCGTGGTCGCCATCGTTTCCGGCGGCAATAACGACGTCTCACGCTACTCGGAGATCGTGGAACGGTCGTTGGTACATGAGGGCCACAAGCACTATTTCCTGGTCAACTTCCCACAGGAGCCGGGAGCGCTGCGCCGTTTCCTGGACGAGGTCCTCGGCCCCGACGACGACATCACCCTGTTCGAATACGTCAAACGTTCCAATCGGGAGCTCGGGCCGGCCCTGGTCGGGATCGAACTGGGCAACCCAGCCGACCTGGAGGGACTGCTGGCCCGGATGGCCGCCTCCCCGATGACCGTCGAGCCGATCGACCCACAGAGCCCGTTCTACCGCTTCCTGGTCTGAACCCGTCGGGGCCCCAATGGGCCTCCGTCGTAGTGACCGTCGCCATGTTGCTAACGTCTCGGTGTGCCTTTCGCAAACTTGATGGTCCACGTCCTCGGGGCGTTCCAGTTTCTGGTCCTCGCCGGTATTGCCATCTGGGCCACCGTTCGCAGTCGACAAGGCCTGGCGACCGGGCTTTGTTGGGCAGCAGCCGGGGCCCGGCTCACGGCGATACTGCTCTCGCTGTTGTGGAGCGAGGTCATCGGTCGCACCGGATCCGGCATGGAGACCACAATCGCGACGACCCATCTTGCGCTCTCCGGGCTGAATTTTCTGTCCTGGGGCCTGTTGCTCGCAGCGATCATCGTCACCGCCAGGCAGGGACTGACCCGATGACCGCCATTCAGCTTGCAGGGATCGCGGGGCTCGTCTTCCGAATGGCGGTTCTCGCCATGGGTGTGGTCGCCATCACGGTCACATCATCTGGGCGCCCCTACCTGATCGGCTTCGTAGTAACTTATGTGATAGCCGAGGTCTGTTCCTTTGCGGCTCCGATCTTCGTGGCCCCGCAGAGCATGCCAATCGTCGGTATTCTGCTCACCCTGCTAGGACTGGCAAACCTGCTCTTGATGGCCGTGGCCCTGATACGTGAATCACGAACCGCCTCTGACATGCTCCCACCCCCGAAGCATCCGGGCCTGCCGTACCCCGCCAACCCGGCGATGCCACAAGCCGACCAGCCCCGGCCGGTGCCCGGAAGCCCGGATCGGTCCTCCCCTGGCACCGGATGGCACCCGCCCGCATAACAGGGGATGTCCGGCGATGTCACTGTCTCGTACAGTGGTCTGATGCCGTTGCCGAACAGTCCCGAGCAGCCGCAACCCCTACGGGTCGTGGTCCACGCCGTAAAAGACTGGGTTGAACGCTGCGGGGAGATCTGGGTAAGTGGCCAGGTGATCGAATTGCGACGACGCCGAGGCTCTACCCACTTCATCACCCTGCGCGACCTGCTGGCCGAGGTCTCGGTCACGGTCACCATCGGCACCGCAGCCCTCGACGCAGCCGGCCCGATCAGCACGGGAACCACCGTCACCGCCCTGGTCAAGCCGACGGTCTGGGCCACGTCCGGGCGGCTCAGTTTCGCATGTCGCGATCTGCGCCCAGCCGGTGAGGGCCAGCTGCTGGCCCAGCTGGAGCAGCGCAAGCGGATGCTGCAGGCTGAGGGCCTGTTCGCCTCAGACCTCAAGCAGCCGCTGCCTTTCTTACCCCGCCGAGTCGGGCTGGTCACCGCTCAGGGCAGCGCCGCCGAGAAGGACGTGGTGGAGAATCTACGCCGCCGCTGGCCAGCGGTCCAGGTCCAGGTCGCGTACGCCGCGATGCAGGGCCCGAGCTGTGCCCTAGAGGTGGTCGAGGCGGTGGCTGAGCTCGACCGGGACCCGAGCATCGACGTGATCGTGATCGCCCGCGGCGGCGGCTCGCTGGAGGACCTGTTGCCGTTCAGCGACGAATCCGTGGTACGGGCCGTGCACCGGGCCCGGACCCCGGTGGTGAGCGCCATCGGGCACGAGGTCGACACCCCGATCCTGGACCTGGTAGCCGATGCCCGGGCCTCAACCCCGACCGATGCCGCCCGGCTGGTGGTGCCCGATGTTGTCGAACAGGCCCAGGTCCTGCAGCAGGCCCGGCAGCGGTTGCGGGCCAGCATGACCTCGCGGCTGGATTCCGCCTTGCATCACCTAGGTGAGCTACGGCGCCGCCCGGTGCTGCGGGACCCGCTCGGTCCGTACCGGGTCCACGACAACCAGGTCACCGAGATGCGGGACCGGGCCCGGCGGGCGTTGCGGGCCAGTCTTGATGCCGAATCCCGGCTGGTCGCCACCTGCCGCCAGCGGGCCCGGGCGATGTCACCGCAGCAGACACTCGAACGCGGCTATGCCATCCTCAGCGCCGGTGACGGGACCTGCGTGACCAGCGTCCACCACGTGAGCCCGGGCGACAATCTGCTGGCTCAGGTGACCGACGGGCAGATCGGGCTCACGGTCCACGAGACCAGGCCCAGACCGAGGCAGGCCAGATGAGCGAGCCGATGTCGTACGAGCAGGCCCGAGCCGAACTGGACGAGGTGGTGCGCGCCTTGGAGTCCGGCAACGTCTCGCTCTCGGAGGCGATGGCGTTGTGGGAGCGCGGCGAACAGCTCGCCGACATCTGCCAGGAGTGGCTGGACGGGGCTAAGGCCCGAGTCACCGCCCGTAGCCGCGAGCCGGACCCGGACCAGGGCTGATCCGGCTGATGCGGCGGTGGTCGTTACCATGGATGGAGTGACTCCCCCCGATGTCGCTGACCGCTATCGCCTCGTCAGCCCCCTCGGCTCTGGTGCCATGGCGACAGTTTGGCTAGCCCACGACACCCGGCTGAATCGGGATGTGGCGGTGAAGGTGCTCGACCTGTCGGCCAGCGCCGATCCGACCGCCTTGGAGCGGTTCCGCCGCGAAGCCGTCGCTACCGCCGGGCTCACCCACCCGAACGTAGTTTCGGTCTTCGATGCCGGGATCGAGGCCAACCGTGCCTACCTGGTGATGTCCCTGGTGAGTGGACGCTCGGTCGCTGACCTGATCCGCGAGGACGGACCGCTGCCGATCGCCACCGCGGTTTCGATCGGTTCCCAAGTGGCGGCCGCCCTGGAAGCCGCCCACGCCACCGGCCTGGTGCATCGCGACATCAAGCCCGCCAACGTGATGGTGGGCGCGAGCGGCCATGTCACCGTGCTCGACTTTGGGATCGCCCAACTGACCACCTCCGATGCGACCCTAACCGCGCCGGCGAGCGTGATCGGCAGTGCTGCGTACATGTCACCTGAACAAGCTGCTGGGGCCCGGGTCGGCCCGGCCAGTGACCTGTATTCCCTGGGCTGCCTGATGATGGCCATGCTGACTGGGCAGCCGCCGTACCAGGGCGACAGCGCAGTCTCGGTGGTAGCGATGCAGGTGAACGGGACCCCACCACGGCTGGCGGACCGGATGGTAGTCCCCCAGCAGCTGGACTCACTCGTCAGCAGGCTGCTCGACAAAGACCCGGAGCAGCGCCTGGATGCTGCCGCGACCGCAGCCCAGTTGCACGAGGTGGCAAAGCATGTGGATCTGGATCCGGTCGGCCCGACCGAGCAGGACGCTACCGTCGCGGCCACCGCAGTCCTGCCGGCCTGCGAACCGACCCGGCTGGCGCCGGTGGTCGGCCCGGCTCACACCTCGGTGCTGCCCACAGCAGGAACCACGGTAGCGTCCACACAACCGCAGCAGTTGTCCCCGGCAGCCCAGCAGCCGAGTCGTACCCGCCGCAACCGCCCGTCGCCGGCGACGGTATCGCAGCGGCCCGTGCCCCCTGCACCCCGGAAACGGCGGCGCCGAGTCGGGCCGGCGATCGCGGTAGTACTAATTCTGGCGTTGGCAGGTCTGGCCTTCGCTGTCGGCTCCGGGCGGATCGGTCCCTTAGCGGCCCTGCTGCCGGCCACCACCCCATCGCCAACCCCGCCCCGACCGACTCCGGCTACGACCCGGCCCGTCTCCCGGACTCCCAGCCGCTCCCCAAGCGCCACACCCAGCCGTACCCCGAGCGCCACGCCCAGCCGTACCCCGACCTCGCCGTCCGCATCGCCTGGGGTGACGCTGCAGGTCGCGGTCCAGACCGTACGGGGTGTCTTGGTGAACCTACCGGCAGGCCCCAGCCGACAGAAGCTGCTTCATTCCTGGGACCGGGAGTCTGCGAAGATTCTGGCCGGCGATGACGCCGCCGAACACCTGGACTCGTTCTCCGATGAGGTCCAGGAGGCCGTGTCCGAGGGGCATCTCAGCGTCGGACAGGGACTGACGATCGCCGCCGCTCTCGAAGGGGTCCGGGCCGCAGCCCGCTGACGACTCGGCCCACCTTGGCCCGGGCCAACTCGGCCGCGGGGCACCTGCCACCATAGAGCGATGGACGTGGTGACGGTGGCCCGTTCGCAGCAGGACGGGTTCGACATCGCCCTGCGTCGACGTACGGACGGTCAGCGGGTGATCGACGAGTTGATCGTCAACGGGGCCTTCGCAATGGATTCCGAACAGACCTTCAGCGAGCAACTGCTAGCTGAGGTTCTCGGCCCCACGCCTGGGGCGGCACTAGTCGCAGGTCTGGGATTGGGGTACACCACTAGCCGGCTGTTGGAGCTGGGCGCGACCACGGTGGATGTGGTGGAGATTTCGAGTGCTCTGATCGGCTGGGCCTACGAGGGTCTGACCGAGGTTTTGGGGCAGATCGCCCACGACCCCCGGGTGAGGTTGCACCGCGGCGATATCGCCGATGTGTTGTGTGCTCCGCCAACGCTGCCAGGATTTTTCGGGCCGTGGGATGCGATCGCCCTTGATGTCGACAATGGTCCGGATTTTCTGATTGTCGCCCAGAACGAACGGGTGTACCACCCCGCCACGCTTGCCAGCGCCATGACCCACCTACGGCCCGGTGGCCGGTTGGCGATCTGGTCGCAAGGCACGAACCGACAGCTCTGGTTTGACCTCACCCAGCTCGGCAAGGAAGCCACCGAGCGGTTGGTCCCGCTGCGTCGTGGCGACCGCCAGCTTGACTATGCCATCTATGTGGTGACCCATCCCTGAGGACCGGGCCCTCGGTTACGCTATGGTCCGATCTGTAGAGTCGATCCAAGGACGCCACATGACCAATCCCGGTTATCCCACCAACGGCCCGACACCGGGCGGATACCCCCAGCAGGGCAGCTATGGCCAGGGCTATTCCCAGCAGTACGGGCAACAGGCCCCGCAACCCCAGCAGGGCGGATATCCCCAGCAGGGCGGATATCCCCAGCAGAGCTATCCTCAGCAGCCCCAGGCCTCGTACCCGTCCCAGTCGTACGCTGCCGCCGGCTACCCTGAGCCCGCCGGCTACCCTGAGCCCGCCGGCTATGCCCAGGGATACCCCCAGGGATACGCCGGGAACCGCCCCAGCGTCAGCTTCGCGCAAGCCATCAAGCTGGGCTTCAAGAACTGGAAGAACTTCTCCGGTCGGGCTTCTCGCAGCGAGTTCTGGTGGTGGTACCTCTTCAACAACATCGTCATGGGTGCCTGGTACCTGGTGACGCTCATCGTCGCGGCTCTGGCCGCCGGCAGCGATGCCATCGTGATCGTGTCTGTGCTGTGCTACCTGGTGCTGATGGCGATCGCTCTCGTTCTGTGCGTCCCCACCCTAAGCACGTTGGTACGGCGCCTGCACGACACGAATCAGTCGGGATGGCTGGCCGCCCTGGCCTTTGCAGGCCTCGGTATCGTCCCTCTGATCATGGCGATCATGGAGACGAACCCGGCTGGAGCCCGTTTCGACGATCCCAGCAAGCCGCTGTACGGACCGCAGGACCTCTGAGATTCAGCCCGCGGGTCGACCCGCGTCAGACTTCGGGCTGATCCTGAACGTCTCCGGCGAGGTTAAGCTTCGCCGCCACGCGTCATCTCGATACTGCTTTCTCCTGGGAACAGCCGCCCGGGTTCATCGCCGGCAGATACTGCCGGATCTGAACAATTGGGTAACGGTTCCACAGGTCCGCAAGCCCCAGGAGTTCACCCTCCCGACTCTGCACTAGTGGTCGGTGCAGGGTCGGGTGGGCCCGGGGCCAGTACGCTGCCACCTTGGCTTGCCTGATACTGGCCTATCCGATGGTGTTTGCCTTGCTGTATGGGGATGCCAGTTCGGAGGCAGCGAGTGGGTCTTCGTGGCCATGCTCGGCTTACTCTGGTCGATCATCGGGTTGGCCAACCTCTGGAACGTCTGTGTACTGACCGTGCGGCGCCTCCATGATGTCGGGATCTCGGGCTGGTGGATGCTGCTCGTACCGTTTCTGACCACAGCATCGTCGTCTGCATGGTGGCGGCTGTCCCTCCTGTTCGGGGTTGTGGTCCTGGCCAGCTTATGTCTGCTGCTACCGACTCGGCCCCACGAGATCCGATACGAGTATCGCCGTCGGTGGAGGCGTCTCCTAGACTCCTCAACGATACCGGTGATCGTTCACACCGTCACCCCCCATCGATAGGGCTCGGCCTCGTCGAAACCACTCAATCTGGATTTGCCCTGGGCCCACAGCAGCCGTCTTCTCTCCGCACCGAACTAGCCGCTGGCACCGGTCTGAGGCAATGATGGGGACCCCCCGATCAGCGCCCGAAATCACCTCGTTAGAGTGACCCGGTCAGCGAGCCCCATCATCGGAGGGACAATGAGGAATCGGATGCCTCATCCGGCGGCATCGGCTACCACTGTGGCCGATGCTCATCGGTCGCTGAACCCCCAATCCTCTAGGGTGGGGATCCGAGACAGCGAGCGAACGATGTTCATAGCGAACATCGTGATCTCGAACGCCACGTCGATCGATGATGACTGGAGCCGTCGATCATCGGCCGCCCCTACTCAACTATCGATCGGGCAACCTCACAGCTGCCCGACCAGCCCTCGGGATGGTCCCGGCTGACAAAAATCCGGAGCCTGCGCGAGCCGGCAGCAACGGTTGCTGCCCGTTTACGTATGCCTTTGGATCAAGAAGCAGACACCGTCTGATACCTCGGCGCCCATTAATGGGTGTCTCATGTCACTTCACAGTCGAAGGATTCTACCGTCGTGTTCTCAGTCACTACGGCTATCATCGCGCTAGCGATCCTCGTAGTCGCATTCCTCATCGGTTCCATCACGGAACTGCATATGGGCATCATGGCGATCGTCGCCACGGCGATCGTCGGGCCACTGCTGTTCCACGACACCATCAAACAGGTCGAGGGGGGCTTCCCGCTCGTGCTGTTCTTCACCCTGCTCGGCGTCACTTATCTGTTCGCGCTGGCCAGCGCCAACGGCACAGTGAATTGGATCGTCGCAGCAGGGTTGCGGCTCGTCGCCGGACGCGCCCGACTCTTCCCGTTCGTGATGTTCGCGATCTCGGCCCTGGTGACCGCCATCGGCGCAGCCACCCCGGCCTCGGCCGCCATCTTGATGCCGATCGCGCTCGGCTTCAACCGTAAGAACAAGATCAATCCGCTGCCGATGAGCCAGGCCGTGATCCAGGGCTCGACGGCTGGTTCGTTCTCTCCGATCGGCATGTACGGCGTCATCGTCAACACGGTCGTGAAGCGCAGCCCCGGGCTGGCGGCTCTTTACAACCCGACGGTCACCTGGATCCTCGTCGCCGTGATCTGCTTCCTGATCGTGCTGGCCACCTGGTTCCTGCACCGCGACGCTGGCCCCAGCGAGGAAGAGGTCGCCGCCACCTCCCGTGACGACATCGACGACGCTGCTGTGAAGGAAGCCCTGGTCGACGAGGAGTTCGGCGAGCAGCAGGCCGGCGCCACCAGCGAGGAGGATCTCGCTCTGGTGAGGCTCAACCCAGAGCGGACCACCACCCTGATCGGGCTCGCCGTGATGGCCCTGCTGGTGATCGGGGCGCCGCTGGTCACCGCCGCCTTCTTCGGTAAGAAGGTCAACTTCGACGTCGGGCTGACGGCCCTCGCCGTCGGCGCGGTGCTGACGCTGATGTTCCCCAAGTCAGCCAAGGGTGCGGTCTCGAAGATCTCCTGGCCGACGATCCTGCTGGTCGGCGGTATCGTGACCTATATTGACATGCTGGAACGCCACGGCGTCATCCAGTGGCTGGGGGACCTGGCCGCCAACCTTGGTAACCCGCGGATCTCGAGCGTCATCATCTTGTTCATCGGCGCCCTGGTCTCGGCCTACGCCTCGACTACCGGCACGCTGGGTGCCCTGATCCCGCTCTCGGTTCCGTTCCTGGTGCCGTCGGACGGCAGCACCGCAGCCATCAACGCCACGATGCTGGTCGCGGCGCTGGGGATCAGCTCCTCCACCGTCGACTGCTCGCCGTTCTCCACCAACGGTGCGCTCGGCATCGCCAATGGCGCATACCAGGGCGACTACATCTACCGATGGCTGCTGAAGTGGTCGTGGATCCTGATCATCGGAACGCCGCTCGTGACCTGGGCGCTGATGATCCTGCCCCCATGGTGGGGCGCCGGCTCGTAGCCCGGCACCTGCCCCCAGGCGGAACGCCCGGTGGCGGTTGGCCCTCGCGGCCGGCCACCACCGGGCGTCGCCGTGTCCCCTCGCCACGACCGGGACCACCGGTGGCATTAGGGTCTGCCCGTGACCACCCTTGCGCCCGCCCATCAGATCCGGACCACGCCCCAGGCGCCGGCCGCCTCCACCATCGTCGCCGGAAATGCTCGGATCACCGTCCTCACCCAGCGGCTGCTGCGGATCGAGTGGTCGCCGTCGGCGACCTTCGAGGACCGGGCCACCCAGGTGGTCTGGAATCGGGATCTGCCGACACCGCAGTTCACCCTGGTTCGCCGCGGTGACACGGTCCACCTGCGCACCCCGTACCTGATCCTCGACTACGACGGTGGCCCGTTCACCCCGTCTGGGCTCAGGGTCCAAGTCCAGGCGGTCAGCCACTACCAGTCGCTCTGGCGCTACGGCACGGTCGACGCCCCGGAGCACTTTGGCATCCCCACCAACCTGCTCGGCACCGCCCGCACCCTGGATGAGGCCGATGGGGCGATCCCCTTGGAACCGGGGCTGGTCTCCACCACCGGGTACGGCGAGCTCGACGATTCGCGGTCGTTGGCGCTGGACGCCGAGGGCTGGGTGGCTCCCCGGGAGGAGGGGGCGGTCGACCTCTATCTGTTCTGCCACGGCTTCGACTTCCCGGCCGCGCTGGCCGACTTCTATGCGATCACCGGTCCTCAGCCGCTGCTGCCGCGCTACGCGCTAGGGAACTGGTGGAGCCGCTACCACCCGTACACCGCGACCGAATACCAGGACCTGATCACCCGCTTCGAATCCGAGCAGATCCCGTTCAGCGTCGCGGTGCTCGACATGGACTGGCACCTGGTCGATGTCGACCCGATGATCTCGTCGGGCTGGACCGGATACACCTGGAACCGGGACCTCTTCCCCGACCCGCCGGCCTTCCTGGCCTGGCTGCATGAACACGGGCTGAGAGTCTGCCTCAATGTGCACCCGGCCGACGGGATCCGCTGCCACGAGGACTGCTACCCGCAGGTGGCCCGCCACCTCGGGATCGACCCGCAGACCCGCCAGCCGATCGACTTCGACCTGGTCAACCCACGATTCCGGGAGGCGTACTTCGACCTGGTGCACCACCGGCTGGAAGAACAAGGGGTCGACTTCTGGTGGCTGGACTGGCAGCAGGGCCCGTACTCGTCGGTCCCCGGGCTGGACCCGCTGTGGCTGCTCAACCACCTGCACTTCTTAGATTCCGGACGCGACGGGAGACGGCCGCTGACTTTCTCCCGCTACGCCGGGCCCGGTTCTCACCGCTACCCGGTCGGTTTCTCCGGCGACTCGGTGATCTCCTGGCAGAGTCTGCACTTCCAGCCGTACTTCACTGCGACCGCGGCAAACATCGGGTACGGCTGGTGGAGCCACGACATCGGCGGGCACATGTTCGGGGTGAAAGACGACGAGCTGGCCACCCGCTGGGTGCAGCTGGGCGTGTTTTCCCCGATTAACCGGCTGCATTCGACGCTGAACCCGTTCAACTCTAAAGAGCCGTGGCGGTTCCATGAGACCGCGCGCCGGGTTCAGACCGATTTCCTGCGGCTGCGGCACCGGATGCTGCCCTACCTGTACACGATGAACCGCCGCGCCCACGAGGGCCGTCCGATCGTGGAACCGCTGTACTGGTCGCTGCCTAGCCAGGACGCAATGCCGCACCGGACTACCTTCAGTTTTGGCTCCGAGCTGCTGGTGGCGCCGATCACCACCCCGGCCGACCAGGCCACCGGGCTCGGCTCGGTACGGACCTTCCTGCCGCCCGGCCTGTGGTGGGATGTCTTCACCGGGGTCGGATACGACGGTAGCCGGCCAGTGAGCCTGCACCGGGATCTGGAATCCCTGCCGGTGCTGGCGAGGGCCGGCGCGATCTGGCCGCTGACCGGGCCTGACGAGCTGGGGGTGGGTAACCCGTCCAGCCTCGAGGTCCGGGTGTATGCCGGCGCCGACGGTGAACTGGTCCTGTACGAGGATGACGACGCCGCGACCCCGCAGGAGGTCCGGACCCGGCTAAGCCTGGACTGGGCCGGCGGTAGTTTCCGGATCGGCGCCGCCGAGGGCGACTGGCAGGGTGTGGTGGCCCCGGTGCGGTCCTGGAAGCTGGTATTGGTCGGCGCCGGCCGGGTGCCGGTCGAGGGGTATCCGACCAGCTGGGATGAGGCCACTGGGTCGTTGACCGTGGACTTGGGCGAAGTGCCGACCGGGGCCGGGCTGACGCTGCGGCTAGGTGATCTTCAGATCTGCCAGCCTGATCTGCGGCAGCGGTGGTACGGCCTGGTTGACCGGGCCCAGGTCCCGTTCGCCGACAAGGACCAGGCGATGGCCGCGCTGGCTCGGCCGACCCCGGCCGAGCAGGCCCGCGAACTGGTGGAACGCCCCATGGACGCTACCCTGCGGGCCGCGCTGCTGGAACTGGTCCTGGCCCGCGCCTGAGGGATCCTAGATTCCCAGGACTTCGCAGACCGTGACGAAGCGGTAGCCCTGGGCCTGGAGCTGGTCGATGATCGGACCGATCGCCTGCTGGGTGGCGCGGCGACCATGCCACGGATGCAGCAACACGATTGACCCGGGCCGGGCCTGGGCCACGGTCAGCCGGACCAGGTCCTCGCTACGCTGCGGCGCGGCGTGGGCGCTGAAATCCTCCACCGCCACATCCCACATCACCGTGGTCCGGTGGTGGTGCGCCAGGTACAGCGGCAGATTGACCAATTTTTTGCCGTACGGCGGGCGGAAGGTGATCGGACCGCGATACCCAGCCTGACGGATCGCGGCGTCGGTCGCTTCGATCTCGTTGATCACCGTCTGGTGTGAAACCAGCACCATCCGCCGGTGGCTCCAGGTGTGGTTGCCGATCTCATGCCCGCCGGCGACCAGCCGTCGAGCCGCATCCGGGGCCTGTTCCAATCCGATCCCGTTGAGATAGAAGGTGGCCCGCACGCGCCTGGTCTCGAGCGCCGCCAGGATCGGTTCCAGGTCGGCTGCGGTGGGCCCGTCGTCGAAGGTCAGCGCCACGACCTTCTCGGTGGTGGGTAGCCTGGCGACCAGGCGCCCGGCCACCTGCCAGGTCCGCGAGGTCATGGCTGTGAAGGTGCCGCCCAGCAGCCCCGCCACCAGCAGCACCAGCGCACCCGCCCAAACCCACCATCGCATCGGATCACCCTAGCCCGGCCCCAGAATCTCGTACCGGGCCGTGCCTATCCGTGGCGGCGGAAGCCTCCCTCCGTGCTGATCACCTGCCCGATGACCCAGGCCGCCTCATCGCTCACCAGCCAGGCGATCAGCCGGGCCGGGTCATCCGGTTCGCCGATCCGTCCCCCGGGAAAACGGTGCCGGATCGACTCGAGGGTCGTCTCGTCGAAACCCATCCCCGGGTCCAGGTAGCCGCTGTTGACCGGACCCGGGTTTACCGTGTTCAGCCCGATCCCCAGATCCGCCAGCTCGTCGGCGACGGTCTGGGTGATCCCGGCCAGGGCAGCCTTCGCCGAACCGTACGCGATCTCGCCGGGCAAGGGGCCGAGTTGTTGGCCCGACGTCATCCAGACCACCCGGGCCCCCGGCCGGGTCGGATCGTGGAGACGGGCGAAGGCCTGGGTAATCAACAGCACCGAGCGGGCATCGACGGCCCAGTGGTGATCCAGCTGCTCGACTGTCTGTTCCAGCAGCGGCCCGTCCATGCCGGAGGCGGCGTGATTGCAGACCACGATGTCGAGCGGGCCGGCCAGTTCCTGGGCCCGTTGCACCACCTGGCTAGGGGTGTCGGGCTGCGACAGATCCCCTGCCACTTCGTACAGGCCGGCGCCGGGTCCTAGCAGCGGGCGGATCTGCTCCAGCACCGCCTCCAGGTCGTCACCGCCCCACGGTTGGGCCTCGTCGTGGGGCCGGTGGTGGTGGATCACGACGCTGGCGCCGGCCGCGGCCAGGCGCCGCGCGATGGCGGCCCCGATCCCGCGGCGGCGGCTGGCTCCGGTGACCAGCGCGGTACGACCGGTCAGGGCAGTCAAGGTCGGCGTCATGGCTGATATCTAGCACAATGATCTGCTGCAGACACGTTCTTCTTAGCGACCGAAGCGGCGCTCCCGCTGGGCGTAAGACCGTAGCGCACGGAGGAAGTCGACCCGCCGGAAGTCGGGCCAAAGGGCCTCGCAGAAATAGAATTCCGAGTGCGCCGACTGCCACATCAGAAAACCAGACAGCCGCTGTTCACCGGAGGTGCGGATGATCAGGTCCGGGTCCGGCTGGCCGGCGGTGTACAGGTGGTCTGCGATCTGCTCGATCTCCAGGGTACGGGCCAACTCCTCCAAGGTGGTGCCCTTGGTCGCCTCCTCAGCCAGCAGCGAACGGAAGGCGTCCCGCAGCTCATGACGGCCGCCGTAGGAGACCGCGATGTTGACGCACAGCCCCTGGTGGTCCTCGGTGGCGGCGCAGGCGGTCCGCAGCCGCTCGGCGACTGTTTGCGGCAGCAGATCCAACGCGCCTACGGTCCGGACCCGCCACCGCCCGGAGGTCGCCAGCTCATCCACCAAGGTGGCGATCACGTCCAGTAGCGGGCCGAACTCGTCGTCGGCCATCCGGGCGAAATTATCCGTCGACAGCACCCACAAGGTGACCACGCTCAGGCCCACATCGTCACACCAGGCAACGAAATCTTTCAGCCGGGCGGCTCCGGCCCGGTAGCCGGCGACCAGCGGCTGGCCGGGGGCGTTCAGCCGGGCCCAGCGCCGGTTCCCGTCTGCCAGTACCGCCACATGTCGAGGTAGCCGGTCTGGGTCGAGTTCCGCGATCAGGCGTTGCTCGTACGTGCTGTACAGCAGCCCAGCCGGGTGCAACCGGTCGAGCCAATCCCGGATCCGCTCCCTGCGCGCCACGGCCCACCACCTTAGCGAGACGATCTTTTCTTGGGGAGTCCGGGCAACGAACCCACGACCCTGGTCTGACCATTCCCGGCCCGGCGTCTGATGAGGCACACCGCCGGGGCACCCGGTCCAATCAGCATCGACCAGTGCCTGGGGCCTCGGCCACCGGTCGATTGACTCTCAGCTCGGCCAGCGGGACCCGGGCCTCGACGATCCCCTGCCGCTGCCAGGTATAACTGATCCACAGCTGGTCTCCTACCACCCGGGCGCTGGGGTACGAGTATTCCCCGGCGCCGGTGGTAACAACCCCGGTGGCGTGGGCGGTGTCGGGGCGCCCATCGGATGTGGCCGGTGGCGGGGCCTCGTCGAGCGCGGCCCCGGACTCGACCGTGACCCGCCGCTGCCAACTCCGCCCATCCGAGCAGACCGAGATCACCAGCGGGCAGCGGGCTCCCCAGTTCTCGCGCGACGGGTTGTGGACGCAGGCGATCTGCCCGTCTGGCAGGTTCACGGCGCTGATTGCGGAATTGTTGTTGGGCAGGCTGGTGGGTTGCAGCGCCGGCCAGTGGTACGGGTCGCGGGTCTCGCAGCGGAAGACGGCCCCGGCTGTGGACCGGGCCAGGGCGACCAGCGCCCCGCCCTGTTCCACCAGCGCAGGCTGGATGCAGCCGGCGCCGCGTAGCCTGGTGTGGTCCAGCGGGATCGGCACCTGTTGCCAGCGTTGCCCGTCGTACAGGTCGACGAAGCAGTCCCAGCGGGGCGGTTCGCCCCATCGTTCGACCGAGCCCGGCGCGACCCAGACCCCGCCGTAGATCACCGGCGGGTTACGGACCGGGCCCCGGCCGCCGCAGTCACCGGGTACCAACGGCTCCGGGGTCGACCAGGTCCGTCCCCGGTCGGCGGAGCGGGTCACCCAGGTCGTCCAGGTCTGGATGTTGGGGCCTCGTCTGAAAAACAGCCAGATCCGCTGGTCTGGGCCGGTCTCGAGGACCGGGTTCCACTGCGGCGGCCCCTCATCCCAGAGCAGGTACGGCTCGTTGAAGCCCCGGCCACCAAGCCGTCGGGCGAGCATGATCCGGGAATCCGGTGCGCCCTCGTGGGCGCCGGCGAACCAGGCCACCAGGGTGACCTCGCCCAGTGTCAGCAGCGTCGAGCAATGGGATTGGGCCCGGCCCAGCGGATACATCGCCACCACCGAGCGGGCGATGCTCATGCCGGTGATGGTGTCCGCCGGGCCCGCAGCTCGCGGACTACGGGCAGTACGAGGGAGCCGATCCCGAGCAGCAGCAGCACCGCCGCGATCGGGTGGGTGATGAATCCGGTGGCGTCGCCGATCAGCATCGCCCGGCGCAAGTTCGACTCCGCCAGTGGGCCCAGCAGGAAGCCGAGCACCACCGGGCCGGCCGGCATCCCGACCCGCCGCAGTCCCAGGCCGAGGATCCCGAATAGCAGCATCTGCCCGGAGGTCATCACATTGGTGGTGGTGGCATAGGTGCCGATGATGCAGAAAATCAGGATGATGCCCCAGATCCATTGGGGGCGCAGGTCCAGCAGCTTGGTCATGCCCCGGGTCCGTACCAGGCTGACGACGGTCGCGACCAGGGTTGCCACGATCATGATGGTGGCGATCGTGATCACCATGTCGGGTCGCCGCTCGAACAGAGTCGGGCCGGGCTGGATCCCCCAGATCACCATCGAGCCCAGCATGATCGCCATCACCGAGTCGCCGGGGATCCCCAGCGACAAGGTGGTGGTGAGTGCGCCGCCCAGGGTCGAGCTGGAGGCGGTATCGGAGCCCACGAGACCTTCGATGGTGCCTTTGCCGAAGTCCTCCGGGTGCTTCGAGATCGCCTTGGCCCGATTCCATCCGATCAGGCCAGCAATGTCCCCGCCGGCGGCTGGAACGATCCCGATCACTACCCCGATCAGGCCGGACAGGCTCATCGGTTTGATGATCTGGCGCAGTTCGCCCCGGTTCGGCCACCACCGACCCAGCGAACTGATCGGGCGTACCCGGTGGGCATGGTGGGTGATGATCTGGTCGAGGACCTCGGTGATCCCGAAGAGGCCGATGATCAAGGCGATGAAGTCCAGGCCTCCGGTGAGTTCCTGGCTGCCGAAGGTGAACCGCTCGTCGGCGGTGATCGGGTCCAGCCCGATCGTGGCCAGGGCCAGGCCCAGCAGCCCGGAGCAAATTCCTTTGGCGACCGATCGGGACGCGATCGAGATGATGATGGTCAGGCCGAAGACAACCAAGGCGAACATCTCGTACGGACCGAAACGCAGCGCCAGCCGGGCAATCGGTTGGGCGAGGAAGATGAAGACCACCATCGACAGCAGGATCCCGACCGTGGTCGCGATCGCCGAGATCGACAACGCCAGCCCGGCCTGCCCTTTCTTGGCCATCGGGTAGCCGTCCAAGGTGGTGGCCACCGCAGCTGGGGTGCCGGGGGTGTTGACCAGGATCGACGGGATCCGGTCACCGTACTGCGCGGCGACGTAGATCGACAGCAGCATCGCCAGGCCCTGGGCTGGTTCCAGAGTCAGCGTGAATGAGGTCGCCAAGGCGACCGCCATCGAGATCGTCAGGCCGGGGAAAACCCCGACCAGCAGACCGATCCCCAATCCGATCGCCATGCACAGCAGGGCTGTCGGGTCGAGCAGGGCTTCGAAACCCTGGATGATCGGGTTCATAGCTGTACTCCCAGCAGGCGCAGGAAGACCAGGTACACGATGGTGGCGATGATGCCGGGGAAGAGCAGCAGCGAGCCGAGGTTACGCAGCCCGTACAGCAAGTTCAGGGCGATCAGGTAGAGCGGGCCCAGCAGCAAGAAGCTGACTCCGACCTGCCACAGCACCAGCACTACCGCAGTGATTACCACAGTGATCGCGGCCTGCACCCATCCATGGCGGGTTGCTGCCTCCAGGTCCCGCTCGCCGCGGCGGCCGGTGAGCGCGTTGAACGTCATCCAGCCGGCCGCGGCCAGGATGCCGACCGCGATCGCCGTGGGCCACAGCCGCGGATCGATCCCGCCGGTCTCGTTGCGGACCCGGATCGACCGTGCCCCGACTAGCAGGGCCACCCCGAACAGCAGCGCGATCGCCGCCACGGCCTTCTCCATGCTCGGCGAAGGCCGGGCGCCGGTGTCGACTGACGCCTGGCGCTGCTCGACAACTACCTCGTCGGCGTCGGGATCGCTCATCGCTACTTCTTCAGCAGTTTGGCGAAGCGGTCGAATTCGGACTGGGCGAAGGCAGTGAAGTCAGCGGCCGACTTGTAGACCACCAAATTGCCGGACTTGGTGATGATGTCGCGGTAGGACGGGGTCTCGACGGCCTTCTTGATGGTCTGCTCCCATAAGGTCTTGACCCCGCCCGGCAGACCCTTGGGGGCATAGATCCCGCCCCAGCCGCCGATCTCGATCGGGAAGCCCTGCTCGGTCGCGGTCGGCACATTCTTCATCTCGGGGTGCCGCTCGGAATGGAAGATCGCCAACACTTTGAGCTTCTGGTCGGCCAGGTGTTGCTTCACCTCGTTCACGCCGGAGGCTGCGGCGTCGACCTGGCTGGACAGCACCGCGGTCACCGCCGGGGCGCCGCCGTCGAACGGGACCGGCTTGACCTGGGCGCCGGTCTCGGCGGTCAGGCTGGCGCCCAGCATCTCCCAGATCGAGCCGGCACCAGAATTGGCGACCGTGACCTGTTTGGTCTTGGCTGCCGCCACAAACTCTTGCAGCGTGGTGTACGGGGAACTGGCCGGCACCGACAGCACGCCCGGACCGAGCATGATCTGGCCAAGCAGGTCGAAGTCGCTGGGTTTGATGTCGAAGTTTCGGCTGCCGAGCATGGCGATCTCGACTGGCCCGAAGCCGATCGTGTATCCGTCGGCGGGGCGGCCTTTCACGTACAACATGGCCGTGGAACCGGAAGCGCCGGGACGGTTTTCGACGATGATCGACTTACCGAGGATCGGTTCCATGGCGCTGGCCAGGGCTCGGGAGGCAAGGTCCGAGCCGCCACCAGCCGCCGCCTGGACGATCAAGTTAAGGTCTTTGGTCGGGAAACCGGCTGCGGCGGTTCCTGATGCCCCGCCGGTGGCGGTGCCGCGGGTGGTGCACCCAGCCGCGCCCAGAACAGTGGCGGCCGCGCCGCCCAGGAAGATCCTGCGCTTCATGACGAAACTCCTTCGTGTCGTGTTGCGGTGAGGGGTCAGTGGGCCGGGGCGGCGATCGTCACGGCTTCGGCGATCGCAGCCCGGGTGGCAGCGTCGGGCGGGTCGATGCTCATTCGGCAGTCGCCGCCCGCCAGGCCCTGGAGGTCGAGCCCGTGCTTGAGGTGGGCGATCGAGGGGCCCAGCGCCGCGACTACCTGCTCGATCTGTACCTGTGCCTGCGCGAGCCTGGTCTGGTCGCCGGCGCGGTAGGCCTCGCGGAAGTCAACCCACGGCTGGGGGCAGACGCTGGAGCAGCCGGAGACGGTCCCGGTTCCGCCGGCCGCCAAGATGTGCGGCAGGTCGGCGTCGTTGCCTGACCAGAGCTTGAATCCCTGCGGCGCCCGGGCCAGGTAGGCCTCAACCCGGGTCGAGGCCCGACCAGACAGTTTCAGCCCGTCGATACCGGCGTCGAGCAGCGGCCCGAGCTGGTCGGGGGTGATGTCGGTGATCGCGACGTCGGGGAACAGGTAGCCGTACACCTCGCCACCGCAGGTGGTCTTGATCGCCGAGAGGTAGTCACCGGTCGCGTGCGGAGAGGCTGCCAGATAGTACGGCGTGATCGCGGCGAACCGCTGCGCTCCGAATCGGGCCGCTCGTCTGGCCAGCTCGACCGCCTGTCGGGTGGAGGCGGCGCCAACATGAACCACGACCCGCTGCGGACCGAAGACTCCCAGGGCCACCTTGACCAGCTCGCTGTGTTCTTGGGGCGACAGGGCCGGAAACTCTCCGGTAGTCCCGGCCACGAAGACCCCGTCGATCAGGGCTTCCAGTCGTTCCAGGTTGGCCTCGAAGGCGGAGGGATCGAGCTCTCCGGCATCGGTGAACGCCGTGGTAACCGCGGACAGGATCTCGGGCTTCAACGCCACCGGTACCTCACTCATCGTTGACCGTCTACCGTTAACGATGAGTTATTCTAGTCCCCTCCGGACACCGACGCAAGAGAGGGTGAAAGCGACGGCAGCCGGGCACGGCATACAGTCAGTTCACGTGGGGGACGACCAAGGGAGGCGGCGATGGCGCGACGGCTGCGGGCAGTGTCGTTGGGCGACCAACTAGCCGAGATCCTGCGAGCCCAGATCGTCGATGGGGAGCTCCCGGCCGGTACCCACCTGGTGGAGGATTCCCTGGCCGCCGACCACGATGTGAGCCGGGGACCGGTCCGTGATGCCATCAAGACCTTGATGGCCGAGGGATGGCTGGAGTCGCGACGGCGAGGCTTCTTCGTCCGGGAATTCACCGCCACCGACATCACCGAGCTGTACCAGATCCGCGAAGCAGCCGAGCAGTTGGCGGCAGCCCTGGCGATCACGCAGGCCACCGCTTCGGACTGGCAGCGGGCCCAGTCGCTGGTGGTCGAGATGCAGCACGCCGCAGACGAACGCGATCAGCATGCCTTCGCGGTCGCCGACCTCGCCTTCCACTGCGAACTGTACGAATTGTCCGGCAATACCCGCCTACTGGCCTTGTGGCGGCAGTTTCAGCCCACCTTCGCGGCCCTACTCGACGTCACCAACCGTCAAGACGCCGACCTGCACCCCTCGGCGGTCGATCACCAACTGCTGCTGGACGCCGCCGTGGCCGCCGACCTGCCGGCCTTGTCGGCCCGGCTGGGCACTCACCTGGCCGGCTCCCGGCTGCGGATGGTCGAGGCACTGGCGAGGCGCCAACCGACCCAGACGACTCCCCGGGAATGAGCGGTCGTCAAGACCACTGGACCTGCCCACGCCTGGCCCCGGCGATCAGACTGGAGCTTCAGGATGGGTCGGGAATCTCCCGGTACACCTGGTCTAGTTCCTGGGCGACCACCTCCGGCGCAAACCGGGTCCGGGCGTAGGCCCGGATGATCTCCGGGTCATAGTCGGCCAGCGAGTCGACGAATCGGCGTAGGTCCTCGGCCACCGCCTCGGGGTTGGCGGCGTCAGTCAGCACCCCAACATCGGCGTTGACGAATCCCTCTGGTCCGCCGCAGCGGCTCGCTAGCACCGGCAAGCCCGAGGCCATCGCCTCGGCGTACACCACCCCGAAGGTCTCGAATTCGCTCAGCAGGACGAAACCATCGGCGCTGGCCAGCTCCTCGGCGATCCGGTTCCGCGGCAGGGCCCCGGTCAGGTTCACCCCAGGCACGGCCAGGGCCTCGATCGCGGCCCGTTCGGGCCCATCCCCGATCACGGTCAAGGTGGCGTTCAGACCGGGCCGCGCCAGCGCGTACCCGCTCACCAGCAGCGCCAGCCGCTTGCGAGGCGTGAAGAAGGCAGCGCTCACCAGCCGGGCCGGGCTGCCGGGCGTCCGAGCCTGGCGGACGCTGCGGAAGGCCTCTACGTCGACCACGTCAGCCACCACCCGCGCCGGGACCTGATAGTCACGTTGCAGCCGTTCAGCCAGCCAAGGGCTGACTGCGACCACCGCGTCAGCAGCCCGGTACGCACGCCGGGCGACGGCATCCTCGCCCGGCGACAGGGCCTGCCCGAAACGAGAACTGTGCTCGGTCACTACCAGGCGGTACCGGTCACGGGGACCGCGGCGGACCGCTGCCGCGAAACGTGAGAAATGGGCATGCACCAGGTCCGGTTCTCCTGCCAGAGCCTCGCGCAGCGGGCGTCGCGCCAGTCGCCAGGCGAACCGGAGCGCCTGCTCGGTGCCCCACGGGCCGACTGCCCCGACCGGGAGCGAAACCACCACCGCGGGCAGCCCCTCGACCTGGCTGTGATAGCGACCCAGCCGCCGCCCGCGGCGGGCGCTGCGAACGTCCAGCGCAACCACCACCACCTGGTGTCCGGCGCCGGCCAGGGCCAGTGCCTGGTCCACCTCGAACCGTCCCAGGGTCGGGTCGGCCAGTTCCGGCAGGCCACGCGCCACCACCGCCAGCCTCATGTGATCCGTCCTTGATCCAGCCACCACCAGCAGCGGGAGTACGTCTGGGGCGCCGGTGCGCGTCCCAGCGCCCACCAGTAGGGTCTCGGCCCGGTCGGCCCGAGGGGTGGGCCGGGATCCTCAGCCACAGTGTCTCCTTCCTGAGCAGTCATCCTGCCACGCCCGTACCCCGGGCGAACGCGCGACGCCCGGGCCGGCGTTACATGGCCGAAACAATCGCGATACCACTCGGCAACGGCTAGCTTCTAGGCTGGCCGGCGGCGCACCGGGCGCCACCGCTCAGGAGGATTCATGTTCCACAGCGCTGACGAGCTGCTGGCCTACGTCAAGGAAAACGACATCGAGACGATCGATGTCCGGTTCTGCGACCTGCCGGGCATGATGCAGCACTTCACGGTGCCAGCGGCCGTCTTCGGCCCCGAGGTCTTCGAGGAGGGCCTGGCCTTCGACGGCTCGTCGATCCAGGGTTTCCAGAAGATTCATGAATCTGACATGGCGCTGCTGCCCGACCCGAGCACAGCCTTCGTCGACCCGTTCCGGGCCTCCCCGACGCTGGCCTTGAGCTGCTTCGTGCATGACCCGATCACGAAGGAGGCCTACAGCCGCGACCCACGCAACATCGCCCGCAAGGCGGAGGCGTACCTGGCTAGTACCGGGATCGGGGATACCGCCATGTTCGCCTCGGAGGCCGAGTTTTACATCTTCGATTCGGTCCGCTTCGAGACCCGGGAAAACGCCGGTTATTACCACATCGACTCGGAGGCCGGCGCCTGGAACACCGGCGCCGAGAATGAAGCAGACGGCCGGGCAAACCGGGGATACAAGGTCAAATACAAGGGCGGGTACTTCCCGGTGGCCCCGGTGGACCATTTCAGCGACCTACGTGACGACATGGTCCGTCAGCTGCAGCAAGTAGGGCTGCAGGTGGAACGCGCCCATCACGAGGTCGGCACCGCCGGGCAGGCCGAGATCAACTACACGTACAACACGATGCTGCGGGCCGCCGACGATGTTCAGAAGTTCAAGTACATCATCAAGAACACCGCCTGGGAGGCGGGCAAGACGGTCACTTTCATGCCGAAGCCGATCTTCGGCGACAACGGCTCGGGGATGCATATCCACCAGTCGTTGTGGAGCAACGGCGATCCGCTGTTCGCCGACGAGGCAGGCTACGCCGGGCTGTCGGACCTGGCCCGGTACTACATCGGCGGCCTGCTGCACCATGCCCCGTCGCTGCTGGCCTTCACCAACCCGACCACGAATTCGTTCCACCGGCTGGTGCCTGGTTTCGAGGCGCCGGTCAAGCTGGTGTATTCGTCGCGGAACCGTTCGGCCTGTATCCGGATCCCGATCACCGGGTCGAATCCGAAGGCGAAGCGCCTCGAATTCCGCTGCCCTGACCCGAGCGCGAACCCGTACTTGGCCTTCGCCGCCTGCTTGCTGGCCGGTCTGGACGGGATCCAGAACCGGATCGAGCCGCCAGCCCCGATCGACAAGGACCTGTACGAATTGCCGCCGCAGGAGCACGCCCTGGTCGAGGAGGTTCCAGCCAGCCTGGACGCGGTCCTGGAGCGGCTCGCGGACGACCACGACTATCTGCTGGCCGGCGACGTGTTCACCCCGGACCTGATCCAGACCTGGATCGACATGAAACAGGCCGACCTGGCCGCGATCCGGCAGCGGCCGCACCCGCACGAGTTCGAGATGTACTACGACCTGTGACGACGCCCATCCGGTCTTGATGCGGCGCCCCGGCGCGGGCCCTGTCTCACGTGTCGGCTTCGGCCGGGGCATGCAGACCGGCCGCCACCAGCGGTGCCACGTCCGCGATCGAGTCCAGGATCAGGGTCGGCCGGTACGGGAAGGACCCGACCCGGTCCCGTACGGTGGAGCCGGTCAGCACCAGCACCGTCCGCATGCCGGCTTCCAGCCCGGAGACCACATCGGTGTCCATCCGGTCGCCCACCATCACCGAGGAATGAGAGTGGCCCCCGATCCGGCGCAGGGCGGACCGCATCATGAACGGATTGGGTTTGCCGACGTAGTACGGCACCCGTTCGGTCACCGCCCGGATCAGGGCCGCCACTGCCCCGGTCGCCGGGAGGGTGCCCCAGGCGCTGGGACCGCTCGGGTCCGGGTTGGTGGCGATAAAACGGGCGCCCGCCTCGATGAGTCGGATCGCCCGGGTGATCATCTCGAAGCTGTAGGTGCGGGTCTCGCCGAGCACCACATAGTCCGGGCTGCGTTCGGCCAGGGTTAGTCCTGCTTCGTGCAGGGCCGTGGTCAGGCCGGCCTCCCCCACCGCGAAACAGGACGCGCCCGGCGTCTGCTCAGCGATGAACTTGGCGGTCGCCTGGGCCGAGGTCCAGATCGCGGCCTCGGGCACGTCGATCCCGGACGCCAGCAGCCGGGCCCGCAGGTCACGCGGGGTGTAGATCGAGTTGTTGGTCAGCACCCCGAACGGCACCCCGCTGGCCTTGAGCGCCTCAATGAAGTCTGAGGCGCCGGGCAGGGCGTCCTCCTCGTGCACCAGCACACCGTCCATGTCGGTCAGCCAGGACACCACCTGGCCCTTCGCCAGCAGAAAGTCAGCGGGGGTCGTCACGGCCCAAGTCTTTCAGACCTGCGAACTCGGTGACCAGGTCCCGCGCCGCGATGATCAGCGCCGAGGCGGATCTTGGCGTACTACGGTGTCCCGGTGACTGTAGTGGTGCTGTCTGGCCAGACCCGTGGCACCCGATCGCCGACACCTCGAAGGCGATCGCTGGGTTGTGCCAGGAGCTGGGGCTGTCGGTGGAGATCCGCAGCGATACCGACCCGGCCGGTTGGGCTGACCTGGCGGGGGTGGAACTGCTGGTGGTGAACAGTGGCGCCGGGATGCCGGACCAGCCGCTGCAGCCGGACCCGGTCTGAGCGCCGGTGTACGAGGCGGTCGCCGGGTACGCCGCCGGCGGCGGCCGGATCCTGGGGGTCCACACCGCAGCCAACGCCTTCCCCGAGTGGCCTGGCTGGGCCGACATCATCGCAACCGGCTGGGAACCGGGCAGGTCAGGGCATCCGCGGCGTAGCCTGGCGGTCTTCCAGCCCGCCGAAGGCGCCGCCGATCACCCGGTCTTCGCCGGTCTGCCGGTGTTGCCGGAGGCGGGCGGGCCGGTGGTGGTCGCGTACGACGAGCGGTATTGGGGGCTGGTGTTGCGGGACTCGGTCACGCCGCTGATGCGTCATGAGAGCGCCGACACTTGGCACACGATGGGCTGGTGTGTCGGGGACCGGGTCCTCTTCGACGGGCTCGGGCATGACCTGCGCTCGTACGCCTCACCTAGCCGGCGGCGCTACCTGACTAACGCGGTGCGGTGGTTACTGGGTCTGGGAGACTGACGCGGTGACCACCGCTGCGGTCGTCGGGATCGGCGACATCTCCACCATCCACCTGCAGGCGATCGCCGAGACCAACCAGATTGACCTGGTCGGGGTCTGCGACAGCGTTCCGGAGCGGGCTGACCGCGCCGCCCAGGAATGGGGGGTGCCGGCCTTTACCGACCACCAGAGCCTGCTGCGGCAGGCCCGGCCGCAGGTGCTGCACATCACGCTCCCCCACTATCTGCACGTCCCCGTCGCGCTGGACGCATTGGCCGCCGGCAGCCACGTGCTAACCGAGAAGCCCCTGTCGCACACGTACCAGTCGGCGCAGCGGCTGGCCGAGGTGGCCCGGGACGCCGACCGCAAGCTGGGGGTCTGCTTCCAGAACCGGTACAACCCGACCTCGCTGGCGCTGCGCCAGGCCTTGGTCAGCGGCCGGTACGGGGCGGTGCGGGGGGCCCGGGCAGCGGTCTGGTGGGAGCGCGACCAGGCCTACTACCAGCGGGCCCCGTGGCGGGGCCGCTGGGATCAAGGCGGCGGTGGGGTGCTGATCAACCAGACCATTCACACCATCGACCTGCTGTGCTGGCTGCTCGGCGCCCCGCAGCAGGTGGCCGGCTGCGCCGCCAGCTTGGACCGGCAGCCGCCGGTCGAGGTGGAGGACGCCGCGAGCATCGTGATGCACCACCCGGGCGGGGTCCGCAGCATTTTCTTTGCGACCACTAACTACACCGGCAACGCCCCGGTGGAGATCGAGGTGGTCTGTGAGCGGGGGGTGCTGCGGATTAGCGACGGTGAACTGTCTGCGGTCGCGCCGGACGGTTCTGTGACCACGCTGGCGGCCGATGTCCAGGCCAGCGGTGCCCGCAGCTACTGGGGCCGGGGTCACCAGCTGCTGATCGAGGACTTCCACCGGCGGTTGGCTGATCCGGAGCCGTTCTGGATTGACGCTGACGCGGCCCTGGTGAGCCTGGGGGTGCTGCGGACGGTGTACGTGCAGTCGGGCCTGGTGCCGGAGAGCGACCGCTAGGTGCCAGGGCAGACTCGTCACGGCGGTACGGCTGCGATTACCCTGATCATCGCCCTGCTGGCGATGCTGGGCCCGTTCAGTATCGACACCGTCTTCCCGGCCTTCGACACCATCAGCCGCGAGGTGGGGGCCTCTCCGGCGTTGATGCAGCAGCTGACCAGCGCGTACATGCTGTCGTTCGCGGTGATGTCGTTGTTCCACGGGCCGGTTTCGGACGCGGTCGGCCGCAAGCCGGTGATGGTTGTCGGGCTGTTGGCGTACGCGGTGGCCTCGGCGATGTGCGCGGTGTCGGGCAGTTTCTGGCTGTTGGTTGCGGGCCGGTTGTTGCAGGGTGCCTCGGCTGGGGCCGCTCAGATCCTGAGCCGGACCGTGATCCGTGACCTGTACGTCGGGCCGGCTGCGCACCGGATGATGGCCCAGGTCTCCATGATTTTCTCGATCGCACCGGCGGTGGCCCCGGTGGTCGGGGGCCTGGTGTTGGGGGTGGGCTCGTGGCGTTGGGTGTTCTGGGGTCTCACCGGCCTGGGGCTAGTGTTGGCAGCTGCGGTCGGATTCGGGCTGCCGGAGACCCATACCAGTGGCCGGACCCGGCTGCGGGTTCGGCTGGTCTTCGCTTCGCTGCGGATGGTGCTCACCGACGGCCCGTTCTTGAAGCTGGCGGCGGCGTCGATGCTGGGTGGGGCGGCCCAGTTCAGCTATCTGATGGGTGCCCCGATCATCCTGGTGCATCTGCTGGGCCAAGGCGAGCGGGACTTTTGGAAGCTCTTTGTCCCGTTGGTGTCCGGGATGATGGTGGGTTCGTTCTTGTCGTCGCGCCTGGCGCACCGGGTCCAGCCGGCCCGTCTGGTCAACGGCTGCCTGGTGGCGCTGCTGGTGTTGGTCTCGGCGAATGTGGCCCTGGTGGCTTCCCCGGTGGGTTCTCGACTGCCGTGGGCGTTGCTGGTCCCGCCTCTGATGGCAACGGCCTGGTCGGTGTGTTTCCCGGTGTTGCAGCTGCAGATGCTGGACCGGTTCCCCCAGCATCGGGGCGCGGCGGCTTCGGGCCAGTCGTTCACGATGCTGCTGTTCAATGCCGCCTTGACCGGGATCCTGGTCCCGTTGACCGCCACCTCGATGTTGTCGGTTGCCGCGACTAGCGCGGCGATGGCCGGCTTGGGTGCCGTGTTCTGGTGGTGGTATCGCCGCTGAAACCGGCTGGTCGGGGCCTGTTTGTCGACTCTGGGTACGCTCCGTGCGTTCTGCGGTGTCCAGCGAGAGGAAGAAGTGGCTGTGAACCGTGCCCGGCGCCGGGTCCTGATGATCGTCGGTATCGGCGTCGCGTTGCTCGTGGCGGGGCTGGTGGTCTTCCAGCCTTGGCTCTTGTTCGTGAACACCACGGTCAACGACCGCTTGCCGACACCTGCCGCCGGGGATCAGCCGGCGGCCTCTTCTGCCGCTGCGGGGGCGCCGTCCGCTGCGGCGAGCAGCCCGGCTGGGCCGGTGCTCCTGGCTCGTGGCCGTTTCGTCTCCCACGAGCATGAGACCACCGGTACGGCCGGTGTCTATCGGCTGGCGGACGGCAGCCTGCAGCTGGTGTTGTCTGATCTGCGTACCTCCAACGGCCCGGACGTGCGAGTCTGGCTGAGCGCCGGCCCGGTTGTCGAGGGCCGGGCCGGCTGGTACACCGCCGGCACGTACGAGCACCTTGAGGTGGCCCCGATCAAGGGCAACCGCGGCAACCAGGTGTACCCGTTGCCGGCCGGCACTGATCTGAGCCGGTGGCGCTCGGTCGTGCTGTGGTGCGAGGACTTCAGCGTCTCCTTCGGGGCCGCCGCATTGGCCTGATCTGTGCCGGGTGCTGGCGTGGTTCAGCTGGTGTAGCCGACCACTGGCCCTGGCTAGGACCCAGACGCGGGTGGGGTTGGGTGTAGGCCTAGGACGGTGAGGTAGAGGCCGGCGATGCAGATCCCTCCTGGCAACGCCCCTACGATGATCGTGGCTGTGTTCATCACGTACCCCCTGCCATGGTGTTTGTTGTGTTAGATGTCGCGGACCACGACCAGCCGGTCAGCAGCCGCCAGCTGAGCAACCGTTTCCGCTGCTTGTTTGTTGTCGATTTCGATGCTGAGGAACCAGGATCCGTCTTGTGTTTCTTGGGGGGTAGACAACAAGACCGCAGACGTCACTGGCCCTCCTGGCTCTTCACTACTACCGATTTTGATGAGTCTCAGCCTGGCTCCTGCCGGGATCTCCCGCGACGGGATCCTGCCGATCTCGAGATGCAACCCGACCTGGGTCTTACCAGACGCAAACGCCGCCGGCCCATACGAACCCGCTGTCAGTAACGCCCCCCGACTCAGGCCCATCACAGCTACTTTCCCGACCACGTCCTCCACCAGATCAGCCGACACAGTCTCAAAATCAGCCGTACCCGGAACATCCACAACCGCCAGATCATCCCGCGTGATCGTGGCACCCGGATTGATCACCCGGGCAGCCATCAACACCTTCCGAGGCGCAACAGTCACATAATAGAAACTCGCCGTAGCAAGCCCACCCACAAGAGCCAGCAACACCCCCAAGGCAACCAGCTTCGGACTCCGCCGACGCCGCAACGGAAGATTAGCAGGAGGAGACCAAAACGCCATCAGCA
>CALIWR010000001.1 GCA_938046585.1 uncultured Propionibacteriaceae bacterium | reverse complement strand
CCAGGAACCACGACCCCCAGCCAGGCCGGAACCCCCAGCCAGGCCCCGACCAGCAAGCCAACCCAGACCCGTAAGCCGGGCAGCAAACCCAGCTAGAGCCGCCCTGGTTTGGGCGAGTGAGGCCGGCTGGGCCGAAGAACACGTGATGGGAATCGATCCGCAGCAGATCCTGGCCCGGCGTGAGCAGCGCCAGCATGAGCAGGTCACGCTGGCAGCCCGGACCGGATGCCCGGTAGTCAGCATGACGGTCGTCTCTCCCGGCCCGGACAAGAACGACCCGGACGCCCGGTACGCCGCGGCCACCGCTGCGGCGGCGCTGGCCGGGCTGCTGGCCGGGCGCGGCTGGCAGCTGTGCGGCGGCCACCGGATCAGCGCCGACACCGGCCCGGAGCGGCTGCTCGCGGTGGCTGCCGACCCGTACCAGCTGAAACGGGCCCTGATCGACCTGGAGGACCACCACCGGCTGGGCCGGTTGTGGGATCTGGACCTGGTCGCCGGGCTGGACCCGGCCGGGCGGCCGCAGATCCTGGGCCGGTCGGCGCTAGGCGAGCCGCCGCGGCGGTGCCTGGTCTGCGACCGGGCAGCGGCTGACTGCGCCCGGGCAGCCCGGCACCGGCTGGACCAAGTGCTGGCAGCCCGGTCGGCGCTGGCGGGCGCGGCCCGCCTCGGACAGGCCGACGCCGCGGCCGAGCTGGGGGTACGGGCGATGCTGGTCGAGGCCCGGCTGACCCCGAAGCCGGGCCTGGTCGACCGGCTGGGCACCGGCTCGCACCGGGACCTGGATCTGGCGCTACTGGAACGTAGCGCCGAAACCCTGCGGCCCTGGCTGGCCCGGTGCTGGCTGGTCGGCGCCGAGCAACCCGGCCAGACAGCGCCGCTGGTGAGCCTGGGAATACGGGCCGAGCAGGCAATGACCGAGGCCACCGGCGGGGTGAACACCCACCGGGGGGCGTTGTTCGGCCTGGGGCTGCTGATCGCCGCGCTGGGCTGGGACGACAGCGGCGCCCCGCTCCCCCCGCCAGCTTCAACCGCCGATGCCGATCCTTGCCCCGATCCCATGATCGCGATCCCCGCACCCGCAACCCCAGACCCCGACCCGGCCACCGCCTCTGCCCCCCGCCTCGCGGGTCTGCTCGTCGACACCGATCGGCTGGCCCGGATCCGGGCCAGGGCCGCGGCCCTGGCCCGGCCGCTGCTGCGGTCCTGGCCCGAACAGGCCGCCCGGTCCGGGTCGCATGGCGCGGCCGCGTACCGCGACCACGGCAGCAGCGGCGCCCGAGGGGAAGCAGCGTCCGGTTTCGCCACCGCCGCCGAAGTGGGGCTGGTGGCGTACCGGCAGCGGCTACACCGCTACGGCGACCCGCCGGATGCGCTGCGCTGGGCCCTGGTCGCGATGATGGCGGTCACCTGCGACACCAACCTGCTGTCACGCGGCGGCGGCGCCGGGCTGCGGTACGTCCAAGGCTGGGCCCGGAAGCTGCTCGCCAGCCCGCCCCCGCCGCCAGCCCTGATCACCACCTTGGCCAGGGCCGACGCTGACTTCGTGAGACGCTGGCTGAGCCCAGGCGGCAGCGCCGACCTGCTCGCGCTGACCTGGCTGCTGGACCGGCTCGACCCGCTACGCGCCAGATCCTGATCCTGCCGGCTCCGCAACGGCGCCGCCCGGTACCGTGGCGTGGTGCTGACCATGCAAGACGCCCTGCGGATCCTGTCGGACTACTGGACCACGCGTGGCTGCCTCACCTGGCAGCCCTTCAACACCGAAGTCGGGGCCGGCACCATGAACCCGGCGACCGTACTGCGGGTGCTAGGCCCAGAGCCGTGGGATGTCGCGTACGTCGAACCCTCGGTGCGTCCCGACGACTCCCGGTACGGGCAAAACCCGAACCGGCTCCAGACGCACACCCAATTCCAGGTGATCCTCAAACCAGAGC
The DNA here is from genome assembly GCA_938046585.1 of uncultured Propionibacteriaceae bacterium. Lineage (GTDB taxonomy): Bacteria > Actinomycetota > Actinomycetes > Propionibacteriales > Propionibacteriaceae > Fen-668. The sequence continues at coordinate 13,848 of CALIWR010000001.1, read as the reverse complement.
CGGGTGACCCGCAGGAGCTGTACCTGGGGTCGCTAGAGGCGCTGGGGATCGACCTCGACGCCCACGATGTGCGTTTCGTCGAAGACAACTGGGCGCAGCCGGCGATCGGCGCCTGGGGGCTCGGCTGGGAAGTCTGGCTGGACGGGATGGAAATCACCCAGTTCACCTACTTCCAGCAGGTAGGCGGCCAGGATCTGGACCCGATCCCGGTCGAGCTGACGTACGGGGTGGAGCGAATCCTGATGGCCCAGCAGGGGGTCACCCACTTCAAGGACATCGTCTACGCCCGCCGCCCAGACGGCGGCCTGGTCACGTACGGGGAGGCCTTCGGCCAGCAGGAATACGAGATGAGCCGCTACTACCTTGACGACGCCGACGTCGCCACGAACCAGCGGCTGTACGAAGCGTACGTCTCGGAGGCCACCCGGATGGTCGAGGCCCGGCTCCCGGTCCCGGCTCACCAGTACATTCTCAAATCCAGCCACGCCTTCAACGTGCTCGACGCGCGGGGGGCGATCTCCACCACCGAACGGGCCCAGGCCTTCGCGACGATGCGACGGCTGATGCGTGACACCGCCGCGTTGTGGGTGGAACGGCGCCGCGAGCTGGGTTTCCCGCTGCTCCACCCGGCCGCGGAGCCGACCCCGGCCGAGCCGGTAGTGGCAGCACCGGCCGGCGACCAGCCGCAAACCTTCGCCCTGGAGATCGGCCTGGAGGAGTTGCCGCCGCACGTGGTCGCGCCGACCGTGGAGCAGGTCCGGGCCGGCCTGGTGGAGGGGCTGGCCGGGTCCCGGCTCGGCCATGGCGAGGTCCGGGTCGACGCCACGCCGCGGCGGGTGGTCGCGGTCGTGGAGCAGGTCGCCGCCCGGGAGCCAGACGCCACCACCTGGCGCAAGGGCCCAAAGTGGGCGGCGGCTTTCGACGCCGACGGCCAGCCCACCCGGCCGCTACAGGGCTTCCTGCGCGGCCAGGCGGTAAGCCTCGAGCAGATCGTCAAATCCGAAATTGGTGGCGTCGACTACGCCTGCGTCGCGGTCGAAACACCGGGCCGGGCAGCGCTGGAAGTCCTAGGCGGGGTTGTCGAGAAAATCGTCGGCGGGCTGCGGGCTGAGAAGAACATGCGCTGGCGTGACCCGGGGCTGGCCTTCTCCCGCGCCGTACGGTGGCTGGTGGCGTTGTGGGGCAGCCAGGTGGTCCCGGCCCGGGTCTCCCAGCTGGAAGCCGGCCGGCGGACGTACCTGCAGCGGACCACAGCCGCCTCAGCCGAATCCCGGGTCCGGGCCGACGGGACCCCGGTCGGTTTTCAGGAAGTCGCCACGGCCGATGATCTGCCGGGGCTGCTCGCCCGGGGCGGAATCCGGCTTAGTTTCGCCGAGCGCCGCGCCGACGTGGTACGGCAGGCGCAGCGGCTGGCCGGTGAGGCCGGCGGCACGATCGACCTGGACGCCCATGCGGGCCTGATCGACGAAATCACGGACCTGGTCGAGCAACCGGTCGGGGTGCTGGGCCGCTTCGACGAACGCTACTTGGAGCTGCCGGACCAGATCCTGGTCTCGGTAATGGCCCGCCACCAGCGCTATCTGCCGGTCCGTGACACCGACCAGCGGCTGCTGCCCGGTTTTGTCACCATGGCGAACGGCTCCTGTGACCAGGCGCTGGTGGCCCGGGGGAACGAGTCGGTGCTGCGGGCTCGGTACGAGGATGCGTTGTTCTTCTGGAACCAGGACCTGCAGGCCGGCAGCGTTGAGGACTTCATCCCGGGCCTGGAGCAGCTGACCTTCGAGAACCGGCTCGGATCGGTCGGGCAGCGGGCCCGCCGGATCGGCGAGGTCGCCCGGGAGCTGTCGGCCCGGCTCAGTTTGGACGCCGAGCAGGCCGCCACTTTGGGGCGGGCCGGGCAGCTGGCCAAGTTTGACCTGGCCACCACCCTGGTCACCGAGATGACCTCCCTGGCCGGTTTCGTGGCCCGCGAGTACGCGCTTCGCAAGGGCGAGCCCCGGCCGGTGGCCGAGGCCTTGTACCAGATGGAGCAGCCACGAACCACGGCCGACGCGCTGCCGGCGTCTACGCCGGGCGCATTGCTGGCTCTAGGGGACCGGTTCGACCTGCTGATGGCGATGTTCGCGCTGGGCGCGAAACCGTCGGGTTCGTCCGACCCGTACGGGCTGCGCCGGGCGGCGCTCGGGGTGGTCCGGATCCTGCGCGAGGACCCGGCCCTGGCCGGGGTTTCGATCCGTGATGGCCTGGCCGCGGCGGCCACAGCCTTGCGCGCCCAGGGGGTCGAGGTCTCAGCCGAGGCAGTCGCCGCCGCCGAGGACTTCACGATCGCCCGGTTCGCGCAGTTGATGCGTGACGAGGGCCGCTCGGCCGAGCTGGTCGCGGCGGTGCTGCCGTCGGCGACCCGGCCGGCCGATGCTGCTGCCAAGGCCCGGGATCTGGAGCCGTTGCTGTCTGACCCTGATTGGCGGGCTGTGGTGGCCGCCCTCGTCCGGATCCAGCGGATTGTCCCCGCCGGCACCGAGCCGAGCGTCGACGCCGCTGTCTTGACTGACCAGGCCGAACGGGCCCTAGCCCGGGTCGTAGCCGCGGCCTCCCCCAGCCTGACCGTCGCCGATTTTGCGGTCACCGGCCGTGACCTGGTCGGCCCGGTCACGGCCTTCTTTGAGCAGACCCTGGTGATGGCCGACGATCCGCGGCTGCGGGCCGCCCGGCTCGGCCTGCTGGCCAGCATCGCCGCGCTCGCCCCGGCCGGCCTGGACTGGTCCGCAGTCGACACCGCCACCAAGCAGTAGCTCCGGCATCAAAGGCTCGTATCCGGGGTGGGCTGACGGCGCAGTTGGGACGCCGGCAACGCCCCGCTGGGGTGCCGGCATCAAAGGCTCGTAGCCGGGGTGGGCTGACGGCCTGGACGGCGGGGCCAGGGCAGGCTGCCGGGGTGGAGGACTGCCCGGGTGGCGAGGCCCAGGCCGGCTGCTACCAGGCCTAGGACGAGCGCTGTGACGCAGGATGTCAGCAGCGACGGCATCCGCAGGTATTCGTGCAGGCATCCGTACCCGGCGCCGGCGCAGACCAGCGACCACAGCAGCGGCCGTACTCGGCGCAGTCCGGCCAGGCCGAGGAAGGCGAGCGGGAACAGCAGGTACCACTCGCGGAAGACGCCGAAGCCGAGGACGAAGGCCAGCGCCGCCAGCCCCAGGAACCGCAGCGGCCGGCTCCGGCCGTACCACCACCACAGCGCCGCCACGACCACCGCCGCGGTGACCTGGAGGGCCTGGGTCCAGGCGCTGATGTCACCGCCGAGCAGTGACAGCAGATAGGCCGGGGTCAGGGTCTGCCGGGCGTTCGCTGGGTCGCCGGAGCCGCCGAGCCAGCCGAATCCCAGCGTGGCCAGGCTGACCAGGCAGAACGTGCCCCCGGCGAGCATCGCGGCGTACCCGGCCCGGATCACGGACCGCAGCCGGGTCTGGGCCCCTGGCCAGATCAGCCCCGCTACCGCCGGTGCGGCCAGCAGCGCCGGCTGTTTGATCGCGGCGGCCAGGCCGATCAGGACCGGTCCGAGTACGACTGCGTACCGGTGCCGCGCCACGGCCAGCCCGGCTGCCGCGACACCCACCATCAGCAGGTCGACGTGCTCGCCGCCGATCCCGTGGACCAGCAGGACCGGGTTCAGCAGCGCCACCCAGACCGCCCGCGCCGGGTCGACCCCGGCCGCGGATGCGAGCCGGGGCACCGCCCAGGCCAGCAGCCCGGCGCCTGCCAGCGCCAGCAGCCGTAGCGCCACCACCGACCAGTACCAGTGGGCGCCGGTGAGGCGGATCACTGCTGCGAACAGCTCCAGCGCCAGCGGCGGGTAGACCGAGGTAGTCCCCCGCCAGGCCCGCCCGTACGGGAAGGGGCTGCCGGTCGTACCTAGCCCGGTCTGGTACGGGGAGAATCCGTTGGACACCATCCAGCCCAGGTCGGCGTACGAGCCGGCGTCGGTTGATAGCACCGGTGGCAGCAGCAGCAACGGCGCCGCCCAGACCAGGAACACCAGGACTGGTGCCACCGGCTGGCGCGGCCCGGGCCGGATCAGTACCCAGCCGGCGCCCAGGAGCACGATCCCGGCCAGCACCAGCACCGGGTACTGCCCGGAGCTGAGAAAATTGCCGATGGTGGCGGTCCAGGGCTGGCCGCGGACCTGCGACCAGGTGGCGAGACGGCGGATCTCGCCGAGCGCCAGCAGTAGCGAGCCGAGCAGCCCCAGCCATAACCCCGGATGGGTGAGGCTGGTACGGACCGGCTCTGCGTAGCGATCCTTCAGCCACTGTCGGCTCCACCTCATCATGGTCCACAAGCCTGACGGGCACGACTGTGAGCAGCCTGTGGGCAGGTTATGGGCCGTCTGGACAAACGACGAGAAACACCTAGCCCGGCCACGACCAGAAGAACCGGGAATCGAACCGGTCAGAGTGGCCGCATGTCGACGAAGCGGGAGTAGTGGCCTTGGAAGGCGACGGTGATGGTTCGAGTTTCGCCGTTGCGGTGTTTGGCGATGGTGAGGTCGGCTTCGCCGGGGCGCTGGTCACGGTCGTAGACCTCTTCGCGGTGGAGCAGGATCACCATGTCGGCGTCTTGTTCGAGGGAGCCGGATTCACGCAGGTCCGACAGCATGGGTTTCTTGTCGGTACGCTGTTCGGAGCCCCGGTTGAGCTGTGAGATCGCGATGACCGGGATGTCGAGTTCTTTGGCGAGGAGCTTGATCTGGCGTGAGATTTCCGACACCTCGACTTGGCGTGACTCGACTCGCTTACCGGAGGTCATCAGCTGGAGGTAGTCGATCACGACCAGCTGGAGGTTGTGCCGCTGCCGCAGCCGGCGGGCTTTGGCCCGGATCTCCATCATCGTCAGGTTCGGCGAGTCATCCACGAACAGCGGCGCGCTCTCGATCCGCCCGGTGACCGAGGCGAGTTTCTCCCAGTCCGGGTCACTCAGCCGCCCGGCCCGCAGATGGTGCAGCTTCAGCTGGCCTTCGGCCGACAGTAGCCGGTTCATGATCTCTGAGGCGCTCATCTCTAGCGAGAAGATCGCGGTGGTCTGGTTGTGCCGGATCGCCGCCGAGCGGGCGAAGTCCAAGGCCAGGGTCGACTTCCCGATCGCTGGGCGGGCTGCGATGATGATCATCTGGCCTGGGTGCAGCCCGTTGGTCAGCTCGTCCAGTTCGAAGAACCCGGTCGGTACCCCGGCCAGCCGGCCACCGTTGCTGGCGATCGCTTCGAGCTCGTTCCAGACCGGTTCGATCAGTTCTGAGATCGGCTTGTAGTCCTCGCTGGTTTTGCCTTCGGCCACGTCGTACACGGTCTGTTGGGCCAGGTCCACGATGTCGGCTACGTCTCCTTGGCCCTGGTAGCCGAGCTGGGCGATCTTGATCGACGCTTCGACGAGCCGCCGTAGCACGGCTTTCTCCCGTACGATCTGCGCGTAGTACGAGGCATTCGCCGCGATCGACACACTCGCTAACAGGTCATGCAGGTACACATGCCCGCCGCAGCGGCCGATCTCACCGCGGCGGGTCAGTTCCGCGGCGACCGTGATCGCGTCGGCTGGTTCTCCTTTCCCGTACAGGTCGAGGATCGCCTCGAAGATCACCTCATGCGCCGGACGGTAGAAGTCGACGCCCTTCAAGACCTCGACCACGTTCGCGATCGCGTCCTTACTCATCAACATCGCCCCGAGCACCGACTGCTCAGCCGCCACATCCTGCGGCGGCGTACGGTCCAATTGCAGATCCTGCACCTCGGCCGCACTCATCGGCAGGGCTCCTTCCACCACATCACCCCAGCCCGCAGGCTAGGTTCCCCCACTGACAGTTCCGGCCGACATCATGCTCGACGACCCCCCTCGGACTGCCCGACCGTAGCGCTGTCCCGACCTCGATCGCGACCCCCTGGCCGGTCTTTATCCACAGGGCCTGTGGACTACCTGGGGACAACCCGGCGCGACGCGCCGCGCGATCGTCTCAGGCCTGTTGAGCACCTGTGGGTAACGCCCGCGTTCTGCCCGTCGATAGCGCTCTGGCTAGGGCAAATAGCTATTCTCAGGGGTGGATCCAGGAAACTGAGCCTGTGGATATCTGATGTCGGACCGACACGCCGTACGGATCGTGTTGCTGCCCAATTCGTGATAACGACACCCCCGCCCGGGCGTTGTCCACACCGTCATGTGGACAACCCCCTGTCATCATCAACTGTCCGCGTCGGCCTGGGCGAGCGCTAGCGCATATACCCGGGTGGGGTATTATTAGGGGCATGGACCACACCACCGTCGGGTATCACGCCCAGAAGACGGCCCACCTGAACCGGTTGCGACGGATCGAAGGTCAGGTCCGCGGGATCGCCCGGATGGTCGAACAAGACCAGTACTGCATCGATGTCCTGACCCAGGTCTGCGCCGCCTCGCGAGCCCTGCAATCAGTCGCGCTGCTGCTGCTCGACCAGCACCTCCACCACTGCGTCCGGCGCGCCACCGAGACCGGCGGCGACGAGGCGGACGCCAAGATCCGCGAGGCCAGCGAAGCCATCGCCCGGCTCGTACGGTCCTGAACCCACCCGAGAATCGAGGAAAGGTACGCCCATGCAGTCCACCTACACCGTCACCGGTATGACCTGCGGCCACTGCGTCAACCACGTCACCGAGGAGGTCTCGGCCATCGCAGGTGTCAGCGACGTCCAGGTTAGCCTGGACGACGCCCGGATGGTGATCACCTCCGAGGCCCCGATCGCGCTGGAGACGATTACCCAGGCCGTCTCCGAGGCCGGCGACTACACCGTCAGCCCCGTCTGATCCGATGAGCACCGTGACCGACACCCGGACCTGCGTCACGCTCGACATCCAGGGGATGACCTGTGCCTCCTGCGCGGCCCGGATCGAGAAGAAACTAACCAAGGTGGCGGGAGTCTCGGCCACGGTGAACTACGCCACCAACAAAGCCCTCGTCCTAGCCCCGGCCGAGATCAGCGCCGAAGACCTGGTTCAGGTGGTGGAGCAGGCCGGGTACGGCGCCAGCCTGCCCTCCCCGGAACCGGAACCGCCGCTCGACCCGGCCCGGTCGCTGCGCCGGCGGATGCTGGTAGCGGCGGCGCTGAGCGTACCGGTGGTGGCGATGGCGATGCTTCCGGCGCTGCAGTTCCCCGGCTGGCAGTGGCTGTCGCTGGCGCTGGCGACCCCGGTAGTGACCTGGGCGGCCTGGCCGTTCCACCGTTCCGCCCTAGTGAACCTGCGCCACGGGGCCACCACCATGGACACCCTGGTCTCGCTGGGGACCGCCGCGGCCTACCTGTGGTCGCTGTACGCGCTGGTTTTCGGTACCGCCGGTCGGATCGGGATGCGGCACGGCTTTGACCTGATCGGCTCCCACCACGACGGCGCCGGCGCGATCTACCTGGAGGCGGCCAGCGGGATTGTCACCTTCATCCTGCTCGGCCGCTACCTGGAAGCCCGTTCCCGGCGCGAGGCCGGCTCAGCGATCGCGGAGCTGCTAGACCTGGGCGCCAAGGAGGCAACCATCCTGCGCGACGGGGTCGAAATCCCGGTAGGCGCCGACCAAGTCCAGGTCGGCGACCTGATCGTAGTCCGGCCCGGTGAACGGGTGGCGGCCGACGGAGTAGTCATCGAGGGGCTCTCCGCGATCGACGCCTCGCTGGTGACCGGCGAGTCGGTCCCGGTAGATGTCGAGCCCGGCTCGGCGGTGGTCGGCGGTACGGTCAACACCACCGGCCGGCTGGTCGTCGAAGCGACCCGGGTCGGCAAAGACACCCAGCTGGCCCAGATGGCACGGCTGGTGGAACAAGCCCAGACCGGCAAGGCGCCGGTGCAGCGACTCGCCGACCGGATCTCGGCGGTCTTCGTCCCGGTCGTGATCGGGCTGGCGGTGCTCACCTTCGGGGCCTGGCTGCTGGCCGGGGCCAGCGCCGGTTCTGCGCTCACCAGCGCGGTCGCGGTACTGATCATCGCCTGCCCCTGCGCCCTGGGCCTAGCAACCCCGACCGCGTTGATGGTCGGCACCGGCCGCGGCGCCCAGCTCGGGATCGTCATCGCCGGGCCTGAGATCCTGGAATCCACCCGGCAGGTCGACACGATCGTGCTGGACAAGACCGGCACCCTCACCACCGGCAGCATGAGCGTGGTTGATCTGGTCCCGGCCGCCGGCGTCGAGCCCGAGCAGCTGCGCCGGGTCGCGGTCGCGGTCGAGTCCGGCTCGGAGCACCCGGTCGGACGGGCGATCGCCGCCCTGGGCGACAGCGACGCCCAGGTGACCGGCTTCACCGCGGTCCCCGGCCGCGGGGTACGGGCCACCCTGGCCGGCCGGCAGGTCCTGGCCGGCTCGGCCCGGATGCTGGCCGAAGCTGGGATCCAGCTCGGTGATGACCTGCGCCAGAGTCTCGACCAGGCCAACGCCGAAGGCCGGACCACGGTTGTGGTGGCCGTCGAGCAGCAGCCGCTGGGCCTGGTCACCCTCGCCGATCAGCCGAAGCCGACCGCGGCCCGGGCGGTCGCCGCGTACCACGACCTGGGCCTGACCCCGGTGCTGCTCAGCGGCGACTCGACCGCCGCCGCCCGGCAGGTGGGCGCCAGCGTCGGCATCGAACAGGTGCTGGCCGAGGTCTCCCCCGCCGACAAGGTCGACGCGATCCGTACCCTGCAACGCCAGGGTCGGACCGTGGCGATGGTCGGCGATGGAGTCAACGACGCCGCGGCCCTGGCCCAGGCCGATCTGGGGATCGCGATGGGATCGGGCAGCGACGCGGCGATCGCCGCTAGTGACCTCACCCTGATGCGTTCCGACCCGGTCGGAGCGGCCGACGCGATCCGGCTCAGCCGGGCCACCCTACGGACGATCAAGACAAACCTGTTCTGGGCCTTCGCCTACAACGTGGCGGCGATCCCGGTCGCCGCGCTGGGTCTGCTGAACCCGATGATCGCTGGCGCCGCGATGGCCTTCAGCTCAGTCTTCGTCGTCACCCATTCGCTACGGCTGCGCCGTTTCACCCCCACCGCATGAGGAAAAACCTGTGGGGATCCGCGAGACCGGTGAAGTAGGCTCCCCTGCCGTGATCGAACCCGTCGTCCTGGCTCGCGAGCTGCGCAAATCGTACGGGGAATTCGAGGCGGTACGAGGGATCGACTTCGAGGTGTCGCCAGGCACCTCGTTCGGCTTGCTCGGCCCCAACGGCGCCGGGAAGTCCACCACGATGCGGATGATCAGCGGGGTCTCGCGGCGCTCCAGCGGCGAGCTGCGGATCCTCGGGATGGACCCCGACACCCAGGGCCCGCGGATCCGGGCCCACCTGGGCGTGGTACCCCAGGGCGACACTCTCGACCCCCAGCTCACGGTACGGGAAAACCTCATCTTCCACGGCCGCTACTTCGGGCTGCCGAAACCCTGGCTGGCTTCGAAGGCCGCGGAACTGTTGGACTTCGCCCAGCTGGTCGACAAACGCGATTCCCGCGTCGACGACCTTTCCGGCGGCATGAAACGACGGTTGACAATCGCCCGGGCCCTGATCTCAGATCCACAGGTGGTGCTGCTGGACGAGCCGACGACCGGCCTGGACCCGCAGGCCCGGCACATCCTGTGGGACCGGCTCTTCCAGCTCAAGGAGAAAGGCACCACGCTGCTGCTGACCACCCACCACATGGACGAGGCTGAGCAGCTGTGCGACCGGCTGATCGTGGTCGACCACGGGCAGATCGTTGCCGAGGGCTCCCCCGCTGACCTGGTCCGTGAGCACGCCGGGCGGGAGGTGGTGGAGCTGCGGTTCGGCTCCTCACGCAATGCGGCCGCGGCGCAGACGATCACCGGGATTGGCGAGCGGATCGAGGTCCTGCCGGACCGGGTGCTGATCTACGCCGAGGACGGCGAGGCGGCTCTGCACGCGGTCACCGGGCTGGGGCTGGAGGCGATCTCGTCGCTGGTACGGCGCTGCTCCCTGGAGGATGTGTTCCTGCGGCTGACGGGGCGGTCCCTCATTGACTAGCACCATCAACCACGACGCCCAGGCCGCAACGGTCGCGCGGTGGGGCGCTTTCCTGCATGCCCGTAATGTCATCACCCAGCTGCGAGCCTGGTGGGTGAGCCTGCTCGCCGTCGGCACCGTCGACTCGCTGCTAACGGTGCTGGCGCTCGGAGTCGGGATGGGCGTGGTCGTCGACCGGGCCAGCCCCGGCAGCCTCGGCGTCCCCTTCCTCTCATTCGTCGCGCCCGCGATGGTGCTGACGGTCATGGTCCACGGCGCCCAGATCGAGAACACCAGCAGCCCCATGGCCGGGTTCCGCTGGCACGAGACATACCACGCGGCAGCCGCCACCCCCACCAAGCCCGCCCAGCTCGCCACCGGGCATATCTTTGGGACCCTGGTGCGCTGTCTGATCAACGCGCTGACGGTGTCCGTCGTGCTGCTGCTCTTTGGCGGGATGCGCTGGTCGGCGGTACCGGTGGTCCTCGGCGTCGGCGTGTTGGTGGTCCTCGGTTTCGGCAACCCGGTCTTGGCGTGGACGGCGTCCCTGCCGCAGGAGCGAGGCCAGTTCGCCCTGTTCGCGAGGCTGATCGTGCTGCCGCTTACCCTGTTTTCCGGCACCTATTTCCCGCTCGACGTGCTGCCGGTCTGGACGCATCCGATCGGGTGGCTCTCGCCGCTGTGGCACGGGGTGAACCTAGCCCGGATCGCGACCCTCGACCAGCCTGCGCCAGGGTGGCTACCGGCCGTCCACATCGGGTATCTGAGCGCCCTGGCCTTGGCCGGTTGGCTGCTGGCGCAGCGGCTCTACCGGCTCCGGCTGCTCGGCGAGCTGCGGCCGCGGCGGCGGGAACGGCGTACCCCGGCCCCCATCGACCTGGTACCAGCATCCGAACTGCCAGACGGCCAGGAGATGATCCGCCGCAGCCACGGTCGACTGTTCCCGGGCGGCACCTTCCTCACCGTCGCAGCCCGCGGTCTCAAGGCGGCCTGGGGTACGAACTGGCTGCTGATGGCCAGCGGCGTGGCCGAACCGATCCTGTACCTGCTGGCGATGGGTCTCGGCCTGGGTAGCCTGATCGGCCGAGGAGACGCGGCCTCGTACGCGGCCTGGATCGCGCCGGCGCTGCTGGCTAGTTCCGCCATGAACGGCGCCGTCCTGGACGCCACCTGGAACGTGTTCATCAAACTGAAGCTGGACCGGCTGTACGACGCGATGCTGTCTACCTCGCTGTCGCCGCTGGATGTGGCCCTCGGGGAGATCCTGGTCGCCCTGGTCCGGGGCGGAATCTACGCCGTGGCCTTCGTCGCGGTGATGGCAGCGCTGGGGCTGGTCGGGTCATGGTGGGTACTCGCCGCGGTGCCCGCCTGTCTGCTGATCGCCTTCGGTTTCGCCGCCCTCGGGATGGCAGCCACCTCATTCGCCCACAAGTTCCAGCACCTCGACTGGATCACCGTGGCCCTGCTGCCAATGTTCCTGTTCTCTGGCACCTTCTACCCGATCGACGTGTACCCGGCGTGGATCGCAACCGGCGTGAGGTGCCTGCCGCTGTGGCATGGGATCGAGATGATGCGGGACCTGACCCTGGGCACGGTGACCTGGATCACCGCCGGCCATGCTCTCTACTTTGTTGGCCTGGCGATCCTGGGAACCTGGGTAGCCACATTCCGGATCAAGGCCCTCTTCCTTACCTAATATTGCCCTCGCATCCGCGAGGGCGGGCCGCGCAGCTGAGTCCTTCATCTTCCTCAACGTTCTCAGAGAACTTTGAGGCTTCTCTCAGATGCCGTATCGTGGGGTTCGACGTCGAGCGTGAAGGATGCCCATGCGCCTGATCATTCCTGCTATCGTCGCCGGCTCCCTGGTTGTCACCGGGGCCGCCGGGTACGGCGTGAACGAGGCCATCTCCAGTGATGTCGTGGTCTCCGTGGACGGCCAGCGGACCGAAGTCCGGACCTGGTCGGACACGGTCGGCGCGGTCCTGGCTAAGCAGGGGATCACCCTCGGTGAACATGACACGGTCGCCCCGTCGGTCACCTCCAACGTCACCGACGGGACCGAGATCTCGGTCCGGTACGGACGCCCGGTGACCGTGGTGATCGATGGCACCGAGCAGACCCGCTGGGTCACCGCCACCACCGTGGACGAGGCGTTGGGCCTGTTCGGGATCCGCGGCGACGTCCGACTCAGCACGAACCGCAGCAGCGCCATCTCCCGCGACGGGATCCGGTTCGAAGTAACCACCCCGCACGGGGCCACCATCACCGCTGACGGCAAGACCACCCCGGTGACTACCTTCGGGACCGTAGCCGACGCCCTGGCCGTAGCCGGGATCGTCCTCGGCCCGCTCGACCAAGTCACCCCCGCCCCCACCACCGCGATCACCGAAGGCACCGCGATCACCGTGATCCGAGTCGAACTGCGCGAAGTGACCAAGCAGGTCGAGGTGCCATTCGAAAAGCAACGCAAGGATGACCCCTCACTACCGAAGGGCACCACCAAGGTCACCCAGCCCGGCATCAACGGCGCCGCCACCGAGATCTGGACCCAGGAAGTCCGCGACGGCCAGGTCGTCAACGAAGTCCGCAAAGCGTCGAACGTCACCAAGCCGTCACAAGCCGAAGTAACCCTCGTCGGCACCAAGGACTCCGGCTCCACCAAGACACCCACCGCCCCCCAGCCAGGCGAGACCTCAACACCATCGCCGGGTACCTCGATGCCCCCAGCCACCGGCAATAGCTGCGGCGCCTCCTTCTACGACGAAGGCCAGAAGACCGCCAACGGTGAAACTTTCAACCCGAGCGCCATGACCGCAGCCCACAAGAGCCTGCCATTCAATAGCCGGGTGAAGGTGACCAACCCGAAGACCGGCAAATCGGTAATCGTCCGAATCAACGACCGTGGCCCGTACGTCTCAGGCCGCTGCCTGGACCTATCCCGGGCCGCCTTCGAGGCGATCGCCCCGCTCAGCGCCGGCGCGGTAACCGTGAACTGGCAGGTCGTCGGCTAACACAAGACCCAGCCCACACCCCCAACCCCCACCAGCTTCCGCCCCACAGAGCGGACTGGTGGGGGTCCTCGTTGCCAGACCAGGTCCGAACTCACCGTTGTTCTCCACTATGAGAACAACACTGCGCTTATGATCAGGAAACACTCAAAGTGATAACAACGGTATCGTCGCTGGTCGCGACGAACCGTTGATCGGCACCGTCGAGGTAACGCATGGACATGCGCGGAACCCGCCTTGAGCAGCTCGCGGGACGCCTGCGCACCCATCACAGGTCATCATCGGGCTGTGTGAGGACGCCGCACCCGACGCAGGATCTGCTCGCGGTCAGTTGCTGAGAATGCCTGGGACCCCTACATCGCCTTCTTAGCCGAAGGACTGCGAGCCTCCGCCACGACCACGCTCGCCCAGATCCAGGCGCTGGTCGCAGTCCAGGAGGAGCTGCACACCCTGGTACGGCAGTCGCGGCTGCGGGCCGACACGGCGCATGCCGTGGTCGACTTCGCGGTAGCTAACCCGAGTTTCACGGTCCGAGATGTCCAGGCCGGCACCGGCTTCAGCTATCAGATGGCCAATCGGATGGTGGGCGCGTTGGTTGAGTTGGGGATCCTCGCCAGATCCGCCCCGGCCCGGGGCCGCAACCGCCGTTACTTCGCCCCACACGTTCGACAGACCCTGTTGCGTACGGCCCGTGAATGACCCGGTGATCCTGGTACAGCCTGATACAGTGATGAGCACCTCATACCCCGTGGGATGGAGACCCCAGTGAGTAGCGAGATGTTCCGGCAGCTGTTCGACGATCTGGACACCCAGCTGACCCAAGCCCAAACCCCCACCACTAGCCC